>NZ_QGGX01000012.1 GCF_003148805.1 Aminobacter sp. AP02
TGTACGTCCGAAAACTTCGATGCCTTCATCGCTCTCCGCTCCTCTCCCAACCGGGAAACTACAGCGGAAAACTCCAATTCTGAACGGTCCAGTTTTCGGGGGTCAGAGCACAGGTCAATGGCCTTACGGGACCGCGTGGGGCAGATTCGTGCGGAACGGCGTTCCCGGTCAATACGAGAAGCTAAGTTGCGCCGGTAAATATCAGTGGAAGGTGGTTGAGTGAAACCCGTGAAGGTCCATGTGGGGCAACCACAGAGCTGTAACACTTAGCGTTCGCTAATGTTTTCTAAGTGTCTGATTCTATTAATAAAAAGAGTGCTGGCTGGGGAACCTGGATTCGAACCAGGACTAACGGAGTCAGAGTCCGTGGGTCTACCGTTAACCTATTCCCCAGCAGGCCGACTTTTCGCTTCGGCCGCGACGCTGTCTCGACAACGCCGCCGGTGCGCGCCTTGTAGCCACCGCCGGGAAATAGTCAACCCCGTTCGACGCGGCAATTTTCGGTTTTCACACTTCGCCTTGCTTATCGTTGCGTCCGAACTGCGAATGCTCGAAGGCAAGCACCGCGATGACGCCGAGGACAAGAGGGATGATGAGGTAGAAAAGCCGGAAAACCAAAAGGGCGGCCAGAACTGCTGCAGGATCCATTTCCGAAAGGCCGGTGAGAAAGACGACCTCGAGCACGCCGAGCCCGCCTGGCGCATGCGAGGCCTGCGCCACGGCAAAGGAAAAAAGGAAGATGCCAAGCACGATGATGTAGCCCGGATTGTGCTCGCTCGGCAGGGCGAAATAGATGATCGCGGCGGCCGCGAGAATCTCCAGCGGGCCGATGATCAGCTGGCGCGCCACGATTGGCAGTGCAGGATAGTGCAGGCGGAAGCTGCGGATGGCGAGCGGCTTCAGATGCAGCCAGCTGCCAAATACATAAGCGCCGACAAACGCCAGCATGGCGATGCCGAGTGCGATCCACCATCCTTCGTAATTGCCTTCGGTGTAGCGGTCGAGCAGGCGCGGTTCGAGCAGAATCACTACGGCGCCGACGAAAACGCTCGACAGCACGAAGGTGAACCAGCATATGCCGACCAGTATCCCGACTTCCTGGCCGCTGAGGCCCTTGGTGGCATAGGCGCGATAGCGGATGACAGCGCCCGAAAACACCGAACCACCGATGTTGTGCGACAGCGCGTAGGTGGTGAAGGAGCAGACGGTGACGAAGAACCACGATACGCGTTTGCCCAGATGCAGAAGCGCTATGTGGTCATAGCCGGCAAGGGCGGCATAGGCGACGATGGAACTGAGGGCCGAAAGCAGCCATCCATGCAAGGGGATGGCTGTGAGGCCGCTCCAGACATCGTCGAGGGAGATTTCGCGCCACTCGTGGTAAAGCAGCCAGGCAGAAACGGCGACGGCGCCAAGCCCGATGACGGGCCAGATAAAGTCTTTGATTCTCATGCGTAGCGCTAGGCAGTTCCTTTCGGTCTGGCGTTTCGATGCCTCGCGTTGGATATGCGTCCGCTCGCATGTCCGGTTCGTCTTTCAGCTTTGCCCCATCGACGCCGGCACTTCAACCCGAAGCACGGATTTCGGCTGCAGGGTCGGCGCGACGTGAATTGAGGCGACTTAAATTTCCGCCCGCGCGGGCCTTGGTGATCCGCCCGCGCGCTGATACTCTGCCGGCAACACAAGATGACATGCGCCTGCAGCGTCCGAAAAGGTTCGCGCGGCGCGAGAAGGAAGTTGCAAGGTGAAGGACCGCGAACCCGACGCTGGTGCGTCGGATGCGGGTGTCCCTGGGAATGTTTCGGCGCCTCACGGCGCGGGCCGATCTCAGAAAGGCCGCAAGGCCGCCGCGCGACCGGTAAACGGTCACGGCAATGGGGACGCTGCGCAACATAATGGAAAGACCAGGAAGAGGCGCAAGCGCCGACGCGGACGCAAGGTTTTTGCGCGCGATGGTGCTCAGGCCGGCGGCGCGCAGGCTGATCTGACCAGCCCGCAGGCGCTGACCCGGCCGAGCGTCGCGCCGGCCATGCCAAGCCCTGCTGCAAGGCAGGAGCAGGTCGAGCAACCGCGCCGTCTGCCGACTTCGGAGTTGCCGGTATTTGCCGCGCTGGATCTCGGCACCAACAATTGCCGGTTGCTCGTCGCCGTGCCCGGAAGACCCGGCCAGTTCCGGGTGATCGATGCCTTTTCGCGTATCGTGAGGTTGGGCGAGGGGCTGTCGGCCTCGGGGCGGTTGAGCCAGCCGGCGATGGACCGGGCGGTCGAAGCGCTCAAGGTCTGCAGCGACAAGTTGCGCAATCGCAAGATCAAGAAGGCCCGGCTGATAGCGACCGAAGCCTGCCGTACGGCTGCAAATGGCGCGGAGTTCATCGATCGCGTCGAGCGCGAGGCGGGGCTGAAGCTTGAGATCATCGACCGCCAGACCGAAGCACGGCTTGCCGTATCCGGCTGCGGCTCGCTGGTTGAGCGCGATACCGACGGGGTAGTGCTGTTCGACATTGGCGGCGGCTCATCGGAGATCGCGCTGATCGATGTGTCGCGTCATCGTTCGCCGCGGCTGGCGAATCACATCGTCTCCTGGACCTCGCTTCCGGTGGGGGTGGTCTCGCTCGCCGAACGTTTCGGCGGCCGCACCGTCACGCGCGAGATCTTTGCCGCGATGGTCGAGGACGTCGCTGGCCGCCTGCGCTCGTTTGACGGACGCGACCGGCTCAGCCATATCGTGTCGAGCCCGAAATTCCATTTGCTGGGAACGTCGGGCACGGTGACCACGCTTGCTGGCGTCCACCTCGAACTCGACCGCTACGATCGCCGTCGCGTCGACGGATTGTGGATGGACGGCACAAGCGTCGACCAGATGGTCGAAAAGGTGCTCGGCTGGGACTTTCACCAGCGCGTGGCAAACCCTTGCATCGGCGCCGACCGGGCCGACCTCGTTTTGGCCGGCTGCGCCATTTTGGAGGCCATTCGCGCGGTTTGGCCGTCGGAGCGGCTGCGCGTTGCCGATCGGGGCTTGCGCGAAGGCATTTTGAGCGAATTGATGGCCGACGACGGCGTGTGGCGCCGCAACTGGCGGAACGGACAGCGCACATGACCAAGAAACCAAAACCAGCGGTAGGTGCGGGCGCGACCCGTGTGCTCCGCACCAAGATCAAGAAGAAGCACGGGCTCAAGGAATCGTCGCGCCGGTGGCTCGAACGCCACATGAACGACCCTTATGTCCAGCGCTCCAAGGCCGATGGCTATCGCTCGCGCGCGGCCTACAAGCTGATCGAGATCGACGACAAGCATCATCTGCTCAAGTCCGGCATGAAGATCATCGATCTGGGTGCGGCCCCTGGTGGCTGGTGCCAGGTGGCGGCGGCCCGCACCAACTCGACGGCTGAAAATCCGCATGTCGTAGGCATCGATTATCTCGAGATGGACGCTGTGCCCGGCGCGCCCGTGCTGCTGATGGATTTCCTCGACAACGACGCCCCGGCACGACTGTCGGAAGCGCTTGGCGGCGCCCCTGACCTCGTACTGTCCGACATGGCCGCGCCGACGACCGGGCATCGCCGTACCGACCATATCCGTACCATGCACCTGTGCGAGGTTGCCGCCGATTTCGCCATTTCGGTGCTGAAGCCAGGCGGCCACTTTCTGGCCAAGACGTTTCAAGGTGGGACCGAAGCCGAGCTGTTGACGCTGCTCAAGCAGAATTTCCGTACGGTTCATCACGTCAAGCCGCCGGCGTCCCGCGACGAATCGGCCGAGCTTTACCTGCTTGCCAAGGACTTCAAGGGCAGGTCCGAGCCAGAAGCCTCATAGCTGCTGCGGCTCGTCTGCCGTGTTCCGCGGCAGGCGGTGTCCGGAGATGGCCTTGCCGGCGTCCGGAGCCATGCGCGCATACATGAACGCTGGCAGCAGCGAAATGGCGGCCACCGTCAGGAAGGCGAAGGTGAAGCCCGCGCCACCGATCGGTTGACCGGTAGTCAGCGACCAGATTTCAAGCGCGCCACCGCCCATTGCCACGCCCAGCGCAACCGATGTCTGTTGCGCCACCGCCGAGATGGCCGTGGCCTGGCCGCTCTGGGCAGCTTCTATGTCGCTGAAGACCAGGGCGTTCGACGAGGTGAAGAACAACGAGCGCAGGAAGCCTGCCAAAAACAGCACCGAAAGGATCACCAGATAGGGCGTCTGCGGCGTGAACAGCGCGTTGGCGGCCATCAAGCCCGCTGACACCACCGATGCGATCATCAGCACTGTGCGAAAGCCGACCGTCTTCAGGATCTTGGGCGCGACGAACTTCATCGACAACGCGCCCGCTGCGGTGGCGAAGGTGATCATGCCCGACTGGAACGGTGAAAGGCCGAAGCCGAGCTGAAACAGCAGAGGCAGGAGGAACGGTGCCGCGCCGACGCCGACGCGAAACAGCGAGCCGCCAACGATGGCGGTGCGGAAAACCGGGTTGGCGAAGAGCCTGAGGTCCAGCAGCAGGTAGGGAGCGGTGCGGGCATGGCGGACATAAAGCAAGCCCGAGACCACGCCGATGGCGATGGCGACGGCACCGACGCTCGGCGGCAATGCCGGCAGGCTGACCACCGACAGGCCGAAGACCACGCCCGATGCCGCGATCGCCGACAAGAAGAAGCCGGGCACGTCGATGGGCCGTGTCGCCTCGGGTGGTATCTCGGGCAGGAAAATCCCCGACAGCCAGATGCCGATGACGCCGATCGGAATGTTGATCAGGAAGATCCAGTGCCAGGTGAAGAAGGTGGTGATGAAGCCGCCGACCGGCGGCCCGATCAGTGGGCCGACAAGTGCGGGGATGGTCAGTGTCGCCATGGCGGCGACCAGTCCGCTCTTTTCCGTCGTGCGCACCAGAACCAGACGTGCCACCGGCGTCATCATCGAACCGCCCATGCCCTGGAGGAAGCGGGCGAGCACGAATTCGCCGAGTGAACCCGACATGGCACAGGCAATGGAGCCGAGCATGAATACGCCGATCGCCACGCGGAACACCAGTTTGGCGCCGAAGCGGTCGGCCATCCACGAGCTGATCGGAATGAAGATGGCGAGCGAAACCAGATAGGCCGTCAATGCGAGCTTGAGCGCTATCGGGCTCGTGCCTATGTCGGTCGCGATCGCCGGCAATGATGTGGCAATGACGGTCGAGTCCATGTTTTCCATGAACAAGGCGACGGCAAGGATCAGCGGCGTGGTTCTATTCAACGAAAGCGTCCGGCATCAAATCTATCACAGCGGCCGCTCGCTCAGCCGTCTTGCTGGGTTAGCATGGATATGCCAGCCTGTCCGCTGCCAGGACCTGCCGCTTCTGAAGGCCAGTCAGTCGAGCTACTGACCTCGCCTGCATAACGCAAGGTCTCGGCAGGGCGTTCCGGCGCGAACTGCGGCGATTGGCCTTCATCACGTGCTTTTCATCGGGGCGAAGACGTGTTACCAGCCACCGCCAATCCTGAAAGGGAAAAGACGAGTCGGCGCTGCATACCAATGGTTCCAGCGCCCTTTCATGCATTCCGAGGTTGGCCATGGCAAAAATCATCGAATCCTCCACCGGCGCTCTGGCGTTGACCTTTGACGACGTGCTGCTGCAGCCCGGTCATTCCGAGGTCATGCCTGGCGAGACCGACATCCGCACCCGCATTGCCGGCGATATCGACCTCAACATTCCGATCATTTCGGCGGCAATGGACACCGTCACGGAAGCGCGGCTTGCCATCGCCATGTCCCAGGCTGGCGGCATTGGCGTTATCCATCGCAACTTCACCCCGGCTGAACAGGCCGAGCAGGTCCGCCAGGTCAAGAAGTTCGAATCGGGCATGGTGGTCAACCCGGTTACCATCGGTCCTGACGCAACCCTGGCCGATGCTCGTGCGCTGATGCGGGCGCATGGCATTTCGGGTATCCCGGTCGTCGAAAACGGCGGTACCGGTGGACAAAAGACCGGGCGTCTCGTCGGTATCCTGACCAACCGCGACGTGCGCTTTGCCTCTGACCCGGCGCAGAAAGTCTACGAGTTGATGACCCGCGAAAACCTGATCACCGTCAAGGAGACGGTCGAGCAGGACGAGGCCAAGCGGCTCTTGCACCAGCACCGCATCGAAAAGCTGCTCGTCGTCGACAAGAACGGCAATTGCGTCGGCCTTATCACCGTCAAGGACATGGAGAAGTCTCAGCTCAACCCGAATGCGTCCAAGGACGGTCAGGGACGCCTGCGGGCGGCGGCCGCCACCAGCGTTGGCGATGACGGCTTCGAGCGTGCCGAGCGCCTGATCGATGCGGGCGTCGACCTGCTCGTCATCGACACCGCGCATGGCCATTCGCAGCGCGTGCTCGACGCTGTCGCCCGCGCCAAGAAGATCTCCAATTCCGTACGCATCATGGCCGGCAACGTCGCCACCGCCGACGGCGCCCAGGCGCTCATCGATGCTGGTGCCGACGCCGTCAAGGTCGGCATCGGGCCGGGCTCGATCTGCACCACGCGCATCGTCGCCGGTGTCGGCGTGCCGCAGCTGTCGGCTATCATGTCTGCCGTCGAGGCTGCTCAGAAGGCGGGCGTAACCGTGATTGCCGACGGCGGCATCAAGTATTCGGGCGATCTGGCCAAGGCGCTGGCCGCAGGCGCTGGCGCGGCCATGATCGGCTCGTTGCTCGCCGGCACTGAGGAAAGCCCGGGCGAGGTCTATCTGCACCAGGGCCGCTCGTTCAAGGCCTATCGCGGCATGGGCTCCGTGGGCGCGATGGCGCGCGGCTCGGCCGACCGCTACTTCCAGGCCGAGGTTCGCGACACGCTCAAGCTGGTGCCTGAGGGCATCGAGGGGCAGGTGCCTTACAAGGGTCCCGTGGCCGGCGTGCTGCATCAGCTGGCGGGCGGCCTCAAGGCTGCGATGGGTTATGTCGGCGGGCGCGATCTTGCCGATTTCCGCGAGCGTGCCACCTTCGTGCGCATTTCCAATGCTGGCCTGCGCGAGAGCCACGCCCACGACGTGACCATCACCCGCGAAAGCCCGAATTACCCCGGCGGGGTATGAGGCGAATGACCGTAAGGCTGCGGCGTCACGCGGCGGCTCTGAGTTTTGCCACGGCGGTGATGTTCATCGCCATGATCGCAATGGAGTTTCTTTATTTCCGCAGGCTGAGCGGCGGTTTGACATCGCTTGACCTGCGGTTTCTGGGCTTTTCCGAGACCGAAGGTTTCGCCTGGATCGCCGCGCTCGGACGTCGGGGTGCCGAGGCCATTCTTGTCTGGCACTACCTGACCTTCGATTTGGTGTTCCCCGCACTGCTGTCACTGACGCTCGCCAGTCTGATCCTGAAAGCCGGCGAGCAGCTGCCGCGCTTTGCAGCTCTGAGCCACACCATGCGCTCGGTCACGGCGCTCGTTTTGGTGTTGCCATACACGATTGCCGATTATGCTCAGAACATCGTTGTCGCGCGCATGCTTTCGGATCCGCCCTCGGCCGGCAGCAGGTCAATGGCTCTTGCCTCCGGACTGATCGTCGCCAAGTTCGCCTTGCTTGTTGTGCCAGTCGTGGCACTGGGGGCGTTCGTGCTGGCGGCACAACGAAGGCGGTAAGTCGATCCAGGCCTAGACGCAGTCGGTGGCGCGGCGAACGAGCCGCGCCAGTTCAGGCCTTGATTTCGAACACTGCGATTTTGCGTTTGTCGAAGCGGAGGGCGATTTCGCCGCGAACCAGCTTGAGTGCGGTCTCGCCGAATACCGAGCGGCGCCAGCCTTGAAGGGCCGGGACGTCGGCGGCCTCGCCTTCGGCGGCGATACGGTCGATGTCGTCGCCCGAGGCGAGCACTTTGGGGGCTACGCCTTCCTTCTCCGAAACCAGGCGTAACAGCACCTTGAGCAGCTCGGCCGCAGCGCTTGAGCCTTCCGGCGGCTGGAACGTCTTGGGCAGCCTGGGCATCTGCTCGCGCGGCATGTCGAGTGCCGCGGTGACGACGGCCAGCAGTGCCGTGGCCGATGACGACCGCTCCCAGCCCTTGGGCGTGGTGCGCAGTCGTGACAGTGCGGTGGCATCGCGCGGTGCCTGCTGCGCTATCTCGTAGATGGCATCGTCCTTCAGCACGCGCCCGCGCGGCACATTGCGTTCCCGCGCTTCGCGCTCTCGCCAGGCAGCGACCGCCTGGACTATGGCCAGTTCCTGTGGCTTGCGCAGGCGCATCTTCAGCCGCTTCCAGGCGTCTTCGGGATGCGGATCGTAGGTTTCGCGAGAGGTCAGCACCTCCATCTCTTCGTTGAGCCAGTGTGCGCGGCCTTCGCGCTCAAGCTCGGCGACGAGATGCTGATAGACTTCGACCAGGTGGGTCACGTCGGCGAGCGCGTAATCGAGCTGCTTTTCCGACAGCGGCCGATGGCGCCAGTCGGTGAATCGCGACGACTTGTCGATGCGTCCGCCGGTGATCTTCTGGACGATCTGTTCGTAAGAGACGCTGTCGCCGAAACCGCAGACCATCGCCGCGACCTGGGTGTCGAACACCGGATGGGGGATCAGGCCGCCAAGGTGAAAGACGATTTCGATGTCTTGCCGGGCGGCGTGAAAGACCTTGGTCACGGCCTCATTGGCCATCAGCGAAAAGAACGGCTTGAGATCAAGGCCGGGCGCGAGTGGGTCAATCAGCGCTGATACGCCGGGCGCTGCCATCTGGATGAGGCAGAGTTCCGGCCAGAAAGTGGTTTCGCGAATGAACTCGGTGTCTACCGTGACGAAGTTGGATTTTTCGAGAGCGGCAATGACGGTTTCGAGTTCGTCCTGGGTCGTTATTACATGCATAATATTGCTTTTGTCAGAACGCGTTATCTTTCCATTTCAGTCAGGCGACCTTTCGTCAAGGACCTGTAGCGCCAGCACGGAAAGTCTAGCCGGCGTCCGAACTGTTGGTTGGCCCGTTTCTGCGGGCAAGGCGCGCGAAGATAGGTGAAGTTCTCAGCAACGCGATGAAGCGGCCGCGATGGCCGGCAGGCACCGGTGAGCGCGATCCCATGCGGTAGACGATGACAGCCACGAACACGACATAGACCGCAGCGCTGAAGCTGAACAGCGCGTGCGGACCAAACTGCTCCATGACGATCGAGGCCACGAACGGGCCGGCAATGGCTCCGACCGAGTAGAACAGCATCAATGCGGCATTCACCAGGACGAACTCGCCCTTTTCGGCCCGGTCATTGGCATGCGCCGCCGACAGCGAATAAAGCGGCATGGCAAACGAGCCGAAGATGAAGATGAGCACAAAATTGGCCAGCGGTGAATTGCCGGCCAAAAAGACCAGCATCAGCGCCGAAGCCATCGCGCCAAACGTGGTGACCAGCAGCACCATGCGGCGATCCCACAGGTCGGACATGTAGCCGAGCGGATACTGGATCAAGGCGCCGCCAATGATGCCGACGCTGACGAAGGTGACGACATCGGTGACCGACAATCCGATTTGCTCGGCATAGATCGGGCTCAGGGTTCGAAAAGCGCTGTTGGTGATGCCGACGAAGATGCAGCCGATGCTGCCGAGCGGCGAGATCAGCCAGGCACGCTTGAGGTCGAGCTTGACGTCTTCTGGCGGTGTCGGATTGGACCGATCGCCGAGCGATACCGGCACGAGCGACAGTGTGATCATGATCGACATGATAGCGAAGATGGTGAAGCCACCCGCGCCGAAGACCGGTATCATGAATTGCGCACCGGTGACCGAACCGATGTCGATGATGCGGTAGATGGCAAGCACCCTGGCGCGGTCATGGTTGGAAACGCCCGAATTGAGCCAGCTTTCCATGACCGTAAACAGCCCGGCAAAGCAGAAGCCGGTGGCAAAGCGTATGACCGACCACATCACCGGATCGATGACCAGCACCAGCGTCAGGGTAGCCGACGCCGCGATGGCGGCGAGTGCCGCGAATGCCCTGACATGGCCGACAGCCTTCATGATGCGAGTGATGAACAGGCAGCCGAGCAAAAAGCCGATGAAGTAGAATGTGCCCATCAAACCGATGGTCGACGCCGTAAAGCCCTCCTGCGCGCCGCGCAGCGCAATCAAGGTGCTTTGCAGGCCGTTGCCGCCCAACAGGATGCCGGCGGTGATCAGGAGTGGGATGAGGGGGCGGATGGAGGACATTCGACAACGCGATAAAACGTGACTTGGCTATAGTTATGCTCATCGGTCAATGCCAGACAGCCACTGGCGCGACATAATCCGTCGGCTGCGCCAACGTATTGCCTCTGGAGCGACGATGGACATGCATCGGCGGGTCTCAAAGTGCACCGGAATATTCATGGCTGCTGAAAATGGCCGAGCAAGCAGCCTGCGAGCATGGTTATGCTGGTGTCTGCCACGATTCGCTCAGCTTCCAGCCAGGCACCGGACTTCCCCAACCGCCTGCGATATGAGGAGTTCGGGCGCATCGAGGATTTCCTGCCAGGACATTGCAGCGTCTGGCTGAAAAAAGGCTCTGTGCATAAGTCGATTGCCTGCTTGCCGGTGGCGCAACCTTGACAAAACCGGGCACGCATGCGCTTTTCGCGCCAAATTTCGGCCTGGGTGCAGCTGTCGCCCCGGCGTCACGTGACAACAGCCCAAACCGGAACATTTGCCATGCACCGTTACCGCAGCCACACCTGCGCTCAATTGAGGAAATCCGACGTCGGTTCAGCCGTTCGCTTGTCCGGCTGGGTGCACCGCGTGCGAGATCACGGGGGCCTGCTGTTCATCGACATGCGCGATCACTACGGCCTGACCCAGATCGTCGCCGATCCCGATTCGCCTGCCTTCAAGGTCGCAGAGACCGTGCGCGGCGAGTGGGTCATCCGCGTCGACGGCGAGGTCAAGGCGCGCATGGCGGAGGCCGTCAACGGCAACCTCCCGACCGGCGAGATCGAAGTCTTTGCCAAGGAAATCGAAGTCCTGTCGGCCGCCAAGGAGCTGCCGCTGCCGGTTTTCGGCGAGCCTGAATATCCCGAAGACATTCGCCTGAAGTACCGCTTCCTCGATCTTCGCCGGGAAACGCTGCACAAAAACATCGTCGCCCGCACCAAGATCATCGCCGAAATGCGCAAGCGCATGACCGACGAAGGCTTCACCGAATATTCGACGCCGATCCTGACTGCGTCGTCGCCGGAAGGCGCGCGTGACTTCCTGGTGCCCAGCCGCATCCATCCGGGCAAGTTCTTCGCGCTGCCGCAGGCGCCGCAGCAGTACAAGCAGCTTCTGATGGTCGCTGGCTTTGACCGCTACTTCCAGATCGCGCCGTGCTTCCGTGACGAAGACCCGCGCGCCGATCGCCTGCCGGGCGAATTCTACCAGCTCGACCTCGAAATGAGCTTCGTGACCCAGGAAGACGTCTGGAACACGATGGAGCCGGTGATGCGTGGCGTGTTCGAACAGTTTGCCGATGGCAAGCCGGTCACCCAGCAGTTCCGCCGCATTCCTTACGATACGGCGCTGCGCACCTATGGCACCGACAAGCCGGACCTGCGCAACCCGATCGAGATCCAGGAAGTCACCACGCACTTTGACGGCTCGGGCTTCAAGGTGTTCGCGGGCATGATCGCCTCGAACCCGAAGGTCGAGGTCTGGGCCATCCCGGCCAGGACCGGCGGTTCGCGTGCGTTCTGCGACCGCATGAACTCCTGGGCACAGGGCGAGGGCCAGCCGGGCCTCGGCTACATCTTCTGGCGCAAGGAAGGCGACAAGCTCGAAGGCGCTGGTCCCATCGCCAAGAACATTGGCGAGGAGCGCACCGAGGCGATCCGTCAGCAGCTCGGCCTGTCGGATGGTGACGCGGCGTTCTTCGTCGCCGGCGATCCAAAGAAGTTCGTCTCGTTCGCCGGTGCTGCCCGCACCCGCGCCGGCGAGGAACTGAACCTCGTCGACCGCGATCGTTTCGAGTTGTGCTGGATCATCGACTTCCCGTTCTACGAATGGCTGGAAGAAGAAAAGAAGATCGATTTCGCCCACAACCCGTTCTCGATGCCGCAGGGCGGTCTCGAAGCGCTGAACAATCAGGATCCGCTGACCATCAAGGCTTATCAGTACGACATGGTCTGCAACGGCTTCGAGATCGCTTCCGGCTCGATCCGCAACCAGCTGCCCGAACTGATGGTCAAGGCTTTCGAACTGACCGGCAAGTCGCGTGAAGAAGTCGAAGAGCAGTTCGGAGGTCTCTATCGCGCCTTCCAGTATGGCGCGCCGCCGCATGGTGGCATGGCCGCGGGTGTCGACCGCGTGATCATGTTGCTTGTCGGTGCAAAGAACCTGCGCGAAGTGACGCTGTTCCCGATGAACCAGCAGGCCCAGGACCTGTTGATGAACGCGCCCGCCGAGGCCACCCCGCAGCAGCTGCGCGAGCTTTCGCTGCGCATCGCGGTAGCTAAGAAAGAAGCTTAGGAAGTTCGCACAAGCGACTCTTTCGACTCACAAAAAAGCCCGGCATCGCTGCCGGGCTTTTTTCATTTAGGGGCGTAGCAACCAGGATCAATCCTGGTTGGCGGTAACCGTCAGGCCGAGCGTCTTGGGCAGGTCCTTTGGGTTCGACATGCCGCTTGCGGCCAAAAGTGCGAACGGAACCGGGGAGGCGGGCTTGGCGGCGATCTCGATCGACTTCGGGTTGTCGAGATAAGCCGTGACCGCCGACGTCACCTGGGTCGCCAGCTCCGGATTGTTGAGCTCCATCATCAGGAACGGCACGATCGCCTTGGCCTGGTTGGCAATGTCCTTGGCGGTCATGTTCTGCTGCTTGGCCAGATACTCCAGAACCTTGTTGGTCACCGAATCGTCGTCGAAACGAACGGTCGCGCCGTTGAAGGTCAACTGCTGCATCAGGCCGAGCATGGCGAGGCCCTGAGCCGAGTCGTCGCTGCCTTCCGGCTGCGCGGCCATCTTCTTTTGCAGTTCCTGCACCGACTTGAGGAAATCGAGCGTGTAGCCGCCCAGGTCGAAGGTCATGCCGAGCGTGCCGGCGTTGTCGACGGTGACGTCGTAGCTCGTCAGCGCCATGCGGCCGTCGGTCGGCTGCCAGCTACCCTCCATCTGGAAGTTGCCGCTGATGTTCTGGTAGCCGAGCGCATCGATGGCTGCCTTGGACTGCGGATCTTCGACAAGGCTGAGATCTGCGGTGAATTTCTCGGCCGAACCGGTGAATTCCATGGCTTTTCCATCGACGGGCGGCGTCACCTCAGCCTGGAAGTTCGTCATCTGGAAGGCTTGCTTGTCGCCGATCTTGACGCTGACATTGTCTAGGTTTGCGGTTTCGTACATCAAGAACGACGCGAGCAGATCGGTCGAGTCGGTGGCCGGCAGTGTTACATTGCCGAGCGTCAGCGGGCTGACTTCGATCTTAGCCGTGCCTTCGCTGAAGCTGTAGGGCTCGGTGGAGACGGTCTCGATCTTGTAGCCACGGTTCTCTTCGGTGATGCCGCTGAGGGTGACCTTGCCGATCGAAAACGGCTTGCCTTCGCCGACCACCGCAATGCTCGCCCCTTCGAGTACGGCGTTGGAAGCGTCTCCCGTTACGCTGGTCCAGCCGAGCGTCATGTTCTGCGCAGCCAGGACCGTCTTGAGTCGCTCGGCGACCGCGGTGGCGTCCTGAGCCAGTGCTGCATTGAGCGGAAGCGTGAAGAGGACTGTCGATAGAGCGAGCTTGCTGAATGCAGAGCGGTATTGCGTCATCATGGTTCCCTGAGACTGTGAGGATTCGTTCACGCCTATCCTGTCCGTCAGGAACTGGACTGGATAAAGGCATTGTTGCCACATTGGCCGCAATTCGCGCGAAAAGGCAATCGCTTGCGCGCAGCACACGCAAGAATGGTGAAGGGCTGGTTCTCCGCTTCCACGTCGTCGGCTTGAAACCAAATTTGTTCGCATGCGGCACCGCGACACTCTTGCATTCGCCAAATGCCCTTGTCGCGAATCAGGCGTTCCGCTAGTCAAAACCCATGGGAAAAGCGCTTTTGCCGCCCGGAAACGGTAGCGGCGACAACATTGAACCGGTCGATCTGAAGAAGGCGCTCGAAGAGCGCTATCTGGCCTATGCGCTGTCGACGATCATGCACCGGGCACTGCCCGACGTACGCGACGGACTGAAGCCGGTCCATCGCCGCATCATGCACGCCATGCGGCTGCTCAGGCTCAATCCGGACCAGGGTTTTGCCAAATGCGCGCGCATCGTCGGCGAGGTCATGGGTAAGTTCCACCCGCACGGCGACCAGTCGATCTACGACGCGCTGGTGCGCTTGGCGCAGGACTTTTCTGTCCGCTATCCGCTCGTCGATGGGCAAGGCAACTTCGGCAATATCGACGGCGATAGTGCCGCGGCCATGCGCTACACCGAAGCGCGCATGACCGAAGTGTCGGTCTCGCTGCTCGAAGGCATCACGGAAGACGCTGTCGACTACCGGCCGACCTACAACGAGGAAGACGAGGAACCCGTCGTCCTGCCGGGGGCATTCCCCAACCTGCTCGCCAATGGTTCTTCAGGCATCGCCGTCGGCATGGCGACGTCCATTCCGCCGCACAACGCGGCCGAGCTCTGCAGTGCGGCCCTCTATCTCATCGACAATCCGGACGCTTCCGTTACGGACCTGATGACGTCGCCGGGTGAGTGGGAACGTATCAAGGACGATCCCGAACTGCGCCTCGGCTGCAAGGTCCGCGGTCCTGATCTGCCTACGGGTGGCAGTATCGACGACGATTGGGTATCCATCGTCAACGCCTACGAGACAGGCCGTGGCGGCTTCCGCATGCGCGCCATGTGGCAGCAGGAAGACCAGGGCAGGGGCACCTGGAACTTGGTCGTCACGGAAATTCCCTATGGCGTGCAGAAGTCGCGGCTGATCGAGAAGATCGCCGAGCTGTTGATCGCCCGTAAGCTGCCGCTGCTCGAAGATATACGCGACGAGAGTGCCGAAGACATCCGCGTCGTGCTGGTGCCCAAGAGCCGCACCGTCGATCCGGGCCTGTTGATGGAATCGCTATACAAGCTCACCGAGCTCGAAAGCCGTTTTCCGCTCAACATGAACGTTCTGTCGCGTGGCAAGGTGCCGAACGTGCTGTCGCTCAAGGGCGTGCTGCGCGAATGGCTGGACCATCGGCGCGAGGTGCTGGTCCGCCGCTCGAAGTTCCGTCTCGGCGAGATCGAAAAGCGCCTCGAAATCCTTGGCGGCTATCTGATCGCTTACCTCAACATCGACGAGGTGATCCGCATCATCCGCGAGGAGGATGAACCCAAGCGTACGATTATGGCGCGGTGGGACCTGACCGACAATCAGGCCGAAGCCATCCTCAACATGCGCCTGAGGGCGCTGCGCAAGCTCGAAGAGTTCGAAATCCGCAAGGAATTCGATGCCTTGAGCACGGAGAAGAACCAGATCGAAGCGTTGCTGGCGTCCGACGCCAAGCAGTGGGCGACAATAAAGTGGGAAGTCAGCGAGGTTCGCAGGCACTACGGCCCCGACACAGAGCTTGGCCGCCGCCGCACCGTTTTTGCCGAAGCACCCGACCACGACCTGACCGATATCGCGCATGCCATGATCGAGAAGGAGCCGGTGACGGTTGTCGTCTCGGAAAAGGGCTGGCTACGGGCGATGAAGGGCCATCTGGCGGACTATTCTCAGCTCACCTTCAAGGAGGGCGACAGCCTCAAGCTGGCATTCCATGCCCAGACGACCGACAAGATTCTAGTCTTCACCACCGGCGGCAAGTTCTACACCATCGGCGCCGACCGCTTGCCGGGCGGCCGCGGCCATGGCGAGCCGATCCGCATCATCGTCGACATGGACAACGATCAGGACATCGTCACAGCCTTCGTCCACGAGCCCAAGCGCAAGCTGTTGCTCGTCAGTCACGAGGGCAATGGTTTCGTCGTTAGCGAAGGAGAGGTCGTCGCCAACACCCGCAAGGGCAAGCAGGTGATGAATGTAAAAGCGCCTGACGAAGCCAAGCGCTGCATCCCGCTCACGGGCGATCACCTTGCCATCGTTGGCGAGAACCGCAAGATGTTGGTCTTCCCGCTTGAGCAGATCCCTGAGATGACGCGCGGCAAAGGTGTCAGGCTTCAGAAATACAAGGACGGCGGCGTGCTCGACATGAAGACCTTCACCATGGAGAGTGGGCTCAGTTGGCTGGATTCGGCGGAGCGCACCTTCACGAGGTCTCGCGAGGAACTGCTCGAATGGATCGGCGCTCGTGCCACCGCGGGCCGGATGGTTCCCAAGGGGTTCCCGCGCACGGGGCGTTTTGGCTAGGGCGAAATGAAGCGTCGAGCGAGATGCGGAGCGGCAAAGTTTTCGTGCGCGGCACCTCGTAAGCCTCTATGATCTCCCCATCGGCTGCCCAACCAGCGCCGGGCGTTAACACGGGTCCATTGCAGGGCCGAGGAGATCTAGGCCTTTGAACGTGACCAATCCCCGCAAACCGGAGCGTGAGCCGAGGCTTTTCGGCCCATCCCAGCCCATGCGTGCGGCACTGCTGCCGCCGCTTTCGGCTGCACGCTGGCTGCTGGTGCTGATCGTCGCGGCGGGCATCTATTTCTTCCATGGCTTTTTGGTGCCGGTGCTGGCAGCGCTGGTCATCGCCTTTGCCAGCTGGCCGCTCTATCGCCGGCTTCTGACGGCGGTCGACGGCAACAGGACCATTGGCGCAACGCTGGCGTTGCTGTTCATTATCGCCTTCCTGGTCGTTCCAATCTCCTTTGCCGCGACATACGCCGTCAACGAGATCCGCGAATGGGTCGGCTGGGCCGTCGAGACCAATCGCCATGGCGCGGCAACGCCGGGATGGATATTGAACCTGCCAGTCGTCGGTGAGTGGGTGAACGAGCAGTGGACCCGCTACGTCGGCCATCCAGGCGCGATCGGCGAACTGATCCAGCTCGTCAGCGGCGCCAATATCGGCAGCATCTATCGCGGCGTCCTTGCCGCCGGCGGCAGCGCCTTCGGTATCATCCTGACGTTGTTGTTCATGCTGATCGCCTTGTTTTTCACGTACCGCGACGGGGAATCCTTTGTCGCCCAGCTGGACAGCTTGGGGGAACGCATCTTTCCGATGCGCTGGGAGCGCATCTCGCGCGTCGTCCCGGCGACCATCAGCGCCACAGTCACAGGCATGACGCTGATTGCGATTGGCGAAGGCGTGGTGCTGGGCGTGGCCTACTGGCTTGCCGGAGTGCCGTCGCCGGTAACACTCGGCGTGCTGACCGGCTTCATGGCGCTTATTCCTGGTGGCGCGCCTTTGTCGTTCAGCCTGGTCTCGGTTTATCTGATTGCCAGCGGCTCGCCGATTGCCGGCGTCGCCCTTTTTGCCTGGGGTTCGATCGAGCTCTTCATCGTCGACAAGACGTTGCGCCCCAAGCTTGTCGGCGGGCCGATCAAGCTGCCGTTCCTGCCGACCTTTTTTGGCCTCATCGGCGGCGTCAAGACGATGGGCTTCCTGGGCCTATTTATCGGCCCGGTGCTGATGGCATTGCTGGTCGCTATTTGGCGCGAATGGATTCGCGAGGTCGAGCTGAACGACGAAGCGGCGGTGATCGGTGCCAACGTGCTTGCGGAAAGCGATACGACGCGCAGCGTCGGCACAATCGCGGATGACCTGCCATCCAAGCAAACGAAGGCTGGCTAGGCCGAACTGGCCGCTTGCGCCGCCTGCTGAACGGCAGCTTTTGTCCTTCGTCTGCGGCCTTCGCCAAGCTGCCAGGCCGAGTGAGCGACAAGCGTGACGATGAGGATCGCGCCGCCAATGAGGCTGTTGCGTGTCGGCACCTCGGCAAAGATCATCCATACCCAGATCGGCGCAAGCACCGTCTCAAGCAGGTAGAACATCGCAACTTCCGGTCCGGAGATGTATTTCGGACCGTTGGCGAGGCAGAAAAACGAGATTGGCATGATCACGGCTCCGTTGAAGATGATCCACCAGGGCGCTTCGACCTTGAAGCCTGTCTTGGAAACCATGAAGGCGGCGACCAGGCAGGGTAGCAGAACGCCGACAAGAGCGGTGAAGCCCATGTCCTTGCCGCTGGCGCGCGAAATGGTGATGGCCGAGGCGATGCAGAAGGCAGAGCAAACAGCCATCAGGTCGCCGAACAGATGCCCAGTGCCGATGGAACTGCCGACGATGATGAGCACGCCCCCGACCATCGCCAACATGGCAAGCATGGTCACCGGCCGTGGTCTTTCCCGGAGGAAAATCCACGACAGCGCTGCCGCGAACACGGTGTTGAAGGCCAGGATGAACACAAGGTTGGCCGTTGACGTGTTGTAGACGGCGGTGATGAACGAAATCGAGCCGATACCGTAGAGACTGGCGACCACAAGGCCGGCGCGCCCGGGGATGAGTTGCGGCGCGTTGCGGCTGAACGAACGCCAGACCAGCCAGATGATGATGGCGGCTATGAATGTCACGCCGCTGCGCATCATCAGGATCGACCAGGTGTTGCCATCGGCAAGCTTGATCAATGGAATGTCGACCGTCAGCGCCAGCCCGCCAAGGCCAGTCAGCAGCAATCCCTTGGAATGGTTCGATTGAATGTCTGCCACGATTTTCCCTGCCAGATGGTCGACGGCAGCGTGGAAAACGGGCCGGACGGGCTCAGATTTTACTTTCGAAACGCTCCCAGCCCTTCATGCCGAGATGTTCCTGCGGAGTGAAGCGCACCTTATAGTTCATTTTGCGCGAACCGTTGACCCAGTAACCGAGATAGACGTGGGGCAGGCCCATGGCGCGCGCGCGGGCAATGTGGTCGAGGATCATGTAAGTGCCAAGTGACCGCTCGTCCATTTCCGGATTGTAGTAGGAATAAACCATCGACAGGCCGTCCGACATCTTGTCGGTCAGCGCCACTGCCATCAACTCGCCCTGGCCCTGGCCGGTGATGAAGGTATCAGGACCGCGCCGGCGGTATTCGATCACCTTGGTGTCTACGTGAGTGTCTTCGACCATCATGGCGTAGTCGAGCACTGTCATGTCTGACATGCCGCCCTTGCGGTGGCGGGCATCGAGGTAGGATCGGAACAGGGAATATTGTTCGGTCGAGGGCTCGGCGTCGTGCATGGCGCCGACAAGGTCCGAGTTGCGCTCGATGACCCTGCGCATGTTGCGCGTGGCCTTGAACTCCTGGGCCAGGATGCGGACCGACACGCAGGCCCTGCAGGTTTCGCAGGCCGGCCGATAGGCGATGTTCTGCGAGCGTCGGAAGCCGCCTTGGGTCAACAGGTCGTTCATCTCCGGCGCCTTGTCGCCCACGAGATGGGTGAAGACCTTCCGCTCGAACTGGCCCTCAAGATAGGGGCAGGGGGACGGCGCCGTCAGGAAGAATTGCGGAGAATGGGTCGGATGCTGCGTCATCGAGCGTCAGGAAGACTCCCAATCAATGTTCCCTAGCTTGGCGCTGCCTGCGAAAAATTCAACATGAATGTGAAGGCAAGTGCATACTTTGCCTTCACATTTTGGCACGAATGCCGGTTTTGACTCGCCGAACGGCAATTTTAGCTGTCGCTGCGGCTGACCACAGTGCCCAGCAACAGGTCATGCAGCGTGCGCTTGCGATCGGAAAACAACGTGACCAGCAGCACCAGCGGCGTCAAAACCACGTTGCCGGCCCAGAAAAGTACCGAATGAACGACTGCAAGAAGGCCATCCACCGGCCTGCCGTCGAGGCGGTCGAGTCGAATGCCCATCATGCGCATGCCGGTGGTCGCCTGGTTCGGCCCGCCGAGCGTCGACCAGATGTAGAGCAGGGCGACTGCCGGAAACAGGATGCCGAACAGCGCCCAGCCGAGGCCGAGTGTCAGGATGCCGAGAAACAGGATGATGATAGCGAAGGGGATCATCAGCAGACCGACGATGAGATAGTCGATCAGGAACGCCAGGATGCGGCGCGTGCGCACACCGTCATAGGCGCGCGTATCCTCAAGCCTGTTGGTGATGATTTCGCCGTCCAGAACGCGTGCGGTCATTGTATCCTCTAAGGCGGGCAAGATTGCCCGCGCACGAATTCAAATGGGAGAATTGGGTCACGATTTCAAGAATGAAGGTCGTGGTGCGGGGCTCGAGAGGGATCATCCCTTGAGCATCTGGGCCACTTCGGGCGCGAAATAGGTCAGGATGCCATCGCAGCCGGCGCGTTTGAAGGCCAGCAGGCTCTCCAGCATCGCCTTGTCGCCGTCGATCCAGCCATTGGCGCCCGCCGCCTTGATCATCGAATACTCGCCCGACACCTGATAAGCGAAGGTCGGCACCCGGAACTCTTCTTTCAGCCGGTGGATGATGTCGAGATAAGGCAAGCCGGGCTTGACCATCAGCATGTCCGCACCCTCGGCGAGATCCTGCTCGGCCTCGCGCACCGCCTCGTCTGAATTGGCGTGATCGATGTAGTAGGTCTTCTTGTCGCCCTTGAGCAGTCCCTGCGTGCCGATTGCCTCGCGATAGGGGCCATAGAAGGCCGAGGCGAACTTCGTCGCATAAGACATGATCGCCACGTCCTGGAAGCCATTGTCGTCGAGCGCGTCGCGGATGGCGCCGATGCGGCCGTCCATCATGTCGGAGGGTGCAATGATGTCGGAGCCCGCGGCGGCCTGCAGCACTGCTGCCGCTGCCGCCTGGGCAACCGTCTCGTCGTTGACGATGATGCCGTCGCGCAGGATGCCGTCATGGCCATGGCTGGTGAAAGGGTCGAGCGCGACGTCGGTAATGATGCCGATTTCCGGCACCGCGGCCTTGATGGCGCTCGTGGTGCGGTTGATCAGGTTATCTGGGGCGAGGATGTGCGCGCCGGTCTGATCCCGCAGGCTCATGTCGACATTGGGAAAGGTGGCAATCGCAGGGATACCGAGTTTTGCCGCGCGCTCGGCTTCCCTGACGGCGAGATCGACGGACATGCGGAAAACGCCGGGCATCGCCGGAATGTCTTCCCTGCGGTTCTCGCCGTCGATGATGAAGATCGGCCAGATGAGGTCGTCGACGCTCAGGTGGTTTTCCTGCACGAGGCGACGCGACCAGTCGGCCTTGCGCATGCGGCGCAGGCGGCGGCTGCCGGTAATTTCGTCGACGCTGCGTGCGCTCGCTGGCTTGGCTGAGGTGAACTTGTTCATCGGTCGTCTCCGCAATTGTGCGGTTTTTAGCATGCCGGTTTGCTCAAGACCAAGATGCCGGATGAGACCTGCGGCATTGACGCACCCCGGCACTCCACATTAGCTCTGCACACTCAGCCTGAATGTGAGGGATTCCAGTGGACATGGACTTTGGCGGCGACGACGAAATCCGCTTTGAGCGGTCCGGGGCGGCCGGCATCGTCACGCTGACCCGGCCCAAGGCGTTGAATGCGCTGACGCACAAGATGGTTCTGGCGCTGTCTCGGGCGCTCGCCGCATGGCAGGTGGACCGCGACGTGGCAGTCGTCGTCCTGAAGGCCGAGGGCAGGGCGTTTTGTGCTGGCGGCGACATCTTGAAGGTCTATGAGGCTGGGCGCTTTGGCAATGCCCCTGTCGATTTCTTCGCTGACGAATACCGTCTCAACGCGCAGATCGCGCGGTTTCCGAAACCTTACGTCTCGCTCATCGACGGCATCGTCATGGGCGGTGGCGTTGGCCTCTCGTTTCATGGCTCGCATCGTGTGCTGACCGAAAACGCGCAATTCGCCATGCCCGAAGTCGGCATCGGCTTCTTTCCAGACGTCGGCGGCAGCCATCTCTTGCCGGACCTTGGTGGCTATTTCGGCATGTATCTAGCGCTGACCGGCAACCGAATCCGCTATGGCGACGCACTTTGGTCGGGCCTTGCGACACATACCATTTCGGCGGACGGGCAGATCGGACTTCTGGAGCGTCTTTGCGAAACCGGCGAGCCGGAAGCGGTGCTGCGCAATTTCTTCAGGCCTGCCAAGCGCGAGACCGAACGCGACGCGCTCGAAGCCATCGCCCTCCTTTTTTCCAAGCCCACCCTTGGCGATGTCATCCAAAGCCTCGAGGCGGACAAGAGCGAGTTTGCCGTAAAGACGCTCGCGACCATGCTGACGCGTTCGCCAACCAGCCTCTCCGTCACCTTCAGGCAGATCAGGGCTGGGCTGACCATGTCGATGGACGATTGCATGCGCATGGAGTTCCGCATCCTGAACCGCATGCTCGTCGGCCGCGACTTCTATGAGGGCATCCGCGCAGCGCTGATTGACAAGGGTTCTACGCCGCAATGGCAGCCAACACGGCTCGCCGATGTCGATCCCGTCGAAATCGACCGCTACTTCGAAACGCTCGGCGATGGGGAGCTCGCCCTGTGAACGACAATGCAGGCCGGTTGCGCGAGATGCACCCCTCCGCGATAGAGAATGCGTTTGCCTTGTTCCTGCGCGTGGTGGCCGTCTATTGCCTGCTGTTCGGCATCCTCTATTGGGTTCGCCTCATCGGCGTTTATGACGGAGCGCTATGGCGCTTCGACCTCATGCCCCTTCACTGGCAGGTCGCCGCGGTAACCTTGTCGGCCTTTTTCCCGTTCGCTGCCATTGGCCTGTGGATGCTGTCGTCGTGGGGACCAGTCATCTGGTTCATTTGCGCTGTTACCGAAATTATCATGTATGCCGGCTTCCCCGACATGTTCGGCAGCCGGCCGCTGATCGTCGCTGCTCATGTTTCGGTGGCCTTGATTTACGCCGCCTTCCGGATCGCGTTGCACCTCCAAAGACGCCGCGCCGCCCAGTAGCCAACGCTTTCAGGGCGTTGCGGGCCATCCCATAAAATACAAGGTTAATTATTCTTACTCGGAAGGGTTTTCATTAACCCTCTTTCGAAACCAGTGGCTGGTAAGCCCTTGTTAAGCCTGACGTTTAAGTCGAATTTTATGGGTATTCGATAAGTTCGCGATCAAGGTGACATCAAACAAAAAAGTCACCAGGCGACAACAGAGAGGCAAAGACAATGATCAATTCGCGTCAGGTGGCTAAGCCCGCCATGGTTTCTGAGGACCGTAACGAAGCGATCCGTTCGCTTTACATGGAATCCCTGCAGCTGGTCGAAAGACTTCATCGCCGTCTTCTTGACGTTATCAAGGATGAGTTCGACCGCAACGGCCGCAGCGACATCAATGCGATCCAGGCGCTGCTGCTGTTCAACATCGGCAATGCGGAACTCACCGCCGGCGAATTGCGCTCGCGCGGCTACTATCTCGGCTCGAACGTCTCCTACAATCTCAAGAAGCTTGTGGAGCTTGGCTTCATCAATCACCAGCGCTCGCGCATCGACCGTCGTTCGGTTCGCGTCAGCCTGACGCCCAAGGGCCAGGACGTGGCCGAAGTCGTGGCTGGCCTCTACGATCGCCATGTCGGCTCTATCGAGCATGTCGGCGGCATCAACACCGACGAGTTCAAGCAGATGAATCGCGCTCTGCAGCGCCTCGATCGCTTCTGGAACGACACCATCGCCTATCGCATGTAATCCAGCAGGCAAGGGGAATAGGCAGTTAGGCGGCAGGGCATTTGGTCGGCGAGTTAGCCTATGCCATGCTCCATTTCTGACTGCCCTGCAGCCTAACTGCCCTATTCCCTCTTCCCAAAGGAACGACCTCCAGTCGCAGGGCCGGTTGCAGAAATGCACCGGCCCTTCCTTTTTTGGCTCCAGGCGATGCAATAGAAGGCGCTCCAGCCATGTTGCCGCCATATTCGAATGACTATCGAAAAACTGTGATGTGCCAGATTTGCCCGTTCGGCCGTCAGCAACTCGTGCGCTGAAGTCGCGTTTCACGCGTTATTGATGCCGGGTTATGGTTGGCTAATTGTTAAGTATGGTCGTCATATCGTGGTAGGAAATTTCCTGCCTGGTTGGTTGCGCGAATATGTCTGGAACGTCCATGAAAACTAGCCGCCGTTTCTTTCTCTCCGGTGCAGGTGCAGTCGCCGTTGCCGCCATATCCGGCGCCGCCAGCGCTCAAGACGTGATCGGCGAAGTGCTGGGTTCGTCGCGCCGTGGCAACTGGGACGACCAGTTCGACGCGCGCGTCAGCCAGGGCGACAAGGTCGTCTCGACGCTGCCGATCTTTTCGCCTCAGACTGTCGGCTTCGTGCAGCAGGCGATGGGCCAGTATCAGAACATCGTAGCCCAGGGCGGTTGGCCGGAAGTGCCGGCAAACAAGAAGCTGAAGCTTGGCGATGAAGATCCCGATGTCGTGGTGCTGCGCAAGCGCCTGATGGTTTCAGGTGACCTGTCGCCGCGCGCTGGCCTTTCCCAGTCTTTCGATACGTATGTCGACGCAGCGCTCAATCGTTTCCAGGCCCGTCACGGCCTGCCGTCCGACGGCGTCATGGGCAAGTACACCTACGCTGCGATGAACATCTCCGCCCAGGTTCGCCTCGGCCAACTCCAGACCAATCTCGCCCGCATCCAGGCGCAGGCGGGTACGCTTGGCAATCGCTACGTCAACGTCAACATTCCCGCAGCGCAGGTTGAGGCGGTCGAAAACGACCGCATTGTGCTGCGCCACACCGCCATCGTCGGCAAGGTCGATCGCCAGTCGCCTATCGTCAATTCGAAGATCAACGAGATCGTCGTCAATCCATACTGGAACGCACCGGTGTCGATCGTCCGCAAGGACATCATCCCGCTGATGCGCAAGAACCCGAACTATCTGACCGACAGCAAGATTCGCCTGTTTGCGCCCGATGGCAGCGAAGTTGATCCGATGAGCGTCGACTGGTCGACGGAAGAAGCGGCGAAGTACCGCTTCCGCCAGGATCCGGGCGCCAACAACGCCATGGCCTCGGTCAAGATCAACTTCCCGAGCCCCGATGGCGTGTACATGCACGACACGCCGCAGCAGAGCCTGTTCGGCAAGCTGATGCGCTTTGATTCGTCGGGCTGTGTTCGTGTGCAGAACGTGCGCGACCTCGTCACCTGGATCCTGCGCGACACGCCGGGCTGGAGCCGTCAGCATTTCGAACAGACGATCAAGTCGGGCGAGAACACGCCGATTCCCGTCACCAACCCCGTCCCGGTCTACTTCACCTACATCTCGGCCTGGTCGACGGGCGACGGCGTCGTCCAATTCCGCGACGACATCTACGGACGCGACGGCGTCGACGAGTTGCAGATCACTTCTGCGCTCTGAGCCAGGCATATCGATCAAAAAAGCCGTCCTTCGGGGCGGCTTTTTTCGTTGTGCGGGTCGTTTGGTCCAAATGCGACCACGAAATTTCGCACGGTACGTGGCGACGCTGGGGCAAGTATGTTAATGGCCCGCCGAACTTCCCCGATGCCCCTCCGGACCAGTCCCCGGACCAGCAAGGATCAGAACGATGGCCGCTTCGAAACACCTCGAAACCTTCTTTGGAACCCCGCTCGAGGAGGCCGATCCGGAGATCTTCGGCTCGATCCGCAATGAGCTCGGCCGCCAGCGCCACGAGATCGAACTGATCGCCTCGGAAAACATCGTCTCCCGCGCCGTTCTCGAGGCGCAGGGATCGATCATGACCAACAAATATGCCGAAGGTTATCCCGGCAAGCGCTACTATGGCGGCTGCCAGTTCGTCGACGTTGCCGAAGAGCTCGCCATCGAGCGCGCCAAGAAGTTGTTCGACTGCAAGTTCGCCAACGTCCAGCCGAACTCCGGCAGCCAGATGAACCAGGCCGTGTTCCTGGCGCTGCTGCAGCCCGGCGACACCTTCATGGGCCTCGACCTGAATTCGGGCGGTCACCTGACCCATGGCTCGCCGGTCAACATGTCCGGCAAGTGGTTCAAGGTCGTCTCCTACGGCGTTCGCAAGGACGACAATCTACTCGACATGGACGAGGTTGCGCGCCTTGCCCGCGAAAACAAGCCGAAGCTGATCCTTGCAGGCGGCACTGCTTATTCGCGTATCTGGGACTGGAAGCGCTTCCGCGAGATCGCCGATGAGATCGGCGCATATCTGATGGTCGACATGGCCCACATTGCTGGCCTGGTTGCCGGTGGCGTGCATCCGTCGCCGCTGCCGCACGCCCATGTAGTCACCACCACCACGCACAAGTCGCTGCGCGGCCCGCGCGGCGGCATGATCCTCACCAACGACGAAGACATCGCCAAGAAGATGAACTCGGCCGTGTTCCCCGGCCTGCAGGGCGGCCCGCTGATGCATGTCATCGCCGCCAAGGCAGTCGCCTTCGGCGAGGCGCTCAGGCCCGAATTCAAGATCTATGCCGCCAATGTGGTCGCCAACGCCAAGGCCTTGGCCGCAAGCCTCAAGGACACCGGGCTCGACATCGTTTCGGGTGGCACCGACAACCATCTGATGCTGGTTGACCTGCGTCCCAAGAACGCCACCGGCAAGCGCGCCGAGGCAGCCCTTGGCCGCGCCAACATCACTTGCAACAAGAACGGCATTCCTTTCGACCCGGAAAAGCCCTTCGTCACCTCGGGCGTTCGTCTCGGCACCCCCGCAGGTACGACCCGCGGCTTCGGCGAGGCCGAATTCCGTGAGATCGGCCAGCTGATCACTGAAGTGCTGGATGGCCTCAAGGTGGCCAATTCCGACGAGGGCAACGCTGCCGTCGAGGCGGCGGTCAAGCAAAAGGTCGTCAGCCTGACCGAACGCTTCCCCCTCTATCCGTATCTCGGCTAAGGCGTTGAACCGGGGAGGGCGCTAAGCCATCCCCTAGCAAGTTCCGAGCCCCACCCCGGAAAATCCTGGGTGGGGCTTTCGCATTTCGGCGGCCTGATCGCCCAGTGCGGATTCCGCACCAAGGGATCATGGTTTCGATTTCCTGGCCGATAGGTTAAGCCTTCACCGTCGAGGATTCGAATGACAAGGCTGAACGATGCGTTGCCCATATTGCCAATCTGAAGACACGCAAGTGAAGGACTCGCGTCCGGCCGAGGATGGGGCTGCGATCCGCCGCCGGCGCATCTGCCCGGTCTGCGGTGGCCGCTTCACCACATTCGAGCGCGTTCAACTCCGCGACCTCGTGGTGCTCAAGAAGTCCGGTCGCAAGGTTCCGTTCGACCGCGACAAGCTTGCCCGTTCGGTCGAGATCGCGGTGCGCAAGCGCAATGTCGATCCAGAGCGCATTGAACGCGCTGTGACCGGCATTGTCCGCCAGCTCGAAAGCTCGGGTGAAAGCGAAATCCCTTCCGGCGAGATCGGCCGGCTCGTCATGGAAGCGCTGAAGTCGCTCGACGACGTTGCCTATGTGCGCTTCGCCTCGGTTTACCGGAATTTCCGCGAGGCCAAGGACTTCCACGAAGTGCTGGGCGAGCTCAAGGGCGACGAGGAAGCCAGCTGAGCGATGGTCTACGACGGATCCGAGCAGGACAGAATTGACCGCCGTTTTATGGCAGCAGCCCTCAGGCTGTCGCGAAAACACCTCGGGCTGACGTCGACCAATCCGGCAGTCGGCACGCTTGTCGTCCGCGACGTTGGCAATGGTCCCATTATCGTCGGGCGTGGCGTCACCGCTGTCGGAGGCCGGCCGCACGCCGAAGCAGAAGCCTTGGCCGAGGCGGGCGACCTGGCGCGCGGCGCCACCGCCTATGTGACGCTGGAGCCCTGTGCTCATCATGGCCGTACTCCGCCTTGCGCCAACGCGCTGGTAAGTGCGGGCATTGTGCGCGTTGTTGGCGCCGCCAGCGACCCGGACCCGCGCGTCTCCGGCAAGGGGTATGCGATCCTCCGCGCTGCCGGCGTCGAGGTTAAGGAGGGCGTCCTTGCCCGCGAGGCCTCCAACCAGCTCGCCGGATACATGAATCGATCCGTGAGAAAGCGCCCGGAAGTGATTCTGAAACTTGCGCTTTCCGCCGATGGCATGATCGGCAGGCGCGGCGAGGGACAGATCGAGATTACTGGCCCGATTGCCCGTCGCCTGGTCCACGTCATGCGCGCCGAAACCGATGCGATCCTGATCGGTATCGGTACCGCCCTTGCCGACGATCCTGAGCTGACCGTGCGTTTGCCGGGGCTGAGGGCGCGTTCGCCTGCACGCATTGTGCTCGACAGGCTTGCCCGGTTGCCGGCAACTTCGAAGCTCGCACGCTCGGCCAATGATGTACCGGTGTTCGTCGCTGCCTGTTCGGAAATCGATACGCTCAACAAGGCAGAGCTCGAGCGAGCCGGCGTGAAGTTCCTGGCAACCGAAACTTACGACGGGCGCGTGGCACTTCCCGAACTGCTCGAGGATCTGGGCAATCATGGCATGTCGCGCATTATCGTCGAAGGTGGCGCCGATACGGCACGCGCCTTTCTCGATGAAGGCCTCGTCGACCGGATCGCGCTGTTTTATGGGCCCGAGGCGATCGGCACCGACGGCATTGCGGCGCCTATAGGTCGCGACCATATACCGGCAGGGTTCGAGCTGGTGCGCGAGGCGCGCTTCGGCGAGGACAGCTTCGCTGAATGGATAAGGGAAATCTGATGTTTACCGGGATCGTCACCGACGTGGGTACAGTCGCGTCAGCAGCTCAGCTCGACCAGGGTGTACGCCTGCGCATCGACACCGCCTACGATCCGAGGACGATCGACATCGGGGCTTCGATTTCCTGCTCCGGCGTCTGTTTGACGGTGGTTGCCCTTCCGGAAGCCACGTCGAACGCCCGCTGGTTCGAGGTCGAGGCCTGGGAAGAGGCACTGCGCCTGACCACGGCGAGCGACTGGACCGCCGGCCGCAGGATCAATCTTGAGCGCGCGCTCAAGATCGGTGATGAACTCGGCGGGCACATCGTTTCAGGTCATGTCGATGGCATGGCCGAGATCGTGGCGCGCGAGGACGAGGGCGAAGCCGTACGTTTTCGTTTGGAAGCGCCGCGCGAACTGGCGAAGTTCATCGCACCCAAGGGCTCTGTCGCCCTCGACGGCACGTCATTGACGGTCAACAAGGTCGAGGGCACGCGTTTCGACGTGCTGCTGATCCATCATTCCCTGCAGGTGACGACTTGGGGCGAGCGCAAGGTCGGCGACCGCGTCAATCTCGAGATCGACACCATGGCGCGCTATGCCGCGCGCCTTGCGGAGGCCGCGAGCCAAGGCCTCTGAGGCTGAGCTGCGCTGTAGGTTGGTTGGCCAGCGGTTTCCTGCCACAGCGCTTAACACTTCGCTTGCGAACTCACCCGGTTCGGCCTAAGTCAGCCGCTCCTGCCGGAGATTTGACATGGCCAACGACAAGAAACTTAAGCTCCTCATCGTCGAGGCGCGCTTTTACGATGACCTTTCGGATGCGCTGCTGGATGGCGCCAAGTCCGCTCTGGATGCCGCCGGCGCGTCCTACGATGTGGTGACAGTTCCCGGCGCTCTTGAAATTCCGGCCGTGATCTCGTTTGCGCTCGACGCAGCCGACGACGAAGGCACCGAATATGATGGTTACGTTGCGCTTGGCACCGTCATCCGTGGCGAAACCTATCACTTCGACATCGTCGCCAACGAATCCTGCCGTGCCCTGATGGATCTGTCTGTTGCGGAATCGATCTGCATCGGTAACGGTATCCTGACTGTCGAAAACGACGATCAGGCTTGGGCACGCGCCCGCCGTACCGAAGGCGACAAGGGTGGCTTCGCTGCGCGCGCCGCACTGACCATGATCGCCGTGCGCGAAAAACTTGGAGCAGCACGCTCGTGACGTCTCCCGAAGATAAAGGCCAGCCGACCGTCCGCCAAGCCAACAAGCGCGGTGCCGCCCGTCTGGCCGCCGTGCAGGCGCTGTACCAGATGGACGTGGCCGGCAGCGGCCTGCTCGAAATCACCGCCGAATACGAGGCTTTCCGCCTCGGCAAGGAAGTCGACGGCGCGCTCTACCGCGAGGCCGACGCGCAGTGGTTCCGCGCGATTCTCGCCGGTGTCGTCGAAAACCAGAAAATCGTCGATCCGGTCATCCGCCAGGCTCTGACCGAGGACTGGCCGCTGTCGCGGCTCGATTCGACCCTGCGCGCCATCCTGCGCGCCGGTGTCTACGAACTGATGAAGCGCCAGGACGTTCCGGTGGCCGTGATCGTGTCGGAATATGTCGACATCGCCAAGGCTTTCTATGCCGACGACGAGCCCAAGCTCGTCAATGCCGTGCTTGATCGCGTGTCGCGCAAGCTGCGCGGCGAAGGTAAGGGCAAGGACGCATTATGACCGGTGGCGAACGCGACGCGCGGCGAACTGCTTACATTCTCGCCGCATCGCAAGCCATCATCGGCTCCGCCGCCCCGATAGCTTTTTCGCTTGGTGGCCTGGCCGGTTACTATCTCCTGGGCGCCGACAAGTCGTTGGCAACCGCCCCGATCACCGGTTTCAGCGTTGGTCTGGCACTTGGTGCGCTTCCAGCGGCTGCGATCATTCGCAGCCTTGGGCAGCGTTACGGCTTCATGTTCGGCACCGCCGTCACCGCAGTCGGTGGCGCGATCGCCACATTGGGCCTGTTCCGCTCGGAATTCTGGCTGTTTGTCTTTGGCTTGCTGATGCTGGGTGTCGGCAGTGCCTTCGTGCAGCAATTCCGTTTCGCTGCGGCCGACAACGCGCCTCCCCAATTCAAGGCGAATGCGATCTCGTTCGTGCTCGCTGGCGGCATCATCACCGCCATCCTCGGCCCACAGATCGTCATCTTCACGCGCGAGCTGTTCGCGCCTGTCATGTTCGCCGGATCTTTCGCGGCCATCATTGGCTTAGCCGCCGTTGGCGCCGTCATCCTGTCGTTTCTGAGGGTGAAGGGCAGCGCGGAAGCGCATGAGGCGATCTCGCAGGCCGACGCGCGTCCGTTGCTCGAAATCATCACCCAACCGCGTTTCGCCGCCGCGTTGGTCTGCGCTGTCGGCAGCTATGCCCTGATGACCTTTGTCATGACCGGGGCGCCGCTCGCCATGGTTGGCTGCGGGTTTTCGCCCGACGAGGCGACGCTGGGCATATCCTGGCACGTGATGGCGATGTTTGGTCCAAGCTTCTTCACTGGCCGCCTGATCCAGCGTTTCGGTGCTGAGCGCATAGTGGCACTGGGCCTGTTCCTGCTGATCGGCTGTGCTGTCGTTGCGCTCTCGGGCATCGCCTTGTGGCAATTCTGGACGTCTTTGATCCTGCTCGGCCTCGGCTGGAATTTCGGGTTCATTGGGTCGACCGCCATTGTTTCCACGGCCTATCGCCCGTCGGAAAAGGGCAAGGTCCAGGGATTCCACGACTTCGTTTTGTTCAGCACGGTTGCAGTGGCATCGCTGATGTCGGGTGCGATTTACAACGCCTACGGCTGGGACATGCTGGCCTGGATCGTTTTCCCGGTCTCTGCCGTTTGCCTGGCGGCGCTCGCGGCTCTCTCGCTGATGCGTCAGCGTCAGATCATCTGACAGGAGGATGTCGGCAATCAAGGCTGCCGATTTCTTCGAACTACAAAAAAATATTGCGCAGGCCCTGCGCATTGTGAAACCGTATGCCCCGACGGAAGCTGGCCGCCATGCTCATATGCGCCACCGAATTCCGGGAACGAGAAGGGGCTTCACCATGCGTCAGACCAGTACAATCGCCGCAGCGATAATTGCGCTCGGCCTTGCCACCAGCGCGGCATGCGCCCAGGTGGTGGTATCGTCCAAGATCGACACTGAAGGCGGCGTGCTCGGCAACATCATCAAGGCGGTGCTTGACGCCAACAACATCGCCACCACCGACCGCATCCAGCTTGGCGCGACGCCCGTGGTGCGCAAGGCAATCACGGCCGGCGAGATCGACATCTATCCCGAATATACCGGCAATGCCGGCTTCTTCTTCGAAAAGGCCGATGATCCGATTTGGAAGGATGCTGCCAAGGGTTTCGAGACAGCCAAGAAGCTCGACTACGACGCAAACAAGATCGTCTGGCTGTCGCCGTCGCCGGCCAACAACACCTGGGCGATAGCGCTACGCAAGGATGTGGCCGAGACCAACAAGCTCGCCACGCTGAGCGACTTCGGCAAGTACGCTGCCGGCGGCGGCACTGTCATCCTCGCGGCCTCGTCAGAGTTCGTCAATTCCGCCGCGGCCCTTCCGGCCTTCCAGACGACCTACGGCTTCACGCTCAAGCCGGAACAGCTGATCACGCTTTCCGGCGGTGACACGGCCGCCACCATCGGGGCTGCCGCCAACCAGACCAACGGCGCCAACGCCGCCATGGTCTATGGCACGGACGGTGGCATCGCACCGTCGGGCTTGGTCGTTCTCGCCGACGACAAGGGCGTGCAGCCGGTCTATCAGCCGGCCCCGATCATCCGCGAGGCCGTCCTGAAGGAGCACCCGCAGATCGAAGCCCTGCTCAAGCCGGTGTTCGAGAAGCTCGATCTCGTCACGCTGCAGGAACTCAACGGCCGCGTTCAGGTCGGCGGTGAGCCAGCCAAGGCTGTTGCCGAAGATTTCCTGAAGAAAAACGGCTTTCTGAAGTAAGCTTCTTCGGCGCGCTTCGTCAGGAGCGCGCCGGCGGAACCGGGGACGCATCGCAGTCGTGGGCATCAGGTTTGACAAGCTTGGCGTGGTGATCGCCGGGATCACTGCCTATGGCGCCTTCGTGGCGCCATTCGCCACTTTTCGCGCCAACCGCATTGTATCAGGTGAGCCTCGTTCGATCATCGAGGCGTTGCCGTCACCAATGGGCGTGGCCCTGCTGTTCGTCCTTGTAGCGGCAGGACTTGTCTCGCTGTTCAAGACGCCGTTGGCCATCCGCCTCGGTGCCAGCGTCGTCGCACTTGCGTCGCTCGCCCTGCTGATCGGCGTCGCCGGCAGCCATTTGACGCCGGAGGGCAACACCTTCGCCCGTATCTCGCCGGCTTCCGGCTTCTGGTTGTTGATCTTTGCCTTCACCCTTTTGCTCGCCGACGTCCTGACCAGGTTGCAATTGTCGCCGGTCGGGCGTGTTGTCGTGCTTGGCGTAGCGGCCGGAGCAATTTGGCTGCTGCTCGCTTCCGGTCAGTGGGACAGCCTGTCCATCCTCAAGGAATATGCCAATCGGGCCGACAGTTTCTGGAACGAGGCGAGGCGCCATGTCGAACTGGCGCTCGGCTCGCTGGCCGTCGCCGTCCTTGTCGGCCTGCCGCTCGGTATTTTGTGCCACCGTGTCGAGGCGCTCCGGGCGGGCGTGCTCAATGTGCTCAACATCATCCAGACGATCCCCTCCATCGCGCTGTTCGGCATCCTGATTGCACCGCTAGGCTGGGTTGCGGCAAATGTTCCGGGTGCTTCGTCTCTGGGCATTCGCGGCATCGGCGCGGCGCCTGCCTTCGTCGCGCTGTTTCTCTATTCGCTGCTGCCCGTGGTGGCCAACACCGTCGTCGGGCTCGCCGGCGTGCCACGCGCGGCCAATGATGCGGCACGCGGCATGGGCATGACGGGCTGGCAACGGCTGTGGAATGTCGAGTTTCCGCTCGCCTTTCCAGTCATCCTCACCGGCATCCGCATCGTTTTGGTCCAGAATATCGGCCTTGCGACCATTGCCGCGCTGATTGGCGGCGGCGGCTTCGGCGTGTTCGTCTTCCAGGGTGTCGGCCAGACAGCGATGGACCTGGTTCTGCTCGGCGCGGTTCCCACCGTGGCGCTGGCGTTTGCCGCAGCCATCATCCTTGACGCGGTCGTTGAACTTGTGGCGACCCGCAGATCCATGGCGGTCACGGCATGATCGAAATCGAAAACATCACCAAGCGTTATGGCGATACGGCCGTGGTCGACGACGTTTCGATGGTCATCGAGCCGCGCGCGCTGACGGTGATCGTCGGCACCTCGGGCTCGGGCAAGACGACGCTTTTGCGCATGATCAATCGCCTGGTCGAGCCAACGTCGGGCACGATCAAGCTCGACGGCAGGGACAATCGTTCCGTGCCCGGCCACGAGCTACGCCGCAGCATCGGCTACGCCATTCAGGGCAATGGCCTGTTTCCTCACCGTACGGTGGCGCAGAATATCGGCACTGTCCCTTCGTTGCTCGGTTGGGATGCTGCGCGGATCAAGGCCCGTGTCGATGAACTCTTGTCGCTGCTGCAACTGGACCCGGTGGCTTTCGGCCCTCGCTACCCCCACGAACTGTCAGGTGGTCAGCAGCAGCGTGTCGGCGTCGCCCGCGCGCTCGCCGCAGAGCCCAACGTGCTGTTGATGGACGAGCCGTTCGGCGCGCTCGATCCGATCATCCGCACCAAGGCGCAGGAAGACCTTCTGGCGATCCAGAAGCGCTTCGGCACCACGATCATCCTCGTCACCCATGACATGGAAGAAGCCGTTCACCTTGGCGACCGTATCGCCGTCATGGATGCTGGCCGCCTCGTTCAATATGCTACGCCCGCCGAGATTCTGGCCAGACCGGCCAACGATTTCGTCGAAACCCTGATCGGCGCGTCCGACCGACCGTTCAAGCTTTTGTCGCTTGGGGCGGTCGGCGAAGCGGTGGAACCCGGCCAGGCTGCCGGCGAGGCCATACGTGCCGAGGCAACCCAGCGCGACGCGTTGGCCGAACTGCTCTGGTCCGGCCGATCCGCCATGCCGGTGACGTCGGACGATGGCACGACGCTTGGCAAGGTTACCGTCGAAGGTCTCGTCAAGCGTGCCGCGAGGCCTCAATGAAGGCCTGGATTCCGCTCCTGCTGCGGCTTGCCGTACTGGCTCTGCTGATCGCCTTCCTGACCAACCCGTTGTGGTTCGAGCCGTTGCTCAAGCCGCTGACGCAGAATGGCGCGCCCGCGATCTACAATCAGGGCAGTCTGCTTTCCTTGGCGCTCCAGCATCTGCGAACGGTCGCCATCGCCACGGCGGCTGCAATCGTCGTTGCCGTGTCTCTCGCCATCCTCGTCACGCGCCCGGCTGGCGTCGAGTTCCTGCCGCTGTCGCGAAGCCTGGTCAACATCGGCCAGACTTTTCCGCCGGTCGCCGTGCTGGCACTCGCTGTTCCCGCCGTCGGCTTTGGTGAAAAACCGACGCTGATCGCGCTGTTCCTCTATGGCTTGCTGCCGATCTTCGAGAACTCGCTGACCGGCCTCACCACCACGCCTCCCAGCGTGGTCGAAGCGGCGCGCGGCGCCGGCATGACCGGTTGGCAGCGACTGTTCAAGGTCGAACTGCCCCTGAGCGTGCCGGTCATGCTCGCCGGCATCCGGCTTTCGGTGGTCATCAGCCTCGCCACTGCCACCATCGGCTCGACGGTTGCCGCCAAGACGCTCGGCGAGGTCATCATTGCCGGGTTGCAATCCAACAATCTGGCCTTTGTCCTGCAGGGCGGCCTGATCGTCGCGGCACTCGCAGTGCTGATCTACGATGCGCTTTCTGCTTTGGAGCGATATGCGGCACGGCGCATGGGGCAGGGTATCTCAGCCTAACGTGCAAGTTGCTGCCGAAAGCCGGGAAAAACCTTAGCGATATCTTGACGTTCGATGCCCTGTTTCGGATGCTCCCGTCAGGGGCCGGATGCCGCAGTGAGGCTGCCGGTCTCGTTCACTCGCCCGGGGAGGGGAATTCCGGGCACAATCAGGGAAGAGAATTGGCAATGACAATGCTTTACGTCGTCATCGCCTGCGGCCTGCTATCTGTCCTTTACGCCATATGGGCGACGCAGTCGGTGCTTGCATCCGACCAGGGCAATGCGCGCATGCAGGAAATCTCCGCCGCCATCCGAGAAGGTGCGCAGGCATATCTGGCGCGCCAATACACCACCATCGCCATCGTCGGCGTCGTCGTGTTCCTGCTCGCCTGGTGGCTGCTTTCCGCAACCGCGGCGATCGGCTTTTTGATTGGTGCAGTGCTTTCCGGTGCCGCGGGTTTCATCGGCATGCATGTTTCGGTTCGCGCCAATGTGCGCACCGCGCAGGCCGCTTCCAACAGTCTCGCTGCCGGCCTCGACATAGCCTTCAAGTCGGGCGCCATCACCGGCATGCTGGTGGCGGGCCTCGCTCTGCTTGGTGTGTCCGTCTATTACCTCATCCTGACCGGCCCGATGGGGCACGCGCCTGCTGACCGCATTGTTATCGACTCGCTGGTCTCGCTCGGCTTCGGCGCCTCTCTGATTTCGATCTTCGCGCGTCTTGGCGGCGGCATCTTCACCAAGGGTGCTGACGTTGGCGGCGACCTCGTCGGCAAGGTCGAAGCCGGAATCCCCGAGGACGATCCGCGCAACCCCGCAACGATCGCCGACAACGTCGGCGATAATGTCGGCGACTGTGCCGGCATGGCTGCCGACCTGTTCGAAACCTATGCGGTGACCGTGGTCGCCACCATGGTGCTCGGCGCCATCTTCTTTGGCGGCACCGAAATCCTGTCCAGCGTGATGCTCTACCCGCTCGCAATCTGCGGCGCGTGTATCATCACCTCGATTATCGGTACCTTCTTCGTCAAGCTCGGCGCCAATGGCTCGATCATGGGCGCGCTCTACAAGGGCCTGATCGTCACCGGCCTGTTGTCGATCGTCGGTCTCGGCGCGGCAACGTCGCTGACAGTGGGCTGGGGTGAGATCGGCACCGGGGGTGGCGTGCTGATTACGGGCAAGAACCTGTTCATCTGCGGCCTCATCGGCCTTGTGGTGACCGGCCTGATCGTCGTCATCACCGAATACTACACCGGCACCAACAAGCGCCCGGTCAACTCGATCGCACAGGCTTCGGTCACCGGCCACGGTACCAATGTCATCCAGGGGCTCGCGGTTTCGCTCGAATCGACAGCACTTCCTGCGATCGTCATCGTCGGCGGCATCATTTCGACGTTCCAGCTCGGCGGTCTCTACGGCACCGCGATCGCAGTAACCACCATGCTCGGCCTTGCCGGCATGATCGTGGCGCTCGACGCCTTTGGCCCGGTCACCGACAATGCCGGCGGCATCGCCGAAATGGCCGGCCTACCCAAGGAAGTGCGCCACTCCACCGACGCGCTCGACGCGGTCGGCAATACCACCAAGGCGGTCACCAAGGGCTATGCCATCGGTTCGGCGGGCCTTGGCGCGCTCGTGCTGTTTGCCGCCTACAGCTACGACTTGCAGTATTTCGCGGCCAATCCGACACAATTCCCGTATTTTGCCGACATCGGAACGGTCTCGTTCGACCTGTCGAACCCGTATGTGGTTGCCGGTCTGATCTTCGGCGGCCTCATTCCCTACCTGTTTGGTGGAATCGCCATGACTGCTGTCGGTCGTGCGGCAGGCTCGATCGTCGAGGAGGTGCGCAAGCAGTTCCGCGAGGATCCCGGCATCATGAAGGGCACGTCGAAGCCCAATTATGCCCGCGCCGTCGACCTGCTCACCAAGGCGGCGATCAAGGAGATGATCATTCCTTCGCTGCTGCCGGTGCTGGCGCCGCTGGTCGTCTATTTCGGCGTGCTCATGATCTCGGGCTCCAAGGCCTCGGCGTTCGCCGCCCTCGGCGCCTCGCTGCTCGGCGTCATCGTCAACGGCCTGTTCGTCGCCATCTCGATGACCTCGGGTGGCGGTGCCTGGGACAACGCCAAGAAGTCGTTCGAAGACGGTTTCACCGACAAGGACGGCGTCAAGCACATGAAGGGTTCCGAAGCCCACAAGGCCTCGGTTACCGGCGACACGGTCGGCGATCCCTACAAGGATACCGCTGGTCCAGCAGTGAACCCGGCGATCAAGATCACCAACATCGTCGCACTTTTGCTCCTGGCCGTGCTGGCGCATAGCGCAGCTTGAACCATAGACGACCACGCACTGTGGTGAATGAGCCCCGTCCGCATCGTGCGGGCGGGGCTTTTTAATTCAGGCCACTAAGCAAAGAAAAACCCGCGGAATTGCTTCCGCGGGCTGTTGCCTGAGATTCCTGAAGTCCTTGGGCGGCTTAGGGGCCGCCGAAGATGTTGCTTGCGGCGCTCGAACCCATCTTGCCTGCACCAGCAAGCAGCTGGCCGAGGAAGTTCTGGTCCTTGCCGCCGGTAGGTGTCGTGCGCGAGATGAAGTCGAACACCTTGCCTTCCTGCAAGCCGTAATTCGCAATGTTGGTCACGCGGCCATCGGCGCCGAAATAGACGGCAAGCACGCGCTGCTCGATGAGCTTGGGCTTGGCGAAGGCGACGGTGCGCTTGCGCGTCTGGGAGATGTAGTAGAACACCTCGTTGTCGAAGGTCGCCGTCGTGGAAGGCGTTCCAAGCGCAAGCAGCACCTGCTCGCGGCTCGAACCTACCGGCACGGAATCGACCGACTGTTGATCGATGACATAGCCCTGGGTCAGTGTTTCACTGGGGGTAAGGTCGCCAAAAGTCTTCGAGGTGTTGCACGCCGAAAGCGCGGCAGCCGCCACGACCAGCGATACAGCGCCTGCCGGACGCAACGAAAATGGCATCTTGAATTTCAGCGAGTGCAACAACAACTCCATCCTGTCGTGCCAGCGCCCTGCTTGCGCGAGGCCGCAAAACCGGTAAACCAGCTTGCGCGCCGATGCAACAAGGCCACTTTGCGAAACGGGTCCCCGGGAGACCACCCTCAAATGTTCCAGCGTCTGTTTGGCCGTCAACGCCAAGCCAATCGCGCCATCACCGAGGCGCTCTATACGCGAATCGTGGCGGCTGCGCGGCAGGAGCCATTTTATTCTGCGTGGAACGTGCCCGATACGCCGCTTGGCCGTTTCGAGATGCTTTCGCTGCACATGTTCTTGTTTCAACACCGCTTGCGGGGCGAGACAGGGGCATCGGCCGATATTGCGCAGTTGCTGATCGACGAGTTCTTCCTCGATGTCGACCATTCCCTGCGCGAACTGGGCATCAGCGACGTCGGCGTGCCAAAGCGGATGAAAAAACTGGCGAAGATGTTCTACGGCCGCACCGAATCCTACAAGGACGCGCTTGAGCGCGACGATCACGCGGCCCTTGCCGCAGCCCTTTTGCGCAATGTTCGTCCCGAGGTGAAGGAATGGCCTGAAGCAGCGGCCCTTGCCGAATATGTCTTTGCGGCGAATCGCACCCTTGCCGCGCAGCCTTCGGAAGACATATGTGCCGGCAAACTGACGTATCCGGCGCCACAGGCAGCCTGAAGGAGGCCACCCATGAAGCTCGTCGAAACCTCAAGCCCGGTGTCCTTCCCGGTGAACGTCGCTAGGCTGCCGCAAAAAGGCATGTCGGCCGTCGTCGATGCCGACGCGTTCCAGCGCGCGGCACTTGCCGAGGCGCACGGCCTGTTGTCGGTCGAGCGCTACAAGGCGGATTTGCTGGTTACCAAGTGGAAGCGCAACGGCGTCAAGGTCAGCGGTCGGGTCAAGGCCCAGATTACCCAGGCTTGCATTGTCACCCTCGAACCGGTGGAAGCGACCATTGACGAGGACGTCGAAGGCGTTTTCCTGCCCGAGGATTCCAAGCTCGCAAGGCGCGGATTCAATGAGGCCGGCGAGATCCTGCTCGACGCGGAGGGGCCCGACAGCCCCGAAACCTTTACCGGCGACACGATTGACGCGGGCGCCCTTGCCGAGGAGTTCTTTGGCCTCGCCATCGATCCTTATCCGCGCAAGACAGGCGCTACTGTTGCCAACCCCGATGACGGCGACATCGAGCCGATAGAGAGTGAATTCCAGAAAAAGCTTCGTCTAATTTCCAAGAAGCTTTGAAAACGCCCGCCGTTTCGCGTAATCCCGGTTGTGCGCTCATCCAGAGCCGCTATTTTCGCCGGACTTTTGCGTGCCCTTCGACGCCAACAGTGAGATGACCGACGCGTGATCAAGATTTCCATTGATGCCATGGGTGGCGATCACGGTCCTTCCGTGATCATTCCTGCTCTGGCCAAGGTCGCCACCAGGCGCACCGACATTCGCTTCATCATCTACGGTCGCGAAGAAGTGGTCCGACCCGAACTTGCCAAGCAGCCGCGGCTCGCGCCAGTCAGCGAGTTCGTCCATTGCGAGGTGGCCGTGCGTATGGACGACAAGCCGAGCCAGGCGCTGCGCCATGGCCGCTGGAAGTCGTCGATGTGGAAGGCGATCGAAGCGGTCAAGTCCAACACGTCGGACGCGTGTGTCTCCGCCGGCAATACCGGCGCGCTGATGGCAATGTCGAAATTCTGCCTGCGTACCATGGCGACCATCGACCGCCCGGCGATCGCTGCCCTTTGGCCTACGACGCGTGGTGAAAGTGTGGTGCTGGACGTTGGAGCCACCATCGGAGCCGACGCCCACCAGCTCATCGATTTCGCCATTTTGGGCACAGGCATGGCTCGGGCATTGTTCGGTATCGAACGGCCCACGGTTGGACTGCTCAATGTCGGCGTCGAAGAGATCAAGGGCCAGGAAGAGGTCAAGGAAGCCGGGCGCATGCTGCGCGAGGCCAACATGGCTTCGATGAACTACCAGGGCTTCGTTGAAGGCGACGACATTGGCAAGGGGACGACGGATGTCGTTGTCACCGAAGGCTTTGCGGGCAACATCGCGCTCAAGACCGCCGAAGGCACGGCGCGCCAGATCGCGGGCTACCTGCGCGAAGCGATGAGCCGCACGCTGATGGCCAAGATCGGCTACATCTTTGCCAAGGGCGCGTTCGACCGCCTGCGCGAGAAGATGGATGTGCGCCGGGCCAATGGCGGAGTTTTCCTCGGGCTCAACGGTATCGTGGTGAAAAGCCACGGCGGGGCTGACGCGGATGGTTTCGCGGCCGCCATCGAAATGGCCTATGATATGGTTCGCAACCGGCTGCTCGATCGCATCGAGGCCGATCTCGACCTCTTCCACGCACGCAACCCGCATGCGGCGATGGGACGACCAGCCGCTGCGGTCGAAGATCAGGAATAGGATTTTTTCAAAGTGATCAGATCAGTTGTGCGCGGCATCGGTTCAGCGCTGCCCCGCCGCATCATGAAGAACGCCGATTTCGAAGGCATGGTCGAGACATCGGACGAGTGGATCGCCCAGCGCACCGGCATTCGCCAGCGCCACATCGCCGCCGATGACGAAACGACGGCATCGCTCGGTGAGGCGGCAGCGCGTGCTGCGCTGGATAATGCCGGCCTGACGCCTGCCGACATCGACCTGATCGTGCTGGCGACGTCAACTCCCAACAACACCTTCCCGGCGACCGCCGTCGAGATACAGAACCGGCTTGGCATGCGCCACGGCTTTGCGTTCGACATGCAGGCAGTATGCAGCGGCTTTGTCTATGCCGTCACGACGGCCGATCTCTACATCAAGGGCGGCCTTGCGAAGCGCGTGCTTGTCATCGGTTCCGAAACCTTCTCGCGCATCCTCGACTGGTCGGACCGCTCGACCTGCGTGCTTTTCGGCGACGGTGCCGGTGCACTCGTTCTCGAAGCCGCCGAGGGACAAGGCACCATCGCCGACCGTGGGGTGTTGGCCGCGAGCCTGCGCTCCGACGGCACGCACAAGGACAAGCTCTATGTCGACGGCGGCCCGTCGACGACCGGCACTGTCGGTCACCTCAAGATGGAAGGCCGTGAAGTCTTCAAGCACGCCGTGGGCATGATCACTGACGTGATCGAGGACGTTTTCACCCAGGCCGACATCTCCGCCGACGATCTCGACTGGTTCGTGCCCCACCAGGCCAACAAGCGCATCATCGACGCTTCGGCCAAGAAGCTCGGTATTCCTGAGGACAAGGCCGTGGTCACTGTCCATCTCCACGGCAACACCTCCGCCGCCTCGGTGCCTCTGGCGCTTTCGGCCGCCGTTGCGGATGGCCGCATCAAGAAGGGCGACCTCGTGATGCTCGAGGCCATGGGCGGTGGCTTTACCTGGGGTGCCGTGCTCGTCAGGTGGTAGTTCGGGCATCGCGGCAGTGCCTGAACGACGTTCTCGGAAAGGTCATGGCATCGGTCCTTGACCTTGACGGATCAATTACTTAACCTCCGGCGCGTTTGCTAAATTGTTGTTTTTGAGGATGGGACCGTCGCATGGGGGGAAAGACACTTACGCGTGCCGATCTCGCTGAATCCGTCTACCGGAAAGTCGGCCTTTCCCGTACGGAGTCGGCGCAGTTGGTCGAAACGGTTCTCGACGAAATCTGCGAGGCAATCGTGCGCGGCGAGACGGTCAAATTGTCGTCTTTCGCCACGTTCCATGTCCGCGACAAGAATGAACGCGTGGGTCGCAACCCCAAGACCGGCGAAGAGGTGCCGATCCTGCCGCGCCGCGTCATGACCTTCAAGGCGTCCAACGTACTGAAGAGCCGCATCCTGCGGGCGCATCAGGGCGGCAAGTCCAAGGCCGCCAAGTAACTTTTTCCGCTCTAACCGGTTGATAGCCTGGTGCGTGATTCGCGCCGGGCTTGAATGTTGTCGCGCAAACCGCTGAAATGAATCACGAATCGTTTTGCGAAAGTGGCGACCATGGACAAGAGCCCCGACGCCTTCCGCACCATCAGCGAAGTGGCCGAAGATCTGGACCTGCCGCAGCACGTGCTGCGCTTTTGGGAAACCCGCTTTACCCAGATCAAGCCGATGAAGCGCGGCGGCGGGCGACGGTATTACCGGCCGCAGGATGTCGAGTTGATCAAGGGCATCCGTCACATGCTCTACGAGCAGGGCTACACCATCAAGGGTGTACAGAAGCTCCTGCGCGACAATGGCAACCAGTTCCTTGTCGCCATAGGCAGCGGCGATCTCAAGGCCGTCGAAGCCATCGCCCAGCGCAAGCAGGCCGAGGCGCCGCTGACGCCTGCAGCACAGCCGCGTGCGGTCGACGAGGAGATGCTGTTGGGCGAGGCCAGGGCCAAGCCCAGCCGGCGCTTCTTTGGCCTCGGCAAGGGCGATGACGACGGGCCGGTAGCGGCCGACTCAAGCAAGCTCTCCCGAGACAACAGGGCGCTCCTGCAGGAAGCGCTGTTTGATCTTCTCGAGTGCAAGCGCCTGCTCGACCAGGTGCGCTAGGCATTCGGTGGTGCTTTTTGGGCCGCAGAAATCGCGTGCCAATTCCGAATGAAGAAGTTTGGCGGGAAAGCTGCCGAAGTGGGTTGACCGGGACGGTATTATCAAGATACATCGCGACCGGTCCGGAGTGTAGCGCAGCCCGGTAGCGCACTTGACTGGGGGTCAAGGGGTCGTCGGTTCGAATCCGGCCACTCCGACCAAATTTCCCTTCCCCTAACAATCGACTGAAAGTGAACCAGCCAGCCGGCAGGTTCGGCTGGAAAAGTCAGTCGCCACCTCCTGCAAAACACGCCCTGCCTGCCACAAGAAAACGCCACAGGCGCGGTTGCGCCCATGGCGTGGTGTTCTGCTGGGGCGTAACTATCGCCGCTGCATTACATGTAGGAGCCAACCAGCACGGAGTCGATCTTCGTGCCATTGTCATGCTCGTCGATTGCTACCCGCTTGCCTGGAGCAAGTTGCGGCGGGATCGCGACGTCGCGCGGAATAGTATAGCTTTCGCCGTTGGTGAGCGTGATGACGCGAACCGCGGGGTTGAACTTCGCGACGACGCCATCGACCTCAGTGGCAAGTGCTGCGCCCGACATGAGGGTAAGCGCTGCAGCAGCAAGGATGAGCTTTTTCACTTTTCGTCTCCTATGTCCAAATATTGCAAGCATGGGTTGGGAGGTTCCATTGCTTTTGACCATGGAGTAACGTTTGGCGTCGGCGTTTGTTACACGGATATAGGTAAACTCACTACACGAGTCATTCACGGTTTCTTGTGAGCCGACCTGGTCTCCACAGTATTGAAAAAGCCATGAACGTTTCCGTCCATGGCTTTTGATTTCGTCTGGCCGATTTCCCCGTCGCTGGTGCTTTCAGGGAATCCCTGGACCGGGCGGGCCGCTAGCGCCAAAGAGAGCGGGTCAAGACACTGGTCACATCGCCACCATCGTCCCGGGACGTGATGGTGACATTTTGGCCGACCTGGATGGCAGGCAGCGGCACCCAACGGGGAATTGTGTAACTTTGACCGTTCTGCAGCGTGATGACGCGAACCTGGGGGTTATATCTGGAAACGACACCATTTGTGACATCGGCGAATGCTGAGCCTGACGTCAGGACGATTGCTGCAACCGCAAGAGCAAGTTTCCTCATGGCATTTCTCCTTGGAGTGGCCAAACGGAAGGGTGAGAGCTGGTGCTTCCGCTCACTGACCTTCGGAGAAACGGGCTATGTCCGAAAAAGTTACGATCAGACCGGTCACTTCGATACACGAAGCGATCACGCTTTGTTGTGACTTGGCCGCCGACGCGCATACTCGAAGCATTGGAGCTTCAGAACCGAGTACGATTTTCGCGTCGAAAACGCGAAAAGCCATGGGCGGGAGGGGCCCATGGCTTTCGGCAGGTCGCGAAAGTTATCGCGTATTTGGTCTCTGCTTAGAGCGCGCGAAGTACCGACGTCACCTGATCGGCATCGTCGCTCTTGGTGTTGATCGTGACCTTGTCGCCGACCTGCACCTGCGGGAGACCGATGTGGCGCGGAATGGTATAACTCTTGCCATTTTCAAGAGTAATGACGCGAACATCCGAGTTAAACTTGGCAACTACGCCCTCAGAAGCAGAAGCAAGAGCCGATCCGGTCATGATTGCGATGGCCGATGCTGCGAGGATGATCTTTTTCATTGTAGTATTCCTTTCATCTTTCGGTAGCGAAGCGTATTTTTATTTCGCTGTTTCGCTTACCACCTCCAGATAGGCGCCTACCTTTCCGGATTCCATAGGCTGGACGCTCACTCTGATTCACAAAGCGGTCACGCCGAGTTGAGCCGGCAAACGGTGCCGGACCGTTCACAGTTTCAGGGCGTTGTGTGCAACGCCGTCGAGTCAGCGGGCTTGAAAAGCCAAGGCGCGCCGGTGGCGTACTTCCAGGGCTATCGAGCCCCAGATCAGGCCGAGCAGCAGGTAGAAGTGGCGCCAATGGTCGGTGTCGATTACCGTGCCGAGCGCGACGTGGCCGAGGAAGACGACATAGGCGCACAGCAGATAGGGCTGCCATGGCCGGTTGCGCAGCAGGATGCGGAACCCGGCCGCGGCGGTCCACACGATCAGCAGGAGATAGCTGGCGAATCCGAGCCAGCCATAGTCCATCAATGCCTTGAGCCAGATGTTGTGGGTGTCTTCACCGTATAACTGACCGAAGAGGAGGGCGCCGATGCCCAACGGCTTTTCCGTGGCCCACAGGAAGCCGATGCCGTAGCGGGCGAAACGGCCGAGGCGCGCACCGTCGTACTCCTGGACCAGTTGGGCACGGGTCGTGAACAGCTCGGCGATGCTCGGGATCTGCAGCATCACCAGCAGTGCGATCGTCAGCAGCGCCACGGCGGCAATGCTCATGACGACGATCCTGAGCCGAAACTTGCCGCTATCGCTCTGCAAAAACAGGAAGCTGGTGAGCAGTATGGCCGAGACGCCGAAAAGTCCCCATGCACCGCGCGAAAACGACAAGAAGATGCCACCGGTGACGATGAGCAGCGGCATCGCATAGATCGCCATCTTCAACGGATTGCCGGTCAGCACGCGGTAAAGAAGATAGATGCCGGGCAAGGTAAGGAAGGGCCCGAATACGTTCGGGTCCTGGAAGGCACCGGCGGCGCGGTCGAATTTGGTAAACATCTCGGCACCGGGCATCGCGCCGAAATAGCCAAGGATGCCAAGCACGGAGGTAACGACGGCCGAGATGACCCAGGACAGGAAAATGACCCTGAATAGCCTGGGATCGGCTTCGGTAACCGCTGCAAAGAAGATCGCCGTGAAACCGAGGAACAGCGACACCGCTAGGTAGAGCGGCGTGTTCATCAGATTTTCCATCTGCGTCATGGCAATCATGCCGCCGATGTTGAACGTGACGATCAGCACGACCAGCGGGGTGATGGCGCGCGAAATGCGCAGGCCAAAAAGCGACCATACCGCGATCAGTCCCGCCATGTAGAGCTCGTAAGGTGCGGGCTCGCGGATGACAAAACCCGACAGCAGCACGCCCAGCGCGATGGCACCGGTAGAGATGAGCCCGATCAGCTTGGCGTTGATCGCAGCTCGCGGCAGCTCATAGCTGATCGCTCTCAATAGGCGTTTTCCGTGTTGAGGAGGCGGATCGGTGTCAAGAACAGGATCTTGATATCGAACCAGAGCGACCAGTTCTCGATGTAGTATAGGTCGAACTCGGTACGCTTTCTGATCTTCTCGTCGGTGTCCATCTCGCCGCGCCAGCCATTGATCTGCGCCCAGCCGGTGACACCGGGCTTGACCTTGTGGCGCGCGAAGTAGCCGTCGACCACTTCGTTGTAGAGCAGGTTGTGCGACTGCGCGGCCACTGCGTGCGGGCGCGGCCCCACCAGCGACAGGCTGCCGAACAGCGCATTGAAGAACTGCGGCAGTTCGTCGATGGAGGTCTTGCGGATGATGCGGCCGACACGGGTGACGCGCGGATCGTTCTTGGTCACGCTCTTGCGGGCCGTCGGGTCGGACTGGTCCGTATACATGGAGCGGAACTTGTAGACCTCGATCACCTCGTTGTTGAAGCCGTGGCGCTTCTGCTTGAACAGCACCGGCCCCTTGCTGTCGAGCTTGATGGCGATCGCGGTTGCAAGCATCGCCGGCGAAAAGACGACGATGCCCAACAGGCTGAAGACGATGTCGAAGGCGCGCTTGGCGACTGAATCCCAGTCGTTGATGGGCTTGTCGAAGATGTCGAGCATCGGCACGGCGCCGATATAGGAATAGGAGCGCGGCCTGAACTGCAGCTGGTTGGAGTGCGCGGAAAGCCGGATGTCGACCGGCAGTACCCAGAGCTTCTTGAGCAGTTGCAGCACGCGGGTTTCCGCTGTCAGAGGCAGCGACACGATCAGCATGTCGATGCGCGCGATCCGGGCAAATTTCAACAACTCCGATACGGTTCCGAGCTTCGGATAGCCGGCGACGATCGGCGGCGAACGCCTGTCATCGCGATCGTCGAAGATGCCGCAGATGCGGATGTCGTTGTAGGGCTGCTGTTCGATCGAACGGATCAGCACTTCGGCGGCTTTGCCACCGCCAACGATGACGGCTCGCCGTTCCATGCGTCCATCGCGGGCCCAGCGCCGAATGAAGCGTGCCATGATCAGGCGCAGGCCGATCAGCAATGCCAGTCCAAGCACGAACCAGCCGCCGAACAGGAGGCGCGAATAATCTGACGAAACCTTCATGAAGAAGGCCGTCAGGGCCATCAGCGCGAAGGCGGCAGCCCAGCAAAGGGTGATGCGCCCGACGGTGGCGGTAGGCCGCATCAGCGATTGCGGCTGATAGCAGTCCATGACTTCGAAGAACACCACCGCTGCGAGGGACGCGGTCAAAATGACGAGCGGATACTGCCAGCCGAGATGGCCAAGGAAGCCGACGTGATAGACGTAGAGTGCCAACCCGGTGATGAAGAGCAGGGCGAGTTCCGCGAGGCGCAAGGCGCCGCTGACCATGACCGGAGACATGGTGTCGCGCCGGTATTGTGCTGCCACTTCCTGGGCGACGCTGCTGAGCTTGGCGGTGTCGGATTTTTCGCCGTCGCCGCTAGCCGCCTTGACGGCTTCCGGGCTGAAGCGGCGCTTCGGGTCAAATTTGGTCATTGTCGTCGATCTGTTCGGGTCGCCGGTTTACCAGATCGACATAACAACGATGAGCTAAGAAACCCTTGAACAGGGAGGAACCTGCCGGTGCTGCTCAGCCGCTTCGAGGGGCAAGAGCGGAAAAGTAGGCTTTCTCGACGTCGTGAGCCATGACCGCGACCCCGAACCGCGATTTCAACTCGCACGTATCGGGCATCCAACCTGCGTATTCCGCAGGCGATTGCAACGCTGCAAGCATCTTCTGGCTGATCTCTGCCGCGTCAGGGGTGACCAAGGCAGGGGATGACGATCCCAGAATTTCAGGAATGCCGCCAACGGCGGTCGCAATGATCGGCTTGCCTGCGGCAAGCGTCTCCAGCACGATATATGGCATTGCTTCCGCACGGGACGGCACCACGACGAAACGGGTGAGTGCAAAGGCCTGGCGCGCCGGCATCGGCGCCATGAAGCGCACGTTACCCCCGAGGTCCAGCCTTTTTACCTGGGCCCGATAGCGTGGCAGGTCGTCGCCGTCGCCAACCATGACCGCTGTCACATTGCGGCCAAGATGCGTTTGGACCTTGTCCAGCGCATCGATGAAGAGGTCAGGTCCCTTCAAGTCGCGCATCATGCCGATATAGAGAAAATCGGCGGCGTCTGGCAGCGCAGGAACCGGTTCGAACTCCACGTCGCGCAAGCCGTTGTAGACCAGGCTGGTTGGAACCAGTGGCTTGCCAACCTTGCGGATGAACGTTCGCCGCTCATAGTCGGAGACGAAAAGCAGGTGGTCGGTGAACCGTTCCATCAGGCGTTCGAGCCCGAAGAACAGCTTTCCGGTCATCGTCGTCTCGTCATAGTGCAGGGAGCCGCCATGCGGCGAGTAGAGGCGGGCCACGCAATACCTTGAAACCCGCAACAGTGAGCCGAACGCACGCGCATAGACGCCCCCCTTGGCGCCGTGCCCATGCAGCACGTCCGGCCGCAATTCCTTGATGATCTTGTAGGTGCGCCAGCCCGCTGCGATATCGCCCGGGCCGATATGGCGCTGCATCGACGTACGCCTGATGCCGAGCGCCAGCATGGGCCTGATCGCTTCGAACAGGCGTTCTTCGTGTTCTCCGCCGGTGCTCGAATCGCAAACGATGCCGACCTGATGGCCAGCTGCGACCTGGGCCTCGGTCAGATCGCGCACGTGCCTGAAGATGCCGCCGACAGGCGACCTGAAGCAGTGGACGATCCGAAGCTTGCGGGGCGGGTTCTGCTGCACGGCGTGTTAGAACAGCCGCTCGCGGACATAGACCGTGTCGCCGGGCAGGAGAGGGTCGGTGGTCAGCACGCGACCGGTCATCACCTTGCCGTTGATGTCGCGGGTGATGTCGACGTCGCTCTGGTTGGCGCGGGCGCTGTAGCCGCCGGCCATTGCGACCGCTTTTTGCACTGTCAGCCCAGGAACATAGGAGTATTGGCCAGCGGCACCTACTTCGCCCATGACGAAGATTGGCCGGTAGCGGTCGACTTCGACCGAAACGTCCGGATCGCGCAGGTAACCTTGGCGCAGCTTGGTGGCCAAGGCTTTTTCGACTTCCTGGGCAGTGTAGCCGCGTGCCGGCACGCCACCTACGAGCGGGAAGGAAATGTAACCCGACTGGTCGACGCTATAGGTGTTGGACAGGCCCTCCTGTTCGAACACCGTGACGCGAATGCGGTCGCCGGCGCCGAGCCTGTAGGGCTGGTCGAGCACTTCATGAAAAGCAGCGGGTGCTGGACGATAGCTCGAGCAGCCGCTGGCAATCAGCATGGCTGCGAGTAGCGCATGGCAAAGGGGAAGGGAGCATTTCATTTAGGCAGACACACCTTCGACTGCTTGCCGCCACGCTGCGGAATATCGGTTCGCGATTGTTATCGTCTTGTTAGGGTTAATGCTCGGTAAAGGGAGGCGTGTTCTAGGGATGTCTCAGGCTAGGTGCCGTGCGACGGCGTTAACACCTGGGTTACCATGTTTGTTTACCGTGCACCTGCTCAGCCTCGGAGTAGGAATTGCATGTCTGGCGTCCAATCCAGTGCCGGTGATGTCGATGTAGATCTCGGCCAGCTCTTCGCCAGTCTCGCGAGGAACTGGCTGCGCCTGGTGCTGTTCTCCGTGGCGGTCACCGGTTTGGCCTTTGTGCTTGCCTCGCTGGCGACGCCACAATACCGCGCCGAAACGCGCCTGCTGATCGAAACACGCGAGTCCGTGTTCACGCGCCCGGACGGCAGCGGTGACAATGAGCGGCCCATCCTCGACGAGGAGGGGGTCACCAGCCAGGTTGAAGTCATCGGTTCCACCGATATCCTCAAGCAGGTCGCAAGGAAGCTCGATCTCGCCAGCCGCCCGGAGTTCGACGCGTCATCCGAAATGTCGACGATTACACGTCTGCTGGTCATCGCCGGGCTCAAGAGCGATCCGAACGAGTTGCCGCCCGAGGAACGCGTGCTCAAGGCCTTCCGCGAAAGGCTGACTATCTACCGCGTTGAAAGATCGCGCGTCATTGTCATCCAATTCTCTTCGGAGGATCCCAAGCTTGCCGCTGCCGTGCCGAATGCCATTGCCGAGGCCTATCTCGACTTCCAGCGCAGCTCCAAGCTCGAGTCGAGCACGGAGGCTACCGACTGGCTGAAGCCCGAAATCGCGGACCTGAACCAGCGCGTCAAGGACGCCGAAGCGCGTGTCGCAAGCTTCCGGTCGCAGTCTGACCTGCCGGTCGGGCAGAACAACTCGGCCCTTGCGACCCAGCAACTTTCCGAGCTTTCCAGCGAATTGTCGCGCGTTCGCGCCAACCGTTCGGCCGCCGAGGCCACGGCCCAGAGCGTGCGCCAGGCCTTGAAGAGCGGCGGTTCGATCGACGCAGTGCCGGAGGTGCTGTCTTCGGGCCTCATCCAACGCCTGCGCGAACGGCAGGTCCAGCTAAGGTCCGACATCGCCGACCTTTCGACCACGCTGCTTCCCAACCATCCGCGTATCAGGGCTCTCAACGCTCAGCTTGCCGATCTGAACGCCCAGATTCGTACGCAGGCAGAAAAGGTCCTGGCAGGCCTGGTCAATGAGGCTGCAAGTGCTGGTCTTCGCGAAAAACAGCTGGTGGCCGACCTCAACAGGTTGAAGGTGGAATCGGGACGCGTATCGGAACAGGAAGTCGAGCTTCGGGCCCTGGAGCGTGAGGCAGCCGCACAGCGCGCCTTGCTCGAATCCTATCTCACTCGCTATCGCGAGGCCGCCTCGCGTCAGGATCGCAACTATCTGCCGGTGGATGCGCGTGTCTTTTCGAGCGCGATCGTACCTTCCGAAGCATATTTCCCAAAGGTTGTGCCGATTGTCGGCGCGGCTTTCGTCGGTTCGCTGTTGCTGATGGCGATTTTCACCCTTTTGCAGGAACTGTTCTCCGGACGCGCCATGCGCCCGGCTGCAGGTGCGCGCATAACGCAAGTCACCCAGGTGGCAATGCCTGTCCGTCGCGTGGCAATCCAGCCGGACGAGGGCTCGCCGCGTCAGTGGGCTGAAGCGCCTGACGTTTCGGCTGAGCTTGCTGAAAGCAATGTCGAAGAGCCGACGATTGCCATCAAGGAAGAAATGCTCGATTCAGCGCCGCCGGTGCCTGCCGCTCATGCAGGCATCAGCATCGAGGCAGCTGCCGAGTGGCTCATCGCCGGTGGTGCTGCCCGTGCCATCTTCGTTTCGCCCGAAGGTGACGATGCTGCCGCAACCGCAGTGCTGGTCGCACGCGAGGTGGCTGATGCGGGCTTGCGTGTCTTGTTGCTCGACCTGACCGCCACCGGTGCCGCATCGCGGCCAATGCTCGATGGCGGCCGGTATCCGGGCATCACCAATCTTCTTGCTTCGGAGGCTCAATTCACTGACGTTATCCGTGCCGACCACTATTCGGATTGCGATGTGATGCCCGTTGGCACTGCTGATCCAGCACGCGCCATGCGTGCTGCCGACCGCTTGCCGATCATCATGGAGTCGCTGACGACAGCCTATGATCTGGTTGTGGTCGAGTGCGGACCGGCTGATGCCGACGAGATCAGGCGTCTTGTCGGTAACGGCACGGAAGTGCTCGTCAGCTTCCTGCACCATGACCATGAGATCGCCGACGCGGCTGATGGCCTGCGCGCCGGCGGCTACGACGACGTCATCCTTGTTACCCCGGTAGGCCATGACCTTCCGGGTTCACCGCAGCCGACACGTGAGGCTGCCTAGTATCCAGAAAGCGCACGGCTTCAGCCTTGGCGCTGGCGCGCGAGGTCACCCTCTCTAACAATCTCTGATTGTTCACCCGCTTCTGCTTCCCGCCGGTTCGAGCTATCCTGAGGGAGTTGTGACGGAGGATAGCATCGTGGCGAAGCTCGTCTTCGGAATGAACCAGTCCTTGGACGGCTACGTGGACCACATGAAGTTTGGGCCAAGCCCAACGCTTTTCCGTCACTTCATCGAGCAGGCGCGAGACCAGGTGGGCAGTGTGTACGGCAGCCGCCTGTACGAGCTCATGCGCTATTGGGACGAGGATCATCCCGAGTGGGACGAGGCGCGGCGCGACTTCGCGGCCGCGTGGCGGAACCAACAGAAGTGGGTCGTGTCACGCTCTTTGAAGTCTGTTGGCCCCAACGCTAAACTCGTCGCCGATGACATCGGGGCGTCGATACGCGGAATCAAGGCTCAGTTCGCGGGCGAGATTCAAGTCGGCGGACCCGACTTGGCACGAAGCCTGTCTGAGCTTGGCCTTGTCGATGAGTATCGCCTCTACCTCCACCCGGTCGTGCTTGGAAGCGGCAAACCATTCTTCGCCGGCCCCCAGCCAAGGCTCCGCCTAGTGGCCAGCGATCGAATTGACGAGGACGTGATCAGGCTGACGTATGTTCCTGCTTGATCGCTACGGCGACCATGTGATCCTGACCTAGGTCAGTCGTCCCCGACGGGCGCGGACTTGCCGCGCACGCCTGATCTCAGTCGCTTGACAAGCGGCCATAGCGTTGGGTTGTTCTTGATCGCGCCTTTGATGCGCGAAGTGGATTTCAGGCCAAGCGCGTAGAGGCGGCCTTTTGCGGTCAATGGCACCAGTACGTCTGCATGCCGTATCTCGATATCGCACCACTGACGCTTGTAGGGTTCGTCGCCGACGCTGAAGTCGTAGACGGCGTAACCCTGGCGACTGGCTTCGGCAATGTTGTCGAAGAACAGATATTCGCCTGGGCTGGCATAGGCCAGTTCGTCATCGGCGATGGCACCGAATTCGCAGATCAGGCGGCTGCCGGCGCGACTTGTGCCGGTGATTGCGCGGTATTTGCCAGCGACCTCCAGCCCATGCAGCACAAAAGGCGGCTTGTCGTGTTGCAGCGCACCGACAAACAGCTTGCGGAAGAAGCTGCGCACTTCGGCGTCGGCAAACACGTCCGTGATGCCCATAGACCCGAAGCGCTGCTGCTTCATGGCGAAGAAGGCATCGATCATGGCGTTCGCGTCGGCGGCGTTGGCCGCTGTCGTGCGCCGCGCGCCACCAACGGAATCGTATTTCCGCTGCTGGCTGCGATGCCGCTTGCGCTTCCTCGTGCCGTTTGTCCGCGCGAGAACTGTCTCAAAGCCGCCGTCGAGATTGACCGCTAGGGCCACGTTCGGGCTCGGAGCGGACGGCAGCTTGAGCAGCGGGTTGGGTAGGCCGTCGAAACTGGCAACCAGGCGGTCGAGCGCGACAAGGTCAACATCCTGCCGGGCTCGGCCTATCGCGCTGATGAGGGCATCAATGTCATGCGTGGTTGCTGTCGGCAGCCATTCCCTGTCCACAGCCGGAAAATTGCCGTTGGCATGCGTGCCGCCCAAGAAGCGCGCAATACGGAAGGGACCTTCGCGACGGACTTCAAGCGCGACTGAGACTACGGGGCGCCCGTTGGCGCTCAAGGTTGCAACGAAGGCGTCTGGGTTGTTGGTGTTCATCCAGGCAGACACCCACACCGGGCTCTGGGCCGGTGCGTAGATGGTTGTGAAACTGCCGTAGCGCTTGAGGGTTTCGATTGAAACGGCAACGATCTCCGCAGTCAAAGCGGTACCCGCAACCTGACGCAACAATACGTTGTTTTCGCTGGGCGCAGGAGCGTCAACCATACTTCAATCCTTGCCGGCTATTCATCGGCAGCTGGAGCAGTCCTCGGCATGCTCGATGCGGCCGAACCTAGGCGCCAAAGGTGAAGGAATGATCGACGTAGCCCGAAAGCTGGCCTTCCTGCTGATCGGACATGCTGGTCTGAGCGCGCTCGCCAAGCCTTTGGTTGGCAGCGTCGGCGCCATTCTCATGCTTCATCGCGTGACTGCTCTGCTTGAGCGGCCCGAAAGCCCCAATCGCCATCTCAGCATCACGCCACAATTTCTCGATGCGCTGATCGGCGAGATGAAGCGCATGGGCTATGCCTTTGTCTCGATGGACGAGGCGGTGGCGCGATTGCGCATGGCAAATGGCGGTCGGTTTGCGGCATTGACCGCAGACGATGCCTATCGCGACAACCTGACCGAGGCGCTGCCAGTTCTGGAAAAGCATGCCGCCCCCATCGCAATCTACGTCGCCCCGGGACTGACAGGTGGCGAGGTCGATCTTTGGTGGGAAGTGCTCTATGACATAGTCTCGGCGGGCAAGCCGATCGCGGTCACCATGCCCGACGGCAAATTGAAGCTCGATTGTTCCACGCCCGAAGGTCGCGCGGCGGCGTTCCGCCGCTTGTCAGACCACATCGCAGGCGAATTGCGTGAAGAAGAACAGCGTGCGGTCCTGCGTGGTTGGGCCGATATGGTCGGCGTCGATGCTTCCGCCCCGAACCGTACGCTCTTGATGAACTGGAACGAGATCAGGCGTTGCGCGGCGCATCCGCTGGTCACGATCGGCGCGCATTCGGTCCATCACTACAATCTCAAGCGGTTGAGAAAGGAATCTGCGCTGCGGGAGATGTATCGTTCACGCGACATGATCGAAGCCGAGCTTGGCCGCTCACCTGTCCATTTTGCCTATCCCTATGGCTATGCTGCGGCAGTTGGATTGCGTGAAACCGACCTGGCGCGCGAGGCTGGCTTTGTCTCGGCCGTCACCACGCGCCATGGCGTTCTCAGACCCGAGCATGCCGACAGCCTGCACGCGCTGCCAAGGCTTTCGGTCAACGGTCGCCACCAGGAACTGGCAGTGATGCGCGCCATGCTGTCGGGCGCGACGACTTTGGCGGCAAATCGTGGCCGGCGACTGGTGACGGTGTAGGCCTACCTGTTCGCGGATTTGGATGGCTTGACCATCCATTTGATGATCCACATGGCAGGCAGGATCCAGAGCAGTCCGCTGAAGAAGAAGAAGGCCAGGTGCACGATCGGGCCGGACTGGGACAGTTGCGCGACCGCCACCATGGTTGCGATCAGCGCATACACGACCACCAGCAGCACCAGCAGCACGGTTCCGATCAGCTTCTTGACGCGAACGGGCATTTCTTGATCCTTTATCCAGGCTTCGCATAAATGCTCCGGGCAGCCGGCGCAACCGGCGAGGGGGCGTGTGGATGCGGCGCGACTGCGTGTCGCGCGGGCTGAACTTGCCAGCGAAGCCGCTATGGTCCACCAGTCCGGCGGGTTTCGAACGAGCCGGGAACGATTGCCATGTCCACGATGACCAACATTGCAGCACCGCTTGTCCGACGCGACAGGGAATTGCGCGATCGTGCGCTCGTTCGCGGCTGGCTGTATGTCGTGCTTGTCGTCCTGTTTGCGCTGGTCATGGTCGGCGGCGCCACGCGCATGACCGGCTCTGGTCTGTCCATCACCGAATGGAAGCCGATCCACGGCGTCATCCCGCCGCTCAACCAGGCGGAATGGCAAGAGGAATTCGAAAAGTACCAGCAGATCCCGCAATACCAGCAGGTCAACAAGGGCATGACTCTTGACGAGTTCAAGGGCATCTTCTGGTGGGAGTGGGCGCACCGGCTGCTTGCCCGCGGCGTCGGCTTCCTTGTCGCCATTCCGCTCGCCTTCTTCTGGATCTCGGGCCGTCTCGAACGCCGGCTGAAGCCGCGTCTGGTAGGCCTTTTGGCGCTGGGTGGCCTGCAAGGTGCCATCGGCTGGTGGATGGTTGCTTCGGGACTATCTGAACGCGTCTCGGTCAGCCAGTACCGCCTGGCGATCCACCTGACCTTTGCTTGCATCATCGTCACGGCGGTCGCCTACATCGCACGCGGGCTGGCGACCTATTCGCAAGCGCCCGCCGATCGGGGCGTGCAGCGCTTTTCGGGCATCATGGTGCTGCTGGTAATGTTCCAGATTTATCTCGGCGCGCTGGTGGCCGGCCTTCACGCCGGTCTGTCCTACAACACCTGGCCGTTGATGGACGGCGCCATCATTCCCGGCGACCTGCTGATCATCGAGCCGGTCTGGCGCAACTTCTTCGAAAGCCCCAAGACAGTTCAGTTCATCCACCGCATGTTCGCCTACACGCTACTGGTGGTCGCAGTCTGGCACGCTATCTCGACAATGCGGGCCGCACCCAGGACGACGCATGCGCGCCGCGCCTGGATGCTGGTTATCCTCATTCTCGCTCAGGCCGCTATTGGTGTCGGAACGTTGCTGATGCAGGCGCACATGCATTGGGCATTGCTGCATCAGGGCCTTGCGCTGATCGTGCTGATCTTCGCCACCGCCCATTGGCGCGGCACCAAGGGGCCTTACCCCTTGGAAAACGACGTCGAGATCAGAAGCTAGCTCGCACGCCGCGAATCGCCGCTACCACGGCGAGTTCGCTGTTTTCGTCAGCGTCGTTACGGTCTTCGGCATGCCAGGATGCCGACAGGCAGCCCCAGGCAATCGCGTGATCGAGGATAGTGTCGGGACGTTGGCCAAGCGTCTTGGCGAAACTCTCCGCCATATACGCGATGCGCTCGGGATCGACGCAGAGATCCCCGTGGCGATCGAGCGGATTGTAAAAGAAGTTCGCCGTGTCGAAGCCTGGATCGCCCAGGATGCCCTTGGGATCGATCACAAGCCAGCCGCGTTCACCGAGCAAGATGTTGTCATGATGCAGGTCACCATGCAGCACGCGCAGTTCGTGTGGGTTTGTCAGCAGGCGCTCCGCAACGACAGCGGCTTCTGGATACGGACTTTCCACTCCTGCGTCGCGATCAAGCATAGCCTTCTTGAAAAGGCTGGCGAAACGCTCCCTGAGCGGCTGCAAATCGGCCGGAGGGGAAACATCCGAGGGCGAACGCAGCGTCGCCATCACCTCATTGGCAATGTCGGTCGCGTGCCGGTCGCCATGTTCGTTCAATTCATCGACAAGAAGCCGGTCGCCGGCATATTCGAGCAGCATGTCGTGCCGGTCGAAGCCCAGCAGCCGGACTGCGCCAACGCCGTCGCGCCATGACAGATAGTGTGCACCACGCAACTCGTCGGCGACGTCGTCGAAGGGCTTGAGGGCCTTGACCACAGCAGGGCTGCCGTCGGCAAGCCGCACCTTCCAAATGCGGCTCGAAAACGTTTCGGCTATAAGCTGGGGGGCGCTGACATTCCAGCGAACCGGAAAGACAGCTTGATCCATTCTCAGTGCTTGAGCCCGAGCATCAGGTCCATGTTCTGGACCGCGGCACCCGAGGCGCCCTTGCCGAGATTGTCGAGCAGGGCAACGAGATTGACCTGACCTTGGCCTTCGGTTCCGAAGACATAGAGTTTCATCCGATCGGTGTCGGCAAGCTCCGTCGGGTCGAGGCGGTCGAGCTTGGCGCTCGTGGCCAATGGCACGACTTCGACGATATCTTGCCCCTCGTAATGCGCCGAAAGGGCCGCGTGGATGTCGCCCATCGAAGGCGTGCCAGTGAGGTCGGTAAGGTGCAATGGCACCTGTACGATCATGCCCTGGGCAAAGCGCCCGACAGAAGGCGCAAAGATCGGGCGCCGATCAAGCAGACCGTGCTGCTTCATCTCGGCGACGTGCTTGTGCATCAGCGGCAGCCCGTAGAGGAAATGTGGCGAGGCGATATGGTCGGGACGCGAGGCGTCCTCCATCTGGCCGATCATCTGCTTGCCGCCGCCGGTGTAGCCGGAGACGGCATTGACGCTCACCGGATAATCGGCGGGCAGGATGCCGGCTGCCACAAGTGGGCGGATCAGCGAGATCGCACCGGTGGGATAGCAGCCCGGGTTGGCGACGAGGCGCGCGTCTGCGATGCGCTTGCGCTGTGCAGCGTCCATTTCGGCGAATCCATAGGCCCAATCGGGATGAATACGATGCGCCGTCGACGTGTCGATGATGCGGGTAGAATTGTTGCCTTCGAGGATGCGCACCGCCTCTTTCGAGGCGTCGTCGGGCAGGCAGAGGATGGCGACGTCCGCCTCGTGCAGCCGCTCTGCTCTGAGGTCGAGGTTGCGGCGCTCGGCCTCGGGAATAGACAGGACCGCAAGATCGTCGCGGGCGGCGAGGCGCGTGCGGATCTGCAGGCCGGTGGTGCCGTGTTCGCCGTCGATGAAGATTTTCGGTTTCATGGTCTGTCGTTCCGTCGAAAGAATTGTCATTTCAGAAGCTTATGGCCGAATTCGGACTCAATCCGGCAAGTCGTGAAATCGGCGTCTCAGGCCTTTTCGCGCGCCTTCTTCTCGGCCAGCAGGCCGAGATATTGCATGGCGACGGTGGAGCCGGCGATAGCGGTAATATCGGCATGATCATAGGCCGGCGCAACCTCGACAATGTCGGCGCCGACAATATCGATCTGGGTCATCTGGCGCAGCAGCGAGAGAATCTTGGCAGAGGAGGGGCCGCCCGCCACCGGCGTTCCTGTCCCAGGCGCGTAGGCCGGGTCGAGGCAGTCGATGTCGAAGGTAACATAGGTCTTCTTGCCGCCGGTGCGCTCGGCAATCACATAGGCGATGTCGGCAGCACGCATCTCTTCGACCTCGTGCCCGTAGAGGATCTTGATGCCGAAATCTTCCGGCGCATGCGTGCGGATGCCGATCTGGATCGAGCGGTCGGGGTCGATGATCCCATCCTTGACCGCGCGCCCGACAAAAGAGCCGTGGTCGATGCGCTTGCCGTCGTCCGGCCAGGTGTCCTGGTGGGCGTCGAACTGGACCAGGGCCATTGGGCCGTGGATGGCCGCATGCGCTTTAAGTACCGGCCAGGTCACGTAATGGTCGCCCCCGAGTGTCAGCAGGAACGCGCCCGACTTGAGGATCTTTGCCGCCTCGCGTTCTATCGTCGCCGGCGTCTTCTGGTGATTGCCGCTGTCGAGCAGGCAGTCGCCATAGTCGACCACCGCGAGATCCTCGAACAGGTCGCGCTGGAACGGATACTGCGGGTCGCAATCGAAGATGGCCGACGCCCGGCGTATCGCCTGCGGGCCGAACCGCGCGCCAGGCCGATTGGTGACGGCCGCGTCGAAGGGAATGCCCCAGACCACAGCATCGGCGCCCGCAACGTTCTTCGAATATTTGCGGCGCATGAAGGACAATGCCCCTGCATAGGTCGGATCACCCGAGCGGCCGGTGTTTGTCCGTGCCGTAAAGGCGTGATCGATCGATGAAGCGGGCATGGGCAGTCTCCTCAGTCGGTCTATCGGAATTCGAGGCGCAAGAACTACAGAAACCGGCCTCAACATGCCAGCCCCGAAGTGCAGCGTGAGGACCGCCGAAATTCCGCGCGTTCATGCCCTTGTCATCCGTCTTACATTCCCCTGTCATCGCCGCCTCGTAACTCCCTGCCCATCCTCGGGCCATGGAGCGATTCCCATGCGGGCAGTTCTGGCAGGCGCAGTCCTCGCTTTCCTTCTTGGCGGCATTTCAGCCGGGCATGCGGGAACGCGGGCCGAGCAGATCCTGGAGCGTTTCGGAAATGCCAACAAATGGCGTGACCATGTGATGGTCGTGGCCCATCGCGGCGGGCTCGCCGCCGGCAAGACGCTGTATCCCGAAAACTCCATCGCTTCGGTGCGTGGCGTTATCGCTTTGGGCGCGGAGATGGTGGAAATCGACGTTCGTCGTTCCAGGGATGGCGAACTGGTCGTCATGCATGACAGCTGGCTCGATAGGACGACAAGTTGCAAGGGCGAGGTCATCGCACGCACACTGGAAGAATTGCGGCGCTGCTATCTCGTCGTCGAGGGAACCGGCAGGGTGACGAGCGAGCCTGTGCCGACCTTGCGCGAGATGCTTGGCGTCACCAAAGGCAGGATTCTGGTCAATCTCGACAACAAGCTCGAAACCGCCGATCTCGTAGACATGGTTGCCCTGGCGCGCGACATGGGCATGGAAGAGCAGGTCGTGGTCAAGGCGAACCTGTGGGATGCCGAACGTGCTGCCACCGTCAAGGAAACCATGCGGCAGGTCGGCGCGGGCTTCCAGTTCATGCCGATCATTGCCGACGATGCGGTGCGCGATGCCAGCTTCGTAGAGGCCGTAAGCCACAAGTTTTCCGCCAGCGCCGTCGAGATGATCGCATGGCGCGGCGATGCCAAGGCGATGACCGACACGGGTGGGCCGTTGTTCTCGGGAAAGATGAGGGCGGCCGCCATACGTGGAAACTGGCATATCTGGGTCGATACCCACGCCATCGTCAACAAGCCCGGCGGCTTTCTGTCGGGCGGCCGTGGCGACGAGCTTGCGGTAGCTGCTGGCTTTCCCGACGAGACCTTCGGTTTCTGGGCCGAGCGCGGAGCGACGATGATCCAGACCGACGAACCCGATGCGGCTATACAATGGCTGGCGGCCAATGGGTACCGCGCGCCCTATGCGGACGTGGACGAGGCGATAGCGTCGGTAACAGGGCAGGGCACGCCCGGACCTCACGAGCAGCCGACCAATTGAGCCACCCACTGTCAGTCGATCGTCTGCCTGAGGGACCTCTGCCGGTCCTTGATGTCGTATTTTGAGCCGCCGGCGCTCAATAGCTTCTTCGACAGTTTCTTGCAGTGGCTGTTAGCCTTCTTGGCTGCCTTCTTCGCATCGGTGCCTTTGGCAATGGCCTTGTCGGCCGTCCGTTTCCAGCAGCTGTCGTAGTAGCTGGCGCCCTTCTGATACTTGCTGTTCGGCGCCGCCTGAGCGGCCGCCGAGGAGGCGACGAAAATGGCCATCGCGATCGCAACAGGATTGCGGGACATGACGGTTCCCATCGTTGGTGCCATCCGACCGACTGCAGTGATTATACGACATTTGCGCAAAGCCACAAAAAGAAAGGGGCCGGTCTGGACCGGCCCCTTGTGATTTCGCGAAGACAGTCTCGGCGCTTAGCGCTTCGAGAACTGGAAGCTACGACGGGCCTTGGCCTTACCGTACTTCTTACGCTCGACGACACGGCTGTCGCGGGTCAGGAAGCCGCCCTTCTTGAGCACGCCGCGCAGCGTCGGCTCGTAGTAGGTCAGGGCCTTGGAGATGCCGTGACGAACAGCACCGGCCTGGCCCGAGAGACCGCCGCCGACGACGGTGGCGATGACATCGTACTGGCCGACGCGGTTAGCCGCGACGATTGGCTGGTTCAGGATCATCTGCAGCACCGGGCGCGCGAAGTAAGCCGCGAATTCCTTGCCGTTGACGATGATCTTGCCGGTGCCCGGCTTCACCCAGACGCGGGCGATGGCGTCCTTGCGCTTGCCGGTGGCATAGGCGCGGCCGCTCTTGTCGAGCTTCTGGACGTGGACCGGAGCTGCCGGCTGTGCGGCTGCAGCGACGGTGCCGAGTTCTGCGAGCGAGCTGAGATCAGCCATGATTACGAGGCCTTCTTGTTCTTGGCGTTCAGCGCGCCGACGTCGAGCGTAACGGGCTGCTGAGCGACATGCGGATGGTCGGCGCCTGCATAGACGCGGAGATTCTTCATCTGGCGACGGCCGAGCGGACCGCGCGGGATCATGCGCTCAACGGCCTTCTCGAGGACGCGCTCCGGGAAACGGCCTTCGAGCAGCTGGCGCGCAGTGCGCTCCTTGATGCCGCCGGGATGGCCGGTGTGCCAGTAGTACACCTTGTCGGTGAACTTCTTGCCGGTGAACACGACCTTGTCGGCATTGATGATGATGACATTGTCACCGTCGTCGACGTGAGGCGTGAAAGTGGGCTTGTTCTTGCCGCGGAGGATGTTGGCGACGATGGTGGCGAGACGGCCGACGACGAGACCTTCGGCGTCGATCAGCACCCACTTCTTCACCACGTCCGCAGGCTTCTGCGAAAAGGTTGTCATGGTTATATGCTTTCGGTTCGGACCTTCCGGAGAAGGCGTTTCTTGTTGCTTTTATTGGCTCCGGGCAGCAGCCTTGGCCAATAACAAAAGCGGCGACCGTTTCGGGTCGCTGCTTTGGATGGGCTTATAGGTGAGCGTTAACGACGCGTCAAGCGCACGGAGTTGGCGTCCAAGACGAAAAGGATAGTGAAAACAATACGATAATGAATAGGTATTATTTTACCACATCGCCGTTACGCTTAGGTGGGATCGAATAGGTACCCGTGGCGTGCGCAACGGTGTGCCGGTCAGGTCCAGCGACGATGTCGATGTCGAACACCATCAGGCTCCTGCCCAGCTTCAAGATGCGGCAGTGGCCGTCGATCGGCCCGGCTTCGGCCTTGCGCATGAAATTGATGTTGAGATTGGTCGTGACCGACAGCGCGTCGGGGCCGGCGTGGCTGAGCACGCAGACATAGCCGCCTATGTCGGCAAGCGTGAAAAGCGACGGACCGGAGACAGTTCCGCCCGGCCTTAGATGGCGCTCATCGGCATTGAGCCGCACTGTGCAGCCACCCGGAAACACCTCGGTCACCTGATAGAAGTCATAGTGCTCGTTGAGTTGCGGGTAGACCTCCTCCAGCAGTCGGTTGACCTCGGCGGCTGTCATCAGCGGCTTCAACCCATTCTGCTCTGGCATGTTCGATCATTTCCCCCGGGCCGGATGCTGCGTTCCGGAATCTGCTTCTCACCAGTCGTTACCAAGACATAGTTGGGAACTAAGGTTCAAGGCTGCGCGTATAAGCCTATGGTTCGACACAGGCGATTCTTTCGCCTCTCGAATCCAAAGAGGGACACTATGGCAGAAATCGTCGCTATCAAGCGCAGCGAACCGGAGGGGCCGGTCTGGTCCAGGCTTGAGAAGGGCGTCTTGCGCCTGACGCTCGCCAATCCGCCGGCCAATGCACTGTCGCTCGAGACCATGGCAGCGCTTCAATCGCAACTCGATGGCGCCCGCGACGACCAGGCGGTTCGGGTGATCGTGCTCGCCGCGACCGGCAAGGTGTTCTGCGCAGGGCACGATCTCAAGGAAATGACCGCGCATCGAGGTGACGCGGATCGCGGACGCGCCTTTTTCGAACTCACTCTGCAGCGTTGCTCGACGCTGGTGCAGTCAATCGTCCGACACCCCAAGCCGGTGATCGCCGAAGTCGATGGGCTGGCGACAGCGGCCGGCCTGCAACTGGTGGCCAGTTGCGATCTCGCGATCGCTTCGGATCAGTCCACCTTCTGCACCCCAGGCGTCAATATCGGCCTGTTCTGCTCGACGCCGATGGTCGCGTTGTCGCGGAACGTTTCGCGCAAGCAGGCGATGGAAATGCTTCTGACCGGCGAGACGATCGATGCCACGGCCGCGCGCGATTTCGGTCTGGTCAATCGCGTGGTGCCGCGGGAGTACCTGAATCATATTGTCGGGAAATACGTTCAAACCATTGTTTCGAAATCACCCTTGACGCTGAAGATCGGCAAGGAGGCGTTCTACGCCCAGGCCGAGATGGGATTGGCGCAAGCCTACGATCATGCCTCGCGGGTAATGGTCGAAAACATGCTGGCAAAGGATGCCGAGGAAGGAATCGGCGCTTTCATCGAAAAGCGCGAAGCGGAGTGGAAGGGGGAATAGGCGTGGAACAGCGGATTTCGCTTGTGACCCTGGGGGTCGACAACCTTGATCGTGCCATACGCTTTTACGAAGCGATGGGACTGCAGCGGAATACGACGATCACGGAAGGAGTTGCGTTCTTTCAGATGGGTGGGCTGGTGCTCGGTCTCTGGGGACGTGACCAACTGGCCACTGACGCGGGTGTTGTGGGTTCCAAAGGTAGTTTTTCAGGCATGTCGCTTGCCTACAACACGCGTTCCGAGGCCGAGGTGGACGAGGTTCTGGCCCATGCCGAGCGCGCCGGTGGGCGTATCGTAAAGCCGGCGCAGCGCGCGTTCTGGGGCGGCTGGTACGGCTATTTCGCCGACACCGAGGGCCATCTGTGGGAGGTGGCGCACAATCCCGATTTCCCGATCGCCGAGGACGGCAGTATCTCGTTACCGTGATGCGCGTCGCCTTTGCGTGGCCCGCTGAAAACCGGTATTCCAAACCGGCGAACGAGGACGGCCATGAACCACGACGCCTATGACAATGCCTATATCGCCGGCATCTTGAATTCGGTCCGCACGATAGCGGTGGTCGGGGCCTCGCCCAACGACGTCAGGCCGAGCTTTTTCGTCACCAAATATCTGATCGACAAGGGCTACGAGGTGTTTCCGGTCAATCCGGGTCATGCCGGCAAGGAGATTCTGGGTCGCACGGCATATGCCAGTCTCGCTGACATCCCCACCGCAATCGAGATGGTCGACATCTTCCGGGCGTCGGCTGCGGTGCCCGGCATCGTCGATGAGGTGCTCGATCTCGATCCACTGCCAAAGGTAATCTGGATGCAGCTGACCGTGCGCCATGACGAGGCGGCAGCGCGCGCCGAGGCGGCCGGCATCAGGGTCGTCATGAACCGCTGCCCCAAGATCGAATACGCCAGGCTTGCCGGGGAAATCGGCTGGACTGGCGTCAATTCAGGCGTGCTTTCGTCGAAACGGCCGATGATGCGCGAAGGTTTCCAAAGCTACGGCATTCGCGAAAAATAGTCGCAGCAATATCCGCTCTCGCCGCAGTGCAATAGAAAAACCGTGCGGCAAGTCAGGTGCGAGCTGGAATATTCGTCTTTGCTTTCTGGCACCGGCTCCGCCAAAGATAACCGCCGAATTCGACTGACATACCCTTGGAGGAACAAATGTCCCAGCGCGCTCCTGGTTTCAACACGCTTGCGGTCCACGCCGGCGCAAAGCCCGACCCGGCAACCGGCGCTCGCGCCACGCCGATCTACCAGACCACATCTTATGTGTTCGACGATGCCGATCACGCCGCTTCCCTGTTCGGGCTGAAGGCCTTCGGCAACATCTACACCCGCATCATGAACCCGACTCAGGCGGTGCTCGAAGAGCGTATTGCGGCCCTTGAAGGCGGCACCGCTGCCCTCGCGACCGCCTCGGGCCACGCTGCGCAGTTGCTCGTGTTCCACAACCTGATGCGCCCGGGCGACAATTTCGTCGCAGCAACCAGGCTCTACGGCGGTTCCATCAACCAGTTCGGCCATGCCTTCAAGAATTTCGGCTGGGAAGCCCGCTGGGCCGACACCAACGACATCTCGAGCTTCGACAAGCAGATCGACGGCAAGACCAAGGCCATTTTCATCGAGAGCCTGGCCAATCCCGGCGGCACTTTCGTCGACATCGAAAAGGTGGCCGACATCGCGCGCAAGCATGGCCTGCCGCTGATCGTCGACAACACGCTGGCGAGCCCGTATCTGATCCGCCCGATCGAGCATGGCGCCGACATCGTCGTTCATTCGCTTACCAAGTTCATCGGCGGCCACGGCAATTCGATCGGCGGCGTCATCGTCGATGGCGGTACCTTCGATTGGTCGAAATCGGGCAAGTATCCGATGCTGTCGGAGCCGCGCCCTGAATATGGCGGCGTCGTGCTGCATGAGACTTTCGGCAATTTCGCCTTCGCCATCGCCGCGCGCGTGCTCGGCCTGCGCGACCTTGGGCCGGCGATCTCGCCGTTCAACTCGTTCCTGATCCTGACCGGTCTCGAGACGCTTCCGCTGCGCATGCAGCGCCATTGCGACAACGCACTCACCGTCGCTGGCTGGCTCTCCGACCATCCCAAGGTCGAATGGGTGGCCTATCCCGGCCTCAAGAGCGACAAGAACCATGCGCTGATGAAGAAGTACTCGCCCAAGGGCGCCGGTGCCGTCTTCACCTTTGGTCTCAAGGGCGGCTACGAAGCCGGCGTCAAGTTCGTCGAGGGGCTTGAGCTGTTCTCGCACCTTGCCAATATCGGCGACACCAAGTCGCTCGTCATCCACCCGGCCTCGACCACCCATCGCCAGCTCTCCGATGAACAGAAGGTAGCTGCCGGTGCCGGACCGGATGTTGTTCGCCTCTCGGTCGGCATTGAGGATGTCAGCGACATCGTCGCAGACCTCGAACAGGCGCTGGCCAAGGTCTGAGCGGCCATGCAAGAATTGGCCCCGGCAGCGTTGCGCTGCCGGGGCCTTTTGCTGTTTGGGAGCTGGATATTGCCGAGATTTCTCACCATCGACGTTAGCGGTATCGAGCCGGAAAATGGCGCCCCTGCCGAAGGCCGATTGATTTCGGGCGATCCGAAATTTCGAACCTGGAATACCGAGGAAGCCGATGGCGGGCTTTATGCCGGCATATGGGAGTCGACGCCCGGCAAATGGCTCATCGAATATGACGAATGGGAATTCTGCCACATCCTGTCGGGTGTCTCGGTGATCTCCGAAGACGGCGGCGAGGCCCGCACGGTGCGGGCCGGCGACAGTTTCGTGCTGAGGCCTGGCTTCAAGGGAAGCTGGGAAGTGCTTGAAACGACTCGCAAGCAGTACGTGATCCGGCTCTGAGCTTCAGTTCTGTTCAGCGTCGAATTCTCCGGACGCTGCTACCAGTGCATCGATCTTGCTAGCGCATAGCTGCGACTTCAGCGCCTCGAATTTATCCGCCGGCCATTGGTAGACCTGCAGCGCGAGCAGTTTGTCGACCGTGGCTTGGGGAAAACGGGTCTTGATCGGGGTGGCCGGATTTCCCGCGACGATCGTGTAGGGCGCCACATCCTTCGTCACGATGGCGCCGGAAGCGACGATCGCGCCTTCGCCGATGTTCACACCGGGCATGATCATCGCACGCATGCCAATCCAGGCACCGTCGCCGATGATCGTGTCGCCCTTGCCGGCATAGGCATCAACGATGAACTCCGGGAAGGGATAGAGGCTGAACCAGTCAGTCCGGTGGGTGTGGTTGCCACCGAGCAGGATCACCGCCTCGGCGCCGATGCAGACATAGTCGCCGACATGCAACTGGTCGATCGGCCAAGCGGGTTCCCACGCTTTCAGGCTGTAGTCGTCGCCATAGAGATAGCGCACTACGCTTTGCTCGAACGAACCCGTCCAGGCATCGCTGTAGTAGCTGTGCGTCCCGCGAATATGGATGTTCGGATTTGTCACGGTCTCGTGGAGATATTCCACTTTGGACCAGTGCTTGCTGCTGTCTTGCTCGGCCATGCCAGGTTCCTGTCGATATGGAGTGCCCACGCTCCCGCGGTCAGGCGCTGCCATGTACCTGTGGGGGACGAACCCATCAACCCTCCTTACTCCAGCCTCCCAGCCAGGGAAGGCAGAGCATCCACGGTATTGTGCGAGTGCCACCTTCATTGCGGCTTGCAAACGACCTGCGGCCGGGTGGTGAGGTTTGGATGCTCGGCCAGGGATTCTGGTAGAAATGCCTGGTTGCGGTAGGACCAGTTCAGGATGTCGCGCCCAACGCCGGTGTCGACCACCAGAAGGCCATGATTTTTCAGGAACCTCGGGCCGTTTCGGCCTCTGTTGCGCGGCTCGCGGAAGGTAAGCAGCGACAGATCCAAGGCGTTTTCAGCGGTTTGAGGTCCCGATTGAATGCAATACGGACGACCGTTTGCGCTCCTTTGCGCCTCTTCGAGTACGACGGACGCGGTGAAGCCGGCGAGGGCAATCGAGGCGGTCGCCGCCAGTGCGACTACGACGCAGCTGACGCTATAGGGGTCTTCGGCCAGTGGCTTCGACGCACCGCGCCTGCGCCAAATCGCTTGCTGCAAAGACGCTACAGCGCAAGCCGTGAGCAGGACGAATACCACGTCTCCTCGCCAGCGATTGAAGATGCCGAGCCCAAACAGAAGCACCGGGATGGCTGGAGTTGTGGCAAGCAAAGCCAATAGTCGGTCACGGTGAGAGGTGGGTGCTTTGGCCGCGCGGAACAGAAGCAGCACCGACCCCGCAGCAAACATTGCTAGGAGTCCGAGCACCACAGCGCTGGCGGCAAGCGAGGCCAAGCCCAGGCGGTCATCTGCGGCAATTAGAGACCCATACAGCACTGCTGCGATCAGGCATGCGTTTAGCGTGAACATTGCGAAGGATATCGGCCACCTTGCAACTGCGAGACTGAAGGTCGTCAGCAGCAGAGGCACGTAGATGATCAGGAGTGTTGTGAAAATAATGTCGACATGCATGTTCCACCATTATCAGGTGCGCCATTTAAGTGTAGCTTCGAAAGAGTCTTGGAGATGTCTTCGCGCCGTGATTGTCTTGATGGCGGTTAGAACCGCATCTTTGGCGAAGTCTGCGATCGAGCCTGGTTCTTGCCGATCGGGCCAAAAGTTGCCGGCAACGGCGCAAGTACCAAACTAACGCATTGCTGGAACTGCAATCGAGCCGGGGGCAATCGCAGGCCGTCCTTGCCATCGAGCCAGCTGTAGCGCCGAAAGTTAGCGGAAGCTGAAATCATGCGTGCTTACCGGCCTTGCGCAATGGTGAGGCGGCATCCTATTTACAGGGCAAAGCCTCTGAACCGATTCTGCCCGTCCGGCGCCGGAATCCCATCACGATAAAGGGATAGTCGATGAAGAACCCCGTCGAAACATACATGAACCTCGTTCCGATGGTGGTCGAGCAGACCAACAGGGGCGAGCGCGCCTACGATATCTTCTCGCGCCTCCTCAAGGAGCGCATCATCTTCATCACCGGCCCGGTCGAGGATGGCATGGCAACGCTCGTCTGCGCGCAGTTGCTTTTCCTTGAAGCCGAAAACCCGAAAAAAGAGATCAACCTCTACATCAACTCGCCAGGCGGCGTGGTGACTTCGGGCATGGCGATCTACGACACCATGCAGTTCATCAAGCCGGCTGTTTCCACCCTGTGCATCGGTCAGGCGGCCTCGATGGGCTCGCTGCTGCTTTGCGCCGGTCACAAGGACATGCGCTTTGCCACGCCGAACGCCCGCATCATGGTGCACCAGCCTTCGGGCGGCTTCCAGGGCCAGGCCTCGGATATCGAGCGTCACGCCCAGGACATCATCAAGCTCAAGCGCCGTCTCAACGAGGTCTATGTCAAGCACACCGGCAAGGACTATGAGACCATTGAAAAGACGCTCGACCGCGACCATTTCATGACGGCTGATGAGGCACGCGACTTCGGCCTCATCGACAAAGTCATTGAAAGCCGCGACGCCGCTGAGGGTGCTACCGCTTCGTGATTGGGCCCTGCGACCTGCCAACGAGGTCACATCTCGCATTTTTGAGGTGCTCTGCGGCATTTCGGACACATTTTGCTGTTCCCTCGGCGAAAGCGGCAGCCTACGTTAAGGCTGCGTTGAGCTTCGACGGCTTAGCGTTGTTCAAGGGTGCCGCGACTCGTTGCAGCGACTTCTGGAATGTGAGTGATACGGAGCTCGTTGCGGCGGCCAGGGAATGGCGGTGGCGGCGTCCGTCGTTAGATTGCATATGCGCCCACGAGCCAGTCCATCGGCCGGGCGGCAGTGAAAGGACTTGGACAAGATGAGCAAGGTCAGCAACGGCGGCGGCGACTCCAAGAACACGCTCTATTGCTCGTTCTGCGGCAAGAGCCAGCATGAGGTACGCAAACTCATAGCCGGTCCGACCGTCTTCATCTGCGATGAATGCGTCGAACTGTGCATGGACATCATCCGCGAGGAAAACAAAACCTCGATGGTGAAGTCGCGCGAGGGCGTGCCGACACCGCAGGAAATTCTCAAGGTTCTGGACGACTACGTCATTGGTCAGCCCTACGCCAAGCGCGTGCTGTCGGTGGCCGTCCACAATCACTACAAGCGCCTGGCGCACGCCTCGAAGAGCAATGACGTCGAATTGGCGAAGTCCAACATCCTGCTGATCGGCCCGACGGGCTGCGGCAAGACGCTGCTTGCCCAGACGCTCGCCCGCATCATCGACGTGCCGTTCACCATGGCGGACGCCACGACGCTTACCGAAGCCGGCTATGTCGGTGAGGATGTCGAAAACATCATCCTCAAGCTCCTGCAGTCGGCCGACTACAATGTCGAACGCGCTCAGCGCGGCATCGTCTACATCGACGAAATCGACAAGATTTCGCGCAAGTCGGACAACCCGTCGATAACCCGCGACGTGTCGGGCGAGGGCGTGCAGCAGGCGCTTCTGAAGATCATGGAAGGCACTGTCGCTTCCGTGCCGCCCCAGGGTGGCCGCAAGCATCCGCAGCAGGAGTTCCTGCAGGTCGACACGGCCAACATCCTGTTCATCTGCGGCGGCGCCTTCGCAGGCCTAGACAAGATCATCTCGGATCGCGGCCGCAAGACCTCGATCGGCTTCGGTGCCACGGTCGCTTCGCCGGAGGATCGTCGCAGCGGTGAGGTGTTCCGCCTCGTCGAGCCCGAGGATTTGCTGAAGTTCGGCCTGATCCCCGAATTCGTCGGCCGTCTGCCTGTTCTGGCGACACTCGAAGACCTGGATGAGCCCGCGCTGATCCAGATCCTGACCGAGCCGAAGAACGCACTGGTCAAGCAGTACCAGCGTCTGTTCGAGATGGAAAATGTCGACCTGACCTTCCACGAGAACGCGCTGTCGGCGATCGCCAAGCGCGCCATCGAGCGCAAGACCGGCGCACGCGGCCTGCGTTCGATCATGGAAGCAATCCTGCTCGACACGATGTTTGAACTTCCCGCGCTCGAAGGCGTGCAGGAAGTGGTGATTTCGGAAGAGGTGGTGACCGGCAGTGCTCGGCCGCTCTACATCTATTCCGAGCAGTTGGAAAAGAAGGGCAACGTCAGCGCCTGAGGCCTGGCAGTCTCGCCTTGAACCGCTCCAGCGAACGGCGCCCCAGCGGCGCCGTTCGGCGTTTTGAGGTCCGCCAGGCAAGGTCTTGTACACGGCAGCGTGTTTGGCCTTGATGTTTACCCGGCGAAGCTCCAACTAACGGAGAAGAGGCGATGGGTGGGTTTTCGTGCTGTAATGCCGCGCGGTAATCGGCGGTAGGCGGAACCGTCCATGGTCGTTAATATGAGATTCGCGGTTGGCGCTCGCGCGGCTGCGAAATGAAAGGTTGGACAATGGCCAAAATATCCCGCTCTTCCAGCGAAGGTACCTTCGCGGTCCTGCCGTTGCGCGACATTGTCGTGTTCCCGCACATGATCGTCCCGCTTTTTGTGGGACGTGAAAAGTCGATCAAGGCTCTGGAAGAGGTGATGGGTCAGGAAAAGCAGATCCTGCTTGCGACCCAGATGAATGCCGCCGACGATGATCCCGAGCCGGACGCCATCTACGACATCGGCACGCTCGCCAATGTGCTGCAGCTGCTGAAGCTGCCGGACGGCACCGTCAAGGTGCTGGTCGAAGGCACGACGCGCGCCAAGATTCAGTCCTTCACCGACAAGTCCGACTTCCACGAGGCCCACGCTCTCATCCTGAGCGAGCCGGCGGAGGAAGAGGTCGAGGTCGAGGCGCTTGCCCGTTCGGTGGTTTCCGACTTCGAAAACTACGTCAAGCTGAACAAGAAGATTTCGCCCGAAGTGGTTGGTGCTGCCAGCCAGATCGAGGATTACTCCAAGCTCGCCGATACGGTGGCCTCGCATCTTGCCATCAAGATCACCGAGAAGCAGGAGATGCTCGGCACGCTGTCCGTCAAGGAACGGCTCGAGAAGGCCATGGGCTTCATGGAAGCCGAAATCTCCGTCCTGCAGGTGGAAAAGCGCATCCGTAGCCGCGTCAAGCGGCAGATGGAGAAGACCCAGCGCGAGTACTATCTCAACGAGCAGATGAAGGCGATCCAGAAGGAGCTCGGCGAAGGCGAGGACGGTCGCGACGAGGCTGCCGAGATCGAGGCGCGCATCAAGAAGACGAAGCTGACCAAGGAGGCCCGCGAGAAGGCGGATGCCGAGCTGAAGAAGCTGCGTTCAATGTCGCCTATGTCGGCCGAGGCCACCGTCGTGCGCAACTACCTCGACTGGATCCTGTCGATTCCGTGGGGCAAGAACTCCAAGGTCAAGCAGGACCTCAACTTTGCCCAGCAGGTGCTTGATACCGACCACTACGGCCTCGACAAGGTCAAGGACCGCATCGTCGAGTATCTGGCGGTGCAGAGCCGCCAGAAGAAGCTGAAGGGCCCGATCCTGTGCCTCGTTGGCCCTCCCGGCGTCGGCAAGACCTCGCTCGGCAAGTCGATCGCCAAGGCGACCGGCCGTGAGTTCGTGCGCATGGCGCTCGGTGGCGTCCGTGACGAGGCCGAGATCCGCGGTCACCGCCGCACCTATATCGGCTCGATGCCCGGCAAGGTCATCCAGTCGATGAAGAAGGCCAAGAAGTCCAACCCGCTCTTCCTGCTCGACGAGATCGACAAGATGGGCCAGGACTTCCGTGGCGACCCTTCGTCGGCGCTGCTTGAGGTGCTCGATCCGGAACAGAACGCAACGTTCATGGACCACTATCTGGAGGTCGAGTATGACCTTTCGAGCGTGATGTTCGTGACGACGGCGAATACGCTGAACATTCCTGCGCCCTTGATGGACCGAATGGAACTGATCCGCATCGCCGGCTACACCGAAGACGAGAAGGTCGAGATCGCCAAGCGGCACCTGATGCCGAAGGTGATCCGCGATCACGCGCTCCAGCCCAAGGAGTTCTCCGTCTCCGATGAAGCGATCCGCGCCATCATCCAGACCTACACGCGTGAAGCGGGTGTCCGTAGCCTCGAGCGCGAGCTGATGAAGCTCGGGCGCAAGGCGGTCACCGAGATCATCAAGACCAAGAAGAAGTCGGTGAAGGTCACCGCTGCAAACTTGGACGATTATCTCGGCGTGCAGCGCTATCGCTTTGGCCAGGTCGAAGCTGATGACCAGGTTGGCGTTGTGACCGGACTGGCTTGGACCGAGGTTGGTGGCGAATTGCTGACGATCGAAGGCGTGATGATGCCCGGCAAGGGCCGCATGACCGTCACCGGTAACCTGCGTGAGGTCATGAAGGAGTCGATCTCGGCGGCGGCATCTTATGTCCGCAGCCGCGCCATCGACTTCGGCATCGAGCCGCCGACATTCGACAAGCGCGACATCCACGTGCACGTGCCGGAAGGCGCTACGCCCAAGGACGGCCCCTCGGCCGGCGTCGGAATGGCGACCGCAATCGTCTCGGTGATGACCGGCATTCCGGTGAAGGCCGATGTCGCGATGACGGGCGAGATAACGCTCCGTGGTCGCGTGCTGCCGATTGGCGGGCTCAAGGAGAAGCTGCTTGCAGCGCTTCGCGGCGGCATCAAGAAGGTGCTGATCCCGGAAGAAAACGCCAAGGACCTGGCGGAAATTCCGGAGAACGTGAAGAGCGGCATGGAGATCATCCCTGTCAGCCGCATGGGCGAGGTGATCAAGCATGCTCTCGTGCGCATGCCCGAGCCGATCGAATGGACTGAGCCGGTCGATGTGCCTGCTGCCACGTCGGATGCGGGTGAGGACGCGGGCAAGAGTTTTGCTCATTAAGTCGCATCTAAAGTTGCACTGACAAACGGAAAAGCCGGGCTCAAGCCCGGCTTTTTCATGTGAAAAACCCCGGAATTCCGGGATTCTTGACCCTTTTCGACTTGGTTGTGCCAGAACTTTTTTCTAAAGTCCCTGTCCAACCGGCTGAGTCTAATGTCCCGGTTTTCTCATGGAAGGGAATTTGAATGAACAAGAACGAACTAGTGTCCGCCGTTGCCGAGGCTTCCAAGCTCTCGAAGGGTGACGCGCAGTCCGCTGTCGACGCTGTTTTTTCCGTCATCACCGGCGAACTGAAGAACGGCGGCGACGTCCGGCTTGTCGGTTTCGGAAATTTCACCGTGTCAAAACGTGCGGAGTCGACTGGCCGTAACCCGCAGACGGGTGCGGAAGTGAAGATCCCGGCGCGCACGGTGCCGAAGTTCTCGGCTGGCAAAGGCCTCAAGGACGCGGTCAACTGATCGCTCTGCAGCCGATGTAAATGATTGAAAAGCCGGGCACGCCCGGCTTTTCTTTTGCCCGCAATTTCGAGGGATCAGTGGACCTCGGTCTTTGACCTGCTGATGAAAAAGCCGTGGCCGTCGTTACGGTTGCAGCGCAGCCCGGTCTTTGTCGACGTGCAGCTGAACGGCCCCTTTTTCCAGCTGTTGCCGTATTCGAGTGTGTGCGAGCCGTCGCAGCAGCCGGTGTCGCCGACATTGTCGTAACGCTTGGCCTTGCCTGCCTTTCCTAGGATGAACCTGAGATAGGTCGGCTCGATGCGGTCACAGCCGAGTTCCGGGCCGCCGTCCTCGGGCATGTAGACGTCCGAACCGCCTGCGGGCGTGTATTGGCAGCCGACATTGCCTGAGGGCATGTTGAAATAGACGAGGCCGCCATCGGCCGGAAATGTCTGCTCCGCCGCATGCGCCTCGAGCGACACCAGCGCGACAACTGCCAAGAGAAATGAACGCACAACTCCCCCGCTGCAACCGCTGCCATTGTTCGCGACGATATCATTTGCGTCGGGAGGTTGAACAGTCGGCCGTTCATACCGCCGCGGTAAGGGGCAGCCGGCATTCGGGCACAAAAAAAGGGCCGCTGATGCGGCCCTTCATGTGAGGTGGCTGCTACAGGCTCAGGCCTTGACTACGAATGCCTCGCGCGGCAAGTCCGACAGCACTTCCGCACGATTGCCGCGCAGGATGACGATCTCCTCGAGGCGCAGGCCGAACCGGCCCTGCAGGTAGATACCCGGTTCGATCGAGAACACATTGCCTTCGGTAAGGATCGTCTCGGACGTTCCAGTGATGTAAGGCGGCTCGTGGATGTCGATGCCGAGGCCGTGGCCGGTCCGGTGCAGGAAGAAGTCGCCATATCCTGCGGCCGCGATGACATCGCGAGCGGCCTTGTCGACCTCCTTGGCGGCGACACCCGGCTTGGCTGCGGCAATCGCTGCCTGCACGGCGCGCTCCAGAACGCCATGAACCTCGTCGAAGCCTTCCGGCTTTTCGCCGAACACCCCGACGCGCGTCATGTCGGAGGGATAGCCGTCCTTGCGGCCGCCGATGTCGATCAACACGGCCTCGTTGGCCTTGAGCTTGCGGTCGCCGGTGTGATGGTGCGGGAAGGCGCCGTTCTCGCCGAAGCAGACGCTGGTGAACTCCGGCTTGGCGCCATTGGCGGCGTAGAAGTCGCGGATGGCCTGTGCAACTTCGAGCTCGGTCACGCCTTCCCTGAGGGCTGCGAAGCCAGCCCGCATGGCGGCGTCATTGAGCACGGCGTTCATCTTGAGCAGCGCGTATTCGGCCTCGTCCTTCTGGCCGCGCAGGAAGCTCACCGTATCGGTGAGGAAGCCACGCTTGGCACCGGGCAAGGCGTCGATGACCAGCAGCGCGAAATCGGCGCGCATGGTTTCGTCGAGCGCGATCTTGAGGTTGCCGCGCTCAGCGCCGCAATCCTTGAGCAGCTTGGAAAGTGCCGCGCCGGGGCCATCAGCGTCGGACCAGGGGTAGAACGGAAGCTTTGTGTAGGGGCGCTGGCTGTCGACATTGAGTGCCGGCATCAGGAAGCCGGCGTGATCTTTGGCGACAATCAGCAGCACTGGACGTTCGTCGCCATGCGGCGACATGCCTGCAAGCCAGACAAGGTGCGAAGAGGGGCCGACGACCACAAGGTCGGTCCCGGTTTCAGCCATGCGCTCGCGCAGCCGCGCCATCCGCTCTTCGTACATTGTCTCTGCCTTCTTGGAGTTGGGTAGGGGGAGGAATTGGGACCGCGCGCGAGGAGCGGTCCCGGTAGCTGTTTGTGTTCGTCAGTTCTTCTTGACGAGACGGTAGTAGACGAAGTCGGAGGTCGCCCCGTTGACGTAGCCTTCGACGTTCTTCGCCCGCGCCACCTGGGTCGCGGCCTGGAACATGATGACGATCGGCGACTTCTCCTGCACCTTCTTTTGAAGGTCGACATACATGGCATTGCGCTTTGCCTGGTCAGGCTCGGCAAGTGCCGCCTTGGTTGCCTTGTTCAGCTCCTCAGGAACGGCCCATCCATTCCGCCACGTGGTGGTCGACTGATAGTGGCCGTCGGAGTTGTCTTCGTTGTAGGCGAAGGCCTTGGCGTTGGAGTGCGGGTCCATGAAGTCCGGACCCCAGTAGAGCAGCATCGCCTCGTGGGTGCGGGCACGGTACTTGGTGATCACCTGCGAGCCGGTGCCCGGGATGATGTTGAAGTTGATGCCGGCCTCGGCGAAGCTTGCCTGCAGCGACTGCGCCATGTCGGTGAACGGCGTCGAGTTGATGACGTCGAGCGTGACGTTGATCGGCGTCTTGATGCCGGCATCGGCCAGGATCTGCTTGGCCTTGGCCGGATCGTAGGTGTAGGGCGTCTCGTCGAGCGAACCGGGGAAGCCCGACGGCCAGAATGCCTGATGCGTCTGCATCTGGCCCTTCAGGAATGTGTCGGTCATGCCCTTGTAGTTGACTAGGTAGCGCGCGGCATCCCACACCGCTTCCGGCTGCAGGGCTGCATCTTTCTGGTTGAAGCTCAGGAAGTGCACGGCGGCCTGCGGATACGTCTCGGTGACCAGCGTGTCCTTGCCGGCGATCGTTGCGATCTGGTCCGAGGTCAGGTTCTTGGCCATGTCGACGTCACCCGATTCCAGCAGCAATTGCTGGGTCGCGGCTTCTGCGACGTGGCGGATGATGACGCCCTTGATCTCAGGCGCGCCGTTGAAATAGTCCGGGTTGGCGGCGAGGTTGATGATCTCGCCCGGGCGGAACGCCTTGAGCACGAACGGGCCGGTGCCTGCCGAGTTGGACTTCAGCCAGCCATTGCCCATGTCGCCACTGGCCTCATTGGCCTGAAGCGTCACGGCGTCGACCACCGAAGCCGGGCGAGCGGCGAGAACGTTCAGAACGAAGGCAGAGGCGAAGTCGCCTTCATACTTGATCACGACCTTGTTGCCGTCGGCCTTGACCATGGAATCGAAGTTTTCCGGGGTCCAGCCGAGCTGGGTCAGGATGAAGGCGGGCGCCTTGTTGAGCACGATCACGCGCTTGAACGAATAGACCACGTCTTCGGCGCGCAGCGGGTTGCCGGAGGTGAACTTGACGCCGTCGCGCAGCGTGAATGTGATGGTCTTGTTGGCGTCGTCCGCAGTCCATTCCTTGGCCAGGCCAGCCGCCAGCGTCTTGGTGTCGGCCGCATCGTATTGCACCAGGCGATCATAGGTCTGGGCGACATACTCGCCCGACGAGAACTCATAAGCCTCTGCAGGGTCGATACTGACGATGTCGTCGATGTTTTGCGCCACCACGAGCACGCCCGCAGGCGTCGCCGCAAGGCTGATTCCAGGCGTCATCGGCATCGCCAGAGCCGCTGCGAGCAGCGCGGCCTTGAACAGTTTCATCATTTTGTCTCCTTTTTGGTTCCCGTTATCTTCTCTTCGGCCCTTGAACCGCGAAGGGCCGGATGCTCCGTGCGTGACCTGAACATCGGCAAGGTGCCGGTCCAGAGCATGCGCGCGAACTTGTCGGTGTCGTTGGACCATGAATGCGGACTATTGCCGCGGAAGTGCAGGCTGTCGCCGGCCGAAAGTTCCATCTCCTGGTCCTCGAGGCGCTGGGTAATCGAGCCCTCGAGAATGAACAGGATCTCTTCGCCCTCATGGCTGACCGTCTCGGAGCGATAGCCAGGTGGAACGTTGAGGATGAAGGAGGACAAGACGTTGCCGGTGAAGTCGGCGGCAATGCGCTCGTAGACGATCGAAGAGCCGTCGACGGAGAATCGATTGCGTTCGGCGGAACGGGTCAGTCCGTCCTCCATGCTCGGCGTGGCGATGAAGTAATCCACACCCACATCGAGGCTGCGCGCAATTTGTGCAAGCGTACCGAGCGAAGGGGTGGCATGATCGCGCTCGACCTGGCTGAGGTAACCGACCGAAATGCCCGCGGCGTCACACAATTCCTGCAAGGTCATCGACAACTGCCGGCGGCGCGCACGGATCAGCGCGCCCACCTTGGGCTGGCTCGACGCCGCGTTCTTGCTGGCCTCCGAGGACACGCTTTTTTGCTCCCATCAAAATTTTTTTGATCTAAGCAAAATTATTTGTATAGTCCAAGCGGAATTTTGAGCGACAGAAGACATCCGTGCCGCGTCGTCGGCGCGCCAGAGGTGGTGGGAACAAAAACCGCGTGGCATCAGAAACCGACTCCGCCGTACAGGCGCTTCCAACAGGGCCCGGCGGCCCGTCGCGAAATGCGCGCAACGCCTGGAAATCAGTGAAAGGCGTGCTGGGTTTCCTGGTCGCTATCGCGTTTACCTTCCTTGGCCTGCTTGCCATCACCTTCTTCATCGGCCGCGTCGTGCCGATCGATCCTGTGCTTGCCGTAGTCGGTGACCGCGCCCCGCGCGCCGTCTACGAGGCCGCGCGTATCGAGATGGGCCTCGACAAGCCCCTGATCGTCCAGTTCTTCCACTATGTCGGCAATGTTCTGACTGGCGACCTCGGCATGTCGGTCTCCACCGGCAAGCCGGTTGTCGAAGACCTCAAGCGGGTTTTCCCGGCAACGCTGGAGATGGCGACGCTTGGCATCATGATCGGTGTGCTGCTCGGCGTGCCGATGGGTGTCTATGCCGCCAGCCGCCAGGGCAGCCTGCTCGACCAGGTCATCCGCGTTGTCGGACTGCTCGGCTATTCGATCCCGGCTTTCTGGCTCGGACTGGTCGGCCTGGCGCTGTTTTACGCCAAGCTGCAGTGGGTTGGAGGTCCCGGACGTCTCGACATCTTCTATGACGGCATGGTCGATCCGGTCACCGGGCTTGTGCTGATCGACTCCCTGATCGCCGGGGAAACCGAGATCTTCTTCAACGCCTTGAGCCATATCGCGCTGCCCGCTGCCGTGCTCGGCTTCTTCAGCCTGGCCTATATCGCCCGCATGACGCGTTCCTTCATGCTCGACCAGCTGGCGCAGGAATATGTCACCACAGCTCGTGTCAAGGGCGTGTCAGAGCGGCTTGTGCTGTGGCGCCATGCCTTCCGGCCGATCCTCGTGCCGCTCATCACTGTCATCGGCCTGTCTTATGCCGGCCTGCTTGAAGGCTCGGTCATGATCGAGACCGTGTTCTCCTGGCCCGGCATCGGCAACTACCTGACCACCGCATTGCTCAACGCAGACATGAATGCCGTGCTGGGGGCAACGTTGGTGATCGGCGCCGTGTTCATCGGCATCAACAAGATTTCGGACGTGCTCTACCGCGTCCTCGACCCGAGGGCACGCTGATGGCGACGACACGCGACTGGCTTCTCGACGATTCCCCGTCCTCACGCCTGCAGGCACGGCTCGGCCGCAGCTATCGCCTGAGCCATGCCCTTGCGCGCAATCCCTTGGCCATGGTCGGCGCGATCATCGTGCTGACGCTCATCCTGGTGGCGCTGTTTGCGCCATGGATCGCGACCCATTCGCCGATCGGTCAGGATCTCGCCATGCGGCTCAAGCCACCGAGCTGGGACAACTGGATGGGGACCGACGAACTCGGCCGCGACATCTGGAGCCGTGTCGTCTACGGTGCGCGTATCACGCTGATGATCGTGGCGCTGGTGGCTGTGCTCGCGGCACCCGTCGGGCTGATCGTCGGTGCCGTTGCCGGCTATTTCGGCGGCTGGACAGACCGTATCCTGATGGGCATCACCGACATCTTCCTGTCGATGCCCAAGCTGATCCTGGCGCTGGCCTTCGTGGCTGCCCTCGGACCCGGCATCCAGAACGCCATCATCGCCATCGCGATTGCCACCTGGCCGGGTTATGCCCGCATTGCCAGGGCCGAGACGCTGACGATCCGCAATTCCGAGTTCGTAGCGGCGGTCGAGCTTCAAGGTGCCTCATCCTTCCGCGTCATCGTCAACCACATCCTACCGCTGTGCACGTCGTCGATGATCATCCGCGTCACCCTCGATATGGCTGGCATCATCCTGACCGCTGCGGGCCTCGGCTTCATCGGTCTTGGCGCACAGCCACCGTTGCCGGAGTGGGGCGCCATGATCTCGCGCGGCCGCTCGTTCATCCTCGACCAGTGGTGGGTTGCGACCATGCCTGGCTTTGCCATCGTCATCGTCAGCCTCGGCTTCTGCTTCCTCGGTGACGGACTGCGCGATGTGCTTGATCCCAAGCATGGAGATCGGCAATGAACGCGCTGCTTGAAATCCGCAATCTGAAGGTCACGTTCCCCACGGCGCGCGGCCCGGTCGACGTGGTCAAGGGCCTGTCGCTGACGCTTGGCCGCGAACGGCTTGGCATCGTCGGCGAAAGCGGCTCGGGCAAGTCGATGACTGGTCGCTCGATCCTGCGGCTTATCCGTTCGCCCGGCCAGGTCACTGCTGATGAAATGACCTTCAACGGCACCGATCTGCTGTCGCTGTCCGAAAGGCAGATGCGTGCCATCCGCGGCGCCCGCATCTCGATGGTCATGCAGGATCCGAAGTTCTCGCTGAACCCAGTCATGACCATCGGCGACCAGATCGCCGAGGCGCTCCTGACCCATCAGAAGCTTGCGCGCAGCGACATCCGCAGCCGTACGCTTGCCATGCTCGAAGCCGTGCGCATCAACGATCCGGAACGTGTGCTCGGGCTCTATCCGCACGAAGTGTCGGGCGGCATGGGTCAGCGCGTCATGATCGCCATGATGCTCATCCCCGAACCGGACCTCCTGATCGCCGATGAGCCGACCTCGGCGCTCGACGTCTCGGTCCAGGCCCAGGTGCTCGAGATCATCGACGATCTGGTCAAGCGCAAGGGCATGGGCCTGATCCTGATCAGCCACGACCTTGACCTCGTCTCGGCCTATTGCGACCGTATCCTGGTGATGCGCAGCGGCGAAGTGGTCGAGGAATGCGATGCCGGCGAGCTCAAGAACGCCAAGCATCCATATACGCGCGGCCTGCTCGCCTCGATCCCGCGCATCGACGAAAGCCGCGACGAACTTCCTGTCCTTGAACGTACTGGGGCTTCGACATGAACGCGCTGGCGATCGACAATCTCGACATCTCCTACGGCGACTCGAAGGTCACCCACGGCATCGGCTTCAATGTCGCCGAGGGCGAGAGCTTCGCTTTGGTCGGCGAGAGTGGTTCAGGCAAGACCACCGTGCTCAAGGCGATTGCCGGCATGGCCAAGAGCTGGACCGGCTCCATCTCGGTCTTCGGTGCGCCGCGCAGCCATGGCATCGACCGTGGTTTCGCCAAGCAGTGCCAGATGGTGTTCCAGGACCCTTACGGATCGCTGCATCCGCGCAAGACTGTCGACGCCACGCTCAGTGAGCCGCTTGCCATCCACGGCATTGGCGACAGCGGCGCGCGCGTCGACGAAGTCATGCAATCGGTCGGCCTCGACCGCCGCTTCCGCTTTCGTTTTCCGCACCAGCTCTCTGGCGGCCAGCGCCAGCGCGTAGCCATCGCGCGCGCCCTGATCCTCAAGCCCCAGATGCTTCTGCTCGACGAGCCGACCTCGGCGCTCGACGTGTCGGTGCAGGCGGAAATTCTCAACCTGCTCAAGCGCCTGCGCCGCGAGCAGGGGCTGACCTATCTGATGGTCACCCACAATCTGCCTGTCGTCTCGTTCCTGTGCGACCGTCTTGCCGTCATGCGCCATGGCCGTGTCGTCGAGATCGCCGACGTCGACCAGCTCAAGCGCGGCGCGCTTGTCGATCCCTATTCGCGCGAACTCACCAAGTTCAGCGCGGCTCATCTCCAGAACTGAAATAGAGGTAAGTCATGACAGAAACCAATTTCGCCGAGGCGCTCGCCGCCTTCGATGCCGCCATTGCGACCACCACCGAAGTCGAGGGCGTGTGGAAGGCGCTTCAGGCGCTGGCCGACGTCGTTGTCGGCGCCAAGCTGTTCACGGTCATGAAGCTCGATTGGGCCAATGAGCGCTCGGGCCGCACCTACACCAGCCACCCGGACGCATATCCGGTTTCCGGCACCAAGCCGATCAACCGCACGCATTGGTTTGACAAGATCCATGTCGAGCGCAAGCCCTTCGTCGCCAACACGATCAAGGACATTGCCGACGTGTTCCCAGATCATGAGACGATCTGGTCGCTCGGCTGTGGCTCGGTGCTCAACTGGCCGGTCTTCGTCGGCGACAAGCTCGTCGGCACCGTCAACATGCTGCACGAAGAGCATTTCTACACGCCGGCTCGCATTGAGGCGGCAAACCAGCTGTCGCTGGCAGCCAAGACCGCCTTCCTCGCTGTCGAGCACCTCGAGCGCGGCTAAGCACTTCAGGCCAAGGCCTGCCGCAGTCAGTGACTGCTCACCAGCGCGGGGATCGCAAGCCGCGCGCTGGTTTCGTCCAGGATCGAGAAGTTGTAGCGACCGAATTGGTCGCGGTCGACCGAATAGGTCAGCCGCTCAGCAATGCGGTTGTCCTTGTCGAAGGTCAGCACGCGCGGCTTGAGCGTGGTGATCTCGCTCTCGTTCACATAGACCGAATTGCAGATGATGACTTGGTCGCCGGCCTGGCAGGTGCGGGCGGCAGCGCCATTGAGGATGCAGCAGCGCGAACCGCGCTCGCCCAGGATCACATAGGTCGAAATCCGCGCGCCGGAACTTTTGTTCCAGATCTCGACGAACTCCATCGGTAGGATGCCGGCTTCCTCGCAATGGTCGGGGTCGAGCGTGATCGAGCCGTGATACTCGAGATTGGCTTCGGTGACGTGGATGCCATGCAGCTTGCCCGCGACAATCTTGCGCATTCGTTTCCTCCCGTTACGCCGGACGGCGTCGTATTCCTACATTCCAATCACCAGCGCCCCGCCGGTGAGGCCCGCGCCGGCGGCGGCCAGCAAGAGCTTTTCGCCCTGCTGGAACGGCCGAGCCGCATGCGCGACCGACAACGACAGAGGGATCGTCGCGGCTGACGAATTTCCGTAGTCGGCGATCGTCTTGACGATACGGTCGTCGGCGATGCCGAGCGACTTGCCGACGGCGTTGAAGATGCGGGCATTGGCCTGATGCGGCACGAAGCGGGCGATTTCAGCGGCGCTGACGTTCGCCGTCGCCAGAGCTTCCTCAGAACACCGGCTCATCATCTCGACGGCCTTGACGAAAACCTCGCGGCCATTGGCGATTGTCATGCGAGTCTCGGCGATGTCCAGTTCGTCGGCGAAGGGGCGGCTGCTGCCGCCGGCAGGGATCTGGATCAGTCCGTAGCCCGCACCCTCCGAAGCCACCGAAGCGCCGAGAATACCCTGAACGGGATCGTTCGAGGGACCCAGCATGACTGCACCCGCCGCGTCGGCGAACAGCACAGCGCTTGCTCGGTCGGCCGGGTTGATGCGGCGGCTCAGGATGTTGGCGGCAATGACGAGCGCCGGCTTGTTGTGCAGGCGCACGAAACCATCGGCGAAGGTCAGCGCATAGATGAAACCGGCGCAAGCGCCGGCAAGGTCAACACCGCCGGCAGCGGTGAGGGCAAGCCGGTGCGCCACAAGCGGCGCGCTCGGCGGCAAGAGATGGTCGGGGGTCGAGGTGGCGAGCAGCAAAAGACCAACTCCGCAACGGTCGATGCCGGCGGCTCGGAGCGCCATGTCGCCGGCCTTGGCCGCAAGTCCCGACAGCGTGTCCTGGGGCTCAGCCCAGTAACGCGAGCGGATACCCGTCCGTCCTTCGATCCAGCCGTCATCCAGTCCGAGACTGGTCTCGATCTCGGCGTTCGGTACCTTTCGCGAGGGAACGTGGTGGCCGAAACCGAGGATGCGCGCCGAACGATTCACGCCGGGCGTCCCACCAGTTCGGCTGCTTCGTCGACGGCGTCGTAGAGTCGGTCGAGTTCGCCGGAGGTCACGCAATAGGGCGGCAGCACATAGATGACATTGCCGAGTGGCCGGACCAGCAGGCCGCGTTCGAGGAAAAATGCCCGCAACTTCGGCCCGACTTCGGCGAGATAGCCCGCCTTGCCGACGCGCAGGTCTATAGCCGCAATGGTGCCGGTGCTGCGCACGTTTTCGAAGCGTGCATCGCCGTCGAAGCGCGCGATCTTCTCCGCCTGCATCCGCGACAGTTCTGTCACCCGCTCGGCCACCGGCTCGTCACGCCATATCGACACATTGGCAAGCGCCGCGGCGCAGGCGATGGGGTTCGCTGTGTAGGAACTGGAGTGGAAGAAAGTCTTGGCGCGGTCGGTCGAGAAATGCGCCTGGAAGATCGCGTCTGTCGCCAGGGTCGCCGCCAGCGGCACCGAACCGCCGGTCAGGCCCTTGGACGTGCACAAGATGTCGGGCGCAATGCCCGCTCGCTCGCAGGCGAACATCGTGCCGGTGCGGCCCCAGCCGGTCATCACTTCATCGGCGATGAGCAGCGTGCTTGAATTCTCGGCGATCCGCTTGAGTTCGGTCAGCACCCAGGCCGGATACATCAGCATGCCACCGGCGCCGAGTACCAGCGGTTCCAGTATCAGCGCCGCCGCCTTTCCATCTCGGGTCAGCGCCTCGAACCGGTTGAGCGTTTCCTGCTCGTGGCCAGGGGCCGGGAAGGGAATAGTGTCGACCTCAAACAGCAGCGGATCGTAGGCAGCGTTGAACACGCCGCGCGCACCGACGCTCATCGTGCCGATGGTGTCGCCGTGATAGCTGTGTTCCATGACGACGATGCGCGAGCGGGCAGCTCCGTTGTTGCGGTGGAAGCCGAGTGCCATCTTCAGTGCCACCTCGACGCTGGTCGAACCGCTGTCGGAATAGAATACCCAGTCGAGCCCCGCGGGCGCTATCTCGACGAGTGCCGAGGCCAACTGCTCGGCTGGCTCGTGCGTCAGCCCGGCGAAGATCACCTGATCGAGCGTTTCGGTGGCGGTGCGGATCGCCTCGACAATTCTGGGCGTGCGGTGTCCATGGGTGATGACCCACCAGGACGAGATCGCGTCGAGGATGCGCTTGCCTTCAGCCGTTTCGACATAAGCGCCGTCGGTGCGTGCTATGGTCGGCGGCACGGGTTCGGTAGCGTGCTGGGTAAATGGGTGCCAGACGGCGGAACGGCTCATGTCCTGGCCTCCAGGAAATAGGCAGTGTCGAATGACGCCTGCATGGCCCTAAGAAGCGAAGTCGACGTCAGCGGGTCGAGCCGGGGCAGGCGGCCGAGCACGCGCACCTCGCCCATTTCGGCGATGGTACGCTGGGTGTCGGCGTTTTCGTCGCCGATGAAGGCGACACCGAGCAGCGGTACTGAACGCCTGCGCAGCGCCTCGATGGAAAGCAAGGTGTGGTTGATCGTGCCGAGCCCGGTTCGGGCGCACAACACGACTGGCGCTCGCCACCGCGCAAAAATGTCGATGTAGAGCGTGCGCCGGTTGACCGGCACCATCAGCCCGCCGGCCCCCTCGACGACCAGCGGACGGTCGGTGGTGGGCAGGGTCAACGCGTCGGCATCGATCTCGACGCCGTCGAGTTCGGCGGCGCGGTGCGGCGACAAGGGCTCGTTCAGCAGCCAAGCTTCCGGCAGAACGCGTTCGGCCGGCAAGCCGGCGAGGCGGGTGACGATCGCGCTGTCGGTCTCTTCCTCGATGCCAGACTGCACCGGCTTCCAGTAAGTGCCGTCGAGCAGCACGGTAAGCCCCGCAGCAAACACTGTTTTGCCGATGCCGGTATCGGTGCCTGTAACGACGATGGCGTTGCTCATCGCTTCCATTCCTCTGCGAGCGCTTCGAACAGCGCCGAAACATCCGCTTCACCGACATTCAGCGTGAGCGAGATCCTTAGCCGCGCGGTGCCCTCGGGCACGGTCGGCGGGCGGATACCGCGTACGTCGAAGCCGCGTTGTTGAAGTGCTTCGGCCAGAGCCATGGCGCGGCCGTTGTCGCCGACGATGAGTGGCAGGATCTGGGTGCCGCTCGGCTTGAGGCCGATTGCCTCGGTCCCAGTTCCGGCCAATGTGACGAGCGCCGCGAGCTTTGCGCGGCGTTCAGGCTCGTCGGCGAGCATGTCGAGCGCCTCCATCGCCGCGACCGCCATCAGCGGCGAAGGTGCCGTGGCATAGATGAAGGGCCGGCAGCGGTTGACGATGTAGTCGGCGAGCGTTGCTGGCGCTGTGACCAGTGCGCCCGAACCGCCCAGTGCCTTGCCGCAAGTGTGCAGCACCACGACATTGTCGCGGCCTTGGAGGTAATGCGCCAACCCGCGCCCCTGAGGCCCGTAGACGCCGGTGGCATGCGCCTCGTCGACGAACAGGAAAGCGTCGTGCCGGTCGGCAACGGCCATCAACTCGGCCAGCGGGGCTCGGTCGCCATCCATGCTGTAGAGGCTTTCGGCAACGATCCATGCACGACCGATGCCGCCGCCGGCGCGCCAGGTCTTGATAGCGTCGTCCACCGCATCAGCATCATTATGCTTGACTTCCACCACCTCGGCACGGCCGGCGCGCGCGCCTTCATGGGCGCTGGCATGGATCAGTTCATCCAGAACGATCAGGTCGCCCTTTTGCGGCAAGGTGGTAAGCACGGCGAAATTGGCGACATAACCGCCACCGAAAAACAGCGCCCGCTCGGCACCGAAGAACCTAGCTGCCTTCTCCTCCAGCGCCTCGTGGTGTGGGTCATTGCCGCGTAGCAGGCGCGAGCCGGTGGCGCCGACAGGGGTTCCGTTGGCAAGCGCTGTCGCGACCGCTTCAGCCATGCGCCGGTTGCCCGCCAGGCCGAGATAGTCGTTCGAAGCGAAATCGAGCCCGGCGCGACCGCTGAGCGACCGCAGCCGGCTCTTGCGGGCCAGCCCGCGCAGGCTGGCCTCGTAGCGGTCGAGCAGGGCCCGGTCGCTCACTACTCGCCGCGCTCCATCGGCTGGATGCCGAGACGGCGGAACAGCGCTGTGTCCTTGTCTTCCCCGGGGTTTTCGGCAGTCAGAAGCGTGTCGCCGACGAAGATCGAGTTGGCGCCGGCAAAGAAGCACAACGCCTGCATCTCGTCGCTCATCGCCGTACGCCCGGCCGAAAGGCGCACATGCGACTTCGGCATCATGATGCGGGCAAGGGCGATGGTGCGGACGAATTCGATCGGCTCGATCGGCTCGGCTTCGCCCAGCGGTGTGCCCTCGATCGGGATCAGCATGTTGATCGGCACCGAGTCGGGATGCTCGGGCAGGTTCGCCAGCGTCACCAGCATGTCGACGCGGTCGGCCTTTTCCTCGCCCATGCCGACGATGCCGCCGCAGCAGACCTTGATGCCGCTGTCGCGGACATTGGCCAGCGTGTCCAGCCGGTCGGCGAAGGTGCGTGTGGTGATGATCTCGTTGTAGTAGCGCTCTGAGGTGTCGATGTTGTGGTTGTAGTAGTCGAGGCCGGCTTCTTTCAGCCGCTGCGCCTGGCCGAGATCGAGCATGCCGAGCGTCATGCAGGTCTCCATGCCCATGTCCTTGACGCCCTCGATCATGGCGACGACCGCATCCATGTCGCGTTCCTTGGGGCTGCGCCAGGCAGCACCCATGCAGTAGCGGGTAGCACCGGCGTCCTTGGCCTTCTTGGCCTCGGCCAGCACGCGCTGCACTTCCATCAGCTTCGAGGCCTTGAGGCCGGATTCATGGCGCGACGACTGGCTGCAATAGCCGCAATCCTCGGGGCAGCCGCCGGTCTTGATCGAAAGCAAGCGCGAAAGCTGGACGCGATTGGGCTCGAAATTCTGGCGATGGACCGTCTGGGCACGGAAGAGAAGGTCGTTGAAGGGCGAATCATAGATTGCTCGCGCCTCTTCAAGCGTCCAGGCCGAGCGCATGGCGTTGAACTGTTGCGAGGTGCCGTTCAAGTGCATTTCGGCGGTCATGCGATCTCCATGCCAACGTTGCTTCCCCACCCGGGGCGGGACCATTGCCTTGATCAGCCGACCGTGTCCAGCCCAATGTCCAGGATCGGAGCGCTGTGGGTCAGCCAGCCAATCGAAATCAGGTCGACACCTGTGGCGGCGATTGCCGGTGCGGTGGCTGGCGTAACACCGCCGGATGCCTCGGTGATGGCGCGCCCGCCGACCATTTTTACCGCGCGCGAAAGCTGTTCGGTGGTCATGTTGTCGAGCAGGACCGCGTCGACGCCGAGCGCCAGTGCTTCGGCCAACTGGTCCAGCGTATCGACCTCGACCTCGATCTTCACCAGATGACCGACGCCGGCCTTGGCGCGCTCGATCGCTGGGCGGACGCCACCTGCGATGGCGATGTGGTTGTCCTTGATCAGCACGGCGTCATCGAGGCCGAAGCGGTGATTGGAGCCACCGCCGCAGCGCACGGCATATTTTTCGAGCGCGCGCAGGCCAGGCGTGGTCTTGCGCGTGCACACGATGCTCGCCTTGTGATGGCGCGCGGCGTTGACAATTGCAGCCGTCGCGCTGGCGATGCCGCTGAGATGGCACAGGAAGTTGAGCGCGACGCGCTCGGCTGTCAGAAGCCCGCGTGCGGGGCCGCTCAACGTGGCGATTGTCTCGCCTGCGGCGATTGCTGAGCCGTCGGGTTTTGCAACTTTGATCTCAATGGCTGGATCGATCAGACGGAAGGCAAGGGCGGCAAGATCGAGCCCGGCAACGATGCCCGGCTGACGCGCCGCGAGCACAACTGTCGCGCGCAGGTCGGCTGGAACGATGGAATCGGTGGTCAGGTCGCCGGCGCGTCCGAGATCTTCGAGCAAGGCGGCACGAACCAGCGGTTCCAGCATGATCTGGGGCAGGGGGGGCAGGTTCATTTCAGGCGCTCCGGGCAAGCGGGGTGGCATCGAGTTCGGCAGCCGTTTCGAGGATAGAACCGAGGGTGACTTTCGACCGTCGTGCGACGACGTCGCGGAGCGGGAAATCCGTCCGGCAATGCGCGCCACGGCTCTCCTTGCGGTGAAGCGCCGAGACAACCATCATCAACCCCACTACTGCCGGATCCGCGGCAGCGGAACTTCCCGCAGCAAGCGGCCGGAAGGCGGCCGCCGCGTTTCGCAGGCCGTCGCCATCGCGCAGGATACCCATGGCATGCGAGACGATGTTGCGTGCAAGCGTTGGATCGGAACGCGCGGGCATAGTGGTTTCCGCTGGGATTTTCCGGCTGCCGGCGGTCGCGCCTCCTACGCTCTTTGCGGCCCAGCTTGCGGTTACCACGGCCTCGGTCAGGGAGTTGCTGGCAAGCCGGTTGGCACCGTGCAGCCCGGTCGAGGCGACTTCGCCGCAGGCCCACAGGCCAAACACCGAACTACGGCCCTCGGCATCCACGGCCACACCACCCATGTGGTAATGTGCAGCCGGGCGTACCGGAATGGGCTGGATCTCCGGGTCTATACCTGCTTCGCGGCAGAATGCTTCGATGGCCGGGAAGCGGCTCGCGAAGGCTTGGCCGATGCATTGCCTTGCATCAATAAAAACGCGATGCCCACGTGCGAGGTGGCGGAAAACGCCGCGCGCCACAGCATCGCGGGTGGCAAGTTCGGCACCTGGCAGGTCGGCGAGAAAACGTCGGCCGGCCTCGTCGATCAGCACAGCGCCTTCGCCGCGCACCGCCTCGCTGATCAAGGGCATCGGGCGCTGCGCTCCATCGAGCGCGGTCGGATGAAACTGCACGAATTCGAGGTCGGCGAGTTCAGCCCCGGCGCGTGCGGCAAGCGCCAGGCCCTGGCCGAAGCAGCCAAGCGGGTTGGTGGTATCTTGGAACAATTCGCCAACACCGCCTGTGGCGAGCACCACACTGGCGGTTGCCAGCGTGACATGTTCGGTGCGGCCTTCGGCGAGGACGCCTGCAATGGCTCCGTCCTCGACCACAAGCCGTCGCGCCTCGAACCCTTCGACAATCGTGATGGAAGGCGTGACGCGAACCGCAGCCATCAACGCGCGCATCAGCTCGCTTCCGGTCGCAGCACCCGCCGCATGGACGATGCGGCGGCGGCCGTGAGCTGCCTCCAGCCCGAGATGAAGCCGGCCACCGGGCGTTCTATCGAAGACAACGCCGAGGCGCTCCAGCTTCTCGATTGCCTCCGGCGCCGCTTCGACGATGCGCTTGACTACTGCTTCGTCGCACAGCCCGTCGCCGGCAGCCAGCGTATCGGCAACGTGCCGCGCGGGACTGTCGTCCAGTCCGACACTTGCGGCGAGCCCGCCCTGGGCGAGCGCACTCGATGCTCCGCTGCCCAGCGGAGCGGCAGACAATAGCACCACTGGCTCCGGCGCCAGTTCGAGTGCCGTCATCAGCCCCGCCACGCCGCCGCCGATGATGACAGGGCGACCCGCCAGGTCGCGGAGATCGCTCATACCGAGAGCATCCGCTCGACCGCCAGACGGGCGCGGGCGGCAATGGCAGGGTTGATGGTCACGGCGTGCTTGTCTAGTTCCAGAGCCTCCCGGATGTTGCCAAGCGTGATCCGCTTCATATGCGGGCACAGATTGCAGGGGCGGACGAACTCGACATCGGGGTGCTCGACCGCGACGTTGTCGCTCATCGAGCATTCGGTCACCAGCACGACCCGCGACGGTTTGTTCGCGCCGACATAGTCGGACATGGCAGCTGTCGATCCTGCGAAATCAGCCTCGGCAACGACGTCGGGCGGGCATTCGGGGTGAGCCAGCACGGTGACGCCGGGATGCGCCGCCCGCATTTCGCGGATGTCTTCGGGTGTGAAGCGCTCATGCACCTCGCAGTGGCCCTTCCAGGCGATGATCTCAACGTCGGTCTGGGTTGCGATGTTCTGCGCCAGATATTCGTCCGGCAGCATCAGCACGCGCGGCACGCCCAGCGATTCCACGACCGCCTTGGCATTGCCCGACGTGCAGCAGATATCCGATTCCGCCTTCACCGCGGCCGAGGTGTTGACGTAGGTAACGACGGGCACGCCGGGATAGCGCTGGCGCAGCAGGCGGATGTCCTCGGGCGTGATCGAATCGGCCAGCGAGCAGCCGGCGCCCATGTCGGGGATCAGCACCGTCTTGGACGGGTTCAGCAGTTTGGCGGTCTCGGCCATGAAATGCACGCCGGCGAGCACGATCACGTCGGCCTCGACCTCCATCGCCTTGCGGGCGAGTGCCAGGCTGTCGCCAACGATGTCGGCCACGCAGTGGAATATCTCGGGCGTCTGGTAGTTGTGCGCCAGGATGACCGCGTTGCGCTCACGTTTGAGCCTCAGGATAGCGTCGATGTCTTGGCAAAATGCCGGCCACTCGATTGCCGGGATGACGCGCTGGACACGGTTGTAGAGCGAGGCGGCGGAGAGAGAGATGCCGGACATTTGCCATCCTTATTATGCTCTGGATGAGTATAATAAGGATATATGCTTATCATGAGCATAAGGTCTGTCAAGCTCGATTTTGGCTATTTGGTTCCTGCGACAGTCCGCTCGTCGAGAACGGCGTGGCGGAAGCGGAACAGTTTCGCCGGCCGCCCCCCAGTGTCAGAGCTCATCTGGCCGGTCTCTTCAACCAGGTCCTGCTGCTCGATCAGGCGTCGAAAATTCTGCTTGTGGACGGTGAGCCCTGCAAGCGCCTCCACCGCACGCTGCAACTGCAGTAACGTAAATTCGGGTGGCATCAGTTCGAAAACCACGGGCCGGTATTTGATCTTGGTCCTGAGACGGGCGATGCCAGTGGCAAGGATGCGGCGGTGGTCGCCACTCATCGAGCGGCTCGGGACGGCAGACGCCTCGCCGGTGCCCTTCGCTCGAACGGCTTCTTCGACAAGATCGGCTTCGTAGAGCAATTCGTAGCGCTGGAGAACGAGCTCTTCGTTCCATTGACGGTCGTCGAAGCCAAAGGCGCTCGCGGCGCGCCGTAGGCGGTTTTGGCGCATGTCCTGCTGGCCGGCCCCGTCGGCCCATTGGCGTAGCCGCGGCACGATGATGTCCTGGATGATTTCAGGCGCGCCGGCGCGGTGGTCTTCCCATGGGAAGAACTCGTACCAGCTGCGCCAGCTGCCGGGCGGCGTGCCATGCGCCGGCTCCTCGCGCGTCAGGCCAAGATAGCTGATCGAGATTACTCGGTTGGCCATTTCGTCGCTGCTGCGGTCACGGTCGGCGAAAGTGTAGAGTTGCTCGATATAGCCGAGCGGATGGCCAGTCTGCTGTTCGACCCAGTCGCGCAGGCCCGATTGCAGAGACCTGTGGCCGAGTTCGAACGGCCCGGAGGGCAGGGCGGTCGCGTTCTTGATCGTCAGCACCATCGGGCTGCCATTCGGGGCAGCGACAAGTACCGCGATCAAGTCCGCGCTGATCGCATGACGCCCCGCCGGACTTTCTCTGCTCACCCCTGATGTATCCCGCATCTTGTCCTTGTTGGTTTCCGCTTGGCCTTATCGGATGACCAGATGGATCGAAGTTCAACATCCTATCGCCTGTCACCCGCCAAGACCATGCACAGTGGTTCGCAGCTTTTGGCCTGCAGCGACAAGAAAATCCACATACTGCACAAGGATGTGGAAGTGACGATAGGTAAGAGGATGTCTTGCATCAGTAAGCAGACGCCGACCATCGTCGGCAGCGCGTCCGACCGGACGATCGACGACAAACGTGCGCATCTGCGGGAGGATTATCAGGCAGGATCGGCGACGATGTAGTTTTGGTTGAGCCAGCGATCCAACTCGTCAACCATCTCCTCGGCGTCCTTGCCGAGTGTTTGTAGATGTAGCTCAGGCTGTTCCGGCGCCTCATAGGGCGAATCGAGACCGGTGAAGTTTTTGATCGCGCCATTGAGCGCTTGCGCATAGAGCCCCTTCGGATCGCGCCTTGCGCATTCCTCGAATGGCGTGTCGACGAATATTTCGACGAACTCGCCCTCTTGCATCCGTTCACGCGCCATCTGACGCTCGGCGCGGAATGGCGAAATGAAAGAAACGAGCACGATGAGCCCCGCGTCGGCCATCAGTCGGGCCACTTCGACCACGCGACGAATGTTTTCAACACGGTCCTCGTCGGTGAAACCCAGATCCCGGTTCAGTCCGTGGCGGATGTTGTCGCCGTCGAGCAGGTAGGTGTGGCGGCCTGCCGCATTCAGTTTTTTCTCGAGCAGGTTGGCAATTGTCGACTTGCCCGAACCCGACAGGCCGGTGAACCAGAGCACGACCGGCTTCTGATGCTTCTGAGCCGCGTGCTGGCGGCGGTCGACGTCGAGCTTCTGCCAGTGAATGTTGCGGGCCCGCCTCAAGGGGTGGCTGATCATGCCTGCGCCCACTGTGGCGTTGGTCATGCGGTCGACCAGGATGAACGCGCCGGTGACGCGATTGTCGCCGTAGCGGTCGAAAGCGATTGGCACCTGGGTCGACAGATCGCATACGCCGATCTCGTTCATGTCGAGGCATGCGGCGGCTTCCTTGGCGAAGCTCGCGACATTGATCCGGTGCTTGAGTGCGGTCACGGTCACCCCAGCCTGATCTGTCTCCGTGCGCAGGATGTACGGCCGGCCGGGCAACAGGGGCTTGTCGTCGAACCAGACGATCGTTGCCTGGAACTGGTCGGCGAGTTCGGGTCGGGCGTCGGCCGCTGACAGCACGTCGCCACGCGAGATCTCGATCTCGTCTTCCAGCAAGAGGGTCACTGACTGGCCGGCGACAGCAAGCGGACTATCGGTTGCACCAACGAGAACCCGTTTCACACGCGAGCGGCGTCCGGATTTGGTCGCGACCAATGTCTGGCCCGTGGTGACAAGCCCAGACGCGATGGTGCCCGAGAAACCGCGAAAATCCTGGTTGGGCCGGTTCACATACTGAACGGGGAGGCGGAACGGCTTGTCGGCTGTGTCGCAGTCTATCGCGGCCGCCTCGAGGTGTTCGAGCAGCGTAGGGCCCGGATACCAGCGCATGTCATCCGAGCGTCGGGTGACGTTGTCGCCATGGCGCGCCGACATCGGTATGGGCTCGACCGACGCGAAGCTGAGACCTGATGCAAAACCGAGATATTCGGCCGAAATACGTTCGAAAACCTGACGGTCAAAATCGACCAGGTCGATCTTGTTCACGGCAAGCGCGATGTGACGGATGCCGAGCAGGGAGGCAATGATCGAATGGCGGCGGGTCTGCTGCAAAATGCCTCGGCGCGCATCGACCAGTACAATGGCGAGGTCGGCTGTCGAAGCGCCGGTGGCCATGTTGCGGGTGTACTGCTCGTGGCCGGGCGTGTCGGCGACGATGAACTTGCGCTTCGGGGTCGAGAAGAAGCGATAGGCAACGTCGATGGTGATGCCTTGCTCGCGCTCGGCCTCCAGCCCATCGACCAGAAGCGCGAAGTCGATGTCGGCACCATTGGTTCCATGTTTGCTGGAATCCCTTTCCAGTGCTGCAAGCTGGTCCTCGAAAATCAGTTTGGTGTCGTAGAGCAGGCGGCCGATCAGCGTCGACTTGCCGTCATCGACTGAACCGCAGGTCAGGAACCTCAGCAACGATTTTTCGTTTTGGTCCGCTATGAAATCGCCATAGTCGAATAAAGCGGCGGAAACGGGAAGGTCGTGCCTCGTCATCAGAAGTAGCCCTCGCGCTTCTTCTTTTCCATGGAGCCGGCCTCATCCTTGTCGATGACACGGCCCTGTCGCTCGGAAGTCCGAGCGGTGAGCATTTCCCTGACGATCGCTTGAAGGTCGCAAGCATCCGATTCAATGGCGCCGGTCAGCGGATAGCAGCCGAGGGTTCGGAAGCGAACGAGGCGGTCCTCGACGGCCTCGCCTGGCAGCAATTCCATCCGCTCGTCGTCGCGCAGGATAAGCATGCCGGCACGCTCGACGACGGGACGCAACTTGGCGAAGTAGAGCGGCACAATCGGAATTTCTTCCAGCAGGATGTATTGCCAGATATCGAGCTCAGTCCAATTCGACAGCGGAAAGACGCGGATCGATTCACCTGCCGCGACGCGCGTGTTGTAGATTTTCCACATTTCCGGGCGCTGGTTCTTGGGGTCCCAGGCATGATTGGCGTTACGGAAGGAGAAGATGCGCTCCTTGGAGCGGGATTTTTCCTCGTCGCGCCGGGCACCGCCGAAAGCCGCATCAAAACCGTATTTGTCGAGCGCTTGTCTCAGCGCAACGGTCTTCATCACATGCGTATGGGTGTTGGAACCGTGAACGAAGGGGTTGATACCTTCGCGCACGCCATCTTCGTTGATGTGCACCAGAAGATCGAAGCCGTGAAGGGTCATCATGGCATCGCGGAAAGCGATCATTTCGCGAAACTTCCAAGTCGTGTCGACATGGAGGAACGGAAACGGTGGCTTGGCGGGGTAGAAGGCCTTCATCGCCAAATGCAGCAGGACCGAAGAATCCTTGCCCACCGAATAAAGCATCACTGGCTTCGAAAACGTCGCTGCGACTTCCCTGAAGATGTGGATGGCCTCGGCTTCCAAGCGGTCGAGATGGCTTTGTCTGATGTTGTGTTGGGATTGCGGCATGGTCGTGGGGGAGGGCTGCAAGTGGCTCATGACGACAGCCCGTTGTTACGTCCGGTGCTCTGCGACAGGATGAAACTCATCGTTTCAGAAGCAGACTTGGCGTCGCCTTCCAGCGCCGCCGATCGTAGGCGCTCGAAGCCTTCGTAGAGTACGGCCAGCGGTACCGGCGTCGGCACCGCTCCCATGACACCAGGGACGGGCGGGTTGACCCGCTTTTCGGTGACGTCAAAAAGCTCTTCGAACAGCTTTTCTCCTGGGCGGCAGCCAACGATCTGAATGTGCACGTCCTGATCGGGTACAAAGCCGGCCAGGCGGATCATCCGCCTGGCGATGTCGATGATCTTGATTGGCTCGCCCATGTCGAGAACGAAGATTTCGCCACTGCCGAGCTTCTTTTCGAGGCCATAGGCCGAAGCCTGAAGCGTCAGTTCGACGGCTTCGCGAATGGTCATGAAAAACCGCATCATCTCCGGGTGCGTGACAGTCAACGGCCCGCCATGCGCAAGTTGCCGCTTGAACAGCGGGATCAGCGATCCACTCGAACCAAGCACGTTGCCGAAGCGCACGGTCATGAAACGCGGTGCCGCCAGGTCGGCCGCTCCTTCCAGATCAAGTGACTGGCAGTAGAGTTCCGCAAGCCGTTTTGTGGACCCGAGTGATCTCGCGCACATGTCGCTCGACGCTGAAACGCGCACGTGCATTGCTGCGGGCCGTTTCGACGATGTGCCGCCGCATCGACGGCTCTCGAACAAGCTTCAAGCCCGCCTTGGCAAACTCATCGGGCTCGTCGGGGCGAACCAGCAACCCGGTTTCGCCATCTTCGATCGCTTCCGGATTGCCGCCCGAGTCAGCGGCGACGACCGGAGTGCCCAGCAGCATCGCTTCGACAATGGTCCTTCCCAACGGCTCATCCACGGCCGTCACCAAAAGCGCGTCAAGTGCCGCGACCCAAGGCTCGACGGGATAGCGAAAGCCCAGGAAGTGGATGTGTTCGGCGATACCGAGTGCTTCGGCACGCGATTTCGCCTGGTCGTCGAGGCCATTGAGCGAATTGCCGAGCAGCAAGCCTGCCAGCTTCATGTCGGGGGCCATTCGCTTCATTGCTGCTAGAGCCTCGACAAACAGAACCGGCCGTTTGCGCTCGACCAAAGTGCCGACGTAGCCGAAAAGCTGCGTCTCGGCTGGGACTCCAATTTCGGCAAGCACCTTGCTTCGGGCCTCCGACCGCTCCATCCCCGCCGACATGTTCACGTCGAAGGGGCTGTGAACGACGCTGCATTTGCCTGCGGCCGAAATCAGCGCAGGGCGAGGCGAGGCAAACTTCGATACCGCCACCACATGGTGGGAAAGCCAGGGTGCAACGCGGCGCAGGCCGAATGACGATGAGTCGTTGCGATGGTGCCAAAGATGCTTGGAGCCCGCGAATCGCGCCGCGAGCCCCCAGGCGATGTGGGTGCGGCCATCATTTGTGTGCACGATCGCCGCGTCGCGGGCCTTCAAGAACCGTGTAAAGGCTGGAAGTGTCCGGGCGACGGTGGCGACAGCTGCGCCGTCGCGCTTTTGTCCACGGGCCAGATGCGTCTGGGCGGGGGCGGTCTCGAACTGAACACCCTCTCGCCTGAAGATCTCGGCGACGGGCCCATCGGAAATCTGCAGTACAACGAGCGGAGAAAAACGCGAGTGGTCGAGGTTTTTGATCAAGCCAAGTGCTGAAAGGTGACTCCCACCAAAAAGGTCACCGATGAAGGGAAAGCAAACGGTGGTTGCCTTGGCGTTCATCTTCGATTTTCTGCATCATTTTTTGTCAGCAGTCCAGATTTAGGCCTGGTGTGACTTGCATCGCTGCGCCCGGTGCCGTCGGCGGCGTTTTCGGTCGACGCATGAACCCATGCAACGGCGCGGGGCGCCGCGACATAGCGCCAGAGCATGATCTCGGGAGGGAGGAGGGGATGGTGGGCGATGACGGGCTCGAACCGCCGACATCTTCGGTGTAAACGAAGCGCTCTACCAACTGAGCTAATCGCCCCAACCGCGCGGAGCAATAAGCGGTTCGTCTTCTCTCTGCAAGTTCAAATACATGCCGCAAGGGCAGGTGCGGCAGTGGATAAGCCGGGTTTTGGGCGCTTCGAAAAATAGACGACGAAGATTGTCGATTATCTTTTCGATGTCGCTTGACACTACCCATCGAACGCCGTAATTCACCGCCAACGACGCGGCGCCCAGCGCCAACGTCCAGAGCGCGGGTGTAGCTCAGTCGGTTAGAGTGCCGGCCTGTCACGCCGGAGGTCGCGGGTTCGAGCCCCGTCACTCGCGCCAGTTTTTCAAGGGCTTCGGTCCTTTTCGTAATCCTCCGAATTAATATGCTGGACAGCGCCTTCGAGCGCGGTTTCGACCACCGCCAAAGCATCAACTGCATACGCAGCGCCACGGTGCTCGTGGGCCGCTGCGCCGAATCAATGGCGATCGGCAGAATCAGTTTGGTGCGTGATTCATGAGCGCGAAGTCTCGTCGCGCGGCAAAGGCGAATCGGTCGGCGGTATCGATTGGCGAAACGTCGCGATTGTCGATTCGATGCGAGCTAGAGATACTGCCCTAGTTTTTTTCCGACCTTGATGAAGCGCAACGGGTCCACGGCTTCGCCGTCGCGACGCACTTCGTAGTGCAAATGTGGGCCGGTCGAGCGACCGCTGCTGCCGACTTCGCCGACCTCGTCGCCGACGACCACCTTTTGGTCCGGCGCCACCAGCACCTTGCTCAGATGTGCATAACGCGTCGTGAAGCCGCCACCATGGTCGATCTCGACCATGCGGCCATAACCACCGTTCCAGCCGGCCTTGGTGACCGTGCCGGCTGCGGTGGCACGCGCGGACGCGCCATAGGGGGCGCGGAAATCCATGCCTGAATGAAGCGCGGGCGCGCCGATCAGCGGATCGGTGCGGACGCCGAACGTGCTCGAGATCGAGCGGCCGGCGGCAGGATTGGCCAGCGGCAGCTTGCGCGCCTCGTTCTTGAGGCGGTCGAGTGTATCAAGCGCTTCGTCGAGCTCCCTGACCTTGCTGTCGAAAGCCTTTGGATTGTCCACGGGCACCAGCGGGCCGCCAACACCCGATTTGCCGAAATCGGCGGCAACAGGCAGCCCGGCATCCTCGAGTGCGTCCGTGATGGCCCCCGCGGTCTGGTAAGCGTTTTCGGCAAGCATGCCGATTCGTTCAACCTGGTCGTCCTCGATGCTGCGCAGCGATTTGTTGATCGTTACGAACAGCTTGTCGGCGCGATCGGCGCTGCTTTCACTGTCGGCTGTGGTCGATCTGGTCGACCAGAACGAAAAAGGGCGTGCAGCAGCCGAGTCCGCCGCGGCGTATGCGAGCGCGCCGGTTTGTTCGATCGTCTTGTTGGTAAGTTCGGCGCGTTCGTCGGCAGCTTTGCTGGGGGTAGAGGGTGCGGTCGCATTCGCGGCCGCGCGCTCAAGAATCGGTCCGAGGCGGCCGTGGCGCTGGCTAAGCTGTGACTGGCGCGCCAAAAGCTCCGTGACCTTGGTTTCCATCAATTGCTGGTCGAGCAACTGCCGGCTGGTGATGCGGTCGACCTGTGCGCGAAGGGCGGAAATGCGATCCTCATAAGCGTGCTGCATGCGCGCCTGGCGCGCCGTCGTCGCTCCGATCAGGTCATCGCGTAGTACAAGATAGGACGTGGCCAGGAGATAGCCAACGGCGACGGCGGCAAAGGCGGAACCGGCCGCCGCCGCTACCCACGGGCGTACGGTGAAATGGCGGATCTCGTTGCCGCGCGCGATGATGACGGTATGGGGTTCTTTGCGCCTGCCGAAAACAGGCGCCTGATTTGCAGCTTTCACCGGACCGAACTCTCATCACGAGACAGCGACGGGCCGATTACACATTATTAGGGTTAACAAAGCTTTGCGGCAGACGTCTGGCTTTGGGTGGCCGGGTGCCGGAAAGGCAAATCCCGCCGCGAAACAACGCAGCGGGATTGTTCGATCTGTCAAATATCGGCAAAGCGTACGTGAGAATGCTGAAGTTCAGCAGTTTCGGTATCTGGTAGTCGCCAGGTAATGGCGCCAGAGCATCGCCTTCGTCAGCGCAAGAACAACCAAAGAAGGATGATGATTGGAATAGGAATACCAATCATCCAAAGGATGAGGCTGCGGAACATGTTCGTTCTCCCGTTGAGTTCGTCTTTACTGAAACGCCGGGAAAAGGGATCGGTTCCGCAATTTGCAATTCTTGCCTAGAGCGCCTTCACCGCCTCCAGGACCTCGGCGGCATGGCCTGGAACCTTCACCTTGCGCCAGATCCGCACAATCTTGCCGTCGGCGCCGATCAGGAAGGTCGAGCGCTCGACGCCCATGTATTTGCGGCCATACATCGATTTTTCAGTCCACACGCCATAGGCTTCAAGCGCTTTTCGCTCCTCGTCGGCCACGAGATCGATGCCAATTTGGTGCTTGGCCTTGAATTTGTCGTGTTTCTTGGCGCTGTCGGGCGAGATGCCGATGACGACGGCACCGGCCTTCTCGAACTGTGGCTTGAGCTGGGTAAAGTCGATCGCCTGGGCGGTGCAGCCGCTCGTATCGTCCTTGGGATAAAAATAAAGGACAACCGGTTTGCCGGCAAAGTCGGAAAGCGTCAGAATGCCCCCGCCGTCGCGCGGCAGTGAGAATTGCGGGGCGGGTTGGCCAGTCTCGAGTTCAGACACATCGATGCCCTTGTTGGAAGTTACGGGTGAGCTCGCAAGGATATCAGGTTAGATAATGCCGGACTTGGATTCGTCCACGACCGAAACGACTACGGGACATCGCGTGGATCAGGAAGTGCCCCGGCACGAGAAAATCCGGTTCAGGCGCTGCGAGATCAGTGATCTCGGCGCCATGCCGTCGGCTGCCGGCCAGGAAGTGCCGCGGCGTCACATGGCCGCGCGCAGGCGCGCGGCCCATTGCGTGCTTGCGGCAGTCGCCGTGCTCGGCTCGCTGGCTCTGCTGGTAATCATCGCTATAGAGGCCTTGAGCTACACCGGTATCGGCCAGGACAGGTTGCGAACCGAGGCCGAGCACGCAATCGAAGGCCTCGCCGGCGTCGATGTCGACGTTTCCATGGGACAGGCACGACTGATGCTCGACGGCCTCAGGCTGATTGCCGTCGAAGTGCCCGACGTCAAGCTCAAGCGCGCCGACGGCACGGCCATGGCGGAAGCCGGCATGATGAGGTTCGGCATCAGGCTGCTGCCGCTGCTTTCCGGTGACGTGCGCCTCGGCGACGCCAAGATTTCCGACGCGCGGATCGTTGTCGAGGCCATGCCCGAAAGCGGAGGCTCCGACTGGAGCGCGGTGCTGAGAAGCCCGGATGGCCTGATCGACCCGGACAAACTAGTGAACGAAACGTTTCGTGGCATCCATCGCGGCTTCGATGCGGTCCAGTACGACGCCATGCGCGAGATCGCCTTGTCCAACGTAGATTTCGTTTTGCCGTCAGGTGGCGAGGTCAAGGTCGTTCGTGTCGTTCAATCCTCGCTGTCCAAGACCCGACTGGGCAAATTGCGCATTGGAGCCAATTTCGACGTCGACGGCCGCGACGTCGAACTTGCGGCCTCCGCCGTACGCGACGTCGGTGCCAACCGCATCTCTGCGCTCGACGCTACCGTGTCGATGACCGATCCGTTTGCCGGCATGACCAACATTCCAGCGGCCAAGGCCAGCCGCATCGGCTCGGCCGACCTCATCATCACTGGCCGCGAAGGTGGCGGCGGCGACAGTTCCGAACTGATCGCAAAGGGATCGATCGGCAAGTCGACGCTGGATCTCAAGGAGCGCGGCCAGCTTGTCGGCGACGTCGATGTCGACCTCAGGCTTGCAGCAGGTTCAAACAAGCTCGACGTGCGCCGGCTCCTGGTCAACACCGACCGCTCGACCTTCGACTTCACCGGGGCTGTCGGCCCGCGCCCTGCGACCGGCATGGCAAGCGACAATCCGGCCTACCGTTTCGACTTGATGAGCCGTGAGTCACGCCTGGCACCCAGCGAGTCGCCCGAGCCGGCGCTTACCTTCCTCGCGCGCGTCGCAGGTATCTACGACATCGTCACCAAGACGCTGACGGCCGAACAGATCGGGTTGAAGTCTGGGCCAGGGGGAGAAGCGCTCGGCAAGGCGTCGGTGCAGTTCGTCGAGGGCAAGGCGCCTGGCATTTTCGTGACTTTCAATGTCCATGACATGTCGGTAGCGCATGTAAAGCAGCTGTGGCCGTGGTTTTCGGCGCGCAATGCCCGACTTTGGGTGCTGCAGAACCTGTTTGGCGGCCGCGTCGTCGATGGAAACGTGACTTTTGACGTCAAACCGGATCGCCTGGGCAACGGTGTGCCGCTTACGTCGCAGGAGGTTTTCGGCCGGTTCGAGATCGACGGCTCGCGCTTCGACACGGCAGGCCGCATCCCGCCCATCCGCGACGCCAAGGGCGCCGTTGAGTTCCATGGCAACGATGTCGATGTCTCGCTTTCGGCAGGCACGGTTTTCATGCCGAGCGGGCGCACGGTGGCGGCCAGCAATGGCACGCTGAAAGTGGTCAAGGCCAACGTCTTGCCGGTCATCGGCGCGCTCGACATCGACGTCGCCGGAAGCGCGGACGCGGTGGCCGAACTTGCCTCCTACGAGCCGATCAACGCCATGCGCCATGTCGGCATCCTGCCGGAGGAGTTGACGGGTGATGTCACCGGCAACGTCAAGGCGGACATTCCGCTCACCAAGGGCATAGACACCGACAAGCTCGATTGGACAGTGGCGCTCGACTATGACGGACTGGCAGTTGACAAGCCAATCGATGGTCAGAAATTGTCGGAGGCGAAGGGCACGATCACCGTCACCCCCGACAAGGCTGTCATCTCAGCCTATGGCAAGCTCAATGGCGTGCCCGCGGAACTCGATATCGTCGAGCCGTTGCGCGACACAGGCCTCGACAAGCAGCGCAACGTCCAACTCGTACTCGACGACAAGATACGCAATGCGATGATGCCGGGCTTGTCCGACTTGTTGTCGGGCACGATCAAGGTCGACGTCGAACAATTGGCCGAAGGCAAGCGCAACATCGTGGCCGACCTGACCGCCGCCCGGCTGGATATTCCGTGGGTCGGTTGGAGCAAGGGCCCGGGCATCCCTGCCAAGGTCTCGTTCTTGATGAACAGCGATGGTTCGAACACGACGTTGTCCGATTTCGACCTGAGCGGTAAGACCTTCAGCATCAGCGGCGATTTGTCGTTTGCCGACAACAACCTGTCGTCAGCCAGTTTCGACGAAGTGAAGTTGAACCGCGACGACGATGTTGCGGTCAAGATCAAGCGGTCGGGCAAAGGTTTTGCGGTTCAGGTCAATGGCAATGCGCTCGATGCTCGGGCGCTGATCAAGCAGTTCATGGCCGATACCGACAAGGCCGGCAAATCTACAGGTGGCTCCTCCGTCTCGGTCAGCGCCAATGTCGGAACCCTTATCGGCTTCAGCGGCGAAAAGCTGTCTAATGTCACGCTCGAGTATTCAGGCGCCGGATCGAAGGTAGGCAGCCTGAAAGTCAACGCCACGGCGAGTTCGGGCGGATTGATCACCGTCAGCAACGCGCTGCAGGGAGGGGGCCGGCGTCTCGATGTCCGCTCCGCCGACGCGGGCGCGATCCTGCGGTTCCTCGATGTCTATGCCCGCATGCAGGGTGGCAGTCTGGCCCTTGCACTGGAATCGAAAGGCAACGGGCCTCTCAAGGGGCAGGTCGATGTGCGCGACTTCGTGGTGATCGACGAGCCGCGGCTCGCCTCGATCGTCTCCAGCAAGCCCGCCGGCGACGACCGCAGCCTCAACCAGGCGGTGCGCAAGGACATAGACACTTCGCGGGTCAAGTTCGAACGCGGGTTCGCGCAGATCGACAAGCGTGAAAAGTATCTGGCGCTGGAAAACGGCGTCTTGAGCGGGCCGCTGATCGGCACCACCTTCCAGGGCGTGCTCTATGACCAGCAGGGCCAGATGAGCATGACGGGCACTTTCATGCCTGCCTACGGGCTCAACCGCATCTTTGGCAAGGTGCCGCTGGTCGGGGGCATCCTCGGCAATGGCCGCGACGGTGGCCTGATCGGCGTCACCTACAAGCTGTCGGGCGACGCCAATGCGCCCAAGCTGCACGTCAACCCGTTGTCGGCGATCGCGCCTGGCATTTTCCGGACGATCTTCGAGTACTGAGGGCTGACCGGAGGGGCGAAGCCTGCCTCCAGATATGAAAATGGCCGGCAATACCGGCCATTTCTGTTTTCGTGGCGTGCGACCCGGTCAGGCCGGGCGCACCAGTATGTGCTTCTTCTTGCCGAGCGAGAGCTTGACCACGCCTTCGGGTGTGAGGTCGGCGATGGTCACCGCGCGGCGCTCGTCGTTGACCGGCTGGTCGTTCACCCGCACAGCGCCGCCCTGCACGTGCCTGCGCGCTTCGCCGTTCGAGGCCGCAAGCCCGGCTCGCACGACCAGGGACAGAAGGCCGATGCCGGCCTTCAGTTCGTCGCCAGCGACGTCCACGGATGGCAGCGTTTCGGCGAGCGCGCCTTCCTCGAAGGTCTTGCGCGCCGTCTCGGCGGACTGCTCCGCGGCGGCGCGGCCGTGCAGCATCGCCGTTACTTCGGTCGCCAGCACCTTCTTGGCATCGTTGATCTCCGAGCCGCCAAGGGCAGCCAGACGCGCGATCTCGTCGAGCGGCATGGCGGTATAGAGCTTGAGAAAACGCTCGACGTCGGCGTCCTCGGTGTTGCGCCAGTACTGCCAGAAGTCATACGGGCTGAGCATGTCCGCGTTGAGCCATACTGCGCCGTTCATCGACTTGCCCATCTTGGCGCCCGACGACGTGGTCAGAAGCGGTGAGGTCAACGCGTAGAGCTGCGGCGCGCCGAGGCGATGGCCAAGGTCGATGCCGTTGACGATGTTGCCCCACTGGTCGGAGCCACCCATCTGCAGGCGCAGGCCGTAGCGCTTGTTGAGCTCGACGAAGTCATAGGCCTGCAGGATCATGTAGTTGAATTCGAGGAACGACAGCGACTGCTCGCGGTCGAGGCGCTGCTTGACGGAATCGAAGCTCAGCATGCGGTTGACCGAGAAATGCTGGCCGACATCGCGCAGGAATTCGAGATAGTTCAGCGGCAACAGCCACTCGGCGTTGTTGACCATCATCGCATCCTGAGGGCCGTCGCCGAAGGTCAGGTAGTTGGAAAACACCTGCTTGATGCCGTCGATGTTGGACTGGATGATTTCCGGCGTCATCAGCTTGCGCGCTTCGTCCTTGAAGGACGGGTCGCCGACCATGCCGGTGCCGCCGCCCATCAGGGGGACGGGGCGATGGCCGGTCTTCTGCATCCAGTACAGCATCATGATCTGGATCAGGCCGCCGGCATGCAGGCTCGATGCCGTCGGATCGAAGCCGATATAGGCCGACACGGTTTCCTTGCAAAACAGGTCGTCGAGGCCGGCGTCATCGGAAGTCTGGTGGATGAAGCCACGCTCGGAAAGGGTGCGCAGGAAGTCGGACTTGAAGGCGGACATTGTTGTTTCTCTCGGCGGACAATTGGTACGGCGCCGATCATGCGTTTGACCGGCGCCGCGAGCGCTTTAGCATCTGAGGCGCAGGAATCACAAGGATGGTGCGCCTGATGCGGCTTTTCATGAGGGGGGGAATGCCTGGCGACCGTGCCAAAGTTCGCGGTGGGCGGCAAGATGGTTGAAGAGACTGTCTTGGAAACGCAGCGTTTGTTGCTGCGCACCTGGCGCGAAGAGGACCTGGACGATCTCGTTTGGCTTCATTCGCAGGTGGAAGCCTCGCGCTTTCTCTCGCGCGACGGCGGGCCGTGGACGCGCGAGCAAGCAGCCGGGCGCATGGCCGGTTGGGTCGAGGAGTACCGTCAGCACGGTCTCACCAAATTCAGATTGCTGCGTCGGGAAGACGGACGCTTCATCGGCCGTGCCGGCTTTTCGCTGTTTGCCGCCACCGGCCAGTTCGAGCTCGGTTATGCGATTGCGCCGGAATTCTGGGGGCAGGGCTATGCCACGGAGATTGCCAGAGCCTTGGCCGACCACTTCCTTGACCGCAACGTCCGCGACCACTTCATTGCCTTTGCCCACGTAGACAATGGCGCTTCATTGAAGGTGTTGGAAAAGATCGGCATGCGCTATCAGCATACGGATCTGATGAACGGGCTTCTGGCCCGCGTCTACACAATGAACAACTCCGACAGGATTGCGTCAGCGGCTGCCGGTTCGCGCACCTAGCCCTGATCGGGGACTTCATCAAAGTTTCATCGTCGCGTCACCCGCCCGACATGGGGTGGACCTAGCTGGAGGACGTTCCTTCAACCAATCGGGGTCCATCATGCGACGCTCTCTCTATCTGGCTGCGGCCGTTCTCGCGCTGTCCACCGCATCTGCCTTCGCAGACGAGACGGAATTCAAGGCAACGCTTGCGGGACACGCGATCCTGCCGGCAAACACGATCATCGCCGCGCCGGAAAATGCGCCGGAACACCTCAGCACATCAGGCAAGTTCACCACCGCCGACCGCAAGCGCGCAGAAGGCCTCGGCACAGTTCCGGGCAAGGATGGAGTTCGCCCCACGGGCCTTTCGCTGCCGTTCGAGGGTCAGCCGGTACAGGGATTTTCGGGCATCAAGTCGATGGGCGACGGCACCTTCTGGTCGCTGTCAGACAACGGTTTCGGCAACAAGCTGAACTCCACCGACGCGGCCCTCATGCTGCATCACATCTCTTTCGATTGGGACAAAGGCACGGTCGAGCGCCAGAAGACGGTCTTCCTGACCGATCCCGACCGCAAGGCGCCGTTCCCCATCGTGCTGGAAGGCTCCGACACGCGCTTTCTCACCGGCGCCGATTTCGACGTCGAATCCATCCAGCCGGTCGCCGATGGCTTCTGGGTTGGCGAGGAGTTCGGGCCCTACCTGCTCAAGTTCGATCTCGACGGCAAGCTGACCAACGTCTTTGCAACCACAGTCGATGGTGAGCCGGTGCTTTCGCCCGACAATCCGACGCTGACCTTGCCTGGAAACCCGACGGCCAAGAACCCGATGTTCAACCTCAAGCGCTCGGGAGGCTATGAGGGCCTGGCAATGTCGAAGGACGAAGCCAAGCTGTACGGACTGCTCGAGGGCCCACGCTACATGGCCGACGGCGAGGTAGAGAAGGTCGATGGCAAGACCGCTCTTCGTGTCATCGAATTCGACGTCGCCAAGAAGGAGTGGACTGGCCGCAGCTGGCTCTATCCGCTGGCCGACGGTGGCGAGGCCATCGGCGATTTCAACATGATCAGCGAAACCGAAGCACTGGTCATCGAGCGCGACAATGGTGCTGGCACGGCCGACAAGGCCTGCGCCGATGCCAACGATCCCAAGCCCGACTGCTTTGCTCGTCCGGCCAAGCTCAAGCGCATCTACAAGATCGAGATGAACGACGACAACGTCGGCAAGGCCGTGCGCAAGGTCGGCTACATCGACTTGATGAAGATCGCCGATCCCGACAACAAGAAACGCCAGGGCGGCGGCGAGGGCTTCTACGACATGCCTTTCGTCACCATCGAAAATGTCGATCTGGTCGATGACAGCCACATCGTCGTCGGCAACGACAATAACCTGCCGTTCTCGGCCGGCCGCGCCATCGACAAGGCCGACGACAACGAGTTCGTGCTGCTCGAAGTCGGCGAACTGTTGAAGGCCAAATAAGGCCGCGCGGGCGACCGCAGGTCGCCGCGATCATGACCAGAAAGGCTCCGGCTGGGCTGGAGCCTTTCTTCAACCGGAATGAAATCAGTTCCATGCGGGCCGCGACTTCATGCGGGCCGCGACAAAACGCGCCTTTGACCTTCCATTGAGTGGAGGCTGCATCACGCGAGCCTGGCAGATCACCACGCGCAGGAAGTGATAAGCATGCTCAATCCCATGACTGACGACATAAGACCGCTGGCCGCCTATGCGGCCGCGTTCGGTTTCATACTGATGATGGTATTTGCGGCGGTCACTTTTGGCGATTCCGAGATCGTACTTCCGGAAATCGCAGCGATGGCAGTGGCGCTGTGGGCCTGGCGGGAGAAGGGATGGCTCAGGCAGCCCGAAAAGATCTTCTTCGTTCCATCCATCACGGCCATCATCGGTTTTGCCGTCAACCTCTCGGATCTGTCCTTCACCGTGAAGATCCTGCTGGTGTTGTGCCTGATGCTGATCGCCATGCGGGCTATCGGCAGCAACCTGGCGCCGGCACTTGCGACTGGGTTCCTGCCAGTCGTCACCAACGCCACGCACTACTCCTTCCTAATCGCTATCTTCGTCACCACCTTTGCATTGATGCTTGGCGTCATGCTGTTCAAGCTCAATCGCGGTGTTCCGCGCGATGCTCCGGTGAAATACAAGTACATGCTGGTCTATCTGGCGATTCATCTCGTTTGGATCGCAATCACCGTTCTGGCCGGCTATCCGCACATGGCGATCATTCCGCCGATTACCGTCGTCGTCTACGAATCCCTGCAGATGCCGATGTATATGCGCAAGATGGCGCTCAAGCAGACGGCTGTGCTCACCTTGTCGGCCCTGATTGGTACCGTGCTGTTTCTCGCAGTTGAAAATACGCTTCTCGTCGCCGTCATCGATCTGGCGCTGATCTATGGCTTGCTGCATCTCTTTGAAGCGCGCATTCCTGCGGCCTATGCGTTTCCGTTCCTGCCATTTGTCTTTCCGGCCGAGTTCGTGCCGCAATTGCCGGTCGGTGCCTTTGTCGTTTCCGTTTTCTTCTTCTCATTGGTATTGGCCTACAAGACCTATGAAAGAAAACAGATGGCAAATGTACCGGCCATGGCGTGAGCCGGAGTTGCCTGCCGTACTCGGTCGCGGCTGACTCCTTTTCTCAGATATCAGCGCTAAGTAGCCTGCGATAATGCAGGAATCCTTCGTCCGCGTCTTCGGCATGGCGGGTAAAACCACAACGCTCGACGCAGGCAATGGAGGCGAAATTGTCGTCTTCGATATGGCCGTCGATGTGCGCGTAGAGGTGGCGGATATGTTCGGCGAAGGCTGCCAACACCAGCTTGCCAAACCCCTGGCCGCGCCGTGCCGGATCAACGGCAATCAGAAGATTGATGCCAAGGTCGGGCTCGTCGTCATATTGCAGAACCGCAATTGGTGTCTGGTCGTGCAAGGCCACGACGGCATGCGCGATGCCAAGGGGTGACATGACGTAGTCGACCCATGCCTGGTCGGGGAAGCTGACGCGCCGCGCCACTTCCTCATCCTTGAACCACCCGGCATATGCGGCAAGGTCGGTGCGATCGAACGGACGAAAGCTTACGGGTGCACGTGACGTCATCGCAGTAAGCCGATCTTAGACGTCATGCGGCGAGGGCTACTCGCCCGTCAGGCCGCCATATTGGCGGACCAGCCGAGCCATTTCGGCTTTCTCGGCGGATTTCTCATCTGCCGCGATGCCTTCGGCGACGCCGATGCGGTCGCCGACCGGCCTGTTCTGGCTGACCTTCCACTTGCCATCGATGCTGGCTATGTCGATCTCAAGCCCGATAATGCCCTTGATCTGCGCCTCGATATAGGCGTCCGGTGCGTCGGTCACCTGCCATGGCTCAGGCCGGCCGGCTTCTTGTGTGGTGGTGAGTTCGGCAATCTGGCCCGCGAGCCAGGCCTTGTCGTCGATCACTCGCGCCTTGCCGCGCACCTGCACGGTCGCGTAGTTCCAGGTCGGCACGACCTTGCCGGTCTCGCGCTTGGTCTCGTACCATGACGGCGTGACGTAGCTGTCGGCGCCCTGAAACACCACCAGCACCGGCATCTCGGGCGTATCGGCCAGCAGACGCCATTGCGGGTTGGCCCGCGCCAGATGGGCGCGCAGCCTGCCATTCGGCCCGACGTCGGCGTCAAGAAGGAATGGAAGTGGATTGGCCACAGGGCCTTCCGATCCGTTGCAGATCAGAAGGCCAAGCGGATGGTTGCGGATCAGCGCATGCAAAGCCTCCAGCCGCGTCTCGCGAAACAGCGGGGGCTGGTACATGCGCGGAACTCCTCTTAGCGCAGGCGCTTGGGACGCGGGTCCGAAAGCTCGCCGGCGAGACGACGGTCGAGATAGTCGGCGCATTCTTCGATCACCAGCTCGGGATCGTTGCCGAAGAAGTGGTTGGCACCCGTCAGTGTCTTCTGGGTGATGGTGATGCCCTTTTGCGTGTGCAGCTTGTCGACCAGCCCTTGCACGTCCTTGGGCGGCGCCACCTTGTCGGCATCGCCATGGATGATCAGGCCCGACGAAGGGCAGGGCGCCAGGAACGAGAAGTCGTAGGTGTTGGGCTGCGGTGCCACCGAGATGAAGCCCTCGATTTCCGGACGGCGCATCAAGAGCTGCATGCCGATCCACGCGCCGAACGAATAGCCGGCGACCCAGCAGCTCTTTGAGTCGGGATGCAGCGACTGCACCCAGTCGAGCGCCGCAGCCGCATCCGACAACTCGCCGGTGCCGTGGTCGAATTCGCCCTGGCTGCGGCCGATGCCGCGGAAATTGAAGCGCAATGTGGTAAAGTCGCGCTTCTGGAACATGTAAAAGAGGTCGTACACGATCTTGTTGTTCATCGTGCCGCCGAACTGCGGATGCGGGTGCAGTATGATGGCGATCGGCGCGTTCTTTTCCTTGGACGGCTGATAGCGACCTTCCAGGCGACCCGCCGGACCGGTGAAAATGACCTCTGGCATAGAATACTCCACTTGACGCAAAGCCGATCAAACAATCCTGTGGCCAGCCTTGACGCGAGAGGCGCGTCTTCATAGAAGCTAGTTTAGAACTGTTCAAAACTGGGCGGCGAAACCGCTCGTTTGGCAAAGCGGGTAGATAGGACGGCTCGCCTTGGAATTTCAAGGAAATTGCGCGTCCCTACACCCAAACGTGATTTGACAGGGCAAATTGAAGCGAAATGGACGGACCTCGCGCCTATCTTGACCACAATGCCAGCGCGCCGCTGCTTCCCGCAGCGCGTGAGGCCGTGGTTGCGGCGCTTGATGTCGTGGCCAATCCGTCTTCCGTGCACAACGAGGGCAGGGCCGCCCGCAAGGCCATCGAAGATGCCAGGCGCAATGTCGCCGCGCTTGCAGGGGCCAAGCCCGAGCATGTCGTATTCACCTCAGGTGCCACGGAAGCTGCGACCACGTTGCTTTCGCCGGACTGGCGCTTGGGCCGGGGTGCTGTACGCATGTCGCGTCTCTACGTCACCGAGGCCGATCATCCTTGCGTGTTGAACGGTGGGCGTTTCCCTGCCGATCGCATCACGCGGCTTGGCGTCGACAGCAACGGCGTTGTCGATCTCGCCTTGCTGGAAATGGTTCTTGCCGCTCACGACAAGTCGGAAGGCCTGCCTCTCGTGGCGATCCACTCCGCCAACAACGAGACCGGAGTCATCCAGCCTTTCCATGACATCGCCAGGCTGGTGAAGGCTGCAGGGGGCGTTCTGGTGGCTGACGCGGTCCAGGCTGCGGGGCGTATTCCTCTCGATATGTCAGATGCTTATGCCGATTACCTGATTCTGTCTTCGCACAAGATCGGCGGCCCCAAGGGGGGCGGTGCCATCGTGGCACAAGCCGACCTGATGATGCCTGCGCCTCTGGTGTCAGGCGGCGGACAGGAAAAGGGTCATCGCGGCGGCACCGAAAACCTTCCGGCCATCGCGGGATTTGGCGCGGCCGCGCGCGAAGCCCTGGCCGCGCTATCGGAGATGGACCAGGTGCGTGCCTTGCGCGATCGCATCGAAGGCACCGTCATGCGGCTTGTTCCCGATGCTGAAATCTTCGGAAAGCGTACTGAGCGGCTTGCCAACACGACATTCTTCGCTATTCCGGGCATCAAGGCCGAGACGGCACAGATTGCCTTCGATCTCGCGGGCGTTGCGCTCTCGGCGGGTTCTGCATGTTCGTCGGGCAAGGTCGGTCCCAGCCATGTGCTGAAGGCGATGGGCTTTGCCGAAAATCTCGGTGCGCTGCGGGTCTCGATAGGCCGGCAGACGTCCGAAGCTGACGTTGAAAAGTTCGAATCGGCTCTCGCAGCGCTTCTGGCGCGGCGCACGGACCGTACGAAGGCCGCCTGATAGGCGGGAAATTTGGCCCAAGGGCCAGTGAACGGGTGTGTCAGGGCGCCGCGAGGCGGCCTTCCGGGTGAATTCCTGGAAAGAATGCACTATATGGAACTTACGCCGCGCCAGCGGTGCCATAGTTTGAAAACTGTCGGGCCTTGACCCCGGCGTGGATGGAGAACGCTTATGCCTGCTGTGCAGGAAACGATCGAGCAGGTCCGCAAGATCGATGTCGACCAATACAAGTACGGCTTCGAATCGTTCATCGAGATGGACAAGGCCCCCAAGGGCCTGAGCGAGGACATTGTCCGCTTCATCTCGGCAAAGAAGGGCGAACCGGAATGGATGCTCGAATGGCGCCTCGGCGCCTATCGCCGCTGGCTGACGCTTGAGGAGCCGAACTGGGCGCGCGTCGATTATCCCAAGATCGACTTCCAGGACATCTATTATTACGCGGCGCCCAAGAGCACGCCTGGACCGACCTCACTAGACGAAGTCGATCCCGAGATCCTGAAGGTCTATGAAAAGCTTGGCATTCCGCTCCGCGAGCAGGAAATCCTCGCGGGCGTGCACAAGACCGTCGATCCGGACCTCGAAGAGGTCGGCGACAATGTCTACAAGTCGGGCCGTGTCGCGGTCGACGCCGTGTTCGACTCGGTTTCGGTCGTCACCACCTTCAAGGACGAACTGGCCAAGGCCGGCGTGATCTTCTGTTCGATCTCGGAAGCCATCCGCGAGCACCCCGAGCTGGTGAAGAAGTATCTTGGTACGGTCGTTCCGACGTCCGACAACTACTATGCGACGCTGAATTCTGCCGTCTTCACCGACGGTTCGTTCGTGTTCGTGCCCAAGGGCGTCCGCTGCCCGATGGAATTGTCGACCTACTTCCGCATCAACGAGAAGAACACCGGACAGTTCGAGCGTACGCTCATCATCGCCGAGGAAGGGGCCTATGTCTCCTATCTCGAAGGCTGCACCGCACCCCAGCGCGACGAGAACCAGCTTCACGCCGCAGTGGTCGAACTGGTTGCGCTCGACGACGCCGAGATCAAGTATTCGACCGTCCAGAACTGGTACCCGGGCGACGCCCAGGGCAAGGGTGGCATCTACAACTTCGTCACCAAGCGTGGCGACTGCCGTGGCGACCGTTCGAAGATCTCATGGACCCAGGTCGAAACCGGTTCGGCCATCACCTGGAAGTACCCGTCCTGCATCCTGCGCGGCGACGACAGCCGCGGCGAGTTCTATTCGATCGCCGTTTCGAACGGCTACCAGCAGGTCGATAGCGGCACCAAGATGATCCATCTCGGCAAGAACACGTCGAGCCGCATCATCTCCAAGGGTATTGCCGCCGGCTTCTCGCAGAACACCTATCGCGGCCAGGTCTCGGCGCACCGCAAGGCGACCAATGCCCGCAACTTCACCCAGTGCGACTCCTTGCTGATCGGCAACCAGTGCGGCGCGCATACCGTGCCCTATATCGAAGCCAAGAACGCAACCGCGCAGTTCGAGCACGAGGCCACAACCTCGAAAATCTCCGACGACCAGAAGTTCTACGTCATGCAGCGCGGCATTCCCGAGGAGGAGGCGATCGCGCTGATCGTCAACGGCTTCGTCAAGGAAGTGATTCAGGAACTGCCGATGGAGTTCGCCGTCGAGGCGCAGAAGCTCATCGGCATCAGCCTTGAGGGCTCGGTCGGCTGACCGGCGATAGAGATTTAGAAAGAAAAAAGATGCTTGAGATCAAGAACCTGCATGCCCGTATCGCCGAAAGCGGCGTCGAGATCATCCGCGGCCTGAACCTGACCGTGAAGGCAGGCGAAGTCGCCGCCATCATGGGCCCCAACGGCTCGGGCAAGTCGACGCTGTCCTACATCCTTGCCGGTCGCGACGACTACGAGGTGACCGAGGGCGACATCCTCTACAACGGCGAGTCGATCCTGGAGATGGATCCGGCCGAGCGCGCAGCCAAGGGCCTGTTTTTGGCGTTCCAGTATCCGATGGAGATACCCGGCGTCGCCACCATGGAATTCCTCAAGGTCGCGATGAACTCGCAGCGCAAGGCGCGTGGCGAAGAGCCGCTCAAGGTTCCTGATTTCATCAAGCGCGTGAAGGACGCCGCCGGCACGCTTGAGATGGATTTCAACATGCTCAAGCGCCCGGTCAATGTCGGCTTCTCCGGTGGCGAAAAGAAGCGCGCCGAGATCCTGCAGATGAAGCTTCTCGAGCCGAAGCTGTGCGTGCTGGACGAGACCGACTCCGGCCTCGACATCGACGCGCTCAAGATCGTCTCGGACGGTGTCAACGCGCTGCGTTCGCCCGACCGTGCCATCATCGTGATCACCCACTACCAGCGCCTGCTCGACCATATCGTGCCGGATACCGTCCACGTGCTCTACAAGGGCCAGGTGATCAAGTCGGGCGACAAGTCGCTGGCGCTGGAACTCGAGGAAAACGGCTACGCCGGGATCATCGAAGAGGCTGCTTGAGGTGCCGGACATGAACATGCTTGCAACAGTCCAGCGGACCCCGGCGGAGGAGGCGATCATCGACGCCTTCGGCGAGCGGCTATCGCTCCTGCCCGGCGACGGTACGGTCATGGTCGAGCGCGACAATGCGATCGAGCAGATCAAGGCTGGCCTGCCGACCCGCCGTGTCGAATCCTGGCACTACACCGACCTGCGTCGCCTTCTCGCTTCGGTGCCGGCCTTCGACGCCAGTGCAGCGGGCAAGGCAATTGCGCCGCTGCTGCATGGTTCGACCGTGCTATCGATCGTCAATGGCGTGTCGACAGCCACGCCCAATGTCGATGGCCTGTCGTCTCATCGGCTGGGCGACAAGCTCGTCGACGGTAGCTATGCACCCGCGCTTGTCACCTACGGCAGCGACGACGCGATCGGTGCGCTCAACACCGCCTTTGTCGCCGACGGCTATTTCGTCGACATCGAAGAAGGCACCCAGGTCGAAAAGCCGATCGAACTGCAAAATATCCAGGCCGGCGGCCAGAGCCATGTGCGCCTGCCGGTGCGCGTCGGCGCTGGCGCCAAGGCGACCATCGTTGAACGCCAGACCGGCGACGGTGCTGGCCTCGTCAGCTCCGTCAGCCAGCTATTGCTTGGAGATGATGCCGAGGTGTTGTGGCTGATCGTTCAGGATCAGCCTGAAACCGCGACCCACCTTGCGCAGTTCAAGGCCGAACTCGGCAAGAATTCCAAGCTCACGCTGTTTGTGATGAATGCCGGTGGCAAGCTTGTGCGCCAGGAAGTCATCGTCAAGGCGGCCGGCGAAGGCGCGGATTTCAAGCTGCGCGGCGTCAACCTGCTTGCCGGCGACACCCATGTCGACGTCACCATGGTGCTCGACCACGCGGTGCCTCACACCTCGTCGACGGAAGTGGTGCGCAATGTCGTTACCGGACGGGCCAAGGGCGTGTTCCAGGGCCGCATCAATGTTCACCAGCTGGCGCAGAAGACCGACGCCCGCATGGCCTGCAACACGCTTTTGCTGTCCGACGATGGCGAATTCTCGACCAAGCCCGAGCTTGAGATCTTCGCCGACGACGTCGCCTGCGGCCATGGCGCGACAGTCACCGAGATCGACCGCAACCATCTGTTCTACCTGATGGCGCGCGGCATCGACGAGAAGACCGCTCGCGGCCTTCTGGTTCGGGCATTCCTGGCCGAGGTCATCGAGGAGCTCGATGACGAAACGGTCGTCGAGCCCTTGGAAGAGCTGCTGACCAGCTGGTTTGCGACGCACGCCTGACCACGTCCTTCTCCCCGGGGAGAAGCTGCTGGCGGGTGAATGAAGGCATGGGAACTTGTTGATGGATCAGAAGATCGAAGCCTACGACGTCGAGGCGATCCGCCGCGATTTCCCCATCCTGTCGCGCGAAGTCTACGGCAAGCCGCTCGTCTATCTCGACAATGGCGCCTCGGCGCAGAAGCCGCAAATCGTCATCGACACGATCAGCCACGCCTATTCGAACGAATACGCGAATGTCCATCGCGGCCTGCATTTCCTGTCGAACGCTGCCACCGAAGCCTATGAAAAGGCACGCGAAAGCGTCCGCCGCTTCCTCAATGCCGGCAGCGCCGAGGAGATCGTCTTCACCAAGTCGGCGACCGAGGCGATGAACACGGTCGCCTATGGTTTCGGCATGCCGAACATCGGCGAGGGCGACGAGATCGTGCTCTCGATCATGGAGCATCACTCCAACATCGTGCCGTGGCACTTCATCCGCGAGCGCCAGGGCGCCAAGCTGGTCTGGGTGCCGGTCGATGACCTTGGGGTCTTCCATATCGAGGAATTCGAAAAGCGCCTGACCGACCGCACCAAGCTGGTCGCCATCACCCATATGTCGAACGCATTGGGCACGGTAACGCCGATCAAGGAGATCTGCCGCATCGCGCACGCCCGCGGCATTCCGGTCCTGGTCGACGGCAGCCAGGCCGCCGTGCACATGCCGGTCGACGTACGCGACCTCGACGCCGATTTTTATGTTCTCACCGGTCACAAGGTCTACGGCCCGTCAGGCATCGGCGTGCTCTACGGCAAGCGCGAGATGCTGGAGAAGATGCGGCCCTTCCAGGGTGGCGGCGAGATGATCGTCGAGGTGACCGAAGACAACGTCACCTACAACGAGCCGCCGCACCGCTTCGAGGCCGGCACGCCACCGATCGTCCAGGCCATCGGCCTGGGTGCGGCACTCGACTACATGGACAGCATCGGCCGCGAGCGGATCGCCGCGCATGAAGCGACGTTGCGTGACTATGCCCATGAGCGGTTGCGGGCCATCAATTCGCTGCGCATCTTCGGCGATGCGCCGGGCAAGGGCGCCATCGTCTCCTTCGAGTTGCAGGGTATCCACGCCCACGACGTGTCGATGGTCATCGACCGCCAGGGCGTTGCCGTGCGCGCGGGCACTCATTGCGCCCAGCCGCTGTTGAAACGCTTCGGCGTAACCTCCACATGCAGGGCCTCCTTCGGCATGTACAATACGAAGGCCGAGATTGACGTTCTGGCCGAAGCGCTTGAAAAGGCGCGGAAATTCTTCGGGTGAGCACCATGGAAAACGCAACCGCAGCGACCACTGAAGAGACATTGCCCGATGCCGGCGGCAACGGCGTCATGTCGGCCTCGGCCATTCCCGCCGACGATCTGGCGCGGATGACCGACGACATCGTCTCGGCGCTGAAGACGGTCTACGACCCGGAAATCCCCGCCGACATCTACGAACTCGGCCTGATCTACAAGATCGACATCGAAGACGACCGCACCGTCAAGATCGACATGACGCTGACCGCCCCGGGCTGCCCTGTCGCCGGCGAAATGCCGGGCTGGGTGCAGAACGCCGTCGGCGCTGTCGAAGGCGTGTCGGGCGTCGAGGTCAACATGACTTTCGACCCGCCATGGACCCCCGACCGCATGTCGGAAGAGGCGCAGGTGGCGGTGGGCTGGTACTGACCCTTTGCTGCGGTGAGGCTTGCATGGCAATGCGATCTTCACCATCTTGATTTGAGATGAAACATTCCGCGGGCCTTGAACCCGGCGACGAATGGAGACTGGAATGGGACGCTTCGCCGTCATCAGCATGACCGAAAAGGCCGCCGAACGTGTGCGCGAGATCATGGCCACGCGCGAGAATGCGCAAGGCATCCGCCTCGGCATCAAGAAGGGCGGCTGCGCCGGCATGGAATACACGGTCGACCTGGTGACCGAGCCGAACCCCAAGGACGATCACATCGAGCGCGACGGCGCCCATGTCTATGTCGCGCCCGAGGCGGCGTTGTTCCTCTTCGGCACCGAGATGGATTTCGAGACCACCACGCTGCGCACCGGATTCACCTTCTCAAACCCGAACCAGAGTTCGGCTTGCGGTTGCGGCGAATCCGTCGAACTCAAGCCCGCCGACCTCAAGGCGCTCGCCGAGGCGCGCGCGCAAAGCCCGGCGTAGAACTGTCCGATGAGCGCCGAAGCCTATCGCTGGCGGTGCTCATGTTGCAGCGAAGAGCATGTCGGCTTGCCGATGGACATGATGTTCGGAGAGCCTGTCGATTGGGATGCGCTCGACGCCGCCGCTCGCACTGCCTCCACTCTGGACGACGATTTTTGCGAGGTGCGCCACTCGACCGGTGAGGTCGACCGCTTCATTCGCTGCCTTCTGCCGCTGCCTGTGCCAAAAATGGCGACAGAGTTTCGCCTCGGCGTCTGGATGTCGGTGTCCGAGCGCAGTTGGGATATCTACAGGGAGGGTTTTGTCTCCGGGGCATACGCCGAAGACGGCTGCTTCGGCTATCTCATGCACGACGTCCCCGAATTTCCAGGTTCCCTGCTGCTGAATGCCGACGTCTGGTTCCAGCCAGGGCGGCTTCGACCGCGCGTCGCGCTCCATGAAACACATCATCCGCTGTATCTGGCTCAGTGTGTCGGGATCGAACCGACCCAAATCGAGCGTTGGGCAATCTTGATGCACGACGGTAGTTGAGGGGAAACCGATGAGCGATGAAGCCATTCGCGAGGTTTTCGCAGGGCTCGGTGAAGTCGCCATCCGCAAGATGTTCGGCGGCAAGGGCATCTACCACGAGGCCCTGATCGTCGGTGTCGAGGTGCGCGGCGAGATCCTGCTCAAGGCCGACGCCGTGAGCGCGCCGGATTTCGAGGCGGCGGGCGCGACGCGCTGGACCGACGCCGGCGGCAGGCCGGTCAACATGCCTTACTGGACCATTCCCGAAAGTGCCGTCGACCATCCCGACGAACTGACGGTCTGGACACGCAAGGCCTTCGAGGCGGCGCTGCGCAGCAAGAAATAGTCAGATCGCGCCGGGCGGCACGAAGAAGCAGTTCTCGTGGTCTTCGGTCGGGTGAAGGCAGATGTGGAAGTCGCCGTCGCCCGACGGGATTTCCGAGCCATAGGGCACGAAATAGCGATTGTGGCGGGTTACCTTACGGTGATCGCCGGGCTCCAACTGGATTGACCAGCCGCCGCCTTCCTCCTTGACCGACTTGTCTGGGATGGCCTGGCATTCGCCACTTTCGATGTCGCCGTGACAGCAGGCCGGCGGATATGTCCAGCCGGAGGTTGCCTGATGCGCCGATGCCTGGAGGGTGACCGAAAATGCCGGCAACGTAAGAAGCGCTGTCGCGCAGCGGCGTGCGAATGGCTGCGTTTTGGCGTATCGGCAAAGTCCGTACAAGCCGGACATCATTCCGCTCCGATGATGGGTCCGGAACGCCCGGACGACAGGCTCGCCGCAGCTTATTTTAGGCCTGTACGTCCGGGATGTATATTTTCATCTTCTAATGTAGTTGTGTTGCGAGGGCCGCTCAGGCTTTGGCCAGCGCGATTGCCACCTTCGCCGCCAGTCGCGCATTATTTTCCACCAGCGCGATATTGGTCTTGAGGCTCGCGCCATTGGTCAGCTCGAGGATCTTCGCCAGCAGGAATGGCGTCACCGCCTTGCCCGAGATGTTCTGGGCCTCAGCCGCCTTCTGTGCAGCTTCAATGTAGCCGGCCATTTTTTCGGTCGGGATCTCGTCGATTTCCGGCACCGGGTTTGCCACCAGCATGCCGCCGTCGAGGCCAAGCGCTGCGCGTGTCTCGTGGAGGCGCGCAATCTTTTCGGCGCTGTCGAGCCTGAGCGGAGCGGTGTAGGGCGACTTGCGCGACCAGAAGGCCGGCACGATGTCGGAGCCATAGGCAACGACCGGCACACCGAGCGTTTCCAGCACTTCCAGCGTCTTTTCGATGTCGAGGATCGCCTTGGCGCCCGCCGAAACCACGATGACTGGGGTGCGGGCCAGTTCGTCCAGGTCGGCCGAGATGTCGAACGACTTTTCGGCACCCTTGTGCACGCCGCCGATGCCGCCGGTGGCGAAGACCTTGATGCCGACGAGATGCGCCGCGATCATGGTTGCGGCCACCGTGGTGCCGCCCGTGCAGCCTTCGGCGACGGCAAAGGCGATGTCGGCCCGCGACAGCTTCATGGCGCCACCGGTCATTGCCAGCGACTCGCGTTCACCGTCGGAAAGGCCAACCTTGATGCGTCCGTTGATGACGGCGATCGTCGCGGGCACCGCACCTGCATCGGTTATGATCTTTTCGACATTCGCCGCCATCGCGCTGTTGTCGGGATAAGGCATGCCGTGCGTGATGATGGTGCTTTCGAGCGCAACGACCGGCTTTCCCGCCGCGAGTGCCGCGGCAACGGGGGCGTGGATGTCGATGAAGGGGCGGGCGGTCTCTGGCGTCATGATGGTCTCCTTGGGCCGCGTCATGCCATTTCCGAGGCTTGCGGCACAAGGGCCAGCACCTCGTCGAAGGCTGTTTGGGCGAGTTCGGGCACGGCCGAAGCGCACTCGATGGCGAGCACTGCGGCCGCAATGCCATGTCTCAGCGCGGAGTCGAGCGGTTCTCCGCGCAGCAGTGCGACCGTTGTCGCACCCGCCAGCGCGTCGCCCGCGCCGGTGACGTCGACGACCCGCCGAGGCGGGGGAGGTGCTATGACCAGAAGCCCTTGCGCGTCATAGGCAAAGACAGCGCTGCCGCCGGCCGTCACCACGCCGCGCCGCAATCCCGCCGTCATGAGCCCGCGCACGATATCGGCAGCGTCGGCATCCGCATCGGTGCCCGCAAGCACTGCCGCCTCGCGGCGGTTCATGAACAGGCACGACAGCCTGTCGAGGATTGGCCTTAGCCGCACCGCTTTGGCCGGCGAAATGGCGATGGCAAACAGCGGCGTCGCACCAACGACCTCGGCCAGGCGCCAAAGTGCGACTTCAGGCAGATTGCCATCGCAAAGCACGGCATCTTGCGTAGCGAGTGACTCGCGAAGCTTGGCGCGCCGCATCTGCTTGGGAAAGGCAAGTTCGTAGAGCCCCATGTCGGCAAGGGCAGCCACCACGTCGCCATCGCGGTCGAGCAGTGCCGTGTAGCTCGGCGTCGCGCGGTCGAGAAAAACTGCCGACAGGTCGGTGATGCCATTGGCGCCGATCTCCGCGGCCACGGCCTCGCCGGCGGCATCGCCACCGCGCACCGACATCAGCGCCCCCACCGCGCCGCGCCGCACCGCGCCGCGCAAGGCGTTGAACGCCCCGCCGCCGACCTCTTCGCTCATCGCCCCGGGAATAGAGGCACCCGGCACGAAGGGAGCGGTCATGCGCCCGCGTCGGTCGACATGGGCGCCACCGACGGCGAGTATCCTGGGGTGCTTCATGCTGTTGCTGTCCGTGGGCGTTTCAGGCGGCGAACTTAGTGTTGCAAACGAGAGGCGGCAACCGCCGCCGAATCGCAGTTTGGGCAAATATCGAACGTTGGCTGCTCAGCGTCATGCGACATCGGATCACGTGCGGTCCAAAAACAAAAAAAGAACACGCCACATATTTCTCTTCAATATCAATAATTTGGATACTCTTGCCAAATGCGAACAAAACCGGTACAAATTTACATCGGCATCGGACAGACCGGCCTTCATTGATGACCACGGGGTGATGTATCATGGCTCAAAATTCATTGCGGCTTGTAGAGGAAAATTCGGTGGACAAATCTAAAGCTCTGGACGCGGCGCTGTCGCAGATCGAACGCGCCTTCGGCAAGGGCTCGATCATGCGCCTCGGCGCCAACGAGCAGGTTGTCGAGATCGGCACGGTCTCCACCGGCTCGCTCGGCCTCGACATCGCGCTCGGCGTTGGCGGTCTGCCGCGCGGACGTATTATCGAAATCTATGGTCCGGAAAGCTCGGGCAAGACGACGCTGGCTCTCCACACCGTTGCCGAAGCCCAGAAGAAGGGCGGCATCTGCGCCTTTGTCGACGCTGAACACGCGCTCGACCCGGTTTATGCCCGCAAGCTTGGCGTCGATCTCGAAAACCTGCTGATCTCGCAGCCTGATACCGGTGAGCAGGCTCTCGAAATCTGCGACACGCTGGTGCGCTCTGGCGCCATCGACGTCCTGGTCGTCGACTCGGTGGCGGCATTGACGCCGCGCGCTGAAATCGAGGGCGAGATGGGCGAGTCGCTGCCGGGTCTTCAGGCGCGCCTGATGAGCCAGGCGCTGCGCAAGCTGACCGCATCGATCTCGCGCTCCAACACCATGGTCATCTTCATCAACCAGATCCGCATGAAGATCGGCGTCATGTACGGCTCGCCGGAAACCACCACGGGCGGCAATGCGCTCAAGTTCTACGCTTCGGTCCGCCTCGACATCCGCCGCATCGGCTCGGTCAAGGACCGCGACGAGGTCGTTGGCAACCAGACCCGCGTCAAGGTGGTCAAGAACAAGCTGGCCCCGCCCTTCAAGCAGGTCGAGTTCGACATCATGTACGGTGAGGGTGTTTCCAAGACAGGCGAGCTTGTCGACCTCGGCGTCAAGGCAGGCGTGGTAGAGAAATCGGGTGCCTGGTTCTCCTACAATTCCCAGCGCCTCGGGCAGGGGCGCGAGAACGCCAAGCTTTTCCTGCGCAACAATCCCGACGCGGCGCGCGAAATCGAACAGCTGCTCAGGCAGAATGCCGGGCTGATCGCCGAGAAGTTCCTCGAGAACGGCTCGCGCGAGGAGGACGACGGCGACGAAGCGGGTGCGATGTAGGCATCACCAGGTACGCTCCGCCAGGTGCCGGAGCAGATCCAACACGGACGATCTCAGCGACCGCCGGCCATCGAGCCGGCGGTTTGCGTTTGTGAAGGCGGCTTTGCTGGTCCGGGCTGCTGAATTGCTGGCTTTTGGCGATCCGGTGTTTCTGGACAGGGTCAAGGCGGGCCGCTAAAAGGCCAGTTCCATTTTCCGCCTGCCAGGGGCGGGTGCATCTGTTCAGGGCGGCGATCAAAGGCGACAATATGAGTGGCGTGAACGAGATCCGGTCGACATTTCTCGACTACTTCAAGAAGAACGGACACGAGGTGGTGGCCTCCAGTCCGCTCGTTCCGCGCAACGACCCGACCTTGATGTTCACCAATGCCGGCATGGTGCAGTTCAAGAACGTCTTCACCGGCCTCGAGACACGCTCATATCCACGCGCCACGACGGCTCAGAAAAGCGTCCGCGCCGGCGGCAAGCACAACGATCTCGACAATGTCGGCTACACCGCCCGCCATCTCACCTTCTTCGAGATGCTCGGCAACTTCTCCTTTGGCGACTATTTCAAGGAGCAGGCCATCGAGCTTGCCTGGAACCTGATTACCAAGGAGTACGGGCTCAAGAAGGACAAGTTGCTCGTCACCGTCTACCACACAGACGACGAGGCGGCCGACCACTGGAAAAAGATCGCCGGTTTCTCCGACGACCGTATCATCCGCATCGCCACCTCGGACAATTTCTGGGCCATGGGCGATACCGGTCCTTGCGGCCCGTGCTCGGAAATCTTCATCGACCGCGGCGACCATATCTGGGGCGGCCCTCCCGGCAGCGCCGAGGAGGACGGCGACCGTTTCCTCGAGTTCTGGAACCTCGTCTTCATGCAATACGAGCAGGTGACGAAGGAAGAGCGCATCGACCTGCCGCGCCCATCGATCGATACCGGCATGGGCCTCGAGCGCATGGCCTCCATCCTGCAGGGCGTAGAAACTGTTTTCGAAACCGATCTGTTCCGCCATCTCATCGACGCGGCGTCATCGGCGATCGGGCGCGGTCCGGATGAGAGCAACGTCGCGTCCTATCGCGTGATTGCCGACCACCTGCGCTCGTCCTGCTTCCTCGTCGCCGATGGCGTTCTGCCGTCGAACGAAGGGCGCGGCTACGTGCTGCGCCGCATCATGCGCCGTGCCATGCGCCACGCGCAGCTTCTCGGCGCCAGCGAACCGCTGATGTGGAAGCTGGTGCCGGCGCTCGTCCGCGAGATGGCCCAGGCCTATCCGGAGCTCGGCCGTGGCGAGGCGCTCATCACCGAGACGCTGAAGCTCGAAGAGACGCGCTTCCGCAAGACGCTCGCTCGTGGCCTTGGCCTGCTTGCCGATGCCACCGAGACACTGGGTGCTGGCGACATGCTCGACGGCGAGACCGCCTTCAAGCTCTACGACACCTATGGTTTCCCGCTCGACCTGACGCAGGACGCGCTGCGCCAGCGCAGCATTTCAGTCGATCTTGCGGGATTCACCGAGGCGATGGAGCGCCAGAAGGCCGAAGCGCGCGCCAACTGGGCAGGTTCCGGCGAAGCCGCTACCGAAGTCGTCTGGTTCTCGGTGCGCGAGAAGGCTGGAGCCACTGACTTTTTGGGCTACGAGACGGAACAGGCCGAAGGCGTGATCCTCGCGCTGCTCAAGGACGGTGCTGTCGTCGACGCCGTGGACGAAGGCGATAGCGTCGCCATCGTCGTCAACCAGACGCCGTTCTATGGTGAATCGGGCGGCCAGATGGGCGACACCGGCACTATCACGGGCGAAGGTTTTGCTATCGAGGTGACCGACACGCAGAAGAAGGCCGACGGGCTGTTCGTCCACTATGGCAAGGTCACCAAGGGCAAGCTCAAGACCGGTGCTGCCGTCGAACTGAAGGTTGACCATGCGCGCCGCACGCGCCTGCGTTCGAACCATTCGGCAACCCACCTCATCCACGAGGCGTTGCGCGAGGTGCTCGGCACCCACGTCGCGCAGAAAGGCTCGTTGGTCGCGCCCGAGCGACTGCGTTTCGACATCTCGCACAACAAACCGATCTCGGCCGAGGAGCTCGAGGAAGTCGAGCGCATGTCGAACGAGATCGTCGTCCAGAATAGCCCCGTGACGACGCGCCTGATGAGCGTCGACGATGCCATTGCCGAGGGCGCCATGGCGCTGTTCGGCGAGAAGTATGGCGACGAGGTCCGTGTCGTGTCGATGGGCACTGGCCTGCATGGCGCCAAGGCCAACCGGCCCTATTCGGTCGAGCTTTGCGGCGGCACCCATGTGCGCTCTACAGGCGACATCGGCCTGGTGCGGATCGTCTCCGATAGCGCGGTCGCAGCCGGTGTCCGCCGTATCGAGGCGCTGACCGGCGAAGCGGCCCGCCGCCATCTCGACGAGCAGGACCGTCGCCTGAAGACGGTCGCGGCAACGCTGAAGGTTGCGCCGGCTGACGTGCTGGCCCGTGTCGAAGCCCTCGTCGAGGAGCGCAAGAAGCTTGAGCGCGAGCTCACCGATGCCCGCAAGAAGCTGGCGCTCGGTGGCTCCAATGGCGGCGGTGCAGCTGACGAAGGCGAGACCGTCGCCGGCGTCAGCTTCCTCGGCAAGGTGGTATCAGGTGTGTCGCCGAAGGATCTCAAGCCGCTCGCTGATTCCGGCAAGGCGTCGCTTGGCTCGGGCGTGGTGGTGTTCGTCGGCGCGGGTGAGGACGGCAAGGCGAGCGTCGTTGTCGCTGTCACCGACGATCTGACCAAGCGTTTCAGCGCTGTCGATCTGGTGCGCGTGGCGTCAGCCGCTCTTGGTGGGCAGGGCGGGGGCGGTCGTGCCGACATGGCGCAGGCCGGTGGCCCCGATGCCGCCAAGGCAGCCGATGCGGTGGCTGCCGTTAAGGCGGCAATGGCCGCGGCCTAAACGGTTTGGACTGACACAGCTGTGAACGGGCCCGCTTCGGCGGGCCTTTCTTTTTTCTGGAGCGCCGCCGTAAGTCAGCAGGATTTGTCAAATCGGGCTATGGTCTTGTCCAGCCGATCGATTTGCATGAGGTTTCGGCATGAACGGTGAAGCGGCATGGGCGGTCTATGAAAGCCGCCTGAGAAGGGTTTCGGCCCATATCCACGAGCACCTCGACGAGGAGCTGGATATGGACCGCCTGGCCGAGATCGCCTGCCTGTCGAGCTATCACTGGCACAGGATCTACCGCGCCATCTACGGTGAATCGGCTGCCGCCACGGTCAAGCGCCTCAGGCTGCACCGCGCCGCCGGAGACATCGTGGGGACCGATCTGAGTGTCGGCGATATTGCAAAGCGGTCTGGCTATCCCAATGTCCAGTCGTTCAACCGTATCTTCAAGGCCGCCTACGGCATGCCGCCGGCGCGCTACCGGAGAGAGGGAAGCCACAAGCTCTTCGAAACCCATAGAGGAAAGGCTTCCCACATGTTCGACGTTCAGATCCGCACCATCCCAGACACCAGCCTGGTCGGTGTTTCCCATCAAGGTTCCTACCTGCAGATCGGCCAGGCCTTCGAGCAACTGTTCGGCACGCTCTACGCCCGCGGCCAGGCGCGGCCCGACATGCGCATGATCGGTGTCTATTGCGACGATCCCGATCTGGTCGCCGAGGAAAAGCTACGCTCCGTCGCCTGCGTCAGCACCGATGCCGCCGCACCCGCTGCACCGCCGCTGGAGCGTCGCGCGATCTCGGGCGGCGAATATGCCGTACTGCGCCACAAGGGCCCCTATGCCGAGATGCACATGGCCTACAAATGGCTCTATGCCGAATGGCTGCCGAAGTCGGGCCGCCAGCTGCGCGACGCGCTGATGTTCGAGGAATATCTCAACAACCCGCGAGACGTCGCACCCGCAGAACTCCTGACTGACATCCATATGCCGCTCGCCTGAGCCGCGAGACGCGAGCAAAAAAAGCCCCGGAGCGACCCGGGGCTTTTCTCGTTCAGATCTAGGCAGGCGACGGATCAGCCCATCGCCTTCTGCAGGTTCTCGTCGATCTTGTCGAGGAAGCCGGTCGTCGACAGCCAGGGCTGGTCCGGGCCGATCAGCAGCGACAGGTCCTTGGTCATGAAGCCGCTTTCGACGGTCTGGATGCAGACGCGCTCAAGCGTCTCGGCGAAACGCTTCAGCTCGGCATTGTCGTCGAGCTTGGCGCGGTGCGCGAGTCCGCGCGTCCAGGCGAAGATCGAGGCGATCGAGTTGGTCGAGGTCTCCTCGCCCTTCTGGTGCTGGCGGTAGTGGCGCGTCACGGTGCCGTGGGCGGCTTCCGCTTCCACCGTCTTGCCATCCGGCGTCATCAGCACCGAGGTCATCAGGCCGAGCGAGCCAAAGCCCTGTGCCACCGTGTCGGACTGCACGTCGCCGTCATAGTTCTTGCAGGCCCAGACATAGCCACCCGACCACTTCAGGCTGGAAGCCACCATGTCGTCGATCAGGCGGTGTTCGTACCAGAGCTTGCGCGCCTTGAACTCGGCCTCGAATTCCTTCTCGTAGACGTCCTGGAAGATGTCCTTGAAGCGGCCGTCATAGGCCTTGAGGATGGTGTTCTTGGTCGACAGGTAAACCGGGTAGTTGCGCAACAGGCCGTAGTTCAGCGAGGCGCGGGCGAATTCGCGGATCGACTCGTCGAGATTGTACATGGCCATCGCAACGCCGGCGCCTGGCGCGTCGAACACGTCGTGCTCGATCACCTGGCCGTCGTCGCCGACGAACTTGATTGACAGCTTGCCCTTGCCGGGGAATTTGAAGTCGGTTGCCTTGTACTGGTCGCCGAAGGCATGGCGGCCAACGATGATCGGCTTGGTCCAGCCCGGCACCAGGCGGGGCACGTTCTTCATGATGATCGGCTCGCGGAAGATGGTGCCGCCCAGGATGTTGCGGATCGTGCCGTTGGGCGACTTCCACATCTTCTTGAGTTTGAACTCTTCGACGCGCTGCTCGTCAGGCGTGATGGTGGCGCATTTCACGCCGACGCCGTGCTTGTTGATGGCGTTGGCCGCGTCGATCGTCACCTGGTCGTTGGTGGCGTCGCGGTGCTCGATGCCGAGATCGTAATATTCGAGGTTGAGGTCGAGATAAGGGTGGATCAACTTGTCCTTGATGAACTGCCAGATGATGCGGGTCATCTCATCGCCGTCGAGTTCGACGACGGGGTTGGCCACCTTGATCTTCGCCATAGGAAAATGCCTCTTTTTGCCTGGAACCAGCCGGTCCCGGAGGGTTCACGATTGGGAGTGCGGCCCCTATACCAAAGCGAATCGGACGGTGCAAATGATTGCGATTGCGACCTTCGGTCTGTTCGCTGACATTGTATGAAATGGCTGGCAGCGATGCCGCTCTTCGCGCATCCCCCAGGTCATTTCTGCTTCGCAACCGGCTTTTTCGGCGGCATTGGCCCGACGAAGCGCGAAGCCATTGCGATCCAGCCCTCGATCGCCCTGTCGTCGAGCTTGTCGGCGGCCACCATGATGAAACCCTTCATCTCGCGGCCGGTGAAATCCATACGCTTCGCGCCGGGCAAAGCGAGGGCCGCTGGCTCCTGTTCTTCGCCGACGCGCACCAGCAGGCCGCCATCCTTCAGCGTGCCGACCATCATGTTGCCATTGAGTGTGAAGCGGGTGCCGCCGAACATGCGGATTTCGCCGACATTGGGATCGTCGCTGACAAAGGGCCGGATCTGCTCCGCGAGATCGTCCGACATGGCTGGCCCTTACCGGAACTTCATTTTCGCGCGCAAATATGTCAGGGACGCGCAAAAGGCGCAATTCTCGGTTCAATCGCAACGATGTCAGAAAACCCCATGCCAACAGCGGCCCCCGTGATCATCCTCGTCGAGCCGCAACTCGGCGAGAACATCGGCATGGTGGCGCGCGCCATGGCCAATTTCGGCCTCGGCGAACTGCGCCTGGTCAATCCGCGCGACGGCTGGCCGAACGAGAAGGCGCGCTCCGCCGCCAGCAACGCCGATCATGTCATCGACCGCGTGGTGGTCTTCCCCGATCTCGCTTCCGCGGTGGCCGATCTCAATTTTGTCTTCGCCACCACCGCGCGTGAGCGTGACGGCTTCAAGGAAGTGCGCGGACCCGTCGAAGCCGGACGCATGCTGCGCGGCCATTCCGTTTCGGGACTGCGCACCGGCATCCTGTTCGGGCGCGAGCGTTTCGGCCTCTACAACGAGGAAGTGGGCCTCGCCGACGAGATCGTCACCTTTCCGGTCGATCCAATGTTCGCCTCACTCAACATCGCCCAGGCGGTGCTGCTGATGTCCTATGAGTGGATGAAGTCTGGGCTGGAGGACGAAACCCAGACCAACTTTACCGGCCCCGAAATGACGCCGGCCACCAAGGAACAACTGCACGGCCTGTTCAATCACCTTGAATCGGCCCTCGAAGCACGTGGCTATTTCCGCCCGGCAGCCAAGAAGCCAAAGATGGTGGACAATCTGCGCTCGGTTCTGACACGACCCGGCTTCTTCGCCCCGGAGCTCAAGGTCCTGCGCGGCGTCATTGCCTCGCTCGACTATTTCTCGCCCAAGGAGCCGCGCGGCAAGGGCTACCCCGAACGCAAGGCGAAAGTCGATCATGCCGCACATTCCGGCAGCGCTGGTGCCGATGAGGATGAAACGCCACCCATCGGCGGCAAGGGGACCGACAATGACTGATCGTCCGATCCTGATGTTCGATTCGGGCATCGGGGGATTAACGGTGCTGCGCGAGGCCCGCGTGCTGATGCCCGACAGGCGCTTTGTCTATGTCGCTGACGATGCCGCCTTTCCCTATGGTGCGTGGGAAGAGCCGGCGCTGAGCGCGCGCATCCTGGGTCTGTTTGGCGGTTTGCTGGAGCGGTTCGATCCGGAAATCTCGGTCATCCCCTGCAACACGGCGTCAACGCTCGTCATCGACGCTCTGCGCCAGGCATTTCCGGGGCATCCGTTCGTTGGCACGGTGCCGGCAATCAAGCCTGCTGCCGAACGTACCCGCTCCGGTCTGGTGTCGGTGCTGGCGACGCCCGGCACGGTCAAGCGGCAATACACGCGCGACCTGATCACCCAATGGGCGACGAAGTGCCATGTCCGGCTTGTCGGAAGCGACAGGCTGGCGCAGATGGCCGAAACCTACATGCGCGATGGTTTCGTTGACGAGCAGGCCGTCAAGGCAGAGATCGCACCCTGTTTCATCGAACGGGACGGCCGCCGCACCGACATCGTCGTGCTTGCCTGCACGCACTATCCGTTCCTCGCCAACCGCATGCGCAAGACCGCTCCCTGGCCGGTCGACTGGATCGACCCCGCCGAGGCGATCGCCCGGCGCGCGCTGTCGCTGCTCAAGAGCGACGGGCAGGAAAGGCGTTCCAACACGCCGGCTTTCGGGCACGATCTTGCGATCTTCACCTCTGGCAAGCCGCATTTTGCGACGGCGCGGCTGATGCAGGGGTTCGGTCTCAGCTTGGCTTGACGCCGCCGCTCGCCTGCGAGCGGCGCACCATCGCCGACGCCGTCACGATGAGAAGGATCGTTGCCACATAGGCGGCGATCTGGATGCCTTCGGGCCGCGCCACATAGCCGACAAGTATGTGCAGCAGCAAGCCGAACGCGTTGGTCTGCGGCAGGATTTCAGACGTGTTCCAGATGTCGTAGCCGAGCGGCGGCAGCACGCCGGCCTGCACCAGGAAGGCGGCTGCCTGCGCGGCAAGCCCGGCGGCCAGAAGGACGATGATGACGCCGGTAACGCGGAAGATGTGCTTGAGCGGCACCCGCAGCAGTCCGGCATAAAACAGCGTGCCGACAATGGCAGCGGCCGCCACGCCCAGCAATCCGCCCTGCAGCATCGGCGCCACTCCATATTCGCCGTCAATGGCGATGCCATACAGAAACAGCACCGTTTCCGAACCCTCGCGCAAGACCGCGACTGCGCAGATGATTGCCAGCGCCGACAACGGCCTTGCACCTTCCTTGACCGCCTTGCCGACGGCACGGCTGTGCCCGGCAAGCTCCGCCGCATGCGCACTCATCCAGATCTGGTGCCAGGCCAGCATGGCAACGGCGATCAGCAGGATCGTGGCGTTGAACAGTTCAGTGCCGTTGCCGTCGAACAAATCGGACAGGCCGCTGGCGAAGAAGGCAACGATCGCCGCGCCAGCAAGGCCTCCCGCCACACCGCCGGCCACCCAGCCGGCGCGACCCGGAATGCCCTTGCTCGCGGCCAGCACGATGGAGACGATCAATGCCGCTTCGAGCGTCTCGCGAAACACGATGACGAAGGTCGACAGCATCGGTTTACTCCGCGAAGAGATTGCCGAGTGCGGTTTCCTTGTGTCGGTCGCCAAAGAAGCCGTAGCTTCCTGCCGACAGCGGCCCGACATGCAGGGTGATCTGCTTGCCGCCGGCCACCATTTTTTCGACGTGGAAGTCGTTGCTTTCGAATTCTTCGGCGGTCGGGTCCTCATTGACCACCACCAGATCGAATTCCTTGCCGGCGGGAACAGTCACGCTCTGCGGCTTGAAGCGGTGGTCCTTGATGGTGATCGTGAAGGAGTTTCCGTCGGTTGCGGCATAGGTGAGGCTGCCGGAAGCGACGAGCAGCCCGCTTGCGAGGGCTGTGATTGCGCTACGGAAAGAGAACATGGCTTGGACCTTTTCCACCTCGCCATCGTCGATGAAGCTCGGCGAGAATTGGCGCTAGGATAGAAAGGTGATGGGTCGTGTCAAGTTAATTTGACAGCTTAGAATCGTTATAAATACAATGATTACAGTATGTTAGAGGATTGTTTCCTGTTTGGCTGGATTCCCCGGAACCCAACCGCCGGGCCGGCGTTGAACCAGCATCATGGTCTATGACATCGCCGAAGGAGGCCAAGCCATGCCAGCCGTATCCAAAGCCCAGCAGAAGGCCGCTGGAGCGGCCCTTGCCGCCAAGCGCGGCGAGATCAAGAAGAGCGAACTGTTCGGCGCATCGAAGGAAATGTACGAGTCGATGACCGAAAAGCAGCTCGAAGAGTTTGCCGAGACCAGGCGAAAAGGCCTGCCGGAGCACAAGACGACGCACTGAGCTCCGGCAAGTCCGATCAGTAGCCGACTGTGAAGCGCTTGCCTGCATGCTTTGGCGTTTCTGCCTCGTCGACAATGGCCACCGCCAGATCCTCCACCGAGATGTGGCTTTCGCCCTTGGCGTCGAACACCGGCTGCTCGCCGCCGATGCGGAACTTCCCGGTACGCACGCCGGGCGCCATCATGATAGCGGGCGAGATGAACGACCATTCGAGCCCGGTTTCGGTGCGCAGTGCCGCAAGTGCGTCGCGGGCCGCTCGTGCCCCGTCCTTGTAGGCTTCGGGGAAGTGCGGTCCGTCGACGAGTTGCTTGCCGTCGATCTCCAGGCTGCCGGCCCCGCCGACGATGATCACGCGCTTGCCGGCCGCCTTGGCCGCTTCGACGATAGCCTTGGAACCGGCGCTGTGCTTGGCGTAGATTTCCGGGTCGCCCCAACCGCCGTTGAAGGCCGAGACGACGACATCGGCGTCGGCGATGGCCGCCGTCAGCGCGGCGACGTCGGTGACATCGGCCTTCACGGCGGTGACCCCATCCAGTTTTTCGACCTTGGCCGGGTTTCGGTTGATGGCCGTCACCTTGTTGCCGCGTGATGCGGCCTCCTTGAGTACTGCGCTGCCGACAAAGCCGGATGCACCGATAAGCGCGATTTTCATGGCTGTTCTCCGTTCCGCCCGCTTTGCCTTGGCTATCAATGCGGGTATGATCTGTAATCAAGTTACCAACGATAACTATATAGATGAGACGGCTGGACGCGAAAAGAACGCATGATTTCGTGCCCAGATTACCTCAGGAGAACCGCATGAACGCCAGGATCAAGCCTGCCGGCACTCGAACCGAGCCCGACACGGCTGTCCCGCTGCTGCACACAACGGCCGGCTTCGCCAATGACGGCAGCAGCTGTCCCATCCGCGAGGTGCTCGACCGGGTCGGCGACACCTGGAGCATCCTCGTCATCATCAACCTTCAGGAACAGCCGGTGCGCTTCAACGCGCTCAAGCGTTCCATCGAAGGCATTTCCCAGCGCATGCTGACGGTCACCTTGCGCTCTCTCGAGCGCGATGGGCTGGTTACGCGCACGGTGCGGCCAACGACACCACCGGAGGTCGAATACGGGCTGACCGAACTCGGGCAGTCGATCGCCGTGCCGATTTCATCGCTCGGCAGCTGGGCGGCGAGCAATCGCGACAGCATGCGCCGGGCGCGGGAGGCGTTCGATCTTCAATCGTGAACGCGCGCAGGAAACGGAATGCGGCGGCTGACGGGACGGCCTAGCCTCGGCACAAGCTGAGATGGAGCGCCGCTATGAACACAGACAACATCGTTTCGAATCTGGATTGGGCGCGAATCGCGCGCGACCTTGACGAGTTCGGGGTCACGCCGACTGGCCCGTTGCTCGACCGGCAGGCCTGTCTCGATCTGAGGGCGCTCTACGACAACGATGCACATTTCCGCAGCCGGATCGTCATGCAGCGCCACGGCTTTGGTTCAGGTGAATACAAGTACCTTGCTAACCCGTTGCCCGATGTGATCGGACGGCTTCGGCGCGGTTTCTACGAACGCCTCGCTCCCTTTGCCAACGCCTGGAACGAACGCATGGGGCTAGACAGGCGTTACCCGGCTGAACTCGATGCCTTCCTTGCCGAATGCCATGCCGACGGCCAGACCAGGCCGACGCCGCTTTTGCTGAAATACGGCCCCGGCGACTACAATTGCCTGCACCAGGACGTTTACGGCGCGCACCTTTTTCCGATCCAGCTGGTGATTCTGCTCTCCGACCCCCAGACCGAGTTCGAGGGCGGCGAATTGGTGATGACCGAGCAACGACCGCGCATGCAGTCGCGCGCCGAAGTGGTATCGCTTGGGTTGGGGCACGGCGCGCTGTTTGCCGTCAATGACCGGCCCAAGGCCGGCACGCGCGGCGATTACCGGGTAAAGATGCGCCACGGCGTCAGCCGCATCCGCTCAGGCGAGCGCTTCACGCTCGGCATCATCTTCCACGACGCAAGATGAGCCGGCTGCCGGCCCAGCGTTGACATTCGTAGATGTTTCGCCTAGTTAGCCGCCAACGCCGGGCGGAAACGCTCGGTGTTTCATTTGACGTGTCCCGTGGATCTTTTCCGCAAAGCGTGCGTGGAAGATCCTGTCAGGTCTCGAAAACGGAGGCCAGAGGAGGGCGCGTTTCCTTCACTCGAAACATGAGGTTTCGGGTGTATTGTTTTGAAAGGGAATGCGATGAGCAAGCGCGAATCCGCGAAATACAAGATCGACCGCCGTCTTGGCGAGAACATCTGGGGCCGCCCGAAGTCCCCGGTCAACAAGCGTGAATACGGCCCCGGCCAGCACGGCCAGCGCCGCAAGGGCAAGCTCTCGGACTTCGGTCTGCAGCTGCGCGCCAAGCAGAAGCTGAAGGGTCACTACGGCGACGTTTCGGAGAAGCAGTTCCGCAAGACCTACGAAGAGGCGAACCGCCGCAAGGGCGACACCTCCGAGAACCTGATCGGCCTGCTCGAGTCGCGTCTGGATGCGGTTGTCTACCGCGCCAAGTTCGTGCCGACCATTTTCGCTGCCCGTCAGTTCGTCAACCACGGCCATGTCAACGTCAACGGCAAGCGCACCAACATCTCGTCCTACCGCTGCAAGGCTGGCGACGTGATCGAAGTCCGCGAGAAGTCGAAGCAGCTGGTCATCGTTCTCGAGGCCGTTGCTCTCGCCGAGCGTGACGTTCCTGACTACATCGAAGTCGATCACAACAAGATGGTCGCGACCTTCGCTCGCGTTCCTGGCCTGTCGGACGTTCCGTACGCAGTCCAGATGGAACCGAACCTCGTCGTCGAATTCTATTCGCGCTAATCCTTCGGATAGCATCGGATTCAAGAGAGCGGCCGGCAACGGCCGCTCTTTTCGTTTGAAGAGCATGTCTTGCACGACAGGCGGAATTGCGGAATACCGCAGGCAACGGCATTGCCGCAGCGGATTTTGAAGGACCGGGCAGATGGGCATTCATGAACAGGACGCACTGGTCGAGCCTGCCGAGGGCGCGTTCCCGCTCTATCGCGACGCCCCGTCCTCGGTCGAGTTCAACAAGCTGCGCAAGCGGTTGTTGCGGAATACCCGCCAGGCCATCGAAGACTATGCCATGGTCAAGCCTGGCGAGCGCTGGCTGGTGGCGCTGTCGGGCGGCAAGGATTCCTACGGGCTGCTCGCAGTCTTGTTAGATCTCAAATGGCGCGGTCTGCTGCCGGTCGAGCTGCTCGCCTGCAATCTCGATCAGGGCCAGCCGAATTTCCCCAAGCACATTCTGCCCGACTACCTCAATGCCAATGGCATCGCCCACCGCATCGAATATCGCGACACCTATTCCGTCGTCACCGAGAAGCTACCGGAAGGCAGCACCTACTGTTCGCTGTGCTCTAGGCTCAGGCGCGGCCACCTCTATCGCATTGCGCGCGAGGAGGGCTGTTCGTCGCTCGTGCTCGGCCACCACCGCGAGGACATCCTCGAAACGTTCTTCATGAACCTGTTCCATGGCGGCCGCCTTGCCGCCATGCCGCCCAAGCTGCTCAATGACGAGGGCGACGTCATGGTGCTGAGGCCGCTGGCCTTCTGCGCCGAGGCCGACATGGCCAAGTTCGCCGAGGGCATGAAGTTCCCGATCATCCCATGCGACCTTTGCGGCAGCCAGGAAGGGCTCCAGCGCAACGCCATGAAGGCGATGCTGGACGACATCGAAAAGCGCATGCCGGGCCGCAAGGACACGATGCTGCGCGCGCTGGCCAACACGCGGCCATCGCATCTGCTCGACCGCAAGCTGTTCGATTTCACCAGCCTGATCGCTGGCTGATACCGACCAAGCCACCAAGAAAACAGCCCGAAACCTACTGGGTTTTCGGGCTGCTTCTGTTTCGGAGCGGTGCGCTGCCGGCCCCCTCAGTGCGGCTCGGCCACCATCGGCTTCGGATCATGTTGGCCGCGGAACAGCTTGCCCTTTTCGGCGATCAGCACCATCACTAGGCCGATGACCGCGACGCCGCAGAAGCCGAAGGCCAGCGGAACCGTCGTTCCGTCGAAGGACTGGCCGATGGCTGCCCCGATCAGTCCGCCGCCCAGCGTCTGCATGAAACCCTGCACCGAGGACGCAGTACCCGCGATATGGCCGAGCGGCTCCATGGCGATGGAGTTGAAATTCGAGCCGATCCAGCCGAACTGGAACATTGCGGCGGCAAACAGCACGATGTAGGCCGCAAACGGCACCGGCCCGGTCAGCGACCAGATGAGCCAGATCGTGCTGACCAGAAGGAAGCCGATCAGCGCGCCGTGCGACAGCTTGCGCATGCCGAGCTTGACGACGAGACGCGAGTTGAGGAACGACGATACCGACATCATGCCGGCGATCGCAGCGAACACCAGCGGGAACCACACGCCGAGCCCGTAGAGGCCGACATAGACCTGCTGGGCCGAGTTGATGAAGCCAAACAGCGCGCCGAAGATCGTCATGGAGGCGAGCGTGTACCACAGCGACATGCGCGTGGTGAGCACGATGCGGAAGCCCTTGGCGATGGACAGGATCGACAGTGGCCGCCGGTCTTCGGGGTGCATCGTCTCGGGCAGGCGGATCACCGCCCATAGCGTGATCGCCAGCGCCGACACCGCCATGACGATGAAGATCATGTGCCATTCGGAAAACAGCATGACGATCTGCCCAATCGCGGGCGCCACGACCGGCACGACCATGAACACCATGAAGATCAGCGACATGATCTCGGCCATCTGTCGCCCGCCGAATCGGTCGCGCACCACCGACACCGCGATCACGCGCGTCGAGGCTGCACCGATGCCCTGGACGAAGCGCAGCGCAAGCAAGGTTTCGAAGCTTGGCGCAAAAGCGGCGGCAAAGGCTGCGAGCACATAGATGCCGAGGCCAAACAGCAGCGGCTTGCGCCGGCCGAACCGATCGGAGGCCGGGCCGTAGGCAAGCAGCGCCAGCGCCAGGCCAGCGAAATAGGCGGTAATCACATACTGGCGGTGGTTTTCGCTTTCGACGTTGAGACTGGCGCCGATCTGCTGCAACGCCGGCAACATGATGTCGACGGCGAGCGCGTTGACCGCCATCAGGGCTGCGGCGAGCGCTATGAATTCCCAACGCGGAATCGGGAATGCGTCCTGACGGAGGCTGGGAGCGACTTTCTGTTCCATCTGGAATCCAATTCAAACGGAAATGCGCCGGAAGGCCGGCGCATTTGCCACAAACGGGACCCCGGAACAGGCCGGAGCCGGTACTTCTTAGATCAGGCGGCGCCCTTGACGCTCACGCCCTTCTCTTGAAGGTACGACTGCAACTCGCCGGCCTGGAACATCTCGCGAATGATGTCGCAGCCGCCGACGAACTCGCCCTTGACGTAGAGCTGCGGGATCGTCGGCCAGTTGGAGTAGTCCTTGATGCCCTGGCGAAGTTCGTTCGAGGTCAGCACGTTGACGCCCTTGTAGTCGACCCCGAGGTAGTCGAGAATCTGGACGACCTGGCCGGAAAAGCCGCACTGCGGAAAGCCGGGCGTGCCCTTCATGAACACGACGACGTCCTGGCTCTTCACTTCGCTATCGATGTATTCGTTGATTCCGCTCATGGCGCACCTAAACCTCAGATCTGGCCGGCCGGACCGGCAATGTTCGTTAGACTGCTAGCATCTGCCACTATGTGGTTGCAACAGTCGAGCATTCCAAGCATCGGCGCGACCCGAAATCCGCAAAAGTGACCTTTTTGCCATCTCGTCCTGTCCCGGCCGGGCAGTCAGGTGCTTCGGCGCGCCTTCGAGCGCGAACGCACGGTGCGCTTGCGGCTGGTCTGCTTCTTGGCTGGCCTCAAAAGCTTCTCGATCTGGCGCAGTGTGGCCGAACTCGAAGACGTCGCCCGCTTGCGGCGGCGGGTTCGCTTCGAGGTGCTCGACGGCTTCTTCAGAATGTCCTTCAGCGCGCCGTCGACGGCACCCTGCAAGAGATCGCCGATCAACGACATGCTGGACCTATTCCGGAATGCTGGTTTGCAGGGCGAGCGCGTGCAGCACACCGCCCATGTTGCCCTTCAGCGCGTCGTAGACCATCTGGTGCTGCTGCACGCGGGTCTTGCCGCGGAAACTTTCCGACACGACCTCGGCTGCATAGTGATCGCCGTCACCGGCGAGATCGCGGATGGTTACCTTGGCGTCCGGAATGCCATCTTTGATGAGTTTTTCGATATCACGGGCGTCCATCGCCATGCTGCATGCTCCATAAGTCGTTCACTGAGATATGGCCGTGATAAGGTGCAAGGTCAATGCAACTTGGCGCGCGCAAGCGCTCGCTATGCACCCAGTATCCCGCACGGAGGAAGAACCGTGGAAGTCATAGAGGCAATACACACGCGACGATCCGTAAGGCAGTTCCTGCCACGAAAGGTCGAGCGTGCGTTGCTTGAGCAGGTTATCCTCGATGCGGCGTGGGCGCCCCCTCCAACCAGCCTCCAGGTTCCCTGGACTTTCAACGTCGTCGAGGGACAGGAGCGCATTTCCGCTTACGGCAAGCTGGCAAAGGAATACGCGCGGGCTCACCGTCCGGAAGCAGAGGGATGGTGGACCGAAAATCCCGACTTCGAAGTATTTTGGGATGCCCCGACCATAATCATCATCTCAGGTCCGGTCGAGGATTGTTGCCGTGCCGGCCAGAACCTGATGCTGTCAGCGCATGCCCGCGGGCTGGGTACCTGCTGGGTCGGCGCCCCAATGCTCTGGCTGCGGACGCCCGAAACCAAGGCCGAACTGCATATTCCGCCGGACGTCACGCCGGTTTCCGCACTGTGCATCGGCTATCCGGCACACATCCCGGATGCGCCGCCGCGCGGCCGGCCGGCGATCATCTGGAGCCACTGAAGAACCAGCCTTGCGGCGACGTCAGTCGCCAGCGTACCCGCCGGAGCCGTCGCGGCTCGCACGTTCGAGCGCGAGCCGCGTTATCGACTGCTCCAGGTCAAAGAGTCAGGTCGCCGCCCATGAAGCGGGGGAACCAGGTTTCGTGAGCCTGAGTCAGTTCGTCGATCGCCACGGCCCGTGCCTCGCCCAGCTTCAGGTCCTTGCCGCCGGTCGTTCCGATCCACGGAGCGTGGATGCCGAGCGCCTTGGCTTCATTCCACAATTCCTGCATCTCGGCAGACTTGGGGTCGAGCTTGACGGTCACCAGGTAGCGACCCTGGTCTTCGCCGAAGAATACCGGGATCGGGTTGGTGCCGCTGAGGCCGGGAACGGTCGCACCGATGCCTGAGGCCATCGCCATTTCGGCGAGCGCGACGGCAAGGCCGCCGTCCGACAGGTCGTGCACGGCCGTGGCCGTGCCGCTGCGGATCAGCTTGCGCACGAAGTCGCCGACCTTCTTCTCATGCTCGAGATCGACTGCCGGCGGCGGGCCGTCGGTCCGGCCGTGGATGTCGCGCATGTAGATCGACTGTGCCAGGTGGCTGCCCCACTGGGCCGGCCCGCCGACCAGCAGGATCACTTCGCCCTCCTTGGCAAAGCAGGCCTTGGCCATTTTCGACCAGTCGTCGATCAGGCCGACGCCGCCGATGGTCGGCGTTGGCAGGATGCCCTGGCCGTTGGTCTCGTTATAGAGCGAGACGTTGCCCGACACGATCGGGAAGCCGAGCGCGCGGCAGGCGTCGCCAATGCCGGTCACGGCTTTCACGAACTGGCCCATGATCTCGGGGCGCTCGGGGTTGCCGAAGTTGAGGTTGTCGGTGGCAGCCAGGGGCAGGGCGCCGGTCGCTGTCAGGTTGCGCCAGCACTCGGCCACCGCCTGCTTGCCGCCTTCATACGGATCTGCCTCGCAATAGCGCGGCGTCACGTCGGACGAGAACGCCAGCGCCTTGGTCGCATGACCCTCGACGCGCACCACGCCGGCGTCGCCGCCGGGGCGCTGCAGCGAGTTGCCCTGGATCATCGTGTCGTACTGCTCGTAGACCCAGCGGCGCGACGACAGGTCGGGTCCGCCAAGCATCTTGAGCAATGCATCAGCGACGTCTGCCTGCGGAACGTCATCGGCGGCCAGAGGGGCGCGAGCCTTTGGCTCGACCCACGGACGGTCATATTCCGGAGCCTCGTCGCCCAACTCCTTGATCGGCAGGTTGGCCACTTCCTTGCCCTGGTGCAGCACGCGGAAGCGCAAATCGTCGGTGGTCTTGCCGACGATGGCGAAGTCGAGGCCCCACTTGACGAAGATTGCCTCGGCTTCCGCTTCCTTTTCGGGACGCAGCACCATGAGCATGCGCTCCTGGCTCTCCGACAGCATCATCTCGTAGGCGCTCATGCGCTCTTCGCGCACAGGCACCTTGTCGAGGTCGAGTTCGATGCCGAGGTCGCCCTTGGCGCCCATCTCGACGGCCGAGCAGGTGAGCCCCGCGGCACCCATGTCCTGGATGGCGATGACCGCGCCCGAGGCCATCAGCTCGAGGCAGGCTTCCAACAGACACTTTTCGGTGAACGGATCGCCGACCTGCACGGTCGGGCGCTTCTCGTCGATCTTGTCGTCGAATTCGGCCGAGGCCATCGTCGCGCCGCCGACACCGTCGCGGCCGGTCTTGGCGCCGAGATAGACGACGGGCAGGCCGACGCCCTTGGCCTGCGACAGGAAGATGCCGTCGGTCTTGGCGAGGCCGGCGGCAAAGGCGTTGACCAGGATGTTGCCATTGTAGCGGGCGTCGAAATTCACCTCGCCGCCAACGGTCGGCACGCCGAAGGCGTTGCCATAGCCGCCGACGCCGGCAACCACGCCCGACACCAGATGGCGGGTCTTGGGGTGATCTGGCGCGCCGAAGCGCAGCGCGTTCATCGAAGCCACGGGACGGGCGCCCATGGTGAAGACGTCGCGCAGGATGCCGCCGACTCCGGTCGCCGCACCCTGGTAGGGCTCGATGAAGGAGGGATGGTTGTGGCTCTCCATCTTGAAGACCACGCAGTCGCCGTCGCCGATGTCGACCACGCCGGCGTTTTCGCCTGGGCCCTGGATGACGACGTCGCCCTTGGTCGGCAGCGTGCGCAGCCACTTCTTCGAGGATTTGTATGAGCAGTGCTCGTTCCACATCGCCGAGAAGATGCCCAGCTCGGTGAAGGTCGGTTCGCGTCCGACAAGGTCGAGTATACGCTGATATTCGTCTGGCTTGAGCCCGTGCGCGGCGATGAGTTCGCCGGTGATCTTCACGTCATTCTGAATGGTCATCGTAGATCGCAGAATCCGTTGGGGGAGCGTTGGTGGCTCCATAGCGCATGATTGGCCCGGGATATACCGCCAATGGCCAGAAAGTCACCCTTTATGGCACGGAAACGCCCATCTGCCCCAAGCTGGCGCCGGCTCAACCGAAACTGTCGTAGCCGGCATCGCCCTCGTCGAGCAGGCGACGGACCGTGGCCAGTCCCTTTCCGACGTCACCGCGTGTGCGTGGCGCGGAAATGCCTATCCTGACGCGGTGGAACACCCGGTCCGATCGCCCGGCCTTGAACTCGTCCTCGTCGTCGATAAGCACGCCTTGCCCATAGGCGGCGTTCTTGAAGGTACCGGAGTTCCAGGGTTCGGGCAGGGCCAGCCAGATGAAGGGAATGTTGGGGGTGGTGTTGAAGTCGCTGCCCTCCAGCGCCTTGCGCACGATGTCGAGACGGGCGTTGATCTCGGCGATCGAGCGCGCGCGAATGGATGCGGCCTCACCCGACAGCACCAGTTGAGCGCACAATTCTGCCAATACAAACGGCATGCCGCCGGTGACCATCTTGTGGGCAACCCGGATGCTGTGCCGGAAATGCGCTGGGCAAGACACCCAGCCGCCACGAACGCCGGCTGCCACCGACTTGGACAGGCCGCCGACGACGAAGGAGCGCTCGGGCGCTAACTCCGCCAACAGAGGCGTGCGGTCGTCGGTGAGCGCCCCGTAGATGTCGTCTTCGACCAGCAGCACGTTGTACTTTCGTGAGATCGCTGCAATCGCCGCGCGGCGCTCACCGGGCATGACAACGCCTGTCGGGTTCTGTGCCGTCGGCATCAGGAATGCGAGTTTGGGGTGCTTTTGGGCACAGACAGCCTCGAAGTCGTCGGGGTCGACTCCGTGCGCGTCCGCATTGACCAGTGCCATGCGCCGACCGATCAATCCCGCGCTACGGGCGATCTGGGTGTAGGTCACATGCTCGAACAGGACGTGGTCGCCGGGAGAGGTCACCGCCGCAATGACCGCCATGACCGCGGCATGCGCGCCGAGTGTCGGCACGATCGTGTCGGGTGAGGGGCGAAAACCGTTGCGCGACAGCCAGACGCTTCCAGCCTCGAACCAATGGTCGGGGAAGGTCCTGGTGTAGCTCGTGACCTCGTCGGGATTGTCCCTGCTGATTGCCGCCAGAATTGTCTCGATTGCGCTGCTTTGGCCAACATTGGGTGCTGCCGTGCTGTCGAAGTGCAGCTTTCCCGGCGGGGGTTCCACCGCGCGCGAACCCTCGTGGGGCAGGGGCGGCGGTGTACTGGGTGTCGCCTGGGTGCCGTGCGGGCCAAGAATGTGCTCGCTGCGCTGGGCCAGAATGTAGGTGCCCCTACCTACTTCGCCGCTTACCAATCCGCGTTCGCGCAACAGCGCATAGGCGCGTCCAACCGTGCCGATGGTCACGCCGATGTCATAAGCGAGGTTGCGCTGCGGAGGCAGCTTTGTACCGGCAGGCAGGACACCGCTGTCGATGTCGCTTTCGATGCGCTCTGCCAGGCGCAGGTAGAGCGGGCCGGCGCCGGTTGAGAGGTCGGGTAGCCAAATTGTCATGGTGACAATTCCTATATTGCGATCATCTCTGAGTCAATTCATAGCATTGTTTGTCGAAAATAGATACAATACGGATCGCTATTATGAGTACAATAGATGCAATTGGCGAAGGCGTCACGGCTGCATCTGCTGCGGAGACGCATGGCTCATTCCGAAATCTGGCCAAGGCTCCGCATCGTTTGATGCGCTGGCTGGCGCGCTGCATCGAGCGGCGGCGCACCCGGATGAGCTTGCTGGAGCTCACCGACGAGCAGCTTGCCGACATCGGCATTTCGCGTTGCGATGCCTATCGGGAAGGAATCCGCCGGTTCTACGACTGACCACTCCCATGGTCGCGGACCGTCACGTCCCACTGATGGTCCGATTTGGGTGGAGGCGCATTCGCTGTGCCTCCACCACTTTTGCGGATGATAGAAGTGTCGCTGCGCCCTTACGCAGTGCCGGTGCAGGACGGATTGCCCGAGCTCCAGCGGGTGATGTCCGAACCGATGCGTGCGCCGAGCGCCTGGTCCATCAATGGTCCGAACACCTGCACTTGGCTCGAATTTCCCTGCGCTTGCACGACCAGGAGCGGCCGCGCGCCATATTGCTTGGCCGGCACCAGAAGGAAGCGCGGCGTGCCACCGAAATTGTTGAGCTCGTTGGCCATCTGGTAGCTCTTGAAGGCCGGGTCCTTGCTGGCGAACCAGCACTTGTGGGCAGCGATCGCCACCTGTTCCATGGCGCGCAACGAAGCGCTTTTGCCTGATCCCGAGGGGGCAGGTGTCTTCGGGCCGGAGTTGCAGGCGGCGAGGCCAATGACTGCGGCAGCTGCCGCCAGAATCCGCAGTGACTTCATTCGCCGGTGCCGCCCCTTGTCAAATGGATTGGATCAAAAATTCGTGGCGCCGCTCATGCCGCCTTGGGCAGGCCGAGCGCGCTTTCGAACAGCGCGCGGCCGTCATTGCCGCCATGAGCTGCTTCGATCAGGTTTTCCGGATGCGGCATCAGCCCAAGCACGTTGCCGGCCTTGTTGACGATGCCGGCGATGTCGTTGATCGAGCCGTTCGGATTGGTGCCTTCGGCGTAGCGGAACACCACCTGGCCTTCGCCCTCGATGCTCGCCAGAGTCTCAGGATCGGCGAAATAGTTGCCGTCGTGATGCGCAACCGGGCAGCGAATGATCTGGCCGGCCGAATAATTGCGGGTGAAGGCCGTGTTGGCGTTGGTGACTTCCAGCTTCACCTCGCGGCAAACGAATTTGAGCGAGGTGTTGCGCATCAGCGCGCCGGGCAGAAGGCCTGCCTCGACCAGGATCTGGAAGCCGTTGCACACGCCCACCACCTGCACGCCCTTGGCTGCCTTTTCTGCGACCGCGCGAAGCACGGGCATGCGGGCGGCAATCGCGCCGCAACGCAGATAGTCGCCGAAGGAGAAGCCACCGGGAATGGCGATCAGGTCGACATCGGGAATTTCAGTGTCGGTCTGCCACACCGTCACTGGGGCCTTGCCCGAAATCTTTGTCAGCGCCGCGATCATGTCGCGGTCGCGGTTCAGGCCGGGAAGAAGAACGACAGCTGATTTCATTTCGGTTCGTAAGGCCTCTGAGGTTCGGCGAGTTCGCGCAGTTCCAGACGACGCTCGATGCGTTCGAGGCTTTCGTCGTGTCGATCGAGCTTGGAATAGATATTGTGGACGTCGTTCTGCATCGAGAGCATGTGGCCGCGGATTGAAATGAGTTCCTGCTTCACTTCGCGGATGCCGTGCTGGACGCCATCCAGGCGAGACTGGATATTCTTCAGGACTTCATAAAGCAGTTCGCTCGTGACTTCGGCCACCAAACCCTCCGGTACAACCTCAGGTAAGCGTCACACTATAGTTCTCAATCACCGTGTTCGCCAGAAGCTTCTCGCACATGGCGTTGAGGTCGGCTTCCGCCTTGGCCTTGTCGGCGCCGTCGATCTCGACGTCGAAGACCTTGCCCTGGCGCACCGAACCGATGCCGCCGAAGCCGAGGCCGTCGAGCGCGTGCTCGATCGCCTTTCCTTGCGGGTCGAGGACGCCGTTCTTGAGGGTGACGGTGACGCGGGCCTTGATCACGGGCAATTCACTCCGGAGTCGAATGGAAAACAGTCGGGCGCGAAGTTACTCGCGCCCGTTTTTGGATCTGTCAGTGCTTGACGAGAACCGGACCGCTCGGGCGGGGCGTCTCGTTTTCATTCATGATGCCAAGACGGCGGGCCACTTCCTGGTAGGCCTCGACCAATCCGCCCATGTCGCGGCGGAAACGGTCCTTGTCGAGCTTGTCCTGGGTGGCGACGTCCCACAGCCGGCAGCTGTCGGGCGAGATCTCGTCGGCAACCACGATACGCATCATGTCGCCCTCGAACAGGCGGCCGCATTCGATCTTGAAATCGACGAGCTGGATGCCAACGCCCATGAACAGGCCGGAGAGGAAGTCGTTGACGCGGATGGCGAGCGCCATGATGTCGTCGATTTCCTGCGGGCTTGCCCAGCCGAACGCCGTGATGTGTTCTTCCGAGACCATTGGATCGTCGAGCGCATCGGCCTTGTAGTAGAACTCGATGATCGAGCGCGGCAGCACCGTGCCTTCTTCGATGCCCAGGCGCTTTGCCAGCGAGCCGGCGGCGACGTTGCGCACAACGACCTCGAGCGGGATGATCTCTACTTCCTTGATCAGCTGCTCGCGCATGTTGAGCCGGCGGATGAAGTGGGTCGGAATGCCCATGCGGTTCAGGTGGTTGAAGATGTGCTCGGAAATACGGTTGTTGAGCACGCCTTTGCCATCGACGACTTCATGCTTCTTCTTGTTGAAGGCGGTAGCGTCGTCCTTGAAAAACTGGATCAGCGTACCCGGCTCAGGGCCTTCATAAAGGATCTTGGCCTTGCCTTCGTAGATGCGGCGGCGACTCTTCATTTGATTGTTTCTCTGGTTGGAAGGGTGGACGGCAAGCTACCGGTCCCTTTCTCACGCCGCAAAGCCGCGGCGGCTGTGGGTTTCAAGGCCGGTCTCTACCTTAAACGGGCCCATTGCTCAATCATCATTTCCGGCCAATCAACGCCTTTTGGTACGGAAATGCCGCACCGCACAGGCAAATGGAGCAAAAGAGAGATATTGACCGGGCGGCGGGCTTTTGGTTTGAGGAAGTCGATAACATATACAGCGGAAGTCGAATCGATTTCCCACTCCCTGGAGGATTGCCATGAGCAACATGAAGGACCGCGAACAAGGTTTTGAGCGCAAGTTCGTCATCGACGAAGAACTGCGCTTCAAGGCAAATGCGCGGCGCAACAAGACGCTCGGCCTCTGGGCTGCCGAAAAGCTCGGCAAGTCGGGCGCCGACGCCGAGGCCTACGCCAAGGAAGTCGTCGTTTCCGACATCGAGGAAGCTGGCGATCATGACGTGTTCCGCAAGATTCGCGCCGACTTCGACGCCGCAGGCATCGACCAGTCCGATCATCAGATCCGCCGCACCATGGACGAGCTGATGGCGCAGGCGATCGAGCAGATCAAGAATACCTGATCCGGCCAATGTTGCTGGACTAACAAACCGCCCGGATTCCGGGCGGTTTTTTGTTTGCGCACCAGCCCTCTTCACGATGAAATGGACGGGCCAGAAGGAGAATGAGAGATGTCGCTTGCTCAGAGACTGCACGCCAACGAGACCATTATCACAGCATGGTCCGGCGTGCCGGATGCGCTGACCGTTGAAATACTTGCCGGGCAGGGCTTTGACGCGGTCACCCTCGACATGCAGCATGGCGGCCACAACGAAGACAGCGTTCTGCGCTCGATCGCTCCCGTGCTGCGCGCCGGCAAGCACTCGCTCGTGCGCGTTCCCGTAGGCCGATTCGACATGGCGAGCCGCGCGCTGGATTTCGGCGCCGAGGCGGTCATCGCCCCTATGGTCAATTCGGTGGAGGATGCGCAGCGCTTTGCGGCCGCGATGAAGTACCCGCCGCTCGGCGAGCGTTCCTGGGGCCCCACCTATGCCGCACCTCGCCACGGCAGCAAGGACCCGGTCAAGTGGCTGCAGGAGAGCAATGCCCGCACGGTTTCCTTTGCCATGGTCGAGACGCATGCCGCGGTGGCCGCCCTCGACGGTATCCTGGCGACACCCGGCATTGACGGCATTTTCCTGGGGCCCGGCGATTTTTCAATTGCCTGGACGAAGGGCGATACGGTCAACGGAACGCTCGAAGGCATGATGGAAACGGTGGCCGCGGTCGCCGGGCGCACGCGCGCCGCAGGCAAGCATGCCGGCATCTATGTCACCGATCCCAGGATCGCCGGACGCTTCGTCGACATGGGCTTCCAGTTGCTCGCCACGGGTTCGGAGCACCAACTGATTTCAAGCGGCGCTGCGAACCTGCTTTCCGAGCTCAGGAAGTCGCTGGCCTAGCCTTCCAGCCGCGACAGGAATTGCGCGAACACCATCGATCCCTCGGGCCACGGCCCGAAGCCGGAATCGGCATTGATATGACCGGCGTCACCGGCGTCGATGAATAGCGAGCCCCATGCGGCGGCGATGTCTTCGGCGACATCAAGCTTGCAATAGGGGTCGTTGCGGCTGGCGACCACCACCGACGGAAACGGCAACGGATCGCGTGGATAAGGGCCAAAGGTCATCAGGTGCTTCGGCCGGATCGCAGGATTGGCGACATCTGGCGGAGCCACGAAAAAGCCCCCGGCAACGTATTTCTTGAAGCCGGGAATGGCATGGATCGCCGTCGGAATGCCAAGCGAGTGCGCAACCAGTACCACGGGCTTTTCGGCGGCGTTCACCGCGTCGATAACCTTGGCCGTCCAGTCCTCGCGCACCGGCTTCGACCATTCGTCCTGCTCGACGCGGCGCGCGGTCGACAATTTCTCTTCCCAGCGGCTTTGCCAGTGGGATGGTCCCGAATTGGTGTATCCGGGCACGATGATGATATCGGCGTCTTTTACCTTCATGTCGCGGATGTAGCGATCCGATCGCGCTGGTGCAACTCCCCGCCCGGACGGTGTTCAATTGTTGAACGACGTGTTCGGTCTTTGCTGACTTGTGTGAACGATGCGCTCGGCCGATCTGTGGGTGGAGAAAAACAGCCGTGTTGGCCGGAGAGTGGATTTTGGAACTGACACGACGCAAACTGGTTGGCAGCGCAGCCCTCCTCGCATTGGGAGTGACAGCGGGCGTTGGCCACACGGAGCCCAAGATGAGCAAGATTCCATTTGCCGCCACGACGCCGATCAGCGTGTCCCGCGTTGGCCTCAAGGCCCGCGACGCCGAAGCGATGGCCAAATTCTACCGCGACGTTGTTGGACTGCAGGAAATCGCCCGCGATGGCGAAACCATCACATTGGGTGCTGGAAGCCGCGCACTGCTGGACATCGAGTCCGACAAGGCGGCGAAACCCGACGATCCGCGCACTGCCGGCCTGTTCCACACCGCTTTCCTGTTACCGACCCGTGCCGATCTGGGGCGCTGGATCAAGCATGCAATCGACAAGCGCATTCCTGTCGACGGCGCCTCCGACCATCTCGTCAGCGAGGCACTGTACCTGACCGACCCCGAGGGCAACGGCATCGAGATCTATCGCGACAGGCCGCATGACAGCTGGAACTGGACCGGTTCGCAGGTCGACATGGCAACCGAACAGCTCGACATCGGTGCAATCGTGGCGGAAGTGCCCGAGGGTGATGCCGGCTGGCTGGGCGCGCCCGAAAACAGCATCGTTGGCCATGTCCATCTGCGCGTCGGCGATCCGGCGGCGGCAGCCGAGTGGTGGAACAAGCAGTTCGGCTTCGACACGGTGGCGAAATATGGCAACAGTGCCGTTTTTCTGTCCTCTGGCGGCTACCACCACCACATCGGCGCCAATTCCTGGCAGAGCCCCGGCGCGGGAAAACGCGACGCCTCGCGAACCGGCCGGCCTTGCCTGGGTCGAAATGCGTTCGGCCGACGCCAAGGCGGCTTCGAATTACGAGGATCCCTGGGGTACGGTCATCAAGGCCGTGCCAGGTGCGCCGGCCTGAAATGTTGATCCGGCCCGAAACACCCGCCGACCACGATGCGATCCACGAACTCACGTGGATCGCCTTCAGGCCGATGCCCTACAGCGCCGGAACTGAAGCGGACATCATCAGGCGGCTGCGTGCCGATAGCGTTCTGACGATCTCACTGGTAGCTGAGGACGACGGCGAGATTGTCGGGCACGTGGCGTTCTCGCCCGTCTCGATCGACGGCCGGCATGATGGCTGGTTCGGACTCGGGCCGATCTCGGTGAAACCCGAGCGGCAGCGTCAAGGCATAGGCAAGACGCTGATTGCGGCCGGCCTGACGATGCTGGGCGAGCGTGGCGCAAGCGGCTGTGCGCTGATCGGCAACCCAGAAGTCTACAGCCATGCTGGTTTCGTCAGCGACGGCCGATTGACAGATGGCGACGTTGACGTCCGATACGTCCAGCGGCTGGTTCTGCGTGGACCGGCTCCGAGCGGTGCATTGAAATTCGCTCCCGCTTTCGGCGAGTAGCCTTGGGCAGCCGGGACGTGACAATCCATCCTGACAGGGTTTGGCGGTCGCTTGTGTTATGCGCGATGCCAATGGGCCTGCCGTGTCGGCAGTTCCGATGCCATTGCGGGGCCCCTCCATGCTGAAAGTCATAGCTCAGGATTTCATAAAGCCCGAGTTCATAGAGACCGTGCTGCCGCTCTATGCGGAGCTCGTCGAAAAGACCAAGCTCGAGCCGCTCTGCATCTCCTACGACCTCTTCGTGAACCAGAAGGACCCAGGCCACTTCGTCTTCATCGAGGAATGGCCTGATCGCGCGGCCCTGGACATCCATTGCCAGACCGAGCATTTCACGCGCCTGGTTCCGCTGATCAACAAGCATCAGCGGCAGGACCCGACCTTCATCCTGATGGATGCCTTCGCGGGCTGACAGCGCAACTGTCCCTCATATGGCCCGGCTAGCCGGAGCAAGCGATGCGGCACCGTCGAGCCTGATAACGCAAAAAAGACCCGCGCATTGCTGCGCGGGTCTTTTTGATTTGGAGCTTCGTTCGGCTACTTCCCTTCGAGCTCAAGCTTCGGAACGTCGATCTTCAGTTCAATGCTCTTCTGTTGGTCGAAGTACCCATCATAGTAGAGATAGCCACCAATCAGTGCAGCAATTGCCAGGGCTCCGGCCAAAAACCAGCCGGCCTTGCCGCCATTCACGACCACGACATTCGGATCCGCCATCTTCTGCTCCAATTGTTCAAATCGGAACAGTAACGTCGGATCGCTTCAATGGTTCCAGGATCAGGCTACCCAAATACCCGCTTGAAGATCGTGTCGACGTGCTTGGTATGATAGCCGAGGTCGAATTTCTCTCGGATTTCGCTCTCCGGCAAGGCGGCGGTCACCTCCTTGTCGGCCAAAAGTTCCTCAAGGAAATCCTTGCCTTCTTCCCACACCTTCATGGCGTTGCGCTGGACCAGCCGGTAAGCGTCCTCGCGGGATACGCCTGCCTGGGTGAGCGCCAGCAGAACGCGCTGCGAGTGCACCAGCCCACGGAACTTGTTCATGTTCTTGAGCATATTGTCGGGATAGACGACGAGCTTGTCGATGACATTGGTGAGGCGCGCCAGCGCGAAGTCGAGGGTGACAGTGGCATCCGGGCCGATCATGCGTTCGACCGAGGAATGCGAGATGTCGCGCTCGTGCCACAGCGCAACGTTCTCCATCGCCGGTGCCGCATAGGAGCGGACCATGCGGGCAAGGCCGGTCAGGTTTTCGGTCAGCACCGGGTTGCGCTTATGCGGCATCGCCGACGAGCCCTTCTGGCCCGGTGAGAAATATTCTTCCGCTTCCAGCACCTCGGTGCGCTGCAAATGGCGGATTTCAGTGGCGACGCGCTCGATCGACGAGGCGATAACACCGAGCGTGGCGAAGAACATGGCGTGGCGGTCGCGCGGGATGACCTGCGTCGATACCGGCTCGGGCTTGAGGCCAAGCTTGGCCGCGACATGCTCCTCGACGCGCGGGTCGATATTGGCGAAGGTGCCGACGGCGCCCGAGATGGCGCAGGTGGCGATGTCTTCGCGGGCATGCACCAGGCGCTCGCGGCAGCGGGTGAATTCGGCGAAGGCCAGCGCCAGCTTGACGCCGAAGGTGGTCGGCTCGGCGTGGATGCCGTGGCTGCGGCCGATGGTGACGGTGTCCTTGTGCTCGAAGGCGCGGCGCTTGAGCGCCGCCAAAAGCGCGTCGAGGTCGGCGAGCAGGATGTCGCTCGCGCGCACAAGCTGCACGGAAAGGCATGTGTCGAGCACATCCGAAGAGGTCATGCCTTGGTGGATGAAGCGCGAATCCGGGCCGACGAACTCAGCCAGATGCGTCAGGAAAGCGATCACGTCATGCTTGGTGACGCGCTCGATTTCGTCGATGCGCTCGACGTCGAAGGTGGCAGCGCCACCCTTTTCCCAGATCGTCTTGGCTGCTTCCTTGGGGATCACGCCGATCTCGGCCAGCGCGTCGCAGGCATGGGCCTCGATCTCGAACCAGATGCGGAACCGGGTTTCGGGAGACCAGATGGCAACCATCTCGGGCCGGGAATAGCGAGGGATCATGGCAGGGCTCGTCCAGCTGAGGTTTCGTTGCGGCTCCCCTAACAGAGGTGGGCCCAATGCTCAACGCGAACGGCTAGCAAACCACAGTGCTGCGGCGAAAAGGGCGATAAATCCGCCGGGAAAATAGAGTCGTAGGCCCAAAACGGCAAACTGATAGAGCGCGACAAGCCCGGTAAAGACGAACTGGAACGCCCAGGTGATGGTGAAGGGTGCCTCATGCCACTCGGCATAGTAGCTGCGATACTGCAGGGCATAGAGCAGGGCGGTCAGGCCGATGGTTGCCGTGGCAAATGACACGAAAGCGGCGGCGAAGGCCGTCTCGCCCCGGCGTCCCAGCGAAAGCAGTCTTGCCAGCGTCCAGCCGATCGGGAAGGCGGCAGCCCCGCCGAGCGCGAACAACAGCACGACAATTCGGACGCCAACCGGTGTTTCCCAACGGTCGAGCAAAAGCACGAAAAGTGCGCTTGCCCCCATCGCAAGGCCCCACACAACTGAGCCAGCCAGAGCGAGGCGCAGCGAAGGCAATGCCTGGCGCAGCTTGCCACTGGCAGGCGGCGCGCTCGAATCTTTAGGCAGGCTTGCGCCGGCGGTCATCGACGCTTCGTCATTCACGTCCGGCCGGTCACCGCTATCCAGCGATGGTCGGGTCCTTCAAAGCCGTGGCGGATGACGGTGATGAGCACGGCATAAGTCATCGCGCCGCCTTCGCCGAAGAAGGTCTGCACGCCGCCGATGCGGTAGCCGGTCGGGCAGCCGCGACTAAGCGGCACGTCCTTGTCTTCCTGAAGCACATCGGTTTTGCCGCCGTCGCCGACATGCACCAGCTTGAAGCCCTTGACCGGGCCGATGCCCGGGCAGCGCTCGATCTCGCCGAGCGAAATCTCTTCAAGCCGGAATTCGAGCTGCGGGTCGATGGGTGGGAACACCGGGCGAGGATTGACAACCATCTTGTACGGATCGGCGCTGATTTCGGTCACTGCGTTGAAACCTGCGAGACGGCCTCGATTGGCGGCCAGCACTTCGTCCTTGATGACTTTCTCGCCACGCGTCCGCGCCTCATCGCGTGCTACCTGCAGGCCGACGCTTTCGTCCTCCATCTGCACGCGCACCGGTGTGTCGGGCATGAACTTGTCGGTTTCGGTGTCGATGTAGAAGCGATTCGCATACGCAAAGCCCGAGCCATCCTGGATGCCGAACTCCTCGAAGCCGAAAATCTTGCCGTCGGCGCTGAAACCGAGAATGTTGAGTTCAGCCGCGTCGCCGGCGTGGGCCAGTTGCGAAGTGGCAAACAACGACAGGCCTGCGAGGCAAAGAAGCTTGATCAATCTCACGGCAATCCCTCTCGAACCCGATTGATTCAGTTTGTCAGGCGAAAGCGCTAAGATAGCGTCAATAAAGGGTTTTGGGTCAACCCTTGCGGCTCGACCATACCGGCATCGTGTCGCCTGGAACCGCCGTCGCCTGATGCACGCCGCGTGCGATCGCCCTTGCCATGGTCGAGGCGGCGGCGGCGAAGAAGTCGACGACATCCTCCTGTCCGACCGTGATGCCGCTCGTTCCCGTCGCCAGTGCAAACACCAGGTCGCCATCAAAAGGCGTGTGTACCGGCCAAATCGCGCGGGTGAAGCCGTCATGGGCCGATATCGCCAGCCGCTTTCCTGCCGCCTTGCTCAAAACCGCGTCGGTGGCGATCACCGCAATCGTGGTGTTGGCGGCGGCGCTGTTTGCTTCCTCGTACTTCTTGAACACGCGGGCAGCGTCGTCGGGCAGCGGCGAGGGGTAACCCAGACCGGCGAACTCACCGTCGAGTTCGAATGGCGCCGCCCAGAAATGCCTGGAGCGGCCGACAGTGACTGACCCGGTGGCGTTGACCGCAACCAGCGCGCCGACAGTCACGCCATTTGGCAGCACTGTCGAAGCCGAGCCAAGACCGCCCTTGAGCCCCGCCGTCAGCGCCCCTGTGCCGGCACCCACCGTGCCAAGGGCAAAATCGCGGTCGGCGGCCTGTACGGCATCGTAGCCAAGCTCACGGTAGGGCGGATAGCGGCCCCAATCCTTGTCGCCGCCATTGAGCATGTCGAACAGGATCGCCGCCGGCACGATGGGAATGATCTGGTCGCGCACGGCAAAGCCGACGCCTTTCTCCCGCAAGGCTGCCTGAACGCCCGATGCCGCGTCGAGGCCGAAGGCCGAGCCGCCTGAAAGCACCACCGCATTGACGGTTTCGACCGTATTGTGCGCTTCAAGCAGGTCGGTCTCTCGTGTTCCCGGCGCGCCGCCCAGCACTTGCACCGCGGCCGTTGCCGGCGTGTCGCACAAGACGACTGTCACGCCCGACTTCACCTTGTCGTCAGCGGCATTACCGACCCGCAGGCCGGCAACGTCGGTAATGAGGTTCAGCGGTCCAGATTTCAGCATGCCGGCTTCAACATTATTGCGTCTCTAATGGCACGTAGTTCGAGCCGTCGAAGCGGAACAGCCGATATGGGTTTTCCGTGAGGTCGCCCTTGGCATTGAAACGGATCTTGCCGATAGCCGTATCGAATTCTTGCCTTGCCAGTACTTCGGTGACAGGCGTTCCGCTCGATGTGGCAAGTTCCGCCGCGGCGCGGGCAATTTCCACCGCGGCATAGGCGGGCAGGGAGTAGCCGTCGGGTATCAGCTTTTGCGCTTCGAAGGCGGACAGTACGTCCGAATTGGCGAGATCGGACCATTCGGGGGGAGCGACCATCAGCGTGCCCTCGGCGGGCGGCACCGCTCGGTCGGCGACGCGAAGCGTTTCGCCCCCCGCAAACACCATGCCATCGCCAAGCGTGGCCGCATCGCGGCCCATCACGGCGATGTCCTCACCGTCTCCGCCGACGAATACATGCGTCGCGCCTGCCTTGCGCAGGCGGGCAACGAGCGCCACCTGGTTGTCGAGTTGCGGCCGGTAGGTGTCGACGAACACCGGCTTCAGCCCGGCCTGCTCGACACTTGCCCGGAAGCTTTCGGCCAACTCGCGGCCGTAAATGGTGCCGTCATCGACGATGGCGAACAACTCGTCGTTCCATAGCCGCGTCAGCAGGGAAGCCGCCGCTTCGCGCTCATTGTCACCGCGCGGCCCGAGACGAAATATCTGCCAACCGGTCTTGTCGCGCCGATCGGTCAGGCTGTCGGTGCGCACGCCCACTGATATGACAGGGATCTGGGCATCCTTGAGCACGGGCAGGGCGGCTTCGATCGATTCGGTGCAGAGAAAGCCGGTGGCAACCGCCACCTGGGCGTCGACGAAGCCTTGCGCTGCTATTGCTCCGCCTTCGGTGGTGCAGCGGTCATCGATGATCTCGAGCGATACCCCCAGGCGTTCCGCTGCAAGCATCGCACCGGCCTTGATCTGATCGCCGACCACGGCCGAGGGGCCCGACAAGGGGGCCGCCACGCCGACCTTCAGCGGCTCGGCTTGGGCGGCCAGCGCCAGAAGCGATGCGGCCAGTGCGGCGATGATTGCAGTTGCGGATCGCATTCGGTCCGAGAAACCTCCACGCGCAGGAATTTAGCGCGTTATCACTGCCGTACTGCCTGTCCCGCACAAGCGCAACGTGCTTGTGGCCCACTTGCCTAGAACGTGTTTGCTTGTGACCTGATCTATACGGCCATATATAGCGCAAATGGTTCATTGCAGGAAAATCCGGTGCTGAAGAAGTTTGAAGTCGGGCCGCAGGCCTATCGCGATGCGATGAGCCATTTTGCCGGCGCCGTTCATCTGGTCACCACCGACGGCGTTGCCGGCAAGCGTGGCGCCACCGTGATCGCCGCCTGTTCGGTGTCCGACAGCCCGCCAATGGTGCTTGTCTGCGTCAACCGAGAAAACCCCAAGAACGACGCCTTCATGGAGAATGGCAATTTTGCCCTCAACACGCTGGCCGCTCGCCATGAGCCGCTCGCAGTCGCCTTTTCCGGCGTCACCGGTCTTGCGCCCGAACAGCGATTCGCGCTTGGCGAGTGGGAAGTCCTTTCGTCAGGCGCCCCAGCCCTCATCGGCGCGGTCGCGGTGTTCGATTGCGAACTGGTCGACAGCAAGGAGATGGCCACCCATCGTGTCATGTTTGGCAAGGTGACAGGCCTTCGCATCGGCGATAACCTTCGCCCGCTGATCTATCACGGACGCAGCTACCACGTGCTGTAGACCGTCTTTCCGGAAACGCCATGACCGACCGAACGCCTCGTCCCATCCCCCAAACGATCGACGAGACGCTCGATCTGCTGACCGGCGCGGACTATGTCGCCGACCGCGCGTTGGCGACGGTGCTGTTTCTTTCCCTGCGCATGAACCGGCCGCTGTTTCTCGAAGGCGAGGCCGGCGTCGGCAAGACCGAGATCGCCAAGGTCCTGGCGAGCGCGCTCGGCCGGCGGCTGATCCGCCTGCAATGCTACGAAGGCCTCGACGTCTCCTCCGCAGTCTATGAGTGGAATTACGCCGCGCAGATGATCGAGATCCGCATGGAGGAGGCGACCGGCAAGGTCGATCGCTCCGATATGGAAAGAAACGTCTTTTCCGAAAAATACCTGATCCGCCGCCCGGTGCTCGATGCGCTGACCGGCAAGGCCGGCGCAGCCCCCATCTTCCTGATCGACGAACTCGATCGCACCGACGAGGCTTTTGAAGCGTTTCTGCTCGAAATTCTCTCCGATTATCAGGTGACGGTGCCCGAACTCGGCACGATCAAGGCCGAAGAGCCGCCGATCGTCATCATCACCACCAACCGCACCCGCGAAATCCACGACGCCTTGAAGCGGCGCTGCCTTTATCATTGGGTCGATTATCCCAATGCCGAACGTGAGCTGGAGATAGTTCGCCGCAAGGTGCCGCAGGCCAATCAGCGGCTTTCCCAGGAGGTTGTGCGTTTCATCCAGAGGCTCCGCGAGATCGAGCTGTTCAAGGTGCCCGGCGTCGCTGAAACCATCGACTGGGCCTCGGCACTGACCGAGTTGGACAAGGTCGCGCTCGATCCCGAGACGATTTCGGACACGATTGGCGTGCTGCTCAAATACCAGGACGACATTGCGCGCATCGAACAGGGCGAAGGCCGCCGCATCCTCAACGAGGTGAAGGCGGAGCTTTCAGCAGCGGAGTAGAGATGGACGCGTTCCGATCGGATCCTCGGTTTGCAACGCCTGACGGCCGCATCGGCGACAACATCGTCTATTTCGCCCGCGCTTTGCGCAAGGCCGGCATGCGTGTCGGCCCGGCCTCGGTCAAGGATGCCATCGAGGCGGTGCTTGCAGCCGGCATCGGCTCGCGCGACGATTTTTACTGGACCCTGCATGCCGTGCTGGTTAGCCGGCATGAGGACCACGCCACTTTCGACGAGGCGTTCAGGCTGTTTTGGAAGTCGCGCGAGCTGATCGAAAAGTTGCTGGCGATGTTTTCGCCCGTCGCACCCGACCACCGCGAGAAACAGAAACCTCGCGCCGCCGAAAACCGTGTCAGCCAGGCGATGTTCGAAGGCCACCAAAAGAGCCAGCCACCGCGCGAGATCCCCGAGATCGAGGTCGATGCGCGTTTCACGGTGTCGGGCAACGAGATGCTGCGCGCCAAGGACTTCGCGCAGATGACGGCCCGCGAGATTTCGGAGGCGCGTCGCGAGATCGGCGCATTGCGCTTGCCCTTCGACACCGTGCGCACCCGCCGTTTCAAGCCCGATCCCCATGGCGGCAAGGTCGATCCGCGCGCCATGATGCGGGCGGCCGCCCGCACCGGCGGCCAGTTGATCCTGCCGAAGTTCCGCTCGCCCCGGGAGGTACATCCGCCTTTGGTGGTGCTCGCCGACATTTCCGGCTCGATGAGCCAGTACACCCGCATCTTCCTGCATTTTTTGCATGCACTGACGGAAAAACGGCGGCGCGTACATACCTTCGTCTTTGGCACCAGGCTCACCAATCTGACGCGACAGATGCGCCACCGTGACCCCGATGCGGCACTTGCCGACTGTTCTGCCGTGGTCAAGGATTGGTCAGGCGGCACGCGGATCGGTGACACGTTTGGCGAGTTCAACCGGCTGTGGTCGCGCCGCGTTCTGGGGCAGGGCGCAGTCGTGCTGCTCATCACCGACGGGCTCGAGCGCGACGATGTCGCCGGTCTCTCCGAAGAGATGGAGCGGCTCAAGAAGTCGTGTCGCAGGCTAATCTGGCTCAACCCGCTCTTGCGTTTCGATGGTTTCGAGGCCCGTGCGCGTGGCGTTCGCGCCATGCTGCCGTATGTCGACGAGTTCCGCCCGGTACATAATCTCAACGCGCTAGGCGATCTCTGCGCATCGCTTGGCGCGCCGGCTTCGCGCAGCAGCGACCCCAGATTGTGGATGATCGACGGCCAGCGCCGCGCGGCGTAAGGTCGTGAAGGAGGTTCTATGCCAAGCAGATTTCTCGATGAAGCCCGCGATCCGCTGATCATCGCGGAGAACTGGATGAAAGACGGCAAGGACGTCGCGATCGCAACGGTGGTCGAGACCTGGGGCTCGGCGCCGCGTCCCGTCGGCAGCCATCTCGTCATTGACGCTGAAGGCACCTTCCACGGTTCGGTCTCGGGTGGTTGCGTCGAAGGTGCGGTCATTTCCGAAGCGCTTGACGTGATCGAGAGCGGCAAACCGAAGATGCTCGATTTCGGCGTCGCCGACGAAACGGCGTGGCAGGTTGGTCTGTCCTGCGGTGGTCGCATTCGGGTGTATGTCGAGCGATTGGGTTGAGCCGATGGATCCTTTCGCGCTGAAGACGTTGAATGCCGAGCGCCGCGCGCGCCGGGCGGCCATCCTCGTCACCGACATGGGCGACGGCCGCGACCGTGTGGTCAAGGAGGGCGATGTGGTCGCCGGAGATTTAGGTGCCGCACTGGCCAAGGCGTTCCGCACCGGTCTTTCCGGTACTGCAGAGGCGGAAGGTCGTCAGTTCTTCCTCAATGTGCACCTGCCACAGCCGCGACTTGTGGTGATCGGTGCCGTGCATATCAGCCAGGCACTGGCGCCGATGGCCAGGATTGCCGGTTTTCCGCTGGAGATCATTGATCCCCGCACGGCCTTTGCCAGCGACGATCGTTTTCCTGACGTGACCCTCCACGCCGAATGGCCGGAGGATGTGTTGAAGCATTGCCCGCTCGACCGTTATGCGGCACTGGCGGCGGTGACCCATGATCCCAAGATCGACGACTTCGCGCTCAAGGCTGCACTGGACGCCGAGTGCTTTTACATTGGCGCTCTAGGCAGCCGAAAAACGCATGCCAAGCGCGTCGAACGTCTTCTCGGCATGGGCGCGACACCCGAACAGATCGAGCGCATCAATGCGCCGATCGGTCTCGATATCGGCGCTGCAAATCCGGCAGAGATTGCCGTTGCGGTGCTCGCACAGGTCATTGCCGCGTTCCGGTCACGCGGGCTTGGCGCCAAGGCGAAAAGCGAGGCGGCGTGAAATTTGGCGCGATAGCCGTTGGGCAGGCTGAAGGTGCGGTGCTCGCGCATTCTACAAGTGCCGGCGACCATCGCTACCGCAAGGCACACGTGCTCGCCGCCGAGGATATTGCCATCCTCGCTGCCGCAGGTTTGAAAGAAATCGTCGTTGCGGTGCTGGAACCGGGCGACCTCGGCGAAGACCAGGCCGCCGAAGCGATCGCGGCAATCATGCACCACCGCCACGTCGAGGTGAAGCCTGCGGCGACGGGCCGGGTCAACCTCCATGCGCTGGAAGCCGGCGTCTTTACCGTTGATGCTGGGCTCATCGACGCCATCAACGCCATCGACCCGTCGATCACCGTCGCCACGCTCGCCCAGCATGCCACCGTCGAAAAGGGCCAGATGGTCGCGACGGTCAAGATCATTCCCTTCGCTGTTGCGGGTCATCTTGTGCGCCAGGCAACCGAGCTATGTGCCGCACGCGAAATCTTTGCCGTCAATCCGTTCGTGCCCAAGCGCGTTGGCGTCATCCAGACAATGCTGCCCAGCGTCAAGCCAAGCGTCCTTGACAAGACGACCCGGCTGACCGAGCAGCGGCTGGCACGCTCTGGCAGCCGGCTGACCGCCGAGCGGCGGACGGCGCATGAAACGTCCGAAGTGGCCGAAGCCGCCAAGTTACTTGCCCGCGACCACGACATGGTGGTGATCTTCGGTGCGTCCGCGCTCAGCGATTTCGACGATGTCATCCCGGCTGCGGTCCGGGCCGCCGGCGGCACTGTCGTCCGCTCCGGCATGCCAGTCGACCCGGGCAATCTTCTGGTGCTTGGCCATATCGGAACTACGGCGGTCATCGGCGCGCCTGGGTGTGCTCGCAGCCCCAAGGAGAACGGTTTCGACTGGGTGCTCGACCGGCTGATGTCAGGGCTCAAAGTGACTGCCGCCGACATTGGTGGCATGGGCGTCGGTGGCCTGTTGATGGAAATCCCGACACGGCCACAGCCGCGCGACCTGTCTGCCGTTCCGCCTGTCCCGAAGGTGCACGCCGTACTGCTCGCAGCGGGGCGCTCCAGCCGCATGGGTGGGCCCAACAAGCTGATGGCCCTATTCCAGGGCAAGCCGCTGGTGCGCCGTACGGCCGAGCGCGTACTGGCCTCGAAGGCCGAAAGCACTGTCGTTGTCACAGGCCATCAGGCCCCACGCATTCGCGAGGTGCTTGCCGGTCTCGACATTCCGGTCGCTCACAACGCCGATTTCGCCACCGGTCTCGCCAGTTCGCTCAAGACGGGCGTTGCGGCACTGCCCGAAGATGCGGCTGGCGCACTCATCGTGCTTGGCGACATGCCCGAGGTACTCGCCGCCGACCTCGATCGGCTGATTGACGCCTTCGAACGCGCCGACGCCCGCGCCGTTGTTCGCGCCACCCATGACGGCAAGCGCGGCAACCCGGTTATTTTGCCTCGCGCCTTGTTCCCAGCTGTCGCCCACCTCGAAGGCGACACCGGAGCCCGCCATATTGTCGAGTCCGAAGGCGTGGATGTCATCGATGTCGAAATTGGCAAAGGCGCTGCTGTAGATGTCGATACGCCCGACGCCCTTGAAACAGCGGGCGGGGTTCTGCAGGGCTGATGCCTGCGACATGTCTTTGCGCGGTTGACAGGTTGCCCTGTCAGCACGCAGTCATTGCCGCACAACAGGGGACGACACGTGGCGCTTTCTCGAATGCTTCAGCGATCGGTGTTGCCGTTCGTCCTCGCGACATTTGCGGCGTCGGCCCACGCGCAGACCCTCGCGCCCCACAAGGACGACCTCTTCGCCTATCCGGCCATCCTGTCGTCCGAGGGAGACAGCTATCGTGTCGTCGACTACCGCGAGATGCGCGACATTAACGGGCGCGATCAAATCCCCGAGCGGCGTGCGCAGGCCAAATATGTCGACACTGGCGTGCGCAAGATGCAGCAGGATTTGGTGCTCAGGACCGACGAAGGCAACATCAAGCATGTGGCGGTCGGCAAGACCGAGGGCGCTTCGCTCATCGTGCTATACCTTCACGGCCAGGGTGGCAGCCGCAAGCAAGGCGTCGACGACTTCACCTTCGGCGGCAATTTCAACCGCATCAAGAACCTTATGGTCGCCAATGGCGGGCTTTACCTGTCGCCCGATTTTTCCGACTTCGGCGACAAGGGCGTGGCCCAGATAGCTGCCCTCATCGATCACTACGCAGCCCAATCGCCCGGCGCGAAAGTGATCGTTGCCTGCGGTTCTATGGGCGGGGCATTGTGCTGGGGGCTGGCCCGCGACGCCAAGGCGGCCAAGCAATTGAGCGGCCTGATTCTGCTCGGCTCGTTGTGGGACGACGGGTTCCTGACCTCGCCGGCATTCGCTGCGAAAGTAGCTGTTTTCTTCGGCCAGGGCAGCAAGGACCCGGTCTTCCCCATCGACAAGCAAGAGGCTTTCTTTCGCTCGATCCTTGCCAAGAAGCCGAACTATCCCGCGCGCTTCGTACGTTTCGAAACCGGCACGCATGGCACCCCGATTCGCATGACCGACTGGCGCGACACGCTCAACTGGATGCTGGCTCAGAAATGAAACTTATGGCCCGGTGTTGTAGTCGAGCAAGGTCTCGGGGTTGATCTCGCCGTCATAGGACGCGTCGACGTCGTATTGGATCAGCGCAAACGCGCCGTCGCGGAAAATCCAGGTTCCACCAGACGAAGCGTCGCCGACGCCACGCCACTTGTTGTGCGACAGGATCGTCATGGTCGTTTCGTCAAATGACGAATTGACCAGCGCGCCTTCGGAGCGATAGCCGATGATGGCGACGCTTTCGAGCTTGCCTTCGGAATTGTCGTTTTCGTAATGGATATCGAGTTCGGGCGTGGCGAAATGCTGCTCGGTCAGGCCGTCGGCTTCGTTCCAGAGATAATAGACGTGGGTCTTGTTATAGGCGCCCATCTGGCAAAAAAAGCGGAACAGCCTGGCTTGGCTGGGTGCTGCGTCGGCGGCGTCCGTCTTGTTGTGGTAAGAAATCTTGTAGCTTAATGCTGCGTCATCGCTTTCTTTGGCGGTGTCGCATTGGGCCTGATGGCTGGCCGCGAATGTCTTCCTGGCAAGGTCGAATACCGCGTCGGTTTCGACGGGCGGCGCGTCGCCGCATTGCTTGGGCAGCGCGTCGGCAAGCGTGCCTTCGGCCGGCTTGAGCGTGCCCTTGTCGAGCTGGATCGGCGTAAACGGCGGCTCCTGGATAGAGCCGTTGACCTGACGCGCGGTGTAGCAGCCGGCGAAAATCTTTTCGCTGCCATCCTTGCCGACGGCACGAATGGCGACGGGCACGTTGTAGAAGATACTGCCGGCCGCACCTTCGGAACTGACTGCGCCGGTTTCGACGTCGACGCGCCCGGTCGCTTCGTAACCCTTGACGAAGGTCTCGAAATCCTTGGCCGGCTTGGTTTCGCCGAAATAGTCCCAGGCGCGGCCATATTCCTGTCGGTTCACCGCATTGTAGAGCGAGCGCACGACAGCGGCCGCGTCGGATCGGTCGTCGAGATAGGGCGTTTCAGCAGCCAGGGCGTGAAGGCACGAGAGGCCCGTTAGAACGAGCGCCGAAGCTGTGGGGATTGAATACGTCCTCATTGCGAATCTCCTGCCTGCCGCAATCATGCATCAGCGATTGCGGCGGCGCGGTGACGCGCGGACAATTAGGCTTGGCGCGTCGACATCTCGCGGGCAATGCGAGGAAAATCCGCTGGCTTGATGCCGATGTCGGCGCGGTCGGCGCTGTTCATCGCATTCAGCAAGGCAAGTGCCGCCCGATAGCGGGCCTGCTCCTTGGGGCGAGGGCGGGCGAACAATTCAGTGTAGAAACCCATAACTCAGGCTCCGGTTGTTCCTCCCGACAATAGATATAAGTGATTCCATGGTGATTGTGCAGTGCAGCATAGGCATGGCAGCCATGCAGCGCGACATCTTCGGGCAGCGGAATTTTGTAAGATTCTGCCGAAGCTTCGAAGCGAATTTTAACCTGGCATCATTATGGTCCGGCCAGTTTTTGCGTATCATGCGTTTTCGTTCGGAGGGGCTTGCATGGGCACCGAGACCAATCGCGACTTCGCTTCGTTGCTCGACGATTTGTTCGTCGCATCGGAGCCTGGCGAGATTGCGCCCGCACCGTCCATCCCCTTCGACTATCTGGCGGTTGCCGACGAGTTGCATTCGGGCCGTATTCGCGTTGCCGGCGAGGCGGTTGCCGCGGAATATCGCGAGGCCGGCGCTGCGCTGGAAGACGAGTTCGTTTCGTTGCTCGACATGGTCAAGGCCAAGGCGGCGGCTGTCGAAGAGCCCGAGGCGCCGTCGATCGACCCCGATGCGATTGCCGCCGAGCTCGGCCTCGCCGAGGTCCAGCCCGCCGATCTGGCCAAACTGCGCCGCATCTTTGCGCTCGCCAATCATCCCGACCGCGTGGCCCCGCATCTGCGCCAGCGTGCGATGGTGCGCATGCAACTCGCCAACATGATGATCGACGACGCCAAGCGCCGCGCCGCCAAGAAAAAGATCTGACAACGGCTTCCGTACTGGCTGCCTTGGCCAGCGTGATGGTACGTCCTATCTAGGTGAAGCTGTACTTCCACAGCCGGAAGCCATCATGCTCAGAGTTCAGAAAATACCGCTCAAAGACATCTATGTGCCCGCTGCGCGCAAGAAGACGCTGCATCCCGAAACCGTGCGGCATCTGGCCGAGGACATCGTCGAGAACGGCATGAAGACGCCGATCCAGGTGCGCCATGACGGCAAGCGCTACGTGCTTGTCGAGGGCCTGCATCGGCTAGAAGCGGCCAGGTGGCTGGGCGAGACGTCGATCGATTCCTATCTCGTGCAGGCGCGCAAGCACTAGCTCGTTTTTTTCGCTGCCGCCTGTCGGGATCGCTTCACCTTGCTCGTCCTAGGTCCGAAAGCCGACTTCAACGAGGAGAAGACGAATGACCGCAACTGCCACCGCCGTCCCGGTCAAGGACCGCGAACTGGTGCTCACCCGCATCATCAATGCGCCGCGCGAAAAGGTCTATCGCTGCTGGACCGACGCTCAACTTCTGCCGAAATGGTTCGCGCCGCTGCCCTGGACGACGCCAAGCGCCAAGCTCGACGTCCGCGCCGGTGGCACCAGCTTCATCACCATGCGCAGTCCCGAAGGCGTGGACTATCCCAATTCCGGCGTCTATCTCGAAGTCGTGCCGAACGAGAAGTTGGTCTTCACCGACGCCTATACCGAGGCGTGGGCGCCGTTTGAAAAGCCGTTCATGACGGTTGTGCTGACCTTCGAGGATGCAGGTGCTGGCAAGACCAAATACACCGCCATCGCCAGGCATTGGTCGCTCGAAGACCGCGACGCGCACGAGAAGATGGGTTTCCAGGAAGGCTGGGGCCAGTGCGCCGACCAGCTCGAGGCGCTGGCGAAGACGATCTGAAGCATTCCCTTCTCCCCGTGAGCGGGGAGAAGGCCACACTTATTTACCGCCACGCTCGCTTTCGCGCCTGGCCATTGTCATCCTTCGACCTCATCCTTCGACAAGCTCATCCTTCGACAAGCTCAGGATGAGGAACTCGGGAAGCGGGGCGCGAGGCCGAGCCTTCCGATAGTTTGATAGTGGCGCGAACCTTCGCGCCCCGCCCGGTGTTCTTGCCCCGCTCAGTCGCCTCAGTGCTTGTCGCACCGCCAGCCGCCGCAAGGCCCGGGCTTGGGGGCTCATCACCCAGCGGGAGAACCGACCTCCCACCAGCCCGGCACCGGCGCTTCCCTCCGACACCCGGTGCGCACCGGAGTCCCGTGGAAGATCGCGAGGAGAATGATAAAACGGGTTTCGAGGGCGTGGAAAAACGCGCACGGCTGTCCACGTTGGTTGCTGACAGACTTCCTGACAAGCAGGAGCCAATTTGGTCGCGCGACAGTGCGTTACAAAGCAAACCTTCGGCGTCCCAATCCTTCGCACGCTCGAAATTCCCTCATCCCGTGGAAAAATTATCCAACGCTGTCGGCATGGCAAGTTTCCGTTCGTCCTAGAGGCAAGGGGCCGGAAGGTTCTGAGCGAAAAGGGACGAGGACATGAACAAGCGCAGTTTCATCACCATGCTGGCGGCGGTTGCCTTCGCAGTTGTCACTGGAGGAACGGCAATGGCCGACACGACGAAAACCACCAAAACAGACGTCAAGGCAGGTTATGCCGAGGTCAATGGCGTGAATTACTACTACGAGATCAGCGGCACGGGCGAGCCGTTGCTTTTGCTGCATGGCGGATTGGGCGCGATCGACATGTTCGGTCCGGTGCTGCGTGCACTGTCGAAAAACCGGCAGGTGATCGCGGTCGACCTTTATGGCCATGGCCGCACCGCACTTACTGATCGCAAGATGAGCCTGATCGATATGGGCGACGACATGGCCGGTCTGGTGAAGCAATTGGGCTATGGCAAGGTCGATGCGATGGGCTATTCGATGGGCGCGGGCGTGGCCTTCCGCCTTGCGGTGCAGCACCCTGACGTCGTCCGTCGACTGGCGCTGGTGTCGGCCGGTTATGCCCAGGACGGCTTCTACCCCGAGATGTTGCCGATGCAGGCGCAGGTCGGTGCCGGCATGGCAGACGTGATGAAGCAAACGCCGATGTACCAGGCCTATGCGGCGGTGGCACCGAAGGTCGAGGACTTTCCTGAACTGCTCGACAAGATGGGCGAGTGGATGCGCAAGCCTTATGATTGGGCCGATGACGTCAAGACACTGAAGATGCCGGTCATGCTGGTCTATGGCGACGCCGACATGTACCGCCCCGAGCACATCGTGAAATTCTACCAGTTGCTTGGCGGCGGGCTGAAGGACGCCGGCTGGATGCGCGAGAACATGTCGCAGAACCGTCTGGCGATCATTCCCAACCGCACCCACTACGATGTCTTCTTCGCGCCTGAACTGGCGCAGACTACGCTTCCTTTCCTCAATGGTGAGACCAAGGTGAAGACCTGGGACGAGCAGGTCAGAGCGGTCGATTGAATAATGGCCGCACGCTGCCTGAAACGGCGGCGTGCGGCCAAAATCCTTGCTGGACAAGGGCTTCGGATGTATCGTTTCGGCACGCTGAGAATGCCCCCAACGGGGTTGGAAGATGCGGCCAGCAGGCATATCGACAATGAGCTGGCGATGATGCGGCCAGGCTTCGCCGCGCGGCAGACAGTGCCCCGCCCTCACCATACCGGCCGCAGTGACGCGATGTTACCGCGAAAAGGGAGTTGTCATGGCTATCTCATTGACAATGCAAGAATATCTTGAAGACAACCACATCCGCTACGATGCCGCCAAGCATTCGCGCACCGGTTGCTCGATGATGACGGCGCAAGCCACCCACGTGCCCGGCAACGCGATTGCCAAGGGCGTGGTGTTGAAGTGGGAGGACGGCTATGTGCTCGTCGTGCTGCCGGCTTCGCGCCATGTCGACCTGGCCCGCATGCGCGAGATCATTGGCGACAAGGTGCGGCTGGCGACCGAGGACGAAGCAAGCTCGCTGTTTCCCGATTGCGACGAAGGTGCGGTGCCGATCCTGGGCGTGCCCTATCGCGTTGCCTGCGTGATCGACGAGCAACTGCGCCGCGGCAGCGACATCTATTTCGAAGGCGGCGACCACCGGACGCTGGTTCATGTCACCGGCGATGAGTTCTCGCGCCTGATGTATGGCATGCCGCAAGCGCGCGTCAGTTGGTAGCGCGGGTGCTCCGGTGTGGCCGAACCGGTTCGTGCAGTTGGCTTAACGCATTGAATACAAAAGGAAAGGTTGCCGTCTCGGTAAATTGATTTGAGGCGGCGGGCGGCCTGTGCGGTTAATACGCCCACGAGGTGGTGAGGTTTTGCGCAGTTCCCGAAAATACCCTGCTCCTGTCATGGGAGCGCCATTTGGCCGTCATGGTTCGGAGCTATGGTGCCTAATGTCGAAATGGTCACGGACGGAGGCGACTATGGATGACCATCACGAATTGACACTTGAAGATCTGCTGCATGACCCGATCATTCTGACGGTCATGGAGCGTGACGGTTATTGCCCAGACGATATCAGGCTTTTGGCACGGCACGCCGTCGCCGGAACCCAGGTTTGGGAAAGTGTTTCGCTGCGGGTGAATGCCCGTCGTCAAAACAGGGTGTTTCGCGCGTCGACCTCGTCGGCATGCATCGCTCTTTGTTCCTAGTTGTTCCTGTACTTTGAAGTGACTGTCGGCGGAGGCGGTCACGAACTTTCCCATCGACAATTTCGTTGCGCACCTTATGCCTGAGGCCAGAATCTTAGGGCGAGGGACTTGAGTCATGGCGCAACGGTATGAGGGCGGCTGCATGTGCGGGGCGGTGCGCTATGTCGCGGAGGCCGCGCCGTTGAACGAGCGCATCTGTCACTGCCGCAGCTGCCAGAAGGCAGTGGGAGCAGCGTTCAACGCGCGGCTGATGTTTCGCGCCGACGAGGTCAGGCTGAGCGGGCCGGTGAAGATTGCCTATTCGTCACCGGCGGTAAAGCGCGGTTTCTGTGCCGAATGCGGCACGACGGTGCTGTCCGGGCGTGAGGCGGCGGGCGTGTTGGCCGTGACGTCAGGCTCGCTCGACGACCCAAGCCTGTTTCGTCCCGCCATGCACATCTGGATCTCGTCGAAGCAGCCCTGGCTCAAGCTGGACGATGGCCTGTCTCAGTTTGACGAGGCTGCACCGGCATAGGCGCTGCTCGACAAGTGCCTGGAACCTTGGATGACTGCGCAGGCTGTCAAACTCGGCTGCGCGACATTGGCATGAGCGCTCAGGCGTGAATGCCGGGCGAACGATCCTAATGATCCCTAGGCGCAGATCTCGACGCCGCTGTCGCGCAGCTTGGCAAGAAGAGGCTCTTCCGGTGGCGTATCGGTTACGAGCGTGTGGATGTCGCAGAGCGAGCCGAGCCGCACCAGGGCGCGGCGGCCGAATTTCGAGCCGTCGACAGCCATGATGGTCCGTTCGGCCTGGCGCATGGCGGCTGAGACGGCGGCGACCTCGGCATGGTCGTCGTCGCCGATGTCGCCGTCAAGGTCGACGCCGCTGACCGAAATGATGGCGACGTCGAACTTGAATCGCCTGATGTATTCGGCGGTTTCCTCGCGGAAGACGCCGCCATCGACCTGGCGTACGAAGCCGCCCGGTACCGCGATGGCGAAATCCGTGCTTTCGCTCAGAGTCGTGGCAACGCGCAGCGAATAGGTGACGACACGCAGGTCGCGCCGCCTGACCAGAGCGCGCGCCACCGCCTCGCAGGTGGTTCCGGTATCGATGAAGACGGCAGCGCCGTCGGGAACAAGATCGGCTGTGAGGCGGCCGATCTTTTCCTTGGCGGCGGCGTTTTCGACGCGGCGCTGGCGCAGCACCGAGGGTTCGACCGGCGTCGAGATGGTGGCGCCGCCATGCAGGCGCCGGACCTTGCCGCTTTGTTCCAGCGCCATGATGTCGCGACGCGCCGTCTGCGTCGTCACCCCGTAAAGCGTGGTGATTTCCTCGATCGAGACGTAGTGGTTTTTCTCGAGATAGCCGAGGAGTTGGGCCTGACGGGCCGACTTCTTGCTGTCCTTGTCCATGTCAGGTCCGTTCGTTTCGGGCATCTGCGATCTGGTCTCCACAATCCTTGCTAGCAAATTGGAACGAGGGATTCACCCGGCATATCGGGCTTCGGACCGCTTATGCGGGAAACCCTGCCCATTTCCAAAAATGTTGTAAAAGTGACATCTACCATCACTAATGTCCGAATCCGTACTTTTCAGTGACCGCAACATGTCATTCGCACGCTGCCCCTGGCGATTTTGTGACAATGCGCGGTCGTGCAGCAAAACGGAGTTACGCGATGAAGACGATCCACAGCGGCATGGCCGAAGCGCCTGCCGGCACATCCGGCCAGCATCAAAGACGGTTGCGCCGGCTTGCCGGGGCACTTCTTTGCGGCACCACGCTGGCCATGTCGGCAATGTCAGCCCAGGCGGCCGAGGATTCGATCAGGATCCTGACGCTGAACACCTGGCTCGACCGCTTCAAGCCCAATCCAGCCGTGGCGGCGGACTTCTTCATCAAGGGCAACTACGACGTTCTGACCTTCCAGGAGTTCCGCGCCAACAGCACCTATGCGCGGGATTTGCCTGGTCTGATGCAGGCCGCCGGGCTCGGCACCTACGGCACGCGCCAGGACAATGACGTGGGCGTGTTTTCGCGTCTGCCGGGTAGCTTCGGCGCGGTCACGCAAGGCGTCATCGCAACCTACGCCAAGCTCGATCCGACTGTGAGCAAGCCTGAGACGATCGTCGCCACCACGCACCTGAATTACTACGATCCCTCGACCAACCGCATCGGCCAGGCCAAGGCGCTGAACCAGTGGGCGAAGGGGCTGGGCCCGGTCATCCTGACCGGCGACTTCAACGCCGGCGACGTGTCCGAGCGCGGGCTGCATTCGATCAGCCAGCAGGAGCGACTGCTCAAAATCTACACCAAGAGCCCGACGACGCCATTTTACCTCGAATTGCTGAAGCAATACGCCAAGGACCAGGCGCAGCTCGATGCCTTCATTGCGCAGTGGAAAGGCAAACCCGCCGCGCAGATCGATGCGGCAACGGTGCCGGCTGGCCTGTTTGCCGACGAGATGTATCCGGTCGCCGGCAACCTGCCGCAGACGATGAACATCCTGAAGAAGCAGTTCCAGCTGCTGCAACTGCCCAATGAGCGCGAGCAGTTTTCGCCGCATGCGCTCAACGACGGCTCGGTCACCTGGCCGTCGCATGGCGAGGACGCGACCAACACCTGGGGCAGCTGGCACCGCGTCAAGATCGACCACTTCCTGGCCTCGCGGCCGTTCGGCAAATGGTGGGTGATCAATGACGATCCGAAGGATCCGTATCTGGGCGTCATTCGCGATACCTCCTACGTCACTAATCCGGATGGCTCGAAGACCCCGCTTTCCGACCATGAGCCGGTGGCGCACAATCTGCGCTGGGTCGGGCCGCTGTTGCAGAACTACGACGACAACGGCACGGCCAAGACGCGCGTGGTCTGGGGCAAGGATGCCTCGACCTTCACCGAGCGCGGCAAGGAGTTTGTGCTCAGCCGCAACAACATGCGCAACGACATCTATCTCGGCCAGATTTCCGACGATAACGGCATGCCGCTGCTGGCCGGCCTGACCGACGCCGAGAAAAAGACGCTGCTCGACTGCAAGAGCACCGATGCGCGCTTCCAGCAGGCGATCCGCGACTATTGCATCGACGACCACAGCTTCATCGGCGAGATGCGGGTCGCCGATGGCGGCACCGTCGTCGTCGAGGAGGATGCGGCACTTGGCACCGAACAGGCCAAGCTCAGGCTTGATGGCGGCAGCCTCAGGATCGCCGGCACCGACATGCATGTGTTGGGACGCAACGTCGTGCTGGAAGCAGGCGGCGGCTCGCTCGACATCGCTGACGCCGGCAATATTGTTGGCATCAACAAGGAGATCTCGGGCGCGGGCAGCATGACCAAGCTCGGCCTTGGCGCGCTGGTGCTCGACGGTACCCACAGCTTCACCGGTGAAACCATCGTCAAGGCCGGCGCGCTTGCGGTGCAGGGATCGATCGCTTCGTCGAAGCTGACGACTGTCGGTTCCGGTGGCACGCTGGGCGGCATCGGGACGCTGGGCAATACGGTGGTTGCCTCCGGCGGCACGCTGGCACCGGGCAATTCGATCGGCACCATCAATGTTGCCGGTGACATCACCTTCGAGGCCGGCTCGGCCTACAAGGTCGAAGCCAACGCCAAGGGCGAAAGCGACAAGGTCGCGGCCACGGGCAAGGCGATGTTGAAGGGCGGATCGGTGCTGACGCTGGCGAGCGGCAACAATTATGCGCCGCAGACGAATTACAAGATCATCACCGCCGACGGTGGCGTGACCGGTTCGTTTGCCGATGTCAGCTCGAACCTTGCCTTCCTCGACCCCTCGCTTGCCTATGGCACCAAGGACGTGACGCTGACGCTGAACCGCAACGATGTCACCTTTGCCGAAGTCGGCGTGACGCGGAACCAGAAGGCCACCGCCGCAGCGCTGGAAAGCACCGGCTTTGGCAATGCGGCTTACGCGGCTGTCGTCAATCTCGACGAAGCGGGCGCGCAGCAGGCCTTCGCGCAGCTGTCGGGCGAGGTGCATGCCTCGGCCCAGGGCACGATGATGCAGAACAGTGGCGTGCTGCTCGACGCAGCCACCAGCCGCATCGACCAGGCGTTTGGCGATGCGACTGCGGCCAGCATGCCGGTCATGGCTTATGGCGATGACGGGCTGGAACTGGCGCCTGCCGACACCGACCGCTTCGCGCTGTGGACCCGGGCCTTCGGTTCGTGGGGCAATAGCGACGGCGACGGCAACGCCATGGGCTTCGACCGCAGCACCGGCGGCCTGATCGGCGGTGCCGATGCGATGGTCGGCGACACCTGGCGTGTGGGTGTGCTCGCCGGCTACAGCCGCTCGACATTCGACGCCGCGGACGGCACTTCCAACGGCAGCAGCGACAACTACCACCTTGGCGTCAACGCCGGCACGCGGGTTGGCGCGTTCGGCCTGACCGCCGGCGCGACCTATAGCTGGCACCGTTTCGACACCGCACGTTCGGTCGCCTTCGCAGGCTTCTCCGACGCGCTATCGGCCAAGTATGACGGCGGCACGGCTCAGCTGTTCGGCGAGGCGATCTACAAGGTCGATGCTGGACGCTACGCCGTCGAGGGCTTCTCCAACCTGTCCTACGTGAACCTGCGCACCGACGCCTTCACCGAGACGGGCGGGGCGGCAGCCTTGTCCAGTGCTGCGACCAGCAATGACGTGACCTTCACCACCTTTGGCGTTCGCGGCTCGACCGATGTCGCGCTCGGTGCCGTGAATGCCACCGTGCGCGGTACGCTGGGCTGGCGCCATGCCTTCGGCGATGTCACGCCGCTGTCGTCGGTCGCCTTTGCCGGCTCGGACGGCTTCGAGGTGGCGGGCACGCCGATCGCCAGGGATGCGGCGGTGCTGGGTGCCGGTATCGACTTCGACATCGCGCCGAAGGCCAAGCTTGCCATCAGCTACACCGGGCAGGTCAGCAACGGTGCCTCCGACCATGGCATCGACGCCAAGCTGGCGGTCAGCTTCTAGGCGTCGAAGAAGCATCCGCGGCCTTGGGGGCGTGGCCGCGGATGCACTGCCTGTTGACGCGAAAGATCAACGCAAGTATTCGCGCGTCGAGCGACAGCTCGACGCGTTGGCGGACGACACGAACCGCGCCGGCACTGCCGGGTCAGACATCCCAACATGGATACCGCCATGACCGAACAGATTACTTCGGCCTCCGAGGTCTCGTTGCGCCGCATTTCTTCACAAACTGTGTATGAAGTTTGCGAGCTCAGCGAGACCCTGACCGAAGCCCAGCGCAATAAGGTAGCCGATAACGGCACCTCGATCGCTGAGGCTCACTTCTCCGAAAATGCCTGGTTCCGCGCCGTCTATGCCGATGACACGCCGATCGGCTTCGTCATGCTGCATATCGGCTCCGACTACGACGTCATCGATTGCCCCGGCGCTTTCCTGTGGCGCTTCATGATCGCTGGTCCGTTCCAGGGCATGGGCTTCGGCCAGAAGGCGATCGCGCTTGTGGTCCGCGATCTCAAGGCGAGGGGCTTCGCCGAGCTCTTCACCAGCTACGGTCTGGGCGAGGCGAGCCCGGAAGGTTTCTACAAGCGCCTTGGTTTTGTCACGACAGGCGAGACCTATGACGACGAAGTGGAGGCCGTGCTGAAGTTCAGCTGACGGCAGGCCAAACGCGCATTGGACTTCGCGCAAAGCATGCCCATATCTTGGGATATGGAGCTTTGAGCGTGAAACTCGCGCGTTTGGCCCTTTTCGTTGCGGCGCTGGTCGCCGCAGCGGCCTTTACTGCCTCTTCCTCGATCGGAGAAGACAGCGGCCGGACGAAGGTGGCGTTGACCATCGTCATCGACGGCGCCATCGGTCCGGCCAGCGCAAGGCAGTTGAAGGAAGGTCTTGCCACCGCCGCCGCACGCAACGCCGAAGTCGTCATCCTCGAGATGAACACGCCGGGCGGGCTGGTCACCTCGATGCGCGAAATGATCGCCGACATCCTTTCGTCGCCCATTCCCGTCATCGGTTATGTCGCGCCATCGGGCGGACATGCGGCGAGTGCCGGCACCTACATCCTCTACGCGACCCATGTGGCGGCGATGGCGCCGGGCACCAATCTGGGTGCTGCGACACCAGTCGAACTCGGCGGCATGCCCTCCTTGCCCGGCGGCGGCGATGACAAGGACCAGAAGAAAGCCACTCCCGACACCGACCCGATGACGGCCAAGGTGACCAATGACGCGGTTGCCCTGATCCGTTCGCTTGCCGAATTGCGCGGGCGCAACGCCGATTGGGGCGAAAAGGCTGTACGCGACGCGGCAAGCCTGTCGGCCAATGCTGCCCTGCAGGAGCATGTCATCGACCTTATCGCCCGCGACCGTGCCGACCTTTTGCAGCAGGCCAATGGCAGAACGGTCGATGTCGCGGGCAAGAAGGAGATGCTGGCGACCAGGGACCTGCCGGTCGAGGTGGTGGAGCCTGGCTGGCTGATCCGGCTTTTGTCCATCATCACCGACCCGAATGTCGCGGTCATCTTGCTGCTCGTCGGCATCTACGGCCTGGTCTTCGAGTTTTCGAGCCCCGGCATGGTGGCGCCGGGTGTCGTCGGCACCATGGCGCTGCTGTTGGGGCTCTACGCGCTCGACCTTTTGCCGATCAACTATGCCGGGTTGGCGCTCATGCTGCTCGGTCTCGCCTTCCTGGTGATGGAGGCTTTCAATCCGACGGTGGTGCTGGGGCTCGGCGGTCTTGCGGCCTTCCTGCTGGGGGCGGCGATGCTGCTCAGGGTGCAAAGCCCCGGCTTTGAAATATCGTGGATGCTGATCGGCACCGCAGCCGCGTTGACGCTCGGCCTTGCGCTCCTGACCGGGAGCTATGTCTGGGCGGCGCGCCACAGGCCTTCGCGTTTGGGCGCAAAGGCGATGAACGGCTTGCCGGTCGAGATCATCGACTGGTCGGCGGGCGAGGGCCACGTCTTCGCCCAGGGCGAACGCTGGCGGGCGAGGGCGGACGAGCCGCTCGCACCTGGCGATGCCGCCGAGGTGACCGGGATCAATGACCTTGTGCTGACGATCCGGCGCCGGAACGTTTCAAAGCCAGGAGAAATGCAATGATCGTCGGCTATGTCGTCTATCTGATACTCGCGCTTGTCGTGGTCGTGTTCCTGTCGGCGGCGATCCGCATCCTGAGGGAATATGAGCGCGGCGTCGTCTTCACGCTCGGCCGCTTCACCGGCATCAAGGGGCCGGGGCTGATCATCCTCATCCCCTTCGTCCAGCAGATGGTGCGGGTCGACCTGCGCGTGGTGGTGCAAGACGTGCCGCCGCAGGACGTGATCTCGCGCGACAACGTCTCGGTGAAGGTCAATGCGGTGCTGTATTTCCGCATTGTCGATCCTGAGCGCGCAATCATCAAGGTCGAGGACTATATGGCGGCGACCAGCCAGCTGGCGCAGACCACGGTCCGTTCGGTGCTGGGCAAGCACGAACTGGACGAGATGCTGGCGGAGCGCGACAAGCTGAACGCCGCCATCCAGGAGATCCTCGACCAGCAGACCGACGCCTGGGGCATCAAGGTGACGAATGTCGAGATCAAGCATGTCGACCTCAACGAGAACATGATCCGCGCGATCGCCAAGCAGGCCGAAGCCGAGCGGCTGCGCCGCGCCAAGGTGATCAATGCCGACGGCGAGCAGCAGGCGGCGCAGAAACTGGTCGAGGCCGGCCGCATGCTGGCCAAGGAGCCGCAGGCGATGCAGCTGCGCTATTTCGAGGCGCTGCACGATATTTCGGGCGAGCGCTCATCGACCGTGGTGTTTCCGCTGCCGATCGACTTGCTCGGACTTTTCAAGCCGGCGGGCGAGGGCAAGTGATCAGGCTGCCTGGCGCCGGGCGATCGCCGATCCATCGGCACCAAACAGCGAAGCGCGGGCGCCGTCTATGCGAATGCCAACTGCCTCGCCGATACGGAACGGACTGTCGGCGACAGCACTGACATTGATCAGGCCGAGCCTGGGATTGCGCACGAACACGGAGGTGTTGCCGCCGAGATATTCGCTCGCCTCGACGGTGCCGCGGCAATGGCCGCTTTCCGGTGCGACCAGGAAAAGATGTTCGGGACGCGCGCCGATCTGCACCGGAGCGGCTTCGCTTGCCAGCGGCAGTTCGATGGCGCCTTCGCCCGACAGGTCGAGCCTGCCTTCGCCGCTACGGCTGCAGGGCAGCACGTTCATCTTCGGGCTGCCGATGAACTGGGCGACGAACAGATTGGCCGGTGTTTCGTAGAGTTCGTGCGGGGTGCCCTGCTGCATGACGCGGCCGTCTTTCAGTACGACGATGCGGTCGGCCAGCGTCATCGCCTCGACCTGGTCGTGGGTGACATAGATCATGGTGGCGCCGAGCGCGCGGTGCAGCTTGGCGATCTCGAGGCGCATGTCGACGCGCAAGGCGGCGTCCAGGTTGGAGAGTGGTTCGTCGAACAGGAAGCCGACCGGCTCGCGCACGATGGCGCGGCCGATGGCGACGCGCTGGCGCTGGCCGCCGGACAACTCCCTGGGGTAGCGGTCGAGCAGCGGCGTGAGCTTCAGCGTGTCGGCGGCGGCATCGACTTTCGCCTTGATGCGGTCGGCGGAAAGCTTCGTCAGTTTCAGGCCAAAACCCATGTTCTGCCGCACGGTCATGTGCGGGTAAAGCGCATAGGACTGGAACACCATGGCGAGCTTGCGCTCGACCGGCGGGGCGGTGGTGACATCGCGTCCATCGATGAGCAGCTTGCCCGAGGTGGTCTGCTCGAGGCCCGCGATCATGCGCAACAGCGTGGACTTGCCGCAGCCGGACGGGCCGACGATGACGACGAACTCACCGTCGGCGATTTCGAGGTCGAGATCCCGGATGATCTCTGACGTGCCGTATTGTTTGCCTGCCTTGCGCAGCGAAATCGTACCCATGGAAACCTCCAGACACTTTTCTTTCTGCACATCGCGCTTTTGCGAAAATCATTCCGATTTCGCGCCGATGTGCGTTCAACCTTTGACCGCGCCGGCTGTCATTGAGCCGCTGATCTGGCGATACATGATGAGCCCGAGCAGGACCGGCGGCAGTGCGCCGACGACCATGACGGCCGATGCAACGCCCCATTGCACGCCACCGCCGCTGGCCGCGAAGAAGAACGAGGCACCGACGGTGATCGGCACGGCCTTCGACGTGGTCAGCATCAGGCCGAACAGGAACTCGTTCCAGGCGGTGATGAAGCCGAAGATCAGGCTGGTTACAATGGCCGGGCGGCAGAGCGGGGCAATCACCCTGGTTAGAATCTGAAAGCGCGTGGCCCCGTCCATCAATGCCGCCTCGTCCAGCTCGCCCGGCAGGTCGCGGATGGCATTGACCAGGATGACGAGCGCCAGGGGAAGGTTGACGATGGTCAGGATCAGGCCGAGGCCGAGGCGCGTGTCGAGCAGCGCCAGCCACTGGAACATCATGTAGAGCGGGATCGCGAAGATGATGAGTGGCACGGCGCGCAGGTTGACGATGAAGGGCAAGAGCGTGCGCTCGCCGAGCCTGCCGCGGCCGATCGCATAGGCTGCGGGCAGGGCCAGCGCCACCGCCAGCAGCGTCCCGAGGGCCGCGACCGCGACGCTGTTTGCGAGATAGAGAAAGATATTCAGTCGGTCGGAGACAGTGAACACGGTGGCGTAGTTCTCCAGCGTCGGCGCGTAGACCCAGAGACCCGGATTGGTCGAAAGTTCGCGCGCGCTTTTGAACGAGGTGACGAGCGTCACCAGGATCGGGAAGTTCATGGCAAAGGCCGCGACGGCGAAGACGAGCCAGCGAAGGGCGTTGATCATTTGACGGCTCCCTTGCGGCGGCTGGCGATATGGTTGAGCCCGTAGAGCACGGCGAAGGAGGCCACGAACAGGATCACCGAAGCGGCGACCGCCTTGCCGATGGCACCTTGCTTGAAGAAGGCCTCGTAGATGTAGATCGATAGCGAGGCGGTGGAGCCGCCGGGGCCGCTGCCGGTCAGCACATAGACATTGTCGAAGACGCGGAAGCCGTCGATGAAGCGGATGAGCAGGGCAACCACGATGGTCGGCGCCATCAGCGGAAGTTCGATGTACCACAGCTTATGCCAGCGCTTGGCGCCGTCCATGGCGGACGCCTCGACGATCTCCGAGGGGATCGCCTGATAGGCCATGTAGAACAAGAGCAGGGCAAATGGCGTCCACTGCAAGGTCTCGACGACGATGAGCGTCCAGAAGGCGGAAGTGGGGCCGAGGAACGAGAAACTCGCGCCGAACCAGGTCCACAGATAGTAGGGCACCGGGCCGGCAAACTCGTGCAGGACGAGACGGTACATCAGGCCGACAAGCGCGGGTGCCACCATCAAAGGCAGCATCAGGATCGCCATCAGCCAGCTGCGCTTTTCGATCAGCGGCGACAGGAAGATGGCAAGGAACAGCCCGAGCGCGCATTCGAGAACGGCGGTGAGTGCGCCAAAGCGCAGCGAAAACCAGCTCGCCTGCCAGAACGCGCTGTCGTTCCACACGGCCGCGAAGTTGGACAGGCCGCTGATCCTGGGCTGGCGCAGCGTCTCGAACGACACGTCGGAGATCGAATAGATCAGGTTGACGATCGCCGGGAAGCCGAGAAACACAAGCAGGAACAGCACCAGCGGCGTGGCCAGCAATCTGAACTCGGACGAAGGGGAGCGTTGCGAAAGCGTTGTCATCAAAGGATCTAAGGCTGGCTTTCCAGTGGAAGCAATGGTGGCTGCCGAACCCCGGCAACAGTGTCGCCGTCATCGCGGCATACGGGCGACAGGCTCAGGACTCAGCACCTCCGACCCGCGCGAGCGGCGAAAAGTGTGCCAGGATCGCCTTTTCGACATGCTGGGGCATGAAGGCGCGGGGAGGTGCTGAATCCTGAACCTGCTACATGGCCGATGGCGGCTGGAGCCACCACCGGCCAAGCAATTACTTGAGCAGCTCGGCCATGCCCTTTTCGGTGTTCTTCAGCGCGTCGTCGAGCGACTGCTGGCCAGACCAGTAGCCCGTGAACTCCTTGGCCTGGAGTTCGTAGACGGACAATGCCTTGGCCGAGGTGCCACCATTCATGACATAACCATACTTGGAGGCGAACTCGCCGAG
>NZ_QGGX01000013.1 GCF_003148805.1 Aminobacter sp. AP02
ACCAGCACCTCGCCCTCGCGCGGCCCCTCAAGGTCCACCTCCATGATCTCGAGCGGCTTTCCGGCTCCAACGGCTACGGCGGCGCGGGTTTTCATGGCGATGTTCCTTCAAGCAAAGTCAGGGGCAAATGTCTGGCAGCAGGGTTTCAGGTTTTGCCGGGGCGATCAACCTGGAAGACGACACCGCACGGTCGTAAAGCGGCGCCTGCGATGGTACTCCACAAGCCGATGCTGGCGCGACCCCTTGCGGGATGGACATGGCGGCAACGGTGACCGAACATGGCTGCGGAATTCTCATTTCAATGGCAGACGATTCGATGTCGAGTGACAGGCTCCCGCGCGACCCGCTCAAGCGTGAAGCGTTAAAAATGGCTGACAAGCCAGAAGCTTCCGATCGGATGTTCATCCATCTTCGCGTTCACTCTGCTTATTCGCTTCTTGAGGGTGCCTTGCCGCTCGGCAAGGTCGTAGGCTATGCCGTCAAGGACCAGGCGCCGGCCATCGCAATAGCCGACAGCAACAATCTGTTTGGTGCGCTCGAATTCGCCCAAAAGGCCACCAAGGATGGCGTCCAGCCTTTGATTGGCTGTCAGGTGGATGTCGATTTTGCCGAGGCTGTCGATCCCGCTCAGCGCGGGCCGGTGTTCAAGGCTCCTCTTGAGCTATTGCCCGTGGTGCTCATGGCCGCGACGGAGGTGGGTTACGCCAATCTCGTGCGATTGGTCAGCCGCCTTTATCTCGAAACGCCTGCGGGCGATCCTGTGCATGCGACGCTCGACTGGCTTGCGGCATCGGCGGAAGGCATCATCTGCCTGACCGGCGGTCCTCGCGGGCCGATCGGTGCTGCGATCAAGAGCGATCACGCACCGCTGGCAGAAAATCGCCTGCTGGCCCTCAAGGCCATGTTCGGCGACCGGCTTTACGTGGAAGTGGAGCGTCTGGCCGGCTACGATCGTGGCATCGAAGCGGCAACTGTCGAACTTGCCTATCGCCATCATCTGCCGCTGGTCGCCACCAACGAGGCGTTTTTCCCGGCGCGCGCCGACTACGAGGCACATGACGCGCTGATCGCGATCGCCGAGGGCTCCGTGGTCGCGGAAGACAATCGCCGCAGGCTTACGCCCGACAATTACCTCAAGTCTCAGAAGGAGATGTCGGAGCTTTTTGCAGACTTGCCTGAGGCGATTGACAATACGGTCGAGATCGCCCGGCGCTGCTCGTACTATCCGAAGAACCGCAACCCGATCCTTCCGCGCTTCACCGGCGGCGACATAGCCGATGCCGATGCGGCGGTCGCAGCCGAAGCCGCCGAACTGACCAGGCAGGCGCACGATGGCCTTGCCATGCGCATAGCTTCGCGTGGGCTGGCCGAAGGCTACACGTCGGAGCAATACACGGAGCGGCTTGAATACGAGCTCGGCATCATCGAGCGCATGAAATTCCCCGGCTACTTCCTGATCGTTGCGGACTTCATCAAGTGGGGCAAGCTGCAGGGCATTCCAGTCGGACCCGGCCGCGGTTCGGGCGCTGGTTCGCTGGTCGCTTATGCGCTGACCATCACCGACGTCGACCCGCTGCGTTTCTCGCTGCTGTTCGAGCGCTTCCTCAATCCCGACCGCGTTTCGATGCCCGACTTCGACATCGACTTCTGCCAGGACCGGCGCGAAGAGGTGATCCGCTACGTTCAGGGCAAATATGGCCGCGACCAGGTGGGGCAGATCATCACCTTCGGAACGCTGCAGGCACGCGCCGTGTTGCGCGACGTCGGGCGCGTGCTGCAGATGCCCTACGGCCAGGTCGACAAGCTGTGCAAGATGGTGCCGCAGAATCCGGCAAATCCGGTGACTTTGGGACAAGCGATAGAGGGCGAGCCGCGCTTTGCCGAAGAGGCCGAACGCGAGCCGATCGTCCAGACGCTGCTCGACATGGCGCAGAAGCTCGAAGGGCTCTATCGCCACGCCTCGACCCATGCCGCCGGCATCGTCATTGGTGACCGTCCCTTGTCCGAACTGGTGCCGATGTACCGGGATCCGCGTTCGGACATGCCGGTCACGCAATTCAACATGAAGTACGTCGAGCAGGCCGGGCTGGTGAAGTTCGACTTCCTTGGCCTGAAGACGCTGACGGTGCTGCAGAAGGCGCTGCAGTTCATCAGCCGGCGCGGCGTAGACATCGACCTTGCCGTAATCCCGCTCGACGACCCGCTGACCTATGCGATGCTGTCGCGCGGCGAAACGGTCGGCATCTTCCAGGTTGAAAGTGCTGGCATGCGCAAGGCGCTGATCGGCATGAAGCCCGACCGCGTCGAAGACATTATCGCGCTGGTGGCGCTCTATCGCCCGGGCCCGATGGAGAACATCCCGACCTACAACGCCCGCAAGCATGGCGACGAGGAGATCGCCTCGATCCATCCGATGATCGACCATCTGGTGAAGGAGACCCAAGGGGTCATCGTCTACCAGGAACAGGTCATGCAGATCGCCCAGGAGCTGTCGGGCTATTCGCTGGGCGAGGCTGACCTCTTGCGTCGCGCGATGGGCAAGAAGATCCGCGCGGAGATGGACAAGCAGCGCGAGCGCTTCGTCACCGGCGCGGTGGAAAAAGGCGTCTCCAAGCCCCAGTCCAACGCGATCTTCGACCTGCTCGCCAAGTTTGCCGACTACGGCTTCAACAAGTCGCACGCGGCCGCTTATGCCATCGTATCCTACCAGACGGCTTATCTGAAGGCGCATTACCCGGTCGAGTTCCTCGCCGCGTCGATGACCTACGATATGTCCAACACCGACAAGCTCAATGACTTCCGCCAGGACGCGATGCGCCTTGGCATTGAGGTCGTTCCGCCGTCGGTGATGACCAGCTTCCGCGACTTCGAGGTTGGCGAAAAGAAGATCTTCTACTCGCTTGCTGCCATCAAGGGCGTCGGCGAAGCCGCGGTCCACCACATCGTCGCCAAGCGCGCGGAAAAGCCTTTTGCCAGCCTCGCAGACTTTTGTGAGCGCATTGATCCGAAGATCGTTGGCAAGCGTGTGTTCGAAAGCCTGATCATGGCCGGGGCCTTCGATTGCTTCGGGTATGAGCGCGCGGCGCTGATGGCCGGCATCGAACGAATGATGGGCCTGGCCTCGCTGGCGCATGAGAACGCCACGCTAGGCCAGTCCGACATTTTTGGCAGCGCGTTTTCCGGCCAGGCGCCGGTGCTGCACTTGCCGCAGGCAGATGCATGGCTGCCAGCCGACAGGTTGCATCGCGAATTCCAGGTCGTCGGCTTCTACCTTTCGGCGCACCCGCTCGACGAATACAAATCGGCTCTGGAAAAGATGCGTGTCCAGAACTGGACGGATTTCGCTGCTGCGGTGAAGCGCGGGGCGACCGCGGGGCGCTTGGCGGGAACAGTCACCACCAAGCAGGAGCGCAAGACCAAGACCGGCAACAAGATGGGTGTGATCCAGTTCTCCGACGTCTCGGGGCAGTACGAGTCGGTGCTGTTTTCGGAGGCGCTGGCCCAGTATCGCGATCTGCTCGAGCCGGGCAGGTCGGTGGTCATCACCGTTGCTGCCGAGGACCGTCCGGAGGGCGTCAACCTGCGCATCCAGACGGTGCAGTCGCTCGAAGACGAAGCAAGCCGGGTGCAAAAGACGCTGCGCATCTTCGTGCGTGACGCGGCCCCGCTCAACATGCTGTCCAATCAGTTGACGGTACGCGGCGAGGGCGAGGTCAGCTTCATCGTGCTCAAGGGCGAAGCGCAGGGCGAGATCGAGATCGAACTGCCCAATCGCTATCGCATTACGCCGTCGATCGCCTCTGCCATGAGGGCCGTGCCAGGGGTTGTCGAAGTAGAACTGGTCTAGGTCAGGAAACCTTTGTCGCTGCCCTTGCGTACCAGCGCGTCCCGGCAGGACTGCGCGCGCTCCAGCAGCATTGCTCGCTCGCGCTGGTTCTGCGTCAGCGCCGCCGCCCGTTCGAATTCGCCGAGCGCTTCGTGAACACGGCCGAGCTTCATCAACAGGTCGGCTCGCACGCTGGGCAGAAAGTGATAGTTGCGTAGCGCCGGCTCGTACGCAAGCTGGTCGGCAAGTTCCAACCCGGCGGCCGGGCCGAACGCTATCGCCAGTGCCATGGCACGGTTCAGTTCGATCACGGGCGAGGGGGCAAGCTCGCCGAGCGCCGCATAGAGCGCAGCAATGCGTTTCCAGTCGGTCTCTTCCGCGGTGCGGGCACGCGCGTGGCAGGCGGCAATGGCCGCCTGCAGTGTGTAGGGCCCGGGCTGGGGCAGTGCTTGTGCCCTGGCAAGGGCTGCAAGCCCGCGATTGATCAGCAGGTGATCCCAGCGGGTGCGGTTCTGGTCGAGCAGGAGGATCGGACGGCCTTGGGCATCGCTGCGGGCCGGCAGCCGCGATGCCTGGATTTCCATCAGGGCGATAAGGCCGTGGACTTCCGCTTCGTTGGGAGCGAGGCTCGCCAGCATTCGCCCCAGTCGCATCGCCTCCTGGCATAGCTGCGGACGCATCCAGTCGTCGCCCTTGGTCGCCGAATATCCCTCGTTGAAGACCAGATAAAGCACTTCGAGCACGGAAGTCAGTCGTTCCGCGCGGTCGGATCCATTGGGCATTTCGAACGGGACTCCGGCCTCCGACAACAGACGCTTCGCCCGCACAATGCGTTGGGACATGGCGGTTTCAGTGACCAGATAGGCGCGTGCGATTTCCTCGGTCGTCAGTCCGCCGATCAGCCGGAGCGTCAAGGCAACGCGTGCTTCCGTCGATAGAACCGGATGGCAGGACACGAACATCAACCCGAGCATTTCGTCGCCGAAATCGGCGTCGCTGTCTGGTGGTCCGACCGGTGCCTCGGCCTCGGCATCGATGCTGAGCAGCATGAGCTTGCCATGCGCCATCTTGGTCCGGCGGAAATGGTCGATGGCGCGACGCCTGGCGGAGGTGATCAGCCAGCCGCCGGGCTTGTCCGGAACGCCGTCCTCCGGCCAACTACGCAATGCTGCGATCAGCGCGTCCTGGGCGAATTCTTCGGCGAGGTCGACATTGCGCGTGAAGCGGGCGAGTGCTGCAATGATCCGCGCCCGCTCCATTCGGAACACCGTCTCGATGGCCCGATGCGTCGCCCGGCTTTTGGCAACGCTGTCGTCGGGCTGAGGATACAGGTCCGGGTGGTCCCGCGAATGGCGATCGTTCGTGGGCATCTATGTCCTGTCTTGTGCGATGCCCATTTCGCGGAAGCGGTCGATGCCTTCGCTGTGTTCGAAATCCTCTAGCTCGAACATCTGGCGCACTTCGATCTCGCCATTTTCGATCTGAGGGTTCGGAAAACGGTTGGCCCACTCCATCGCTTCCTCACGCGTCTTCACCTGGATGATGGTGTAGCCAGCGATCAGTTCCTTGGTTTCTGCGAAGGGGCCGTCGGTGATGGTCTTCTTGCCACCGGACCATTTGATCCGCCAGCCCTTGGAACTCGGTTGCAGGCCGCTGCCGTCAAGCAGCACGCCGGCCTTGGCCAGTTCCTCGTGATAGTCTGCCATCGCGCTGATCATTTCGGCTGGTGGCATGATGCCTGCCTCGGAGTCCCTGCTGGCTTTGACGACGATCATGAAACGCATGCTCTGTGCTCCTGGGTTGCTCGGCCAGCACCCATTGCCGGCCTTCGATCCGCCAACACGACGAGTGGAGGTTAGCAGGATCGACGCTTCAAAGAATTTTTTCTGAGTTAGGGACCAATTGGAGGCGCGTTGCCGGTGGCAACCTGTAGTGGTATTTTAGTTTGAGCGTATGTGTGAAGCCGGAGTGTCGTCATGGACGAAAATGCCGCCACCACTCAACTCATGCAGATGGTCAACGGATACCAGGTGTCACAGGCGATCTGCGTCGCTGCAACACTCGGTATCGCAGATCAACTTACCGATGGCGCCCGAACCAGCGACGAGTTGGCGACGGCAACGCATTCTCATCCGCAGGCGCTATACCGGCTGCTGCGCGCGCTTGCTTCTGTCGGCGTACTGCATGAGGGAGACGGCCGTCGATTCACGTTGACCGAGCTCGGATACGGCCTGTGTTCGGATGCGCCTCAATCCGTGGCTGGGTGGGCGCGAATGGTTGAACGAGCCTACTACCGTCAGGCGTGGAGCGAGTTGCTGCACAGCGTGCGCACCGGCGAGAACGCATTCCAGCATGCCCATGGCATGGGGGTCTGGCAATACCGGGCGGAGCACCCTGAGGAGTCGGTGACATTCGATCGGGCGATGACTTCGTTGTCGCGCCTGGTGGCCGACGCGGTGCTTGATGCCTATGATTTCAGTCCTTTCGACGTGGTCATGGATGTCGGTGGCGGGCAAGGCGCGCTTCTCGCCGGGATATTGAAGCGTAATCCTTCCCAAAGAGGCATCCTGTTTGATCAACCGCAGGTGGTTGCAGGTGCGGCGCCCACACTTCAGGCGGCCCTGGTCGCGGAGCGCTGTCAGATCGTTGGTGGCGACTTCTTTGCAGCGGTTCCCGACGGTGCTGACGCGCACGTCATGAAGTGGATTATCCATGACTGGGATGACGAACGTTCCATCGCGGTCCTGAAAAGCAGCCGGCGCGCGATGCGTCCAGGCGGCAAGCTTTTGGTCCTGGAGGCGGTGTTGGCACCGCCCAACGAGGGCGCGCGCGTGAAGTTCGCCGACCTCAACATGCTCGCGGTGCCAGGAGGGCAGGAGCGAACTGCTGACGAGTTCGCCCGGCTATTCGAGGCTTCAGGCTTCAGGTTGACGCGAACGATCAATGCCGGTCCGCGCATCAGCATCATCGAAGGCGTGCCGGACTGAAGCCATCGGTTTTTCGCGACCACCGATTGTGGCGGAACTCGGCTTGACTTGGCACCGATAAGAATAAATCCTGCCCATCAGCGGAAACGATGGCAGGCGGACGATATGAAGCCCCTATTGCGTGGTGTCTGCGTAACAGCTGCGGTCTTGGGAGGAGCCTTCCAGGTGTCGGCTGCCGATCTGGTTGTGGCGATGCCCAACTGGCCCTCCGGACAGGCGTCCGCAAACATCATCAAGGCTGCGTTGGAAAAGTCCCTCGAGGTGAAGGTCGACGTCCAGGAGATGGGCACGATGATCGCCTTCACTGGCCTGGATACGGGGACTGTCGATGTCTACCCTGAAGTTTGGCAACCGAATTTCGACCAGCTGATCCAGAAGTTCAGCACCGAACGCGGAACGGTCCATCTGAGTTCGCGCAATGTGGCGGCGACCCAGGGGCTTTGCGTCACGCAAAAGACGTACGACGACTTTGGCATTCACGACGTTGCCGACCTGAAGGATCCCGCCAAGGCCAAGGTCTTCGACACCGACGGCGACGGCAAGGGCGAGATGTGGATCGGTGCTCGCGGCTGGCTGTCGACCGATGTCGAGCGCATTCGCGCCAAGAGCTATGGCTATGCCGACACGATGACGCTGCTCGAAATGCCTGAAGAGGTTGCCATGTCGGCGGTCGATGCCGCCGCTGCCACCGACAAGCCGATCATCTTTTACTGCTACAGCCCGCATCATGTGTTCGAACTTCACCAGGTCAAACAGTTGAGCGAGCCGCCATTCGATGCTGCGAAATGGAACATCGTCTTGCAGGCGGACGATCCTATGTGGCTGTCGAAGTCGGATGCGCCAGTGGCCTGGAAGCCGTCAAGTTTCAGCGTCGCTTATGCAACCTCGCTGTCCAAACGCTTGCCGCAAGTTGCCAAGTTACTGGACAATATTGATTTCACCGCCGACGAAGTGACGGCGATGAGCTACGCCATCGAAGTCGAACGGCAGGATCCGGCGAAATATGCGGAGCAATGGGTGGCGAGCCATGAAGATCGCGTGAAGGCATGGCTGCAGTAGGGCCGGACAGGTCCGCAACGGGGACAAGCTCAATGACAGGCATAATGCGTCTAGGTGGAAGATTGCGCCGAGCCGTTGCACTTTCTGTTGCAGTCGGACTTGGCACGACACTCGCTTTTGCTGATCAGACGCAGATATTCGATCCAAAGACGCACAAGTGGGTCAACTATGATCGCAAGAAGGCGCGGCAATACTACGCCGCCCATGGTCAGGTCCCGGACGCGTTCCGGCGTCAGGTGGTCGACTTCCGCACCGCTGAAAAGCCGGGAACGATCATCATCGATGGCAACCAGCACTTCCTCTATCTCGTGCTGCCCGGTCTGAAGGCCGTGCGCTATGGCATTGGCGTCGGCCGCGACGGTTTTGGCTGGGCGGGCATCGTGCGGGTGGGACGCATGGCCGAATGGCCGACCTGGACGCCACCGGCCGAGATGGTCGCACGTGATCCGAACGCAGTAAAATTCGCTGGCGGCATGCCCGGAGGTCCCGACAATCCGCTCGGCGCCCGCGCGCTCTACCTCTACCAGGGCGACCAGGACACGATTTACCGCATCCACGGCACGCCCGAGCCCTGGACGATCGGCCTCGACGTTTCGTCGGGCTGCATCCGCATGAACAATGATGACATCGTCGACCTGTATTCGCAGGTCCAAGTCGGGGCCAAGGTCGTGGTGCTGATGCAGGGGGCAGCGCTCTACAAGGGGGTGTAGGCGCCGTCATCTGATAACAACAAGCGTGTCGAATGAGGGGATATCATGCGAGCAGCTTTTCTTGCCGGGACTGGCTTGTTGATCGGCCTTGCGGCCGCAGGCTGTTCCTCTACCGCGCCTGAACCGCAAAACATGGCGCGGACCACCGTCCAGACCGCACCAGCGGATCTGCAACTGACCTGCGCCACCGCAACGGCAACGCAAGCCGGCGTAGATGCCAACAAGGTGCTGCCCGTCGGCTCGTCGACGCTCGACGCCACCAGATACCAGGTCGATCTCAACGCGTCGGGCCAGCGTTATACTTGTATCGTGGACAATACGGGCAACGTGACTTCGGTGCAGAAGGCGGCTTGAAGGCTGCTTGCACCCAGCACGTGACCTAGTCTTCGATCGGCTCCGGAGGATGGGCATTGCGGCCTTTGCCAAACGTATAGCCCGTCTCGACAGCCTTGCGGCCGAACTTGTCGCGCAACGTATCGATCGCGCTTTCGGCCAACGCGCGCTTGCGTGACTGGAGATCGACAAGATCAGGCGGGTCTGCGCGTTCGTCGTCCGAAAGGTCGCTGACGCCAATGCCGAGCAGGCGGTATTTGGTGCCGTCGGTTTCCTTCTCCAGCAATTGCATCCCGGTCTGGAAAATGCGGTCGGCGAGCCGTGTCGGATCGGCGAGCTGGCGGTTGCGGGTCCTGGTCTTGAAGTCCTGCGTCTTGAGCTTGAGCACGACCGTGCGGCCTGCGATCCTTGCCTTCTTCAGGCGGGCCGAGACCTTTTCCGACAGCGCCCGCAATACCGGAACTAGGTCCGTAGTCGAGGCGAGATCACTGTCGAACGTCGTCTCCGCAGAAACGCTCTTGGCCTCGTGGTCGGGTGAAACCCGCCTGTCGTCCTGGCCGCGTGACAAATGGTAGAGCCGGCTGCCCATGGTGCCGTAGCGGCGCATCAGGTCGTTGCGATCCATGCGCTGCAATTGGCCGATGGAACGGATACCGTCGCTTTCGAGCGTGGCTGCAAACGCCTTGCCCACGCCCCAGATCATGGTCACGGGTTGCTCGGCAAGGAAGCCGACCGCCTCTGCTTCGCCGATCACGGCAAAGCCGCGCGGCTTGCGGAAGTCGGAGGCGATCTTGGCGAGGAACTTGCAGTAGGACAGCCCGGCGGAGACGGTGATGCCGATTTCCTTTTCGACCGCGACCGCGAACCGGGCGAGCACCAGCGCTGGCGGCAGACCGTGCAGCCGCTCGGTGCCGTCGAGATCGAGAAATGCCTCGTCGATGGAGATCGGCTCGACCAGTGGGGTCAGCGCCTGCATCATCGAACGCACCTCGCGCCCGACGCGGACATATTTTTCCATGTCTGGTTTGACAACCACCGCTTCTGGGCAAGCTTCCAGCGCCTTGAACATCGGCATTGCCGAGCGCACGCCATGGATGCGGGCGATGTAGCAGCAGGTCGAGACAACACCGCGCTTGCCGCCGCCGATGATGACAGGTTTGTCCTTCAGGTCAGGATTGTCGCGCTTTTCGACAGCCGCATAAAAGGCGTCACAGTCGATATGGGCGAGGTGAAGCTTGTACAATTCGGGGTGGCGCAACAGGCGAGGGCTGCCGCAGGCATGACAGCGCGGCCCCGCGCCGCGCTGAAGGGCAAGGCAGTCGCGGCAGAAACCGTGGCTGGGATCGTTGACAGGCATCGCCTTCACTGCGAACATAAAGAGAACAAATGTGATTTTATGTCAGCTGCCCCTTCGGGACAAGGCTGTGTGACGGAGCTATGCCATGACTATTGCCATCTCGCCGTTGACGCCGGAACTATGGCCGCATTTCGAGGATCTTTTTGGCAAGCAGGGCGCTTGCTACGGCTGCTGGTGTACCTACTTCAGGCTCCCGCCGGCGACCCGTCGCGACAACAATCGCGAGCGTAACAAGGATCACATCAAGGCGCGCATCGAGTCCGGGCCGCCGCCGGGCATCCTTGCTTTCGAAAACGGCGAGGCAAGCGGCTGGATGCAGATCGGTCCACGCTCCGACGTTCCCGAGTTCAACAATGCGGGCCGCGGCTCAGCACCGCTCGACCCGGATGATGCCCGCGATCCAAGCGTTTGGGCGATTTCGTGTTTCTTCATCCGCAGCAAGGCGCGCGGCCAGGGGCTGACGCACCGGCTGGTGGATGCTGGCGTCGCGTTCGCGCGGCAATCGGGCGCCCGCGTTGTCGAAGCGTGCCCGATGGACCAGTCGAAGGATTCGCGTTCGGTCGGCCTGTTTGTCGGCTCGACGCGGGTGTTTGAAAAGGCAGGCTTCGCCCGCGCTATCGAACGCAGGCCTGGCCGCCCTTTGATGCGCTTGGAGCTTTGACAGCTCAGCCGGAAAAACCACCCGCTTCCAGGAATGCGAGCTCCTGTTCGCTCGACTCGCGGCCGAGGATGTAATTGCGGTGCGGGAAGCGGCCGAAACGCGCGACGATGTCGCGATGGCCGATGGCATGTTTCAGATAGTCGCCGCCAAGGGCTGTAGAGCGCTCCAGCGGAATGTCGTGGTCGGCCAGTGCTTCGGAATGCGAGAACGGCAGGTAAAAGAACACCCGGATCGGCCCATCTGTTGCGAGGTCATGGCCATCGGCAATCGCCTTGCGCGCAAAGTAGCGGGCGAGCGGATCGGTAGCATACATATGGCCGCTGCCCCGGAAGCAGTTTCGCGGAAACTGGTCGAGCAGGATCATCAGCGCCAGCGCGCCTTCGGCATCTTCCGCCCAGCCATCGCACTGGCGCTTGGCGGCAGCCATATGCAGGTCGCCGAAGCGGCCGCGGAAACCATCGTCGAACATCTCGTCCTTGCGGAACCAGCCTTCGGGGCCGGCCTCGCGCCAGTAGGCCACGACTTCGGTTGCGCGCTGCCTGTTGATCATCGTCAGTTCCTCTCCGTTTGTCCGCCTGGCGCGGTCTTCTGGGCGATCATGCTTGCGGCTTCTTCGTTTAGTGCCTTGGCGGTGCGGCGCGGCGGTGTCAGCGGTGTCGGTATCGGACCGGTTATGTTGCCCTGCAGATAGTCTCGGCCAGACTGAATATCGCCAGCAATCTGCATCTCCAAACGCGCTGCGTCGCGGTTGCGAACTTCTTCGATCACCTCGGCGACGTCGTCTGGATCCTCGCCGAGCTTCTTGAGCGTCGCGCCGCCAAAGATGATGGCCGATTCGAATGTCTCACGAAGCTGGTAGTCAACGCCCGCGCGAATGAGCTGGATCGCCGTGCCGCGGTCATAGGCGCGTGCCAGTACAGGCACGAGCGGGAATTCGGCGGCGAGGTTTTCGGCGATGCGCACCGCGACGTCTTCCTTGTCCACGCAGATCAGGACGGCTCGTGCACGCCCAGCACCGGCCGCATGCAGGATATCGAGGCGCGTACCGTCGCCATAATAGACCTTGAAGCCAAAATCGGCGGCTGCCTGGATCATCTCGACGTCGTTGTCGATGATGGAGACGTCGACACCGCGCAACAGCAGTGGCTGGCTGGCGATCTGGCCAAAGCGACCGAAGCCGATGACTAGCACGGTGCCGCTGAGTTCGGCTGCAACGTCGACGTCTTCGAGAGACTGTTCGTCCTGGGGTGTGAAGCGGCGCAACAACATGATCGCCAACGGGGTCAGCACCATCGAAATGATGATGATGGCGGTAAGCACTGCATTGGCTTCCCCATCGATGATGCCGACGGCAAGGGCCGAGGAATAAAGCACAAAGGCGAATTCGCCGCCTTGCGCCATGATCACCGCTCGCTCCAGCGCCTCGCGGTGCCCTGATCTGAGGAAGCGGGCAACGATGTAGATGCCGAGGCCCTTCATCAGCATGTAGACTACGACGTAGAGTGCGATCAGCTGCCAGTTCGCGACGACCACCATAAGATCGAGCGACATGCCAACGGCAATGAAGAACATGCCGAGCAGGATGCCGCGGAATGGCTCGACGTCGGCCTCGAGCTGATGACGGAAGGTCGATTCGGACAGCAGAACGCCGGCGAGGAAGGCGCCCATCGCCATGGATAGGCCGCTCAACTGCATGGCAAGTGCCGACCCGAGCACGACCAGAAGGGCTGCTGCGGTCATGACTTCCCGAGCGCGCGATTCGGCGAGGATGCGAAACAGCGGGTTGAGCAAATAGCGCCCAGCGATCACCAGGCCGGTGATCGCTGCGATGCCGATTCCGATCTCGTTGAGCCTACCGGCCCAGCCGGTGCCTGCATCATTTGGCGCGACAGGCGCGAGGAAGGCCACAAGCGCCAGCAGCGGCACGATGGCGAGGTCTTCGAGCAAGAGGATCGAGACCATGCGCTGGCCCTTGGGCGTGGACATCTCGCCGCGCTCGTCGAGCAACTGCATGACGATTGCGGTTGAGGTCAGCACAAACCCTGCGCCGGCTACGAAGGATTGAGCTACCGAAAAACCGCCTGCCAGCCCGACTGTCATCAGCAACAGCGCACAGACGCCAACCTGGAGGGCGCCAAGACCGAAGATTTCGCGGCGCAGGCCCCACAATCGCGATGGCTGCATTTCGAGGCCGATGATGAACAGGAACATCACCACGCCCAGCTCGGCAACATGCAGAATTGTCTCTGCTTCGGAAAAGACCGCGATGCCAAACGGGCCGATGATCACGCCTGCACTGAGATAGCCGAGGATCGAGCCAAGGCCGAGACGTTTGAACAGGGGGACGGCAACAACGCCTGCGGCAAGCAACGCCACCACCGGAACCAGATCGACACCCGATGCTTCTGCCGCCATGCGCCCCGTCGATCCTTGTCGTGCGGCAGCCGGCCGCTTTGCTGAAAGGGCCAAGATAGGTGCTTCGGGGGCCGCCGAACAGCCCGCCCGTCCGCTCGAATCGCGACGCGTTGTGAAAATGTCGGTAGTTTCGGCGTGGTGGTGGCAGCGGCCCTTGCAAAGGCACTGGCACCTGATGCCCATCAAGGGTTGGTTCTAGGACGAAAAGCAAAACGGGCAGCCAAAAGCGCCCCCCGTTCTATCGTTGGGTCTATGGAATAGAATCAGTTCTTGGCGATGGCGCCGACCGCGGTACCGTCGACACGCGACAACTTCATGCCGATCACGGGCACCAGCTGTTTGTCGACGCGAACCGAAATGGTGACATGCATGGAATTGTCGTCCGGCACGCGCGCCTGCATAACACCGTTGAGCTGTTTACGGTTGATCGCAAGCACGACCTTGCGGCTGTCGACGACGCTACCCGAAACGATGTCCAGTCCTTTGCCCTCGGAACCGTCAAGGAAGGTGCCGCCATAGCCGCCACGGCCTTTCTGTTCGATGGTTGCCGACATCTTCTGCGTGAACACGCCCACTCGGCAACCGCCGTCGAGCGACATCCCGACCTTCCCGTCAGGTGTCGAGCCGGTAAAATTGCAGGTGAATTTGGTGCCCTTGTATTTGCCGGCGACGATCTCGCCCGGGCCGACCCATGCGCCTTCGACCGACTTGAAGAATTTCTTGTCGCGCTCGGGCGCTTTGACTGTCTCTGCCTGCACCACGGATGGCAGTGCCACCGCCACGGCAGGCAGGACAGCGGACAACAACAAGCGCTTCATGAGTACACCCGACAGCAGGAAACTGGAACAATTGGCTGCAAAGACCATGACCAAGAATGGTTAATGCTTCGTCTATTTCGCCTTTTCTGTAGCCTTGTCCTTGCCCGCGAATGTGGTGAGCGCGGCGAGGAAATCGCCCATGCCAGGACGTTTTACGGCGTTGAAGGGCAGGGGCCGCGCGGTCTCCATCGCGGCGATGCCGATGCGCGCCGTCATCATCCCGTTAACCACGCCTTCGCCGAGTTTTGCCGAGAGTTTCGCCGCGAGTCCGTGGCCGACAACCTGCTGGACGAAACTGTCGCCGACGGCGATCGATCCGGTGACGGCAAGGTGGGCAAGGGCCGCGCGGGCAAGCCGGAAGAAGCCGAGCGTGCCAGGGCGTCCCCCATAAAGCTCCGCCAGCCGGCGGATGAGCCGTGCGGCTTCGAAGACGACATAGGCTATGTCGACCAGCGCACGCGGGCTTACCGCCGTCACCAGCGACACGCGCTTGGCGGCATCGAGGATGAGGACCTTTGCCTGCGCATCAAGTGGAGTCAGGATCTCGGTCTCGGCCAGGCGCAACAGGTCGGAGCCATCGATCACTTCGCCACGCAGATCCGCAAGCGCGCGCCGCCCTGCTGCCGTTTCAGGCTTTGATGCCAAAAGGCTCGACAATGCGTCGACGACATTGCGGGCCGAGCCCGGGTCGTTGCGCTCGATTGCGTCCGTCGCACGATTACGCAGCCGTTCCACCGACGCGAGACGGAAAACGGCCAGAAGCTCGCGGATGACAATGACCAGCAGAGCGACCGCAGCGATGCCTGCCGCACCCACTGCCAGCCAGCCAAGCCAATCGGCGCGGGTGAACAGGTCTCGTATCAGCCGGTCGGTCCAAAGGCCGACGCCGAGCGAGATCAGGACGCCCGCAGCGGCAAGGAAGATGGCACCAATGCGCGACTTGCGCTTCGGCGCGATAGCCGGCGGCGGTTCGGCGGCGGCGATGTCCGCTTCGTCGAATACATCGAATTCGGCGGGTGTAACGACAGCAGTTTCGGCGGCCAGCGCGCGCGGCTTGCGCTCGGCGGGCCGGGGGGCTTGCGTCTGCTTGTTGGGAGCGACGTCCTGTACGGCATTCTCCGGTTCGATACGAAATGCCGCCGGCTTTCGGGGAGCGCTCATGCGAGGTGATCTCCGATAAGGAACTGCAGGGCGCGGTCGAGGCGGATATGTGGCAGCGACAGCGTCACACCTTCGGCCGTGCGTTCCAGCCGTGGCGGGCGGAAGCGTACGAAGCGGATTGTCGGATCGTTCGCGTCCTGACGATGGTCGGTGCCGAAATCCTGAAACACGACATCGGCTTTTTCCGGTAAGTCGCCGGGAAATATGGCGGTTTCGGAATTGCCGTCGAAGCGGTCCTTGCCGATGGTTTCGCCTTCGATCGGTGTTCCCATGATGACAGGGAGAGTTTCTCGGCCCTGCTTGACCGTGCCCTCGCGCGTGGCCCGGACAGCAGCCAGTGCGAGTACATCGACCTCGGCACCCGAGAGATTGGCCCGTGCCACGGCTCGATCCGTCAGTCGGCGTACGATCGACTGCAGCCGATCATGGCTCTCGTGATGCAAATGGTCGGCCTTGGTCGCCGCGACCAGGATACGGTCGATGCGCCGCGAAAACAGGTCCGTGAAGAGGTTGCCGCGGCCGGGGCGGAAGCAGGCGAGGATTTCCGTCACCGCGCGTTCTAGATCGGCGATAGCGCCTGGACCGGCATTCAATGCCTGCATCGCATCGATCAGCACGATCTGCCGGTCGAGCCGGGCTATGTGTTCGCGGAAGAACGGCTTCACCACATGGGTTTTGTAAGCTTCGTACCGCCGCTCCATCATTGCGTGCAGTGAGCCGGGTCGCGCGCGCTGGGCAAGGCCCGGCAGGGGTGCGAATGTCAGCGCAGGCGAGCCCTCGAGGTCGCCCGGCATCAGGAAACGTCCCGGCGGCAGTGTGGACAGCGCTCGCTCATCGTCCTTGCACGCCTTGAGATAGGCAGCAAAGCTCTCGAACAGCCGTCGCGCCGTCATCTCGTCGGCGTCCGCCTCGGGCTTCACCGAGGCTGCAAGCTCGCGCCAGGCTTCCGAAAGGTCGGAGCGAACCGGCAGGGTTGCGAGTTCAAATGCTTCCCTGGAGAAATCGTCGTAACTCTTGCCCAGCAGGGGCAGGTCGAGCAGCCATTCGCCGGGGTAGTCGACGAGGTCGACCGACAATTTTCCGGCTGAAAACATGCGGTTCCAGCCCGAAGCTGACTCGAATTCTATGGTCAGCCTGAGTTCTGAGATGGCCCGCGTCGAGTCTGGCCAGATGCGCTGGTCGACCAGTGCCGCGACATGGTCCTCATACTGGACGCGAGGTACTGCGTCGTCGGGCTGCTCTTCGAGAAATGCGCGCGAAATGCGGCCCGATTTCTGGGCTTCAAACAGCGGCAACCGTCCGCCATGGATCAGGTTGTGCACGAATGCGGTGATGAACACGGTTTTGCCCGCGCGTGACAGGCCGGTTACGCCGAGCCGCAACGAAGGCGCAAAAAGCCCGGTGGCACGCCCAGATAGCGTGTCGAGGGCAATGCGCGCCTCGTCGGTGAAAGTGGTCAGAGACGCCAATCGTCGATCCCCATGCGGTCGCCACCGATATAGGTGGCGCCGTCGAGATTTGAAATGGCGTGTGATTTCAAAGATCGGCTGGTGTGAGGAAGGCTTCGAGATAACCTTGGCCGAGTTCGGCTGCGGAAAGGTCGCCTTCGAACCTGATCACCGCAAGGCCGGATGTTGGGAAACCTGTTTGCAGCGTATGCATCGCTGCCTCCTCGCCATCACCCGTTACGGCCATGACCAGGTCCTCCATCATCGGATTGTGCCCGATGACCAGCACCGAGCCGTGCCTGCCATTGTCGCGGATCTTTCCGAGATAACCGGCGGCGTCGGCGCTGTAGAGGTCGTCAGTGAAAACCACACGCCCGGTATCAGCCTGGCCGGCGATGCCTTGTAGCGTTTCGCGTGCGCGCAGGGCGTTGGAGCATAGGGTCAGTTCAGGAACATAACCGTTGGCACGCATCGCCTTGCCGGTTGCCTCGGCGTCCGCAATCCCGGTGGCATCGAGCGGTCGGTCGAAATCCCTGACGCCGGGTAGCGCCCAGCCGGCCTTGGCGTGCCTGAGAAGGTAGAGCTTGCTCAAAAGTCGCTCCCGGGAGCTCAAGCTCCCGATGAGCCTGTGCCAATTGCCATCTCAGGATGTAACCAAGCGTCAGGCACCTTGCAACCGGGCGGTGGCACTCTTCGTTTCTTGTGCAGGAGAGTTGCGCGCTTGCCACGCCCGAATCGTTACATGCGAGCCAGTGTTAACTTTTCGAGGAATGCACTTGTGCGAGGGTTTTCCCGCGAATATATAGGCGCCAAAACGGGGTTGTCGGGTGAGTCGAATGAACGATACCGTTACTCTTGGCTACGTGCCCTCCGATGAGGAGCCGTTCATGAACGAACGGCAGAAGTCTTACTTCAGAGCTAAGTTGATTGCCTGGAAGAACGACATCCTCCGCGAAGCTCGCGAAACCCTCGAAATACTCCAGCAGGAAAACGCCAACCATCCGGATCTTGCCGATCGTGCATCATCCGAGACGGACCGTGCCATCGAACTTCGAGCGCGCGACCGTCAACGCAAGTTGATCTCCAAGATCGACTCGGCGCTGCAGAGGATTGACGAGGGTACCTACGGCTTTTGCGAGGAGACCGGTGAGCCGATCTCGCTGAAGCGACTGGACGCGCGTCCGATCGCCACGCTTTCGATCGAAGCTCAGGAGCGGCACGAGCGCCGCGAGAAAGTCTATCGAGACGACTGATCGCGGAATCGAAGCAATGAAAAAGGCGGCTCCGGCCGCCTTTTTTGCGTCTGCTGTTCGATCAAGTTTCAGCGTTTGTGGCTCGAAAGCTCGCCAAGCAGTTTGGCCATCTCGTCGTCGAGAGAGGGATCGGCGGCCTTTGCCGGTTTCGCCAGTGGCTTGTCGTCGAGCGAAACTTCCAGTTCGCTCATCAGCGCATCGTCGATGGCGTCGCGGGCAGGTGGAGTTGCGACAGGTGCAGGCATGGGCGCTTGCCGCACTGGGACGGAGTGGGCCGGTGGAGCGTACGCTTGGGGGGCGGCACTCGGTGGGGCCGGCGGTACTGGTGAGAGCGGCACCTTGGGCAGGGGGGGGCGCGGCTGCACAGGTGCAGGGGCCGCTTGCTGCGGAGGCCGGGCAGGGACTTGGGTCGCCGGCTGCGGAACTGGCTGTTGTGGGGGAGTCGCCTGTTGTACAGGCGCGGGCTGGCGGGGTCTCGGCGGAGCGTCCTGTGCGCTTTCACTGCCCGTCAGCGCCGGACGGCGTGGGGCAGACATGCGGATGTCGGTTTCGATCACGACGTCTGTCGGCCCGCCGATGAGCAACAGATGCTCGATGTCGTCGCGGCGCACCAGTACCAGCCGCCTTTGGCTGTCGACTGCGGTTGCATCCATGACCGCGAGGCGCGTCTTCCTGTTCCTGCCGCCGGCAACGAAGGTGCCGAAGGTAAGGCTGCGGATCAGCTTGACGATGATAAGCACAATGACGAGCAGCACCAGCGCAGCAAAAGTCCACAGCACCGCTGCCGCATATCCGGGTCCAGCTACGCTATCCAGCCATTCGAACATGTCTTGCCCCCGTCGCCGCGCCGGGCGACACTAACCCTTAGCTGCCGCGCACGGCAAGTTGCCATTCGCGTGTTACAAGCAAGTTTGAGGCTAAGCGCATGATCTTGCCCCGGGCTTGCACCGCCTTTTTGTGTCTAGGCCTTTTCCCGGTAAGGAGAATGTGATTCAACCGCTTCCGTATGAGGGATCCGGAGAGACTCGCAGGGGCATGGCCAAGGAAACGCGCAACGACTTTTATCCGGTTCCGATCGTGGATCAGGCGGCGCGCCCCGATGCCATCACGCGACTGATCATCTTCATCGTCGTCTTGACTGGCGCGGCCATCGTCTTCGGTGTCTTCCGTGAGCGCCTCGGCGACCCGTTCTTGTTGGGCATGCTCGGCGTGCTCGCCATGATCGGCGTCGGCTACCTTTTCGCGACCGCGATCGGCTTCGTCCAGATTTCCCCGCGCTCGCCTTCCGACGGCCTGTCCAAGGCCTTTGTCGATTCGATGTCGCAAGGCCTGGTCGTGACCGACGCCAAGGGCCGGGTCGTCTATGCGAACCGCGCATATGCCGACATGACGGGTGCGACGACGGCATCGGACCTGAAAACCGTCGAGGGTTTGCTCTCGGATGTCACAGAGGCATCTTCGACCATTTCGCAGCTGGCATCCGGCTTGCGCGACGGCCAGGCGGGTGACGGCGAGTTCCGGCTCGCGCAGTCCGTCCGGCCAGGCGCTGCGCCAGGTGCCCGCTGGTATAGGGTGCGGGCACGCGCCTTTAACGTGCCTGGTCAGCGCCAGCCGCTGAACGCCTGGCAGCTTGCCGACATTTCGCCGGAGAGAGCAGAGCAGGAGCGGTTCTTCCTCGACCTGCAACAGGCCATCGATCATCTCGATCATGCCCCGGCAGGCTTCTTCTCGGCCGACCAGGATGGCCGCATCACCTACGTCAATGCGACTCTGGCCGAATGGCTCGGCATCGACCTCGCTAGCTTTACCCCGGGTTCCGTTAGCCTGGATGAGGTGGTCGCCGGCGACGGCATGGCACTTGTTCGATCGGTCAAGGCCGATCCAGGCACGACGCGCAACGCAGTGATCGACCTCGATCTCGCAACAGTGAATGGCGAGGCGTTGCCGGTGCGCTTCATGCATCGTGTCTCGGCGAGCCGCGAAGGCGTCAACGGTCCGACGCGAACCATTGTGCTCAACCGCACCCAAGGTGAGGATTCGTCGGCGCAACTGCGTGCTTCTGAAGTGCGCTTCACGCGTTTCTTCAACTCCACGCCCATGGCGATTGCTGGCGTCGACCATGCCGGTCGAATCCTGCGCACCAATGCGCCGTTCCTGTCGCTGTTCTCGTCGGTCGTCGATCGCGACGCGGTCGATCGGCGGGTGCGTCTGGATACGGTCATCCACGAGCGCGACCGGGCTGCCTTTGCGGCTGCACTCGAAAAAGCACATCAGCGCCAGGCTGACATTGCGCCCATCGACACGGTGATGCCCGACAACGAGGAGCGCCACATGCGTTTCTACGTCAATGCCGTGGCCGACGGCTCGGATGCTGAGGGCGCCGAAGAGGCGGCTATCGTCTACGCTGTCGAGACGACCGAGCAGAAGGCGCTCGAAAACCAGATGGCGCAGAGCCAAAAGATGCAGGCTGTGGGGCAACTCGCTGGCGGCATCGCGCACGACTTCAACAACGTGCTGACCGCTATCATCATGGCGTCCGACCTGTTGCTGACCAACCACCGCCCGTCGGATCCGTCTTTCCCCGACATCATGAACATCAAGCAGAACGCCAACCGCGCGGCCTCCTTGGTCAGGCAGCTTCTGGCGTTCTCAAGAAAGCAGACACTGCGTCCCGAGGTGCTTAATCTCACCGATGTTCTCGCCGATCTCCGCACGCTTCTGGCACGCCTCGTCGGTAACAGCATCAAGCTCAAGATCGACCATGGCCGTGACCTTTGGCCAATTCGCGCCGACATTGGCCAACTCGAACAGGTGGTGGTCAATCTCGCGGTCAACGCGCGCGATGCGATGCCAGCCGGTGGCGACCTGGTGGTTCGAACCAAGAATGTGTCGGTCGAAGAGTGCAAGGGCTATGGATATCGCGAGCTGGTGCCAGCCGACTACGTGCTGGTTGAGGTCGAAGACACCGGTAGCGGCATCGCGCCCGAGGTCTTGAAGAAGATTTTCGAGCCGTTCTTCACCACCAAGGAAGTCGGCAAGGGCACTGGCCTTGGCCTGTCGATGGTCTACGGCATCATCAAGCAGACCGGCGGCTTCATCTATTGCGACTCCGAAGTCGGCAAGGGCACCGTATTCCGCATCTTCCTGCCCAGGCATGTCGTCAAGGCCGTGTCGGTGGATGAGGTCAAGGCTGGCGCCGAGACCGCCGCTGTTGCCAAGTCTGAACCGGCGCCGAGCGCCGTCGCCAAGGATCTTTCCGGTTCGGCGACCGTGCTGCTTGTCGAGGACGAGGATGCGGTGCGCATGGGCGGGGTCAGGGCGTTGACCTCGCGTGGCTACACCGTGCACGAAGCATCCTCCGGCGTCGAGGCGCTCGAGATTTTCGACGAGCTTCAGGGCCAGGTCGATATCGTCGTTTCCGACGTGGTGATGCCAGAGATGGATGGGCCGACGCTGCTGGGTGAATTGCGCAAGCGCCAGCCCGACATCAGGTTCGTTTTCGTCTCCGGCTACGCGGAAGACGCCTTTGCCAAGAACCTGCCTGCGGATGCGCAGTTCGGTTTCCTGCCTAAGCCGTTCTCGCTCAAGCAACTGGCAACGGTCGTCAAAGAGGTGCTTGAAAGCTGAAAGCTGTGCGAATAGGCTTCGCGCAGGTCTGCCCGACCATTTGAATCGCTTTCCCGCAGGCATTTATGATGCCATCATGCCGGCAAGCGCGTCGTCGGGGTGGACAAATGCAGACAACGCCGCACAACGAAGCAAGACGAGGCGACTACGCCGAAACCGTGCTGCTGCCCGGCGATCCCCAGCGCGCGGAATGGATCGCATCCACTTTTCTTGAAGACGTCCGCTGCGTGAACCGGCTGCGAGGTGCGCTCGGCTACACCGGCAGATTCCAAGGCGTGCCGGTAAGTGTCCAGACGACTGGAATTGGCGCCCCCTCTCTGGCCATCTATGCCCATGAATTGCTGGAGACCTATGGCGCAAAGACGCTGATCCGTGTCGGCACCTGCGGTGGACTTGCCGAACACATCAAGCTGCGCAGCCTTGTCATCTCCCAATCCTCGAGCAGCGACAGTGCGATCAACAGCCAGCTTTTTGGGTTCTATGACTACGCTCCGAGCGCGAATTTCGAGTTGCTTCGCCGCGCGGCAGAGCGTGCCGTCGAACTTGGCCTTGATCATCATGTCGGCCAGACGGCGTCCAGCGACGTTTTCTACCACCCTGACGTGCTAGGGCGTTTCGCCGGTGTTCGGGCGCATGGTGCGCTGGCGGTCGATATGGAAACCAACGCCCTCTACACCGTTGCTGCCCGCTTTCGAGCGAAGGCACTGTCGATCTGCACAGTGGTCGACAGTCTGGTGACTGGCGAGGAGACCGATCCCGCCGAGCGGCAGGAGCTGTTCTCCGATATGGTGCGGCTCGCACTCGATGTTGCGGCCGGAACGCCAACGGCAGAGCAGCGAGGATCTCGGCTCTAGCGTGGCCCAATGCGCGTGCTAACATCTTCATGGCCTTGTGAGTCGGCCGCTTTTCCCGCGTCATCCCGCTCAAAAAATGGAATCGCCGGCTGCGCCGGCAAGTTCCGCGCAAGCTGCGATCCATACTGATTGGGCGTTCTGGTCTGTGTTCATTGCGTATGGGCAATTGGACGAAGGGGCAGCCTGATGGAACAGTTTGTCGAGGAAAGCATGAAGAGGCGTCTGACCGAGCCGGTCGACATACTCACCGCAGTCAACATCTTGAAGTCGCATGGCTATTGGGGTGATGAGCTGATCATCGCGATCACCAGGATATTCTACGTCGATCTGGATACTTTCAACGAGGTTGTCGGCACCGCGTGACGGTGTGCGGCGGTAGGATGACCGGTTTGCTATGTTGCGTTGCAGCATGGCAGGCTTGCAATTTGTTGCCAAATCATCCATATGCGGCGTCATAGGCGCTTGAGCCGGGCTTACGGCTTTCTCCTCAGAGAGACTGGTTGCGTCTGTTTTCACCCTTTCCGGCAACGGCAAGCGGCGAAATAGACCTGCGGCATGAGGCCAGCGGGCACGACAGCGCAGCCGAGCGGACACTCGTCCGCCGCCTTGTCGTTTCACGAGAGATTGAGGCCGGCAGGTTGCGCCCTGCCGCCATTGTTGTTTGTGGCGGATTGCCGTCGCACGAAAGAAGAAGATATTGACGAATGAAATCAATGCGGAGCTGAACGGCTTCGCCAAACTCGGCATTACCGGCGCTCTGCTCAAGGCAACGCATCTGGCGGGCTTCAATGAGCCCAAGCCGATCCAGATCGAGTCGATCCCGGCACAGCTGGCGGGTCGCGACATCCTCGGCATTGCCCAGACCGGATCTGGCAAGACGGCTGCCTTCTCCTTGCCGATCCTGTCGAAGATCATTGCCCTCGGCACCAAGCGCCGGCCCAAGACTGCGCGTGCGCTGATCCTGGCGCCGACCCGCGAGCTCGCCGTGCAGATCGAAGACACCATCAAGATTCTTGCCAAGGGCGCGCACATCTCGACGGCGCTCGTCCTCGGCGGCGTGTCGCGTTTTTCGCAGGTCAAGAAGATCGCTCCGGGCGTCGACGTGCTTATTGCCACGCCGGGCCGCCTGACCGATCTCGTCCGCGAGGGCGACCTCGTGCTCGCGGATACGCAGTGGCTGGTCCTCGACGAGGCCGACCGCATGCTCGACATGGGCTTCATCAACGACGTCAAGCGCATCGCCAAGGCGACCGCGCGCAACCGTCAGACCGCCCTGTTCTCGGCAACCATGCCCGCCGAGATTGCCGAGTTGGCGCAAGGCCTGCTCAAGGATCCGATTCGCGTCGAGGTTGCGCCGCAGAGCACGACCGCCGCTGAAATCCGCCAGAGCATCATCCTCGCCCGCACCAAGCAGAAGCGCCAGATCCTGGCGAAGATGCTGTCTGACGAAGCCATGACTTCGGTACTGGTCTTTGCCCGCACCAAGCATGGCGCCGACCGTGTGGTGAAGGACCTGGATCGGGATGGCTTCCCCGCCGCCGTCATCCACGGCAACAAGTCGCAGAATGCCCGCCAAGCTGCGCTCAACGGCTTCCGCGCAGGCAAGGTCCGCATCCTAGTCGCCACCGACATCGCAGCGCGCGGCATCGACGTGCCCGGCATCAGCCACGTCGTGAACTTCGACCTGCCTGATGAAGCCGAGAGCTACGTCCACCGTATCGGCCGTACCGGCCGCAACGGCGCCAACGGCGTGGCTGTCACGCTGGTCGATCCTTCTGAGAACTCCAAGCTGAGGCAGGTCGAGCGCATCATCCGCATGAAGCTGACCATCGATGCCGACCATCTTGGTGAGCCGGATCCGGTTCGCCCGGCCGGCGAGCCGCGCAGCTTCGTACCGGCCAACGACCGTGGCGATCGCGAGGAGCGCCGCCCCGGCGGTCAGCGCCCGCGTGGCAACAATGGCGGAAAGCCAAAGGGCGACCGTCCCAAGGGCGCGGCCCCCAAGGGCGGCAAGCGTCGCTTCGGCGCACGCAAGCCGAACACGCGCGCAGCATGATTCAGCAGAATGGGCCAGCTTGGTCCATTGCTGGCGGCTAGCTAGATAGGTTAGGGCGGTCGGGGCGGTGCCTCGGCCGCCCTTTCATTTGGGGGGCGATAGCGATCCTAGCTATCGTTCCAGCGACACTTCAGTCGAAGCTTGAACGCCTGAGGTAGATCATCGGCTCGGCCTGCCAGCGCGTGGCGATTCGCAGCGCCTTTTCCCGTAGCGGACGTGGCAGCAGGAACAGCAGTTTCATACCCCAGGTCAGGCGGCGCGGAAACGTAGCCTCAAAGCCGCCTTTGCGTATCGATTTGCATATGCGCGCGGCTGCCGCGTCGACTTCCATCATCGCCGGCATCGAGAAGGGCGACTGTTCGGTCAGCGGCGTGTTGATGAACCCTGGGTTCATCACCTGCGTTCGGACGTTCATCTTGTCGAAATCGAACTTCAGCGCTTCAGCCATGACGTTGACCGCGGCTTTGGTGGCGCCGTAGGCAGCAGTCGTCGGCCAGCCGAAATAACTGCTGATCGAGCCCATGAACACGACATGGCCCCGGCCGCGATTGCGCATGCGCTCGATGACGGGGACAAGACCGTTGAGGACGCCGAAGACGTTGACTTCAAAGCTCTGGCGAAAGGCTCCAATGCCGAGGTTCGTGCCTGTCACCGACGTATAGGTGCCGGCATTGAAGATGGCGAGCACGATGGCTCCCGCCTTCGCTTCGATGGCCGCGACGACAGCTGCCATGCCGGCTTCGTCGGTGACGTCGGAGGGAAATGACAGCACGCGGCCTTTCATGCCTTTGGTTTCGTCAATAAGCGAGTCGATCGGATCATCGGGACGGACTGTGACGGCAACCGTGTAGCCCTCGCTCGCCAGCATGCGGGCTACGCTTCGGCCGATGCCGGTGCTGCCGCCTGTAATCCACGCGACTCCGTCTTCTGGACTGGCCCGATATGTGCTCACTTCAAATCCCTCGGCAGTGTAGCTGATGAAGCTCTAGCCGAGGCCCCACCCATATGGAAAGGCCGTTTTAGGCCGGCACCATAAGGGCTTGCGCTCGTTGACCCCCACATACACTGGTCCAGAGAATTTCATCCCTTGAAAGCGCCGCTTCACATTTCTAGGGTTCTCGGCAGAATTAGGAAGGAATCTTGATGCGCTCCGTGATCGATGCCATTGGCAACACGCCACTCATCCGGCTCAAGCGAGCCTCGGAAGAAACGGGCTGCGAGATCCTCGGCAAGGCCGAGTTCATGAATCCCGGCCAGTCGGTCAAGGATCGAGCTGGCCTGTTCATCATCCGCGATGCTGAAAAGCGCGGGCTGCTCAGGCCCGGCGGCGTCATCGTCGAAGGCACCGCCGGCAACACCGGCATTGGTCTGACCGTGGTTGCCAAGGCGCTCGGCTACCGTACGGTGATCGTCATTCCAGACACCCAGAGCCAGGAAAAGAAGGATGCCCTGCGCCTTCTGGGCGCCGAACTGATCGAGGTTCCGGCAGTCCCCTACAAGAACCCGAACAACTATGTGAAAGTTTCAGGCCGCCTCGCCGAACAACTGGCAAAGTCCGAGCCGAACGGGGCCATCTGGGCCAACCAGTTCGACAACGTCGCCAACCGCGACGGACACATCCGCACCACAGCGGAAGAAATCTGGCAACAGACCGGAGGGAAGGTCGATGGCTTCGTCTCCGCCGTCGGGACCGGGGGAACGCTGGCCGGCGTTGCCATGGGGCTGAAGGCAAAGAGCGCCGCAGTCAAGATCGCACTCGCCGATCCTCTGGGGGCCGCACTCTACAGCTACTACACGACAGGTGAACTCAAGGCAGAAGGCACGTCCATCACCGAAGGCATTGGCCAGGGCCGCATCACCGCCAATCTGGATGGCTTCACGCCTGATTTCTCCTATCAGATACCCGACGAAGAGGCGCTGCCGATCGTCTTTGGGCTGATCCAGGAAGAAGGCATCTGCGTTGGCGGCTCCACCGGCATCAATATTGCCGGGGCGATCAGGCTCGCCCGCGAGCTCGGGCGGGGCCACACCATTGTGACCGTGCTTGCCGATTTCGGCACGCGCTATCAGTCCAAGCTGTTCAATCCGGATTTCCTGCGCAGCAAGAGCTTGCCTGTGCCCGATTGGATGGAGAGCGAGCCGAATATTACTGTTCCGTTCGAACAGGTGGTGTGATGGCATTCTCCACCGAGGCGGTTTTTCGCGAAGATGCCTATCTGCGCGAGACCGAGGCCAATGTCGTCGGGGTCAATGATCGTGGCGGCGTCATCCTCGACCGGACGATTTTTTACGCAACGTCGGGCGGACAACCGGGCGATACCGGCGCCTTGATACGCAATGACGGTAGCCGGATTGCCGTTTCGGCCACGATTACCGGCGAGACCAAGGACGAGATCATCCATGTGCCGGCGCTCGATCAGGCAAGGCCTGAGATCGGCGAGCGGCTGAAGCTGGCAATCGACTGGCCGCGCCGGCATCTGTTGATGCGCATGCACGCTGCCTGCCATCTCCTGACGGTCGTCTGCCCGTACCCGATCACCGGGGCTGCGGTCAGCGAAGACGATTCGCGCGTCGACTTCGATCTGCCCGATGCCGGTTTCACTAAGGAAGATGTAACGGCGCAGCTGATGGAACTCGTACGAGCCAACCATCCGATCTGCACGCGCTGGATTTCCGACGACGAACTCGCCGCCAATGCGAACCTGGTGAAGTCGAAGAATGTGCGCCCACCATCGGGGACTGGCCAGATCAGGCTGGTCTGCATCGGCGACAACGGATCGATCGATAGCCAGCCCTGCGGCGGAACCCATGTCGCCGGCACAGCCGAAATCGGCGATATCCACATAGGCAAGATCGAAAAGAAGGGGCGCGAGAACCGCCGCTTCCGCATCCGCTTCGGCGCGATGCCCGCTATCTGAACCGGAGAAGTTGCCATGAGCGAGAAAAGCGCGTTCGTCATTGATGCGGACTGGTTGGAAAAGCGGCTGGGCACCCCGGGTTTGTCGATCGTCGACGCCTCCTGGTACATGCCCGCACTCAAGCGCGACGCCCGCGCGGAGTACGATGCGGCCCACATTCCTGGGGCTGTCTTCTTCGACCAGGACTTGGTCGTGGATCCGGAGTCGGCCTTGCCGCACACTTTGCCGTCGGCTTCGCTGTTCGCGCGCTTTGCCGGTTCGATGGGGATTTCGGCTGACGACACGATCGTGATCTATGACGGTCCCGGTTTCATGGCCGCACCACGTGTGTGGTGGATATTCCGCATCATGGGTGTATTCCAGGTCTACATTCTGGATGGTGGCTTCGACCGCTGGAAGGCGGCCGGGCGACCGGTGACATCTGAGCCGACAAGGACCGCCCCGAGCTTTTTCCATGTCGACTATGATGCGTCGAAGGTCGTTTCGCTCGCCGAGATGCGCAAGGTCGTTGATAGCGGCAGCGCCCAGATCGCGGACGCTCGTTCGCCCGGGCGCTTCGAAGGCACCGATCCGGAACCGCGCGCCGGCTTGCGCTCGGGCCATATGCCCGGCGCGCGCAACGTACCCGTTGGCACGCTTTCCCAAAACGGCGAGTTGTTGCCGCTCGATCGTCTGAAGACAACGCTCGAGGCGGCCGGGCTTGATCTGTCCAAGCCCATCGTCACCTCCTGTGGCTCAGGTGTGACCGCCGCCGTCATCACGCTTGCGCTGCAATCGCTCGGCCATGGCGACAATCGTCTCTATGACGGCTCGTGGACGGAATGGGGCGGTATGTCCGATACCCCGGTGGTGACGGGGAAAGCATGAATATGGCAGCCAATCGCAGCGAGAACATCGAAGTCACGGTTACCTTTCTGGAGATGCACGTGCCGCCGGCCTACACGCCGCCGCTGCCAGTCAATCGCCAGATCGCGCTTCTCAAGACACGTGACATTCCGCTGCATTTCTACCGCTATCTGGCCGACCGCGTCGGCCGCAAATGGCATTGGGTCAACATCCTCAGGCTAGACGACGAAGAACTTGCCGCCGGCCTCCATCGCGAAGATCGTGATATCAGGGTGCTCTATCTCGATGGCGCGCCGGCTGGGTTCATGGATATCAAGCCGCATCTGCCCGATGAGGTCGAGCTCGCCTATTTCGGCATGATGGATCACGCCATGGGGCAGGGGATCGGTCGGTGGTTCCTCGGGGCGGCGATTGCCGCGGCATGGTCCTATCGGCCGCGAAAGGTCACGGTGCAGACCTGCACGCTCGACCATCCCGCAGCGCTGCCGCTGTATCAGAAGATGGGTTTCTCGCCGGTCGCGCAGAAGACCGAAATTGTTCGCACGATGACCTTTGCCGAGCGCTCGGCAAGCGTGATGCGTCCCTGATCACCTACAACATCCGCTGAACCGCCTGTTCATCGCCGCTTCAGCCAGCTTCTGCCATTTACCTCGCATCACTTCCGGCCGGATGGCCGAAATATGCAAGGAGAATGAAGATGTTGAACCGCCGCATGCTTGCCGCCGCTCTGATTGCCGTGCTTGCCGCACCGTCCTACGCTTCAGCGCAGGCAACGACGCCATCGGCGGCGCAGATCGAGCGGCAGCTCCAGGCGGCGCCGACAACAAGGATCCAGCCCAACCAGCGCGTCACTGTCCGCGAATTCAAGCGGCGGCCCGACCTTCGTCGCATGGCTCCGTCGATCGACATCCAGTCGATCAATTTCGCCTTTGGCTCGGCCGAAGTTCCCTATTCCCAGTACGGCAAGGTGGAAAACATCGCCAATGCACTGGATCGCATCCTGCATCGGGATCCCGGCGCGCGGGTACTGATCGAAGGCCATACCGATGCCGTCGGCTCGTTCGCTTCCAACCAGGCGCTGTCGGAACGCCGCGCCGCGTCTCTCAAGCAGACGCTGGTGCGCGAGTTCGGCATTCCCCGCTATGCGCTGGAGACGGTCGGCTATGGCGAGGAATTCCTGCTCGTGCCGACGCAGAACGAGAACTGGCGCAATCGCCGGGTGACCCTGCGCCGCTACGACGCGTTCATTCGATAAAGGCCTGAGTTCAACTCCATCGATGCAGCCCGGCTCGCCTGAGCCGGGCTTCTCATTGCCATTCGATGGAGAACAGTCGGTGGAGGAAATCGGGTGGGCGAGCGCTGCCACTCGCCATAACGTGCGGCGATCAACCAACCAGGAACGCCGTTATGACCATTCGTTTCCTCGCACTTCCCAACGACTCGGTGAGGGCCCTCCAGCACGGGGCGCCGGACGCTTATGGCATGAAGCCCGAGCGCAAGATCTCGGATGGCGTTGGCGTGCCCTGCCGCCATTGCTTGACCAATGTTGCAGCGGGTGAACCCTACCTTGTGCTCGCATATCGCCCGTTCCCGGAGCTTCAGCCATATGCCGAAACCGGGCCGATCTTCCTGCATGCCGAGGAATGCCCGCGAGCGGCGGAGAGCGGCGAGCTGCCGGAACTTTTCAGCAGGACAAAGGACTATATCCTGCGCGGATATGGTGCGGACGACCGCATAGTCTATGGCACCGGGGCTGTGACGCTGACATCAGAGATCGTAGGGCGTGCCGGGGAACTGCTCGCGCGTCCTGAGGTTGCTTACGTGCACATGCGCTCGGCAAAGAACAATTGCTACCAGTGTCGCATCGAGCGGGACGAGCCATGAGGTCTAGACAGGCCTGTGAACGCAAAAAGCCCGCCGCATCGCTGCGACGGGCTCCTTCCGTAAGACGATTGTCTCAAGCTGCCAGGGCGGACTTGGCTTCTGTCATTTCGTAGCCAAGGGCCTCGGCCACGGCGCGATTGGTGATGCGTCCGCGATGAACGTTGAGGCCGTTGCGCAGATGTGGTTCGTCGGCGAGCGCCTTGAGGCCACGGTCGGCCAGCGCCAGGCCGTAGTGCAGAGTGGCGTTGTTGAGCGCATGGGCGGAGGTTACCGGCACGGCGCCAGGCATGTTGGCGACGCAGTAGTGGATAATGCCGTCGACCTCGTAAGTCGGGTCCGCGTGGGTCGTGGCGTGCGAAGTTTCAAAGCAGCCGCCCTGGTCGATGGCGACGTCGACAAGCACGGTGCCTTTTTTCATGCCTGACAGCATTTCGCGGCTGACTAGCTTGGGCGCGGCAGCGCCCGGGATGAGCACGGCGCCGATGATCAGGTCGGCTGAAAAGCACTCTTCTTCCAGTGCTTCGACTGTCGAATAGCGCGTGTGCACGCGTCCGGCGAAGAGGTCGTCGAGCTGGCGCAGGCGCGGTATCGAGCGGTCGATGATGCTGACATCGGCGCCGAGACCGGCTGCCATACGCGCCGCATGCAGGCCAACGACACCGCCGCCGATGACCGCGACCTTGCCAGGCAGCACGCCCGGCACGCCGCCAAGCAGCACGCCGCGGCCGCCATAAGCCTTCTGTAGTGCGGTGGCACCCGCCTGGATCGCCAGGCGGCCGGCCACTTCCGACATCGGCGCCAGTAGCGGCAGGCCGCCTCGCTCATCTGTCACGGTTTCATAAGCGACTGCGGTCACGCCGGAGGCGAGCAGACCCTTGGTCTGCTCTGGATCGGGCGCAAGGTGCAGGTAGGTGTAGAGGATCTGGCCTTCGCGCAGTTGCGCCCATTCATTGGGCTGCGGTTCCTTGACCTTGACGATCATGTCCGAGCGGGTGAACATCTCTTCGGCGGTCTTGGCGATCTGCGCGCCCGCAGCGCGATAGGCGTTGTCATCGGCACCTATTCCGGCGCCCGCGCCTGTCTCGACCAGGACTTCATGGCCGTGGGCGACATATTCGCGGACCGAACCGGGCGTGAGCCCGACGCGGTACTCATGATTCTTGATTTCCTTGGGGCAACCAACGCGCATTTTCTGCTCCTCCGCAGCCATTTCTGGCCTTTTCCCTCATGACGAAGTCAATCACGAATCGTTCCGAATATGTTTGCGAAAAAGGTTGCCATACCCAGACTTGCTCGGTAATTTTTGCGTGTATCCTCTGGTTTGTCGAAGGAAATTCGAAGAATGCCGTTGGACAGGATCGATATCGCTATTCTGGACACGCTTCAGAAGGATGGGCGGATGCCCAACGCCGCGCTGGCTGAAAAGATAGGACTGTCGCAATCGGCCTGCTCGCGTCGCCTCGACAATCTCGAGAAGTCGGGCATCATCAGCGGTTACCACGCCAGGCTTTCGAATGTGGCACTTGGCCATCAGGTGACCGTGATCGTGCACATTTCGTTGTCGGGACAGTTCGAAAAAACGCTTTCGGACTTTGAGGTCGCGGTAAAGCGCTGCCCCAATATCCTGTCATGCCATCTCATGTCGGGCGAATATGATTATATCTTGCGCATCGCCGCCCGCGATCTGCCTGACTACGAGCGCATCCATAAGGAATGGCTGTCGGCCATGCCGCATGTGACCAAGATCAACTCCTCATTCGCCCTGCGCGAGATTGTCGACCGCACCGCCATGGGCATGCGGCCAGATCTGGCGTGACTGCTGACGCAATCGCTTCAGCGGATGATGCCGGCTTCGGTCACGATCCTGTCCATGGGAATGTCGTGCGGTTGCGGGAAGATCGTCGGAATACGCGCAATCTCGTAGCCTATGCCGATGACCAGCGCCTTTCGGGGGAGCGCGGCAAGGGTTCGGTCGAAAAAACCTCCGCCATAACCAAGCCGGTAGCCTGAGGCGTCGAAGCCAACGAGTGGGGCGATAACGATATCAGGGATGACCTCCGGACCGGCGGCCGGTACTGGGATGTTCCAGACGCCGCGTTCGAGCTTGTCGCCAGGGGCGTAAGCGCGGAAGATCAGAGGTCGACCGAGTTCGACTGCGATAGGCAGCGCCGACTTGCCGCCTCGCGCATTGACCGATGCCAGCCAGGGCCGCAGGTCGGGTTCGCCGCGGAACGGCCAGTAGAGGCTGATCAGCTTGCCTGCCACATCGCCAATGGCTTGGTCGAGACCTTGCGCGATCAGGCCGGCCATGGCCGTGCGTATGTCGGCGGCGACTGCCAGGCGGGCTTCGATGAGCCTTGCGCGCTCGGTCTTGCGCCAGCGCCTGACTTCCGGCCATTCCGGCGCGGGTGGCGCCCGGAATTCCGGATCGAGTTCATGCATGAAACATGGGGGTGACGCGTATTGCGCAGGTTCTTCGTCGTCGAGATCGCCCATATCGCACCTTCTTGAGGTTTCGAGCATCGTCGAGCCTAGTCCTGCATGCCGGTCGCCTGTGGTCAACGGGCGACATCGCTTTGGCCGAACAGGTCGCAAAGTGTGGGACCAATCCATTCCCCGCTGGCTGTCGCGCACCTGTCATGCGACTCGGCTGGACTCGCGCGAATTTTGGCGCGACATTTGATCTTTGGGACGCCGGCTAAATACTGTCAGTTCATTTCCTGGAGAATGAAAATGTCCACCATGCTTCACCCAATATCTCGCCGTTCCTTTCTTGCCGGATCGGCTGCGGCGAGCGCGCTTGTGATGCTGCACCCGTTTTCGGCGCGCGCCCAGGCCAATCAGGCGCATCTGCGCATCATGGAAACGACCGACCTGCACGTGCACGTTTTTCCCTACGACTACTATGCCGACAAGCCGAACGACACGATGGGCGTGGCCCGTACGGCCTCGATCATCGACGCCATCCGTGCCGAGGCCAGCAATTCGATCCTGGTCGACAACGGCGACTTCCTGCAGGGTAACCCGATGGGCGACTACATGGCCTATCAGCGCGGCATGAAGGATGGCGACGTCCACCCGATCATCAAGGCAATGAACACGCTTGGCTACGATTGCTCGACGCTCGGCAATCACGAGTTCAACTACGGGCTCGACTATATGTTCAAGGTGCTCAACGGTGCCAACTTCCCGGTCGTCTGCTCCAATTTGACCAAGGGAAAGCTTGCGGCCAACGCGACCACGGACGAGTTGTTCCTCAAGCCCTATGTAATCCTCGACAAGAAGGTCAAGGATGGTTCAGGCGCCGAGCATCCGATCCGCATCGGTTTGATCGGCTTCGTGCCGCCGCAGGTGATGACATGGGATTCGAGGCATCTGCAGGGCAAAGCGATGACCCGCGACATCGTCAAGGCAGCTGAGGCATGGGTGCCGCAGATGAAGGAGGAAGGCGCCGACATCGTCATCGCGCTCTCGCACTCAGGCATGGGCACGCCGCAGGCCGCTGAAAACCTCGAAAACGCCTCCATCCTGCTTGCTGGCGTCAATGGCATCGACGCGATCGTCACTGGCCACAGCCATCTCGACTTCCCCGGTCCGAAATTCGACAAGGTCGAAGGTGTCGACAACGCCAAGGGCACCATCAATGGCAAGCCGGGCGTGATGGGTGGCTTCTGGGGCTCCCATCTCGGCCTGATCGATCTGCTGCTCGAGCGCGACGGCAATGCCTGGGAGGTCATCAGTTCGACCAGCGAGGCGCGCCCGATTTCCAAGCGCGTCGACAAGAAGGTGGTGCCGACAGTCGAAAGCAAGCCGGAGGTCGAGGCGGCCGCCAAGGAGGAGCACGAGGCCACGCTGGCTTACGTTCGCACCCCGGTCGGCAAGACCTCGGCGCCGCTCTATTCCTATTTCGCGCTTGTCGCCGACGATCCGTCAGTTCAGATCGTGAGCCAGGCCCAGATCTGGTACATCAAGGACATGCTGAAGGACACCGAGCACAAGGATTTGCCGGTGCTTTCGGCTGCTGCGCCCTTCAAGTCAGGCGGCCGTGGCGGTCCGGACTACTACACGGACGTTCCGGCCGGAGCCGTGGCAATCAAGAACGTCGCCGACCTGTATCTGTACCCCAACACCGTTCAGGCGGTGGCGATCACAGGCGCGCAGGTCAAGGAGTGGCTGGAAATGTCGGCCGGCATCTTCAACAAGGTCGAACCCGGCAAGGCCGACCAGTCGCTTATCAATCTTGATTTTCCATCCTACAACTTCGACGTCATCGACGGCGTCACCTACAAGATCGATCTGGCGCAGCCACCGAAATACGATCCCAAGGGCGCGGTGCTGAATGCCAACTCCAGCCGCATTGTCGACTTGGTATTCGAGGGCAAGCCGATCGATCCGGCCGCGAAGTTCGTTGTCGCAACCAACAACTACCGGGCAGGGGGCGGGGGCAACTTCCCCGAAATCAACGCCTCCAAGCTGGTATTCGAGGCACCTGATACGAATCGGGACGTCATAGTGCGCTACATCGTCGATCAGGGCACGATCAACCCGTCCGCCGATGCGAACTGGTCGTTTGCGCCAGTAGAAGGCGCTTCGGTGATCTTCGAGACCGGCCCCAAGGCCAAGGATCACATTGCCGAGGTCAAGGCGGTCAAGATCGAGCCGGCAGGCGATGGCGCTGAAGGCTTTGCGAAGTACCGCATCACGCTTTGAGCTTTTTTGGCTGAACGGGAGGGCGGCTGGAGAGACCTGGCCGCCCTTTCACTTGCGCCGAAGCTAAACAGGTCAGTTGGTCCGGCGTTCGATGGCCGGCATGACAAGGTCGAGCGCGTCGGTGGAGATGCCGCCCGAATAGCCGGCCGGCAACGTTTCGATCATGGCTGGATCGTCAATGCCGTCGGAGAAGCCGCCGCCGTGATAGGGCCCGAGCAGATAGACATTGGTGCCGACGCTTTCCATCCGGTCGAGGAAGCGGTTCGGCCAGCCCCACAACCAGGGCGCAACGTTGATTGGCACGCCGAGCGTCGCTCCACGGCAGTCTTTCGGCACATAGCCGCTCCAGCCCAGCCCTTCGTAGCGCAACAGGCAGCGCATGAGCGACTGCTTCGACAGCGTCCGTATTCCGGGCAGCGCCTGCTTGATCGCCAGGACAGGCCGGTCGCCGCCGATGACGGTCAAGTCTGCCTGACGTTTGGCCGGCAGTGCTGCGAGGAAGGCAACGAGCAATTCGCCGTCTCTGGGGTCGTTGCTCTTGACGTTGATGTGGAAGCGGCGGTCCGGGAACCGATCCATCACTTCGTCGAGCGATGGCATCAGCCCGACGCCCTGGCCGCGAAACGGGAAAGTCTTGCCGCCATCGGCAGTGTAGCCGTGGCCGACATCAAGCTTTTTGAGGTCCGCCATCGAATGGTCTCGTGTCTCGCCCGAGCCTTCCGTGCGGCAATCAACGGTCCAGTCGTGGAACACCGCGAACTTGCCATCGGTTGTGGGGTGCACGTCAAGTTCCAGAACGTCCGCTCCGCGCGCGAAGGCAGCCTCCATCGAGCGGACGGTATTTTCGAGATAGTCGTGCCGAGGTGCCAACATGCGCTCTGCGGTGCAGGTGTCGCCGGTCAGGCCGGTGCGATCGTATTCCTGAGCCAGCCCACGATGGGCGAGGACCACCGGCTTGCCGTCAGGGCGATTGGAAAGCAGCGACGAGTTGTTGAGGTAGACGGCTCCAGCCGCTACCAGAGCAACGAGAAAGAAGATGTTTCGCTTGTGCATGACTTGATTCGCTCCCGGGGCAGCCCGCGAGAAGAGACTGACCAAGGATCCGGCGCTTTGAAGACGAAATGGTGTCGCAACGGTGCAATTGCTGGCGACGCATCAGTTGTACCCGGTGGGGCTGGCTGAACGTTTTCGATCAGGCCTTGTACACCACTTGGCGTACGTCGATGTATTCGGCGCGAAAACCAGCCTCGCAATAGTGCAGGTAGAACTCCCAGAGCTTCTTGAAGCGCTCGTCGAAACCAAGTGGCACAATGCGTTCCCAGGACGACCAGAACCGGTCGCGCCATTCGGCGAGCGTACGGGCGTAGTCCTGCGGGAAAATCCGCTCGCGCAGGTAGTCGAGTCCATGCTCGGCGCCGAGCGACTTGAGCAGCGTTGGCGTCGGCAACATGCCTCCCGGAAAGACGTAGCGCTGGATGAAATCGGGCCGCTTGCGGTAAAGGGGGTAGGCGGCCTCGTTGATGGTGATGATCTGCAGTCCTGCGGTGCCGCCCTGGGGTAGGCATTGCTTCATCTTGGCAAAGAACGCCGGCCAGTATCTTTCCCCCACTGCCTCGAACATCTCGATCGAGGCGATACGGTCATAGAGGCCGGTTTCGTCGCGATAATCCTGCAGCTTGAATTCGACCTTGTCGGAAAGCCCTGCAAGGTGGATGCGTTTTTGGGCGAAATCGTACTGCTCGCGGCTGATCGTCAGCCCGGTCACCTTGCAGCCGATCTCGCGCGCCGCAAACTCGGCGAAACCGCCCCAGCCGCAGCCGATCTCCAGCACATGGTCATCGGGACCGATGCCGGTGTCGCGCGCCAGGGCCCGGTACTTCTCTGTCTGAGCGCCCGCGAGGTCGTTGGCACCGGTCGCGTAAAGCCCCGAGGAGTAAGTCATGCTGGGGTCGAGCCACTGGCTGTAGAAGGCATTGCCGAGATCGTAGTGAGCGGAGATGTTACGTTTCGAGCCCGTGCGCGTGTTCTCGTTGAGCCAGTGGCGAATGCGCTGGACGGTGGTCAGCAACCAGTTTGTTCCGCCGGCAACACCTTCGCCCGTCTCCGTGTTGACCACGAACAGTTCGAGGAAGCTGGTGACGTCAGGGCTTTCCCAGTCACCGTCGATATAGGATTCGGCAACCCCGATGGTGCCGCCACTGAAGGCGCGTGAGGGCAGCTTCCAATTGTGCAATACGATCTCGGCCTCCGGGCCGGGCGCCTTGCCGCCGACCAGGATGCTGCGCCCGTCGGGCATCTTCACCTTGAGCGAGCCGCGCGGCAGATGAAGCGCTGCCGACAAAACCATGCGCACGCGCGCCGGCAGGCCGCGGGCAAAGTCCGCGACGTTGCCTTCGTGAAGCTTCGTCACGTCATGATTGATAGAACCGTCCGAAATCCTCTGGGCCATCTCGACGTCCCAAGTTCTTGCCCGGTACGGCGTTGTCGGGCGCGTTGCTCCAAGCCGTGCACCGCTGCTGCGCCTGGCCGAAGATACGCCGCCTCGGCGTCTCCTGTCAGGTTGCGAAGGACTTGGCCGGGGGCTGCCACGACTTCCGCGTGCTGCGGTGAATTCCTGCCGCGATCTTCACCGGCAAAATCTGGAACTTCAAGTGACATCTGGCAATCGCTGATATGCCAGGCGAAACTATCGGGCCCAGCAAAACTGGTCGTGGAAGTGAAAAGCGAGTTCATTAAATATTATGGGGTACTAATTCATTGCTGCGAGGTTGAACCAAGCCGCCGAGATATCTAGTTCCGCGCCAGTCTAGGAGAGCACGCGTTGCGCTATGTGATTGTGATTATGTGCGGCACCTTGTTCCTCATCTGGGACGTCCTCTACAACCATGGCAACGCCATAGGCACGACGGTGCGGGAACTGCATCGTCTCGTGCGGATGATCGCGGGCTGAAAGGGAGCCGCTGCCTTTTGCCCGATTGACGCGGACCCAAAGCCGACCCAAAAAGCGCCAGCGAAAGCAGCAGAAGGAATCGCGGCTTGATCCGGCACATCGTGTTCTTCAGTGCGCGTCAGAAACAGGACGTCGAGTTGATCCGTGAGGAACTATCGGCGCTCGGCGGTATTCCGCATTCCACCGTCTTCGAAGTGACGATCAACACCAAGGTCGATCCGTATTCCGACGAGATCGACATCGTCGTTTATGCCGAATTTGTCGACCAGGCAGCGCTTGCCGCCTACAAGGCCCATCCGATCTATGACCGCACGACGCAGCGCGTTCGTCCGATGCGCGAGTTGCGCTATTCGGCTGACGTTGTCGCCGCACAATAAAAAACGCGCTCCGGGATGGCCCGAAGCGCGTCTTTGAACTTCTGGAGATTATGCCTTTTTGGCGCGACCGCGTGGCTTGGCGGGCGCGGCTGCGGCCTTGCGGCCAAGGCCAAGCGACTTAGCCAGTTCCGAACGGGCCGCGGCATAGTTCGGCGCAACCATCGGATAGTCGGCCGGAAGGTTCCACTTGGCGCGGTATTCCTCAGGCGTCAGTCCGAAGTGGACCGAGAGGTGGCGCTTCAGTGACTTGAACTTCTTCCCGTCTTCCAGGCAGATGATGTAGTCGGGCATGACCGAGCGTTTCGGATTCACGGCTGGCTGCTGGGCTTCGGTCGGCGCCTCGGCAGGTTGGTCGAGGGACAGGATCGACGCATTGATGCTAGCAATCAACTCTGGCAGGCCGTTGGCAGGAACCTTGTTGTTTTCAACGTAGGCACTAACGATGTGGGCAGTCAGTCCTAGGATGTCGATCTTGCTATCATTCGTCATCGACGGTCTCTCCGGGCAGTATTAAAGCAAACTATGAGTCTAACTATTCATTGCGCCGTATATCGGTGCAAATTGTGTCAGACAGCAAGCAAAATAATCTCAAATATGGGTGACCCCGGTCAGCAAGTCACTGACCGGGGCTTTCTATATTAGCTTATCAAAAGAAACCCTTGCGTTGCCACCAGCCACCCTTCTTGGGCTTGGTCTCCGTCGAAGCTTCCGCGTCGGTCTCGACCACGGAGATGACCACCGGGGCGGCGGGCGCAACGGGAGCTGCAGTGACTTCGGAGACAACCTCCTCCTCGGCCGGAGCGGCAGCGGCCTTGCGGCGCGGCGCGCGGGGCTTGGCAGCCTTTTTCTCGGGCTTGGCTTCGGCCTCTGGCGCTGCCGCTTCGACAACGACCTCGGCAGGAGCGTCGGCAGCCTCAGCTTCCGCCTTCTTGGCCTTGGCCGTACGGCGCGGGGCCCGTTTCGGCTTGGCTTCGACCACAGCTTCCGGCTCGACGGCGGCGGTTTCCACGACAACATCATCGACGGCGACGACTTCGCTCACAACGGCCTCGGCGACGGTCGCCTCGCCGGATGCAACCCGTTCTTCGCCTTCCGCCGACTGCTCGTCTTCATCCTTGCGGTTGCGCTTGCCGCCACGCTTGCCGCGCCGGCGCTTCTTGGCGGCGGCTTCTTCAGCTGCCGCTGCATCCACGCCAACTGCTTCGCCGGCTTCCTCGGAAACCGCTGCGTCAGCGACAGCTACCGTTTCGTCACCTTCGGCTTCAGTAGTCTCGCCAGCAACAACAGCGGCTGCGTCATCCTGCTGCGCTGCGCCATGCTCGCGGTCTCGATCGCGGCCGCCACGACGACGCCTGCGCTTGCGACGCTTTCGATCGTGCTGCTCGCCTTCGGCCGCAGCAGGCTGCGGCGCACGCGCTGGCTGCGCCTCGGCAACTGTGGTTTCTTCTTCTTCCTCTTCGATGATCTCGTCTTCGATTTCCTCGGGCTCATCATAAGCCGGAGCCTGCACTGGCAGGGCGAAGTTCGCCGGCTTCTCTGCGATGGCGCCGCGGAAGATGGCGTGGTTCTGCGAACCGACGCTGTCATCGGCTTCGAGCGTGATCGTCACTCCGAAGCGGGTCTCGAGATCGACCAGCGTGGAACGCTTGTGGTTGAGCACGTAAAGTGCGGTCGCCACTGGGGTCTTGACGGTGATGTGGCTGCGCGAGTCCTTCAGCAGGAACTCTTCGATGGCGCGCACGACCTGCAACGCTACCGACGAGTCCGAACGGACGTGGCCGGTGCCGCCGCAATGGGGGCAGGGCTTCATGGTGGATTCGAGCACGCTGGCACGAATGCGCTGGCGCGACATCTCCATCAGGCCGAAATGTGAAATCCGGCCGACCTGGATGCGGGCACGATCGTTTTTCAGGCAATCCTTGAGCTTCTTTTCGACCGCACGATTGTTGCGGTTCTCCTCCATGTCGATGAAGTCGATGACGATCAGGCCGGCGAGGTCGCGCAGCCTGAGCTGACGGGCGACTTCCTCTGCGGCTTCAAGGTTGGTGTGAAGGGCCGTCTCCTCGATCGAGTGCTCCTTGGTAGAGCGCCCGGAGTTGACGTCGATGGCAACCAGCGCCTCGGTCTGGTTGATGATGATGTAGCCGCCCGACTTCAGCGTCACCTGTGGCTGCACCATCCGCTCGAGCTGCGATTCGATGCCGCTGCGCACGAAGATCGGCGTGATGTCGCGATAAGGCTGGACGACCTTGGCATGGCTGGGCATCAGCATGCGCATGAAGTCCTTGGCCTCGCGATAGCCGTCTTCGCCGGCAACTAGAACCTCGTCGATGTCCTTGTTGTAGAGATCGCGCACTGATCGCTTGATCAGGCTGCCTTCCTCATAGACCAGCGCGGGTGCCGTCGACTGCAGCGTCAGGCTGCGGACGTTCTCCCACAGGCGCATCAGGTACTCGTAGTCACGCTTGATCTCGGCCTTGGTGCGGCTTTCGCCTGCCGTGCGCAGGATGACGCCCATGCCCTTCGGCACCTCGAGATCGGCAACCACTTCCTTCAGGCGCTTGCGGTCCTGGGCATTGGTGATCTTGCGGGAAATGCCGCCGCCACGTGCGGTGTTGGGCATCAGCACCGAATAGCGGCCTGCAAGCGACAGATAGGTCGTCAGGGCGGCGCCCTTGTTGCCGCGCTCTTCCTTGACCACCTGGACCAGGAGGATCTGGCGACGCTTGATGACTTCCTGGATCTTGTAGTGGCGGCGAACCGGCTTGCGGCGGTCGCGCACTTCCTCGAGCGCATCCTCGGCGCCAACCGACTCGATCTCGTGATCGTCGTGGTGGGTCGAGTGCACTTCTTCGATCACACCGCCGTTCTCGTTTTCAGTGACGGTCGGCTCGGGCGCTCTTTCGGACACGACATCGGCGTCAACCGACGCAGCGATCGAAACCTGCTCCCGCTCCTCGGTGACAGCATCGGCTTCCTCGGTCGCAGCTTCAACTGACGTTTCGCCGTCGCTCGTATCGGCGACTTCGCTGGCTGCGACCGACTCATCGTACTCGGAAGATGAGTCGCCATCTTCGTCGCTGGAACCTTCAGGCTTGTTTTCGTCGTTGCGGCCGCGGTTCTTTCCACCGCGACGACGACGGCGTCCACGGTTGCGATCCTGGCTCTTGCTGTCGTCGGCTTCGCTGTCTTCGTCTTCGTCCTCCTCGGCTTCCTCAGCCTCGGCGCGCAGCAGTGCCTGCCGATCGGCAACCGGGATCTGATAGTAGTCGGGATGGATTTCGCTGAAGGCGAGGAAGCCGTGACGGTTCCCGCCATATTCGACAAAGGCAGCCTGAAGAGACGGCTCAACCCGCGTTACGCGGGCGAGGTAAATGTTTCCTTTGAGCTGCTTCTTGTCCTGTGATTCGAAATCAAATTCTTCAATACGGTTACCGCGAACTACGACAACCCGTGTTTCCTCCGGGTGGGAGGCGTCTATAAGCATCTTGTTGGGCATTATTTGTCCTCCCGGCAGCCGTCAGCCGCGGCCTGCGGGAACTCGTCCGCCGCCGTGAGTTTGCTGAAGTGGGGGTGCCGGATGATTTTGCGTCCGCCGGTCGCAGCCAAAACGCCATGGCGGTGCCGCCCGCTGCCGTGATGGCGCGGTTACCTGCGGACCAGTCCATGATTGCGTCTGTGGCCAATGCGTGACCTTGCGGAACCTTGTTTCAAATCTAAGCCCGGGGATCCGGACCAGCTACTTTGCTCTTACAGAGCCGGCGCGGAACGAAATGTCCGGCCGTTTTTCTCACGCAGTCGCTACCCCGCCACGGGCCGCGCCTGCGAATCTCGTCGCGATCACTGAAATCTCATCTCTTTTGCGAGTCGGGCCATCGCTCGTCGCGTGGTTCCCTAGCGGAAGGCGCTGAGGGCGCGGGCCCTGGATTGCAGTGATCCAACGTCGCTTTTATGATTTGGCGAGGTCGAGCGCAACCCCGATTTCCGATGCCGGCAAAGCCGATGCGGCGACAAGGAACGAGCATTCCGACAAAGACTCGGTTAACCTTCTCTGGTTACCACTTGTTAATCGAGGGGGCCGCGTATTCGGCTCACGAACGACAAAGGTGCGGGACAACAGCGCGCCTGCCTTTGGAGCGGCAGTACAGAGATGGGATCCGTGGCATTGAACGGCAAGTGCTTCGCCTTTGTGGGCAGTCGGCCACAGGGCGCATTGTGCCGTGCGATGTTGACCTTGTTCGTGTTCCTCGCCGCGTTTGCTGGAATCAATTGCCAGCCCGTTTGTGCCGCAGAGCCGATCAAGACGCTCGACTACAAAATGGCGGGCGATGCGACTCATATGCGCATCGTCATGAACTTCGACCGCGAGCCGGAACCGAAATGGTTCCTGCTTCGCAGCCCGCACCGCCTGGTAATCGATCTTCCCGATGCAACCATTGCCATCGATGCCAAGGACCTGAAGGCGCGCGGGTTGATCAAGAGTGTGCGTTACGGTGCATCGGGCGAGGGGGCCTCGCGGCTGATCGTGACCTCAAAGGGGCCGTTCAACGTCGACAAGGTCGATGTGCTCAAGAACGAAGATGGATCGGGCTACCGGCTGGTTGCTGACATTTCTGCTGCTTCGGATCGCGAGTTTGATGCCGCGCTCGCCATCCAGGCGGAGACAACCGGCTCAACCGTATCCACGGCCAAGACCGACAGGCTCAGTAAGATCGCACATCGCGGCGATCGGCCGTTCACCATCGTGCTCGATCCCGGTCATGGCGGTATCGACGGCGGCGCTGAAGGATTGAACGGCACGGTCGAGAAATCTGTCACGCTCGCTTTCGCCAAGGAGCTAAAGTCCAAGCTGGCGTCCAACAGCGCCTACAAGGTCGTCCTGACCCGTGAGAATGATGAATTCCTGCGGCTCGACGATCGGGTTCGTATTGCCCGTCAGCAAGAGGCTGACCTGTTCATCTCGATCCATGCCGACACAATCCGGCTAAAAGGCATTCGCGGTGCCACGGTCTATACGATGTCGGACAAGGCTTCCGATGCGGACGCGCAGGCGTTGGCCGACCGCGAAAACCTCTCGGACCAGCTCGCTGGCGTCGATGTCGCTGAAGAAAATCACGAAGTCTCCGACATCCTGGTCGATCTTATCCGGCGCGAGACGCATGGTTTCTCGGCCCGATTTGCCCGCTCCTTGGTCGGTGAGCTGTCGCCTACGGTGGGTATGATCAACAACCCGCATCGTTCGGCTGGTTTCAAGGTGCTCAAGGCACCCGATGTGCCATCGGTGCTGGTCGAACTAGGCTATCTCTCCAATCCACAGGACGAAGAGCAGCTTCGCAGCTCGGATTGGCGTGAAAAGGCCGCAACGAGCATTTCCAAGGCAGTCGCCGCCTTTGTGGCGGAGCGAGGCGTCCCAGGCGGCTGATCATGACGGGTCTCACGTTGGCGTTGCCGAGAGGTCACTGACTGGGCATTATTGGTGTTTTCGACCAGAATCTTGGGTGCCTGCACGGCTGTTGCCGTATTTTGCCCACAACCGCGCGACATGGGTTGCCGATTGCGGATCGGGACAGTACCTGCAGCTTGCGGTGATGGCGGGTTGGTTTAGGAAATTCCCGAACCTTGTACTGGAGCGGGCATGATTCGTCTTATCGGCTATTTCTTCGGCATCGGCACGACGCTTGCGCTGGTCGTTGCGGCGGGCGTGGCGCTCTATCTCGGCCAGCTTACCAAGGAACTTCCTGACTACGAAGTGCTCGCCAAGTACGAGCCGCCGGTGACGACGCGCATCCACGCTTCCGATGGCGCGCTCATGGGCGAGTTCGCGCGCGAGCGCCGGCTCTACCTGCCGATTCAGGCTGTGCCCGATCGCGTCAAGGCGGCTTTCCTGTCGGCTGAAGACAAGAATTTCTACTCGCACCCCGGCATCGACATCATGGGCTTTTCGCGCGCCGCGCTCGCCTATGTCACCGGCGGTCCGACCCAAGGCGGGTCGACCATCACCCAGCAGGTCGCCAAGAACTTCCTGCTTTCCAACGAACAGACGATGGACCGCAAGGCCAAGGAAGCCATCCTCTCGTTCCGTATCGAGCAGGCTTATTCCAAGGACCGCATCCTTGAGCTTTACCTCAACGAAATCTTCTTCGGCCTCGGCGCCTATGGCATTGCCGGCGCGGCGCTGACTTATTTCGACAAGTCGGTGAACGAACTGACGGTAGCCGAAGCCGCCTATCTCGCAGCGCTGCCGAAGGGCCCGTCGAACTATCATCCGTTCAGGTACGCCGACCGCGCCGTCGAGCGGCGCAACTGGGTGATCCAGCAGATGGTCGTCAATGGCTATATTTCGCGCGAAGAGGGCGACAAGGCCAGGGCCGAGCCGCTTGGTGTGACGCCGCGCCGTACTGGCACTTACGTCTTTGCCGGCGAGTATTTCACCGAGGAAGTGCGCCGCGAGCTGATAGCGCGTTATGGCCAGGACGCGCTCTACGAAGGCGGTCTTTCGGTACGTACCACTCTTGACCCGAAGCTGCAGGTCATGGCCCGCAAGGCCATGCAGTCGGGCTTTGAAAAGTATGACCGCTTGCGCGGCTACAGGGGCCCGGTCAAGAACATCGACATCTCGGGCGACTGGGGCACGGCGTTGGGGGCGGTCAAGGCCCTCGGCGACGTTCCCGAATGGCGCCTGGCCGTCGTGCTCGACAGCTCGAAGACCGGGCTCGAGATTGGCCTGCAGCCGAAGCGTGAAGTATCAGGCGCTCTTTCCAAGGATCGCGAGCAGAGTTCCGTGTCCAAGGACGACATGAGCTTTGCCATGCGTTATGTCTCCGACGGCAAGCGCCTCAAGGCAAATTCTCCCGCCGAGGTGCTCAAGCCCGGCGACGTGATCTACGTCGAGAAGAACGAGGGCGGCGCCGGTTACGCGCTTCGCCAGGTTCCGGAAGTGTCTGGCGGCCTGGTTGCCATGGATCCGCACACTGGTCGCGTTCTCGCCATGGTCGGCGGGTTCTCTTTCTCGCAGTCGGAGTTCAATCGAGCGACTCAGGCGATGCGCCAGCCCGGATCGGCATTCAAGCCATTCGTCTATGCCGCAGCGCTCGACAACGGCTATACGCCGGCCTCCGTCATCATGGATGGGCCGATCACCATCCAGTCCGGCAACACCTCCTGGACGCCCAAGAACTATGACGGCAAGGCGGCTGGACCGTCGACCTTGCGCGCCGGCATCGAGCGCTCGCGCAATCTCATGACGGTGCGTCTGGCCAATGACATGGGCATGAAGACGGTTGCCGAATATGCCGAGCGGTTCGGTGTCTACGACAAGCTCGCACCATATCTGCCAATGGCGCTGGGCGCGGGCGAGACCACCGTGATGCGCATGGTTTCGGCCTATGCCGTGATGGCCAACGGCGGCCGCCAGATCAAGCCGTCGCTGATTGACCGGATCCAGGACCGTTACGGCAAGACGGTGTTCAAGCATGACGAGCGCGGCTGCGATGGCTGTGTCGCCACTGAATGGGCCAACCAGCCCGAGCCGGAATTGGTCGACAATTCGGAGCAGGTGCTCGATCCGATGACGGCCTACCAGATCACTTCGATGCTGGAAGGTGTTGTTCAGCGCGGCACGGCAACGACGCTGCTGTCGCTCAATCGTCCGATTGCAGGCAAGACAGGAACGACCAACGACGAGAAGGACGCCTGGTTCGTCGGCTACACGCCCAACCTCGTCGTCGGACTTTACCTGGGCTTCGACAAGCCGCAGGGGCTCGGTAAAGGCACCACCGGCGGTGGCCTCGCGGCGCCGGTGTTCAAGGATTTCATGACCGTCGCGCTCGAAGGCACGCCCAAGGGCGACTTCGCCTTGCCCGAAGGCATGAAGGTTATCTCCATCGACCGCAAGACCGGCATGCAGGCCGCGGAAGGCGCACCGGGCACGATCATGGAAGCGTTCAAGCCTGGCACCGGGCCCGCCGACAGCTACTGGGTCATCGGCATGGGCGAAGACGGTACAAATGGATACGGCGAAGCGTTGTCGCCTCAGGCCAGCAAGGCCATCAGCGAAGGCGGTGGCGGCCTCTATTAGGATCGCAGTCTAGTCGGGCATTCACCGGATCCTCGGGCGAAATGACAAATGCGCGTGGCTTGGCCACGCGCATTTTTGTTTGCGCGATTGCATGTCCTGAGGCTTGCAAATAGCCATGCAGTTATATATCCTAAAAGTTATTTATAGATGTCTGTCCATGGAAGCCTGCCCACCTGCGAGGCAGGAACGACTTTGGAACCTCCGCCGCCCACCCAATTTCCACGAGGAAAAAACGATGCAGAAGATCACCCCGTTCCTTTGGTTCGACAACCAGGCCGAAGAGGCCGTCAATTTCTATGCGTCAGTGTTCAAAAGCGCCAAGATTGGCAAGATGACCCGCTATGGCGAGGCCGGTCCCGGGCCGGCCGGCAGTGTCATGGTGGCCGAGTTCGAACTGGAGGGGCTGCATTTCACGGCCTTGAACGGCGGCCCGATGTTCAAGTTCACAGAAGCGATTTCGATGAGCATCGATTGCAAGGATCAGCCTGATGTCGATCACTTCTGGAACAGGCTCTCGGAAGGCGGTCAGCCTGGCCAGTGCGGTTGGCTGAAGGACAAGTTTGGGCTTTCCTGGCAGGTTATACCCGAAGCCTTGCCGCGGCTGTTGGGTGATCCTGATGCCGCCAAGGCGGGCCGTGTGATGCAGGCGATGCTGCAGATGACCAAGATCGACGTCGCCAAACTCGAAGCCGCATACGCCGGCTAGGCAACTGCTGTGCGGCAAGGTCGGTGGGCGGGGCTTATGGTGCCCGCCCATTTTGCTTTACAGGGAGCAGCCTCATCCCTATGTTCCGCGCGGATTCAACAGCCGCCTTCGGGCGCGAAACAAGCAAAAAGAAGCAATCTCCATGCGCGCGGAAACGCAGAACATCGTCGACGAAATCAGGCAGGCCATAAGCCTGCTGAGGAGGCATCTTTGACTGGGATCAGGCGGTAAAACGGCTTGATTACCTGAACATGCGGGCAGAAGATTCCAACCTCTGGAACGACCCGCAGGAAGCCCAGAAGCTGATGCGCGAGCGCCAATCGCTCGACGACAACATCAAGGCGATAAACGGTCTTGGGCAAGCGCTGGATGACAATATCGGCCTGATCGAGATGGGCGAGGAAGAAGGCGACGCTGACATCATCAGCGAAGCTGAAACCGCCATCCGTTCGTTGGCCGGCGAAATCCGGGCGCGCCAGATCGAGTCGCTGCTGTCGAGCGAAGCCGACCAGAACGACACCTATCTCGAAGTGCACGCGGGTGCAGGCGGTACCGAGAGCCAGGACTGGGCGAACATGCTTTTGCGCATGTACACACGCTGGGCCGAACGTCGCCGCTTCAAGGTCGAAATCCTTGAGGTTCACGATGGCGAAGAGGCCGGCATCAAGTCTGCAACGCTTCTGATCAAGGGCCACAACGCTTATGGCTGGCTGAAAACGGAATCGGGCGTTCACCGCCTGGTCCGCATTTCACCCTATGACAGCAACGCGCGCCGCCACACGTCCTTCTCGAGCATCTGGGTCTATCCGGTGGTCGATGATTCGATCGAAATCGACGTCTCGGAATCGGATGTGCGCATCGACACCTACCGCTCGTCCGGCGCTGGCGGCCAGCACGTCAACACCACCGATTCGGCGGTCCGCATCACGCATATCGCCACCGGCATCGCAGTTGCTTGCCAGGCTGAGCGTTCGCAGCACAAGAACAAGGCCAAGGCTTGGGAAATGCTGCGCTCGCGCCTTTACGAGGAAGAGCTGAAGAAGCGCGAAGCGGCTGCCAACGCGACGGAATCGGCCAAGACCGATATCGGTTGGGGGCATCAGATCCGCTCTTACGTGTTGCAGCCCTATCAGCTGGTCAAGGATCTGCGCACCGGTGTCGAAAGCACGAGCCCGTCCGACGTACTCGACGGCGATCTCGACGACTTCATGGAAGCGTCGCTGTCGCAACGCATCGAGGGTGGCGCAGGGCAGCCTGTCGCCGATCTCGACTAGCAGGATGCTATCCTAGCGCACTTGAACCCGGTCATCAGGTGATGGCCGGGTTGTCTACTCCGGAACATTTTAAGCAACTTTTCGTTAACCGCGCGGGCGCAGGATTCGCTTGGGAGGGTGATCTCAAGGGAAAGCGTCATGCTGCGCCCAGGAAAATCGAGCCCATGCCGATACGCTCTGGCTGTATCCGCACTCGCTCTCATATCGCTTGTCACGCCCCCAGCCCTTTCGCATGACGCCCCCAAGGGGTGGAACTATCCCTTCGCTTGCTGTTCTGGATACGACTGCCGCGAAGTGCCGAAAAAGGCGATTAGCGAGCGTCCGCAGGGCTACGTCATCGAACGCACCGGTGAGATTGTCACCTACCACGACGCGCGCGTCAAAACCTCGCCTGACGGCGAATACCATTGGTGTTCGGTTGGCGGCGCCGAAGACACCAGGACCATCTGCCTGTTCGTGCCGTCAAGATCCTACTAAGCCTGCGGGTAGGGCTTGATTTCGCGGTCGTTCGACGACTTCAAGCGCGGCACGAAAGAGGTTGTAGCGTTCGACAGAAAGAACCTTTGGTAAGAGGCAAAATTTCTCATGCAGCGCGAGCGTGAGTTTGCTCGCTTGTTACTGCCGCCGTTCCGTTTTTCGCCGTATTTCATGCTACAAGGCCGGGGAAGGGCTTTGCGCGGTGCGCCGTTGCGTTTCGCGGGTACTGAGAGGGACATCCTTATATGAAGAAGACAGTGATTTTCGTGCTGGCTGGCAGCATGTTTGTCGGCGCCTGCACGACCGACCCGTATACGGGTCAGCAGAAGGTTTCGAACGCCGCCGCAGGCGCAGGCATCGGCGCGCTGGCTGGTGCAGGCCTCGGCCTGCTCGCTGGCGGCAACGACCGCCGCAATGCGCTGATTGGCGCTGGCGTCGGCGCTTTGGCCGGTGGCCTTGCCGGCGGCTACATGGACAGGCAGGAATCCGAACTGCGCGCCCAGCTTCAGGGCACCGGCGTCAGCGTCACCCGAGCCGGCGACCAGATCATCCTGAACATGCCGTCAAACATCACCTTCGCGACTGATCAGGACGCTGTGAAGTCGGGCTTCTACGGAACCCTCAATTCCGTGGCCCTCGTGCTGAAGAAGTTCAACCAGACCACGGTCGACGTGTTCGGCCACACCGATTCGACCGGTGGCGACCAGCACAATTTCGACCTGTCGCAGCGCCGCGCACTTTCGGTCGCGAACTACCTTGGCGCCCAGGGAGTCGATTCGCGTCGCTTCGCCGTCACTGGCTTCGGTGCGACCCGTCCGATAGCCTCCAACGCAACCGCCGAAGGCCGCGCGCAGAACCGCCGCGTCGAAATCCAGCTGTCGCCGCTCACCTGAGCCGCGCAGGCAAGAGATCCAAGGAAAACGGCCCCGAAAGGGGCCGTTTTTCGTTCAAGCGCCACGAAGATACTAATCGATCCGGAATACGCGCCGCTGCTTGTTCAGTTTTCCCGGCCGCCAAAAGAAAAGCGGCCCACGAATGGACCGCTTTTCACTCATGAAGCGCTTGGCATTCAGATGTTTGTCGAAATCAGCATGAAGGCCGGCAGGTCGTCGCCAAAGCCAACCGTGCGGTCGTCGTCTTCCTCGCGATCGCGATTGTTGCGGCGGTGGCCGCGATTGTCGTCACGGCGCGGCTTGTCTTCTTGCTCGCGTGGCTTGCGGTCGGCGTTGCCGTTCCGGATCGCTTCCTTGCGCACGCGGCGCTCGTCGATGTCGGACACGACGTTGTCGACGGGAGCTTCGGTTGCGGAAGCGGCGGTCTCGACGACCGGCGCTTCTTCACGCGGCTTGCGGTCGCGCTCGCGACCATGCCTGTCCTTGCCGGCGCGGCGCGGCGCACCGCGGCCACGGCGCGGAGCCTCGTCTTCGCCTTCACTGGCAACGACGGTCGACAGGTCGCCATCGTGCCATTCGACCGGCAGGCCGGTCAGCCGCTCGATGGCGTCGACATATTTGGTGTCGGACTTGGTGACGATGGTGAAGGCTTTGCCGAGGCGTCCGGCACGGCCGGTGCGGCCGATGCGGTGGACATAATCTTCCGCATGAATCGGAACATCATAGTTGAAGACGTGACTTACTTCGGGAATGTCGAGGCCGCGCGCTGCGACGTCGGAGGCGACGAGCAGCTTCAGTTTGCCGTCGCGGAAGCCCGCGAGCATCGCCATGCGGGCGCGCTGGTCCATGTCGCCATGAAGTGCGCCTGCGTCGAAGTCGTGCTTGACCAGCGAGCGGAACAGTTCGGAAACGTCGACCTTGCGGTTGCAGAAGATGATGGCGTTCTTGATCGCATCGCCTTCGGCATTGATCAGCTTGCGCAGCGTTTCGCGCTTGTCCCAAGGCTTGGGGCCGGACTTGACGAGGCGCTGCGTGATGTTGGTGCTGGTCGACGCTGCCTTGGAGACCTCGACGCGAACCGGCGCATGCAGAAACTGCTCGGTCAGCTTGGTGATCTCGGGCGGCATTGTCGCCGAGAAGAACAGCGTCTGACGCGTGAACGGGATCAGCTTGCAGATGCGTTCGATGTCGGGAATGAATCCCATGTCGAGCATGCGGTCGGCTTCGTCGATGACCAGGATCTCGACCCCGGTGAGCAGAAGCTTGCCGCGTTCGAAATGGTCGAGCATGCGGCCGGGCGTGGCGATCAAGACGTCGGCGCCGCGCTCAAGCTTCTTTTCCTGCTCGTCGAACGACACGCCGCCGATCAGAAGCGCGATGTTGAGACGGTGGTTCTTGCCGTATTTGACGAAGTTCTCTTCGACCTGGGCAGCGAGTTCGCGCGTCGGTTCGAGGATCAGCGTGCGCGGCATGCGCGCCCTGGCACGGCCTTTTTCGAGGCGTGTCAGCATAGGCAGCACGAAGGATGCCGTCTTGCCGGTACCTGTCTGAGCGATGCCGAGTACGTCCTTGCCCTGCAGCGCGTGCGGAATCGCACCTGCCTGGATCGGCGTAGGCTGCGTGTAGCCGGCGTCGGTGACTGCGGAAAGGACCTTCGGCGAAAGGCCGAGGTCTGCGAAGGTCAACGCTTCTGGAGCGGTCTGAGTGTCTTCGGACAAGTTTGTTGGCTGTCTTTGCTCGTTCAAGGGCGCGGCGCTTTGACCACGACAGGCGCAACTCGCCTGCAATATGCCGCAACGCGATAGGCGTAAGTGCGCGAATTGTCAACTCAAACTGGCAGCCGAACAGCTATTGCGTCTGTTTACTTCAAGCTTTGGCCTAATGTTCAGTATTTGAATTGCTCCGCCAGGATACGCTCGCTCCAGGAATGACCGGGATCGAACAGCAAGGTTGCGGTGTGCATCGCGGATTCCCTGACTTCCACGGAGACCACCGACTTGACTTCGGTATGGTCGGCGACTGCGTTTACCGGGCGTTTGGGCTCTTCCAGAATGTCGAAGCGAACAACGGCGGTCTTCGGTAGCAGGGCTCCACGCCAGCGCCGTGGCCTAAAAGGACTGACTGGGGTTAGTGCCAGCAGTGGCGCGTCGAGCGGCAGGATCGGGCCGTGGGCCGACAAGTTGTAGGCCGTGGATCCGGCGGGTGTTGCCACCATCACGCCGTCGCAGATCAGCTCTTCGAGCCTGACCTTGCCGTCGACCGAGATCCGTAACCGCGCCGCCTGGTAGGATTGGCGCAACAGCGAGACTTCGTTGATGGCAAGCGCCTGCCTGGTTTCGCCGGTACTATCGAGCGTTTCCATTTCAAGCGGACGGATAGTCTCGGCGACGGCGGCGGCAAGGCGCGCGGGGAGGGCGTGTTCATGATACTCGTTCATCAGGAACCCGACTGTACCGCGGTTCATGCCATAGACACGCTTGCCGGTGCTCATGGTTTCGCGCAACGTCTGCAAAAGGAAGCCGTCGCCGCCAAGCGCCACGATGATGTCGGCCTGATCGTAAGGCATCTGTCCATAGCGCTTGGAAAGGCGCTCGGCGGCGGCGTCTGCTTCAGCCGTGCCCGACGATGCGAGCGAAAATGTCAGCGATTTGGCGTCCATGTGCTCCCTACAGGCGGTCCGAACGCCGATGTCGTCCGCCGGCAACGGGGTAGCATGCTGATTTGGCGAAGCAAAGGGAGCGAGTGTCGGCTGGCGTCGTGGCCGAACGTTATCCGTCCTGCGCCTGCACGCTGGCAGAGAGATCAGCCCAGACCAGTAGCGTGGCGCAGATAAAAGGCGAGGGCGATGAAGCCGATGAAAGCGGCGATGCCGGTCCAATCGATCCGCGCTTCCTTGATCTGGTGAAACAGCTTGAGCAACAGCAGCCAAGCGACGATCACCACCACGGCAACAACCACGACCCTGAGCATGTACCACCTCCGGCGCAGGGCATGTTCGACCCGCGAGCGACATGTAGTGAGTGGGGATGCGCTGTTTTAGGCCTCTCAGGCAACGTTGCCTGGGGATGCATCATTGCTCGCTCGAAATTGTCTTTACTGCGCCGCAAAATGTGCTAACCGGAGCGAATTGCCCTTGTAGCTCAGCTGGTAGAGCAGCGGTTTTGTAAACCGAAGGTCGCGGGTTCGATTCCTGCCGGGGGCACCACTCACCCTATCAAGCAAGTCCAGAAGCGTCTACAGTATGGCGGATTTCTGGGCTTCTTAGCGTGCCAGTAGTCTATGGCTGTCCAACCGGGTCCCGTTGCATCTAACGAATTTGCGGGTATCACTGGGGGTATCGCGATACCCCCAGATGAGGCGATACCCCCAAATGCCACTTACCGACGCAGCGATTAGACATCTAAAGCCCGGTCCCAAATCCCACAAAGTAGCCGATAGTGCTGGTCTTTTTCTGTTTGTTACCGAGAGCGGCAGCAAGCTATGGCGCATGCGCTATCGCTTCGGTGGCAAGGAGAAGGTTCTCTCGTTCGGATCATATCCTGAGGTCTCGCTCGCGGAGGCAAGAGAAAAGCGAGATGATGCTCGACGCCTTCTCCGCGAGGGTACCGACCCCAGCGAGCAAAAGCGTATCGAGAAGCTGACCAGCGCCTTGAGCCGCGAGAACACTTTTGGCGCCATCGCCGAGGAGTATGTGCTCCTGCTCAAGCGGAAAAGTCGAGCTCAGGCCACGATCAACAAAGTTGAGTGGCTTCTGGACTTTGCTCGGCCGGCTCTTGGCAAGCGACCAGTTCGCGAGATCATGGCGCCTGAAATCCTGGCCGTTCTGCGTCATATTGAAAAGCGTGGCCGTCTGGAAACGGCCCACCGGCTTCGAAGCACTATTGGCGCGGTCTTTCGCTTTGCAATCGCCAGTGGCCTTGCCGACGCTGATCCGTCGCAGGCGCTGCGCGGCGCCGTGGCGCCGCCCACCGTTCGCCATCACGCGGCATTGACCTCGGCAAAGGAGGTTGGCGCGCTTCTGCGCGCCATTCGGGGATATGACGGTAGCCCCGAGGTCCGCATCGCACTCGAACTTGCCGCAGTCCTTTTTCCTCGACCCGGGGAGCTTCGCCAGGCCGAATGGCGGGAGATCGACTTCGATGGGAAGGTTTGGACCGTCCCCGCCGAGCGCATGAAAATGCGCGAGGAACATAGAGTTCCATTGCCGGCCCAATCTATTGCGCTCCTGCGCGAGCTCTATGCCATCTCTGGCCGAGGCAAGCTCTTGTTTCCATCCGTGCGATCTGGCACCCGGCCGATCAGCGACGGCACCATGAACGCCGCCCTGCGCCGGCTCGCGTACACCTCCGATCAGATGACGGCCCACGGCTTCCGCAGCACCGCCAGCACGCTTTTGAATGAAAGTGGCAAATGGTCGACCGACGCGATCGAGCGGCAACTTGCACATCAGGACGGCAACGAAATCAGGCGCATCTACCAGCGTGGCGCGTTCTGGCCGGAACGGGTAGAGATGATGGGCTGGTGGGCCGACTATCTCGACACGCTGAGGAAGGGTGCTGAGATCGTGCCGTTCGAGGCACGGCGATGAGTGGGCGGTTGGGCAGCATCGTCGATGTGAATTGGCTCCATCTCGACACGTCTATCGAGCAGGCGCGCAGCCGCATCGACGGCCGGGAATACCCGGTCGCACCACTGTCGGCCGATCAGGTGACGGAGTTGGCGGGTGCGCTCGATATTGCTGTCGATACACGCATGGCATGGGCGCTCAACGATGCAGTCCGCGCCTCGGTACGCAATCTCGCGGCATTCTTCGATACCCCCGATGCAGAAACCACGGCGAGATATGAACGCCAGCGCGGTGATGAATTTGCGCGGTTCGCGAACGATCCTGCGCGCACAATTCTCTCGACCGCCCACAATCCCGGCGCGCAAGCAGCTCATGATCTCCTACGCGAACTCGCCGATCACCACGGTTACGATCCTGCGACTACCGTTGGCGCGTCGGCAATCGGTGACCTTGCGGCGGCTCTCCTTCGGGAAAAGCCGCCGCGCGCAGATTTTCGTTTAGTGCAGGGCGAGGCGCAGCTATTTGACGACATCACTGGCTTTATCGCTGCAATTGCACCGGAACGGCTCGACGAGCTTCCGTCAAATGAGCATCGCGGAAAAGAGACACCAGCCATCGTGTTCGTGGCCGAGTTTTTCATAAAGGTCGCCGACCGTGTACGCGCGTCGTTTCCGCAGGATGGACAAGTGCAGGAGCGGCTCGACAAGCTCAAGATTAAGACGCCTGGGGGCATTCTTGATGGCCTTCGCACTGCCCGGAAACGGAACAGGGAGCAACAGGAATTGGCAGCCCGAGGGGCAAACCCATAGAGGCGGCGATTTTCAGCGGTTTTGCGCAAAAAATGCCCGCCTATGTGATTTAGGCAGTCCACGGCAGGTTCACGGCATCCATCAATAAGGGTGCCGACATGACAAATCACCTTCGATCAATCAAAGAAACCGCAGCCGCCCTTGGCATCAGCCGGTCGAAACTGTTCCTCGAAATCAAGGCCGGCAAGATTGCTGTTAGGAAGATCGGGTCGCGCACTCTGATCTCCGACAGCGAGATTGCGCGCTATCTCGGAACGCTCCCAGAAATCCGGCGGGGGAGGGCAGCGTGATGGCCGCCTCGCTCTTAGACAAATGGCAGGCCATGGAGGCCGTTACGGCCTCCGAACTGCCACCGGCCGCGAAGCTCGTCTTCTTTCGGCTTCTGGCCCACATGAACACAAAAACGGGGCGCTGTGATCCATCGTATCAGACCCTTGCCGGAGGCACGTCGATAACCAGGCGCGGCGTCATCGATATGGTCAAGGTGCTCGAAAATGACGGCTTGCTGACGGTCGAGCGATCTTCGGGTGGCGCGCCCGGCTCGGGATATTCGGTCAATCGATACCTGATCCACCTTCCCCGCAGGAGTGAAGAAAACGGCACCGGTGAGGTGAACAGCGTTCACCATGGGAGTGTGGAAAACTTCACTAGGGGTAGTGAAGAATACGGCACTCCCCCTAGTGAAGAAAACAGCGTGGGAGGGGTGAAGAAATCCGCACTCAAATACGGGAATAGAACACGGGAAGGTGAATACAGGAAATTAAACACGGGAAATGAACACTCTCCGCGAGAGCGGGGTTTTGGTCGCGGATCAATCGAAGAAGGACCGGACATAGACGGTTCCTTCCCTGTCTTTTGGAAGCACTATCCACGCCGAGTGAATGAGCCGAAAGCTCGCGCTGCCTATGTGCTGGCGATCCGGTCAGGTGCTGATCCGGACGTGATCTTGCAAGGATGTATGAGATATGCAGCCGACCGATCCGGTCAGGAAGCGCGGTTCACCGCACACGCAGCGACATGGCTCGCCAATCGGCGGTGGGAAGACGAGGCACCGCGCGCAGGCGCGGCACCGATCATCGACGAGAGTGGAAAGGTGATTGAGTTCTCGGCGGCCCGCCAGCCGCAGAGGGAAACAGAATTGGAGCGCATCGCACGCATCTGCGGTCTGCGGGGGGTTGCATCATGAGCACCGAGATCACCGTTGCCGACCAAGTAAGGACGGCCCTCACTGAGTTTTCGACAGGCCGCGAGATCGCTGATCATATGCTCCCAGTAGCAAAGGCTCGTATTGCCTTTGCACGCGATGTTGCGAAATCGAGCAAATTTTCCCGAAAGTCAGGGCGCTCGCGGAAAGAAGTTGCGAAGCTAATTCGAGCCGAGTTTCCCACGAAAAAAGAACTCACTACCGAATTTTGGTTTTGCGACGAGGCATTGAGGGCGCCGATCAACGAGCGTGTCATTCAAGAAGCTTGCTTCCACCTCGCTGCTGTCATGGCCAACGGGAGCAAGGCGATCAACGCGATGAAGGTGCAGGTGTTGATTTCCGAACTCATGGCCGGTGACATCGAGGGCACTGAGGCCGCCGGATATAGTCTGCATTTCGGTCCAGCCCATGTGCTTTACGCGATCCGCGAGATTGTCCGCAGAGATGACTTCTTCCCATCTGTGGCCACAGTGCTCGCAGAATGCCGCAAGGCGCGAAATCTTCTGCTCGGTCATCGGCATGCTGCAGGTGAACTTTTGACGCGCATTCAGTGGGCGAACGATGAGCTCGATCCGGCCGGCCCACTTGCAGGTCCGAGCAATGACTGATGACCGCGACCGCGATGTGATTGACAAGGCTATTGCTGCCCTTGAACATGCCCGCAGCGCACTGATTGCGCTGCGGGGCGGCGTTCCGGTCGAGCTTGCTGGCGATGACGCGTGGCCGCCGGCCGATATCGTCATCACCGGCCCCGATTGGACGAGCGTCAAGGGAGCCGTTCACGAAAGCGGATGGTCCGAGACTACGATCCGCAAGTATCGCCGCATCATTGGTGTCTACCGCTTCGGCCAGTGGTACATAAATCGGCCGCGCCTCGCTCTCCTCCTTCCGAAGCCGCGCATTACATCGCAATAGGTCGCACCAAACGGCGATAGTCCCCACCGACACCTGCAACGAATAGCCTCCTGTGGAACTCAGGAGGCTATTCCATCGTGCTCCCCACATTTCCAGACGCCACCCTTGCCCGCCTGCCGGAAGCGAGCCGCGAAAAGGCTATCACTCTCGACCATGCTCGCCAGGCCGCACATGCGGCCTTGGCTGCTGTGAACGTCAGGCTACGCGAGGCATTCACCCGCCACGACGCGATGTCGAACGCCATTGAGGCACAGCTTTCCGAAATGCCGGCAGATCGCCGTTATGCCGATGAGATCGAAGCTGCGAGAGCGCCGCTGAAAATCGTCGAAGCTGAAATTTCTCGCCTCAAAGCCGAGGTCGGCCGCGCCGAGCGTGAGTTCCAGTCGCACGACTGCCTTGATCGGGCCGCCAAGTGGCTAGCCGAGGCGCCGCAGCTACAGCGCCCGTTCAAGCACAGGTCGCCACCGGTGGTGAAGGCTGGCGCGGATCACCGGAAGCTGGTCGAGCAAGCCCGTACCCGCATCGACGAGGTCACGGGACAGATCGAGGCCGTGGAGCTTGCCCCGGCGCCGGCGGACGACCTGCGAGCACAGATCACCTACGAAGTTGACCGGCTGGCCGAGGCAGGCTGCCCGGCCATAGATCACCGCGATCCTGGCAGCATCGGCGCTGCGCTCATCCGCGCCGCGCGGACCGACACTTTTGTGTTGTGGCTCAACCGCGACGCCCTCGTCGCCAAGCTCACCGCCGAGATCAAAGACGCCGCCAACGCGATGTCCGTGGCCGCCAAAGAGGCCGCCATAGCCGACCTCATTGCCGAACGCCTGACGATTGAGCGGGACGAAGAAGCAACCATCGCCGCCGCCCACGTGGCTGGAACCATCATCACCCGCCGATGCGGCGCCGATGCGCGCGCACTGCTCGAACTCGCTTAGGAGCACCAAAAATGTCCATGCTCGACATCTTCAACAACAACGCATTCAGCGTCACCTCGCTGACCGATGCGATCAAATCGCAGCGCGTGTATTCCGGCCGCCTCGGCGAGCTTGGCCTATTCGCTTCGACTTCCGTCACAACCCTGACCATCGCGATCGAACGCATCGGCGACACCATCCAGCTCGTTGCTCCTTCGCCTCGCGGCGCACCCGGCGAGACGAGAGACATGCCAAAACGGTCCATCTCGAACCTCTCCATCCCCCATTTCCAGCGTAGTTGGTCGGTCATGGCGGATGAGGTGCAGGGCGTCCGTGAGTTTGGTTCCGAGAGTGCGATGAAGACCGTGCAGGGCCTCGTCGCGGAAAAGATTAGGGTCAATATTGCCGATCTCGACCTGACCGACGAATATGCCCGCCTGGGCGCCATTCAGGGCATCGTCACTTACAAGGGCGGACTGAAGCTGAACTTGTTCAGCGAATTCGGAATGGCTCAGCCCGACGAGCTCGATTTTGACCTCGATGCCGCCAACCCATCGGATGGTATCCTCCGCAAGAAGTGTTCGGCCGTCATCCGAGATGTCCGCAAAGAACTCGGCGGCGTTTCATTTGAAAGCCTTCATGCTTTTGTTGGCGACAATTTCTTCGATGACCTGCTCTGCCATCGGGAAGTGCGCGAGACGTACAAGGGATGGGGCGAGGCGCAAATCCTGCGCGAGAGCTACATCGGCAAGAACCGCTCGTCGAACCCGATGTTCGAGTTCGGCGGCATCGTGTGGGAAAACTATGGCGCGATCGACGACACCGGTGACGGCGCACTAATCGGCATCGACACCAATTCGGCGAAGTTTGTGCCAGTCGGCGTCCCGGGCCTGTTTAGGACGTACCACGCGCCTGCTGACTACATGGAAACCGTCAACACGCCCGGTCAGCGTCTTTACGCCATGCAGTGGCCGATGCCCAACGGCAAGGGCGTTCACGGCGAGACGCAGACCAACACCCTGCATATCGCGACCCGTCCGAGCGCCCTGATGCGCGCCAAGCGCACCTGATCCGGGAGCCCCCCATGTCCCGCAGTTTTCTCGCCGCGATCCGAAGCGCTGTCGCTTCGGACGATCCCCAAAATCATTCTCACGCCCCAAGGGGGCAAGCACAGGAGACCGTCATGTCTGAAGATCCGAACAAGCCCGGTCAGGCTTCCATCGCTGCCGCACGAGCGGAGGGCGAGGCCGCTGGCCGCAAGGCGGTAAAGGAACGGTTCGCCTCGATCGCCGGTGATGAGAAACTCAGGAGTGACGCGCGTTTGATGGGCGCCGCACTCGATCTTGCGGCCAAGAACGACAGCATGTCGGGCGACGATGTTGTCGCTTTCGTCACCGCAAATGTCGCCCCCACACCGAAACAATCGCTATCCGCCGCAGCGCTTGCCAACCGCATCGCCGCTGATGGTTCCGATCCACTCGGCAGCTTTGGCGGGTCGCCGTTCCCGGTTGCCAGCGCAGAAAGCACCGGGTGGGCTGACGCCTTCGCACGCGCGGGAGGAAGCCAGGGATCGGTGCGATGACCGCTCGCGTCATCCTCGACCGTAAGGCGCGGCTGCTCCGCAACGATCTGCGCAAGCTAGCCGCCAGGCAGGCCATTCCGCACGCTGGTCGCGCCTTCCCGGCATCGCGCACCGATCCGACCCTCTCCACCGGCAATCGCAAGCCCGGCCGCTTCGGCGGGCCATTTTTAAAGGACCGACCATGACGACCGTGACGCTGTCAAAGCCAATCTCCCATGGCGACAAGGAAATCACCTCGTTGACCTTCCACGAGCCAACAGTTGGCGACCTCATCGCCGGCGAAACAGTCGGCGGCGCGAGTAAAACTGGACAGGTTGCCGCCACCCTCGCGGCCATGGCTGACATTCCCTATCCGGTTTTCAAGACCATCTCGGCGCGCGACTTCATACGGATCGACCGAGACACAAAGGACTTGGTGGGAAACGTGGAACAGGATGGCACGAAGTAGCCATCCACATCGCCCGCGAAACCTGCACACCGCGCAACATCGTCGCCGACTACACGCCGGATTTTGCCCTCGCGGAGCTTGATGCGCTGGCGAGGCTCAAGAAGCGGCTAAAGGACTGACATGGCAACGCTCACTTCAAAACTGATCGTGCAGTTGCTCGATCGGGCGTCTGGGCCGGCGAAGGGCATCAGCGCAGCCATTGCCGGCATCAACGGGCAGGTCGGCCGCTTCAATCGCGGCCAGGCAGCCGCCATCGCTCCTATGCGCGGGTTTGCTGGCGGCCTCGTTGCAATGACCGCCGGTTACGTGGGCGTCACGCAGGGGATCAGGGCCACCGCCGGCGCGGCGATGTCCTTCGAAGACGCCATGGCGGACGTGCGCAAGGTCGTCGATGTCAACGACGAGCAGTTCCAGAACATGAGCCGATCTGTGATCGGCCTTTCGAAAGACCTGCCTGTCACGGCCGATGGCATTGCCTCGATCTACGCCGCCGCTGCGCAATCCGGCGTTGCGACGCAGGAACTTGAGGGCTTTTCCGATGGCGTTGTGAAGGTCTCGACCGCTTGGGAAACGGCGGTCGATACCACGGGCGAAAGCTTGGCCAAGATTAAGACCGCGCTCGGGCGCGATCTGAAAGGCACCTTCCTTCTCGCGGACGCGATCAACGAGGTGTCGAACGTCTCGGCGGCGTCCGCGCCAGACATGCTCGAATTCACCAATCGCGTGGCAGCCTTCGCCGAAACGGCAGGCTTCGCCGCCGAGGATGCCATTGCATTCGGCGGCGCCATGGTCGGCTCCGGCTTCGAGCCCGAGGTCGCGGCGACATCGTTCCGCAACCTGACCCGGGCATTGACCAAGGGGACGCAGGCCACCAAATCGCAGCGCACCGCCTTTAAGGCCCTCGGCCTCGACGCGGTGAAGACTGCCAAGGGGATGCAGAAAAATGCGGTCGGCACGACGCTCGATGTTCTCGATCGCATCAAAAAGCTGCCGGAATATCAGCAGATCAGCATCGCCACGGCGCTATTCGGAGACGAGGCGCGCGGCCTGGCGCCGCTGTTCAAGAATGCGGACGAGCTCCGTCGCCTGCTCAAGCTCACCGGCGACGCCGCGAATTATTCGGGGTCGGCATTTAAGGAATACATCGCGAGGGCGAACACGACATCGAACGTCCTCACCATCTTGAAGAACAAAGTCGCTGATGTCTTTCGAGGCATGGGCGACAACATGCTGCCGGATATTAAGGAAGCCGCTCTCGGGGTCGGCGATGTCCTCGATACGCTCGGCGAGCGCGCCTCCATCTTCGACAGGTTCTCGACCGCCATGCAAGGCTTTACGCAGGGCCTTGGTTTCGATGGCGGCGTGCGCGAGACGGTCAGCGCAATCGGTGACTTGCTTTTCGGTAAGGCAGACGGCAGCGGCGCTGGCGATCAGCTTGGCCGCATCTTTGCTCAGTTCCGCGAAGGCGGCGCGGCGATCAAGGAATTTTGGGACGCGAACAAGGAAAGCCCGGTTGCCAAGTTCCTCGGCGAGGTCTCGGGCCAAGGTTTCAGCTTGTTCGTGGCGTCCACCGGCATAGTCATGCTGGCCGGCGCAGTCGCCAAACTCGGTCGGGCCCTGCTCATAGTCTCCGGTGCGAGGGCTGCGCTTGGCATCGTCACGGCCTTGGCGAAGGCGGGGAAATGGACGCTATGGGGTACGCCTGAAGCCGTTGCCGAAGCCAGCGGCGGGAAACCGACAGGACCCAAGACAACGGCACCGAAAGGCGGTGGGTTTGCGAGCAAGCTGCGCGCCGGTCTGCGGGGCGGCATCGCTGGCGCAATCGCCACGGTAGTCGGCGAATACGCGATCAACAGTGGTTTCCGCGCCGCCGGTTACGATCCCGATGCGGCCAACGAGAAGTTTGGCGGCGTCGAAAACTGGTGGAATTCTATCAAGCAGCAAAAGCGGTTTTTCCTTGGCGCGGCGGCTGACGAACGGTTCAGCGCGAAGGATCATTTCCGCATATCGAAGGGCGGCGCAGACGCGCCGCAGGTCGATGTTGCGGCGGCGCTTCGGGAAACCGTTGTTCAGACGAAGCCGACCGGCGTCCAGCAGGTGCAGGTCACCAATCCGCAAAAGGTCGCCGCGCCTATCAACGTTACCGTCTATGCGACAACCAACGCCTCGGCCGCCGACATCGGTGCCGCTGTCGGCAGCCGCGTAAAGGCGTTGGTCGAGGGGATGTTCAGCGACGGGGGTGACGGGGGTATATGATGGTCCCGTCATACATGGGGCGAGAGGCTGCGCCGGTGCACTGCGTTGCCTGCAATGCGCTCGTCGGCGTTCGCGCGCCTAGTGCCGGTGTCACGCCCGCGTTCGTCTGCCAATGTGGCCAGTCGGTTTCTGACGACCACGCCCTTTACGCCTGCGTGCGTGTGGAAATGGCCCAACTCGCGGCGACCTTAGGTCGGCTGCTGAACATGCTCATCGCCGGCGACGAGGCGCGGCGAGATCAACTGGCCCGGCATGCCGATGCCATGCACCTCGAAATCGAGGGCGGGCCTGCGGTCGGAGCACTCGTAGCGTCGATGATGATGAGCACATGAGCCCACCCGCCAGCCGTACTCCAACACAACCACACGAGGTCAGATCATGAGCATCCACGCACTCGCAAATCAGGTCTTTGCGAACAACAACCCCGAGGGCGCCGAGGAAGTCGGCTCATTCACCCTCAAGGTGAATGGACGTACCTTTAAGCGTCCGAACGGAGATGAGGTCTTCGTCGCGACCCGCATCAAGTCGGAAGACAGCGTCGAGTTGGTCACGTCCGAGGACGAGTGATCTGCGCTGCGAAAGCTCCTACCGCAAGCGGCGTCGATACGCCGCTCGCTACGGCAGGGCCGAGGGGCCTCCCCGGCTTAGGTACCTTTCTAGGGGCAGCAATCAGGGGCCATGGCTAGGCGGCCCCGGAATTGCACGTTTTTCGAGTTTTCAAAAACCCACTTTCGTTTTCGTTTCGAGACGCCTCAAACCCAAGGAAATGAAGGATTGTTGATCATATGAACGCTGCCACACCTGCCGCCGGAACCGTATCGACAGAAGGGCTTGCCCGTCTCCTGATGCTTTCCACTGATCGCGTCCGTCAGCTTGTCAGGGCCGGGCATATTCCTAGGGCCGGCCATGGGCGCTACAGCCTTATCGGCGCCTGCCAAGGCTACTTCCGTTTTCTCAAGGATAAAGGACGAAACGCCGGCCGCGAGGCGGCAGACGGCCGCCTGCGCGATGCGAAAGCCGAGGCGATCCAGCGTCGGATGGATCGCGAAGACGCCTATCTTGTCGACCTGCGCGAGGCGCTTGGGGTGTTCGACGAGATGACGAGCGAGATGCTGAAATTCGCAGACACGTTGCCACCGCTCATCGCCAAGCAGCCTGCCGAGCGTACCCGCGTCAAGGCAATCGTTGATGCTGATGCCAGGCGCCTCCGGCGGAGCTTCGCCCGTATCCGCCACGGCCTTGCGACCGGCCAGAGCGACACGCAAGAGGATGGTGACGAATGAGCGTCTTTCGAACCAACGAGAAGGTCCTTGCCGAGGTCCGATGCTCTGAGTTGACTTCCCCCACGACCGCCTTGAACTGGTCCCTGACGCGATCCTGCGTCGTTTCAGCAGCAAAACAGAGCATAGCATGACCATTCATATGCATACCCGCGCCCGCCGCCCATCCGTCCGCGAGTGGACTGATGAAATGAAGGTCTTCCTGATGGGCGAGGCCCTCAATGGGGCCGATACCGACCTTTCCAACCCTGCCGCCGTCATTGCTGCGCTCCGGGCCGCCAAGTTCAATCAGCCGTCGATCGAACACCTGGCGGCCCGCGCCGCAGGCGAGGCGCGCCGCCAGGCAAGCTGATCGGCACGCTTTTACTTTCAAGGGCAGGCCTGCGCGCCCATATTCATTTCACCGACTTGCTTTGTCCAATGGGCCGGCCATAATCGATGTATCAGCTTCCCCTGACGCCGGATGTACGCGCAGGGTGAGGCCACAAGGCCGGTCAATGACCGGCCTTGTTTCATTCTAGCCCATCAATCTGTCCGACTTTGGCTTCCGCCTACTTTGCGATGTCACCGGGCGCGATCAACACGTGAATGGAAATTCGGTAGAGCGCGCACTTTGCCCACAGCTGCTCGTTGACACCGTGATCTCGCTGTGCCGAAGTAAAGTCGGCTAGGGAAACAAATATGCTTCAGAAAAACCGGCGGAACATTCTTTTCTTTGATCTGGTGATGGCACCTCATCCAAGCGATGCACCAGCAATCGAACTCGGAACCCTCATTCCATTCCTTCAAAAGCGGTGCGATGCAGGAGAAGCAGTTGAAGTGATAGACGCCGAGCGGCGTATCATCAGGCTTTCCTCCATGAAATCTATAAAACTCGCAGGCGGTGAGCCCGCTGTCGCAATGCTTTTCTGCCTAGGAGATCACGACAAGGCGGACACAGGTGTCACGCACTTCAAAACTGGGGCAGTGCGCGTTTTCGAAAAGGAAGAGGACGAGGTCGGGGGGCTCTCTGTTCACGCAGTAATTCGCCTGACCCCGACGAAGGAGAAAGGTCACCTCTATCGCGCAGTTCTGGAGGATATTACCGGCTTCGGACGGACGCCGATCCAGTCTTTCCTACGTTCGCAATTCAAAATCATTTGTGACGATCAAGAATTCACATTTCCGCGCGACGACAAGCGACCAGTCAAGACCCGCCCAATGGTGGAACTGGCAGGGCATGCATCCGACAAGCTAAAAAACTCGCTCGAACAAGGTAAGCTGCTTCATATCGAACTCGTCGACTACACAGATGTCGATTTTGGGATGGACGAAGACAAATTTCTAAAAACTGCCAGGCGCGCTCTGAACGTTTCTGTTTCGAAGACTTTGCCGAAGGGGGAAGGTCTCAGCCTGATCGAAAAGGTTCGGCTATGGGCGAATACGAACGGCTATGCTACCATGAGGGTTCGCTGGAAAGAGGCATCTTCCAGCCGGCCGCAGAGCGCGAAGGTAGACACTGCAAAGGCGGACGCAGGCGAAGCGTTTTTCATTAAGACTGCAGAAGTGTCATTTGCCACACCTTTGCCTGATATCTGCGCAGAGTTGAGTGACGAACTGATCACAGAAATGAAGAAAGCGCTGGTCTAGCGATGTGGCGGCTTCTGGTTCCCCTGAAATATTTGAGGATTAAGCATCCAGAAAAGATCAAGTTCGATCTCTATTTTCCAATCGCGTTTGCGATTATTGCCGCGCTGCCACTTCTTTCTGAAAAGTTCCTTTTGGATGCCATGACAAGCCTCGACATTCTTGGTCGAACGAGCGACCTGTTGAGCATCTTGATTGGTTTTTTCGTCGCTTCGTTGGCGGCTGTGGCGACTTTTGGCAATGCCGAAATGGACGAGCCGATGACAGGTGATGAGCCTGTGACGTTGATTGATCGGGCAGGTAAACCCGACAGGCTCTCGCGTCGCCGTTTTCTGTCCTACCTGTTTGGTTATTTGGCGCTCGCATCAATAGTCACGTACGCGCTTGGCTTCGCATTTTTTGCGATCCAGACGTATCTCGTAGCCGAGTTTGCGCCGAAGTGGTCTACCACATCATTCGTCTTTTTCTGGATCTTCTATGCGGTCCTGTTAGGAAATATTCTATCGAACGCGCTGCTCGGACTTTTCTACCTTACCGATCGAATTCACCGTGCAAATCGCGTAGTTTCCTTCAAACCAGCGCCGAAGAGTGGAAGCGACACGAAAGCCGCTTGAATTAGTTCGCTCCAGTTTCCCCTGGCGACTGTGCCTGCGGTTCCAGCGCCCAGAGTTGCTCTTTCCACCAGTGCCGATAACTGGACTGTTCACCGCCAAAGGAGGACAGCCCATGCCGAAGACGACAATCCACCCCGCCGATCAGGCCGATCTTATCGCAATCGCCCAGGCGACGCATTTCGTCGTGCACATGCGCCGGGGCCCGGCGGACGTGTTCAAGCAGGAGGCGCCCACCCTTCCTGATGCGATCGACATCGCGGAGCAAATCCGAGCCGAGAACAAGGGCCGCGACTGCCTCGTCTATGCAATCACGCCCGAGGGCAATTCCATTCCGGTTCCGAAGGCTATGCAGCGGGTCACAGGCGCGGATGCGGCCATTCCCGATATAGGGAGGGCCATGCGCGAGCGCCGGGCTATGGCGGCCGATGGGCGAGGCAAGAAGGCGATATGCCCCACAGCGCCCCGTAGGGCCGCCGGCAAGGTCAATGACGCGGCGCCGAAGGCACGCCGCGCCGAGATCACCGAGAACGCAGCAAAGGGCATCCTGCCGCCGGTGCCTGACTTCTCTGCGCCGACCCACGCCCGCTTCCGTAAGAAGCTCACCAACATTGTCGCCCTCGCCAAGGCCGGCGACATCGAGGGCCTCAAGGCCATCGACATCAACCCGGTGTCGAGCAGCCCGAAGGCGATGATCAGATATCGCGATCTGGCTGTGGTTGCGTTGCAGGCGAGGGCGGGGGCCTGAATGAAAGGTTGCCTGTCAGCCTTTGAGCCAGGTGACCTCCGACCTCGCCGCGTTTCGTCCCAAGATCGTTTCCTTGATGGCGGGCCCGGCAAGTCCATTTTCGGCTAGTCCGCTAGCGAGGATTGTCTTGTTTTCTGCCTTTGTCCGAAATGCGCTCTCCCTGAATAAGCGGCTATAGAGTTCGTTCGAAAGTATTGTGCACATCGAAGATTTCCTTTCATTACGACGATACCGTCTGAGGATACTTCGACATGGTTGCCCGCATGTCTTTCGGCCATACCTCCGGGACCAAACAGGCCGTTCGTTGTCGTTTGGCGGGGGGTACTAATCCGAAGTGGGGGTACTATTGGGGGTATCTTTCCAATAGATGGTCAAAAATGTGACATCATTTCAGAGTGTTGCCGCTGCAGTTGAATGCCTGCCGGGGCACCATTTCACAAGTCGCTGCTGAATTTGGTGTTGAGGCCGTCTCGGCTTCTGGCCAGAAAAACTGCTCGAACAATCGTTAGTTCGCGCCTTGCAAAGGTATTTCCTCTCCGCGCCTAGCCTCGAATGGCATCGCTGGAAACGGGAGACGGCCTTATCTGCAAGCGAAGAAAGTCGAATATGGGCCAACTACGGAAACACCCGCGTAGCGCAGATTGGGCCGAAGCAAGTTCGTCCTGTGGAGGGCGGAGTTCTTCCAGCCTGTAAAAAGTTGCTGTGCGTTTTGATAGTTGTAACCAACGTTCTCCGCGCATACCACGCTGAGCCCGGCGGCCTTCGCCTGGGCCGATCGCTGGCGGAAACCATCATGGCCGAGTCTGTTTCTTGCCGCTTGGTACCGGCTATGCTGCCGCGCCAAAGCCTGCAGCGTACGATTGGAGGTTAGGGGCGCAAGGCCGCGGCTGCCCCTGTAGGCATTGATCAGCGCAAGTGTCTCTGGGCCAAAGTCGGCGGCCGTGGCGATGGCCTGTGTCATGCCTAAGCAACCGGAGACGAGAATCGCGATTGCGACTGTCCTCGAAGTGTTTGATATCCAACTCTTCATAGTGTTTGCACCAGTGTTCTTGCGGCTTGCGCAGCCCGGTGATTGGCTCCGCTTCCGCTCTCACCACCCGCCCGATCTTGCAGCAGAATTGCAGGACAAAGGGTGATCTCACAAGGTGTCCAAGTTTGGGCTTGTGCCGACGTTTCGCGGATTTCCATCTCGCGGTTCAACTCCCGCGGTTGCAGGAATTTTTGCTTAGCGTGACAGCGGCGCGAGTTTCCACGACCGAAATTCGCGCGAGCATTTGATCCAGCGCAAAAAGTCTCGCTTGGATTTGACTATCATCAATCTTGTCGGGTGCATCGCCCTTTGTTTGCACTTGATCCCAACTGTCGCTCGCCCGCGCTGTATTTTCATTCGGCGCGGGCTTTTTTTCGTCGCTCCCATGCCAATCCAATTGCGGATGTCGACCTGCAAGGTTCGCCCGACTTGGTTTTGTTTGCGCTGGCGCAAAGAGCGCCCGACAGGCCGAGATCATCTTGCCGGGTGACAGATCTGAGAAACGCTCGTGCCTGACACCAACCAAGACAGCACCTTGATCCCAATGCTGATTGCCGGACTTGTTCTTTTGGTCGTCGGGGGCATCGTGATCATGATGTTCGTCTGAAAATACGGGCAGGTGGGCTAGACTGGACGCCTTCCGCAGCAAATCATAGCCATCGCCCTGTATCTCGCAGGAAATGTGCCCTCGTCAGAAGCCTCGACTCAAAAAGAACCCGCCGTGAGGGCGGGGGGATCAATTTACACAGCGGGCCAAAGCAGTCGTCGCGTCATATGCTGCGCGATCGAACGGGATGGTTGGTGTAAGAGCCCTCGTTCACATCCGACGGGGAATGTTCGCGCCGTCCAGCCGCATGGTCAAATCACCATTCGAGTTTTTGCACCGGATATACCAATTTGTGTGGAGGGCTGCCGACCTTGCCGCATCCTCTGCGCGCCTTCCAACTTTGGTCGGCGCGCAGCGGCTTCAAGCTTCTTCTTCGACGAAGACCTCGTCGCGCTTCTTGCGTACGGCGGGAAGCAGCACCACGATCAGGACGCAGGCAGCCAATGCAAGCAGCAAGGCGCTGATCGGGCGGGTGACGAAGGTGGTGGGATCGCCGCGCGACAGGATCATGGCGCGGCGCAGGTTTTCTTCCAGCAACGGGCCGAGCACGAAGCCGAGCAATAGGGGAGCTGGCTCGCAACGCAATTTGACCAGCGCATAGCCGATGAGGCCGAAGAACGCGACGGCGTAAAGGTCGAAGACGTTGGAATTGACGCTGTAAACACCGATGGCACAGAACGCCATGATGATCGGAAACAGTACATAATAGGGCACGGTCAGAAGCTTAACCCACAGGCCGATCAGCGGCAGGTTGAGCACGATCAGCATCAGATTGCCGATCCACATCGAGGCGATGATGCCCCAGAATAGTGCCGGCTGCTCGGTCGCGACGTTGGGTCCGGGCACGATGCCCTGGATGATCATCGCGCCGATCATCAGTGCCATGACCGGATTGGCCGGGATGCCGAGCGTCAGCATCGGAATGAAAGATGTTTGCGCACCCGCATTGTTGGCCGATTCCGGCCCGGCAACGCCTGCAACCGCCCCCTTGCCGAATTCCTCCGGGTTCTTGGAAACGCGCTTCTCCACCGTATAGGAGGCGAATGCCGCAAGGATCGCGCCGCCGCCGGGCAGGATGCCAAGCGCTGAGCCGATGGCGGTGCCGCGCAGGATGGGCGCTGTCATCTCGCGGAAATCCTGGCGTGTCGGCATCAGGCCGGTAACCTTGGCCATCAGCACTTCGCGAGTCTTTTCACTTTCGAGATTGCGCAGGATCTCGGCCACGCCGAAGACGCCGACCGCAACGGCGACGAAGTTGAGCCCGTCGGCATATTCACGGATGCCAAGGGTGAAGCGCGGTGTGCCGGTATAGATGTCGGTGCCGACGAGGCCGAGCAGCAGGCCGAGAACGACCATGGCCAATGCCTTGACGATCGAGCCATGGGCAAGCGCGATCGACGAGACGAGGCCGACGACCATTAGCGAGAAATATTCTGCGGCGCCGAATTGCAGCGCAATTGCCGTCAGCGGCGGCGCGAAGATGGCGACGAGGAATGTCGAAACGGTGCCGGCGAAGAACGAGCCGATGGCCGCGATGGCGAGCGCCGCACCTGCACGGCCCTTGCGTGCCATCTGGTAGCCGTCGATGGCGGTGACAGCGGATGAGGATTCGCCCGGCATGTTGATCAGGATCGCCGTGGTCGAGCCGCCATATTGCGCGCCATAGTAAATACCGGCGAGCATGATCAACGACGAGACCGGATCGCCGATCTGGAAGGTGATTGGCAGCAGCATGGCGATGGTGGCGGTTGCGCCGATGCCGGGCAATACGCCGATAAGCGTGCCGAGCAACACGCCGATCAGGCAGAAGCCGAGGTTGGCGATGGTCGAAGCGGTCGAGAAACCGAGCGCCAGATTGTCGAAGAGTTCCATCACATCCTCCTCAGAACGGCAGCCAGGGGCCGAAGCGCTGGAACGGCAGCCCGAGCGCGTAGCTGAACACGACGACCGAAAACAGCGTAACCCCGGCAGCGAGGATGATGGCGGCCAGCGGTTTCATCCGCGTCGATGCGAAGGCGGCAATCAGGCAGGTCAAGAAGATCGACGGCACGAAGCCGAGGCCGCGCACGGTGAGGCCGAAGAAGATCGGCGCCAGCAGGATGAAGGCCATGCCGCGCCAGGCGACCGGGCCAATCGGCTCGCCTTCAACTCGTGTTGCCTGGACGATGACGACGAGGCCGAGCAGGATCAGAACGGAAGCCAGGACCAGCGGAAAATACCCCGGTCCCATGCGGAATGTTGTGCCGAGTTCGAGACCGAGCGACTGGACGGCGAAGAAAGCACCGGTGGCAACGAAGATCGCGCCGCATGCGCCGTTGGTGGGGTCGATGGAAAGCTTGTTCATGGTTTCCTCTTTGAGGTTCCATCTGGCCATGCCGGTTCATCCGCCCTGCTAAAGGCCAGGTCCTTTAGGGAGAATGCGGCAGGCCGAGGCATTGCCAATCTCCTCCCTGGACAGAGAGGGAGGTGAGCGAAGTGGAAACCGGACTTGCGGGGGTGGCCAGGCGACGCCTGTCCACCCCAAGTCCGAGGCGCTTGCGCTTAATCGGCGAACTGGCCGGCGCTCTCGATGATCGGCTTCCAGCGGGCGATTTCGCCTTCGAGCTTGGCCTTGAGTGCAGCCGGGGTGGCGTCGGCTTCGGACGACGGCGCGGTGCCGAGTTCGGCAAATCGGGCAACGACGTTGGGGTCCTTTAGGGCTGCCTGCAGCGACTTGGACAGCCGCTCGGTCACCTCGGCCGGCGTGCCCTTGGGGGCGTAGAGTCCGTGCCAGATGCCGACTTCCATGCCGTCAAGGCCACCTTCCTTGGTGGTCGGAACGTCCTTCAGCACGTCGAGGCGCGCGGGAGAGGTGACCGCATAAGCCTTGATGGTGCCGCCCTGGATCTGCTTGGTGGTGTTGGTGGTCTGGTCGCACATAATGTCGACCTGGCCGCCGAGCAGGTCGGTCATGGCTGGGCCGGTGCCCTTGTAGGGAACAGTTACCAGCGGGGTGCCGATGGCGCTCATGAACAGCATGCCGCACAGATGCGAGGCCGCACCGATGCCGGCATTGGCGACTGTCACGGTGTCCTTGTTTGCCTTGGCGTATTCGACCAGGCCCTTGAGGTCTGTCGGTGCGAGGTCCTTCTTGGCGACGATTGTCATTGGCACTTCGGTGACGAGGCCGACATATTCGAAGGCGTTCAGCGTGTCATAGGCGAGCTTGCGGTAGAGCGTGGCGCTGGTGGCCATGCCGATGTGGTGCAGCAAAAGCGTGTAGCCATCCGCATCGGCGGCGGCGACGCGGCCGGCACCGAGTGTTCCGCCGGCGCCGCCGACGTTTTCGACGATGACCTGCTGGCCGAGGTCCTTGGACATCGATTCGGCGACGAGGCGGGTGACCGTGTCGGTCGGGCCACCGGCCGAGAACGGTACGACCACGGTGATGGTGCGCTCAGGATAGGCCTGCGCGTCGGCGGCGAGCGGGAATACGGCAAGCGTTGCGGCGGCCGTCAGCGAGGCGAGCAGTCTCTTCATGAAATCCTCCCGGGATCTGTTGTGCTTCCACCCGCGCCTGGTCCCTCCCGGCGCCGGCGGTGGATGGGCAATTACGAGCAGGGGGATTGGCGCGCTTCAATGCGAGAGGAACATTACGAGCGGTCAATTTCGCCCAATCGCAACACGGATGGGTGAAAAAGGTTACATCGCGCCGTCGCCATGTGTGCATTTCCACACATGGAACAGGTGATCATGCCTCTTGGGCGTCACTGTCACCCAGGCGGTTTTTGCCGAGGCCGTAGCGCTGCATCTTTTCGTAAAGCGTCTTGCGCGAGATTCCGAGCTGTTCATAGACCGGCTTGAGACTGCCGCCATGGGCAAGAAGAGCTGCCGAGATGGCATTTTTCTCGAAGTCGGCGACTCGGTCGGCAAGGCGATCACCGCTGCCATCTGGCTCGGCTGTCCCGTCGGGCAATTGCAGGCCAAGGCCGAGCACGAAGCGGTCGGCGGCGTTGCGCAGTTCGCGCACGTTGCCGGGCCAGTCGCGGCGGGCAATTTCAGCAATTGCCAGGGGCGGCACCTCGACGTCCTCGCGCCTATAACGGGTTGCGGCCTCGCGGGCCAACTGGAGGAAGAGTAGGGGCACGTCCTCGCGCCTGCCCGAAAGGGCCGGCATGCGCAAGGTAACGACATTGAGGCGATAGAGCAGGTCGGCGCGGAAGCGGCCGGCCGCAACTTCGGCGTCGAGATCGACCTTGCTGGTAGCCACGAAGCGCACGTCGAGCGCGATCGGTTCGTTGGAGCCCAGGCGGGTGATCACGCGTTCCTGGATCACGCGCAGGAGCTTGACCTGCAGGTCCGCCGGCATCGAACCGATCTCGTCGAGCAGCACCGTGCCGCCGCGCGCATGCTCGAACTTGCCGTAGCGTGACCTGAGCGCGCCCGGAAAGGCGCCAGCCTCATGGCCGAACAGCTCGCTTTCGATCAGCGTTTCAGGCAGGGCGGCACAGTTGATCGCAACGAAGGGTTTTGTCGCGCGGCTGCTGATATCGTGCAGGGCGCGCGCGGCGACCTCCTTACCCGTGCCCGTGTCGCCAATGATCAGAACATCGGCGTCGGTCGCGGCGACAGCGCGCAGCTTGTAGCGCAGGTCGACCATTGCCTGGCTGCGGCCGGGCAGGCGTGCTTCGATGTCGTCACGCTTGCCAGCGACGGCGCGCAGCTCGCGGTTTTCCAGCACCAGGTTGCGGCGGTCCGTGGCGCGCGCCGCCATCTCGGTGAGATGTTGGGTAACGAAGGGTTTTTCGACAAAATCATAGGCGCCTTCGCGCATCGCGCGAACGGCGAGCTGCACATCGCCGTGACCGGTGACAAGGATCACCGGAATGTCGGCGTCGATCTCGCGGATCCGGCTCATCAGCGTCATGCCGTCCATGCCGGGCATGCGCACATCGGTGATGACCACGCCGTTGAAACCTTGCGTGACAAAGTCGAGCGCGCGTTCGGCTGACGAAAAATCTTCGACCGTGAAGCCGGCAAGATCGAGCGACTGGGCGGTTGAGCGCCTGAGTTCGTCCTCGTCGTCAACCAGAAGAACGATGGGCGGCTTCATTCCGCAGCCTCACGGACGGCCGCACGCGCCGCGTCTAGCTCGATGGTGAACAAGGCGCCACCTTCTTGGTGATTCAAAATGCAAAGACTCCCACCGAAGTCCTTGACGATATTATAGGAAATCGAAAGACCAAGGCCTAGCCCCTTGCCGACGCCCTTGGTTGAGAAGAACGGATCGAAGATGCGTTCGGCAATCGCTGCCGGCACACCTGGGCCGTGATCGCGAATCGAGATGGTCACTTTCGAGCCTTTGCGCCGTGCGCTGAGTTCGATGCTCCGGTCGGCAAGACCGTCGACGGCATCGGCAGCGTTGGTGACGATATTGACCAGCACCTGCTGCAGCCGCACTGAACCCGCCTTGACTGCGAGTGGCGTCGGACCAAGGTCGACAACCAACACAGCATCTGCCGCCTTGAGGCGCCCTGCCACAATTTCTTCGGTGTCGCGCACAACCTCTTCAAGTGATACCGGCCCGAGCTTCTGGTTGGGCTTGCGGGCAAAGTTCCTGAGGTGCCGGCTGATCGACGCCATCCGATCCGCGAGTTTGGAAATGCGGGCGACATTGTCGCGCGCTTCGTCGATGCGGGCACGGTCGATCAGGGTCGCGGCGTTCTCGGCATAGGTCTTCACGGCTGCCAGCGGCTGATTGAATTCGTGCGAAAGTGCCGCCGACATCTGACCAAGGGCTGCGAGCTTGCCGGCCTGGATAAGGTCTGCCTGCGTCCGGCGGAGCTGCTGTTCGGTGGCGCGGCGTTCGCCAACTTCGGTCTCCAGCCGGCTGTTGACCTGTGCCAGATCGGCGGTGCGCTCCTCAACCCTACGCTCAAGCTCGACTTGCGCGCTTTGCTGCATCTGCATGCGCTCGGTGAGGCGGGCGCGGCGCTGCAGGATGATCGCGCCGCCGAGACCGGCAAGGCCGAGCGCGAGCAGGGCGGAGATGACAGCCGCCAGTGCTTGCGTATGCGCCGAAGCCGTGTCGGCGAGCACGCGAACCGTCCAGCGCGCCTCAGGCATCTGTTCGGCGAGTTCGAGAAACTCCCGCGACTTGCCATCTTCGGTGATGCGCAGCAGCGAATTGCCTTCATTGGTGACGCTTCGCGCAACCGGCAGCTCTCGCAGCATAGCGTCAGCGTAACGGCGAGAGGCTTCGGTACGGGCAAGGCGTTCGTCGGTCAGCGGGCGGAGGCTGGCGTAGAGCCAGCTTGGCCGGCCACTCATGAAGATGATGCCTTCGGGGTCGGTGACGATGATTTCTTGATCGCCGCCTTTCCACGACGCCTCGATGGCGTCGATGTCGACCTTGAAGACAACGACGCCACGAATTTCCATGCCGATGCGGATCGGCGAGGAAAAATAATAGCCACGCTTAAGCGACGTGGTGCCGAGCGCAAAGAAGCGCCCTTGATTGCCACGAATGGCATCCTGGTAATAGGGCCGGTAAGAGAAGTTTTCGCCAACAAAGCTGATCGGCTGGTCGTGATTGGAGGCCGCGATCGTCTCTCCGCCGGGGACTAGCACGTAGATGTCAGAAGACTTCAATAGCGCATTGATTTCCTTAAGATAATCGTTGGCACTTGCCCGTAGTGACGGATTGTCCGGGTCGCTGACCAGCTCCTTGATATCGTCATGGTCGGCGATCAGTTCGGGCAATGGCTCGAAGCGGTTCATCTGGCCGGAGAGTGCGGCGACGGCGAGCCGCAGTGTGGTTTGGCCGCGCGATGCCGCCTCGTCGAGGTAGATCCGGTTGGCGAGAGCGCCACCGAAGAACACGATGGCCGCAGCCAGGGTCGCCACAGCGAGACCCGGCCACAGCCAACGGCGTCCTCCAAGAAATTGTGGCATCGATGCGCCCGAACCTGATTGATACTGCCGAGTATAGCGGTCGGTTGCGTTCAAACAACCAAGGCCCGGAACTCCGCTGGACGTCTTAGGTGCCGGCTAAGGCGGCGCTATTCCGCAGCTTCCGCCTCTGCCTTGCCTGCCGCATCCTGGCAGATGTCGCACCATTCGGCATTGACCAGCGTTGCCATGCGCTCGACCCCGATCCTGACTGCCGCATTGGTGGCACCGGCAGCCGGCACAACCTCGTCATAAGCGCGGAGCGATACGTCGCAATAGATCGGCAGCGGTGTCGCCAGGCCGAAGGGACAGACACCGCCCACCGGATGGCCGGTGATCTCGGCGACCTGCTCGACATCAAGCATGCGTGGCTTGCCGCCGAACGCATCGCGGGATTTGCGGTTGTCGATGCGGGCGTCACCACGGGCAACGACCAGCAGGACGCGATCGCCGACGCGCAGGCAGATGGTCTTGGCGATCTGGGCGGGCTCGACCCCATGGGCCTCGGCCGCAAGTGTGACCGTCGCCGAGCTAGTTGGCGTCTCGATGACTTCGATGTCGGGGGCATGCTCGGCGAAGAAGGCTTTGACGGACTGCAGGCTCATGTTCGTTTCCAACACTTATCATCGCAAATTCGGCCCTGACTTCAGCCGTTGTGGTTGTGCTGTCAAGTTCAGATGCTTGGCAAGGCGCCATCTGGCGAGCCGCCGATCATCCTGGTCAGTTCGGCGGCGGCAGCGCGAACGATTGGCCCGATTTCGGCTAGGCGTTCGGGTGTCACGCGTACAGTAGGTCCGGAAACCGAAACGCCGCCAATGGGTTCGCCGAATTCGTTGAACACTGCCGCTGCCACGCAGCGCATGCCGGGATAACGTTCTTCATCGTCCACCGACCAGCCGCGCGCGCGGATCTGGTCGAGGTCGCGGGCAAGGGCCGCCGGTTCTGAAAGCGTGCGTTCGGTATAAGCATCAAGGCCAGCCTTGCGAACGATCGCGTTGACGCGCTCGCGATCGAGATGAGCAAGCACTGCCTTGCCGATGCCCGACGCATGGAAGGGGCTGCGCGTGCCTGGTCGGAAGAAGGCGCGAATAGCCTGGTGCGTCTCGACCTGGCTGACGAAGACCACGCAGTCGTCTTCGGCGACGCCGAGATTGGCGGTTTCGCCGGTCTTTTCCATCAGCTCCTGCATGACGGTGCGGGCGCGGTCGACGAGCTTGCGCCGGCGCAGGAAGGCGGCACCCATGCGATAGGTCTCGACCCCGATCGACCAAAGCTGGCCGTCGCTTTCGAACTCGACCATGCCGTGGTTCTGCAGCGTGGTCAGCATGCGGTAGGCGGTCGCCGCGGCAAGGTCCGATGCCGCTGAAATCTCGCTCAGCGAAAGCCCATCGCTGTGGGCGACGATGGCAAGGATGCGCAGCGCCCGATCAAGCGACTGCACCGATCCGGCCTCGGGCGCCGGCTGGAATGCTCGCGGTCTTCCGCGTTGGCGCTTTTCGGTCGTTGCCATGCCAGGCTCCAATATTCGTTTAAAAAACTTTTTCACTCGTTTTGCGGCGTGACGCAACGAAAAATGAAAACACACGATAAATCAACGTGAAAGGTGCCAATCTAAATAATGAAAAAATATTTTGAAAAAATTGCAAAAACCCGAGCACGGTGAGACGATCAGCCAACATTCAGTTTTGATCGTTGGAGGTAAGTCCATGGCAAGGATGCGTGCTGTCGATGCAGCGGTCCTCGTTCTCGAAAAGGAAGGCATTTCCTGCGCCTTCGGTGTGCCGGGTGCGGCCATCAACCCGTTTTACTCGGCGCTGAAGGCACGCGGTTCGATCCGCCACATCCTTGCACGTCACGTCGAGGCTGCATCGCATATGGCCGAAGGTTACACCCGCACCGCGGCCGGCCATATCGGCCTGTGCATCGGTACCTCCGGGCCGGCCGGCACCGACATGATCACGGGGCTTTACTCGGCCTCGGCTGACTCGATCCCGATCCTGTGCATCACCGGCCAGGCGCCGCGTGCCCGGCTGAACAAGGAAGATTTTCAGGCCGTCGACATCGCCGCGATCGCTGCTCCCGTCGCCAAATGGGCAGTCACAGTGATGGAGCCGTATCTGGTGCCCATGGCCCTGCAGAAGGCTTTCCATCTGATGCGCACCGGCAGGCCGGGGCCGGTGCTGATCGATCTGCCAGTCGACGTCCAACTCGCCGAGATCGAATTCGACATAGATACCTATGAACCGATGGTCGTCCAGAAGCCCGCGATGACGCGTGCGCAGGCCGAAAAGGCGCTATCGATGCTCAATGAGGCGGAGAGGCCGCTGATCGTCGCCGGCGGCGGCATCATCAATGCCGATGCGTCCGATCTCCTAATCGAATTCGCGGAAATATCGGGCATTCCAGTGGTTCCGACACTGATGGGCTGGGGCTCTATTCCTGATGATCATCGTCTGATGGCCGGCATGTGCGGCCTGCAGACATCGCATCGCTATGGCAACGCAACGATGCTGGCATCCGACTTCGTGCTCGGCATCGGCAATCGCTGGGCCAATCGCCACACCGGTTCGGTGGACAAATACACCGCCGGCCGCAAGTTCATCCACATTGACATCGAGCCGACCCAGATCGGCCGTGTCTTTTCGCCTGACCTTGGCGTGACTTCTGATGCCGGCGCGGCCTTGAAGATGCTGCTCGACGTCGCCACCGAGTGGAAGACGGCGGGCAGGCTGCGCGATTGGTCCGGATGGGCCAAGGAGTGCCAGACGCGCAAGAAGACCATGAAGCGCAAGACCCATTTCGAGCAGGTGCCGCTCAAGCCGCAGCGCGTCTATGAGGAGATGAACAAGGCTTTTGGCCGCGACACCACCTATGTCACCACCATCGGCCTGTCGCAGATTGCCGGAGCGCAGTTCCTGCACGTCTACAAGCCGCGCAACTGGATCAATTGCGGCCAGGCCGGACCGCTCGGCTGGACGCTCCCGGCAGCGCTTGGTGTTCGTGCCGCCGATCCGAACCGCGACATCGTCGCCTTGTCTGGCGACTACGATTTCCAGTTCATGATCGAGGAACTGGCCGTCGGCGCCCAGCACAAGCTGCCCTACCTCCATGTCGTCGTGAACAACGCCTATCTCGGCCTCATCCGCCAGGCGCAGCGCGGCTTTGCGATGGATTTCGAGGTCAGCCTGTCGTTCGAAAACATCAACCGGTCAGGTGACCCCGAGGCGGGCTACGGCGTCGATCACGTCGCGGTCGCTGAGGCCATGGGCTGCAAGGCCGTTCGGGTGCGGAAGCCGGAAGAATTCGCCGCAGCCTTCAAGCAGGCCAAGCAACTCATGAAGGAACACCAGGTTCCTGTCGTCCTCGAGTTTATCCTCGAACGCGTCACAAATATCTCCATGGGCGTCGAGATCGACAATGTCGTCGAGTTCGAGGAACTCGCCGAAAGCAACGAAGACGCGCCGACCGCAATCATGCTGCTCGACTGATTCACTGGGAAGAAGCCAATGCCGAAGTTTTCAGCCAACCTGTCGATGCTCTTTGGCGAGCATGACTTTCTCGACCGCTTCGATGCCGCCGCTCGTGCCGGTTTCAAGGGTGTCGAATACATCGCGCCTTACGACCACGCCCCCGATGTCGTGGCGGCCCGCCTCAAGAAGAACGGCCTCACCCAGGCATTGTTCAATCTGCCGCCGGGTGATTGGGCGGCGGGCGAACGTGGCATCGCGGTGCTCCCCGACCGCATCCACGAGTTCCGCCAGGGCGTGGCCAAGGCGATCACCTATGCGCATGCGCTTGGTTGCGAACAGGTCAATTGCCTGGCCGGAATCGCCCCGGCAGGCAACGCCCGCGACGTACTGGAGAACGTCTTCGTCGAGAATCTCGCCTTCGCGGCGGAAAAGCTCAAGACAGCAGGAATCCGCCTCCTGATCGAGCCTATCAACACCAGGGACATTCCGGGCTTCTTCCTGATCAACACCAGGCAGGCGCTCGGAATCATCGAAAGGGTCGGTTCGGACAATCTCTATCTGCAGTACGACATCTATCACATGCAGATCATGGAGGGCGATCTCGCCCGCACCATCGAGGCCAACCTCGACCGCATCGCGCATGTGCAGCTGGCTGACAACCCAGGACGTCACGAGCCGGGCACCGGCGAGATCAACTACCCGTTCCTCTACGAACACCTCGACCGCATCGGCTACGCCGGGTGGGTCGGTGCCGAATACAAACCCAAGGCCGGCACGGTCGAAGGTCTGGGCTGGTTCACCGGCTTCGCAAACAAGGGCAGCGCTGCAGCCTGAACGGGATTTGAAGGACAGGAAAATGGAAAAGATTGGATTTGTCGGTCTCGGCATCATGGGCGCGCCGATGGCTGGCCACCTGCTCGCCGCCGGATACGAGGTTGTCGCCAGCGACCATCGCGGCGCGCTGCCTGCCGAGCTTGTTGCCAGGGGGCTGAAATCTGTCACCGGTCATCAGGCATTGGCCAGGACGTCCGACATCATCATACTGATGGTGCCCGACACATCGGAGGTTGCGGATGTCCTGTTTGGCGAAAACGGTGTGGCATCAGGCCTTTCCGAGGGAAAGCTTGTCGTAGACATGAGCTCGATTTCGCCGATCGAGACGAAAGAATTCGCCAAGAAGATCAATCAGCTCGGCTGTGATTATCTCGACGCGCCGGTCTCCGGCGGCGAGGTCGGTGCCAAGGCGGCGTCGCTGACCATTATGGTCGGCGGCGAAGAAAAGCCGTTCGAACGTGCTCGTCCGGTGTTCGAGAAAATGGGCAAGAACATCACGCTCGTCGGCCCCAATGGCGTCGGCCAGACCACGAAGGTTGCCAACCAGATCGTCGTGGCATTGACCATAGAGGCGGTTGCCGAAGCGCTGGTGTTTGCCTCCAAGGCAGGTGCGGATCCGGCAAAAGTGCGACAGGCGCTGATGGGCGGCCTGGCTGCCTCGCGCATCCTCGAGGTTCATGGCGAGCGTATGTACAGGCGCACCTTCGCCCCGGGCTTCCGCATCGAACTGCACCAGAAGGATCTCAACCTGGCGCTGCAGGGCGCCAAGGCGCTCGGCGTCTCGCTGCCCAACACCTCGATGACTCAGGAACTGTTCAACTCCTGCACCGCCAATGGAGGGGCGAAGGAAGATCATTCGGCGCTGGTGCGCGCGCTTGAGCGCATGGCCAATTTCGAGGTCGGCACGGAAGCCGGTGAGGTCAAGAACGAAGCAGCATAGGCAGGGAGGTTGCGGCCTAACGTTCCCAAGCCGCGCCTTTCCAAGCCGTCGAAGAGCGGGTTCCGGCCATGGTTGCGGGAACCCGCTCAGGGTTTGCGTGCCGTCAAAAGTCGCCTATTTCGCGCCGAGCGTCTTCCAGGTCGCTCCAGAATCGCTGCTGACCACGATCACCAGTTCTCCGGTGACAGCCACCAGCCGTTCGGGTGACTTGGCGTTCGCGGCAAGATGCAGGATATAGCCCGCACCGTCGGGGCCTTGCCCGATCGTTTCGAAGTTGGGGGTGGTTTCAGTTGCCTTGAGCAGGCCGCGGCCGGGCACGAAGGCATAGATCGTGCCGTCGGCGGTCAGTTCGACTGTTGTGACTGGAACGTCGGCGATCAGCACGTCCCAGCTCTTGGCACCGTCACGGCTGATCATCAGTCCGGTTTCAGTCGCAGCATAAACGACAGAAGGATCGGCCGGAGATACGGTCAGGTCGATAAGCTTGGGTGGAGCTTCGCCGGCGATTGTCCACGTTGCGCCTCCATCACTGCTAGTCTGGATGCTGCCATACGCACCATAAAAGACATTCGGATTCGAAGGGCTGACGGCCAGCTGGTGGAAATCGACCGGTCCATTTGCGCCAGGCGAAATCTGAGTCCAGCTTTTTCCCGCGTCGTTTGACTTGATGAAGCCGAGATTGCCGCCACCTTTTGGATGGCCGCTGGCAAACAGGATGGCAGCGTCGGTCGGATGCGGACTGAAACCCATGAAATCGTCGCGGCTGTCTGAAATTTCGCTCACGCTGCCGTCGGCTGCCGCGCGCATCAGGCCATGATGCGTGGCGATCAGAATGTTGGCCGGCTCGGCACGGTCGAATGCGAGCCCGTGAACATGGGTGCGCCCCGCGAGGTCAGCGACAGTGTTTGCTTGCGCGCGGGCCGGCGCGGCAATGGCGAGCGCGAAGGCGAGCGAGGACAATGGAATGAATTTGAGGCGGTGTGCCATTGACGTAACTCCGTTTGGCCGACAGGCTACGGCTTCCGCCAAGTGGAAGGTCAAGGGCTGCTTGAGAAGAAACCACGCTGCGGTGTAGCGCTGCGCTTTCAGCAGCAAGCCGCAGCGCCGACACCCTCAAATCCGGACTTGCGTCAGCGCAAGAATTTCCTCGCCGCATAAAGCGACACGGCGGCGGCATTGGACACGTTCAGCGAATGAATCGCGCCCGGCATATCCAGCCGTGCTAGTGCGTTCACCGTCTCGCGCGTCTTCTGGCGAAGGCCCTTGCCCTCGGCACCGAGCACCAGAGCCACCTTGTCGCCCGCAAACGTCTTTTCAAGTTCCGCCGGACCTTCCGAATCAAGCCCGATCGTCTGGAAGCCCGTCTCGTGTAGCACGCCGAGCGCGTCGGCGAGATTGCGGACTTCGATCATGTCGATGTGTTCGAGCGCGCCGGAAGCCGATTTGGCCAGTACGCCACTTTCATGCGGGCTGTGGCGCTGGGTTGTGATCAATGCGCCGGCGCCGAATGCCACCGCCGAGCGGATGATCGCTCCGACATTGTGCGGGTCGGTCACCTGGTCGAGCACCAGAATCAGCGGCGAATCACCGAGCGCCGACAGCGCCTTGGCCTTCAGCGGTTCGGCCTCGACCAGAACGCCCTGGTGAACGGCGTCTGTGCCGGTGATCTTGTCGATGTCTTTGGGCTCGACCATTTCGGCGGCGAAGGGCAGGGCGCTTAGGTCGGCGATTTCCAGCCGCTCCTGTGCATTGCGGGTCACCCACATATGACGAATCTTGCGCCGCGGATTGTCGAGCGCCGCCCGCACCGTATGCAGGCCATAAAGCCGCACCAGTCCGTCGGGAGCGTTCTCGCCGGGCGGCAATGGCCGCTTGGGCCTGAAGGCAGGCGCGCCGCCGCTTTTTTGGTCGCGGAAAGTGCGCCTGAGCTTGGCGTAGTGGCTATCCTTGGGTGTTCCGGGCTTTTTTGTATCGTTCATGCGCCTGCTATAACGTCAGCTCCCGGCTTTGGATACGGCCCGTTATCAGGCGCTTCGAATAATCCGCATGAAAACGCACCCTGTCCGGTTGACAGGCCAAATCCTTGTCGCCATAAGCCCACCCAGATTTCGGGGCAGGGCGCTTCGCTTCGCACCGGGATCTGGAAATGCCTCGTTGCATGGCTCCGGCAAAGCAGTTGGAGGAGTGCCCGAGTGGTTAAAGGGGACGGACTGTAAATCCGTTAGCTCAGCTTACGTTGGTTCGAATCCAACCTCCTCCACCACTGCCGGCCCGGAAGCCATTAGACGCATGCATCGAAAGTTCATCTTTCGACATGCGGCAAGGCAGTACCAGAGCGTACTTCGCTCCTGAACAGGCGCGCAGCGCTCAGGGTGCGGGTATAGCTCAATGGTAGAGCAGCAGCCTTCCAAGCTGAATACGCGGGTTCGATTCCCGCTACCCGCTCCAGCGCTTTTCCCAGGAGCGAGAAGCCTTTTATTTGCATCCGCTTGCCCCCATATGTGCGTCCTGCACTGAAAGAGCAGCACCGCTTTTGGCCGCAACGTCAGCGTTTGGCCAAAAGGCGCTTGTCTTTTTCGGGCTTTATCGGTAATCGCCCCGCATCCGACCGGAACCAAGGTCCCGATGCCCAAGGAAAGAGACAATGGCAAAAGGTAAATTCGAGCGTAATAAGCCTCATGTGAACATTGGCACGATTGGTCACGTCGACCATGGCAAGACGTCGCTGACGGCGGCGATCACCAAGTATTTCGGCGAGTTCAAGGCCTACGACCAGATCGACGCAGCGCCTGAAGAAAAGGCCCGCGGCATCACCATTTCGACCGCGCACGTCGAATACGAGACGCCGAACCGTCACTACGCCCACGTCGACTGCCCCGGCCACGCCGACTATGTGAAGAACATGATCACCGGTGCCGCCCAGATGGACGGCGCGATCCTGGTCGTGTCGGCTGCCGACGGCCCGATGCCGCAGACCCGCGAGCACATCCTGCTTGCCCGTCAGGTTGGCGTTCCTGCACTGGTGGTGTTCCTCAACAAGGTCGACCTGGTCGACGACGCCGAGCTGCTCGAGCTGGTCGAGCTCGAGGTTCGCGAATTGCTGTCGAAGTACGAGTATCCGGGCGACGACATTCCGATGATCAAGGGTTCGGCCGTTGCTGCGCTCAATGATTCGGACAAGAAGATCGGCGAAGACGCCATCCGCGCGCTGATGGAAGCGGTTGACGCCTACATCCCGACGCCGGAGCGTCCGATCGACCGTCCGTTCCTGATGCCGATCGAAGACGTGTTCTCGATCTCGGGCCGTGGCACGGTTGTCACCGGCCGCGTCGAGCGCGGCATCGTCAAGGTTGGCGAAGAAGTCGAGATCGTCGGCATCAAGGCAACGTCGAAGACAACGGTCACCGGCGTTGAAATGTTCCGCAAGCTGCTCGATCAGGGCCAGGCCGGCGACAACATCGGCGCGCTGATCCGCGGCGTTGGCCGTGAGGACGTCGAGCGTGGCCAGGTTCTGTGCAAGCCGGGTTCGGTCAAGCCGCACAAGAAGTTCGTGGCTGAAGCCTACATCCTGACCAAGGAAGAAGGTGGCCGTCACACGCCGTTCTTCACCAACTACCGCCCGCAGTTCTACTTCCGCACGACCGACGTGACGGGCATCGTGTCGCTGCCGGAAGGCACCGAGATGGTCATGCCCGGCGACAACATCACCGTCGATGTCGAGCTGATCGTGCCGATCGCGATGGAAGAGAAGCTGCGCTTCGCTATCCGTGAAGGTGGCCGTACCGTCGGCGCCGGCATCGTCGCTTCGATCAAAGAATAATCGACGCTTCAGTGAATTGCATGAAGGGCGGCCCTCGGGTCGCCCTTTTTGTTTGGCCCAAAGGCTACATTGCAAGGGGCGGATGATCAGGGCCAGAAGACTCGACGTCGCCGTGGGCAAAACGAAATATGCCATCTGCGCGGAGAAAGATTGCCAAGGTGCAGGAGCCAAACTTGGGGTGGTGGAAGCCATCGGTGCAATTTGCAACGCAGCGTGTCCCCTCGTACTCGCTGGAGGGGTACGGCGGCTAGCCGGCCCAGCAACGATTGTGAGCGTCGGCGACGTCACCGTTCGGTCACAGAACGCCATAGCCCTTGGCGACCAAGTGGGAAAATACCTGGGTGAAATGGGCATAAGCTTGTCTCTTCTTGCCGAAATGAAGCTGAGTGGCGCCTGGCCATTCGTCAGATTCAGCCAGATGAATTACATGATTTGGACCTCATCACCGGCCTTGATGCCGCTTACTTGCTGACTGGGGTGGCGCTTTGCAAGACTAGTCCCCCGGCAGACAACTGCGCCTCGTTGTCCCAAGACTGACGACGTAGCAAGAAGCATCCGATGCCTGATCGCTGCCGCGTTTTCAGGGTCGCCGATCTTGAATAGTAGGGGCTGCCTTGCCTTGCTGCATTCTTTTGCACCCCTATCGGCGCCTCCCCGCATGCTTTCACGCGAACTGGGACGAAAGCGATGGGAGCTGACGTGCCGGCATCGTAGGACTGGGCAGGTCGGGCAGTTGCGCTCGATCGGCCGACGAATGTGTTCCGCGCCAAAGCGCGGCACGATCTGATTCTGGAGCCGGTGTTCCGCCACATGTGCGACGATCATCCAGTCCATGCCGCAGCCTGGTTCGGCCAGAGTTCAACGAGCCGATGCCACGCTGGGGCTGGCGCATGAGTGGTGGTCCTTACCCGCCGTCGCGCAATTGAACTGCCTCGTGGGGAGGCGGCCCGAGCTTCGCTACAGTAGTCCAAAACCACAACTGTGAATGTTCGCGACTTCACACATTGTGCTCTTTACAGACGGCGTGGAAGTCCTTAGGAAGCCGGTGCTGCGCAGTTGATGCGCGGCGCAATGCACGGGCATAGCTCAGTTGGTAGAGCGGCGGTCTCCAAAACCGCAGGTCGTAGGTTCGAGCCCTGCTGCCCGTGCCAGTCTTGCCAGAACTCGCTGATTCAGGCATAACAGACTTTCAATAGCCGGGACGGGACGACTGGATGGTTCCGATGCGGCGTTTAAACGTAAAGCGGACTCCTGCCACTTGCGTGGAAAGAGAATCGGTTTTATGTAGGCGAAACAGACACGCGGCGCGTGGAGCTGGGGATCCGGCTTTACGCGTCCGAATTGCATGGGCGAAATGTTTGCGCTGATTCGGCGCGAAGTGACGGCTATGCAGCGCATCTCCCGGTCACGGGGTCATCCAGAAGTCCGGTCAACGGACGTTGAAAGCAGAGCGGCACATGGCGAAAACCACGAACCCCTTCACCTTTCTGCAGCAGGTAAGGTCGGAAACGGCGAAGGTGACGTGGCCGTCGCGGCGCGAAACCATGATCTCGACGGTCATGGTTCTCGGCTTTGCGATTATTGCGATGATTTTCTTTTTTGCCGCTGACCAGCTGATGGCATTCGCTGTCGAGCAGATCCTGGGCATGGGCCGCTAAGGCTGCGAATACGGAGAATTCCTGAATGACTGCGCGCTGGTATATCGTCCACGCCTATTCGAACTTCGAAAAGAAGGTCGCTGAGGATATCGAGCACAAGGCCAAGCAGAAGGGCCTGAGCGACCAGATCGAACAGATCGTCGTTCCGACCGAGAAGGTTGTTGAGGTTCGTCGCGGTCGCAAGGTCGATGCCGAGCGCAAGTTCTTCCCGGGCTATGTGCTTTTGAAGGCTCATCTAAGCGACGCGGTTTTCTCTCTCGTGAAGAACACGCCGAAGGTCACTGGTTTCCTTGGTGATTCGAAGCCGGTGCCAATCACGGAATCGGAGGCCCAGCGCATCCTGAACCAGGTTCAGGAAGGTGTTGAGCGCCCCAAGCCCTCGGTCACGTTCGAGATCGGCGAGGCCGTTCGCGTTTCGGATGGTCCGTTCGCGTCGTTCAATGGTTTCGTCCAGGAAGTGGACGAGGAGCGTGCACGCCTCAAGGTGGAAGTTTCGATCTTCGGGCGCGCCGTGCCTGTCGATCTCGAATTCGGTCAGGTCGAAAAGGGTTGATCGAAGCGCCTGTCGCCTCTGTTGGTGATGGGCGGTGTCAGGCGCATGCCTGGCGCAAGCATGGTGGGAGAAGAGGCGGCTTAGCCGGTTGCCTTATTCGGACCACCGAACTGCAACCGCCGGGTCATCCGGCATAAAACGAAAGCAGGAAAGAGATGGCTAAGAAAGTTGCGGGCCAGCTCAAGCTCCAGGTTTCCGCGGGTTCGGCGACGCCGTCGCCCCCGATCGGTCCGGCGCTTGGTCAGCGTGGCATCAACATCATGGAGTTCTGCAAGGCGTTCAACGCGCAGACCCAGGAGCTTGAGAAGGGATCGCCGATCCCGGTCGTGATCACCTATTATCAGGACAAGTCGTTCACCTTCGTCATGAAGACGCCGCCGGTGGCCTACTTCCTGAAGAAGGCTGCCAACCTCAAGTCGGGTTCGAAGGAGCCGGGCAAGATCAAGGCTGGCGAGATCAGCAGCGCCAAGGTGCGCGAGATCGCCGAAGTCAAGATGAAGGACCTCAACGCGAACGACATCGAAGCCGCCATCAAGATGGTCGAAGGCTCGGCTCGTTCGATGGGCCTGGAAGTGGTGGGCTGAGATCATGGCTAAGATTGCAAAGCGCGTTTCCAAGTCCCGCGAAGGCATCGATGCGAACAAGGCTTACGGCCTTGGTGAAGCCATCGAGCTTTTGAAGGCACGTTCGTCGGTCAAGTTCGACGAGACCATCGAAGTCGCCATGAACCTCGGCGTCGACCCGCGCCACGCTGACCAGATGGTCCGCGGCGTGGTCAACCTGCCGAACGGCACGGGCCGTACGGTTCGTGTCGCGGTGTTCGCAAGGGACGCAAAGGCTGATGAAGCCCGCGCTGCCGGTGCGGACATCGTCGGTGCGGAAGATCTCGTCGATATCGTCCAGAAGGGCCAGATCGAGTTCGATCGCTGCATTGCCACCCCCGACATGATGCCGCTGGTCGGTCGTCTCGGTAAGGTGCTTGGCCCGCGCGGCATGATGCCGAACCCGAAGGTCGGCACCGTGACCACTGACGTCGCTGCGGCCGTCAAGGCTTCGAAGGGCGGCGCTGTTGAGTTCCGCGTCGAGAAGGCCGGCATCATCCACGCTGGCGTCGGCAAGGTCTCGTTCGACGTCAAGGCGCTGGAAGAAAACGTCCGTGCTTTCGCTGACGCGGTCAACAAGGCAAAGCCGGCTGGCGCCAAGGGCGTTTACGTCAAGAAGGTGTCCGTCACCTCGACGATGGGACCTGGCCTCAAGGTCGACTTGGGCACGCTCGTTGTGTCCTGATTGTTGAATTTGGGTCAGCTGGAAAAGGGCTGATCCAAGGAAAGAATTCCGGGCCTCAGGGCCCGGAGTTTCGGAAGTTGGCAACAACTTTCGAAATCCTGTCCGAGATTGCAGGCGGTCCAAGCGACCCTTGGTCCTTAATTCGAATGGGCCTGCATGAGACGGGTGAAGACCAGACAAAGGAGCCTTTGCTCCAATGAAAGGTTCGAACCGTGTTTGCCTTTTGTCTGCGCATCGCGCCGGGCCGCAAGCCCGTCGGTGTGGCGAAAGGGGGCAGGATCCTCGAGCGCCGTTCGGGTGATCTGGAATTTTCTGGATTGGCCGCCCGGCAAAAGGCAACCCGACCGCCAACCCCGCAAATGGGAAGCGGTCAACTGGAGATAGGCAGTGGACAGAGCGGAAAAACGCGAACTCGTCACGGGCCTGAATGACGCGTTCTCGAACGCGGGTTCAGTCGTCGTGGCCCACTATGCCGGTATCACCGTCGCGCAAATGAACGATCTTCGCGTGAAGATGCGTCAGGCCGGCGGCACCGTCAAAGTCGCGAAGAACCGCCTCGCCAAGATCGCTCTTCAGGGCACGGAATCCGAAAACATCATCGATCTGTTCAAGGGACAGACGCTGGTTGCTTATTCGGAAGATCCGATTGCAGCGCCGAAGGTCGCGTCCGAGTTCGCCAAGACCAATGACAAGCTTGTCATCCTTGGCGGTTCGATGGGCACGACCCTGCTCAACGCCGATGGTGTGAAGGCTCTCGCCTCGCTCCCTTCGCTCGACGAGCTGCGTGCAAAGCTGGTTGGCATGATCGCCACCCCGGCTACCCGGATCGCCCAGATCGTCAATGCGCCGGCGGCTTCGGTCGCGCGCGTCATTGGCGCTTATGCCCGGAAGGACGAGGCGGCATGAGGCCGTTCCTCGCTATCATCAACACACGTTCGAACTGATTGAAGGAATAGAAAAATGGCTGATCTCGCAAAGATCGTTGACGACCTGTCGGCTCTGACCGTCCTTGAGGCGGCTGAGCTGTCGAAGCTCCTCGAAGAGAAGTGGGGCGTTTCGGCTGCAGCTCCTGTGGCTGTTGCTGCTGCTGCTGGCGGCGCTGCTGCTGCTCCGGCTGAAGAGAAGACCGAGTTCGATGTCATCCTGGCAGCTGCCGGCGACAAGAAGATCGAAGTCATCAAGGAAGTCCGCGCCATCACCGGCCTGGGCCTCAAGGAAGCCAAGGACCTCGTCGAAGGCGCTCCGAAGCCGATCAAGGAAGGCGTCTCGAAGGCTGACGCCGAGAAGCTCAAGGCTCAGCTGGAAGCAGCTGGCGCCAAGATCGAGCTTAAGTAAGCTCACGGTTTCGGTGGGCGGCTCCAATGCCGCCCACCGGCTCCCGTGACCCGGGGGATTGTGGGGAACCTATTTCCTGATGGCCGCAAGCGGCTTTCAGGAAACGGGTTTTCAACCGTTTTGGATAGGCCGCCGCCGAGGCGGCGCGAAAATGCAAGGTGAGCATTAGCGACGCTCACCCCAAGAAAGGCAGCAAGGAGCGACGATGGCCCAGATCCAGACTTTCAATGGCCGCAGACGCGTACGCAAGTTCTTCGGGAAGATCCCCGAAGTTGCGGAGATGCCGAACCTCATCGAGGTTCAAAAGGCATCATACGATCAGTTCCTGATGGTGGACGAGCCCAAGGGCGGCCGTCCGGATGAAGGACTGCAGGCCGTTTTCAAGTCGGTCTTCCCGATCTCTGACTTCTCCGGCGCGTCGATGCTGGAGTTCGTCAAGTATGAGTTCGAAGCACCGAAATTCGACGTCGACGAGTGCCGTCAGCGCGATCTGACCTTCGCTGCGCCGCTCAAGGTGACGCTGCGCCTGATCGTGTTCGATATTGACGAAGACACCGGCGCCAAGTCGATCAAGGACATCAAGGAGCAGGACGTCTACATGGGCGACATGCCGCTCATGACGTCCAACGGCACCTTCATCGTCAACGGCACCGAGCGCGTCATCGTCTCGCAGATGCACCGTTCGCCTGGCGTGTTCTTCGATCACGACAAGGGCAAGTCGCACTCGTCGGGCAAGCTTCTGTTTGCCGCGCGCGTCATTCCCTATCGCGGTTCGTGGCTCGACATCGAGTTCGACTCCAAGGACATCGTCCACGCCCGTATCGACCGTCGCCGCAAGATTCCGGTGACGTCGCTGCTGATGGCGCTGGGCATGGACGGCGAAGAGATCCTGTCGACCTTCTACAACAAGATCACCTACAAGAAGTCGGGCGACCACTGGCGCATCCCGTTCTCGGTCGAGCGTTTCCGTGGCCTGAAGGCTGTCGGCGACCTGGTCGATGCCGACACCGGCGAAATCGTCGTCGAAGCCGGCAAGAAGATCACGGCTCGTCAGGCCAAGCAGCTTGCCGAAAAGGGCCTGAAGGCGATCAAGGCGACCGAAGATGACCTCTTCGGCAGCTATCTCGCCGAGGACATCGTCAACTACGCTACCGGCGAGATCTTCCTCGAAGCTGGCGATGAGATCGACGAGAAGACCCTGAAGGTTCTGCTCTCGGCCGGCGAAGAAGAGATCAATATCCTCGACATCGACCACATCAATGTCGGCGGCTACATTCGCAATACGCTCACGGTCGACAAGAACGAGAGCCGCCAGGACGCGCTGTTCGACATCTATCGTGTCATGCGCCCGGGCGAACCGCCCACGATCGACACCGCTGAAGCGATGTTCAATTCGCTGTTCTTCGACGCCGAGCGCTACGACCTGTCGGCCGTCGGCCGCGTCAAGATGAACATGCGCCTGGAACTCGACGCCGAAGACACCGTTCGTGTTCTGCGCAAGGATGACATCCTTGCCGTGGTCAAGACCCTTGTCGAACTGCGCGATGGCAAGGGCGAGATCGACGACATCGACAACCTCGGCAACCGTCGTGTCCGTTCGGTCGGCGAGCTGATGGAAAACCAGTACCGCGTCGGCCTGCTGCGCATGGAGCGCGCGATCAAGGAACGCATGTCCTCGATCGAAATCGACACGGTCATGCCGCAGGACCTGATCAACGCCAAGCCGGCGGCTGCCGCAGTGCGCGAGTTCTTCGGATCCTCGCAGCTGTCGCAGTTCATGGATCAGACCAACCCGCTGTCGGAGATCACCCACAAGCGTCGTCTTTCGGCGCTTGGACCCGGTGGTCTGACCCGCGAGCGCGCTGGCTTCGAAGTCCGCGACGTGCATCCGACCCACTACGGCCGTATCTGCCCGATTGAAACGCCGGAAGGCCCGAATATCGGTCTGATCAACTCGCTGGCTACCTTCGCGCGCGTCAACAAGTACGGCTTCATCGAAAGCCCGTACCGCAAGATCGTCGACGGCAAGCTGACCAACGAGGTCGTCTATCTGTCTGCCATGGAAGAGGCCAAGCACTTCGTTGCACAGGCCAACGCCGCGCTCGACAAGAACGGCCACTTCGTTGACGAGTTCGTCATTTGCCGTAACGCCGGCGAAGTGATGATGGCGCCGCGCGAAAACGTCGACCTTATGGACGTTTCGCCCAAGCAGATGGTGTCTGTCGCAGCTGCGCTGATTCCGTTCCTGGAAAACGACGACGCCAACCGCGCTCTGATGGGCTCGAACATGCAGCGTCAGGCCGTGCCGCTGGTGCGTGCCGAAGCCCCGTTCGTCGGCACCGGCATGGAGCCGATCGTCGCCCGTGACTCGGGTGCTGCCATCGGCGCTCGCCGCGGCGGTATCGTCGACCAGGTCGACGCGACCCGTATCGTTATCCGCGCTACCGAAGACCTCGATCCGGGCAAGTCCGGCGTCGACATCTACCGCCTGATGAAGTTCCAGCGTTCGAACCAGAACACCTGCATCAACCAGCGTCCGCTGGTCCGCATGGGTGACCGGGTCAACAAGGGCGACATCATCGCCGACGGTCCGTCGACCGAGCTTGGCGATCTGGCGCTCGGCCGCAACGTGCTCGTCGCGTTCATGCCTTGGAACGGCTACAACTACGAAGACTCGATCCTGCTCTCCGAGCGCATCGTGGCCGACGACGTCTTCACCTCGATCCATATCGAGGAGTTCGAGGTCATGGCCCGCGATACGAAGCTTGGGCCTGAGGAAATCACCCGCGACATTCCGAACGTTTCGGAAGAAGCGCTGAAGAACCTCGACGAAGCCGGCATCGTCTACATCGGCGCGGAAGTGCAGCCAGGTGACATCCTGGTTGGCAAGATCACGCCGAAGGGTGAAAGCCCGATGACGCCGGAAGAAAAGCTTCTGCGCGCCATCTTCGGTGAAAAGGCCTCGGACGTGCGTGACACCTCCATGCGCATGCCGCCCGGAACCTACGGCACCATCGTCGAAGTTCGCGTCTTCAACCGCCACGGCGTGGAGAAGGACGAACGCGCCATGGCCATCGAGCGCGAGGAAATCGAGCGTCTCGCCAAGGACCGTGACGACGAGCAGGCCATCCTCGACCGCAACGTCTACAGCCGCCTGAACGACATGCTCGTCGGCAAGGACGCGATCGCCGGACCGAAGGGCTTCAAGAAGGGCTCGACCGTCGCCAAGGAGACGCTGGACGACTACCCGCGTTCGCAGTGGTGGCAGTTCGCCGTCGAAGACGAAAAGATGCAGGGCGAGCTTGAAGCTCTGCGCGGCCAGTACGACGACTCCAAGAAGCAGCTCGAGCAGCGCTTCATGGACAAGGTCGAAAAGGTGCAGCGCGGCGACGAGATGCCGCCCGGCGTCATGAAGATGGTCAAGGTCTTCGTTGCGGTGAAGCGCAAGATGCAGCCCGGCGACAAGATGGCCGGCCGTCACGGCAACAAGGGTGTCGTGTCGCGTATCGTTCCTGTCGAGGACATGCCGTTCCTCGAAGACGGAACGCATGCGGACATCGTGCTCAACCCGCTCGGCGTGCCTTCGCGCATGAATGTCGGCCAGATTCTGGAAACACATCTGGGCTGGGCATGCGCAGGCATGGGCAAGAAGATCGGTGAACTCATCGAGGCGTATAAGGCGGGTGGCGATATCAAGCCGCTGCGCGAGACGCTCGAGAGCTTCATTCCGGCCAACGACCGCAATGAGCCGGTTCGCGAATATGACGACGAAAGCATCGTTCGCCTCAGCGAGCAGATGAAGCGTGGCGTCTCAATCGCGACCCCGGTGTTCGACGGAGCGCATGAAGCCGACATCAACATCATGTTGGAGCAGGCGGGTCTGCACACGTCCGGTCAGTCGCAGTTGTACGATGGCCGTACTGGTGAGCCGTTCGACCGCAAGGTGACCATGGGCTATATCTATATGCTCAAGCTTCACCACCTGGTCGACGACAAGATCCACGCCCGTTCGATCGGACCTTACTCGCTCGTTACCCAGCAGCCGCTGGGCGGCAAGGCGCAGTTCGGTGGCCAGCGCTTCGGCGAAATGGAGGTCTGGGCACTCGAAGCCTACGGCGCCGCCTACACGCTGCAGGAAATGCTGACCGTGAAGTCGGACGACGTGGCAGGGCGTACCAAGGTCTACGAGGCGATCGTGCGCGGCGACGACACGTTCGAAGCGGGCATCCCCGAGAGCTTCAACGTTCTCGTCAAGGAAATGCGTTCGCTGGGCCTCAATGTCGAGCTTGAGAATACCAAGATCGACGAGACCCCACACCGGTTGCCCGACGCAGCCGAGTAAGCACCAAAGGCGCGCCGCGGGATCTTCCCGCGGCGTCGCCGCCAGAGCATGATCCCGCAGAACGGGTGCCGTTTTCGGTCAAGATCGTGCTCGAATGATGAGAATTTTTCGGCGACGGCCGACACAGCTGGCGGGCGCTCTGGCCCGCACATGATGACAAGGGGCTTTCGAGGGCCCCGAAAAGGAGAACGGCATGAACCAAGAGGTCATGAATCTCTTCAACCCCCAGGCGCCTGCGCAGGTGTTCGATTCCATCCGGATTTCGCTCGCCAGCCCTGAGAAGATTCTGTCCTGGTCGTTCGGCGAAATCAAAAAGCCGGAGACGATCAACTACCGCACCTTCAAGCCGGAGCGTGACGGGCTGTTCTGCGCCCGCATCTTCGGGCCGATCAAGGACTACGAGTGCCTGTGCGGCAAGTACAAGCGCATGAAGTATAAGGGCGTCATCTGCGAAAAGTGCGGCGTGGAAGTGACGCTGTCGCGCGTTCGCCGCGAACGCATGGGCCATATCGAACTGGCCGCGCCCGTTGCCCACATCTGGTTCCTGAAGTCGCTGCCGAGCCGCATCGGCACGCTGCTCGACATGACGCTCAAGGATATCGAGCGCGTCCTGTATTTCGAGAACTACATCGTCACCGAGCCGGGCCTCACCGCGCTCAAGGAGCACCAGCTCCTTGGCGAGGAAGAGTACCAGTTGGCCGTCGACGAGTATGGCGAAGATTCCTTCACCGCCATGATCGGCGCTGAAGCCATCCACGATCTCCTCGCCTCGATGGATCTCGAAAAGATCGCAGGTGATCTGCGCTCCGAACTCGCCACGACGACGTCGGAACTGAAGCAGAAGAAGTACCTCAAGCGCCTCAAGGTCGTTGAGAACTTCATGGAGTCGGGCAACCGTCCCGAGTGGATGATCATGAAGGTCGTGCCGGTGATCCCGCCGGACCTGCGTCCGCTGGTTCCGCTCGATGGCGGCCGCTTTGCGACGTCCGACCTGAACGATCTCTATCGCCGCGTCATCAACCGCAACAACCGCTTGAAGCGTCTGATCGAGCTCCGCGCGCCGGGGATCATCATCCGCAACGAAAAGCGCATGCTGCAGGAAGCCGTCGACGCACTGTTCGACAACGGCCGCCGTGGCCGCGTCATCACCGGTGCCAACAAGCGCCCGCTGAAGTCGCTGTCCGACATGCTCAAGGGCAAGCAGGGCCGCTTCCGTCAGAACCTGCTCGGCAAGCGCGTCGACTATTCCGGCCGTTCGGTCATCGTGACCGGTCCGGAGCTCAAGCTGCACCAGTGCGGCCTGCCGAAGAAGATGGCGCTCGAGCTGTTCAAGCCGTTCATCTACGCCCGCCTCGACGCCAAGGGTTACTCCTCGACCGTCAAGCAGGCCAAGAAGCTGGTCGAGAAGGAAAAGCCGGAAGTCTGGGATATCCTCGACGAGGTCATCCGCGAGCATCCGGTGCTGCTCAACCGCGCGCCGACGCTGCACCGCCTGGGCATCCAGGCCTTCGAACCCACTCTGATCGAAGGCAAGGCGATCCAGCTGCACCCGCTCGTCTGCACGGCCTTCAACGCCGACTTCGACGGCGACCAGATGGCGGTTCACGTTCCGCTGTCGCTCGAGGCTCAGCTCGAAGCACGCGTGCTGATGATGTCGACCAACAACATCCTGCACCCTGCTTCCGGCGCACCGATCATCGTTCCTTCGCAGGACATGGTTCTCGGTCTCTACTATCTCTCGATCGTCAACCAGAACGAGCCGGGTGAGGGCATGGTGTTTGCCGACATGGGCGAACTCCAACACGCGCTCGAGACCAAGGCCGTCACGCTGCACGCTAAGATCAAGGGTCGTTTCCGCACGGTCGACGCCGAAGGCAACGTCGTGTCGCACATCCATGAAACGACGCCTGGCCGCATGATCATCGGCGAACTGCTGCCGAAGAACGTCAACGTGCCTTACGATACCGCCAACCAGGAGATGACCAAGAAGAACATCTCCAAGATGATCGACACCGTCTACCGCCACTGCGGTCAGAAAGAGACGGTCATCTTCTGCGATCGCATCATGGCTCTCGGCTTCGCACATGCCTGCCGCGCCGGCATTTCGTTCGGCAAGGACGACATGCTGATCCCGGATACCAAGGAGAAGCTGGTTGCTGATACCGAGGCGCTCGCCAAGGAATATGAGCAGCAGTACAATGACGGCCTGATCACGCAGGGCGAGAAGTACAACAAGGTCGTTGACGCCTGGGCCAAGTGCTCGGAAAAGGTCGCCGACGAAATGATGGCCCGCATCAAGGCGGTGGAGTTCGAAGACAACGGCCGTCAGAAGCCGATGAACTCGATCTACATGATGTCGCACTCCGGTGCGCGCGGTTCGCCCACCCAGATGCGCCAGCTCGCCGGTATGCGCGGCCTGATGGCCAAGCCGTCGGGTGAAATCATCGAGACGCCGATCATTTCCAACTTCAAGGAGGGTCTGACGGTTCTCGAGTACTTCAACTCGACCCACGGTGCCCGTAAGGGTCTCGCGGATACCGCTCTGAAGACGGCTAACTCCGGCTACCTGACGCGTCGTCTCGTCGATGTGGCACAGGACTGCATCGTCAATTCGGTTGATTGCGGCACCGACAAGGGCCTCACCATGCAGCCGATCGTCGATGCCGGCCAGGTGGTCGCGTCGCTCGGCCTGCGTATCCTCGGCCGTACGTCGCTCGACGACATCAACCATCCGGTCACTGGCGATCTGCTGGTGAAGGCTGGCACCCTGATGGACGAGCGCGACGTCGAGGTGATCGAAAAGGCTGGCGTCCAGTCGGTTCGCATCCGCTCGGCACTGACTTGCGAAGTCAAGGTCGGCGTCTGCGCGGTCTGCTACGGTCGCGACCTGGCACGCGGTACCCCTGTCAACCAGGGCGAAGCTGTCGGCGTCATCGCCGCTCAGTCGATCGGCGAGCCGGGCACGCAGCTCACCATGCGTACCTTCCACATGGGCGGTACCGCACAGGTGGTCGACAGCTCGTTCCTCGAAGCTTCGTACGAGGGCAAGGTCGAGATCCGCAACCGCAACGTGGTCCGCAATTCCGACGGCAACCTCGTCGTGATGGGCCGCAACATGGCGATCCTGATCCTCGACGAAGCCGGCAAGGAGCGTGCCACGCACCGCGTCACCTATGGTTCGCGTATCTTCGTGGACGACGGCGACAAGGTGAAGCGCGGCCAGCGTATTGCCGAGTGGGATCCCTACACCCGTCCGATCCTCACCGAAATCGAAGGCCGCGTGGCGTTCGAGGATCTGGTCGACGGCATTTCCGTTCAGGAAACGGCCGACGAGTCGACCGGCATCACCAAGCGTGAGGTCATCGACTGGCGTTCGACCCCGCGCGGCAACGATCTGAAGCCCGCGATGGTCGTTCAGGACTCCAAGGGCAAGGTCGGCAAGCTGTCGAAGGGCGGCGATGCCCGCTTCCTGCTCTCGGTCGAGGCCATTCTCTCGGTCGAGCCGGGTGCCCACGTTCGTCCTGGCGACGTGCTGGCGCGTATCCCGATGGAAAGCGCGAAGACCAAGGACATCACCGGCGGTCTGCCGCGTGTTGCCGAGCTCTTCGAAGCCCGCCGTCCGAAGGATCACGCTATCATCGCCGAGATCGACGGTACGGTCCGTTTTGGCCGCGACTACAAGAACAAGCGCCGCATCATCATCGAGCCGCATGACTCGACGCTTGAGCCGGTCGAATACCTGATCCCGAAGGGCAAGCCGTTCCATCTCCAGGACGGCGACGCCATCGAAAAGGGCGACTACATCCTCGACGGCAATCCTGCGCCACACGACATCCTGGCGATCAAGGGCGTGGAAGCGCTTGCTTCCTACCTCGTCAACGAAATCCAGGAAGTCTACCGACTGCAGGGCGTGTCGATCAACGACAAGCACATCGAGGTTATCGTTCGCCAGATGCTGCAGAAGATCGAAATCACCGCTCAGGGTGACTCGGTCTACATTCCGGGCGACCACGTCGACGTCATCGAGTTCGATGAGATCAACGATCGCCTGATCGAGGAAGGCAAGAAGCCTGCCGAAGGTCAGCCGGTTCTGCTCGGCATCACCAAGGCATCGCTGCAGACGCCGTCCTTCATCTCGGCCGCTTCCTTCCAGGAAACGACCAGGGTGCTGACGGAAGCTGCGGTCGCCGGCAAGACCGACATGCTGCAGGGTCTGAAGGAAAACGTCATCGTCGGCCGTCTTATCCCGGCCGGTACGGGCGGCATGATGAGCCAGATCCGGCGCATCGCCACCTCGCGCGACGAGTTGATCCTCGACGAACGTCGTAAGCTGTCGGGCGCCGAAGTCGCCGAGCCGATCCTGACCGACATGGTCAACGCCGCTCAGTAAGGGCGCCGTTCTGCAACAATGGAAAAGGGGGCTTCGGCCCCCTTTTTTCATGGTTTGGAGTCAGTCGGTCCGGCGATGTGCTGTTTGACATCTCTGTCCCACGAAAATAGCCTCTTCTTGGAAGCCATCAGCCCTGAGAGGAGTGCCCGATGACCGACGTCCCCTCCATTGAGAAAGGACAGGCGGTGTCGGTCGAGCCGAGCCTCCATCGTGTCATGGGGCCGTGGCTGCTCCTGCTCTTCATCGTCGGCGATATCTTGGGCACCGGCATCTACGCGCTGACGGGGCAGGTGGCCAAGCAGGTCGGCGGCGTCGTCTGGCTTCCGTTCCTGGTCGCCTTCATCGTCGCCGTCATCACCGCGTTCAGCTATCTTGAACTGGTCACCAAATATCCCAAGGCTGCAGGTGCGGCCCTTTACGCCCACAAGGCTTTCGGAATCCACTTCATCACGTTCATCGTTGCCTTTGCCGTGATGTGCTCGGGCATTACTTCGGCATCGACCGCCTCACGTGCCTTCGCCGCCAACTTGTCGGGCGCCTTCGACCTGGGGTTGACCGGAACCTATGGCATAACGCTCATCGGCTTGGCATTCATGGCGATCGTGGCTGCGGTGAACTTTCGCGGCGTCGGTGAAAGCGTCAAGGCCAACGTGGTGTTGACCTGCGTCGAATTCACCGGCCTGATGATCATCATTGTCATAGGCCTTTGGGCCATTGGTGCGGGCGAGGGCGATGTTTCCCGCATCACCCAGTTCCACTCGGCACCCGACCGCAGCGCGTTCTGGTCGGTGATTGCGGCGACCACGCTTGCCTTCTTCGCCATGGTCGGCTTCGAGGACTCGGTCAACATGGCCGAGGAGTGCAAGGACCCCACGCGCATCTTCCCGAAAGTGTTGTTGACCGGATTGCTGATCACCGGTGTCATCTACGTGCTGGTGTCGATCTCGGCGATCACGCTGGTGCCACCACAGGAACTGGGCGAGGGCGAGACGCCATTGCTCAAGGTCGTCCAGGCTGGCGCGCCGAATTTTCCGGTCTGGATTTTCGGCTTCATCACCATGTTCGCCGTCGCCAACAGCGCACTCATCAACATGCTGATGGCCAGCCGTCTGGTCTATGGCATGAGCCGCGAGCATGTCCTGCCGGCAATTCTTGGCAAGGTCCATGCATCACGACGTACACCCTACATTGCGATCGGGTTCACCACCTTGCTGGCCTTTGCACTGATCACCTTCGTCGGTGAGGTCCCGGCACTGGGAGGTACCACGGCCTTGCTGCTGCTCGGCGTCTTCACCGTAGTCAACATCGCAGTCCTCGTGTTGCGCAAGGACGGCGTCGGTCACGACCACTTCCGCACGCCGACGTTGCTGCCGATCGTCGGCGCCTTGGCTTGCGCCTTCTTCGCGGGCCCATGGACCGGACGCGATCCCGTTCAATACAAGATCGCCGGCATTCTTATAGGCATCGGCGTGGCGCTTTGGTTGGTGACCGTTCTGGTCAATCGCGCCACCGGCCAAAGGCCCGCCGAACCGGAGATGGCCGACATCGGAGGGACGGGGCCGGTCAACTGACCTTGGCGCATCCATCTGGATCCGCCAGAGTCAAAACGGTTCGTTGAAGGTGACGATGGAGACCTCGCCTTCGAGCGCGCCCTGATAGGCGGAGATATGCGGCTCGTCGTCGGGTTCGCCTTGCATCTCGCCGATCTGGTCGAGTTCGGCTTCGGCGTAGCCTTCCTTCGCCAACGCGTCGAGCGCAGAGCGTACGGCCGTATCATCGTCTGGTGCGACGAGCATGATGTGGACGCCTTCGGGCTTGCTTCCCTTCTTGCGCCAGACTCGGCCCGTGATGATCGTCACCGGCCGTTCGTCGTTGTCGTTCATGGTGATTCCCTTGATTCAGATTCGCTAATGGGGGATTCGCGATTTTCGCATGAAGAGTGGGGCCAAGACAGCGCAAACAGAGTCACAAACCGGCGCTCGGTCTATGTTGCAGCGCAATAAAGTTGCTCTGAGCCCTTTACGCCGCCCGAAGCCCCGGTTTCGTTAAGGATTTTACGGGGACGGGGTTGACGGTTCGCGGTCATGCGAGTAGATACCGCGTCGTCTGAGCCGATGTGAGGTTGGTCTTTCCGAAGCGACGAGTTTCGGAGTTCACCTCAAACAGGGTTCGTTTTTACGAGCGAGAAGACATTTCCGGCGTGCATGAAGCGGATTCGCTTCCTCTGCCTTTGTTCGGGCAAGACCGCAAAACGCGGTTTGTGGCCCGAATTCGCGTATGGATTTTGCGCTTGAAGCCGCCCTGAACGGGCTTGAGACACGGAATTGAGAGACAAGAGGGTTTAATGCCTACCGTCAACCAGCTGATCCGCAAGCCGCGCATAGCGCCGGTGAAGCGCAACAAGGTGCCGGCCATGCAGGCCAACCCGCAGAAGCGGGGCGTTTGCACGCGCGTCTACACGACGACGCCGAAGAAGCCGAACTCGGCTCTGCGTAAGGTCGCAAAGATCCGCCTGACCAATGGTTTTGAAGTGATCGGCTACATCCCCGGCGAAGGCCACAACCTTCAGGAGCACTCCGTGGTCATGATCCGCGGCGGCCGCGTGAAGGACCTTCCGGGTGTGCGCTATCACATCATCCGCGGCGTGCTCGACACGCAGGGTGTGAAGAACCGCAAGCAGCGCCGTTCGAAGTACGGTGCGAAGCGTCCGAAGTAATTCGGGTTCTGCAATTTTGGCGCTGCGCGAGGTTCTCCGCGTAATAGAGCGCCGGCCAAAAGTTTGAGAGACAAGAACCATGTCCCGTCGTCACAGTGCAGATAAGCGCGAAATCAACCCGGATCCCAAGTTTGGCGATCTGGTTGTCACCAAGTTCATGAATGCCGTTATGTATGACGGCAAGAAGTCGATCGCCGAAACGATCGTCTATGGTGCGCTCGACCAGGTCCAGGCTAAGACCAAGCAGGAGCCGGTCACGGTCTTCCATCAGGCTCTCGACAATGTCGCGCCTCACGTGGAAGTGCGTTCGCGTCGTGTCGGCGGCGCCACCTACCAGGTTCCGGTCGATGTGCGCCCTGAGCGTCGTCAGGCTCTCGCCATTCGTTGGCTGATCACTGCCGCCCGCAACCGCAACGAGACCACCATGATCGATCGCCTCTCGGGCGAGCTGATGGACGCGGCTAACAACCGCGGCACCGCCGTGAAGAAGCGTGAAGACACCCACAAGATGGCGGAAGCCAACCGCGCCTTCGCGCATTACCGCTGGTAACAGCGCGAACGAACGACTGAGAGGCACCTCCCATGGCCCGCGAATACAAGATCGAAGACTACCGTAACTTTGGTATCATGGCGCATATCGACGCCGGCAAGACCACGACCACTGAGCGCATCCTGTATTACACGGGCAAGTCGCACAAGATCGGCGAAGTCCATGACGGCGCTGCCACCATGGACTGGATGGAGCAGGAGCAGGAACGCGGCATCACGATCACGTCCGCTGCGACCACGACCTTCTGGAAAGGCCGTGACGGCAAGCAGCGCCGTTTCAACATCATCGACACCCCCGGCCACGTCGACTTCACCATTGAAGTCGAGCGTTCGCTGCGCGTCCTCGACGGCGCCATTGCGCTGCTCGACGCCAACGCAGGTGTTGAGCCGCAGACCGAGACCGTGTGGCGCCAGGCGGACAAGTACCACGTCCCGCGCATGATCTTCTGCAACAAGATGGACAAGATCGGCGCCGACTTCTATCGCTCCTATGAGATGATCAAGTCCCGTCTCGGCGCGACGGCCGTCGCCGTCCAGCTGCCGATCGGCGCTGAATCGGAATTCAAGGGCGTTGTCGATCTGATCGAGATGAATGCGCTCGTCTGGCGCGACGAGAGCCTGGGTGCGGCCTGGGACGTCGTCGAGATCCCTGACGACCTCAAGGACAAGGCCGCCGAATTCCGCGACAAGATGATCGAGGCTGCCGTCGAGATGGACGAGACGGCTCTCGAGAACTACCTCGAAGGCAAGATGCCGACGAACGACGAACTGCGCGCGCTGATCCGCAAGGGCACCATTGCCGTCAAGTTCTTCCCGATGTTCTGTGGCTCGGCCTTCAAGAACAAGGGCGTTCAGCCGCTTCTCGACGGTGTCGTCGAGTTCCTGCCGTCGCCGCTCGACGTTCCGGCCATCAAGGGCATCGATGCCAAGACCGAAGCCGAGATCGAGCGTCACGCTGACGACAACGAGCCGCTTTCGATGCTGGCCTTCAAGATCATGAACGATCCGTTCGTCGGCTCGCTCACGTTCTGCCGCATCTACTCGGGCAAGGTGGTCAAGGGCGCTTCGCTCGAAAACACCGTCAAGGGCAAGAAGGAGCGTCTCGGCCGTATGCTGCAGATGCACTCGAATTCGCGCTCTGACATCGAAGAGGCATATGCTGGTGACATCGTCGCTCTGGCAGGCCTCAAGGAAACGACCACCGGCGACACGCTCTGCGATCCGCTGCACCCGGTCATCCTGGAGCGCATGGAATTCCCCGAGCCGGTCATTCAGATCGCGATCGAGCCGAAGACCAAGGGCGACCAGGAAAAGATGGGCCTCGCGCTCAACCGTCTGGCTGCCGAGGATCCTTCCTTCCGCGTCAAGTCGGACGAAGAGTCGGGTCAGACCATCATCGCCGGCATGGGCGAACTGCATCTCGACATCATCGTCGACCGCATGCGTCGCGAGTTCAAGGTCGAGGCGAACGTCGGTGCTCCGCAGGTTGCGTATCGTGAGACGATCACCCGCACCCACGAGCAGGACTACACCCACAAGAAGCAGTCGGGTGGTACGGGCCAGTTCGCTCGCGTCAAGATCGTGTTCGAGCCGAACCCCGAGGGCGAAGATTTCGTTTTCGAATCGAAGATCGTCGGCGGTGCGGTTCCGAAGGAATACATCCCGGGTGTCGACAAGGGCCTCCGCAGCGTTCTGTCGTCGGGTCCGTTCGCAGGCTTCCCGATGATCGGCGTCAAGGCGACGCTCATCGACGGTGCCTACCACGACGTCGACTCCTCGGTGCTGGCTTTCGAAATCGCCGGTCGCGCCTGCCTTCGCGAAGCTGCTCCGAAGCTGGGCGTCCAGCTGCTCGAGCCGATCATGAAGGTCGAGGTCGTGACGCCGGAAGATTATGTCGGCAACGTCATTGGCGACTTGAACAGCCGTCGTGGCCAGATCCAGGGCCAGGAAAGCCGCGGTATTGCCGTCGTCGTCAACGCGATGGTTCCGCTGGCGAACATGTTCAAGTACGTGGACAGCTTGCGTTCGATGTCGCAGGGCCGCGCCCAGTACACGATGCAGTTCGACCACTACGAGCCGGTTCCGACCGCGGTCGCTCAGGAAGTTCAAAAGAAATACGCGTAATTCCAACGGATTGCAGCGTTTTATTAATTCAACGCCCTTATGGGCTAGCAAGAATGGAGACCTCACATGGCAAAAGGTAAATTCGAGCGTAATAAGCCTCATGTGAACATTGGCACGATTGGTCACGTCGACCATGGCAAGACGTCGCTGACGGCGGCGATCACCAAGTATTTCGGCGAGTTCAAGGCCTACGACCAGATCGACGCAGCGCCTGAAGAAAAGGCCCGCGGCATCACCATTTCGACCGCGCACGTCGAATACGAGACGCCGAACCGTCACTACGCCCACGTCGACTGCCCCGGCCACGCCGACTATGTGAAGAACATGATCACCGGTGCCGCCCAGATGGACGGCGCGATCCTGGTCGTGTCGGCTGCCGACGGCCCGATGCCGCAGACCCGCGAGCACATCCTGCTTGCCCGTCAGGTTGGCGTTCCGGCACTGGTGGTGTTCCTCAACAAGGTCGACCTGGTCGACGACGCCGAGCTGCTCGAGCTGGTCGAGCTCGAGGTTCGCGAATTGCTGTCGAAGTACGAATATCCGGGCGACGACATTCCGATGATCAAGGGTTCGGCCGTTGCTGCGCTCAATGATTCGGACAAGAAGATCGGCGAAGACGCCATCCGCGCGCTGATGGAAGCGGTTGACGCCTACATCCCGACGCCGGAGCGTCCGATCGACCGTCCGTTCCTGATGCCGATCGAAGACGTGTTCTCGATCTCGGGCCGTGGCACGGTTGTCACCGGCCGCGTCGAGCGCGGCATCGTCAAGGTTGGCGAAGAAGTCGAGATCGTCGGCATCAAGGCAACCTCGAAGACGACGGTCACCGGCGTTGAAATGTTCCGCAAGCTGCTCGATCAGGGCCAGGCTGGCGACAACATCGGCGCGCTGATCCGCGGCGTTGGCCGTGAGGACGTCGAGCGTGGCCAGGTTCTGTGCAAGCCGGGTTCGGTCAAGCCGCACAAGAAGTTCGTGGCTGAAGCCTACATCCTGACCAAGGAAGAAGGTGGCCGTCACACGCCGTTCTTCACCAACTACCGCCCGCAGTTCTACTTCCGCACGACCGACGTGACGGGCATCGTGTCGCTGCCGGAAGGCACCGAGATGGTCATGCCCGGCGACAACATCACCGTCGATGTCGAGCTGATCGTGCCGATCGCGATGGAAGAGAAGCTGCGCTTCGCTATCCGTGAAGGTGGCCGCACCGTCGGCGCCGGCATCGTCGCTTCGATCAAAGAATAATCCGAATTAACGATCTGTCGCGGGCGGGAATACGCCCGCGCCGCGCCAGAACAAGGAAGTGACCATGAACGGACAGAATATCCGCATCCGCCTCAAGGCGTTTGACCACCGGGTTCTCGACGCTTCGACGCGTGAGATCGTGTCGACCGCGAAGCGCACCGGCGCCAATGTTCGCGGCCCGATCCCGCTGCCAACGCGGATCGAGAAGTTCACGGTGAACCGCTCGCCGCACGTCGACAAGAAGAGCCGCGAGCAGTTCGAAATGCGTACGCACAAGCGTTTGCTGGACATCGTCGATCCGACCCCGCAGACCGTCGATGCTCTGATGAAGCTCGACCTCGCAGCAGGTGTCGACGTCGAAATCAAGCTCTAAGAGCTAACATGAGCCGCGCGAGCAGATCCAAACGGCTCCTCTGAAGGAAAACGAACCGATGCGTTCAGGTGTAATTGCACAGAAGGTGGGAATGACCCGCGTCTATAATGACGCTGGCGAACACGTCCCCGTCACCGTTCTCCGCATGGAGAACTGCCAGGTCGTGGCACAGCTCACGAAAGAGAAGAATGGCTACACTGCCGTTCAGCTCGGCGTTGGCTTGGCCAAGGTTAAGAATACGTCGAAGGCGCTGCGCGGTCATTTCGCTGCCGCCTCCGTCGAGCCGAAGTCTAAGGTCGCTGAATTCCGCGTCTCCGCCGACAACATGCTCGATGTCGGCTCCGAGATCACTGTCGAGCACTTCGTCCCCGGCCAGAAGGTCGACGTGACTGGCACGACGATCGGTAAGGGGTTCCAGGGTGTCATCAAGCGGCACAACTTCGGTGGCGGTCGCGCCACCCACGGTAACTCGGTTTCGCATCGTACCCACGGTTCGACTGGCCAGCGCCAGGATCCGGGCAAGGTGTTCAAAGGCAAGAAGATGGCCGGACACATGGGCGACGTTCGCGTCACGACCCAGAATGTCGAGGTTGTTTCGACCGACACCGATCGCGGTCTCATCCTGATCCGCGGCGCGGTTCCGGGTTCGAAGGGCGCTTGGATCCTGGTCCGCGACGCTGCCAAGATTGCGCTTCCGGCCAACGCTCCGAAGCCTGCTGGTATCCGCGCCGCTACGAAGAACGAGGCTCCGGCCACAGAGGGAGCGGAATAATGGATCTCAAGATCACCACGCTTGCAGGCAAAGAAGCCGGCAAGGTTGAGCTCTCGGAAGAGATCTTCGGCCTGGACCCGCGCGAAGACGTTCTCCAGCGCGTCGTGCGCTGGCAGCTCGCCAAGAAGCAGCAGGGCACGCACAAGGCCAAGGGTCGCGCTGAAATCGCACGCACCGGCGCCAAGATGTACAAGCAGAAGGGTACGGGCCGTGCTCGTCACCATTCGGCACGCGCTCCGCAGTTCCGCGGCGGCGGCAAGGCCCATGGCCCGGTCGTTCGCAGCCACGAGCACGATCTTCCCAAGAAGGTCCGCGCTCTTGGCCTGAAGCACGCCCTGTCGGCCAAGGCCAAGGCTTCGAACCTGATCATCGTCGACGAGCTGACCCTCGCCGAAGGCAAGACCAAGGCACTGCTCGCGAATTTCGCGACGCTGGGCCTGACCAACGCCCTGGTGATCGGCGGTGCTGAGCTTGACGTCAACTTCAAGCGCGCAGCGACCAACATCCCGAACATCGATGTCCTGCCGATCCAGGGCATCAACGTTTACGACATTCTGCGCCGCGGCACGCTGGTCCTATCCAAGGCCGCCGTCGAGGCTCTCGAGGAGCGCTTCAAATGACGGATCTCCGCCACTACGACGTGATCGTCTCGCCGGCGATCACCGAAAAGTCGACCATGGCTTCTGAAAACAACCAGGTCGTCTTCAACGTCGCCAAGAAGGCGAGCAAGCCCGAGATCAAGGCTGCCGTCGAAGCGCTGTTTGGCGTGAAGGTGACTGCTGTGAACACCCTGGTCCGCAAGGGCAAGGTGAAGCGCTTCCGCGGCACGATCGGCCGCCAGGGCGACGTCAAGAAGGCGGTTGTGACGCTGGCCGACGGCCAGTCGATCGACGTCGCGACGGGCCTCTGAGCTAGACCGCGAGGACAGGACAATGGCACTTAAGAAATTCAAGCCAGTAACGCCGAGCACCCGTCAGCTGGTCATCGTCGACCGCTCGGGTCTCCACAAGGGCAAGCCCGTCAAGGGCCTGACCGAAGGCCTGACCAAGTCGGGCGGCCGTAACAACTACGGTCGCATCACGGCTCGCTTCATCGGCGGCGGTCACAAGCGTTCGTACCGCATCATCGACTTCAAGCGTCGTAAGTTCGACGTTGTCGGCACGGTCGAGCGTCTCGAGTACGACCCGAACCGCACCGCCTTCATCGCTCTGATCAAGTACGACGATGGCGAGCTGAGCTACATCATTGCTCCGCAGCGTCTGCAGGCTGGCGACAAGATCATCGCTGGTGAGCAGGTCGACGTGAAGCCGGGCAACGCGATGCCGCTCGGATCGATGCCGGTCGGCACGATCGTGCACAACATCGAGCTGAAGCCAGGCAAGGGCGGCCAGGTTGCCCGTTCGGCTGGTGCTTACGCACAGCTCGTCGGTCGCGACCAGGGCATGGCGATCCTTCGCCTCAACTCGGGTGAACAGCGCGTCGTCAGCGGTCTCTGCATCGCCACCGTCGGTGCCGTGTCCAATCCGGACCACGGCAACATTAACGACGGTAAGGCAGGCCGCACGGTCTGGCGTGGTAAGCGTCCGCACAATCGCGGCGTGACCATGAACCCGGTCGACCATCCGCACGGCGGTGGTGAAGGCCGCACCTCGGGTGGACGCCATCCGGTGTCGCCGTGGGGCAAGCCCACCAAGGGCAAGAAGACGCGGTCCAACAAGGCGACCGACAAGTTCATCCTGCGCTCGCGCCATCAGCGCAAGAGCTAAGAAGAGGTAACGCCAGTGACTCGTTCAGTCTGGAAAGGCCCGTTCATTGACGGCTATCTGCTCAAGAAGGCAGAGAAGGTTCGTGAAGGCGGTCGCAATGAGGTGATCAAGATGTGGAGCCGTCGCTCCACAGTCCTGCCGCAGTTCGTCGGCCTCACCTTCGGTGTCTACAACGGCCAGAAGCACGTCCCGGTCTCGGTGAACGAGGACATGGTCGGCCACAAGTTCGGTGAGTTCGCTCCCACCAGGACCTACTACGGTCACGGCGCGGACAAGAAGGCAAAGAGGAAGTAACATGGGCAAGGCCAAAGCTCCGCGCAGGCTTGCTGACAACGAGGCACGTGCGGTCCTCCGCACGATCCGGGTCAGCCCGCAGAAGCTCAACCTCGTTGCCGCGCTTATCCGCGGCAAGAAGGTAGCGACCGCGCTTTCGGATCTGGAATTTTCGCGCAAGCGCATCGCCGGTACGGTTAAAAAGACCCTCGAATCGGCTATTGCCAACGCGGAAAACAATCACGACCTCGATGTCGATGCGCTGGTGGTGGCGGAAGCCTTTGTCGGCAAGTCGATCGTCATGAAGCGTTTCCACGCTCGTGGCCGCGGTCGCGCCAGCCGCATTGAGAAGCCGTTTTCGCACCTCACGATCGTTGTTCGTGAAGTCGAAGAGAAAGGGGAGGCCGCATAATGGGCCAGAAAATCAATCCTATTGGTCTCCGCCTCGGCATCAACCGCACCTGGGACTCGCGCTGGTATGCAAACACCGGCGAATACGGCCAGCTGCTCCACGAAGACATCAAGATCCGCAAGTATCTTGAGTCCGAGCTGAAGCAGGCCGCGATCTCCAAGGTGGTGATCGAGCGTCCGCACAAGAAGTGCCGCGTGACCATTCACGCTGCGCGTCCGGGCCTGATCATCGGCAAGAAGGGCGCCGACATCGAAAAGCTTCGCAAGAAGCTGATGGAGATGACGAAGTCCGAGACGCACCTCAACATCGTCGAGGTTCGCAAGCCCGAGACGGACGCCACGCTGGTCGCCCAGTCGATCGCGCAGCAGCTCGAGCGCCGCATTGCCTTCCGTCGCGCCATGAAGCGTGCGGTGCAGTCGGCCATGCGTCTTGGTGCAGAGGGCATCCGTATCAACTGCTCGGGCCGCCTCGGCGGTGCTGAAATCGCCCGTATGGAGTGGTATCGCGAAGGTCGCGTTCCGCTGCACACCCTGCGCGCCGATGTCGATTATGGCACGGCTGAAGCCCAGACTGCCTACGGCATCTGCGGCGTCAAGGTCTGGGTGTTCAAGGGCGAGATCCTCGAGCACGATCCGATGGCTTCCGAGCGTCGCGCAACCGAAGGCGATCATTCGCATGCTGGCGAGCGCCCCGAGCGCCGCCGTCGCGAAAACGCCTGACACGCATAGGAATTTGGAGTTAGAACGATGCTGCAGCCAAAGCGCACAAAGTTCCGTAAGCAGTTCAAGGGCCGCATCCACGGTACCGCGAAGGGTGGCACCAACCTGGATTTCGGCGGCTTCGGACTGAAGGCGCTTGAGCCAAACCGCGTCACCGCGCGTGAGATCGAGGCGGCTCGCCGCGCGATAACCCGCGAAATGAAACGTCAGGGCCGCGTCTGGATCCGTATTTTCCCAGATGTGCCGGTCACGTCGAAGCCGACCGAAGTCCGCATGGGTAAGGGCAAGGGCGCCGTCGACTACTGGGCATGCCGCATCAAGCCAGGCCGCGTGATGTTCGAGATCGATGGTGTCTCCGAGGAAGTTGCGCGTGAAGCGCTGCGTCTCGGCGCTGCCAAGCTCTCGGTCAGGACGCGCTTCGTTCAGCGCATCGCAGAATAAGGAAGGGCTGATCATCATGAAAGCCTCGGACATCAGGACGAAGACCCAGGACCAGCTCACCGACGAGCTCGCCAGCCTCAAGAAGGAGCAGTTCAACCTGCGCTTCCAGAAGGCGACCGGTCAGCTGGAAAAGACGGCGCGCGTGAAACAAGTTCGTAAGGACATCGCGCGTATCAAGACCATCGCCGCCGAAAAATCGGCCGGCAAGAAGGCTTAAGGACGAAAACCATGCCAAAGCGCATCCTGCAGGGTACGGTCGTCAGCGACAAGAACGAGAAGACGGTCGTCGTCAAGGTCGAGCGTCGCTTCACGCACCCGGTGATGAAGAAGACCGTGCGTATGTCGAAAAACTACAAGGCGCACGACGAAAACAACGCCCACAAGGTAGGCGATCAGGTGTCTATCCAGGAATCGAAGCCGATTTCCAAGGACAAGCGCTGGGTCGTCATTTCCTCGGACCAGGCGTAACAACGAATTTTGGACAAGCCGGGGAGGGCGGTAGCCCATCCCGTTAGAAAAGAAGAAGGCGGCCAGTCATGATTCAGATGCAAACAAACCTCGACGTCGCGGATAATTCCGGCGCCCGTCGTGTCATGTGCATCAAGGTGCTGGGCGGCTCGAAGCGGAAGTATGCTTCTGTTGGCGACATCATCGTGGTGTCGATCAAGGAAGCCATTCCGCGCGGCCGCGTAAAGAAGGGTGACGTGATGAAGGCGGTCGTGGTTCGCACGGCCAAGGACATTCGTCGTCCGGACGGCAGCGTGATCCGTTTCGACAAGAACGCGGCCGTTCTTGTCGATAACAAGAAAGAACCTATCGGCACGCGTATCTTTGGGCCGGTTCCGCGCGAACTCCGCGCCAAGAACCACATGAAGATCATCTCGCTCGCGCCCGAAGTGCTGTAAGGAGCCGGAACAATGCAGAAGATCCGTAAAGGCGACAAGGTTGTCGTTCTGGCCGGCAAGGACAAGGGCCGCACCGGCGAGGTGCTGTCTGTTCAGCCGAAGGAAGACAAGGCAGTTGTCCGCGGCGTGAACATGATCCGCCGCCACCAGAAGCAGTCCCAGACCCAAGAGGGTGGGATCATTACCAAGGAAGCGGCGATTCATCTGTCGAACCTCGCGCTTGCCGACCCCAAGGACGGAAAGCCGACCCGCGTCGGCTTCCAGGTCCAGAAGGACGGCACGAAGGTCCGTGTCGCGAAGCGCTCGGGAGAAGTCATCAATGGCTAACGCAACCAACGCTCCGCGTCTGAAGACGGTCTACAACGAGACCATTCGCGCGGCGATGCAGGAACAGTTCAAGTACGACAACGTCATGCAGATTCCGCGCATCGACAAGATCGTGCTCAACATGGGTGTCGGCGAAGCGACCGCGGATTCGAAGAAGCCGTCGGTCGCAGCCGAGGACCTGGCTTTGATCGCCGGCCAGAAGCCGGTCATCACTCGCGCCCGCAAGTCGATCGCTGGCTTCAAGGTTCGTGAGCAGATGCCGATCGGTGCCAAGGTCACGCTTCGCCAGGAGCGCATGTACGAGTTTTTGGACCGTCTCGTGAACATCGCACTGCCGCGCGTTCGCGATTTTCGCGGCCTGAACCCGAAAAGCTTTGACGGCCGCGGTAATTACGCTATGGGCCTCAAGGAGCATATCGTGTTCCCCGAGATCAACTACGACAAGGTTGATCAGATGTGGGGTATGGACATCATCGTTTGCACGACCGCCAAGACGGATGAAGAGGCCCGAGCTCTGCTCAAGGCTTTCAACTTCCCCTTCCGGCAGTAACGGCAGCGAGCAAAGGAAAAATCTGAAATGGCAAAGACCAGCTCAGTCGAGAAGAACAACCGGCGCCGCAAGCTTGTGGACCAGTACGCTGCAAAGCGTAAGGCCCTCAAGGACGTCATCATGGATCAGTCCAAGCCGATCGAGGAACGCTTCCGCGCGCAGCTCAAGCTCGCAGCGCTGCCGCGCAACTCGGCCAAGATCCGTATCCGTAACCGCTGCGAAGTGACCGGCCGTCCGCGTGCCTACTATCGCAAGCTTAAGATGTCGCGTATCGCGCTTCGTGATCTGGGTTCGACGGGAGCAATCCCCGGCCTGGTCAAGTCGAGCTGGTAAGGAGCATTTGATATGTCTTTGAGTGATCCTCTCGGCGATATGCTGACCCGCATCCGCAATGCCTATGGCCGCAAGAAGTCGACTGTGTCGACGCCTGCGTCCAGGCTGCGCGCCCGCGTTCTCGACGTGCTGAAGGCGGAAGGCTACATCCGCGACTACAGCCAGACCGACTTCGAAAACGGCAAGTCCGAGATCGAAATCGAGCTGAAGTACTTCGACGGCCAGCCCGTGATCCGCGAAATCGCGCGTGTCTCCAAGCCAGGCCGCCGCGTCTACGTCTCGTCCAAGTCGATTCCGCCGGTCGCCAATGGCCTCGGCATCTCGATCCTTTCGACCCCGAAGGGCGTGATGGCCGACCATGAAGCGCGCGAACAGAACGTCGGCGGGGAAATCCTCTGCCAGATCTTCTGATCTGCGTAGGCTGAAACAAGAAAGGCACGAGGACTATGTCTCGTATTGGCAAGAAACCCGTTCAGCTTCCGCAGGGCGTCACCGCCTCCGTTGATGGTCAGACCGTCACGGCGAAGGGCCCCAAGGGCGAGCTGAAGTTCGTGGTCAACAACGAAGTTCTGGTCACGATGGAAAACGGCGAAATCGCTGTTCAGCCGCGCGACCAGTCGAAGGATGCCCGCTCCAAGTGGGGCATGTCGCGGACGCAGATCGTCAACATCCTGACGGGTGTTAAGGACGGCTTCGAAAAGAAGCTCGAGATCACCGGCGTTGGTTACCGTGCAGCGCTTCAGGGCAAGAACCTGCAGCTCGCACTTGGCTTCAGCCATGACGTCGTCTATCAGACGCCGGAAGGCATCACCATCACGGTGCCGAAGCCGACCGAGATCGTCGTCAACGGCATGAACAAGCAGCAGGTTGGCCAGGTTGCCGCCGAGATTCGCGAATATCGCGGTCCGGAGCCCTACAAGGGCAAGGGCGTCCGCTATGCAGGCGAGAAGATCGTCCGCAAAGAAGGCAAGAAGAAGTAATATCAACGCCGCGGTGCGCGGTCGCGGGAAGCAATTCAGCTTACCGCAGATGGCCGCGCCCGTTTCAGAAGGCAAGGAACTGCAACTATGGCTTCGAAAGAAACCACACTGCGCCGCTCGGCGCGTATCCGCCGCCAGATCAAGAAGGTCGCCAACGGCCGTCCGCGCCTGTCGGTTCACCGCACGTCGAAGAACATCTATGTTCAGGTCATCGACGACGCCAATGGCCGGACGCTCGCAGCCGCTTCGACCCTCGAGAAGGATCTCAAGGGCTCGCTGAAGACCGGTGCCGACACTGCCGCTGCGACTGCGGTTGGCAAGCTGATCGCCGAGCGTGCGTCGAAGGCCGGCGTCAAGGACGTTGTTTTCGACCGTGGCGCATACATCTATCACGGCCGCATCAAGGCACTTGCCGAAGCTGCCCGTGAAGGTGGCCTCAACTTCTGATGCAGTTTACGGCGTAGCGCGTGGCGCTGCGCCGCATCACTGACCAGTTGCAATCGATCCGGCGACGCTATAGACGCCGGATTTAGTTTTTAACCCCCGTGCTTCCGGAAAAAAACAAGGATAGGAATATGGCACAAGAACGTAGGGAAGGTGGTCGCGAGCGCAGCCGTGACCGCGAAGAGCGCGACAGCGAATTCGTCGATAAGCTCGTACACATCAATCGCGTTGCCAAGGTCGTCAAGGGCGGCCGGCGCTTCGGTTTTGCAGCACTCGTCGTAGTCGGCGATCAGAAGGGCCGCGTTGGCTTTGGTCACGGCAAGGCGCGCGAAGTGCCGGAAGCGATCCGCAAGGCAACCGAATCGGCCAAGCGCGACATGATCTTCGTGCCGCTCCGCTCGGGCCGCACGTTGCACCACGATGTTGAAGGCCGTTGGGGCGCTGGTCGCGTTCTGCTGCGCTCTGCCAAGCAGGGTACCGGCATCATCGCAGGCGGTCCCATGCGCGCTGTCTTCGAGACGCTCGGCATGCACGACGTCGTCGCCAAGTCGATGGGTTCGTCGAACCCCTACAACATGGTTCGTGCGACCTTCGATGCGCTGAAGAGCCAGATGCATCCCAAGGATGTGGCTGCACAGCGCGGCATCAAGTACTCGACGCTTCAGGCCCGCCGCGGCACCGCCGTTGCGGCTGAAGAATAGTCGCTCGAGCTGACCAGGGACAATGACCATGGCCAAGAAAGTAACCAAGACTGTCACCGTCGAGCAGATCGGTAGCCCGATCCGCCGGCCGAAGGAACAGCGTGCCACGCTGGTCGGCCTCGGCCTCAACAAGATGCATCGCAAGCGCACCTTGGAAGATACGCCTTCCGTGCGCGGCATGATCGCAGCTGTCCAGCATCTCGTCCGCGTTGTGGACGAGGCGTAGGCCGATCGCAGGAGATAGAAGATGAAACTCAACGATCTGCGTGACAACGCCGGCGCGACCCACTCCAAGAAGCGTCTTGGCCGTGGTATCGGCTCGGGCTCCGGCAAGACCGGCGGCCGCGGCGTCAAGGGCCAGAAGGCCCGTTCGGGCGTCGCGATCAACGGCTTCGAGGGTGGTCAGATGCCACTTTATCGTCGCCTGCCGAAGCGCGGCTTCACCAACATTTTTGCCAAGAGCTACAACACCGTTTCGCTGGCCCGCATCCAGGTCGCGATCGATGCCAACAAGCTCGATGCAAAAGAGACCGTGACGGCGGAAGCCCTCGTCAAGGCCGGCGTGATTCGCCGCGTCAAGGACGGCGTCCGCATCCTCGGCGACGGCGAACTCAAGGCGAAGGTCGCCTTTGATGTTGCCGGCGCTTCCAAGCCGGCGATCGAGAAGATCGAAAAGGCTGGAGGATCGGTGAAGCTGCCGGAAGTGGCAGCCGCCGAGTAAAAAGGCTTTACAAAGTAAGCGGCGGTAGAGATACCGCCGCTTGCATGTTTGCCGTCCGGAGCCTATCTCGTGGCTTCGGTGACACGCGCCGCGCCCATCTGCGGCTTTTCGGCGTGACCAAGCGGAGTACCCTGAATGGCATCGGCTGCTGAACAACTAGCATCCAATCTGAATTTCGCAGCCTTCGCTAAGGCCGAAGATCTCAAGAAGCGCATCTGGTTTACCCTCGGCGCGCTGTTGGTCTACCGCCTCGGTACCTACATTCCGCTCCCGGGAATCAATCCAGACGCATTCGCGCAGGCTTTCACGCAGCAGAGCCGCGGCGTTCTTGGCATTTTCAACATGTTTGCCGGCGGCGCCGTGCAGCGCATGGCGATCTTCGCCCTGGGCATCATGCCCTACATCTCCGCCTCCATCATCATGCAGCTCATGACGTCGGTCGTTCCGTCGCTTGAAGCGCTGAAGAAGGAAGGCGAGCAGGGCCGCAAGGTCATCAATCAATACACCCGCTACGGCACCGTGTTGCTGGCTGTTGTCCAGGCCTATGGCATCTCCGCCGGCCTTGAAGGCGGCAACGGTATCGTCACCGATCCGGGCATGTTCTTCCGCGCCTCGACGGTCATCACCCTTGTCGGCGGCACCATGTTCTTGATGTGGCTTGGCGAGCAGATTACCGCACGCGGCATCGGCAACGGCATTTCGCTGATCATTTTCGCCGGCATCGTCGCAGGCCTTCCGAGCGCCATCAGCGGCACGCTGGAACTCGGCCGCACCGGTGCTCTGTCTACCGGCCTGATTCTCGCGATCATCGTGCTTGCGATCGTCGTCATTGCGCTGATCGTCTTCTTCGAGCGCGCCCAGCGCCGTCTTCTGATCCAGTATCCGAAGCGCCAGGTCGGCAACCGCATGTTCCAGGGCGATACCTCGCACCTGCCGCTCAAGCTGAACACCGCTGGCGTCATTCCTCCGATCTTCGCGTCGTCGCTGCTGCTGCTGCCGGCCACGGTTGCGGGCTTCTCGAACACCACGACGCTACCCGGTTGGGTCAGCACCATGATGGCGGCTCTTGGCCACGGGCAGCCGCTGTACATGCTGCTCTACGCCGCGATGATCGTCTTCTTCGCTTTCTTCTACACGGCGATCGTGTTCAATCCGAAGGACACCGCCGACCAGCTGAAGAAGCATTCGGGCTTCATTCCTGGCTATCGCCCCGGCGAGCGCACCGCGGAATACATCGACTACGTGCTGACGCGCGTTACCGTCATCGGTGCCGCTTATCTGGTCGTCATCTGCTTGATGCCGGAGTTCCTGATTTCGGCAACCGGAGTTCCTTTTTACCTTGGTGGTACTTCGCTTCTGATCGTGGTCAATGTAACCCTTGATACTGTGGCGCAGATTCAGGGCCATCTGATTGCCCATCAGTATGAGGGGCTGATCAAGAAGTCGAAGCTCCGTGGAGGTAAGAGGGGAAGATGAAGCTGATTTTGCTTGGGCCGCCGGGAGCGGGCAAGGGGACACAAGCGCAACGGCTGGTCGATAAGCATGGCATTCCGCAATTGTCGACTGGCGACATGCTGCGGGCAGCCGTGAAGGCCGAAACGGAAGTCGGCAAGCGCGCCAAGTCGGTCATGGATGCGGGCGAACTGGTCTCGGACGAAATCGTCAACGCGATCGTCGCCGAACGTATCGACCAGGAGGATTGCGCCAAGGGCTTCATCCTCGATGGGTATCCGCGCACGCTGGCGCAGGCTGACGCTGTCGCCGACATGTTGGCCGAACGCGGCATGCATCTCGACGTGGTCATCGAACTCGTTGTCGATGACAAGGCGCTCGTGGGCCGAATCCTCAAGCGCGCCGACGAGGCGAAGGCTGCTGGTCAGCCTGTCCGCAAGGACGATAACGCCGAGGTGTTCGAAGAGCGGCTGCGCGAGTACTACAAGAAAACCGCTCCGCTGATCGGCTACTACTACGCCAACGACCTGTTGAAGCAGGTCGACGGCATGGCCGACATGGACGAGGTTACCGCGCAGATCGAAGCTATCCTCGCGGAAACCACGCACTAGAACAGCACTTGTGCTTGACTGACGGGCCGTACTGGAGTATGGCGGCCCGTCTTCCATTCAGGCATGATGATGTTTGCCCGTTAGGGCGCATAGTCGCAATGATACGGAAAACCCGCATGGGCCGGCCTCCACCGGACGCGGGGCAACTTAAGCGCCGGCATTGTCCGGCCCAAATGGAGTGAAAAGATGGCTCGTATAGCCGGCGTCAATATTCCGACCAACAAGCGCGTTGTGATCTCGCTTCAGTACATTCACGGCATTGGCAAGAAGTTCGCCCAGGAGATCGTCGAGAAGGTCGGCATCCCGGCCGAGCGTCGCGTCAATCAGCTGACTGACGCCGAAGTTCTGGCAATCCGCGAGACGATCGACCGCGACTATCAGGTCGAAGGCGATCTGCGTCGCGAAGTGTCGATCAACATCAAGCGTCTGATGGACCTCGGCTGCTACCGCGGCCTGCGTCACCGTCGTTCGCTTCCGGTCCGTGGTCAGCGTACGCATACCAATGCGCGCACCCGTAAGGGTCCGGCCAAGGCAATTGCCGGCAAGAAGAAATAATTTCGTATCTCCGGCGGGTTTCAGCCCGCCGGTTTCGCCTTTTGTGGGCGGGTGTTCGGCCTGACACCTTAAACGCAGGCTGGTGTAGCCGCTGGTATTACGGCGGTGAAGAGATCAACTGAAAGGACTGCCATGGCTAAGGAAGCCGCACGCGTTCGCCGTCGCGAACGCAAGAATATCTCGTCGGGCGTTGCCCACGTCAATTCGACCTTCAACAACACCATGATCACCATCTCCGATGCACAGGGCAACACGATTGCCTGGTCGTCGGCTGGTGCGCAGGGCTTCAAGGGCTCGCGCAAGTCGACTCCGTTCGCGGCCCAGATGGCTGCGGAAGACTGCGCCAAGAAGGCCCAGGAACACGGCATGCGCATGCTGGAAGTCGAAGTTTGCGGTCCAGGTTCGGGTCGTGAGTCGGCTCTGCGCGCACTCCAGGCTGCGGGTTTCACCATCACGTCGATCCGCGACGTGACGCCGATCCCGCACAACGGCTGCCGCCCGCGCAAGAAGCGTCGCGTCTAGTATTTCACCCCGCGCGGGCGCCTTGTGCGCTCGTTTGCGGTTTCCAGGTCGCCCGTCACGATTGGATGGTGTCGGGCTAACGGAAGGAAGCGAATATGATCCAGAAAAACTGGCAGGAACTGATCAAGCCGAACAAGATCGAGTTCTCGTCCAAGAAGAAGACGCTGACGACGCTTGTCGCCGAGCCGCTCGAGCGTGGCTTCGGCCTGACGCTGGGCAATGCCCTGCGTCGCGTGCTCTTGTCGTCGCTTCGCGGCGCGGCGGTCACTGCCGTGCAGATCGACGGCGTGCTGCATGAGTTTTCGTCCATCGGCGGCGTTCGCGAGGACGTCACCGATATCGTGCTCAACATCAAGGAAATCGCCATCCGCATGGAAGGCGACGGCCCGAAGCGCATGGTCGTTCGCAAGCAGGGCCCCGGTGCCGTGCTCGCCGGCGACATCCAGACGGTCGGCGACGTCGAGATCCTGAACCCCGATCACGTGATCTGCACGCTCGACGAGGGCGCGGAGATCCGTATGGAGTTCACCGTCGACACTGGCAAGGGCTACGTCCCGGCTGACCGCAACCGCGCAGAAGATGCCCCGATCGGTCTCATCCCGGTCGACAGCCTCTACTCGCCGGTCAAGAAGGTTTCGTACAAGGTCGAGAACACCCGCGAGGGTCAGGTTCTGGACTATGACAAGCTGACCATGACCATCGAGACCGACGGTTCGATCACTGGCGAGGACGCAGTCGCTTTCGCTGCTCGCATCCTGCAGGACCAGCTCGCACTGTTCGTCAACTTCGACGAGCCGCAGAAGGAAGTTGCAGCCGAAGCCGTTACCGAGCTTGCCTTCAATCCGGCGCTGCTCAAGAAGGTCGACGAGCTGGAGCTTTCGGTCCGCTCGGCCAACTGCCTCAAGAACGACAACATCGTTTATATCGGCGACCTGATCCAGAAGACGGAAGCCGAGATGCTGCGTACGCCGAACTTTGGCCGCAAGTCGCTCAACGAGATCAAGGAAGTTCTGGCCGCTATGGGCCTGCACCTCGGTATGGAAGTGCAGGACTGGCCGCCGGAGAACATCGAAGACCTCGCTAAGCGATACGAAGACCAGTACTAGGAAGACTTAGTCGAGCAAGGATCCGAGGACCGGATATTCCGGTCCGACGGCCTTGCGGAAAACCATCAGGGGCCTTGGCCTCTTGAACAACTAAAGAAGGAAAAGAGCCATGCGTCACGGTTTCAAAGGCCGTCGCTTCGCCCGCAGCGTAAGCCACCGCAAGTCCATGTTCGCCAACCTCTCTGTCTCGCTGATCGAACACGAGCAGATCGTGACCACGCTCGAAAAGGCGAAGGACCTGCGTCCGATCGTTGAGAAGCTGGTGACCCTCGGCAAGCGCGGCGACCTGCATGCTCGTCGCCAAGTGATCGCCCAGATCGGCAACGAGAACGTCGTGAAGCGTCTGTTCGACGTTGTTGCGCCGCGTTACGCTGACCGCAAGGGCGGCTACCTGCGCATCATGAAGGCTGGCTTCCGCCGCGGTGACAACGCCGCGATGGCTGTCATCGAGTTCGTCGATCGCGACACCTCGGCCAAGGGCGCCGGCGACCGCGTTCGCCTCGAAGCCGAAGCTGCCAACGAAGCTGAAGCTGCATAAGCTGTCTGCACCGTTGACTTGAACCGAAGGGGCCCTTGTGGCCCCTTTTGTTTTGGGCAATCGCCAGGCAGGCTTCAGCGGTTCTTCCGCAACCGGCGCCAACTATGCGGAAATAACCGCTTTCGAGCGCATCCAGCCTTTCAATTTGCACAATCGTCACGACAATGGCGCCGACTTATGCGTTGGAGGATTCGCCATGCGTGCGAAACGATATTTGCTGCTCGCCATGTGCGCCTGGATGGCGATCAGCGGCAGTGCGGTGGCCCAGGATGCCCCGAAGAAACCTGTCGAAGATCCGGGGTTGTCGGATGTGCTGACGGATCTGCTCAATGGCGGCAAGGCCGATGTGGGCGCGCTGGCTCCTGACCGGCGGGTGCCGTTCGGCCGCGACGAGATGCAGCTTTCGTTTGCACCTCTGGTCAAGAGTACGGCGGCAGCCGTGGTCAACGTTTACGCCTCAAAGCAGGTCAAGGCGCGTTCGCCTTTCGAGGGCGACCCGTTCTTCGAGCAGTTCTTCGGCGGCGGCGCCCCGCGCAACCGTTCGTCACTGGGCTCGGGCGTGCTGGTTGACCAAAGCGGTATCATCGTGACCAACAACCACGTCGTCCAGGACGCCGATGAGGTGAAGGTCGCGCTGTCCGACGGCCGTGAGTTCACCAGCAAGGTGCTGCTCAAGGACGACACGCTCGATCTTGCCGTGCTGAAGATCGATTCTGACAAGCCTTTCCAGACGATCGCCATCGGCGATTCCGACGCTCTGCAGGTCGGCGACCTGGTGCTTGCCATTGGCAATCCGTTCGGCGTCGGCCAGACCACGACCAGCGGCATCGTCTCGGCGCTGGCACGCACCCATATCGGCGTGTCCGATTCCGGCTTCTTCATCCAGACCGATGCGGCCATCAATCCGGGCAATTCCGGCGGCGCGCTGATCAACATGGGCGGCCAACTTGTCGGCATCAACACGGCAATCTTCAGCCGCACCGGCGGTTCGATCGGTATCGGCTTTGCCATCCCTTCCAACATGGTGCGCGCCTTTACCGAGGCGGCGAAGGGCGGTGCGGAGTTCTTCGAGCGGCCATTCATTGGTGCCTCGTTCGAGCCGGTAACGCCGCAGATCGCGGAGTCGCTCGGCATGGACCATCCCTCCGGCGCGTTGATTTCGTCGGTTGACGAGAATGGTCCTGCAGCCCGAGCCGGCCTCAGGCCCGGCGACGTCGTGCTGCAATTCAACGGTGCTGCGATCGAGCACATGGAAGCGCTCGACTATCGCCTGGCGACCCAGCCCATCGGCGGCAAGGCGACGCTGTCCGTGCTGAGCAAGGGCGAGGAAAAGTCCATCGAAGTTGCGCTAGAGCGCGCTCCGGAAGGCACAAGCTCGAACGAAGTCTTGTTGCGTGGCCGAAGCCCGTTTGCAGGTGCCAAGGTCGCTGAGCTTTCGCCTCGTCTGGCGCAGCGCCTACGCGTTGCCACCGATACCAAGGGGGTGGCAATCGTCGGTATCGACGGCGGCTCGCCTGCGGCTGGCTTCGGCTTCCAGCCGGGCGACATCGTGCGCGAGGTCAATGGCGAAATCATCGACACCGCCGAGAAGCTGAAGCAGCTCGCCGAGGTGGACACGCGCTGGTGGCGGTTTACCGTCGAACGCGACGGTCGCATCATGCGCCAGATGCTGCGCTACTGAGGAATGTCATGCTTCGTATCGGGCGCGAAAGCGATTTGTGATCGGGGCATCGGGAGGATAACGTCTTGAGTTCGCTTTTCGACGAATCCGTGCCGCGCCCGCTTGCCGAAACACTCCGCCCGCGGCGCATCAGCGAGGTGATAGGGCAGGACCACCTTCTTGGGCCCGACGGCCCAATTGGGCGCATGATCAAGGCACGAAAGGTGTCCTCGTTCATTCTCTGGGGGCCGCCTGGCGTCGGCAAGACGACGATTGCCAGGCTGGTAGCCAAGGAAGTCGGCCTCGATTTCGTTCAGCTTTCGGCGGTGCTCTCAGGCGTTGCGGACCTGCGCAAGGTGGTCGATGCCGCCAGGCAACTCCGAGGCGGGGCAGGGCGGCAGACCGTGGTCTTCGTCGACGAACTGCATCGCTTCAACAGGACGACCCAGGATGCATTGTTGCCGCATGTCGAGGACGGAACGATCGTCCTGATCGGCGCGACGACGGAAAATCCTAGTTTCAGCCTGGTGGCCGCGTTGTTGTCTCGCGCCAAGGTCTACACCCTGAAGCGCTTCGAAAAGGAAGACCTTGCCATCCTGGCCGAGCGCGCCGAAGCGCATACCGGCAAGAAGCTGCCGCTGGACGCAGCCGCGCGTGACACGCTGCTTGCCATGGCCGACGGCGACGGACGCTATCTGATCGGGCTCTGCGAGGAGTTGCTCGCGCTTCCTTCCGGCACCGAACTGGACGTCGCGGGGTTGGCCGTGACCGTCCAGAAGCGGGCGCCAGTCTACGACAAGGGGCAAGAAGAGCACTACAACATGCTCAGTTGTTTCCATAAGAGCCTACGCGGCAGCGACGTTCAGGCTGCACTTTACTGGGCTGCGCGCATGGTGATCGGCGGCGAATCTCCAGGCACGATCTTCCGCCGTCTTGCATGCGCAGCCTCGGAAGATGTCGGCATGGCCGATCCACAGGCGATGCCGCAGGTGGTGGCCGCCTGGACCGCGTTCGAGCGGGTAGGGTGGCCGGAGGGGCGCCTGTTCATGGCCCAGGCGATCACATATGTGGCAACGGCGCCCAAGTCGAACGCTTCCTACATGGGGTTCAACCAGGCCATAGCCCTGGCCCAGCAGACGGGATCGCTCGCGCCGCCGAAACACATCCTCAATGCGCCGACCAAGCTGATGAAGGAACTCGGCTACCACGAGGGTTACAAATACGACCACGACTATCCCGACGCGTTCTCGGGGCAGGAGTTCCTTCCCGATGAGCTAGCCGGCCTCAATCGGCCGGAGTTCTACGCGCCGAACGAGCGCGGCTTTGAGCGGGATATCAAGAAGCGGCTGGAGTTTTGGGCGCGCAATAAAGTCAACCGCCGCCAATCCGACGAATAGCTTGGCTACGTTGCATACTGCTTTGTTGAGTCCTAGTCCGTTTCGAGCGCCTGAGTTTTCGCCAGATCCATCTCTTTCCGATGACGCCCTGCTCGAACTCGTGCAGCGGCAGACCGTGCGTTATTTCTGGGAGGGCGGTCATCCCATCAGCGGCCTCGCGCGCGACAGGTTGGTCACGACCAGCGAAAGACCAAACGATCTCGTCGCGATCGGCGGCTCCGGCTTCGGCATCATGGCGATCATCGTTGCGGTTGAACGCGGCTGGATCGATCGCCTCGGGGCCGTGGCTCGGTTGCATCAAATGCTCGATCTGCTGGAGCGTTCGCCACGCTACCACGGCATGTTTTCGCATTTCGTCAACGGCCGGACGGGAGACACCATTCCGTTCCGACGCAAGGACGACGGCGCCGACCTGGTGGAGACAACGTTTCTGTTACAGGGTTTGATCTGCGCCCGAGAGTATCTGAACAGCACTGCAGGCGAAGAGCAGCGTCTTGGCGATCGCGTCAACGCGCTTTTGGCGCAGGCCGAATGGAGCTGGTTTGCCCGGAAGAACAAGCTCTTTTGGCATTGGAGCCCGAAGTACGAATGGGCAATGAACAACCCTATCGAAGGCTGGAACGAGTGCCTGTTAGCCTATGTTTTGGCGGCTGGGTCTCAACATCACGCCATCGATCCGCAGTGCTATCACCGCGGCTTTGCTACTGGACCCGCCTTTCAGAACGGGCGCGAACATCACGGCGTCGTACTGCCGCTGGGGACTGACTTTGGTGGTCCGCTGTTTTTTGCGCACTATTCCTTTTGTGGGCTCGATCCGCGCGGCCTGAAAGACCGTCACGCCGACTATTGGGAGCAAAATGTCCGCCATGCGTGGATCAACTATCGCCATTGCGTGCTCAATCCCCATGGTCATCAAGGATATGGTGCCGATTGCTGGGGCTTGACTGCGTCCCATGGGCCGAGTGGCTACATCGCACATGCACCGGACCGGGATGTCGGTGTCATCACACCCAGTGCCGCGTTATCCAGTTTTCCCTATTTGCCTGATGAGGCAATGCGCGCCTTGCGTGGGTTTCTGGCCAGGCCGAGGAAACGTATCTGGTCTCGCTTCGGTTTTGTCGATGCCTTCTGCGAAAACCTGAACTGGTACGCGCGAACTTGTCTTGCCATCAATCAGGGCCCGATCGTCGCGATGATCGAAAACCACAGGACTGGGCTGCTGTGGAAACTGTTCATGGGTGCGCCAGAGGTTCGCCTTGGTCTGAGCCGGCTGGGTTTCACCTGGTCAGGTCGCAGCGGCTAAGGTGTGTTCAGAGCCAACATGCGGCGAACCGCGGATGCCTCGACCAAAACCTTAAATGCTGCCTTACTTCACTTGCAAGAAAATGCAATCATGGATATGTAAGCGTCATGGAGACGCCGCTGTGGCGTCGCTTGCATGAATGAACAGTCCAGCAAATCCGCTGGGCACAACAAAAGTCGGCGGTCTGTGCGATCGTAGTCCGAGGCGAAACACCGTGAGATCCGAAACCGAAATGGCGATTGCGGAACTGCTGGAGCGGGCAGGGGAAGCTTCGGAGTTCCTGAAGAAACTCGCCAACCCCAATCGGCTGATGATCGTTTGCGCGCTCGTCGATGGTGAGCGCTCGGTTCGGCATCTCGAAGACAGCCTCGGCATACGTCAGCCGGGATTGTCACAGCAAATTGCAGAACTGCGCGACGCCGGACTCATTACCGGCCGCAAGCAGTCGAAATCCGTCTTTTATCGTCTGGCTGATGAGCGCGTCGCCGAGATCGTGTCGCTGCTCTACCGTATGTTCTGCGAGCCGGGTGCTGGATCCATTTCAACGGAAGGCAACAAGAATGACTGAATTCACACCCGTCGCATCGACAATAGGCGGTATCCTGATCGGCCTGTCTGCGGTGCTCCTGATGGCCTGGGAAGGGCGTATTGCCGGCATCAGCGGCATCTCTAGCCGGCTGTTGCCGCCATATGCCGACGGTGCCTTCCTGTCGCGTTTGGGGTTCGTTCTTGGCCTTGTGGCAGCGCCTCTGATCTACCTTCTCGCCACCGGCACTGAGGTGGTTCAGGCGGTTTCGTCCAACTTGCCGCTGATGACGGTCGCCGGCCTGCTCGTCGGCTTCGGCTCGGTTTACGGCAATGGCTGCACCAGTGGGCATGGCGTCTGCGGGCTGTCGCGGCTTTCCCTTCGCTCGCTCGTGGCGACGGTCACATTCATGGTGACCGCAATTGCCACCGTTTTTGTCGTACGCCACATTGCGGGAGCATGATCATGTCTTTTGTCGTCAATCTCGCGCTTGGTCTTTTGTTCGGCATCGGTCTCGTTGTCTCGGGCATGTCCGATCCGGCTAAAGTACTGAATTTTCTTGACCTGTTCGGTACCTGGGATCCATCGCTTGCCTTCGTCATGGGAGGCGCCGTCATTACCGCGTTTTTCGGATACCGCCTTGTGCTCAAGCGCGAAAAACCCGTCGCGGCTGCATCGTTTCATCTGCCTGCCGGCAGCGCGATCGACAGCCGGATCCTTGTCGGCCCGGCCATTTTCGGCATCGGCTGGGGATTGGGCGGCTTTTGTCCAGGACCGGCACTGACCGCCGTGACATTGGGCGCTACGGGCACCTATGCATTCCTGCCGATGATGTTTGTCGGCATGTGGTTGGCCAGGACGGCGACGGCCGGGCGTGTTGCCGTGGCCACCTGAAGGCGATTCTTTCACGACGGCTAATATGCCGGGCAGGGCAGTTGTCAGTGCTGTTTGCGAAACGTGCTGAACTGGAACCGCTGCACGGTGCCCCAAGGTGTCATGTGTTCGTGGCGGCGCGTGTCGATCAGCGTGAAGCTGCCGCCCAGCAGATTGCCGATGCTGTCGGCGTCGTGCCGGATGATCGGCAGCCCGCTGCATTTCTCAGGTCCATCGGGCGCAAATGTGCCGATGATCGCATGGCCGCCAGCTTTCAGCGTGCGCGTCAAAACAGCGGCATAAGCTCCTTGATCAGCCGCATCGGTAAGGAAATGGAATGCCGCACGGTCGTGCCAGATGTCGTAGCTGCGGCTTGGCTGCCAGGCCGTCACGTCACTACAGATCCACGTGATGCGATCGGCATCCGGTCCCAGGCGCGCGCGGTCGGCATCCAGCGCTGCCTGTGAAATGTCCAGCACGGTGACGTCGTCATAGCCTTGGCCGATCAACGTGTCGACAAGATGTGACGCGCCGGCGCCAACATCGACGACGGCCATGTCAGTTGTGGCGCCGGCAAGCGCAAGCAGCGTCAGCGACGGTTCCGGTGTCTGCTGAAACCAGCTGACCTGATCGTCGGCCTTGGTGCGGTAGATGGTTTCCCAGTGGGACGCACGATCGCTGCTCAATGCACAACTCCACTAATGCGCTGATGCTGTGTACATGCGGCATGCGTAGGCAATGTCAATCAGGCTGCAAAGAGGGCACGTTTAGCGCTGGTTTGAGCGGCACAAATAGGTCGCATAAGATAGATTATGGAACTAGAGGGGCGATATTGCTTGCCGTTCCAGCCGCTCGGACAAACCACTGCACTCGACAGATCAGTTGCGCAACGCGCGCTTCAGGAGGCTCGCCATAGTCTTCAACCCCGCAGAGCTTCTGCAAGACGCTGCGGTTACCTACGAGTTGCCCCTGGGCGACTACTCTTCAAGCGCGACAGCCGCCATCGATGCCATTCCGCATCAAATGCCGCGGCTATGGCGCTGATAGATAGGGTATTTCGATCGTCATGCCATCATAGGCGGGTTCAATGTGCGCCGGAGTCGCGGACATCACTGCAGCATAATCCAGCGGCACGTGCATATGCGTCAGTACGGCGTGGCTGGGCTTCAGCCGGTCGATCCATTGCAGCGCTTCCGACAGCGACAGATGGCTGACATGCGGCCTGTATTGCAGTGCGTCGACGACCAGGAGATCAAGGCCCGTCAACAAGGCCGCTGTAGCCTCCGGGAAGTCGCTCACGTCGGAACAATAGGCTATCGGTCCAATGCGAAAGCCAAGGGAAATGATGTCGCCATGGATCTGCGGCAGCGGCACAAAGGTGAGGGGACCCCCCTCTCCCGTTATGACGAACTGCTGATCGTGCTCGATGATGTGCGGCCGCACGATCGGCGGATATGAGCTTCCCGGTGGCGTTTCGATGCAATAGCCGAAAGCCTGCTTCAGGCGTCCCAGCGTGAACTCGTCAGCATGGATATCGATCAGGCTGCCGCGCTCCAGCACATAGCCTCGGAGATCATCGATGCCGTGGATATGGTCGGCATGTGGGTGCGTGTAGGCCACCGCGTCGATGTGGCCGACGCCTGCGGCCAGCATCTGGGTGCGGAAATCCGGCCCCGTGTCGATGATGACGCGTGTCGTGCCCGACGCCGAAACGCGCTCCACCATCGCTGCGGCGCGCGTGCGCCGGTTCTTCGGATTGGTCGGATCACACGCGCCCCAGTCGCCGGTGATGCGCGGCGTGCCCGGCGACGAACCGCAGCCCAAAATGGTGAGGCGCAGCGTATCCGGCATCGCTCAGGCCGGCTTAGGCATCTTGGTGAACAACCTGAAGAAGTTTGCCGTTGTGATCTCGGCGATTTCCGTGTCACTGACGCCGATCGTATCGGCAAGCACGGCAGCCGTTTGGGCCACGAAGGCGGGCTCGTTGCGCTTGCCGCGATGCGGTGGCGGGGCAAGGTAAGGCGCATCCGTCTCGACCAGCAGCCGTTCGCGCGGTACGTCCTTGGCAATCTCGCGCAGTTCGGCGGAGTTCTTAAACGTCAAGATGCCGGAGAACGAGACATAGCCGCCAAGCTCGACGCCAATGCGGGCAAGCTCGGCCCCGGAGGAAAAACAGTGCAGGATGAAGGGGAAGGCACCCTTCCCCGTTTCGTCCTTGAGGATGTCAGCCATGTCCTCGTCGGCGTTGCGAGCGTGGATGACCAGCGGCAAGCCTGTCTGGCGGGCTGCCGCGATATGGACGAGCAGGCCCTGCGCTTGTGCATCACGCGGGGCCTTGTCGTAGTGATAGTCCAGGCCCGCCTCGCCGATCGCCACCACCTTGGGGTGCTGTGCCAGCCGTACAAGCTCTTCGGTTGTCACGTCGAGCTCTTCGCCGGCATTGTGCGGGTGGGTTCCGACCGAGCAAAAGACTTCTTCAAATTCGTCAGCAATCGCAAGGATTTGTGGAAATTTCTTCACACGCGTCGATATGGTGACCATACGCTCGACGCCTGCCGCCTTGGCGCGCGCGACAATAGCCGCGCGCTCTTCTGCGAAATCAGGGAAGTCGAGATGGCAGTGACTGTCGACCAGCATTTCGATGGCCTCAGCTCTCGACGGTTGGCTCGACATAGCGCGGAAACACCGGCTGTGGTGCCGGCAAAGGCGCTCCCGAGACCAGTGCATGCGCGGCGTCGACATGGACAAATTCCCTGTCGGTCACGGCAAGCAACTCAAGCAGCTTCGATGCCGAAGCAGGAATGAAGGGCTGGCACATGATGCCGACACGGCGGATCACCTCGGCGGTGGTCCACAACACCGTTTCCATGCGCGCCGGATCGGTCTTCTTCAGCGCCCAGGGTTCTTGCGCTGCGAAATAGCGATTGGCTTCGGCGACGACGGCGAAGATCGCCGCAAGGGCGTGATGGATGCCCTGCTCCGCCATCGTCTTGCGCGCGGTCGCCAGCGCCGCTGTCGCCTGGTCGAGGATCGCCTTGTCGACCTCGGCCAACTCGCCGCGCTGTGGCACCACGCCGTTGCAGTTCTTGGCGATCATCGACAGCGACCGCTGCGCCAGATTGCCGAGATCGTTGGCGAGATCGGCGTTTGTGCGGTTGACGATCGACTCATGGCTGTAGCTGCCATCCTGTCCGAACGGCACCTCGCGCAGCAGGAAGTAGCGCACCTGGTCGAGGCCGTAGTGCTCGACCATGGTGAACGGATCGACGACATTGCCGAGTGACTTCGACATCTTCTCGCCGCGGTTGAACAGGAAGCCGTGGCCGAACACCCGCTTGGGCAGCTCGATGCCCGCCGACATCAGGAAAGCTGGCCAGTAGACGGCATGGAAGCGCACGATGTCCTTGCCGATGATGTGCACTGCAGGCCAGTAGGCCCACTTCTCGGCATCGGTGTTGGGATAGCCGAGCGCGGTGATGTAGTTGGTCAACGCGTCGACCCAGACGTACATGACGTGCTTTTCGTCGCCCGGCACTGGCACGCCCCAGTCGAAGGTCGTGCGCGAAATCGACAGGTCCTTCAGGCCGGAACGAACGAAGCTCGCAACCTCGTTGCGGCGCTCGTTGGGGCCAATGAAGTCGGGCTGGCTGTCATACAGCGCAAGCAGCTTGTCCTGATAGGCCGAGAGGCGGAAGAAGTAGCTCTCCTCCTCGACCCATTCGACAGGCGTTCCCTGGGGCCCGTAGCGGATGTTGTCGGGCCGGACTTCGGTCTCTTCTTCGCCGTAATAGGCTTCGTCGCGCACCGAGTACCAGCCGGCATAGCTGCTCTTGTAGATGTCGCCCTTCTCCGCCATTGCCTTCCAGATTGCCTGGGACGCAGCGTAGTGGCGCTCTTCGGTGGTGCGGATAAAGTCATCGTTCGATGCATTCAGAAGCGTTGCCATCTTCTTGAATTCATTCGAATTACGATCAGCCAGTTCGCGCGCCGAAATGCCTTCCCGAGTGGCAGTCTGCAGCATCTTGATGCCGTGCTCGTCGGTGCCGGTCAGGAAGAACACGTCCTTGCCGTCATGACGCTGGAAGCGCGCAAGCGCGTCGGTGGCGATCAGCTCGTAGGCGTGGCCGATATGCGGCTTGCCGTTCGGATAGGAAATAGCGGTCGTGATGTAGAATTTTTCGCGGGACATGGATGGGCCGTCATGAATGTCGGATTGAAAGGGTCGCGGTCAGATAACGCATCGGCATGGCGATTGCCATCCGGCTCGGACGAGCGTCACATTCGCAATGCGGCATTCAAGCGATCGATCATGGCCAAGACGTGTTGTTTCTTGTCGAGATTGTAGGTCTCGGTCTCGGATATCGCGTTTTGCGCGTCGTGCCAAGCTTCCGACAGCACCTTGGCCCGCGAAAGGTCCGAGTTGCGACCCGCCTCGCTCGCAGTGTCTGACAGCAGATCCAGTGCGTGGCGATTGAACACGTCGAACTGGATGGCGTTGTCCCTGCCCGCCACCGCATCGGCAAGCCGGTGTGCCGCACCAATGTCGTTGCGGCCCGATTGCACGATCTTGTCGAGCGCCTCGGCGATTTCCAGCCCGCCATATTGAGAGAGCAGGATCGCAGCACGCACGCTGCCCGCCGCACGCTGCACGAGGGCTGCACGCGCTTCCTCCTCATCCGGCGCCGGTTGACCGGCACCGGCAAGCGCCGCCGACAGCTCGTTGCTGTCGAGCGGGGTCAGGCGGATGGTCTGGCAGCGCGACCGAATGGTCGGCAGCAAGCTGCCCGGCGCATGCACGATGAGGATGAACAGCGTGCGCGCCGGTGGCTCCTCGAGGTTCTTGAGCAGCGCATTGGCCGCGTTGGTGTTCATGTCGTCGGCTGGATCGACGATGACGACACGGTAAGCACCATCATGCGAAGTCATCGACAGGAAGCGCGACACCTTGCGGATTTCATCGACAGTGACGACGGATTTGAACCCCTTCGTCTTGTCGTTTTGCGGCCGCGTCAGATGCAGCACCGAGGGATGTGCGCCGGTGGCAACCTGCCTGAACAGCGCTGACGCCGGAACAGGACGCGCCAATGTTTCAGGCGCGCTGAGATTGTCGGGATAGCGCAACAAATGGTGGGCGAGATGAAAAGCCAGTGTCGCCTTGCCGATGCCGACCGGGCCGGCCAGGATCAGCGCGTGGGGCATCTTGCCAGAGCGATAGGCGGCAGTGAGCATCGAGGCCGCCTGCTCATGGCCAAACAGGCTCGGGTTCTCGGCTGGTTCCGGTATGCCGTCCAAGGTGTCGTGCTGTTCGGGGGCGATACGCTCGAACATCAGGCGTCCGCCCTCGCCCGGCTGCCCGCCGTGGCGCGCGCCTCAAGGGCGGCAAACACAGCATCGGTGATGGCGTGTTCGACGTCGTCCTGGTTCAGCGAAGCATCGATGAGCACGCAGCGCTCCGGTTCATTTTCGGCGATCGCCAGGTAGGCATCGCGGCGGCGCTGGTGAATGTCGACGGTCTCCTTCTCGAACCGGTCGGCGACATCCTGCCCACGACGAGCGGTGGCGCGCCTCAGTCCTTCCCTGGGATCCAGGTCGAGGATCAGCGTCATGTCGGGCATCATGCCGTTGATGGCCACGCGTTCGACAGCAGCCATGAAGTCGGGATCGAGATTTCCAGTCACGCCCTGATAGACACGCGAGGAATCGAGAAAGCGGTCGCAAAGCACGATGGCGCCGCGTTCGACCGCCGGGCGGATCACCTGCTCGACATGGTCGGAGCGCGCGGCGGCAAACAAGAGCGCCTCCATTTCCGGCCCGAAGGGCTCGGCGGCACCGGACAACAGCACATGCCGTACCGCTTCCGCACCGGGCGAACCGCCGGGCTCACGCGTGACGACAATGTCATAGCGCTTGTCGCGCAGCTTCGTGGCCAGGCGCTCGATCTGCGTCGACTTGCCTGCGCCCTCGCCGCCTTCGAATGTGATGAAGAAGCCGCGCGCCAAATCCAGATGCCTTTCTGTCCGCCGTATCGCAAGGTCTGCCGAACGTTCGGCCTCACGGCATATGTAGGTGCTGATGCTCTACCGTCGAGAACGACAAAGGTCCACCTGAACTATCGCAGCCAGCCGATTGCGAGTTCCTTGACGGCGTCGAAGGCACGGCTTTGCAGCGATCCGACGCCGACGGCCTCGGCAGCGTATAGGGGCGTCTCCTGGCTCAACGTATCGCCGATCCACACCTTGAGCGAACCGATCGGTGTTCCCTGGGCAACGGGTGCTGCCACCGGGCCGTCATAGACGATGCGGGCAACCAGCCGCTCCCGGTTGGTGATCGGCAAGAAGATGGAGATCGGCTTTTGGGCCACCAGCGCCACATGCGATTTCACCCCGCCGAAGACCTGTGCCTCGCCGACCGTTTCGTTGGCGCCAAAGATCTCCGTTTTTTCGAAGGCCCGCATGCCCCAGTCGAGCAACTTGCGCGCTTCCTCAGAGCGCTCGCGATCGCTGGCCATGCCACCCATGGCCGCAAACAGCCGCCTTCCCTCGCGGTTGACCGAACCCACGATCGCAAAGCCCTCGCCCTCGGTGAAGCCTGCGGCCATGCCGTCGGCGCCGATATCCATGGCAATCAGCGGATTTCGGTTGCGCTGCAGGATCTTGTTCCAGGTGAACTCGGGCAGGCCGTAGTATCTGTAGAAATCGGGATAGGTGGTCCAGATATGCAGGCCGAGTTCGGCAAGCTCGCGCACAGTCGTCATCTGGCCCGGTGCGGGCAATCCGGTCGAATTGACGAACACCGACTTTTCGAGCCCGATCTCCCGCGCCCGCTCGGTCATCTGCAGCGCGAAGTTGGCCTCCGAACCGGCCATGCCCTCGGCGAGCACGATGCACCCGTCATTGGCGAGTTGCACGGTCACGCCCTGAATCAGGTCCTCGATGCGAATCTGCGATCTCACCGCCGCGAACATCGTCGAGGCACGCGACGCCGCGCCACCGGTGCGCCAGGCGTTTTCGCTGACCGCGAAGGTGTCGTCGAGCTTGTAGCGGCCCGACTTGATGGCGTTGAACACCACCTCCATCGTCATCAGCTTGGCAAGTGAAGCTGGCGCGATGAGCTTGTCGGCATCCTTGGAAAACAGCACCGTGCCGGTTTCGGCATCGATCATATAGGCCTGCGGAGCCTTGGTTTCGAACAGCTGCGCCTGCGCCTGGCCGCCAAGAGCAAGTGCTGCAAGCAGGCCGGTCAAGAACATGATCGGCGCGGATAGTCTGGAAATCATAGGAAGAGCTGCCCCGTTCGGCCCCGTATTCCGGTCGAGGCCTCAAAGACTATCAGTCCTTGTCCGGGCAGATCAACCGCGTGGGCGCGATAGCCACAGTTCGCGAAGCTGCGAGCCTCAATCGTGCACGGCGAAGGCGTCGGGCGCGCCGTGCGACCAGGCGGCCTTCAGCATGGCGTCGAGCGAGATCTTGCCGTCCGGATATAGATCGACCGAATACCAGGTCTTGCCTTCGAAATCCGACTGCTCGACCGAGGTGCGGCCGTAGGCTGATAGCGCCTTGGCAACGCGCTTGGCTTCTTCGCCGTCCTCGAAAGTGCCGGCGGCGACGTAAGCGTCCAGCTCCTTTTGGGCGCGCGGGCCCGGGTTCAGGCGCTTCCAGGAATCGACGATGTCGCTCGACGTCATCGACTTGCCTTCCAGCACGCCAAAGGCCCTTGCGGCTTCGCTTTCGCGCTCGCTGGCGTAGCCCATCGTGGCAAGTGCCACGCGCGACTGCGGAACCAGCATCATGCTAGCCGGACGCGCGGGCGCGATCGGGCCAAAGTCAGGCAGCACGACGTTGACGACATCCTGCCCCTGCGCTGGCATCGCGGGCTGCTCGAACTGCACGGCCTGTGCTGCTAGCGTGTTGGCCGGAGCCGCGGCCTGCATCGCAACCGCTGGCACTGCATTCGTCATCGTGCCTGGGAAGGCAGCCGCCTGCCCCACGCCGGCGCTCGGCGTCGGACCATTCATGGCAATCATCACGCCGGTCGTCAGACCGTCATTGCTTGGATCGCCCATGCCCTTGCCCGGTCGGTAGGACGCGAGAAGATACTGATCGTCCTGGCCGTCGAGCGGCGCGCGGCCGACATACTCGACCTTCACGTTGGCCGTGCCGCTGTGGGCATAGTCGAGCATCTCGGCGGCACGCTTGGACAGGTCGATGACGCGCCCATCCGAATACGGTCCGCGATCGTTGACGCGAACGATGACGGAACTGCCGTTCTTGGTGTTGGTAACTTTCGCATAGCTGGGCAGCGGCATGGTCGGATGCGCGGCCGTCAGATGCGTCATGTCATAGATTTCGCCATTGGCGGTCAGGCGGCCGTGGAAGGCATCGCCATACCAGGAAGCAGGCCCCATGGCCGCATAGTCCTGGTCCTCTTTCGGGTAATACCACTTGCCCCGCACCTTGTAGGGCTTGCCGGTCTGATCGCGGCCGCCGCCGCGCGGCAGGCCCGACATCTTGGTTGTGACACGCGGGCTCGCCTTCACGCCATATTCGGATTCGGCGAAATATTCCTTTGAGCGCTTCTTGCCCGCGGACTGAGGCTGCTGGGAGGCACAACCGGCAATGAAAACGGCGGTCGCAGCAAGAATGCTGACCGTGGCTGCGCGTCGATAACGCGTCCGCGTCGAATTCTGCATGATCGTGAAGTCCCCTGCCAGTCTACTCAAACGCCATAACAACGCAGTCGCGCGTGGAAGCTAAAAACAGTTCGCGCACGTTAACCCCAGTCCCCTTTGTGCGCAGGAAATGCTTGCCAGCCTATTAATCGACTGTGTTTCGAAACGGGCGAGAATATGGCTTGAATGAGGCGGCGGGTTAGCCTTACCGGCGTTGCATGCTAGACATGACGACCGCAATCTCCGTCGCGTTGCCACGCGAGGCGCGTTCACGGCGTTGGGCTACAGAAGCATAATCAAGCATCCGTAGTGGCGACCTTATGCCGTTGTCATGAATCCAGTGGTAACGTCGCCAAATATGATCGATCTTGCATCTTCCGCAGGATTTGTCAGCTGGGTGCGTGTCATTGTCTTGATTGAGGCTTGGAGCACGGCAGTGGAAAGGACCTCTACATGGCGACAAGTGGCGCGGAGTTAAACTGCCATGCGCGGCGAAACGTGCCGGTGAATGGTCTCTCGGCCGACGTCCGTCCGCCGTTGGGGGCATCCTGATGTCCGAAGCGCCTTCCATGTCAGGGGTTGTCGCAACCAGGTTCGATCGTTTCCCTGAACGCGCCCGCCTTCAACTCGTTGAAGTCAGGCGTCTGATCTTCACGACGGCGGCGGCGACCCTTGTGTCGGGCCCTTGACGGAGACGCTGAAATGGGGAGAGCCTGCCTATCTCACCGAGGCAACCGGTAGTGGCAGCACGATCCGGCTAGGCGGACCAACATCGTCAGGCGGCGGCGCAATCCTGTTCCATTGTCGAACCACGCTTGTCGAAACGTTCCGAACGCAGTTTGGGGACATGTTCGCTTATCAAGGCAATCGGGCGATCCATCTCGATCCCGCCGAGCCCCTGCCGGAAGCAGCGCTCGCGATCTGCCTTGGCATGGCCCTGACCTATCATGCAAGGCGGCAAGCTAAAGCCTTTGCGGCCCGATGACGCATGATCGCGGCGGTAACAGCGACGCAAGAGTGGCTATCGCGCAGAAAATCGGATCACCGTGGTGGAATTGGCGGAGGGAGTGGGATTCGAACCCACGGTGAACTCGCGCCCACGCCGGTTTTCAAGACCGGTGCCTTAAACCGCTCGGCCATCCCTCCGAGGTCGTGGGATCCGCTAGCCTTATCTGCGATCTTTCACTGAGAAAAAACGCTTGGCGGCGAACTGCCCAGAACCGTTGTGGCGCGCTTGTAGCGCTGCTCCAGTCGCCGCGTCAACTTGTTCGATGCAGCTTTGGCAAGGTTGCCCCATTGCTAGGGACAGGATTGTCGCTGCGATCACGTTTTGATCGCAGTTCGTCAGTCGATGTCGCACCGCTTGGGCTCGACTATTCCATCTGCACCGCGTGATACTGGCCATGATTCTTCAGCCCCGCGCCGATTGACCCTTAGCCGGCAGTCCCAGCGATCGAAAAACGCGGCACCCCTTGGCCAGCATCTCTAGGGAAAAGTTGATTGCTTGAAACAGCGCTCTACAGCCCGGTCAAACGCTTCCTTGAGGGCCTCGGTTTCGAGGTCAAGGGCGAGATTGGCGGCTGCGACCTGCTGGCGCTGAGTAGCGACACGGCTCCGATCGTCGTCGTTTGCGAACTGAAGCTGCAGTTCAATCTCGAACTGATCCTGCAAGGTGTCGATCGAGCGGCCGCCGCCGACGAGGTCTGGCTTGCCGCGCGTATGTCGCCGCGCGGCAAGGGCCGCGAGGGCGACAAGCGTTTTCGCAATTTGTGCCGCCGGCTCGGTTTTGGGATGCTCGGCGTTTTCGAGGACGAGCGGGTGGAAGTGCTGCTTAGCCCCGTCGCTCCGTCCCCCCGCAGGGATGCAAAACGGCGTTCGCGGCTGGTCGATGAGCATCGACGCCGGCAGGGCGACCCTGTGGTCGGCGGCGGTTCTCGCGCGCCAATCATGACGGCCTATCGTCAGGATGCGCTGAAGTGCGCCGTGGCCCTTGTCGATGGCCCGAAGCGCCCGCGCGACCTCAGCCAGGCCGTCTCGCGCGCCCCCAAGATCCTGCTCGACAACGTCTATGGGTGGTTCGCCCGGGTCGATCGCGGCGTTTACGATCTTACGGACACTGGCCGCGAAGCATTGCAGCGCTGGCCGCAGCTCAATGCTTCATGATGCCTTGAACGCCGTGAAGCCGAAGACGGCGCCACAACGACGGAGGTGAGCGCCAGCATGACAAACATACGCTTCAGCATCGGCAACCCATCCGAAGGTTACGAGTGCTCCTGCGAAGCCTGCCCTACATCAATCCCCCGGCGCACAACTGCAACGTTGCGCGATCACTGGTCGGGATGGGGTTTCGCGCTGCAAAGCTAGCCACATCCGCCTACGCAACTAGGTCTTGGCCCAACATTCGGTAATTGACGACCGCGTGATCTTGGTTTGGCAGCTGCCGCAGCTATACCGAAGCGGCCTTGAAAACTTCGGCAACTCACTGGAAATACGTTCTTTCTTGGAGGGACATCACACGCTATAGAGGGGCATTATGTTGTTAAAGCGCCTTGCCCTCACGCTTCCAATCTGCCTGTCGACCGTCTTTCTCGGCGGCTGCAGCCGTTCATCGGACGGTACAGTGGTCATTCCCAAACAGGTGGATTCAAGGCGCTTCTGGCAGGACGACGAGGCAAAGCGCGCCGCAGCCGAACGCCAGCAAGCGGCGGCCTTTCCAACGGAGCCTGAGATCCGCTTCGCCACCCAGCAACCTGGCCCCCGACCGGTGACACGCGCGCCGAGAACCACCGCAGACGCTGCCAACACCAAGCCGATAGCCTGCAGGGCGGAGGCGGGTTCTGTCTCGGGCCGCGTCAAGTACGTTTGCGATTAGGCTTGGCGGCCGTCACAAGGGGCAGTGTTGGCCTCATTGCGCAGGAAAGCGTCAGGCTGGCGTCAGCAAAGCCCCGGTTTTTGCGTATTTCAGCCAAACACCGGGCTAGTCGGTTGACGAGCAACTATCGAGCGTTATAGCCCACATCCATTCGCTTGCATGAATGGAGAGGGTTCCGCCCGATGGAGATATTCACCGCCGCAGGCTTCACAGCCCTTCTGCAGGTCATAGCTATCGATCTCGTCCTCGCTGGCGACAACGCCATCGTCATCGGCCTTGCCGCCGCCGGCCTCCCCGCCGACCAGCGCAAGAAGGCGATCCTCGTCGGCATAGCTGCTGCAACCGTGCTCCGCATCGGTTTCGCGCTGATCACCCAGTGGCTGCTGGCCATCGGGCCAATGCTGCTCATCGCTGGCGGTCTGCTGTTGTTGTGGGTGTGCTGGAAGATGTGGCGCGAACTCAGCGTCAGCCACGAACAGGAACATGACGCAACCGAAGCGCTTTCCGGTGCCGATTATGACAAGGACGGCAAGATTGCCGGCAAGGGCCCGCGCAAGACCTTCGCCCAGGCCGCCTGGCAGATCGTCATCGCTGACGTTTCGATGTCGCTCGACAACGTGCTCGCCGTTGCCGGCGCGGCGATGGATCACCCCACTGTCCTGATCATCGGTCTTGCGCTGTCGATCGCCCTCATGGGATTTGCCGCATCGTTTGTCGCACGCTTGCTGCACAAGTATCGCTGGATCGCCTATATCGGCCTGCTGATCATCCTCTACGTCGCCGTCAAGATGCTGCTCGACGGTGCCGTCGAACAGTTCCCCGACCATTTTGGCTTCCTGAGCCCGTGGTTCGGCGGCAATGGCGGCGCCCACTAAGGCGGCTTCTATCAAGGGCCGGGATTGACCCGGCCCTTTTCATTTTCGGCGGCGCCCCGCGTCACCGGTTTGCTTGGCGGCGGAATTGTGCTATTGCGCCGCCCGAATTGAGCTCGTTTCGAGCCGACAGATCGTAAAAATTCGAGACTTCTGGGCCGGCCTTCAGGGGTTGCGGCCTTTATCCCTTGGAACCTGTCCATGTCCGCAGCACCCCGCGTCAGCTTCGTAAGCCTCGGTTGCCCGAAAGCGCTCGTCGATTCCGAACGCATCCTCACCCAGCTCCGCGCCGAGGGCTACGAGATCGCCCGCAAGCACGACGGTGCCGACCTCGTCGTTGTCAACACCTGCGGCTTCCTCGATTCCGCGCGCGATGAATCGCTGAACGCCATTGGCACGGCGATGAAGGAGAACGGCAAGGTCATCGTCACGGGCTGCATGGGCGCCACGCCCGAGCTGATCCGCGAGAAGCACCCCAACGTCTTCGCCATCACCGGCCCGCAGGCCTATGAGAGTGTCATGGCGGCCGTGCATGAGGCAGCACCGCCGGCGCATGACCCGTTCACCGACCTGGTACCGCCGCAGGGCGTCAAGCTTACGCCGCGCCACTACGCCTATCTCAAGATTTCCGAGGGCTGCAACAACCGCTGCACCTTCTGCATCATTCCCGACCTGCGCGGCGACCTCGTCTCGCGCCCAGCGGCCGACGTGCTGCGCGAAGCCGAGAAGCTGGCCAATGCCGGCGTCAAGGAACTGCTGGTCATCTCGCAGGACACCAGCGCCTACGGCATCGACGTCAAGTACGCGACGTCGACCTGGAAGGAGCGTGAGGTGCGTGCCAAGTTCCTCGACCTTTCGCAGGAACTTGGCGAAATGGGCATCTGGGTGCGCATGCACTATGTCTACCCCTACCCCCATGTCGCCGACGTCATTCCGCTGATGGCGGAAGGCAAGATCCTGCCTTATCTCGACATTCCGTTCCAGCACGCCTCGCCGCAGGTGCTCAAGAACATGCGCCGTCCGGCCCATGGCGAAAAGGCGCTGGAGCGCATTCGCGGCTGGCGCGACGTCTGCCCCGATCTTGCCATCCGCTCGACCTTCATCGTCGGTTTCCCCGGTGAGACGGATGAAGATTTCGAGATGCTGCTCGACTGGATCGACGAAGCCAAGATCGATCGCGCCGGCTGCTTCAAATACGAGCCGGTGAAAGGTGCGCGGTCCAACGATCTCGGCCTCGACCAGGTTCCGGAAGAGGTCAAGGAAGCCCGCTGGCATCGCTTCATGCAGCGCCAGCAGAAGATTTCAGCCGCCCAGCAGGCCAAGAAGATCGGCAAGCGCCTGCCCGTCATCATCGACGAGGCGAACGGCACCTCGGCAAAGGGCCGTACTAAGTATGACGCGCCTGAGATCGATGGTTCGGTGCACATCCAGTCGCGGCGTCCACTGCGCGTCGGCGACATCGTCACCGTCAAGATCGACAGCGCCGACGCCTACGATCTCTACGGATCGGCTGTCTGAACCCGGAAGCCGGATCTCACTTCCAACAAAAAACCCCCGGTCAAAACCGGGGGTTCTTTTTTTGCAGAACGCTCAAGAGTTCGAGCAATAGCCGCCCGCTTACTGCGGCAGCTTGTCGTCCACGCCCTTGACGTAGAAGTTCAGGCCGAGCAGGACGCTGTCCTGCGCCACTTCGCCGGCCTTCAGCCACTCGGTGCCGTCCTGCTTGGTCACAGGGCCGGTGAACGGGTTGAAAGCGCCCGACTTGATCTTGGCTTCGGTTTCCTCGGCCAGCTTCTTCGTCTCATCCGACATGTTGGCGTAAGGCGCCATCACGACGTGGCCTTCTTTCATGCCGCCCCAGACGTCGCTCTGCTTCCAGGTGCCGTCGATGACTTCCTGGATGCGCTCGATGTAGTACGGACCCCAGTCGTCGACGATCGAGGTCAGCTGGGTGGTCGGGCCGAACTTGATCATGTCCGAAGCCTGGCCAAATGCCTTGATGCCGCGCTCGGTCGCAACCTGCATCGGTGCGGTCGAGTCGGTGTGCTGGGTGATGATGTCGACGCCCTGGTCGATCAGCGCCTTGGCGGCATCTGCTTCCTTGCCGGCGTCGAACCAGGTGTTGGCCCACACGACCTTGACCTTGAAGTCGGGGTTGACCGACTGCGCGCCGAGCATGAAGGCGTTGATGCCCATCACCACTTCGGGGATCGGGAAGGAAGCGATGTAGCCGGCAACGCCTGCCTTCGATTCCTTGGCGGCGATCACGCCCTGGACGTAACGGCCTTCATGGAACTTCGAGTTGTAGGTCGCAACGTTCGGATGCTCGCGCTTGTAGCCGGTGGCGTGCTCGAACTTCACGTCCGGGAACTTGCCGGCGACCTTGTTGAGCGGATCCATGTAGCCGAAGGAGGTTGCAAAGATGATGTTGCAGCCCGAACGTGCGAAGCGCTCGATGGCGCGCTCGGCATCCGCACCTTCCGGCACGCTTTCGAGATACGCGGTCTCGAGTTCGTCGCCGAACTTCGCCTTGGCTTCCAGCAGGCCCTGGTGGTGCTGGTATGAGTAACCGAAGTCGCCGATCGGCCCGACATAGATCCAGCAGGCCTTGACCTTGGCTTCGGCCGCCACGGTGCCGAATGACATTACGGCGGCAGCCGCTGCCAACGACAGAATTGTCTTCTTCATGCTCTTGTTCCTCTTAGTGGTTGCCCGGGGCACTATCCCATCCTTTTTATAGTCCCAGAGACAGGGCCAGTTCTTCGATACCGCGCAGCGGTTTCGAGTCGAGGCCATGCCCTTAGCGATCTGGCACAAACGGCCGCCCCAATGAAGCCGGAGTGTTCACCATCGTCAGTCGCCTGTTGCGCGAGATCAGAACGAGGACAACGACGGTCGCCAGATAGGGTAGCGAAGAAAGCAGTTGCGACGGCACGCCGATGCCCAGGGCCTGGGCATGCAACTGGCCGATCGAAACCGCTCCGAAAAGATAGGCACCCGCCAGCACCCGCCATGGCCGCCACGACGCGAAGACGACGAGCGCGAGTGCGATCCAGCCGCGTCCGGCGGTCATGTTCTCGTTCCATTGCGGCGTATAGACCAGCGACAGGTAAGCGCCGGCCAGGCCAGCACAGGCGCCGCCGAACATCACCGCCATGTAGCGGATGCCGATCACCTTGATGCCGAGCGCATGAGCAGAGGCGTGGTTGTCGCCGACCGAACGCAAGGTCAGACCCGCGCGCGTCTTGAACAGGAAATAGGCGACGCCAGCCGTGAGAAGGATCGAGACGTAAAACAGCGGGTCCTGTCCAAAGAAGAGCTTGCCCACAAGCGGCAGGTCGGTAAGCCCGGGAATGTAGATGTAAATCATCTTGACGCCCGGCAGGCCAACGAAGCTTTCACCAAGCATGCCCGCAAGGCCAAGGCCAAGCAGTGTCAGAGCAAGGCCGGTAGCCACCTGATTGGTCACCAGCGTCAGCGTCAAAAAGCCGAACAGCAGCGAAAACAGCGCGCCGACAATGATCGCCGCAAGCACGCCGAGCCAGGGCGAGCCGGTGGCAAGTGCCACGCCGAAGCCAGTTACGGCTCCCATCACCATCATGCCTTCGACGCCAAGATTGAGCACGCCCGAGCGCTCGACGACCAGTTCACCGACTGCCGCGATCAGAAGCGGGGTCGCCGCGGTCGCTATCGTCAACAGGATGCCTTCAAGCATTTTGCGTGCCCTCCACGGTCTTTGCAGCGGAGGAACCGACAAAGCGGATGCGATAGAGAATGAGCGTGTCGCAGGCTAGAACGAAAAACAGCAGCATGCCCTGGAAAGCCCGCACCACCTTGTCGGATACACCGATCGATATCTGCGCCGCCTCGCCGCCGAGATAAGACAATGCCAGCACCAATCCCGCGGCGATGATACCAAGCGGGTTCAATCGTCCAAGGAAGGCAACGATGATGGCAGCAAAACCGTAGCCGGGAGAAATCGTCGGCCTGAGTTGGCCGATAGCGCCCGAAACTTCCGAGATGCCGGCAAGGCCAGCCAGGCCGCCAGAGACGAGGAACGCAAAAAACACCATCCGCGACTGCGAAAAGCCTGCGAAACGGCCAGCGCGTGGGCTCTGGCCCAGCACGAGCACTTCAAAGCCCTTCAAGGTGCGCGAGAGCATGAACCACATCGCGATCGCCGCAACGATGGCGAACACGAAGCCCCAGTTGGCGCGGCCCGACGCCGACCAGATTTCCGGCAGCGTTGCAGCAGCACTGAAGGTACGCGTCTCCGGGAAGTTCATGCCCGCAGGGTTGCGCCAGGGACCGCGCACCATCCAGTCGAGGAACAGTTGCGCTACATAGACCAGCATCAGGCTGGTCAGGATCTCATTGGTGTTGAACCGCACCTTGAGATAGGCGGGAATGGCGCCGTAGGCGGCACCGCCAACGATGCCCATAAGCAACATCAGAGGCAGGACGATCCACGATTGGAAATCGGGGAACATCACCGGCAGGATCGAGCCGACGATGGCGCCGACAATGAACTGGCCCTCTGCGCCGATGTTCCAGTTGTTGGAGAGGTAGCAGATCGATAGCCCGACCGCGATCAGGATCAGCGGCGCAGCTTTCACGGCTAGTTCATGCAGCGACCAGACTTCGCGCAGCGGATCGATGAAGTAATAATACAGCGCCTCGACCGGGTTCTTGCCGAGAAGCGAAAACATGATCGCACCGGCAATCAAGGTCAGGCCAAGCGCGATGAACGGCGATAGCGCAGCGAACAGCGCAGAACGCTCGGGCCGTTTGACGAGTTCGATCCGCATCACGCGACCTCCTTCTCATGATCGAGGTGGCCGGGTTCGGCTCCACCCATCAAGAGACCGATGCGCTCGAGCGTCGCTTCGGCGATCGGAATGGGCTTCGACAGCTCGCCATTGTGCATCACAGCGATGGAGTCGGAGATCTCGAACAACTCGTCGAGATCCTGGCTGATGACCAATACCGCCGAACCATTGCGGGCGAGTTCGATCAGTGCCTGGCGGATACGCGCGGCAGCACCGGCATCGACGCCCCAGGTCGGCTGGTTGACCACCATGACGGCCGGATTGCGGTCGAGTTCGCGACCAATGATGAATTTCTGCAGGTTGCCGCCAGACAGCGCGGCTGCCTCAGGGTCCGGTGCGCTCTTGCGCACGTCCATCGCTTGAATGATGCGTTGTGCCGCCTTCTGGATCGCACCTGATTTGACCAGTCCTGCAGTCCCGACAAAAGCCTTGCCGTCGGTGGTGTGACGCGACAGCAAAAGGTTCTCCGACAGGCGCATGCGCGGTGCCGCGCCATGGCCGAGGCGTTCTTCGGGGACGAAAGCCGCGCCCAGCAGGCGACGGGCAGAAATCCCCATGCGCCCCGCCGCTTGGCCGCGAATTCGGATCGCGTCAGCACTGTCCTGCAACGCTTCGCCCGAGATCGCCTCGAACAGCTCGCCCTGGCCGTTGCCGGCTACCCCGGCGATGCCGATGACCTCGCCGCCGGCGACCTCCAGCCAGATGTTCTTGAGCGGCATCGAGAAAGGACCGGCAGGCTTGCGGCTCATGCCACAGATGCTGAGCAGTTCCTGCCCGCGGACCGAAGCCGTGGTCCGCTCCGCGTTCTTGACGTCCGTGCCAACCATCAGGCGCGCCAGCGAGGCCGGCGTTTCCTGTCTTGGATCGCAATGGCCGACGACCTTGCCGTGGCGCATGATCGTTGCGCGGTCGCACAGGCGCCGGACTTCATCAAGGCGATGCGAGATGTACAGGATCGATTTTCCTTCGGCGCGCAGCCTTTCCAGCGTCTCGAACAGCTTGTCGGCCTCCTGTGGCGTCAACACCGAGGTCGGCTCGTCAAGGATGATGAGTTCTGGGGTCTGCAGCAGGCAACGGATGATCTCGATGCGCTGGCGCTCGCCGACCGACAGGTCGCCGACGAGCGAATCCGGGTCGAGCGGCAGGCCATAGCTGTAAGACAGCGCGCGTGCCTTGGCGGCAATGGTGCTGATCGGCGTATCGTCGGCCAGGGAAAGGGCGATGTTTTCGGCAGCGGTCAACGCCTCAAACAGCGAAAAATGCTGGAAAACCATGCCGATGCCGAGCTTTTTTGCGACACCCGGACTGGTGATATTCACCGTCTTGCCGTTCCAGCCGATCTCGCCGGCATTGGGCTCGAGCGAACCAAACAGCATCTTCACCAGCGTCGACTTGCCTGCGCCGTTTTCGCCGAGCAAAGCATGGATTTCGCCCTTGGCGATGGTCAGGTCGACTTGATCGCACGCCTTCAGCGTGCCGAATATCTTCGTCAGGCCACGAACCTCAAGTAGGTTCGGACCATTGGCTAAAGGGGTTGTGTCCACAACGCCTCCCATTGTCAGTTCTTTTTTATGTTCCCGAGGGCATGGTAGGCGCGTCCTGCTCCCGGCGCAAAGCATGTCACAAGTTGAAAGAGCTTCAAGAAATTAAGTGAAAACTCAAGGGATAAGTATCGTTGTCCCCGTGGTCCTTCTGCCTTCGAGATCGGCATGCGCCTGGCCGGCGTCGCGAAGCGCGTAACGCTGGTTGATGCTGACTTCGACCGCGCCTTTGAGCACCACGTCAAATAATGCGTTTGCCGAACGCACAAGATCTTCGCGCTTGGCATTGTAGGCAAATATGGTCGGCCGCGTCGCATAGAGCGAACCCTTTTGCGCCAGAAGCGAAATGCTGAAGGGCGGGATCGGCCCTGACGACTGTCCAAAGCTCACGAAAGTGCCCATGGGCCTCAGGCAGTCGAGCGAACCAGGGAACGTATCGTTGCCGACGGAATCGTAGACGACATCGCATTTCCTGCCGTCGGTTATCCTGGCTACCTCGGCGACGAAATCCTGGGCGCTATAGTTGATGACGTGGTCGAAGCCGTGCGCCTTGGCCAGGCTCACCTTCTCATCTGAACCTGCAGTGCCGATCACGGTTGCGCCAAGATGCTTGGCCCACTGCCCGAGGATCAGCCCGACCCCGCCGGCAGCGGCGTGGTAAAGGACAATGTCGCCGGCCTTGACCTTGAAGGTTCGCCGAAGCAGGTATTCTGCGGTCATGCCCTTCAGCATCATCGCCGCGGCCTGCTCATCGCTGATGCCGTCAGGCACCTTGACCAACCTGTCGGCGGCAATCACCCGCTCCTCGCAATAGGCACCGGTAGGCACGGCATATGCGACGCGGTCGCCGACGTTGAACCAATCGACGCCCTCGCCCAGTTCGAGCACAACGCCTGCAGCTTCCCCACCGGGTATCACAGGCATGCCGTTGGGCGCGGGATAGAGGCCGGTGCGGAAATAGACGTCGATGAAGTTGAGGCCGATCGCGGTGTGGCGGATCAGCGCCTGCCCCGGACCGGGGCGTGAGGCATCGCAGTCCTCATAGATCAAGACTTCGGGACCGCCGTGGGCATGGACGCGTATGGCTTTCGGCATGCCGTCAGTCCTTCTCGGCGTCGAGTCCAGGCTTAGCGCCCAGCTTGGGGAAGAATTGCATCACGCCGCCGATGAAGAAAAGGTAGATTCCGCTTACGGCAATACCGATCTTGATCCACTCGCTTGCGTGCATTTGCTGCAGCAGTGCCGCGGTACCGAACGCGCACCAGATCAGCGTCATCGGCAGGTTTATGTTCCGCAGCCTAATGACGCGCACAGGATGCAGGAAGTTCATCGGCACGAACGTCAGTATGCCTGCCACGACGACCACGCCGAATGACACCCATTGCCCGGGCTCGATGACGAAAAGCGTGAACACCACCATGTTCCAGACGACGGGGAAGCCCTTGAAGAAGTTCTCCTTCGTCTTCATGCCCGTGTCAGCGTAGTAGATCGCGCTCGATACGACGATGATCGCGCCCGACAGGAACGACAGCCCCTCGCCCATGAAGCCACTCTGGTAGAGCGCAAAGGCCGGGATCAGCACATAGGTGACGTAGTCGATGATGTTGTCGAGCAACTCGCCCGACCATGTCGGCAGGATTTCTTTGACCTCGAGCTTGCGCGCGATCGGCCCGTCGATACCGTCGACGAACAGCGCCAGCCCCAGCCACCAGAACATCGCCGTCCAGCGTTCCTCGCTCGCTGCGACGAGCGACAGGAACGCCAGGAATGACCCCGACGCAGTAAGCAGATGCACCGAAAAGGCGCGAGCCTGTGGCCATGTGACTTTTTTAGGCTTCAAGGTTCCCGCCAATCCAGATTTCAAACATCAAACCAGCGGACGAGCGTGCCGCATGCAAGTAAAAGGGGGCTGCGCAGCGGGAACTTACTTCTCCTCCGTCGCTCGGCCCAACTTGCAATTCGGCAATCTCCGCTTCTTCAGGCACTTAATAGCAGGGCCGCTTTTCAGACAAGCTGAAAGCCGGACTAAAGGGTGGATCGGTGCGTCAAGTACAGTTCCCTCGGCGCCTTTGCAAACGGCCCGCCGCGTAAGAAACAGGAAAATCATCCCAGGATATCCCGTGCCAACTCAATGGGATGAAACGCCGCGTTGATCAATGGCTCGGAGCCGCATTATATCAGGCCAACAGAGGTGCGCAGTCGGCACTTCGGCAGCATGGACGGCGGCACATGAGCGTCGACAAACATTCCCGCATTCTGGTTGCCGGCACGGGGCCGGTCGGGCTGATTTCCGCCCTCGCCTTGGCCAATGCCGGCTTTGGCGTCATCCTCGCGGGACCGCCCGCGCGCGCCGACGACGGCCGCACCACCGCCCTGATGGTGCCGGCATTGAAATTCCTTGATCGTCTCGGCGTTCTCGACGCGCTGACCCGCGATGCGGCGCCGCTCAAGGTGATGCGCATCATCGATGGAACCTCGCGTCTGATCCGCAGCCCGATCGTCACCTTCCGCGCGGGCGAGATCGGCGAGGAACATTTCGGCTTCAATTTCCAGAACCGGATTCTCAACGCAGTCCTCGAAAAGTCGGCCGAAGCCCATGCCGGCATCGAGTGGCGCCGCGCGATGGTCGAAAACTGGACTTTCGAGCCCGGCAAGGTCGTTGCCACTCTTTCGGATGGAACGTCGGTCGAATCTCCCCTGGCCGTCGCTGCGGACGGCAGGAATTCGCCGGCGCGCGAGGCTGCCGGCATTTCCGCGAGCGCCCGCTCGCTGCCGCAGGCCGCATTGGTGCTCAATTTCGCGCATAGCCGCGACCACGCCTTCGCTTCAACCGAGTTCCACACCGAAACCGGGCCGTTCACACAGGTACCTCTACCCGGTCGTCGCTCCAGCCTGGTCTGGGTGCTACGGCCGGAGACGGCCAAGGAATTCGCCGACCTCGACGATGCTGAATTGTCATTGCGGATCGAACGCCAGATGCAGTCGATGCTGGGCCGCGTCACCGTCGAAGGCGGCAGGCAGATCTACCCGCTGTCGACCTACTTGCCCCAGCGCTTTGCCCACAATCGAGTGGCACTTGTCGGCGAGGCCGCGCATGTGTTCCCGCCAATCGGCGCTCAGGGCTTGAATCTCGGCATCAGGGATGTCGACCAACTCGTTGAAATCGTAACGAAACACATTGATGATCCTGGCGCGCCGGCAGCCCTTTCCGCCTATGATTCCGCACGGCGCCCCGACATTCTTGCGCGCACAAGTGCGGTCAACCTGCTCAACAGGTCGCTTTTGTCCGACATGCTGCCGGCGCAATTGGCGCGCAGCGCGGGGCTCAACTTCCTTGGGGGCTTTTCGCCCGTGCGCGCCTTCTTCATGCGCGAAGGCCTGAGGCCCGGCAGCGGGTTTTCGTCCCTCGCCTCAAGCCTGCGTGCGCCGCGCCGGTCACGCGACGCCGCGGCGGACTAGGGAAAGAGATCCGGCGGCAATATGCCGTGCTGGATCATGTAGAGCAGTCCGGTCACCGTCAGAACCGACAGGCAGGTGGTCACTAGCACGCTTGCCGAGGCGCGCTCGACCCAGACGCCGTATTGCTGCGCGATGACAAACACGTTGGTCGCAGTCGGCAAAGCCGCAAGCAGCATCGCCGAGAACAGCCATACCGGCGAGAAGTTGCCGATCCAGCTCAATACGACGTAGCACAGCAGCGGATGCACGATCAGCTTGAGCAGCGCGATCGGCACCATCTCGTGTGGCACGCGCTTGAGCGGCCTGAGCGCCAGCGTCACGCCCATGGCAAACAGCGCGCACGGTGCTGCCGCGCGCGACAGATATTCGAGGAACCGCTCGACCGGCAAAGGCGGACGAAACTCGACATAGGCCGCCAGCACGCCGACGGCTGTAGCGATGATGAACGGGTGGAATGCGATTTTCCTGGCCACGTCCGCGGCGACGCTCAGCGGCGGGCGCGGCTCGTCGCCGGCCAATGCCATCATCATCGGCGCGATGGTGAAGTGCATGATGTTTTCAAAGCAGAAGATCAGCGCCACCGGAACCGCGGCCTCCTCGCCGAAGGCAAGCAGGGCCAGTCCTGGGCCCATATAGCCGATATTGCCGTAGGCAGACGCCAGGCCCTTGATCGTCGATTCGGCAATCTCGCCGCGCCCCTTGATGTAGGACGCTGCAAACATCAGCGAGAAAATGATGAAGGTCGAAAACACCGCGCCAAAGATGTAACCCCATTCGGTCAGGCGTTCGAACGGCGTCTTGGCCAAAAGCTGGAAAAACAGTGCCGGCAGCGCGACATAGACGATGAAGGTCGTCATCCACCCGAGGGCTTCGAGCGGCTGTCTGGTAATGCGGGCGACCACGAAGCCCATGAAGATCAGCCCGAAGAACGGGAGGACCAGACCGATCACCTCAGACATAGGCACTTTCCTGCTTGGCGTCGCATGAACGTTTCAATTGGCGGTATCGTGCGGCCTGACAGCACGTCAAGGCGCTATGCCATTGAAATGGCTGCCTTGCTGCGCCAAATAGGAGACTAGGAAGGCACAATCAGAGGGACTGGAGGGCTACTTCGATCCGGATTGCGACCTAAGCGATTGAAAGCGCGTGTGATTCGACGATCATGCGCGGTATCGGGTGATCCGCATGAAGACGGCTAAATTCTCAATAGGACAGGTGGTGCGCCATCGTGTCTTTCCGTTCCGGGGCGTGATCTTCGATGTCGACCCCGAATTCGCCAATACCGAGGAATGGTACGACGCGATTCCTGCGGCCGTGCGCCCTCGTCGCGACCAGCCATTCTATCACCTGCTGGCCGAAAACGCCGAGACTGAATACGTCGCTTACGTCTCCGAACAGAACCTTCTCGAGGACAGTTCCGGCGAGCCGGTTCGCCATCCCCAGATCGGTGAGTATTTCGACAAGACGTCCGATGGACGCTACGCCCCCAAGGCGCGCATCAGCCACTAGGCTCAATTAGCCGGTACCAAACAAAAAGCGGGGCCAAAACCCCGCTTTCTTGATTTCAGATCTGTCCGGACGATCAGTTGGCGGTCTTTGCCTTGTCCTGCTCTTCCTTGAGCTTCTTGGCGAAGTCCTCGTTGTTCTTCGACACGAACTCCTGAAGCTTCTTCTGGCGGTCTTCCAGGTCCGACTGCTTCATTGGCTCGCCATCGAAGGCGCCCGTGAAGCCCGACAGCGAAACCTTGATCGGGTTCGGCTGGTTCTGGAAGTTGATCGACGTCAGCGTGAGCTCGGTGCCCTTCTTGAACGAGGCGACGAGCGGATCGGTAAGTGCGATCTCGGCGACGCAGCGGTCCGGGAAGCAGATCACGTATTCGAGCTTCTGGGCCTTGCCGCCATCGACCTGAAGGCCAATGCCGGGAGGCACGAGGCGGCCGCTCGGCACGGTAACCTGAAACACCTTGCGGTTGACCTTGCCCTTGAGCTCGATCATCGAGATGCCGGTCACCAGCTGGCCGTTGCTGGCGGTCAGGATGTTCTGAACGTTGCAGATGTCCACGTCAGCCTGCTTGGAACAAGCCTTGAACCAGCCCTGCGGGATCTGCTGCTGCTGCGCGGCGGCAGGTGCGAGGCCCGATGCCAGCACACCGGCTACGCCGGTCGCCAAGACCGACAGGCGGAGACCGTCGAATTTCTGGCTCGTCATCTTCATGAATTCCTCTCAAACAATCCCGGAACCGGCCCAAGCTGTGTGTCGACGCTACCTGTTGGGCAAATGAGGCAACAGCATGACTTCGCCGCGCCTGTTACACTGCCGCGCGCCGTGAATCCAGCCCGTTTTAGCGCATTTCTTGTAGCATGTCCGAGCAATGGACGGCCCTCGTCCGCGTGCGCTACGCTTCGAATCATAAAAGCTTCCCCGAATTCGTGGAGAATCGTCGTGAGACGCACTCTTTCGTTGCTGGTTGCCACCGCTGCAATCGCTCTTCTTGCCCCGCGCGCGGCCAATTCCGAACCTGTGCACGGCCTTTCGATGCATGGCACGCCCGCGCTACCGGACGACTTCAAGAACTTTCCCTATGCCAATCCGGATGCCCCCAAGGGCGGCAAGATCACCTATTGCGTCATCGGCAGCTTCGACAATCTCAATCCATTCATCATCAAGAGCTTGCGCACCACCGCGCGCGGCATGCTCGACACGATCTATGGCAATCTCGTGTTCGAATCGCTGATGCAGCGCAGCGCCGACGAGCCTTTCAGTGTCTACGGCCTCACGGCCAAGTCGGTTGATATCGATCCTGACCGCAAGTGGATCGAGTTCAACATCGACCCGAATGCCAAATGGTCTGATGGACAGCCCATCACGCCCGACGATGTGATCTTCACCTATGAAGTCTTCACCGAAAAGGGCCGTCCGCCCTACAGTGACCGCATGTCCAAGATCGAGAAGATCGAAAAGACCGGCGATCTCAGCGTCCGCTTCACCTTCAACGACAAGGCTGATCGCGAATACCCGTTGATCATCGCGTTGACGCCGATCGTGCCCAAGCACGCCTTCGACAAGGCGACTTTCGACCAGACGACACTAAAGCCAATTGTCGGCAGCGGCCCTTATACAGTGGCCGAAGTGAAGCCCGGGGAGCGCATCGTCTTCAAGCGCAATCCCGAATATTGGGCGCGCGACATCCCCTCGAAACGTGGCTTCGACAACTACGACCAGATCACCATCGAGTATTTCCTCAACACTGCCGCCCAGTTCGAGGCGTTCAAGAAGGGCATCTGCGACACCTTCACCGAAGCCGATCCGGTCAAGCGCGAGCGCGGTTTCGACTTCCCCGCCTTCCAGAACGGCGACATCGTGGCTGAAACCTTCAAGAGCGGTCTGCCGCCGGTGGTCACCGGCTTCATGTTCAACACGCGCTTGCCGAAGTTTTCGAACCCGGTTGTCCGCCAGGCGCTCGGTTTGCTCTACGATTTCGAATGGGCCAACCGTAACCTGTTCAGTGGCAAATATGAGCGCACGGTCAGCTTCTGGCAGGGCTCGGAACTGTCGGCCTTCGGCGTCCCGGCCAATGACAAGGAAAAGGCGCTCCTTGCACCCTTCCCTGGCGCAGTGCGGCCGGACGTCATGGACGGCACCTGGCGCCCGCCAGTCACTGACGGTTCCGGCCAGGACCGCAAGGTGCTCAAGGCTGCCTTCGACCTGTTCAAGAGTGCCGGCTACACCTTGCAGGGCGGCAAGATGCTGGACCCCGAGGGAAAGCCCTTCACTTTCGAAATCCTCACCTCGTCCGAAGCTGAGCAGCGTCTGGCCGCTATCTACCAGCGCGCACTGGAAAAGCTCGGCATCGTCATGACCATTCGTGCGCTTGAGGCCGATCAGATCCAGTCGCGCAAGCAGGCTTTCGATTTCGACGTCCTGATCGGGGTGACCGGTTTCACGGGTACCTTGTCGCCCGGCATTGAACAGATCGGCCGCTGGGGTTCGTCGTCCGCCAACAAGCCAGGCTCGTTCAATCTTGCCGGCGTCGCCAACCCGGCCATCGACGCCGCCATCGAAGCAATGCTGCAGGCGCGGGAGAAGGACGATTTCGTCGCTGCCGTGCGCGTTCTCGACCGCCTGTTGATCTCTGGCAACTACATGGTTCCGATGCAGCATAACTCAGAGCAGTGGATTGCTTTTGCCAAGAGACTAAAACATCCGGAAAAAACACCCATATTTGGCTATCAATTGCCGGTCTGGTGGAGTCAGGGCGGGTAATCAGGTGCAATCAAGGGCTTTTCCATGACCGATCAGAACCAGCTCACCATCGACGTCGTCTCCGATGTCGTCTGTCCATGGTGCTTTCTTGGCATGAAGCGCCTCGAAAGGGCGCTTGCCAGCCTTCCCGAGATCAAGGCCGAGGTGCGTTGGCGGCCATTCCAGCTCGATCCGACCATCCCGCCCGAGGGCAAGGAGCGTAAGGCCTACATGCTGTCGAAATTCAGCGACGAGGCACGCCTGCAGCAGGTCCATGCCAATCTGGTTTCGCTCGGCGCGGTCGAAGGCATCTCGTTCGATTTCGACGCGATATCAGTTGCGCCCAATACGCTCGACGCCCACCGCCTGATCCGCTGGGCCGCCGCGTCCGGCAACGAAGTCCAGGACAAGCTCGCGCGCGCGCTGTTCAGCCTTTACTTCGAACAAGGCAAGGATATCGGCGACCATGGCGTTCTGATCGAGGCTGCCCGTTCCGCCGGCATGGATGCGGCGGTAGTAGGAGCGCTGCTTGCCACGGATGCAGACCGCGACGACGTGACCAACGAGATCGTGACCGCCTCGCGCATGGGTATCACGGGCGTGCCGTGCTTCCTGCTCGACGGCAAGTACGCCGTGATGGGCGCCCAGGATTCCGCCACCCTCGCCGACGCCATCCGCCAGGTCGCAACCGAAAAGGCTGCCGGCGAGCCGACGCTCAACTGACTTTCTGATTGATCGAAAACGAAAACCCTCACCGCCCCGTGGCGGTGAGGGTTTCTTGTATCAGGCGGCCTGTTCGGCGAGCTTCGCAAGTTGCGTCATGATCACGGCCGACCCAGCCAGCCGCTTTTCCGGGTTTGGCCAGTCGCGGGCGAACACGACCGAGTGGTCCGGCCTGATCTTGGCCAGAGAACCCTGCTCGGCGATGTAGCGCACCAGCCCCGCCGGATTGGCGAACTCCTTCTTGCGGAATTGCACCACCACGCCCTTCGGTCCGGCGTCCAGCTTCTCGACATTGGCCTTGCGGCACAGCGCCTTGATGAAGACGATCTTGAGCAGGTGCTTGACCTCGTCGGGCAGCGGTCCGAAGCGGTCGATGAGCTCGGCGCCGAAACCGTCGATCTCCTCGGTGTTTTCCAGATCGCCGAGGCGGCGATAAAGCGCAAGCCTGAGCTGCAGGTCCGGCACGTAGCTTTCCGGGATCATCACAGCCGTGCCGACGGCGATCAGCGGCGACCAGCCGGTGTCGATCGCTTCGCCACTGCCGCGCAGCTCGGCCACCGCCTCCTCTAGCATCTGCTGGTAGAGCTCGAAGCCGACTTCCTTGATGTGGCCGGATTGTTCCTCGCCCAGAAGGTTGCCGGCACCGCGGATGTCGAGATCGTGGCTGGCGAGCTGGAAGCCGGCCCCCAGCGTGTCCAGCGACTGCAACACCTTGAGCCTGCGGTCGGCCGTGGTGGTCAGCGTCCGGTTGGCCGGCAGCGTGAACAGCGCATAGGCGCGCACCTTGGAACGGCCGACGCGTCCGCGCAGCTGATAGAGCTGGGCGAGGCCGAACATGTCGGCGCGATGCACGATCAGCGTGTTCGCCGTCGGAATGTCGAGGCCCGATTCGACGATCGTCGTCGACAGCAGCACATCATACTGGCCATCGTAGAAGGCGTTCATGATGTCGTCGAGCTGGCCCGCTGCCATCTGGCCGTGGGCGACAGCGACCTTCAGTTCCGGCACTGATTCCTGAAGGAATTGATGCACTTCCGCGAGGTCTGCAATGCGCGGCACGACATAGAAACTGTGGCCGCCGCGGTATCGCTCGCGCAACAGCGTTTCGCGAATGACCAGCGGATCGTAGGGCGAAATGAAGCTGCGCACCGCCATGCGGTCGACAGGCGGGGTGGCGATCAGCGAAAGCTCGCGCACCCCGGTCAGCGCCAATTGCAGCGTGCGCGGGATCGGCGTCGCCGACAGCGTCAGCACATGCACGTCGCTCTTCAGTTCCTTGAGCCGTTCCTTGTGCTTGACGCCGAAATGCTGCTCCTCGTCGATGATCAGCAGCCCGAGATTCTTGAACGAGATCGACGAGCCCAGCAGCGCATGCGTGCCAACGACGATGTCGACAGTGCCGTCGGCGATGCCTTGCTTGGTCTCGGCCAGTTCCTTGGTGCCGACAAGCCGCGATGCCTGTCGCACCTTGATCGGCAGGCCGGCAAAGCGCTGAGTGAAAGTCTTGAAATGCTGGCGCGATAGAAGTGTCGTCGGCACGACCACTGCTACCTGGAAACCTTCCATGGCCGCGATGAAGGCCGCGCGCAGCGCCACTTCCGTCTTGCCGAAGCCGACATCGCCGCAAATCAGGCGATCCATGGGCTTGCCGGCGCCAAGATCCTCCATCACGGAATCGATGGCGCTTTGCTGGTCGTCGGTCTCCTCATAGGGGAAACGTGCGGCGAACTCGCCATAGACGCCGTCCGGCGGGTTCATCGCCGGCGCCTCGCGCATGTGCCGTTCGGCTGCGATCTTGATCAGCTGGCCGGCCATTTCAAGCAAACGCCGCTTGAGCTTCGCCTTACGCGACTGCCAGGCGCCGCCGCCGAGCTTGTCGAGCTGGGCCTCGGCCGAATCCGACCCGTAGCGTGACAGTAGTTCGATGTTTTCGACCGGCAGGAACAGCCGCCCGTCTGAGGCATAGTGGATTTCGAGGCAGTCATGAGGCGCGCCTGCCGCCTCGATGGTCTTCAGGCCGACAAAGCGGCCAATGCCGTGGTCGGCGTGCACGACGATGTCGCCTGCTGATAGCGACGACGCTTCCGCTATGAAATCGGCGGCCCGCTTGCGTTTCTTCGCCCGCCGGATAAGCCGGTCGCCGAGAATGTCCTGCTCGGCTACGACCACCAGTTCGCCGGCCTCGAAGCCGGCCTCGATCGGCAGCACGGCGAGCCCCGCCTCGCCCGGCTTCAGCGCCTCGACCTCGGCAAGGTTCGCCACGCGCTTGAGATTGCCGAGATCGTGCTCGTCGAGGATCTGCGTCAGCCTGTCCAGCGAGCCTTCCGTCCAGCCCGCAACGACGACACGCCGCTTGGCGGCACGCTGGTCGGCGATGTGCCTGGCGACCACGTCGAAGACATTGGCGTTGGGGTCGGCGCGCTCCTCGGCAAAGCTGCGGCCAGCGTGCGAACCGGCGTGCAGCACCCTGCGCCCGCTCGAAAAGGGCGTGTCGAAGGGCGTAAGCTCGGCATTGACCTGGTCCGCGAGTGCTGACGTCACTTCGTCCGGCGACAGGTATATCTGCTCCGGCGCCACCGGCTTGTAGGGCACGGCGTCCTTGAGGCCCTTGCCCTCCGCCTGCTTGCGGCGGGAATCGTAGTGATCAAGGATCAGCGTATGGCGTTCGCCAAGCGCCTCGCGTGCCAGATGGTCGAACACCACCGGCGCGTCGGGCAGGTAGTCGAAAATCGTCTCGAGATGCGAATAATAGAACGGCAGCCAGTGCTCCATGCCGGCAAAGCGCCTGCCTTCGGAGACCGCGGCATAAAGCGCGTCGTCTCGTGAGGGCGCGCCAAAAGCCTCGATGTAGCTGCGGCGAAACTTGCTGATCGTGTCGGGCGTCAGCGCAACTTCGCTCATCGCCTGCAAGACAACGGAGTTCCTGCTACCCGTCGTGCGCTGGCTGGCGACGTCGAAGGCCCGGATCGTCTCCAGCGTGTCGCCGAAGAAATCGAGACGCAGCGCATCCGCAGCACCGGGCGCGTAGAGATCGAGGATACCGCCGCGCACGGCGAATTCGCCGACGCCGCGCACCGTCGGCACGCGTTCGAAACCGGCGCGTTCCAGCCGTGCAACAAGCTGGTTCATCTCGACCTGGTTTCCCGGCTTGGCGCGGAATTCCTGCGCTTCGATCGCAGCCGACGGAGGGACGCGTTGGAGCAGGGCATTGGCCGTGGTCAACACGATCGCCCGGTGCGGCTCCTTCCTGAGTGCGATCATCGCCGCCAGCGCTCCGAGCCGGCGGGCTGCGGCGTCCGAACCCGGCGAGACACGGTCGTACGGCAAGCAATCCCAGGCAGGCAGTTCGAGTACCGGCAATTCGGGGGCCACGAACGCTAGCGCCTCGACGATCTGTGGCAGGCGCTGGCCGTCGCGTGCGACAAACAACATTGGCCTGTCCGGCGCAATCTCGGCCACCGCGGTTGCGAGCGCAAAAGCCTCGTATCCGTCGGCGACGCCATCGACGATGAACTGTCCGGCGCGACCCTTGGGCAGGCCGATTGGTTTGATCAGGCTCATGATTTCACTCAGGCTGTGAATGCGCCGCGCGATGCCACGATCTGGCGGTAGACGTCATGGTCGACAGCAGCCGGGACCGGGTGCTCGCCGATGATCCACGACAGCAATTCCTTGTCGGTGATGTCGAGCAATATCTCGTAGTGGTCCAGGTCGCTATCGCTGAGCTTGTCGATGTTGGCATCGGCGAAGCTTCCCAGGATCAGGTCCATCTCGCGCATGCCTCGATGCCACGAGCGAAACAGCAGCTTGCGCCTGCGTGCATCAAGCCCCTCGCTCGAGCGTGTCGATCCGGTCATGTCAGCAATCCTCTGATGTCGAGGCGCATATAGCGTGGATAGCCAGCTATGTCAGCCTTTGCCCGGGCTGCTCCAGCGCATAAGCTGACATCATGCGCCCATCATTGCTTGATCCGTTGTTCTCCCCCATCACATCGCTCGCCGGCATCGGACCCAAGGTCGCAGTGCTGATCGAAAAAGTCGTTCCGGCCGATCTGGGTGACCGCGCGGCACGGGTTGGTGATCTGTTGTTTGTCCTGCCCAACAGCGTGATTGACCGGCGCAATCGTCCCGGCATCGCGCTCGCCGCCGAAGGCGCCATCGTCACGCTCGACGTGCGCATCGACCGCCACCAGCCGGCACCACGCGGCAACCGCGCGGCGCCCTACCGCGTCTTTGCCCATGACGACACTGGCGAGATTGCGCTGACCTTCTTTCACGCGCACGCCGCCTATCTTGAAAAGGCGATGCCGGAGGGCGAGCACGTCATCGTGTCGGGCCGCATGGAGTGGTTCAATGGCCGCCCCTCGATGGTCCACCCCGATCACATCGCCCTTGCCAGCGAGGCGGATAAGCTGCCGTTGATAGAGCCGGTCTATCCGCTGACCGCCGGCCTGTCGTCCAAGGTGCTGCGCCGCGCCATCGGCCAGTCGCTTGAGCGTCTGCCGGTCTTGCCCGAATGGCTCGATGCCGAACTGATGCGGCGCCAAAGCTTTTCAACTTTTGCGGCGGCTCTCCAGCGCATTCACAACCCAACCGATCCCATCGACGCTTCTCCTGAAAACGCCGCGTGGCGCCGGCTTGCTTATGACGAGCTGCTGGCCGGCCAGGTTTCGCTGGCGCTCGTTCGTGCCCGGGTTCGCAAGTTGCACGGGCGGCCGTTGACCGGCGACGGCCGCATTGTCGATGCCTTGCGCGCGGCCCTGCCCTATTCCCTGACTGGCTCGCAGCAGACGGCACTCCAAGAGATCGACGCCGACCTCGCCAAGCCAGAACGCATGCTGCGGTTGCTGCAGGGCGATGTCGGGTCGGGCAAGACGGTCGTCGCGCTGCTCGCCATGGCGCGTGCCGTCGAGGCCGGCGGCCAGGCAGCACTCATGGCGCCGACCGAAATTCTCGCCCGCCAGCATCTCGCCACCATCGCACCGCTGGCCGAGCGCGCCCGCATATCCGTCGCTGTGCTCACCGGTCGCGAAAAAGGCCGCGAACGGGCGCAGATTCTGGCTGGCCTCGAAAGCGGCGAGATAGACATCGTCATCGGCACGCACGCCCTGTTTCAGGAAACGGTCACTTTCCGCGATATGGCGCTCGCCGTCATCGACGAGCAGCACCGCTTCGGCGTGCACCAGCGCCTTGCCATGAACGCCAAGGGCCAGGCGCCCGACATGCTGGTGATGACGGCCACGCCAATCCCGCGCACGCTGGTGCTCACAGCCTTCGGCGACATGGACGTTTCACGCCTCACCGAAAAGCCCGCCGGTCGTCAGCCCATCCGCACTGTTACCCTGCCGCTCGAACGGATTGACCAGTTGGTCGGCCGCGTCAGCGATGCCGTGGCCGAGGGCCAGAAGGTCTACTGGATATGCCCGCTTGTCGAAGAATCCGAAGAGATCAAGCTGATGTCGGCCGAGGACCGCTTCGCCTCGCTTCAACCCGTCTTCGGCTCCCGCATCGGCCTCGTACATGGCCGCATGAAAGGCGCTGAAAAAGACGAGGCGATGCGCGCTTTCAAGGCTGGCGAGACCCGGGTCTTGATCGCCACCACCGTCATCGAGGTCGGCGTTGATGTCCCTGATGCCACCATCATTGTCATCGAACATGCCGAGCGTTTTGGCCTTGCGCAGCTCCACCAACTGCGTGGCCGTGTCGGTCGTGGCTTGAAGCCCTCATCTTGCGTGCTGCTTTACAAGGATCCGCTCGGCGAAACCGCCAAGCGCCGCCTGTCGGCCATGCGCGACACCGAGGACGGCTTCCTCATCGCCGAGGAAGACCTGAAATTGCGCGGCGAAGGCGAATTGCTGGGCACGCGCCAATCCGGCACGCCCGGATTCCAGATCGCGCGCATCGAGGCGCACGCCGACCTGCTGGAAATCGCCCGAGACGACGCGCGCCTGATTCTTTCCCGCGACCCTGATCTGGTGTCGCCACGCGGCGAGGCGCTGCGACTGCTGCTTTACCTGTTCGGCAGGGATGAGGCGGTTCGCTTGCTCAGGGCCGGCTGAGGCAGTTCGCCGGGGGCTGGATTGCCCATCGGGCCGTCGACGAGCACACCCTTGGCGGCGGCCTTGCTCTTGACCTCGGGCGCCACCAGCCCGGCAGAAACGATCAGCTTGGCGCCGTCCTCGATGCTCATGTCGAGCACGACGATGTCGGACTTCGGCACATACATCAGAAAGCCGGTCGTCGGGTTGGGCGTACAGGGCATGAAGACCGCGATCAGCGGATCGCCTTCCTTGTCCAGCTTGTCGTTGATCTCGGTCTGCTTTTCATTGGCGACGAAGACCAGCGACCAAACACCCTTTCGCGGATACTCGACCATTCCAACCGTACGGAACATCTCGCTCTTGTTCGACAGCACCGTCTCGAACAGCTGCTTCAGCGCCTTGTAGAGCCCCCGCACCAGAGGCATGCGGTTGAGCAGACGTTCGCCGAAGGACACGATAGCCCGGCCGATGAAATTGGCGGCCAGAAAGCCGATCAGCGTGATCAGAACCAGCGCCACGATCAGCCCGAAGCCGGGCACCTTGATGGAAAGATAATTGTCGGGGTTGTAACTGTTGGGGATGTAGGGCTTCACCCAGGAATCGACCCATCCGATGAACGACCAGGCAATGTAGATGGTGATCGCCAACGGCGCACAGACGATGAAACCGGTGAGGAAGTAGTTCCTCAGCCGTGTCATGGCCGAAACCTTGTATGCGTCCGACATCGTTCACCGCCGCCCTATTTGCAGCGCAACATTAGTGAACCGGACAGCGCATTGAAACAGCGATCTTCGTAGGGGGCGGCGTTGCCCTACTCCACCGTCACCGATTTGGCCAGATTGCGTGGCTGATCGACGTCGGTACCCATGAACACGGCGGTGAAATAGGCCAGCATCTGGATCGGCAAGGCATAGATGATCGGCGCGATGAATTCCGGAACATCGGGCAGCACGATGGTTTCCATCGTCTTCACCGTCGCCTGGGCAGCACCCTTCTGGTCGGTGATCAGAATGATCTTGCCGCCGCGCGCCGCCACTTCCTGCATGTTCGAAACGGTCTTTTCGAAGATGCGGTCGTGCGGGGCGATGACGATGACGGGCATGTTCTCGTCGATCAGCGCGATCGGCCCATGCTTCAGCTCGCCGGCGGCATAGCCTTCGGCGTGGATGTAGGAAATTTCCTTGAGCTTGAGCGCACCTTCCATGGCGAGCGGAAAATTGGTGTCGCGGCCGAGGTAAAGCACGTGCTTGTACGACGACAGCTCACGCGACACCTTCTCGATCTGCTTGTCGAGCTTGAGCACCTGGGCGGCATAGCGCGGCGCCTCAGAAAGGCTGCGTACCAGCGCTTTTTCTTCCTCGGGTGTAATCGTTCCGCGCTGTGAGGCAGCGCGAATGGTGAGCGCCGCCAACACAGAAAGCTGGCAGGTGAAAGCCTTGGTCGAGGCGACGCCGATCTCCGGCCCCGCCAGCGTCGGCATCGTTACGTCGGATTCGCGCGCCATGGTCGATTCGCGCACGTTGACGATGGCGCCGATCGGCACGCCTTCCCTGCGGCAATAGCGCAGCGACGCCAGCGTATCTGCCGTTTCGCCAGACTGCGATACGAAGAATGCCGCGCTTTTCTTCGAGATCTGCATCTCACGATAGCGGAATTCCGAGGCCACATCGATGTCGACCGGCAACCGCGCATGGCGTTCGAACCAGTATTTGCCCACCAGCCCGGCAAGATAGGCGGTGCCACAGGCCGAAACGGCCAGGCGATCGATGTCGGCGAAATTGAACGGCAGGTCGAGCGGCTTCGAGACCCCTTGCGTGAAGTCGAGATAGTGCGCCAGCGTGTGCGAGATCACCTCCGGTTGTTCATGGATTTCCTTTTCCATGAAGTGGCGATGATTTCCCTTGTCGACGAGATAGCTGGTGCCGACCGACTGGCGCCTCTGGCGCTCCACCGGCTTCCGTTCCATGTCGTAGATCTGGAATTCGTTGCGGCGCACCACCGCCCAGTCGCCATCCTCAAGATAGGTGACAGAATCGGTGAAGGGCGCCAGCGCAATGGCATCCGAGCCCAGGAACATCTCGCTTTCGCCATGACCGATCGCCAAAGGCGGGCCGTTGCGGGCCCCAACGATCAAATCCTCGTCGCCCTTGAACATGATGGCCAGCGCGAATGCACCGTTGAGCCGCTTTAGCGCGGCGTGTGCCGCATCGACGGGTTTGGCTCCGCGGGCAAGCTCGCGCGCGATCAGGTGCGCGACAACCTCGGTATCGGTCTGCGAGGTGAATTCGTAGCCGTCGCCCTTAAGCTCTTCGCGCAGGTCGGCGAAATTCTCGATGATGCCGTTATGCACGATCGCCACGCCGCTGGAAAAATGCGGGTGCGCGTTGGTCTCGTTGGGCACCCCATGCGTCGCCCAGCGCGTGTGGCCGATGCCGATCAGCCCGTCGAGCGGCTCCTCCTTGAGGCGGCGTTCAAGATTGACCAGCTTACCCTCGGCGCGGCGGCGCGCCAGCTCGCCACGTTCGATGGTGGCGACACCGGCTGAATCATAGCCACGGTATTCCAGCCGTTTCAGCGCATCGACAATGAGCGGCGCCACCGGCGTCTGGCCGACAATCCCAACAATCCCGCACATGCTTTCGCCCCCATAGCATTCCGCTCAAACCCTGTCGGCTTTGTAGGCACAGTGGGCACCAAGCGAAAGTCACATTCGATTTCGCTGCGTTTCAGCAGTCAACCATCTGAAAACGGCAAGATTGCGCGGCGCGGTTGTGACGCAGTTGCCGGAAACCCCTACTTCTTTGCCGAAGCCCGACGCTCCCGCAGTTCCTTGCCTTTACCCGGCAACGTTTTTTGCCGCGCGCGGCCAAAGGCCAGCGAATCTTCCGGCACCTGGTCAGTGATGACGCTGCCGGAGGCGACATAGGCGCCTGCGCCGATGACGATTGGCGCCACCAGCGACGAATTCGAGCCGATGAAGGCTCCTTCGCCGATGTCGGTGAAGAACTTCGAATAGCCGTCATAGTTGCAGGTGATCGTGCCTGCGCCGATGTTGGCGCCGGCGCCAACCCGTGCGTCGCCAATGTATGTCAGGTGGTTGACCTTGGCGCCCTTTTCGATCGTCGCCTTCTTGACCTCGCAGAAATTGCCGACCTTGGCCTTTTCATGAATCTCCGCCCCCGGCCGCAGCCGCGCGAACGGACCGATCTCGGCACGCGGGCCAACACTAGCGCCTTCCAGATGGCTGAAGGCATGAACCGTCGCGCCATCGGCAATTTTTACCCCCACCCCAAACCAGACATTCGGCTCGACGAGCACGTCGGCGCCAATTTCGGTGTCGTGAGAGAAGTACACAGTCTCGGGTGCGATCAACGTAGCCCCGTCGACCATCGCCTGACGGCGGCGGCGTTTCTGCCAGATGGCTTCCGCTTCGGCCAGTTCCGCACGGTTGTTGATACCCAGCACGCTTTCAAAGCTTGCCTCGATCGCAACCACAGTCAGACCGGCCTTGTCGGCGATCTCGACAATATCGGTGAGATAGAACTCGCCCTTGGCGTTGGCATTGCCAACCTGTTCGAGCAGCTTGAGCGCATGCGCCCCGGAAATCGCCATCAAGCCGGCATTGCAGAACCCGATCTTGCGCTCTTCGTCGGTGCAATCCTTATCCTCGCGGATCGCCACCAGCTTGCCGGCCGTCTCGACGAGGCGGCCGTAGCCTGCCGGGTTCGGTGGTCGAAAGCCTATCACGACAACAGCGGCGCCTTCGGCGAGCTTTGCCCTCGCCAAGGCCAGTGAATCGGCCTCGACCAGCGGTGTATCGCCAAACATCACCAAGATGTCGTCACGGCCTTTTGCGATCGCATCGCGCGCAGCCAGCACCGCATGCGCGGTTCCCAACCGCTCTGCCTGGACGAAGACAGCGGCTTTTGGCGCAAACGCTTCCGCGGCCTTCCTTACGGCGTCGCCGCCATGGCCGACCACGAGCGCGACAGCGTCCGCGCCCGCCGACTCGGCCGCCCTGGCGACATGCGCCACCATAGGCAGTCCGGCGATCTGGTGCAGCACCTTGGCCTGGCCGCTTTTCATGCGTGTGCCTTCACCGGCGGCGAGGATGATCGACAGGCAGGTTCTCTGGGTCATGGTGTCGTCCGGATTTGTGAAGGCGGCTGGAATCGGCCACCTTTTTAGCATTGCTGGCAATCGCCTCCAATGCACAGACGATTCGAACGGCTTTTAGGCTAGCCAAGCTGTCCAAGGACAGGAAAACGTTCGAGCAGCCAATAGGACGCGGTCTGGATGCCGCCGGTCAGGAAAAGCACGCCGGCGACCACAAGCAGGCCGCCGATCACCTTTTCGACTTTGCCAAGATGCACCTTGAACTTCGACAGGAAGCGCATGAAAGCGCCGGAGAACATGGCAGCGATCAGGAACGGAATGCCTAGTCCGAGCGAATAGACTGCCAACAGCATTGCGCCCTCGCCTACTGTCTCGCGCCCGCCGGCAAGCGTCAGGATCGGCCCGAGGACTGGCCCGATGCACGGCGTCCAGCCGAAAGCGAAGGCCAGCCCCATGAGATAGGCTGCAAGGTTACTCGCTGGCTTGCCCCGCGACTTGAAGCGCGCTTCGCGCGACAACAGCGGAATGCGCAGTATGCCGAGAAAATTGAGTCCCATCAGGATGATGAGTACGCCCGCCGCCATGGCCAGCGGCTCCTGCCATGTCCGCAGCAACTGGCCGATGGTCGAAGCGCCCGCGCCGAGCGACACGAACACGGTGGTGAATCCGAGTACGAACGAGCCGGACGCGGCAAGCAATGGACCCCGCGCCCGCGAAACTGTCGCCGTTGTGCCTTCAGCCTTGAAATCGTCGACCGAAACGCCGGCCATGTAGCAGAGATAAGGTGGCACCAGCGGCAGCACGCAAGGCGAAAGAAATGACAGCGCTCCTGCCCCCAATGCGGTGAGATAACCGACGTCCAATGCCATTCATGCCGCTCCACGGAAGTACAGGCGCCGCTATAGCCGCAGCGGCATTCCGGCACCAATCACCATTTTGTGGGCTTTGCCGGGCCGGCTGTTGCCGACCCGTACAGGTTTCAATGACCGCCCCGTGCGCCGGATTAAACGCGCAAAGGACACTCCAAGTCTTTGACTCTATGCAAGTTCCTTCGGCAATCGTTTCCGATTTGGGGAAAGATGCAGATGCCAGCTGCGCTGCGTTGTCGCCTATCCCTGGGCGGCGATTATTCGTGGATCGTGTATTCGCCGAGCTCGCAGAGATTCTGCTTGTCGGTGGTCGTATCGAGGTCCGAGCTTTCCTCGAATTCAAAGCGCATGTCGTATTCGCAAACACTGCGGCCATCAGCGATGGTGATTTGCATGCTTTCGCCTGCCCCCAGTGTATCGCGGCCAAAAATGTCGTCTTCCCACTGGTCGACGCCGACGGGCGAGGCATAGAAATTCGTCAACACGGAAGTCGTGCCGTTCTTCAGGGTAAAGACCAGATCCTCGGCCTGGGCCACGGTGGAAAGGGCCGACATGGCCAAAGTGGAAGCAACAGCAAGTTTCAAAAGGATGCGCATTTATGAATGTCCAGAACCACAACGGCCCGATATTGGGCGATATCGTCTAGCATCGGCATATGACGCCTGCAATATCATCGACCGGTAATATTACGCCAACCTGATATCCTTCAAGGCCTCTCGGAACCCCGCCTTCAACAGGTTGTTTGCAACGGCGTTTTTCCGGTTGACCCGCCGAAGCACTCTCCCTATGTTCCGCCCGAATTTCGAGGTCGCCAAGCGGGCCTTGAGAGCGCGTAGCTCAGCCAGTAAAGCAGCTATGTACGGTCGGGCGGGTAGCTCAGTTGGTAGAGCATTCGACTTTTAATCGAATGGTCATGGGTTCGAGTCCCATCCCGCCCACCAAATAGATCGAAATACAGTCGATACTCCTCCATGTTTGGGAACGCCCGCAAGGCACCAGCGCTGCGCGGAATTCGCAGAGTGAAATGCCGAACTCCCGCCATATGAAATCCGGTGGCCCAGAATCTTGGCCAAATCCAGTTCCGCGAACTCCCGTGCGTGAGTCGCAATCAGGCATTTCAGCCGTCGCGGACATCATCCATTACGAGCTTGCACTTGTAATATTCCGACACCAGCGGAAGCATCGCCTTTACCCAGCGGTCGCGATTTTGCAGACGGCCCGACCAAACGTGAGTTGCAATAGGCGATATCTGGAGGCCGGTTTTGCATGCATCGGAACCGACATGCTGCCTTACATAGGCGTCCCGCGCAGTGAACTTCCGATTGAAATCGATGTAGAAAGGCAGGGTCACCGCGGCATTGCCCAGTGCAAGAATGTACATTGCGACAAATGCCGTTTTGTTCGCAAACTGGATTACAAATCGCGTGCATGTCACCATGGAAACAATCCAGGCGAATGCAAAAGCACGTGGCTCAGTGTACGGCGCCGCAACCAACGATACAACGCACAGAGTTGCTGGAATCAGAAGTACCAGGATATCCGCCTGGCTCTTGATGCCGTTCTTTCGGATCATGGCAGCAAGAGCCGCAAATCCCAATGCGGAGATTATAGCAGACGACACCGCAAACCTGCCGATGACATCGGCTACCCGGCGGATCCAATACCAGGCAGTTGGGTCGTAACCCAGATGATCGCGATACCACTGCGTGCGCAAGGCGGTTGAAGGCGCAAGCATCAGCGCGCCCCAACCAACCAGCAGTGCCAGAACAATTCCTGCGTCCTTGATGGCGTGCTCGCGCGTTCTCCGTTCCACGGGAGAAAAATACCAATTGGCCGCAACATACACGACCAGCAACGGCGGCAGGTTCTCGAAGCTAAGGCCGCATAAAACCGCCAGCAACGCACTCAGGCCGTATGGAACTTTGCTCGTATAGACGCGGTGGGTGAGCGGACGGACCGAAACAATGGCGACGAGCAGCATGACCAACAAAAGCGGGAGCAGATATCCAGCTACAGTCGTACGCCAGAAAAAAATCTCGTAGCGTGGCCAAAGTATGTAGGTAAGTCCAAGTGAGGTTGCCCAAGCCAGTAGAAAGGTGCGATCCAGTTTCGTCGATTTCAACGCCAGGACAGAAACGAGCGCGCAAAACGCAACAATCGCAAGCATTGCGGTAACGTTTAGAAAAACGTTCGGCATTGCCAGCCAAAAGATGGACAGCATCTCACCTAGTCTGGCGTTCCACCCCCACCATTGGCGTGAAGCGTGTTCAGAAAACCAGACAAGGCGTTCAACAATCCCTTGACCGTTGTCGATCAGGCCGAGAGCATAGTCTTCGCCGTTAATGGGAGAGAACGTAACCGTTGCTGCAAATAGTACGATAAGCAAAAGTGCTGCTGGAATGACCAAAAGCGGGGAAATGGGCTCGTCGTTCTCTGTTCGTGCAAAGTATTTTGCGATGCGCTCTTTCATGTAGTCCGTGAATCTTCCTCGATAAGATATGTCGGGCGCCCCTTGGCTTCGATATACAATCGACCGATGTACTCCCCAAGAACACCAACAGAAATGAGCTGAACACCACCAAAAAACAGAACGGCAGCCATGAGCGACGAGTAACCCGGCGTGTCGTTACCGAAAAGCAGCGTTTTGCCGATAATCGTCAGCATGTAAAGCAACGCGGCGACCGAAACGACCATTCCAAAATACGTCCATATTCTCAATGGCACGGTGCTGAAGCTGGCAATGCCGTCGATTGCGAAGTTCCAAAGCTTCCAAGCATTGAACTTCGTTTCACCCTTGGCTCTGGCCGGCCTTTCATAGGGCACGCCGATGGCCGAGTATCCAGGCCAGGCAAACAAGCCCTTCATGAACCTGTTGCGCTCCGGCAAAAGGCGAAGTGCCTCGATTACCTTTTTGCTGATGAGCCGAAAATCACCTGCATCACTAGGTATCGGCAGGTGCGATGCCGAATTAAAGGCCTTGTAGAAAAGCCCGGCCGTGACGCGCTTTGAAACGGTGTCCGCATCCCGCCCTGCCCGAAGGCCAAAAACCGTGTGGTAGCCGTTCTGCCACTGTTCGATTAGCAGCGGAATGACCTCCGGCGGATCCTGCAGATCGACATCCATGATGATCGCCGCATCGCAATCGACGTGATCGATGCCGGCGGTCATTGCGGCTTCCTTGCCGAAGTTTCTCGTCAGTTTGAGGTAACTGACTCGCGAATCCGCAAGGCAAATCCTCCGAAGGACATCGATCGTGTTGTCGGTCGATCCGTCATCGACAAAGAGAAAGCCAAAGTGAGCAATGTCCCCTGGGACTCGCGCCGCAAATTGCTCCAGGAAATGCGGAATCGATTCCTCTTCGTTCTTGACGGGAACGATGACCGTTATGAACCGCCCCGGGTTTGCCGGAGGCTCCAACTTTTGAGAGATTGGAGCTGATATGAGCAAGACAACGAACAAATTCTCGCCTGAGGTCCGTGAC
>NZ_QGGX01000014.1 GCF_003148805.1 Aminobacter sp. AP02
GTCATGTCCGGCGTGGACCTCACCAATGGCGTCGGAAGGGGTCTTGTTGAGCATGATGGCGCTCCAGCTCCTTGAGTTTCCACTTGCGCGCGAGGATAGCGGCAAGGCTCCGGCATTTCCTGCCGAAGGTGTTGCAAATTCTGATAGTTGCAGCAGATATTATCGGATCAATTTGCCCTTTGAACAGGATATGCTGCAAATGAACCTTGACGCGATAGACATGCGCATCCTTACCGAGATCCAGGAGGACGCCAGCCTGACCAATGTCGAACTTGCCGCGCGCGTCGGCCTGTCGGCTTCCCCCTGTCTTGCCCGCGTGCGTACGCTGGAAGACGCGGGCGTCATCATCCGCCGCGTCGCCCTGCTCGATCCGGTGATGCTGGGCGCCAACGTCAGCGTCTTCATACAGGTCACGCTGGAAAAGCAGACCGAGGCGCTGCTCGAGGTTTTCGAGGCAGCGATGGCACGCTTTCCAGAGGTCATGGAGTGCTACCTGATGACCGGCGATTCTGACTATCTTCTGCGCGTGGTGGTGCGCGACACCGTCGCGCTCCAGCACTTCATCGTCGACCGCCTGTCCAAGACGCGCGGCGTCGCAAACATCCGCTCGAGCTTTGCCCTCAAGCAGGTCAAGTACAAGACCGCTCTGCCGCTCGAGGACCTCACCAGTACGCGGACGCGCAAATAGCCCACGCGTTGCAGTGTCTATGTCGAGGATCGCCGCCATCATCTGAAGGTCGCGGTCAGTTGTGGGAACGCCACCAGCAGCAGGACCAGGAACAGGGTGCAGGCGAGGTAGGGCAGCACGGCCAGGCTGACCTGTCCTAGCGACGTGCCCTTGGGTGCGACGCCAAGCAAGACGAACAGGCCCATGCCGAATGGCGGCGTGGCGAGCCCAATCTCCAGCGAAATCAGCATGACAATACCGAACCAGATCGGGTCGTAGCCGAGTCCGAGCGCCAGTGGAAAGAAGATCGGCACGGTCAGCATCATGATCGATGCCGCTTCCATGAACAGGCCGAGGAACAACAGGACCCCGAACATCGCCGCAAGCAGGACCACTGGCGCGACATCGAGCGACGTCGCCCAGGAGATCAGCCCCGGCGACGCGCCGGAGAAGGCCAACAGCTGGCTGAACGTCGACGAGCCCATGATGATCAGGAACACCATGCCACTGACCTTGGCCGATCCGACGATCGCGTTCCGGAATGCCACGACACTGAGGCTGCGGAAGCCGGCCGCGACGATGACCACGCCGAGCACGCCGAATGCCGCGGACTCTGTCGGGGTCGCGAGGCCAAGCACGATCAGACCGACGACGAGGAAGATGACAAACGCCATCGGCAGCAGGTTGATGGCGACAAGCCGAGTGATCTCGCCCCAGCTTGCCGGCTTGACATCGTAGCGCGGCGCGGCGTCGGGATCGATCCGAACCGAGATGAAGATCACCGCCGCGTAGAGCAGCGCCAGCAGTAGGCCGGGCACCAGTCCGGCAAGCAGCAGCGCCCCGATGTCGAGATGGGCAAGGCTGCCGAGCAGGACGGCGAGGCCCGAAGGCGGAATGATGATCGCCAGGCCGCCGCAGGCAACGATCGGCCCCATGGAGAGATGGTCCTTGTAGCCGCGCCGCGTCATCTCCGGCAGCAGCGAGGCGCCGAGCAGAGCCGTGTTTGCCATGCTCGACCCGGACAGCGCCGCAAACAGCGTGCCGCCCGACACGGTCATGTAGGACAACCGGCCCGGCAATCGGCCGAACAGCTTGTCGAGCACGTCGAAGATGCGGTTCGAAACACCTGTATGGAAGAACAGCTCGCCCATCAGGATGAATAGTGGGATCGTCACCAGCGTGAACGATGTGATCGAGGTCGTCGCATTGGCGACAAGTTGTTCCAGGCCTGCCTGGCCGCCGATGAAAACCAAGACGCCGATCATGTTGGCAAGCAGGAAGGCAAAGGCAACCGGTAGCGTCGAGGCCATCGACGCGATGATCAGCCCGATGAGCAGTGTACCCGAGAGATACCAGATCATGGTCACAGCCCTCCCGTCGCGTCGTGGGCTTCGGCGTCGTTCGCCGGCGACAGGCCCTGCCGCAAGAACTCGACCGCGCACAGGCCGAAGCCGGCGGCGATGGCTGCAAACAGCACCCAGCGCGGCATCTCGATCGAGCGGATGTCGAGTTCGCCGCGGCTATGGACATCGATGCCCATGCGCATGGCGATCACAAAGATCACCATGCAAACCCCGCAGCCCATTAGGCTGACGCCCCTGTGCAGCAGCTTCTGCCCGACGGCGGGCAAGGTCCGGTTGAGGATTTCGATACGCACATGGCCGTGATGGCGCACCAGGTAGGGAGCGATCGCCATGGTCAACAGCAGCATGGCGTATTCGGTCGCCGCACTCGTCCAGATCGGCGGTTGCAGGCCGGAGGCGCGAGCGCCGACGTCGTAAAGGACGGATACGCAGGTAAATACCAGGGCTGCGCCCGAAAGTCCGACGCAGCATGCGTCGCTGACAGTATCATAGGTCTTTGCAATGGAAGCCACGTTCGATCTCCAGATTCACGGCCGTGCCGCCGACGCGTCCTTCGCGCCGACGGCACCTTGGGAGGATTACCTGGAGAGTGCGCGACGCAGCGCGTCGGCGTTGTCGGGCGCATTGCGCGCCAGACGCTCCCAAACGAGTTCATGGGCCAAAGCCTTGTATTTGGCCCCGGCGTCGGCGCTCAGCTCGACGAGCTGCACGCCGGACTTGGCGATTTCGGCCGCTTCTTCGTCGGCCTGGATGCGGTAGGCATCCATGGTCTGCGCTTCCTGCGCGATTGCGGCGTCGACCAGCACCTTGCGGGCGGCTTCCGATACGGAATCGAACTTGCCGGCATTCATCACGATCAGCGTATCGATCTGCCAGACGGCGGGGCTCACGCGCGCCTTGATGAACTTGGTAACGCCAACATCACGGAAATTGATCCCAGTTGCCGCGAGACCGTCGACCATGCCACGCTCGAAGGCAGAGAAAGTTTCGGGCGGCGCCATCATCACATTGGTCGCCCCCATCGCCTCGAACCAGTCCTTGTATGCCGAGGACGAGCGCAGCTTCAGGCCGCGCAGATCCGGTACACCCTCATCGGTCAGCTTCGGCGCTTCGGTCAGGTAGAGGTAGAAGCCGATGCCACCGCTCATCCAGCCCAGAACTTCGGCATTCAGCTTCTTGCGCCAGATACCGGAGAGAAGCTCGATCGCGCCGGCCTTGCGCGCCTCGATCGGCGAGAGCTCAGATGCCTTCAGCGCATCAGCTTCCGGAACCACGCCCGAATAGTAGGAAGCGGCACCGAACTGGATGTCGAACACGCCGTTGCGGATCGCCGTGTCCTGCTGGTCGGCGGGAACGACTTCAGGACCGCCGACATGCTCGATCCGGACAACACCTTGGCCAGTCTCGTTCACACGGTCGACGAAGCGAAGATATTCCTTCACCACGGCATACGAACTCGGCCAGGTCGACACTGACTTGAGAACAACCTCGTCTGCTGCGGCGCCAAAAGGCGCGAACGCCACGACGGCGGCAATGCAAATTCTGAAGAACTTCATCGATTTCCTCCCTTCGATGCGGCCCACGCCCGGCTCGACCTCCTCCGGCGCCCTCACCGGACCATTGTGCCGGGCAGGACATCACCATCGAGCCTCAAAAGAATGCGCAGGCCATTCAGCAATAATTACGTAATATGATAAATATGTAAATGCTAAATATCGGATTTATCATTTTTTGATATTATCATGACGTCCCGTCTCACGACAAGGACGGGATAGCGATACCGCTTTGCGGACGGACCCGATGCTCGGTATCTCGGCAAGTTGGCGATGACTGTCGCCTGGCCCAAGGCTCATTTCAGAACGGCCAGGCAGGCAGGCAAACAAAGGCATGGCCTGGCGGCGACTCGACATCGCGCATCGCTGAGATGAAAGGGCATCCCCCCTGCGGGGAACGGAAAATTTCTGCTGCTCTTTCCCCGAAACGGCGAGTCGGCGCGCCGCTAGTCATCATGTCCTGCCTGAGCATTTGAGAGACCAGCCGCCAAGCTAAGGATGCGCCATCCTGCACCAAGCAATGCGCGCAAGCACCTCCCACGTGCCTGACGCCGGCGAACCGCGTTGCGGGAAAGCGCTGCAAGGGGTCTTGAACATCCTCTGTCAGTTTGCAGGCAGACCGGCGACCTCACCGCATGTTGCCACCATCGCCTTGATCTGGTCGGCAAAGACTGCAGGCGAACCGGCCGTCGCGGCTGCCACGTACCGGTCGGGGCGAATGAGCATCAGCACCGCGCGACCTGCGGGCATGACTGCGCCCATCAACCCGTCCAGCTCGCGCACCACCTCGATATCAGCGGCAGCCGTACGGTCCGGCAGCACCGTCGACGGAAGGACCGCGAGTGGGCGCCCGACATCAAAGCCCATCCAATGCTCACGCGCCTCGTCCAGAACACGTTGGGCATCTTCGCCATATGCTACCAGACGGAACCCTGGCCCCATCATATCGTCGAGCAACACGCGCTGGCCGCTTGCCGTCTCGATCATCGGCTGCAAGACCATCCGACCGACGATGTCGAGCTCGTCGTCGTCGGTCCTGATGAAGCCTTCGGTATAATGCGGCTTGGGCTTGTATTTCATCTGGGCAAAATAGGATTGCACGCGCGGAATGAGGCTGCTGATCCGGAAGGCCGTCTGCACCAGCCAGGCGTGCAGACGCGACGAAGGCACCATCACACCGCCCGAGCGTACCGCGAGCTGGATCAGCGCTGCCGCGTGCGGCCGCCTCTCGGCTTGGTAAGACTTCAGCAACCCCGGTCCGATCTCGCCCTTGACCACGGAGGCGAGCTTCCAGGCGATGTTATGCGCGTCGCGAATGCCGCTGTTCATGCCCTGCCCCGCAAATGGCGGCGACAGATGCGCGGCGTCACCAGCGAGGTAGATCCGCTCGGTACTCCAGTGGTCGGCAATGCGGGCATGGAAGGTGTAGATCTGCCTGCGTACAATCGGCTGGTCGGCATCGGGCCCATGAGCCGAGAGCAGCCGGTGGATTGCCTCGTCGCTGGTCATCGAGCCGTCGTTTTCGTGGTCGTGCAGCAGGAATTCGTAGCGGCGGATGCCACCCGGCCCAGGCAGCGTGATGAACGGACGTGCTGGATCGCACATGATGCGGGTCTGACGCAGCCGCTCGCGGGTTGAAGCCAGGTCGACGATCAGCCACCGCTGCTTGTAGGTCGAACCTTCGAACGTCGCGCCAACATGTTTTCGCGCCATCGAGCGGGCCCCGTCGCTGCCGACAAGATAGGCTGCGCGCACGGTGACCGCGCGGCCATCAGCCGCCCTTATGGTGAGCAGGATTCCGTCGGCATGCTCGTCGATCGCTTCGCACTCGTGCCCAAACAGGGTTTCAACGTTGGCAAAGCGACCGAGACCTCTGCACAGCGTTGCCTCGATCACCGGCTGCGAAAAGGCGTTGCGTTTGGGAAAGCCGTAATCGCGACTACTGGGCGCGACGGCGAGAAACCGAGTTCCACGTGCAGAGTAGTAATAGGAGCCGTAGTCCTGGGCGACATCCTTGAGCACGTCGTTGACCAGCCCGGCCGCCTGCATCGTCCGCAGCGATTCGTCGTCGATCGAAACCGCGCGCGGTTCGCCGACAGTAGAGGCGTTTCGCTCGATCAGGATGACACGGACGCCGGCCTGTCCGAGCAAATTGGCCACGGTCAAACCTGTCGGACCGGCACCGAGCACCGCGACATCGCATTGATAATCGGCCATCTCCGCCGTTCCTTCCCATTGCTTCGCTGGCGCTCACAAGACATGCGCCCAGCGCCCCCGGAAGCCCAGCCGACGGGGTCACGACCTCTGCGGTCCCTTATTGATATGCGCGCTGGTCTATCCGACGGCGCTGTGGCTTGCGATCGCGCCCTCGTCCGAGCGCCGCAACTGTTCGGTCAGAAGGCTGGCCGACGAGACAAGCAGGAGCACCAGCCGGCGTTCCAGGTCCTCGTGGTTGATCCTGGCCTCGAGAATGAGGCTGATGCTCGCCGACAGCCCCATTTCCGGCACCGAAATCGGTGCGGCGATAGCGATCAGCGCCGGATCGATCTCGCCATAGGAAATATGGTAGCCCTGCTTGCGGATGAAGGTGAACAGGTCGCCCTTCTGGCTAAGCTCGGCGGCCTCCGCCGAACCGTTACCGCTTCCACTGGCAAGCAGCTTCTTGCGCTGCTGGGCGGGAAGCTGGGCCAGTATCACCTTCGACGTCGACCCCCTGGTCAGCGGGATCGGCCGGCCCCGCTCGAACAGGCTCCACTCGAACTCGACATTCTTGGCGGCTTCGTGGTCAATACACATGACCATGTCGTTGCAAAGCCGTGACAGCAAGGCAACACACGGTACCCGCGCCTGCAGGACGACTTCGTGTAGCAGCGAGCTTCCGGCGCGCACCACCGGATCGGTATTGCGCGCCAGCCTGTCGTATCGCGGAAACGCAGAACCCAGCCGATAGCGGGCGCCGGTCGCCGGTTCGAGGAACGATGCCTTCACCAGGTCCCGAACGATGCGGTAGACGGTGCTTGCAGGCACGTCCAAGGCATTCGCCATCTCCTGGACGGACCAGACATCTGCGCTCTCGCTATATAACGACAGAACCGCAACAAACCGATCCAATCCTGACATGGTTATCCCTTCGGCAGTTCCTCTGTGATTTCATTGCGTAATTGACCAACTTTATCAATCTCGACTTCAACAACATCGCCAGGTTTCATGTACAGAGGCGGCACGCGCTTGAAGCCGACACCACCCGGCGTACCCGTGACCAGCACATCGCCGGGTGCAAGCGGAGTGAAGATCGAGATGTATGCGATCAGTTCCTCGATGGAAAACAACAGCTCCTCCAGCTTGGCCTGCTGGACGACCGTGCCATTGAGACGGGTCTCGATCTTGAGGTCGCCAAGCGCGCCGACTTCATCGGGGGTCACCATGAAGGGGCCGAATGCACCGGTGCCTGGGAAGTTCTTGCCTGGCATGAACTGGTGCGTGTGGTTCTGGAAGTCGCGCAGCGACGCATCGTTGAAGCAGGAATAGCCGGCAACGAACGACGCGGCCTCGCTCTTGGGAATCCGGAAACCGCTACGACCGATGACCACCGCAAGCTCGCCCTCATAATCGAGCGCCTCGGAAACCGGCGGACGGCGGATCGCAACGTTGTGACCGATCAGCGTGTCGGCAAAGCGCGCGAAAAGCGTCGGATAGGTCTGCTTCGGTCGCCCTGTCTCCAGGCGATGGCCCTCATAGTTGAGGCCGACGCAGATGACCTTGCCCGGCTCGGTTACCGGCGGCAGGTAGGCGATGTCGTCAACCGGGTAGTCGGCAGCAAGATCCGCCTTGGCCGACGGCACGAGCCCGAGTTCCGATGCCTTGAGATAGGACTTCAGGTCCGGAACGACGGAGCCGATACGGGCACCGAGATCGTGAACGCCCCGGCTGGTGACGATGCCGTAGCTCGCATTGCCTTCGGCTTGAAAAGATACAAAACGCATGCGGCTCTCCTCAGGCCCGCATCAGGCCGTCGCCCCACATGTTGAGCGTGCGCTCGACATGCGGCCATTCACGAACCGGACGGTCGTAGACGACCTCGAGTTCGGCCGAAACCTCGATCCAGTTCCCGTCCGGATCGACGATGAAAATGAAGATATTGTTGCCCGGCGCATGGCGCCCCGGCCCCCACATCAGCTTGATCTCGCGGTCGGCGAAACGGTCGCACCAATCGCGGATCGTGGTGAAATCGCCAGCCTCGTAGGAGTGGTGGTCGATGCCCGAACGGTTGCGATGAAGGAAGCAGGCAAGCGTGTGGTGCTCATGATTGGAACGCATGAAGCAGGTCATCACCTCACCGTCCTCGCCAAGAACGCGGTCCGACACGGCAAAGCCCAGCATGCCGGCGTAGAAGCGCTCGATGGCGCCGATGTCTTGCGAAGCAAGCGTCAGGTGCTGGATCGGGCCCTTGATGCCAACCTTGATCTCGTCGCCGCCCTTGGCCATGCCGAAGACCACATGGTTGCCATCGGGATCGCGAACCACGAATGCACCCGGTCCAAGCAGCGGCGTCGAGAAGGTACGCGGGTCGAGCCCCTCTGCGATGGCGCGCTCGTAAATGCGCTTGAGCCCATCAACGTCGCGGCATGCAAAGGCACAATGCGCCAGCTTCTTGGCCGGCCCCTTGCTGATCAGGACCCGGCGGCGCGGACCACGGCAGATGATGATGTCGCCTTCGCGCTCGACGACCGGCATGTCCATCGTGTCGCTATAGAACTGCGCCAGGGCGTCCGGATCCGGGCTGTGAAGATGGATGTGGTGCAGATACGCACCCGCCTCAACGGTCGTAAGCTTCATGTCGATCTCCTATACCCGTATTATGATAAAATAACACAAAATGTCAATCCGATATTCTCATTTTTTGACTATCATGCATTTTCACTTTGGCAAAAACTGGCGCAAAGTATCGCTGGGAAGGGCTTTCCCTCGTCCCGGCACGTCCGCGCGGCGCATTAACGGCCGCTGCTCGTGCCGAGTCGGACTGCAAACCAGGAAGCGAGCACCGGCAGGATGATCGATGCGGCAATGAATACCGGGCCTGCACCCCATCTGTCGAAGACCAGCGCAGCCGCCGCGACGCCCGCCGTTTGGCCAAAGAACAGCGACGAGGCATAGATCGCCACGCCGGTGCCCCGCGCCTCGGGCGCCATCTGCGTCGCGCTTACCTGCAGCGTGTTGTGCAGCATGTAGAAGCCAAGGCCCATTACAGCGGTGAGCACAGGTGCCAGCCATACGGTGGGCATGACGCTGAGCACGCCGAAGGCGATGGAAAGCACGAGCCCGCCGCGCCGCGCCAGTCCGGCCGGCCCCATCCAGTCGAGCAGGCGCTGTGAAGTAGCGGAGAAGATGAGTCCGCCCAGGCCGAAGGTAGCAACGACCACGCCCGCGCCACCGACGCCCAGGCCGAACCGCTGTTGCAGATGGCTGGCCAGGAACGCCATTGCCCCGAAAACGGCAAAGCCTTCGATGAACACAGCGCCAAGGACGGTGCGCACCCAGCCGTCGCGCAGCAGGCTGCCCATGCGCTTGAAGAGCGCGACAGGGCCCAGATCCTGGACGAATGACTTAGTTTCGGCCTTTCGCCTCAACCAGAGCTCGAACAGCATCGCCGCGCCGACGGCGAATTGCAGGCACGCAATGACCAGGAAAACACTGCGCCAGCCCATGAATTCGCCGAGCACGCCGCCGATCGCCTGGCCGAATATCACGCCGAGGATCTGGCCCGGCAGGAAGCGGGCTAGCACGTTCTGGCGCTGTTCGAAATCGACCGAATCGCCAATCCAGGCCAGTGCCATCGGCATGATCGCCGCTGCTGTCGCACCCGACGCCAGGCGCGCGAGGGTCAGCGCGTCGATCGAAACGGCGTAGACGCACAGCAGCGCGCCGAACCCCGAAAGCAGCGTCGCGACGGTGGCGGTGCGGAATTTGCCGAACCTGTCGCCGATCAGGCCGCCGACCAGCTGGAACATGCCATAGGTTATGGAAAACGCGATCACCACATTGGCCGCGACTCCGGTGCTAACACCGAACTCACCGCCGATCGCCGGCAGAAGCGGGTCGGCGACGCGAATGGAAGCGGCGCTGGCAAACGCCGCGAGCGACAGCAGCGCGACCGCGCGCCATGGGATAGGCGCGCGCGCTGCCTCGGCCGCGGGCCTGGTCTTTTCGACAAGCATGGCTGTTATCCGGACTGGAACAATTGCCCGGCTGGCCGCCGCCGCGAGGCATTTTTGAGCGAAAAGCGGCGGCTGAATGCTGCGCGGCGGTCACCGCCCGAAGGCGGCGACGGCCGGTCGTCAGCTGTTACTTCGCAAAGGCTTCGGCAAAGAAGCTGCGCATGGCTTCCCACGAGCGGCGGTCGGCCCTTTCGTGATAGGCCACGCCGGGAATGCCAGCGCGATCGGCATAGATGTTGGTGAAGCTGTGCTCGGCGCCGCCATAGACGTTGACCTGCCAGTCGGCCTCGGCGTTGCGCATTTCGTCCTGGAAGGTCGAGATCTGGGTATCGGGAACGATGCCATCGCCGCCGCCGGTGCAGACCAGCACCTTGGACTTGACCGCGCCCTTTTGCGCCGGATCGACAGCATCGAGGTTGCCGTGGAAGCAGACAACGCCCTTAAGGTCCGCACCGTCTCGGGCAAGCTCCAGCACCGAGATGCCACCAAGGCAGAAGCCGATCGCGCCCAGGCGCGAGGAATCGACCTGCGGATGGTTGGCAAGTTGCTCGAGACCAGCGCGCAGGCGATCACGGAAGCTGCGCGAATTGGCGCGCATTTCGCCGACGATCGGCAGGGCCTCGTTCAGTGCCTTGGGCTGGAACCGGCCGCCGAAGAGGTCGATGGCGAGACCGACATAGCCGAGTTCGGCCAGCCGGCGGGCCCGCTCCTTGGGCTGTTCGCCCAGGCCCCACAGGTCGTGGATCACCAGCACGCCCGGACGCTTGCCGGTCTGCGTCTCGTCATAGGCAGCATACGCGCCGAAACTCCGCCCCGTGTGGTTGTAGTCGAAATCTTCGGTCCGCATGGCACATGCTCCTCGGTTGGGATTGAACAGCCGTTGGGAGGCCGGACAACACCACCGGCCTCTGGATTGAAGTGTTAGGCAGCGAGCAGCCGTAGCGCTTCGGATGCCTTCATTCCGTCGCGCACGCCCTTCTGACGAGCGAGGTCGTTGGCCGCCGAGATAATGCCGTCCTCATAGGTGCTGACGCCATCACCGATGCGCGCCGACAAGGCCGCCACTGCGGCAGCAGCCACGCCAATGGCGTTGCATGCCGGCAGGCCGCCAATGCCGGTGTGGTTCTTGGCCATGCCCGCGTCGTTGCCGATCCAGCCCTTGACCTTCCACTTCTTGACGAGATCGGCGGCGATGGAGCCCGAATGCGCACCCCAGGCGATGACGTCGTTGCTGTGGTCGTCTTCCGGCAGGAGATTGGTCAGGGCCGAGGACGCGTAGATGCGGCTGCTGCCGACCTTGTCCTTTTCGAAAACCTTCTTGTCGAACGGCACCGCGACATCGCTCGGTTTGCCGGCCTGGGCAGCGAGCAGGAGCTTGGCTGCCTCGGTCACGTTTTGGCCCGGCTTCACGCCAAGAGCCAGCGCCTGGGCGTTGGCGTGGCTGATGATGCCAGCCGCCATCGAGCGGCCGTTCGAGATCGAAGCCGACAGGCATTCCACCGCAGCGACCGGGAAGTCGTGCTTTTCGCCGAGATACAGGGCGCCGATGCCTGCGTCGTCTTTGCCGATGCCGGCATTGTGCGCGATCATCGCCTTGACGCCGGTCTTGATGGCATGAGGCAGGTTGGCTGCGCCACAATAGGAGCCGGCAATGACGACATCGTTGATGGTGATGCTCTTGTCATAGATGTAGAGCAGCGAATCCATTGCCACGACATTGCCGTTCGAACTCTTGTAGATGGCCTCAACCGTCTTCAGGCCGACCGGTGCAGGATCCGGGTCCGTACCCATAGCCTGGGCCAGGGCGGTGTTTTTGTAGGCGATCAACGATGCGGCGAGTACTGCGGAGCTGCCTAGGAATGTGCGACGGTTCATAGCGTTTCCCCTTAATGCATCACTTCTGGACGATTGTGACTTTTTACGTCCGGTGAACTTACATACTTATCATAATTAGGTAATTATGCCACAAGTCAACATCATATTATCATATTTTGGTATTTTCGTAACGATTGTTGCGCCGCCTTACTCGCACGCACCTCGTTCGACGATCTCGACGCGCCCACCGTCCGGAACCTCGACGAAGGCGACGCGGACACCGGGCCGGGCCTGTTTCGGCTCGACGGGAAACCGCGCGCCTTTGCGCCGCAATTCGGCGACAGCCCTATCAAACTCATCCGTTGAAAGCGCAAAATGCTCCAATCCGTTGCGGTCGGGTTCGGCCCCGCCTGCCGGCGCCTGTTCGACATAGATCAGCTGACCAGCCAGGCGTATGACGACGCGAAGGCCATTTGCCGTGTTGCTGGCAGAAAGCCGCTCCGCCCCGAACATGTCGACATAGGCCTGGGCGGCTGCTTCCGGCTCCCGGTTCCAGCAATGAAGATGATCCAGCGTGAACATCGCCCTTACACCCGCTGGCCCGCTTGTGCCACAGCTCCGGCTTCCTGTACCGTCACTTGTAGTTTGCCGCCACTTCGAGCGCCGATAGGGGGGCTGCCGTCTGACTCCCAAGCTCAAAGTCGAGTTCATTCGGGCTGACCAGGACACAGTCCTCGTCGGCATAGACCCATTGGCCGGGGCTGAATAGGGCTCCGCCGAAATTGACGACGCCCTTGCCGACACCCGAAACCGGATTCCAACCACGCCGCGCGGTCGCGCCCAGCGCCTTGACGCCGATGTCTAGCTCGTCGATGGCACAAGAGTCGCGCACCGCGCCGTAGATCACCACACCCGCCCAGTTATTTGCGACGGCAACGCTTGCGATGCGATCGCCCATGATGCCAACTCTGAGCGAACCGCCACCGTCGACGACCAGCACTTTGCCCCTGCCGTCCGCCTTCAGCGCGTTCAGGACCGGCAAATGGTCCTCATGCGTCCACACCGTCGCGCATTGCCCAAAGAAGCGCTTGCGGCGGCCGAAACTGCGAAACTGCAGTTCGCAAACGTGGAGCGTCTGGTGGTAGTGGTCGTAGAGATCGGCAGTTGTCACCATCATCGTCGAGTCGCCTTCAGTTGGAGTGCGGTGCATTGCATGTTGCGGCCGGCGTCCGGCCCCCAGCCATCGCCAGTGCCGTTCGGCTGGCCGGCTTGCGACTCAGAACATCGGAAATCTGCCGACCGGCCTCGACCAGCGCCATGAGGTCGACACCGGTTTCGATGCCAAGCCCATCAAGCATGTAGACCAGGTCTTCGGTCGCGAGATTGCCAGCGGCCCCAGGCGAAAACGGGCATCCGCCGAGACCAGAGACCGAGCTGTCGACCACCGAAATGCCCAGCTCGAGGCATGTCAGCGTGTTGGCAAGGGCCTGGCCGTAGGTGTCGTGGAAATGCACAGCCACCTGTTCGCGTGGAATGGCGGCGATCGCGGCTTCGGCCATTGCCCTGGCCAGCCTTGGCGAGGCTGCGCCTGTCGTGTCGCACATGGAAATTTCGTAGCAGCCCATCTCGCTCAGGCTGGCAGCGATTTCGGCGGCGCCGCCGGGTTTGACCCAGCCTTCATAGGGGCAGTGCACCGCGCATGAGACATAGCCCCGGATCCGCATGCCGTAAGCTTGCGCCCCCGCCGCCACTTCGGCGAAGCGCGCTAGACTTTCCTGGCGCGAGGCGCGGAGGTTGGCACGCGCAAAGCTTTCTGTCGCCGCGGCAAAGATGGCGACCGTGCGCGCGCCGGCCTCCTTGGCCAGTTCCAGGCCGCGAAGGTTGGGGACCAGCACCGGCAACTCGACGCCTTCGCCGCCACGGAAATGCGCAACGATGCGGTCGGTGTCCGCCATTTGCGGCACCCAGCGCGCCGCAACGAAGCTGCCGGCCTCGATCGTCTTCAGCCCGGCAGCGATAAGGCTCTCGACAAGCGACAGCTTGGCTGCGAGGGGCACGACACCCTTCTCATTCTGGAGGCCGTCGCGCGGCCCGACCTCCACGATCCTGACCGACTTGGGCAGCGCCCCGCCAGAGACGCCGAAAGTGCCTACCCCGGTCATGCCACCCCGTCCTGCCGCAACCGCGCGATCTGTTCGGCGTCTAAACCGAGCCGGCGGGATAGGATGTCGTCGGTGTCGGCGCCGAGTTCCGGACCGGTCCAGCGGACACGTCCTGGCGTCGCCGAGAGTTTTGGGAAAACCCCTTGCATGGTCACGCTGCCCAGCGTTGGATCGGGCACCTCAAGAACTGCCTCGCGTGCCCTGAAATGTGGATCTTCGGCGACCGCCCTTGCGTCGTTGACGGGCCCCGCGGGGACGCCATGCTCGTCCATCAGCTCCAGCAATTCGGCTTGTGTCTTGGTCACTGTCCAGCTGGCAATGATCTCGTCGAGTTCATGCTGGTAGCGGCCACGCGCCGCATGGCTTGCAAATCGTTCGTCAATTGCGAGCTCCGCCGCATCCATGGCGATAGCCAGTTCCTTGAACAGGCCGTCGGCATTGGCGCCGATCAGCACGGGCTGGCCATCAGCGGTGGGATAGAGATTTGAAGGAGCGATACCGGGAAGGAGCGGGCCGGTGCGCTTGCGGATCGCGCCCGTTTCAGCGAATTCGGAGATAACGCTTTCGAGAACGCCGAGCACGCTCTCGGCGATCGACACGTCAACGTCCTGTCCCTTGCCTTGACTACACGGCCGCGCCACCAACGCCGAGAGCACGCCAATCGTGGCATAAAGACCGGCGAGCGAGTCACCGATCGAAATGCCCACACGCGTTGGCATCCTGTCGGGATGGCCAGTGAGGCTCCTGAGGCCGCTCATCGCCTCGGCGATGGCGCCGAAGCCGGCCCGGTCGCTGTAGGGGCCGGTCTGGCCGAAACCCGACACGCGGGCAACGATGAGCTTGTCGTTTTCCTGGCGCAGCGTGTCGGGTGCAAGTCCCCATCGTTCCAGCGTTCCTGGTCGGAAGTTCTCGATCAGAACGTCTGCGTCGCGAACAAGTTCACGTACGATCTGCTGGGCTTCGGGCTTGCGCAGGTTAAGGGTAACGGAGCGCTTGTTGCGGCCGATGACCGGCCACCACAGCGAACGCCCGTTGGTGGCCTTTACCGCACCCCACTGGCGCATCGCGTCGCCGATGATCGGCGGCTCGATCTTGATGACCTCCGCTCCCAGGTCGGCAAGCAGCTGGCCGCAGAACGGGCCGGCGATGAACGAGCCGAGCTCGACCACCCTGATCTGCGACAGCGGCCCGCTGGACAGCGCCGGTGCCTGATCGCAAGTTACCGATCGCCCGTCCTCGACGTGCGTACTCATCGCAACTCTCCTCCCAAAGTTGATTGCCGCGGCCTCCACCGCGGCATCGTGATCGGCAGCTATCCGCCGATCTTTGCGCCCTGTTCCTCATAGAAGCGGATGGCGCCGGCATGAAACGGCAGCGCAGTGTCGGTGCACAACACCTGCGCGCTGATCGGCGAGGTCAGCGGGCTGAACGGGCTGGGATACATGCCCTCGACCTCCGAGGCATGCTGCACGATCGCCTGGGTGACGAGATAGGCATAGCGCTCTGGCAGATCGCGGCGGCAATACAGGCACCAGCCGCTGAAGTCGACGCAGGCCACGTCCTGGTTCTGCAGGCGGAACTTACCAGCCGGCAGGGTCGCCGTCCTGGCGCCATATTTGGCTTCGAGCCGATTCAGCACCGCCTCGTCGATCGACAGGAACTGCATGTCGACGGTATCGGTCATATCCTTCCATGGCTTGGTCATGATCGCCTCGTCGAAGATCGCGTCGAGCTCGCCGTCACGCAGCTTGTCGATACGGCTCTTCTGCTTGACGTGTACCGCAAGCGCCTCAATCGGCGCCCGGTCGGAATCGATGACCTGGCCGCCCCAGGCTTCGATGTCGGCAAGACTGAAGCCGTATTCTTCCAGTACCTTGTCGATGATCCAACCGCCTGGATGATCCATGCCACGCGGCGGGATGCCGACACGCAGCGGAATCTTGCGGTCGCGGATCTGCTCGATGCTGGTGATGCCCAGTTCCTTGCGCACCATCATCGTCGATACGTCGTGGTGCGGCAGCACGGCCAGCGCCACCAGGTCGAGTTCGTGATTGGAGGCGACCTTGGCCTCGCTGATCGCCTTCACCAGCCATGGCGGCGAGGACATGCCGGTGTGATAGACGCCGCGATGCACCAGCTCAGGCCCTTCGAAGCACATCTGGCCGGCATGCTTGGTATGGGTCGAGATGGTCGACCCCTTGGGCAGCGGGCTGTGATAGCCGTTCAGCGCATGCGCCAGCACCGCGCCCAGCCGCAGCCAGTTGAAGCCCGGCGTCAGCATCTTGAATTCGACCGGATGGTCGTCGTCGAGAATGATCAAGGTAACCTCTATTCAATGTTGGCTTGCGGCGGGCGTGGCGAAATGTCAGGCGGATTTGCCCGGCACGTTCGGCCAGTCGTGGGCAAGGTCGGACCACTTCATGATGCCGACGCCCGGCGCGCCCATCATCAGCGACTTGTCCTCGGGATAGGGCTCCCATGTACAGATCTCGAGCTTGTGACCTTCCGGAGTCATGAAGTAGAAGGTGGTGCAGTCGATGCCGCGGTGACGGTAGGGCCCCGACACCGGGATGATCTTCTTCAGGCGCTCGAAATTGGCTTCGAGGTCCTTGGCCGTGACCTTGAACGCCACGTGCGGGGCGATGTTCTCGTCATCCTTGCGCACGGTCATGTCGCCTTCCGGCACCTCGGTGCACTGGAACAGCACGTCACCGACGCGGATGAAGATGTGGGGCACGCGACCCATGTTGCGGTCAGTCTCATCAAAGCCGGCATAGTAGTAGGGCACGCCGCCGAGTACTTCACGTACGAAACGCTCCATTAGCGCGATGTTGCGCGTAGGCAGCGCGAAATGGTCGACACTAGCGAGGCCGAATGCATTCTCTCGGCTCTTGTCCCGCTCGCCGGGCGCCATGGTCCTGTTCTGTAGGCCGATCTCAGTTGTAGACACGTTTGTTTCCTCCTTTAGCTGAGAACTTTTTCGGCATCCCTGCCGCGCTGGAGCAACTGACCGACACGCGCCGCGCGCCTGCCCAGTGCCCTCGCCGCGGCTTGGTCCGCCTCCGATGGCCGCACCCTTACACCCTGCACCTTCGAGGTCGCAGTGGCGCCGTAAGGCGAGCCAGCATCTTCAAATATCGCCGCCGTGTAGCCCGGAGAGGCAATCACCATACCCAGATGCGTCATCGCCACGGCAAGCGACATCAGGGTCATCTCGTGGCCGCCATGCGGCGTCGACGCCGTGGTGAAGGCAGCGCCGACCTTGTCTTCGAAGGCCCCTGCCCGCCACAGCGTGCTCAGCCCGTCGATGAAGCATTTCATTTCGGCCGACATGGTGCCCATCCGCGTCGGGCAGCCAAGGACCAGCACATCCGCCCCGATCACATCGTCGGAGGTCGCCACCGGGCACGCCCGAAACACGGCAAACTTGGAGCCGATGCGCTGATCCTGCAGAAGCACCTGCTCGTCGCGAAGCTCCGCCACGCGCCGCATCTCGACCTTAACCTCCGGCCCGAGCGCAGCACCCGCGGCCACGGCTTCTGCCAGGCAGTGCGTATTGCCGCTCCAGGAATGAAACAACACCAGCACGCGCAGCTCGGGCCGGCCCGTACGGTGGGCCTCGACTTTCGCGATAGGGTTGCTCTTCATTTCCATATCATTCTCATAATATGGAAATCGGAGCATGTCTATATCAAACCTATTATCATTATTAGCCGCAACGACTAACAAACCGGCAGATGGGAGCGGCCCTGCAGATCAAGCGAACGGACATAGTCTCCGGCGAGTTCGCGTGCCATAGCTGGCTGGCCACCGGATCGCTAGTCGAAGTTTGGCAGCCCCATAAACAGCAATACTGACGTCGTGGTGGCGTCGGTATCGTCTCGCGATTGCTCCGTGATCGCCAGCATCGGGTCGTGGACCGGCCAGATGTTCAAGTAGTCGGCGTGGAGGATCATGATGACGGCCCTCTTGCCCGGGGTCAGCGAATCGAAGCGGGCTTTCAGCCGCATCGCCATCGCGCCACCGCAGGGCTTCCCGTGGTAACCTTGACGCTGTAGCAGCCTGACGTGGCAAGCGCCAAGTCGAGCGTGTCGGTGACGTCGTCGACGTTCATGGTCGTGCACGGCGCTGTCACATTGAATTCTTATCAATTACTTTGCGGTAGTCGTGAAGGATGAACAACGCGGCGCCAACCTATAATAACCATCGCTTCCCAATTGAAATTGTTTCTCGCTCTGGCCGTATTGCCGGTTCAATGTCAGCCTGCGGGAAGTCGAGGGGATGATGTTGGAGCGCGGTGTGCCCGTTTCGTATGAAACGATCCGCCGGTGGTGCCGATCGCACAGTTTCATGATCACAGCCTGATTGCGCCGCAAATCGCTTTCGTCCAACGGCGTATGGTATCTCGACGAGGCTGTCGTTCGCATTAGCGGCAGAAAGTGCTGGCTGTGGCGGGCCGTCGATCAGGACGGCTATGTGCTGGATGAAATCGTCCAAACCCGTCGCAACACCAAAGCTGCCAGGCGTTTGCTGGTTCGACTTATGAAGAAACAGGGCTCAGCGCCAAAACGCATCATCACCGACAAGCTGGTGCCGCCCTGCGAAAGGTCATGCCGCATGTCGAGCATCGCTCTCATAAAGGTCTCAGTAATCGCGCAAAGAAATCGCATCTGCCGTTCCGAGAGCGGGAACGAACACGACAAGGATTTCGGTCGATCGGTTCGCTGCAACGATTTGTCTCGCTGTTCTCATCTATCCGATACCATTTCGCCAAATCAAATCGTCCCGCCCCCCCAAGATCCAATCCTTTCGTCACCGACTGGGCGTATCTCCAAGCCGGGCTCGGCGTGCAAACCTGGTTCTGCGACCCGCAGTCGCCGTGGCAGAAAGGTTCGGTTGAAAACACCAACCGCAGAGCCCGCAAATGGCTGCCGCGGGACCTCGATCCTCTGTCGGTCAACGACAGCGACCTGAAGGGTATTTGCGACCGCCTCAATAACACGCCGCGTAAATGCCTCGGCTTCAAGACACCGTCTGAGGTGTTCCGGCAAAAGCTGATGACGGCGTCGAGGCGCTCAGGCTAATTTGAGCCGCTGCAAAGTCGCGCTTCAACGAGAACTCACAGCACGCCAGAACCAGTGGTTCCTCCCGCCGATCGTCACGACCACCTCGTCCAGATGCCAGACATCGCTTGGGCTTGGCGGTTTTCGACGCAAACGGCCGGCATAGTCCGGGCCGAACTTCCTCGCCCAGCAACGGATCGTCTCATAGGAGACGACGATACCGCGCTCCAGCGGCATCTCCTCCACTAGGCGCAGGCTCAGCGGAAATCGGAAGTAGAGCCAGACCGCATGGGCGCGACGGCGGGAAACGATGACGCTTGTAACTGACAATGGGCTGGATCATGACCGCCCACTAGCAGCTAACAACTTCAGCCCAGTTAACCTGACATCACCCGCCAAGGGGATCAAACGACGGTCAGCCGGATGCCTGGGCGACAAATGGCATCTGGACGAATGCGTGGTGGCCATCAATGGCAGGAAGTAGTGGCTGTGGCGTGCCGTCGATCAGGATTTCGTCCTCGAGGTTCTGGTTCAAAGTCGCCGAAATGCGGGCGCGGCGAAACGGTTGATGCGCAAGCTGCTGAAGGCGCAAGGCCATGCGCCTCGGGTGATGATCACTGACAAGCTACGCTCCTATGGCCGGGCAAGGCAGGATGTCATGCCCGGATGTCGTGCACCGTTCTCATAAAGGCCTCAATAACCGGGCGGAGAATTCACACCAGCCGATCCGGCGAAGGGAACGGATTATGAAGCGCTTCGTCACGTCAGCTCCAGCGCTTCGTCTCCGTCCACGACCTGATCGCCAATCTGTTTCACCTCCCTCGCCACGCTCTATCGTCCGCCGACCATCGCGATCTCCGCCGTAGCGCAATGACGACCTGGCGTGAAATCGCTCACCTCGATGCCGCCTGAAACCTGACCGAGTGGCCATCGCTGTACCCGTCGCCTCATAACTTTACGGTGCCCCTTGCTCGCTTTCATCCAATGTCAGTCTTCTGAAACCCAGCTGCAGCAGATTATTTTCTGGATGATGGGAAGCCTGGCACGTGCGAGCTGGACCAAGATAGCGATCTGCGCCGGCCTGCTTGCGATGGTGGTACCGCTCTGCTGGGCCCGCAACTCGATGATGACGGCGCTTGCCATGGGCGATGACCGTGCCGCAAGCCTTGGGGTTCCGGTCGCTCGCATACGTCTCGAGATGCTCGCCTGCATCTCGCTTCTTGCAGCGACGGCAACCGCTTTCGTAGGCACGATCGGTTTTGTCGGGTTGGTCGGTCCGCATATTGCCCGCATGCTCGTTCGGCTGCGGCGGGTGCAGCTATTCTCCATAGGTAGCGCTGACAAGATAGGAGCGGCCGGGCTCAGGCTGGTTTCTTATTGATTTCCAACGGCCTGTCGCCTGCACCATCGTCCTGCCTCACCTCTAGCGGTGCGCATTTTAGGCGTTTATGGGAACTTTGAAATTGGTCATTTTAGAGTGTCTCGCTTGAGGCGGTTTCCGGGTTAACCCATTGACCGTATTGCAGGTATGAGATTCGCAGCATAATACACTTGTGATTCCACAGCATCATTGACTTGTAATGACTCGGCATTATATACGTGTAATCGCACAACACAAAAAACTTGCAAAGGCACGGCCATGGCCAAGCCTCATGAGAAACTTGCAGAGTCCCTAGCCATCCTCAAAGAGCTGCAGGAGGGGGGGCGACGCATATTCAAGTCAGACGAGCTGACCCGCGTCCACCGGGAGCGGCTTTTGGCCAACGGCTTTTTGCGCGACGTGATCAAAGGATGGGTCATGGCCACCGGGCCACAGGCCCAGCAACAGGACACCACCCCCTGGTATGCGAGCTTATGGGAATTTTGCTCCCTATATTGCAATGACCGTTTCGGCAAAGACTGGTTCCTGTCTCCGGAGCAGTCCCTCCTGCTGCATGCGGAAGCGTCGACGATCCCGCCTCAAGTGGTCGTGAACACGCCCAAGGGTAAGAACAACAAGTTCGACCTGCTGTTCGGTACCTCCCTCTATGACCTCGCGGTCAAGGAAATGCCGGAACAGCTGACCGAAAAGAACGGCCAGCGGGTGCTCACCGTTGAGGCCGCGCTTATCCGTGTACCGGAAGGGTTCTTCCAGCGCGCGCCGATCGAAATGCAGGTTGCCATGGCCTCCGTGCGCGACGTGTCAACCGTTCTGGCATTGCTGCTCGATGGCGGCCACTCCGCCGTGGCGGGGCGGCTTGCGGGCGCATTCCGCCGTGTGGGGCGCGACGCCTTCGCCGACGAAATAGTGTCTGCCTTCAAAGCGGCCGGGTACGACGTGCGCGAGTCCGATCCGTTCGCGGGTCAGACCGCCGTCACGACCATAACGGCCGGTGTACCGCCGCTGGTCGCGCGCCTGCGCGCCATCTGGGAATCCCAGCGCGAGGCGATCATACAGATATTCCCGAAAGCGCCCGGCCTGCCGTCCGACAAGAGCGCCTACATGAAGTTCGTCGAGGATATCTACGAGAGCGATGCCTACCACTCGCTGTCGATCGAAGGCTACAGCGTGACGCCTGAGTTGATCGACCGCGTGCGCGAAGGAAGCTGGAATCCGGAGATCGATGAAGCGGACCGGAAAAACCGCGATGCGCTTGCCGCGCGCGGCTATTATCTCGCGTTCCAGAAAGTCAAAGAGTCCGTTGCGGCCATCATCGACGGCGCGCCTGCGGGCGCGTTGACGCGTGATACGCACAGGGAGTGGTACCGCGAGCTGTTCGCGCCGTCCGTGACGGCTGGCATACTCAGGCCCAGCGCTCTTGCGGGTTACCGTAACCACCCCGTGTACCTGCGTGGATCGCAGCATGTACCGCCGCGAACAGAGGCGGTACCCGATGGCATGTACGAGCTGTTCGACTTGCTGGAGGCGGAGAAGGAAGCGTCGGTGCGCGCCGTGGTCGGGCACTGGCTTGTGGGTTATGTGCACCCTTACCCCGATGGCAATGGACGCATGGCTCGGTTTCTAATGAATGCCATGCTGGCGTCCGGCGGCTATCCGTGGACCGTTGTCAGGGTGGAAGACCGGAAGGCGTACCTAGCGGGGCTGGAGGAGGCGAGCGGCAATATGAATGTGAAGCCGTTTGCGGCGTTTCTGGCCGAGAGGGTGAAGTGGTCGGCCGAGCAGTTAGGAGATTCAAATTGGCGGAAAGGCTCGGTCAAGAGTCCTTCGACGCGCACGAATACCTCACAACGGTGATGTCAGGTTAACGCGGGCGAAGCCGTTGGCTGATATTCAGCAGTCATGGTCCAGTCCACTGTCAGCTACAAACGTCATCGTTTTCCGCCCGCTGTCATTGCTCACACGGTCTGGCTCTACGTTCGATTTCCGCTGAGCCTGCGTCTGGTGGAAGAGATGCTGCTGGAACGGGGCATCGTCGCCTCTTATGAAACGGTCCGGTGTTGGGCGAAGAAGTTCGGCCCAAAATATGCTGGCCGCTTGCGGCGGAAACCGGAAACCACCAAGCTCCAGCGATGTTTGGCATCTGGATGAAGTGGTCGTTTCGATTGGCGGGAGAAAACACTGGCTGTGGCGCGCCTTTGATCAGGACGGCCATGTTCTCGATGAGATCGTCCAGAGGCGCCGCAACACCAAGGCTGCCAAGCGTCTCCTGATCCGGTTGATGAGAAGCAGGGATGCATGCCAAAGCAGATCGTCACTGACAAACTGCGCTCCTATGGAGCGGCACGACGCCAGGTCATGCCCACCGTCGAGCATCGATCGCATAAGGGTCTGAACAATCGCGCCGAGAACTCGCACCTGCCCTTGCGAAAACGAGAGCGGGCTGCAGGGATTTCAATCTCCAGGCGGCCTGCAACGCTTCCTGTTTATCTTCTCTGCAGTCCGAAATCTCTTCGTCCCGCCTCACTCGAAACACTCAGCCATCGCCGTCCACCTGCATCGCCTTACAGCGCTCGCACATTGAAAGGCCATTGCGGGTGTGGCCGCATGATCCAAGCTCATCTGTCCATGATGCTCACGGCGAATTTAACCTTATTGGGCAATCGCTGTGACGCCACTGCTCCATTAGATCGAGAGGAAGCGCAGGCGCGGGCAGGTGCCCGCTTGTTGATGGACACTTCCCGAAGTGAGCCGCGACGCAGTCAGCGAGCGCTGTTGGCTTTGGGCTGATAGGTCATCGTGCGCGCAATATCCTGCGAGGGGCGCTTTTCGCCCGCTAGCACCTCGAAATCGAGGTGATTTTCACGCGGAACCACCGGACAGGTGACGAAATTCGTGAACGCGCACGGCAGCGCCACAGCGTAGTTGAAGTCGATCCAGTCGATGCGGGTCTGGGTATCGTCGGCGAATTGCAGTTCGATGACACGCCCGGCACCATAGGTGACGGGACCGCTGGTCAGATCGCGAATGTGCGCGACGGGCTGGACACCGTTCGCCGTGTCCTTGCCGATCAACAAAAGGCTGTAGCTTTTGCCTTTGTGCTCGAAGGTGAAAGTGCCGATGCGCGGCGTCGATTCACGCACACCCGCCTCCACGGTTTCGGCCTCGAACTCCGTGAGCGCAGTTGGCGTGTAAACGCCGGGAATGCGCCATGTCGGGTCATAGTCGAAATCGGTGACGCCTGCTTCCTCCACGCTTGTCGCCTCGCGTGGGTCTCGCACGCGCACACCAAACAGCGACTGGCCATCGTGCTTGCTGCGCAGGATCGTCTCGACCTCGTTGACGCCAAAATAGACCGGCTGGCTCTTGCCGTGGCCATAGGTCTGGTTGCGGCCTGGGATGATTTCGACGGGACCGGTGGGATAACTCCCGTTCACCGAGAGTGATGGTCCCTCGGCAGGCGGGGTGAACATAACGCGGCCATCTTCGACCGACCACGTGCCTGGAAGCAGATCGAAACTGACATCCTTGTCGTCTGCTTCCAGCCAGTACTGGGCAACCAGCGAGGTCCAGCCGTATGGGCGAAACATCGTGGCGACATGGGCATAGCGCCATTCGCGCCACTGGCCTTGCAAATGTTCTGTTGTGGGCATGATCGTCTCCCTTTCGAAGGATTCAGCTGTCTGCTTGCGCATGTGGGTTCCGGTGGGCTGCACCTTGACTGCCTGGTCCGGTCAGCTCGTCCAGGAAGGCGAGCATGCCGCGCCAGGAGCCGACGTCTGCCCGGGCATTGCCAGAAGGCGTGCCGCCATTGGTGTAGGGCACTTTCGAGACCGGGTGTTCGCGGCTGAGCTGCGTCGATGGCACGATCGGCAGGTTGATGGCATGCCCGGCATCGTCGAAGTCGAGGTGGCGGACAAGATGAGGATGGTCGTGCTGGCTCAAGGTCGACACAACCATGCGCGAATAGAGGCTGGATGGCCACGCACGGTCGTCGCGGCCCGAGATCAGCAGCACTGGCCCAGCGATGTTTTCGACCGGAATGCGCGCGCGGGCGGCAAGTTCAGTGTCCTTAAGCCCCTCGAAGAACACCGAGTGATGCCGGCTGGGCGGAGCATCGCCGGCCCAGGGGTGCCAGCGAACGGAGTTGTTGTTCTGCCATAGATGCGGCAAGGCAATGCCGTCCCTGGTCCAGGTTACACCTTGCCAGCCGCCACGCGCCGGATCGCCGGCACCCTGGGCGCCATGGACCATGGCACCGGGTACGAAGGCGATGACGGCGGAAACAAGGTCCGGGAAGGTGGCGCCGAGCAAGAGTGCCAGTTCGCCGCCGCGCGACTGGCCGCTGACCGCCACGAAGCCGCCTTTTGGCTGAAGCTTCTGGTGCGCCCAGCGAAGGCCAGTCTCAAGATACTCAAGCGGCGTTTCGGTAATGAAGGGCGACAGGCCCGGTGCCTTGAAGTAGCCGAGCGCAAATGCCTGGTAGCCACGGGAGGCCAGCAGCGCGGCGCGGGGTTCGTTGATGCCGCCGCCCGAGCCGTTGAGCACCACCACGACCGGATGAGGGCCTGGCCCCACTGGGGTGAACAGCGTTCCCACCAGCCCGTCCTCGCGGATTTCGTTCCGCTCCACGCCCGCTGCAGCGAAACGCTGGTAGAGCTCGGCCTCAGCCTTCATGCCATCAGCTGTTTCGGCCGTCAGCGTCGTTACCAGCGGCCGCATGACGTCGTCGGCAAAGAGTTCAGCGCTCGTGCTATCGACGGGTCGCTGAGCCCAGATCAGGCCCGTCGCCGACACTTCGGCATAGTCGCCGCCGACGGGAGCATCGCTGGTCAGGTCGACCACGCCATGTGCGTCGGCCATGAAGGTCGCCTGGCTCATCCAGACCACGCCACGCGCACGCTCGGTGTAGGCAGAGATGGCGACAAGTTCGTCGGGAGCGAGGCCCGAGACTACAATCCGGCGCAGCTCATCGATCAGGCTGTCAACAGGATCGATGGAAAAGACAGGTGCGGAAACAGGCTTCGTCGTCATCTTAGGTCATCAACTCTTTAGGCTGCGCGGCCAATGATCATCGGCTTGTCTCACCGTTCATGAGGGCCAGATGGGCGTCGAGGCGCCGTGCGAAATCGCCGTACAAAACGGTGTCGGGCGAAACACTGCCGCCGCGCGGCCAGCGGCCGCCGCCGTCGGTCCAACTTCGCTTCAACCCGGCGAGCTTGGCTTGCCAGTCGAAGCGATCTTCTGCACCGGCTGGATCGAATGCGACGATGAAGACGCCGCGGCCCTTCGGATCGCCCCGCCCCCCACCGGCAACGCCGGCCATGAGCTCGACCACCAGCCCGAGCAGCGAGCCGATCTGGCCGCCGCGCGGCAGAAGCGCGGCAACCTCCGACGCGATGGTGGTTGGCCTTCCCTCGCCGTCGAGCGCGATCCCGCCTGGCAATGGCGTATCGGCAGCGCGAGCGCTGCGAACATCGGCCATCGTTGCCATGCTGCTGGCGACGTCGATGACCACGCGATCGATGCCCTGCCCGATGGCAAGCGCGAATGGGTTGGTGCCGATTACCGGGCGGATGCCGCCATACGGTGCGACAAAAGGCGGACCTTCGGCGCCGGCGATGCCGAGCAGGCCGGCATCGGCGAGTTCGCGAACGAAGGGCGCTAACCGCCCAAAGCCCCTGACGCCACGCAGGAAGGCGGCAGCGACGCCGAACTCTCGCGCGGCCACGGCCAGATCGAGGGTAGCGCTGGCGACCGCTAGCGGCGCAAAGCAGGAGGTGCAGTCAAGCCAGCTGATTGCCTGCAAACCGTCGCGCCTTGGCACGGGGTCAGCATCAGCGGTCCATTCATCGAGCATCGAGATGCCGAAGCGGGGCTGGCCGAGCGCATCGGCTTCGATCAGGGCCGAAGCCGCGAGCTTGGCCGCAGGGCTTGCGCCGAGCGCCGCCGACAGCCGCTCTACCGCATCAGGAAATGCCATCATTCGCCGGCAATCCGCGCTGAGGTGCCGAGTTGGATCTCGCTCTCCGACAGGTAGCCCAGGGTCATCAGGCGCTCGATCAGAAACTCCCGGCTGTGCTTGATGTGATCGAATTCGATCGTGGCGGCCCGCTCACCGTCGCCGGCTTCGATGGCATCGACGAGGGCTGTGTGCTCGTCGGAATGCTCGCCGGTCTTGACCGTGAAGTCGATGGCAAAGCGCAGCAGGCGTTCGAGCTCATCGAACAGGGTCTCCGAGAGCGCAACGACGCGCTTGTTGCGGCTGCAGCGGGCGATGGCGAGGTGAAAACGCCGCGCAACCTGCTGCATGGTGCCGATGTCCATCGGCGCGGCATATTCCTTGACGATCTGGCGCAGCAGGGCGATCTCGGCCGGCGTGGCGTAGCGGGCCGCTTGCCGTGCGGCGTGCGGGCCGATGGCAGCGCGCATGTCGAGGATGTCGTGCACCGCCTGGAAGGTGATCGGTGCAACGCGATAGCCGCTGCGCGGCAGGATCATCACCAGCCCATCGGCGGCCAGTTTCTGCATGGCGTCGCGCACCGGCGTTTTCGAAACCTCGTATTGGCTGGCGATCGAGGCTGCGTCGAGCGTCGTCCCCGGCACGATCTCGCAGCGCATGATCTCCTGGCGAAGCGCCAGGTAGATGCGTTCCGAAACCGGTGCATGGGCAATGGGGTCAGCTTCGACGGTCATGAGCTTCTGCTCCTCACTTCCTCAGTGCTTCGCCCAGGGCACGAAACGCCGTTCCAGTGCTTCAAGCGCAAGAATGGTGAGATAGCCCATGGCAGAGATCACGACGATGCCGACGAACATGCGAGACACCGCAAAGGTCTGCCACGACGCCCAGATGAAGAAGCCCACGCCGCTGCGCGCTCCAAGAAACTCGGCGGCCGCGATGATGATGTAAGACGAACCGGCGGCAAGCTTGAGCCCGGTGAAGATGCTCGGAAGCGCGGCTGGGAAAGCAATGCGCCAGAAGGTCTGGAGACGAGTCGCACCGGCATTCTTGGCGACGTCCATGTAGATCTGTGGTGTCTGCATCACCCCGCTCATGGTGTTGTAGAGCATCAGGAAAAACACGCCGATCGCAATGACGACAAATTTCGAGGCATCGCCGACGCCAAAGACCAGCAGGATCAGTGGCAGGATGGCGATCTTCGGCACAGGATAGAGTGCAGCGAAAATCGGCCCAAGCAGCCTGCGAACTGGTCGAGACAGCCCCAGGATAAGCCCAAGAACGATGCCGGGCACCGCGCCCATGGCATAGCCGATGGCCACGCGGCGCAGGGTTGCGCCGATATGGTCGAACAGTTCCAGGCTCACCGTCATCCGCCAGGCGGTCCCCGCGATCGCGCTAGGAGCGGGGAAAAAGCGACGGTCGATCAGGTTGAACTGGCTCGCCAGCTCCCATAGCAAAAGCAGCAGCAAAGGGCTGAAATAGGAAGCGATGCGGAAGATGCGTTCGCGGCGTGCCGGCGCCTTGAGCCGACGCCATTGCTCTTCCGTCAGTGTCACGGGCGTGGCGCTCATCTCAGGCTCCCACAGGAGAGGCCAGCAGGCGCCAGACCTCGTATGTCATGTCCCAGAACCGCTTGTCGCGGCGCATCTCGACAACGTCGCGCGGCCGCTCGAAAGGAACTGTCAGATTGGCCACCAATGTTCCCGGGCGCGGCGACATGACGATCACGCGGTCGGCAAGCGTCAAAGCCTCGTCGACACTGTGTGTGATGAAGACCACCGTCTTGCCGGTTGTTTCCCAGATGCGCAACAGCTCCTGTTGCAGCACCAGGCGGGTCTGTTCGTCGAGCGCGCCGAAAGGCTCGTCCATCAAGAGGATGTCGCGATCGTCGACCAAAGCGCGCGCCACAGAGACGCGCTGCTTCATGCCTCCCGAGAGCTGGTGCGGGCGAGCCTTTGCAAAATCGGTGAGGCCCGTCAGCGCCAGCAATTCGCGCACGCGGGCATCCTGCTCAACGCGCGAGACGCCCTTGAGGCTCAGCGGAAAGGCGATGTTTTCCGCCACCGTCAGCCAGGGCAGCACGGAAGCTTCCTGGAAAACCATGGCCGGCGGCGTCGCGCTGTTCAGCTTCACCGTGCCGCCGAGCTGCTCTTCAAGATCGGCGAGAATGCGCAGGACCGTGGTCTTGCCACAGCCGCTCGGCCCGACGATGCAGACGAACTCTCCGCGCGCCACCGTGAAGCTGACATCGGAGACGGCCACGGTGACGCGGTCGCCTTCGCTATCATAGAACGCCTTGGTCAGATGATTGACCTCGATGGCCGGTGGAACTGCTTCCGCCGGCAACGGCTGCAGAGCCTCATGCACGGCCAGCATCACTTCTTGCTTGCAAGGAGATCGTTGGCACGCTTCAGCAGATCGAGGCGGTAAACATCGTCAATCTTGGCCTGACCTTCGTATTCGAGCGTTCCGCGCTTGCGGAAGAACTCCTCCTGCTCGCGCACCGAAGCCATGTCGATGGTCCCATCCTCGGAGCGGACGGTATAGGGGATGCCGCGCAGCGTATTGGGCTCCGTGCCGGTGTACTTCGACACGATGGTCACGATCTTGTCGTCCTGCCAGCCGCCATTGTCGAGAAGGCGAGCGGCCTTCAGGTAGCCAGCCATGAAGCGCACCACCAGATCCTCGTTGCTGGCGACGAAGTCCTGGTTAAACGCGATCAGGCCAAGCTCGGTGCCGAAGGTGTGGTCCTCGACCAACCGGCGGCCAAGCCCTTCCTTCTCGAGCTGCCCAGCGAAGGGCTCGATGCTCCACCCCGCCTCGATCGCGCCATTGGCGAAGGCGGCAGCCGTCGCGGGAGGCGGCAGGAACACCGCTTCAACGTCCTCGATCGTCAGCCCGCCCTTCTCCAGCGCCTTGGCGACGGAGTACATGCCGAAGCCACCCGGGCCAGGAATGCCGACGCGCTTGCCCTTGAGGTCAGCGACCGTGCGAATACCTTCGTCCCAGGCCTTCTGCGAAACCATGAAGGGCGAAGGCGACGGAACCGTCGCCGGCATGCGAGCCAGCGTGGCGATGATCGAAACGGTGGCGCCGCGGTCGAGCGCGTTGAAAAGGCTGGCGCCCCAGGTCGCGCCACCGGCTTCGATATTGCCGGAGGCGAGCATCTGGATGGTCTCGGCAGTATCGCCCTTCGGCGACAGCGTCACCTCGGCGCCGAACTCGTCAAAGAAACCGAGCTCCTTAGCAACGAAGAACGGCGCGTAGTCGGCATAGGGCGAGTAAAGAAATTCAAGCTTCGGCTGCGTCTGCGCCAAAGTCGGCAAGGCGAATGAGGAAGCCAAGGCAGCGCCAGCCGCGGCTACCATGAGATGACGACGATTAATTGAAGACATGCCACTCCCCATGCACCAGTGCGGCTTTCCCGAGCCAGCACCTGACGATCCTGTTCCTCCCCTCGAGCAAAGATCATGCTGCGGGTGAGCCGACGACTAATCGGAAGCAACTAGGTACAACTGATGCATCACTTGTGCAACCTGATATTTCCGTCAGGGAAGGCTTTCGCTTGGTACAGCGGGCAATTGAAGCTCAGACGCTACGACCGTGCGGCCGTGGCCTTCACGAATGCGTCAAATATCCGAGCCCCGGGATGTTCAGCGGCATCCAGTTTTTCGGGATGCCATTGCAACCCCATGGCGAAAGAACGTGAAGGCACTTCAATGGCTTCGACTACGCCATCCGGCCCGCGGGCTGCAACGACGACGCTGCTGGATATCTCGACGAGTGCCTCTCGATGAAACGTATTCACGCTGAACGTCCGGGCATCAAAGATACCCGCCATTCGGGTGTCGGCCTGGATGCTTACATCGTGGAACACGTTTGCCTGGTCATGGTCCAACGCGCCCGGCCACGACGAATGGACATCCGAGACCATCCGACAGCCGTTCAGACATCCGAGCATCTGCATGCCATTGCAGATACCGAGCACGGCTTTGTCGCGCGCAAGAAATCCCTCCATCAGCGCGATCTCCACGGCAACGCGCTCAGACGCCGGATACCTGGATTGATCACCTTCGACGTACCAGTTCTCAGGGAAGTTTATTCGTCCACCGACGCTCAGGAACCCGTCGAACTCATCAACCACCTGGTCGACAAGTTCGGCCACGTACGGAATGCCAATCGGCAGTGCTCCTGCCGCTGCGATGGCAGAAAAGTAGTTTTTCGAGGTTTCGTACAGGCTTCCCCCAGCACTGGTGTTTTCATCCATGATCACAGCGATGATAGGCTTACGTCTCATTGGGTTCCTGCTGGCGGTGTGGAAGTTTCGTAGGCAAGCATGGTGCGCCACAACCAAGGCCGAAGTCACGAGGCCTCGCGCCCCGCAACGTGAAATTTTTGGATCTTGGCCGGCAGGCGGCAGAGATCCACGCAAGGCTGCGTCCTTTTTATCCCGAGTCGGGCCCCTGTACCTGTCGACACACCCACTCGTAGAATCCGGCAACAATTGGATGTTCGCGTTTTCCGTCCGGCACGACGAAATGATAGGCATTCCTGGTAGCAAGCGGCGCATCGGCAATGACGGTGAGCACCCCTGATGCGAGCTCCTGCTCCACGAGGTAGCGCGGCAACAACGCTACGCCCATGCCCGATACGGCAGCTTGAATCAGCATGCCAAACTGGTCGAAGCGGTGGCCCTGGAAGGCAGAGCCCGTCTCCACACCGGTCAGGGAGAACCAGTCGGCCCATGCCTTGGACCGCGTCGCAAGGTGCAAAGCGGAAGCTTTGCCACATCGCCCGGGCCTTCGATTGCCCCTTCGCCGGCCAGTGATGGGGTAGCCACCGGCACCACCACGGCAGGTGGCATTGGCCCAGACGGGCTGGCCGTAGTGAACTGCGCGATCGTCGCCGAGCATGTCCGTTCCTTCGGGCGCGGCGAGACGATCTACGATCCCTGGCATTACGTCCCTGTGCTTGCCCGCAAGCCAGGCGCGCTGCGCAATGGCGCGCCGTTCCAAGGCTGGATGCTGCCGACGGCCATGGAGCGGGTGCGGCGGAGATTGAAGGCGGCGAATGACGGCGATCGACAGATGGTGTCGATCCTAGCCACGGTGTTGACCGACGGCATCGATGCCGTGGAGGCTGCCTGCCAGGAAGCGATCGACCAGAACGTCTTCTCCGCCGCCATCATCATCAACATCCTGGCACGGCGGCGAGACCCGGTGCCGGCCATCACCATCCTCACCCCGGATGCGCTCCGCCTGCAGCACGAGCCGCAGGCTGACTGTGCCCGCTACGACAGCCTCAGGAGGGCAAGCTGATGGAACGCACGCAGGTTCTGGAACTGATGGGCACCTTGAAGCTCTACGGTATGCGCGGTGCCTATGACGAGGTCATGGCGACCGGCATCAAGCGCCAGCAGAGCCCCCGCGGATCGTCGGCGATCTTCTGTCGGCTGAGATCGCCGAGAAGCAGGCGCGCTCTATCAAATACCAGCTCACCGTCGCCAAGCTGCCGCTGGCAAAGGATATCGAGGAATTCGACTTCGACGGCACGCCGGTCAACGAGGCACTTATCCGCGACCTGGCCAACGGAACCTTTGTCGCCGATCAGCGCAATGCCGTCCTCATCGGCGGCACCGGGACCGGAAAGTCACATCTGGCTGTCGAGGCGGATCGGCTTGAAGAAGGCAAAGGTGGCGGTCGCACGGAAGATCGCCGTTTTGCTACATTGCATTTGGGCTGACGGCACCAGCTTCGAGTGGGGTAACGAAAAGATAGCTTAGTCGACTTCCCCCAAACGAGTTCTCGGGCCGCCATCAACGCGGAACTCGTGATGTCCCCGCCGGGACGGTGGTTGCGGCGACCTCGGTCAAACGGCTGACAGCAGTTCATCTGCATCTCGTTGGAAACGTTGAGGCGCCCGACCCGAACAACATCATGAGGCACTCGACCTCGGAAAGGACCATGACCCCGGCGATGGCAGTGCGAAACCGGGTTGACACCTGCCCGCAATTAAAGGGCCGTTTGACACCGTGGATCGCTGCTTCCAACGGGCGGTGGACAGGTGCAGGGTTAGGCTCACTCACCAGTCCACCTCTTGTTACCGCCGAGTTCTCTCCTGCCACGGGAAAGTGCGCCGAGTGCCGTCTCTTTCGTGCTAAGGTGGATGCCAATGCTCGGAAGAGCGATGCTGACGTGGCTTGCGAACGGCATAGGCGATCAGGACGATTTGAAGCATAAGTCCCTGCCAGAATTGGTAGTTCGCGACGCACGTGAGATCGGGTCGGTTGCGTGAGGAACGATCTCCCATAAACAACAGACGCTGGTGCGCCATGTCTCCCTGCGGATCAGGCGGGTGACAAGCGCTTAGGTTGGACAGGCGCCTTATGGACCAGCTTAGGGAGCTGGTTCCACGTTGCCATTTATGCGACCTTATCAGCACAAACGGCGAACGTCACAGATGCTCAGTCGATCTTGAAACAAATTCAAACCCCTGTGCTCGCTTGCCCGCAACCTACACCGGCTTGATGGGTTAAACTCGAAGCTCTAAGGGATCCAAACCGTCGAACGCTACTGCGATGTTAATTAGCTCGCCGGTTGCACGACGCTCCTGCGCCGTCGCGCTTCCCACGCCGAGATAGACCATCAACTGCGACATGATCGCGGCGCGTCCCCTCCCGGCGGGAGCGCAAATGCGGCGGGCAGGCCCATCGGGATAAATCAAGGTGTGTCCTGCCTGCAAGTAGCGACCAATCACTGCGCACGAACCACACCGTGTTTATTCATGACGCTGGAGGAGATCGGTACAGAATGACCCGCCCCGTTGGAATGATCTGTGAAAGATAGTCAAAGTCCCGGATGTTTCCGGTAAGCACACTTGCACCGAATTGCCGCGCCTGCAGGAAAATAAGAGCATCGTTGACAAACCGGCGCTCGTGACCCTCACCCTTTTGCAAGTTGCTCAACCGAAAGAGCAAGCCGGCAAGGACGCCGGCCTGCCCCCATGTCGCTGCGTCCGGGGCATGCAGTCTGTGCTCCGGTATGTCGTCTACCGTCGCCTGAATTGTTTCCAGCACCGACTTCGTTGAAGCATGTTTCGGATCTAGCCGGCCAAATGCGTAGGTCAGCTCTGAGAGGCACACCGCCGAATGGTGACAAAGCCGATACGTTAGAAGTGTATCCACCTCTGCCGGCGATCGCCCCTGCAGCACATCCAGGTAGACGCTCGTGTCCAGAAATAATGGACCGCCAACGATTGGCTCGTCATCTACCCAAGGCAAATCATCATCGGCCCGACGTTCGAGCGTTCCCATACGTTTAAGGGGTTTCAGTGATCGAAGGGCTTCGGAGAGATCAAAGCCCAAGATCGACATCCGCTGGAATGCTGCCTTTCCGGCCGACAAGGCGGGCGCCAAAGTCGTCCTCCAGTGCCAACCGTGACAGTGCCAGTTCCAACAATTCGGTATCGGACGTGACGTGAGCTCGCTTCTTGGCGGCGTCGATCAATTCCGATGGTACACGCCCCGACAAACGGGTATTTTTCGCGGTGCCCAGAAGGCCAACGGCCCGCGCTTGCTCAAGCACGAGCTTGTTGCGGGTCAACGCAACCGTTGCATCGTTTTCTGCAGCGGAAAGAATCTGGGCACACATACTAGCCTCCAATGTTGGACATAACATAGATATCGTTCAACATGAAATCAAGGCGTAGCCATAGATTTGCATCGGGACACGCCAGGCTTCCATTGCGTTTGCTGCGATCCTTGCATCGACAGCAGCCCCTTTGGGTTTTGTCGCAAATTTTCGGTTGCGGGTTGTCTGGCAATGGCCCTCGATGATTTTCGGAGGGCTCAAGATGTTCAAAGGCTGCCATTTTGATCGGTCTGTCATCCTGCTGTGCGTGCGCTGGTATCTGGCTTATGGGCTGAGCCTGCGAAACCTTGAGGAGATGATGGCCGAGCGCGGCCTCAGCGTCGATCATTCGAGTGTCCATCGCTGGGTCATTCGCTTCTCACCCTGGCTGTTGAAGCGCTTCAATCTTCGCAAGCGTTCCGTGACCGGGAAATGGTATATGGACGAGACCTACATCAAGGTTCGCGGGCAATGGACATACCTCTACCGGGCCATCGACAGCGTCGGCGATACGGTCGAGTTCTATTTCAGCGAGCAACGGGATTTGCCAGCGGCCAGGCGCTTTTTCAAACAGGCTCTTGAGCGTTATGGCAGACCGAATCGTGTTGTCATCGACGGCAGCCAAACCAATCATGAGGCCATCGTTTCTTGCGACATCACGCATCGGCTGCAGACCCGTGCAGCTGGCTTTTCAAAACCAATCACGATCCGCAAGAGCAAATATTTGAACAATCGGATCGAGCAGGATCACAGAAATATCAAGCGTCGTATCCGGCCGATGCTCGGTTTCAAATCGCCAGCCTCCGCCAACATAATCCTGTCTGGAATAGAGCTGATCCACATGATGCGGAAGCGACAGGCGAGGTTCGCCTTCAATCCAAGTCCGTCTCTGGCCGAGCAATTCGCCATTCTGGCTGCATAGTCCGGGTGCGTCCTGAAATTTCTACAGCTCTACGAAATTTTGCGACAGAACCCGCGCCGATCCTCTATGTGATGAAGTACTCCGACTTCGACCAGGTGCTTGAGCTGCACAACGCCGTCGGCGCCGGCCTGTCGTCGTCGATCTTCACGCTCAACCTGCAGGAGGCCGAGAGCTTCCTGTCGGTCGAGGGCTCCGACTGCGGCATCGCCAACGTCAATATCGGCACCTCGGGCGCGGAAATCGGCGGTGCGTTCGGCGGCGAAAAGGAGACCGGCGGCGGCCGCGAGTCAGGTTCCGACGCCTGGCGCGCCTACATGCGCCGCGCCACCAACACGGTCAACTACTCCAAGGCACTGCCGCTCGCCCAGGGTGTCAGCTTCGACATCGACTGAGGGGCGGCAATGCTCGCCAGATCAGAAGTCCCCACTACGCCGTTCAATCGGCGGTCGAGGCGACGCATGACCATCTTTCGATATTGCGCGGTCGAAGCTGCCGACTTCGGCTTTGCTTACGCCCCCCTCGGCGCCACCTGATGCGGGCAAGCCCCGAGGGGGAAAAGTAGCGCCGGTATGGCCAGACAGCGTTGCCACTGATGCCGTAACGAGTTCGCCCTTCACGCGTGCTCGGCGATGACAGTTAGGAAGGCGGGGCCGTAGCGGTCGAGCTTGGCTTCGCCGACACCGGGCACGTTGGCCATTTCCGCGCGCGATGCTGGACGCGCTGCCGCAAGCTCGATCAGGGTCTTGTCGTGGAAGATCACATAGGGCGGCACATTCTGCTGGCGCGCTATTTCCGTCCGCTTCTGCCGCAGCGCCTGGAACAGGTCATTGTCCGCATCTATGACAGCAGTCTGCTTCGTGCTGCGCATGGCCTTGCCGCGCCTGGCGCGTGCCGGCGCCGGCACGCGCAGCATCAGCGCCGGCTTGTCGCGCAAAAAGTCGCGGCCAGCCGGCGCAATCGCGAGGCCGCCATGGCCGGTCAGGTCGACGTCGATCAGGCGCAGCGCAATCAGCTGGCGCAGGATCGCCCGCCATGTGCGGTTGTCGTGCTCCCTGCCGATGCCATAGGTGGAGATCCGGTCATGGCCGAACTGGGCGATGCGTTCGTTGTCCACGCCCAAAAGCACGTCGACGATGTAGGCCTGTCCGAAACGCTCGCCGGTGCGGTAGATGCACGACAGTGCCTTTTGCGCGGCAATGGCTCCGTCGAACAGTTTTGGCGGCTCGGCACAGGTGTCGCAATTGCCGCACGGTTCGCACTGGTCGCCGAAATAGGACAACAGCACCTGCCGACGGCAGCTCGCCGTCTCGGCCAGTCCCAAGAGCGCGTCGAGTTTCTGTCGCTCCATGCGTTTGCGCAGGTCGGGCGCCTCCGACTCCTCGATGAAGCGGCTGCGCAGGGCAATGTCGTCGTAGCCGTAGAGCATCACCGTGTCGGAGGGCAGGCCGTCACGCCCGGCGCGGCCGGTCTCCTGGTAATAAGCCTCGATGCTGCCTGGCAGGTCGATATGGGCGACGAAGCGAACGTCCGGCTTGTCGATGCCCATGCCGAAGGCGACGGTGGCGACCATGATCACTGCATCGCCATGCTGGAAGCGCATCTGGTTGGCCTCGCGCGCCGCCTTGTCCATGCCGGCGTGATAGGCGAGCGCATCGTAGCCGAGGCCCTGCAGCCAGGCGGCGGTCTCCTCGGTCCTGCGTTTCGACAGGCAGTAGACGATACCGCTCTCGCCCTCGTAGCGCTTGAGGAACTCCTTGAGCTGGGCGCGCGGATTGTCCTTTTCCTCGATGGCGTAGCGAATGTTGGGGCGGTCGAAACCGGCGATGAAGGCGTCGCTCTCGTCGATGGCGAGATGCGACAGGATTTCCGCGCGCGTCGGCTCGTCCGCCGTCGCCGTCAGCGCCATGCACGGAACCCCGGCAAAACGCGCCACGACCGCGTCGAGCTGGCGATAGGACGGGCGGAAATCGTGCCCCCATTGCGACAGGCAGTGCGCCTCGTCGATGGCTATCAGCGACAGTCTTGCGCCCCCCAGCAGATCGAGCACGTCTGGCCGTAGCAGCGTTTCGGGTGCGACATACAGCAGGTCGAGCTGACCAGCGCGGATATCGCGCCATAGGTTGCGTCGATCGTCGGGCGAAAGGTCCGAATTCAGCCCGGCCGCCCGCACCCCTGCCTGCCGCAGTGCTGCCACCTGATCGGCCATCAGCGCCAGCAGCGGCGACACGACGAGCCCCATGCCGGGGCGGACGATGGCAGGGATCTGGTAGCACAGCGACTTGCCGCCGCCTGTCGGCATCAGCACGAAGGCGTTGTTTCCGGCGATCACATGCTCGACGATGTCCGCCTGCGCTCCCCTGAAGGCGTCATAGCCATAGACGGTCTTGAGGATTTCGAGGGCGGTGGTGGTCATCGGCGTCGGCAAGGAGAATCATGGGGTTGTTCTTCATAGCAGGTTCGCCGAGGGAAGAGACTGTCGCCCGAAGTTGATTGACCCCGCCGGCAGTGTTTGGTGATCCGATAGCGGAAACTTAGCAGATTGACGAAGTTTTCTCTTGCGTCTCGCCGCGACGGAGAGATAGTTAGCAGTATGGCTAAGCATGATACCGATCTATCACTGTTGTTCCATGCTCTGGCGGACCCGACCCGACGGTCGATTCTGACCCAACTGGCCGAACAGCCTGCCCGGGTGACGGATTTGGCTGGGCCCACGGGTTTGCGCCTGCCCACGGTAATGCGGCACCTTTCGGTTCTGGAGGAAGCAGGATTGATTGCTACGGCCAAGGACGGTCGGGTGCGCACCTGCGCCATCGTACTCGAAGCCATGGAACCGGTACGGACGTGGATCGATGAACAGCGAAGCATCTGGGAAGCGCGGCTCGACCGGCTGGATGCGTTTGTGATGGATGTGATGAAGGAACGCGGATCATGACACCGACCCCTAAGCCAAGCAGCACGCCCATTTCAGCGTCTGGTGATAAGACGAGCCGTTTTGCGACGCTAACCTTCGAGCGAAACGTGGCCGCGCCGTTGTCGGTGCTTTGGCACGCTTGGGCGGCCCCGGCCGCACGGGCAGTCTGGGCTTCACCGTCGTCGTCGGTCACTGTGGAATTCTTGGAAGCCGATACCAGGGTCGGCGGACGCGAGGTCTCGCTCTGCAAGGTAAAGGGCCAACCCGACATTCGCTGCGAGGGCGGCTGGTTGGAGTTGGAGCCTGCGGTGCGTAGCGTGAACTACGAGGTGATCTCGTCCGAGGGAGCGACACAATCGGCGGCATTGGTAACCGCCGACTTTGCTGACCTGGGCGAACGCAGTGCGCTGGTAGTGACGGTACAGCTTTCCTCGTTGGCCGAGGACATGGAGGCGGGCTACCGACAGGGCTTTGGCGCAGGTTTGGACAACCTCGCCGTCGCAGCTGAGCGGACCATGGTGCTGCAGCGTGTGATACGTGCACCGCGCGCGGCGGTCTGGAAAGCGTGGATGAACCCCGAGACGCTGCCGCAATGGTGGGGACCGGAGGGGTTTTCCTGCCGCACAAAGCGAATCGACCTACGCTCGGGCGGCGAATGGGTCTTCGATATGATCGCGCGGGACGGCACGGTCTATCCGAACCATCATCTCTATGGCGAGGTCAAGCCGGAAGAAAGGCTCGGCTATACACTGCTCTGGGGCGAAAATGGGCCCAAACATGCCGATGCGTGGGCCTCCTTCGAGGATCAGGACGGGTTCACGAAGGTGACCCTCGGCATGGTCTTCACCACAGCGGCCGAATTCCAGGAGGCGAAGGGTTTCGGGGCCGTGGAGTTGGGACTGGAGACGCTGGGCAAATTGGAACGATTTGTTGCATCGCAGTGAAAAATCCATGCGTTGCTCGCTTCCGAGCAAATCTCCCGCGAATGACGATAGTGGACATTCAGCGGGGTTAGCCCGAAACTTCCAACCACTTTAGACGCAGGGCGTGTGCCACCTGCGCAAGGAAGCGAATTGGCTGTCGGCGCCAAATGAAACGTTCTCGCTCTAAACCCGCGTCTGTTGGGGCAAGGAGCCCATTCTAGACGGCTCAGCGCACCCCACCTGCTGCAAAATGCCGACGTCCGCACCCTCCACGGTCGCCACCGTTGCGCGACCGTCCAACAACGGGCGGCAATACAAGAAAATCGCGGTGCGTTCGCTAGCCGGCGTGTCATGTACGTGCGCCTCCGGAAGGGGTGGATCGAGCTCAAAAAGTGACCGACAACGCGGAGAAGGAATGGGAACCCCGGCAGCGTTGTCGGTCAAGCGGACCAAGGCGAGGAGGAACTGGTCCGAAGCGCTTCGGCATATTACGCAGGTCCCAGCGGACCTTCAGAGCACGAAGATCCAGTTGGCAAGCAGCACAATTCCGAGACCGCTTAGCAAGGCGACATAGGGAAGAACGCCCGCACGCCTTTCACCCTGGCTCTCCGCATCAGCGGATGGGAAGCGGCCGCCATCCTGAACATAGTGGCGATACCAGAACACCGGGATAATCAGCAGGGCAGTGCCGAGCCCGGCCCACAAGGCAGCCGGATGCCACATTTTGGCCCCCGCGCCCATGAAGAGGCAGTTGACATATGACAGAACCGCGCCCGCACCAAGAATGAGCGTGGGCGCGCGATAGGGTCTCTTCCGGCTCGGTGAATCGATGCGATGGATCCACCCAGCGTTGAGATTGAGGAAGTTGAAGATCATGTAGCAGACGTTGGAGACGGCAAGCAGGAAGAAGAAGCTCGTTGCGTCCGACACGGCGACGGCTAGGACGAACAGATTGAAGACAAGGTCGGTCCACATGGCGTTGGTGGGGGCGCCATGGTGGTTCAGCCGGCCGAGATAACGCGGCAGCCAGCCATCGACCGACCCTTGGTATAGCGTTCGTGACGACCCGGCCATCGATGTCATGATCGACAGCAGCACTGCAAGCACCATCATCAAGATCAGCGCGTACAGGACAACGGGACCGCCGCCGACCATGAAAGCCAAGGCTCGAGCGACGCCGGAGCCGTCGACGATGGCGGGGTCAGTCACGCCCTCCAGCCCAAGCACGCCCTGGAAAGTAAACGGCACGATGATGAATAGGGCCAGGCACAAGATTCCAGCGGACAGGATTGCCCTATAGGTGTCGTTGGCAGGGTCCTTGAATTCGCGCGTGTAACAGATCGCGGTCTCGAAACCGTAAGTCGACCAGCCCGCAATGAACAGCCCGGACAGGATTACGGTCCAACTCGTGAGGTTCCACTCACCGCTGTTCGGTATCATGGGCAGGAAATTGCCGGCATCCACCTTGCCCAGCAGGATCGGCACGATGCCGACGACCGCCAACGGTATGATGACGGCCAGTCCGAGATATTTCTGGACATTGGCGGTACCGTGGATACCTCGATGTTGAATGGAGAAGACCAACAACATGAATGCGGCACCTATCCAGAACGCTGCATTCAGCGAAAAGGATACGGGCCCGATCTGACCGCCAAAAAACGTCCATTCCCGGATATTCGGCGTCAGGGCTGCAATTGCCTTGGCTACCTGCTCGTCCTGACTAAGCCCCACAAGCGAATTGGCGTTGGCGGTGACCCAGGAAAGTACCTCTGACGAATGAGACGATGGAATGGGTGCGAAGGTGTTGAGCACGTAGGCCGCAGCGATCGACGAGCCCAGCGAAAGCACCGACGTCCAAGCGACCCAGTTGCACCATACCGACAGAGGAGCAATGAATTTCCCATATCTCAGCCAAGCAGAAGCACCATAGATGGAAGCGCCCCCCGACTTGTTGGGGTATAGACCCGCAATCTCGGCATAGGTGAACGACTGGACAAACCCCATCACCATTGAAATCGCCCAAATGACGATCGCGAGCTTGCCGACCGTTCCAGCCAATCCGCCTATCGAGAACAGCACGAAGGCCGGCGCTCCGCTTGCGATCCAGAATGCGCCTTTCCACGTCAGAGCGCGCCGCATTTCTTCTTTGGGCACGTCAGTTTCGGTAATCGCTACCATCTTGTTACTCCCGTTGTTCCTGCTGGATTCTGACGTTCTGGTCACGGCTCCGCCCCTGGCTCGGAGCATGCGCCCCAGCCAGCGGGGTCTAGTTTCAGGGTCATCGATGCGGCGGCTTGAAACGTACCGTCAAAGGCTCGTTTTGCCGCTGGCTAAACCGAGGATACAAGGCGCCCAACTGGTAACAATGATGCCACTTGGCACTACTTCCCGACCGCGGCTCGGGCGTCATCGCGCATCAGTGGAGTCAGTCAGATCGATGTTCGGCAGACGAGCTCCGCCATCGCTATTTGAGCACCCCGTTCTTCTTGGCGGTCCAGGTTGCAACGTAGTCCATCAGGGCCGGCGACAAGCAGTCGTAAGGCGCAAGGCCAAGCTCGTTGAGCCGGGCGCGGATGCCGTCCATAGCCGATGGATCGACGCCGGCCTCGATCACCGACGAGACAAAGGCCGCAAAGCCAGGCGCCGACTAGCCACTCTCCTGAAACCGTTCGGGGTGGATGAAGTCGAGCCCCTTGAACGGGTGGTCGCGCTCGACCGGGCCGTACATGTGGACGCCGCATTCCTGGCAAGCGTGGCGTTGGATCAAGGCGCTCGGGTCGACAACCGCCAGCTTGTCGCTGTTTTCAAGAACCTCGATGTTGTGGTGCGCCGTAACCGCGACCACTGAAAAAGTAGCGCCATCAGGCTTCCAGCATTTGGTGCAGCCGCAGGCGTGGTTGTGGGCGACGTCGCCTGTGATCTTCACCTTCACCGGCCGGTCGGCGCAGGCGCAGACCAAGGTTCCGCCGGAAAAGCTGCCCGTTCCCTGCTTGATGCCGTGGTCGATGACGGGATGCAACGATTTCATGTTCTTCTCCATTGCCGGCGCATGCTTGGCTGGCGGGACCGGCTGACCGCTGCCATGAGTCAGATGACGAAAAAGGGCGTCAGGTCAGAACAGGACTACCGAGCGAATGGACTTGCCTTCGTGCATCAGGTCGAAGGCGGTGTTGATCTCGTCCAGCGGCATTGTATGGGTGATGAGATCGTCGATGTTGATCTTGCCCTCCATGTACCAGTCGACGATCCGTGGCACGTCGGTGCGTCCGCGTGCGCCACCAAAGGCAGTGCCCTTCCAGACGCGGCCGGTCACGAGCTGGAACGGACGGGTGGCAATTTCCTTGCCCGCCTCAGCGACGCCGATGACAATCGATTCCCCCCAGCCACGATGGCAGCACTCGAGTGCCTGGCGCATCACGTCGGTATTGCCAGTGGCGTCGAACGAGTAGTCGGCGCCGCCGTCGGTCAAGTCCTGGATCGCCGCCACCACCTTGTCGCTGCCGACGTCGCGCGGGTTGACGAAATCTGTCATGCCGAACCTGCGCGCCATCTCGACCTTGGCTGGATTGATGTCGACGCCAATGATCCTGTCTGCCCCGACCATGCGGGCGCCCTGGATGACATTCAGGCCAATGCCACCGAGGCCAAAGACCACGACATTTGAGCCGGGCCGAACCTTGGCGGTGTAAATCACAGCACCGATACCGGTGGTGACGCCGCAGCCGATGTAACAAATCTTGTCGAAGGGCGCGTCCTTGCGCACTTTGGCCAGCGCGATTTCCGGCAGTACGGTGAAGTTGGAGAAGGTCGAGCAGCCCATGTAGTGGAAGATCTCGCCGCCATCGCAGGAGAAGCGCGAGGTCTTGTCGGGCATCAGTCCTTGGCCTTGCGTCGCCCGGATCGACGTGCACAGGTTGGAGCGTTGCGACAGGCAGGTTTTGCATTGCCGGCATTCAGGCGTGTAGAGCGGGATGACGTGATCGCCCGGCTCCAAAGTGGTGACGCCAGCGCCGACTTCGCGAACGATGCCCGCGCCCTCGTGGCCGAGAATCGCCGGGAATTTACCTTCGGAATCGAGGCCCGAAAGCGTGTAGGCGTCGGTGTGGCAGACACCGGTCGCCAAGATCTCGACCAAGACCTCACCGGCCTTGGGCCCGCCGATATCGATCGTTTCGACTGTCAGAGGCTTGTTTGCGCCCCAGGCGACGGCTGCACGCGATTTCATGACTTCACTTTCTCCAGATCCCCGGCTGCTTTCTTCAACACGACCTTCGACCACTAGGCGGAATTCAGGATCTGCTGGGATTCCTGGCTGACGAACGGATCCGCATGGCAGTCCTGGGGAGAGGTTCCGCGCGAGTACACGAAATCCTGGCAAGCGCGGACCAAGGCGGGGGGGCCGCAGGTGTAGATTTTCGTGGCTCTGAAGTCTTCGATGTGTTCCGCCATGACCGCGAATATGTCGCGCGGATAGGGCGTGTCGGTTTCGTCGGTCACCACAGGATGGAACCGAAATCGGTCGTGCGTGGCGGCGAGTTCCCGGAACTGATCGTCGAAATAGAGATCACGCTGCCATCGCACCGAGAAATACAGATCGACCCGGCGCCCTGGCGATGCCGCCAGAGCCTCCACCAGGATGGCCTTGGCCGGGGCGAGCCCCGTGCCGCCCGCCACGAGCGTCACAGGTCCGGGATGATCCTTGCGCAGATAGGCGTTGCCGAAAGGTCCGTTGAGCAAGAAGCGATCGCCACGGCGGGCTCGGTCATAAAAGTATGAGCTGACATTGCCGCCGGGACGCGCCCTGACATGGAATTCCAGCTCCGGCGATCCCGGACGGCTGGCGAAGGAATATTCTCTGGCAGGAAATCCCGGCGGCGAGATGACCGCAAATTGCCCGGCGAGGAACTGGACGGCTTGCCCCCCATCAGGCAAGGCGCGCACGACAACGACGTCGTGCGTCACGCGCTCGACATAGGTGATCGTGCACTCCGTCTTGCGCGATGGCACGGCCGGTTCGTCATCGACCGGGGCGACTTCGCAATCCGAAATGGGGTGCGCCCGGCATGCAAGCACAAGCCCGGCGTCACGCTCGGCCTCGCTCAACGCAGCCGCGTCGTATGCGCGTTGCTCGACCCTGCCCGACAGCACTTGCGTCTTGCATGCCGAGCATGTGCCAGATCGACAGGCATAGGGATAATCAAGACCAGCTTTCAATGCGGCATCGAGGATCGATTGTCCCGCGCGCACCTCGATGATGCTGTCGAACTGAGGTATCGACACTTTGTGGTTCATCTGGGAGCCCTGGCTATTGGGAGATGATGGCCCGGCTGTCACCACCGGGCCAGGCATCGGCTAGCCGCGATTTGCGGTCATCGCCCTGAAATACATCGACTGGAAGTGATGGATGCCGTGCTCGCTGTTGGAGGTCATGTCCTTGTCGATGACGAGCCGGCCCTGGCTGTAGGCCTGCGAGTGGAGGCCGCGCTGAACACTTTCGACCAAGCCAATGTCCTCGGGCTGCAGAATATTCTTGATGTAGTCCATGGCAGCGAGTTCTTCTTCATTGGGCGTCGCTTCATCAAGGAAGAAGTCCCAATGCTCGAAGGTCGTTTCAGGCCCCGTGGGCATGATGTGCATGAACGACAGGTTCCTGCGCCCAGGGAAGACATTAAAGGTCACATTCGGCCACAGGAACCAGGCAGCGTACATCAGCTGGTTGCCCTGTTTGGTAGCGTCGAACTTGTAGGCCGAGTTGTCCTCGCGTGCCGGCGCGATATGGCTGGAACAGATACCGTAGTTCTTAGTCCGGTAAATGCCGTGATCGAACAACTCGACGAGAGCTGGATGCGCCGGCGGGCAATGGTAGCACTCCTGGAAGTTCTCGACGACGTTCTTCCAATTGGCCTTGATCTCGAAGGTCAGCCGGCCTGCGAACTTCAACGTTTCCGGCGTATCGACAAACTTGCGGACCTCGTCGCCGAAGGCCCCTGACTGGTCGGCGAGCGTGGTGGCCCCGAGGTCGAGGTTGATCCAGACGAAACCAAGGAAAATCTCCGCCTTCACCGGCTTCAGGCAGAACTCTTCGGCCGCAAATCCGTCTACCGTCTCGAGGATCGCGTTGGTCCTCAGCTTGCCGTCGAGTTCGTAGGTCCAGGCGTGGTAGGGACACACGATCATGCGCGTCTTGCCCTCGCCGGTCAGCAGCTGGTGCGCGCGGTGCGAGCAGACATTGTGGAAGGCGCGAATCTCACCGTCGCGACCACGGACGATGGCAATGTTCTGGTCGCCGATCTTTACGGTTGTGTAGGAGCCAGGCGCCTCGAGTTGGCTAACGTGGCAAACGAAATTCCACGATTTGTAAAATACAGCCTCTTTCTCTGCCTCGTATACGTCTTGGTCGAAATAGAGGTTCGCAGGCAAAGTATAAGAATGCGCTGGATCTTCCGGTTTAAAGCGGTCCATCCCAAAGAATTCATGATCATTTGTCTTCAGCATTGGGTCCTCCACATTCAGATCGCCGTCGAAACAGGCGGCGCACCTCTGCGCTGGTTCCAATTCTGATTTCTTTGGGATGTTTGTCGCAATGGTGCCGCTTGGCACCAGAGTCCCGCTGCTGAGCATGGCGCGAGCATTCGCACGCGCAAGCGCGCTTTCGTCCAGCTGTGCCTTCTGAACGAGCTGTCCTCGCCGGTAACCGAGGATGGCTAGCGGCGCGTGCCGTCCTTGAGTGACGCCTTGAGTTGCTTCGTGAACGGCATGACCGCTGAGATCATGGCTCGTTCCGATGAAACGCCCAACTTGCGATACATTCGCAATCTGCAGTTCTTGATAGATCCCTTGGCGATGCTCAGCGTTTGAGCAATCGCCCCCGTGCTCATACCTTCAAGTGTCAACAGCATGATGTCGCGCTCGCGCGGCGTAAGCTGCTTGGCAACCGCTTCGGCCGCCCGGATGCCGCTGTCATTACCAGGCTGGTCCGCCTCGGCCACGTAGACGACCAAACCGCCAGGAGCGACGGGGTTCAAATCATCGAGCGGTAGCATTCTCAACGGGCCTGAAGCCCTGGCGATTAGTTCGGAGACATCGGCAACGGGCGCACTTGCTTCAGGCAGCCTGTTGCGCTCGTCCATGAGCTCGAACTTGCGCCACCCCGGGGTCGAAAACACGGCCCGGCCGGAGCGATCGAGCACGGTGACCGCAGACTCCTCAATGGAATGACAATCCGTCAGAGCCATTGAAAGCTTGGAGAAAAGCGACTTGATGTGAGCGTGATGGAAATCCAGCATCGCCGGAAACAGTCGCTTCGCCTGGTCGAGTTCGCGGCTGGCAAACATTTGTTCGCGGCGTTCAAGAAACAGCGAGATACAAGAAGCGCCGGGCATAGGAAGAAACAGCGCCAGTTCATCCGTAAATTCCGCGCGCTTCTTAAAATCATCGGCATAGAAATGCCTATCGATGGCTTGAGGCAGCGCCACGTCAAGCGTCTCTATTCGTGGCACCGAGTTCCCCCTCCATGAGCACAGATAGGGATCGCCAGCACTTGGTTTTGTCTGGAGATAATATTCCACAAGCTTGGCGTCGATGGCCTTGGTGTGGAGCACGTCTGGCTCCGAACCGGCACGATACCGCACGATCCAGCCCATTTCATGCGGCAATAGCTGACCGACGATCTCCAATAGCCGGAGATGGAAATTGGGTTCTCCAATTTCTCGGGCCAAACCGCCCAAGGCGATCGTCAGAGCATCTGGGTCCAACCTTGATAAGCTCCTTGTAGGCGACGACACCGCCATGTTGGCAGCCGAAAGCATTTTTCCTTCGAAGTGACCCGGATCTCTTGTTTCCCGCTGGGCCCCAACGATGCATCCTCGCGGTGTTTGCCCGACAGGGCAAGCAGATTACAGCGGCTCTCCGACGGTCTCGTCAGTGCCTGTGTGTCAGGTACAATTCCACAGCCCGCCCCGTTTCAAGTGCTTGTCGAAACATACAACGTCCGGGATAACCGCGCTTTTTCGCTGCCGTCTGGAGAGCTCTCAGCTGTGCGAGTCCAGACCGGCTCCAATCACGGCGTCACGAGAATTCCTGTCGATACTTGTTTCCCTCCAGAGAAATAATTTTACCAGAATGCGGCGGCCTATAGTTGCGGTCAATGGTGCCATTGGTAATGCATCGTCAAAGACCGCAAATCTCCGGACGAAATCGAGATTGGACCTGATGCCGGCCGATGCTCGAAGCGCTGCGATACGGCCGGAACCCGATTTTATCGGATTAATTTTTTCGGCAACAAGCTCTAGTTACCCGTAGGAAGACCGAGGCGCGCCCATTGGTCGCGCGGGATCGTAGCTCCGACGCGGAAGGACAACGACAGGATTATCGTCGCGTCGGTGTCGACCTCGCATCGGAAGCTCAGAGCGTGCCATGCAGTGCGCGTGCGGAAAGCGGCTTCCGGCACGTCGAGGACATTGCCCAGCTTCAGTGGAACAAGCGGCACCAGGTCGGGTGCATAGGACGAGTCCAGCAATTGCTGCTGCAAGGCGCTAGCGCACAGTTTAGCCGCCCGTCTGTCGCGAGGTACGCCTGCCATCGAGGTCGTGGCCAACACGTCGCCGGTAGCTCCTTGTGATTGTGGCCTGCGAACACCCGGCAATCCCGGATAGGGTTGCGATGCGGCAATGTCCACATTCTTGGATTTTGGACCCTTGGCGCCTTCGTTTCCGGGCTTCGATTTCTCTGCAAGGCCTGACTTCGGCGCATTGTCGGGTCTAGGCTGTGGTGCTGTGGCCAGCGCGGGAAGCGCTATCTCGCCGTCGGTGCCGGCAGCGCCCAACGGCGTTGGCACCACGGCCGCTAGCTTGTCAGTACCGTCCACCAAGCCCTCTGTCTTGTCGGCCTCCTGTTTGCCTATGTCCTGGTTCGAGGCTGCTTCGTTCTTCGCACTCTGGGCGGGCTCGGCCTCCGCTGTTGCCTGCTTCTCTCCGTCACTGGCTGCATCCGGCTGCTTTTCGGAAGTCGGCTTTGGATCGTTATTTTTCTCTGGGGAAGGCGAATGGCTTTGAACACCGCTCCCTTCCTGAGGTTTGTCGGGGCCGGCATCCTTGTCGCCGAACCGGAAAACAGGTTTCAGGACCTCGATTTGCGCCGGCTTGGGTGGCTGCGTTTCCGACAGAGCTTGTTTCGGTTCCGGTTCCTTTTCGGCTTTTGGGGCCTCTGGGGCCGGTGGAGGAGCAGGTTCCGACTTTGGCTGCTCCGGCGGCGGCGCGAGCGTGACGTTTATCGCCTGCTCTTCCTGCTGCTGAGCAACCCTTGGCTGGCTGTAGGCCAGCAAGACCGTGATGAGTAGCGCATGCACGACTAGCGACGTGGGGAAGGCCCACTGCGAGTCCCGATGTCGGTTGCTTGTCTCATCCGCCATGTCGAACGATGTGCCGTGAAATAGAGGCGGCATCAAGCATGATCGTCAATATCGCGCAAATTGGCCGCTCGAGGCCCCCGATTGCGGAAGGCCAGTCTCGGATCCGATTGTCGGCTCGCCTGTTTCCCTTAGCTCGCCGTTTGGCCTGGAGCGGCGCGCGCATCGCCCCTGGAACGCCCTCCAACCCGGAAGCTCGATGGCCTTTGCTCGTTTGGAGCTTGCGACGATGCCAGCGGCCGCGGCTTGACCATCGTTTCTCGCAACTCACTGAAGGCCAAACTACCTCTGGGCCCGCCGTCCTGAATGTCGACAGCATCTAGTCGCTGCGGAATGCGCGGCTGGCTTGGTCGGTCAATGGCTTGAACAGGTAAGACAGAACCGTACGATCGGTGGTCTTGAGGAACACCTCGGACGGCATGCCTGGCTTGAGTTCAAGCGGGCCCGCCTTTTTCAGGCTCTCCGCCGACAAACCAATTCGAACGACGTAGTAGGAGACGCCCGCCTTGGGATCCTCGATCATGTCGGGAGAGATCCGGTCGACCGTGCCATCCACTTCCGGTGTCGTCTGCTGGCTGAACGCCGACAGACGCAATGTCGCCGGCTGGCCGATGCGGATCTGGTCGATGTCCTGCGGGGCGACCCTTGCTTCGACGACCAGCGCGTCGGCCGTCGGCACGATCTGCATTATCGCTTCGCCTGGCGTGATGACGCCACCTACGGTGTGGATGGCCAATTGATGGACCCGGCCCGACTGCGGCGCGCGAATGTCGATCTGTTTCAGCGACTGCTCCGCGGCCACTTGCCGCTCCCTGAGTTCGCCCGCCTTGGCGTCGATTTCACGCAGGTCGGCGGCCACTTCGGAGCGCATGTCCTGGCCGATCTGGATGATGGCGAGTTCCGTTTCGCTGATGCGCCCGCGCGTCTGGGCGGCGGCGGCCGTCAGCTGGCCATCTTCGCCATCGAGTTGGGCTTGGGCGCGTTGCCGCTCGGCCAGCCGGGACATGGGAACGAGCTTCTTTTGCCAAAGCTGGTTGATGCTATCGAGCTCGACCTTGGTCAGAGAGATTTCGCGCTGTTTGCTCTTTTGCTGGGCCTCGAGGCCGGCGATCTCCTCGCGGAACTGAGCGATGCGCTCGCGCAATTGCGAGATTTGGCCGTCTCGGGCCTGCCGCCTCAGGGCAAAAACCTTGTTTTCGCCCTCTATCAACTGCCCGACACGAGGATCGAGCGCCCGCGTGGTCAGTTCGCCGGGATAGTTGACTGCCTCGGCGCCATCCCGTTCGGCCGTCAGCCGGGCCCGCCGCGCGGTGAGTTCGTCCAGACTATTTTCGACGATGGCGAGATTGGCGCGCGCCACCGTGTCGTCGAGGCGTATCAGAACATCGCCTGACGCGACCATACTGCCGTTTTGCACATTCAGCGCGCCAACCACGCCGCCTTGCGGATGCTGGACAGATTTGACGTTGGAGTCGACCACCAGGTGGCCGGCTGCCACTACCGCACCTGAGAGATTGCTGGTGGCAGCCCAAAGGCCAAGGCCACCGACAAGTGCCAAGGCTGCAATCGTTCCCAGCCTAACATTTCGGCGTATGGCATGACGCAGTCTCTGCTGCTGCGGCGAGGCACCGACCATCGGCTTTGCACCACGGTCGAGAAGCGCAGCAGCATGTGCCTTGACGCTGGACGCGACATCCCGTGCCACGCGCAGCCTGTTTGTCGAAAGATGGTTTGCGACCGCAGTCATCAGCCCGCCGCTCCCACCGCGTGCAACGGCACATGAACCGGTTGCTGCGCCTGTCGCGCGATTTCGCTCTTCAACCCAAACGCCTGTTGCTTGCCGCCGCCGAGAACCAGCAGATGGTCGAGTGCCGCGAGCGCGCTCGGCCGGTGCGCCACCACGATGACGATACCGCCACGCGCCTTGATGCGCTCGATGGCCTGCGTCAGCGCCAGATCCCCCGCCGAGTCGAGATTGGAGTTGGGCTCGTCGAGCACGACCAGGAACGGGTCGCCGAACAGGGCGCGCGCCAGGGCCACCCGTTGGCGCTGGCCGGCAGAAAGGGCCGCACCGCTTTCGCCGATTTCTGTCTGATAGCCTTCGGGCAAACGAAGGATCATCTCATGCACGCCGGCGGCCTTTGCCGCGGCGATGATCGCTTCCGACGGCGCATCATCTTCGAAGCGCGCAATGTTTTGGCCGACCGTGCCGGCGAACAATTCGACATCCTGGGGCAGGTAGCCGATATGGCGGCCCAGCGATTGCCCAGGCCATTGTTCGAGTGCTGCGCCATCGAGCCGAATCTTGCCTCGCGTCAGCGGCCAGACACCGACCAGCGCGCGGGCAAGCGACGATTTTCCCGAGCCGCTGGGTCCGATGACACCAACACCCGACCCGGCGCTCAGCGAGAATTCCACATCCTGCACGACAAGTCGTCGATCACCGGGGGCAACGACGCTGATACCTTCGACCGTGAGTTCCACGGCGGGTGCGGGAAGCTCCATCCCACCCGTGGACACGGGCAAGGCCTTGAACAGCTCGTCGAGGCGGTGCCAGCTCTGACGGGCGTTGAGGAAGCTTTTCCAGTGCGCGATGGCAAGCTCGATGGGTGCGAGCGCGCGCGAGGTCAGGATAGAACTTGCAATAATGATACCCGGTGTCGCCTGCTGGTAGATGACAAGATAGGCACCCAGCGCCAACACCATCGACTGCAGCATCATGCGAAAGATGCGCGACACCGCGCCAAAGCCTCCCGTCAGGTCGCTGGCGCGTTCTTGCGCTTGACGGAAATCGCCGTTGGCATGGTTCCAGCGCTTCGCCAGGTTTTCGCCCATTCCCATCGCCACCAGCACTTCGGCGTTGCGCGCACTGGCCTGTGCGATGGCACTGCGCCTTGTGCTGAAGCCCGACATCGCCTTCGTCGGTACGCGCACCAGCCGATCGGCAAGGACCGTCAATGACACCAAAAGGCCAGCGCCAATCAATGCAGCAACACCGATCCAAGGGTGAAAGAGAAAACAGATGCCGACATAAAGCGGTATCCACGGCAGGTCGAACAATGCCGCGGGGCCGCCGCCCGCAAGAAATCCGCTGACCTGGTCGAGGTCGCGCTGCACCTGCAAGCCTTCGCCACGGTCTCGGCTGCGAAGCGGCAGCTGGACAATGCAATTGAACACGCGGCCGCTGATCATTTCATCGATGCCGGCGCCGATACGTGTCAGCACGCGCGCGCGCACCGCTTCCAGCAAGCCCTGAAAGACGTAAAGAACCACCACCATGACAATCAGCGCCACAAGCGTTGGAACACTGCGGCTCGGCAACACCCGGTCATAGACCTGGAGCATGAACAACGAACCCGACAGCATCAGCACGTTGATGAGGCCGCTGAACCCGGCAACGGCAACAAATGCGCCCCGAAAAGAGCCCAGAGCTTGGCGAAGCTCGGAGTGGTTCGTGCGGTTCTGGTCGATCGGAAGCGGTTTTGTCAGGGCGTTTCCCCTTGGCAGCAGGTTTGAGCAATGCTGGCTGACCGCGCCTGAGGCGCGGCCAACCGGCTTGTCATGTCAGCTCATGTTCACGCGACGAGGTCTGCGTTGTGCTGGCCGGAATGCCCGGCCATCTGCGCCAGGATCTTGGCAACCGCGGCTTGTGCCGCATCGCCTGCATCCGCAACCAGGTGAACGTCGGCTGGCAGATGCGCCTGGAGTGCGGCAACGGCGGCGTCGACGGCCTGATGGATGTGGTCGCCGTCGAACTGGCTCGAGACGTGCTCGGCATTGGCGTGCGAGGCGATGTTTTGCGCAAATTGCAGGTGGTCGCCATCAAAGGCTACCGAATGGCCCCGCTTGATAGCGCCATCGTCGGACGCAGCTACCGTGCTTGCGGCACGCGTACCCTGGTCGGCACCGAAATGATCCATCTTCTTGAAGAAGTCGGCGAGCCATGCGTTGGCATTGGCATTGCTCCCGGCATCCGTTGTGTCGGTGGGCGCCGGTTGCGTGTGGCCAGCGTCGGAACCTGGATCCTCAGCCGAGGCTGTCGCAGCCAGCGTTCCCGACTTCATTGTCGGATCGATCAAGTCCTTCTTTACGTTCTTGGTGCCGATCGTCGCCGTCTGGGTTGAGGTGTCGATGTTTGCGCCCGAGAAGGTCACAGTATAGGTGCCGGGCTTCAGCGCCAGATCGTAGCCACCGGCTGCGGACGTCGTGGTCTTGAAGGTCTGGCCCGCGGCATTCTTGGCGGTCACCGTGATGGCGCCGAGCCCTTCGCCCGGATCGTAGAAATGGTCCCCGTCTTTGTCGTCAAAAGCGACACCCGTCAGGAACAGATCCGAGCCGGTCTTGCCGAAATCCTCAGTGACAAAGGCGCTGCTGCGACCTTTGTAGTCGCCGACCTCGAAGCCCAGTCCAACTTCGCGGAAGTTCGGGTTGAGGATATTCGCCCGGTGACCTGAGGAGTTCATCAGGTTGGTGTGAAGAAGCTGAACCTCGTCGACATAGCCGGTTGGGGCGCGCGTGGTCGCCCAAGCGATGTTCTCACCGGTAGCCCACGATCCGCTCAACGTATAACCGGCAGCCTTCATGCGTGTGGTCGGCGATGAACCGCCCGAACCGGTATGCGAAAAGACATCGGCCGCGAGCATCCATTGATCGTGTCCTTCAGCGGCTTCGCTGAGGTCATTGTCGAATGCTAGTGGCTGGGCACCTGCTTTGGCGCGCTCTGCGTTGATGAGTTCAAGCAGATACTGCTCGTTGGCGCTATGTTGCGTCATGGGGTCTCCCCGTTGGTTCCAGATTGGTATTGAACCCCCAGCTTCCCCGTCCACCCGACCTTCGGCCTAGGCACGAACTGTGTTGATGATGCGGCCCTCAGATGATTAAATTAGGACCTGCGCATATAAATGCGCACTTGAAGGGGCGACAAAAGTGCGCCCGCCAGCCATTACGGCTCGGCCAGATCACGTCCGACGCGGTCAATCTCAGGGCGCGGTCTTAGCACCGGATCAATTTTCACGCAGGTTCGACGACAGCCTGCTTATGGCAAAGCCTGATCACGATGCGAGTTCATGGATTTTGACACCAGGCACGACCTCTCTGGCAATTTCGCAAAGATGCCGGTGGTGGGTAAGGTAGATTACCTGGCCAATCTTCGCCATTTCCCCAAACAGCCGGAACACTTCCTCGGAGCGTACATGATCAAAGGTCTCCATGATGTCGTCGGCGATGAACGGCACAGAGGGACGAAACTGGGCGAACTCGTAATAGCCTGCCAGTCTCAGCGCCAGATATAGCTGAAAGCGTGCACCCTTTGACAGTGCATCGGCCACCTTGGATTGGCCATCACGCTGCAAAGCGATGAGGATTTCTCCACCCTTGTTCGGCTGGGTCGTCAGGCCGGTGTACTGCCCTCGGGTCATCAGCGCAAAGGCGTCCGAGGCGCGTGCCATCATGCTTGAGCGATGGCGCTCACGGTAAAGGCGCAATGCGCTTGTCGCAGCCATGACGCCCAGTTTCAACTCGATGAACCTGACTGCCTTTGACTCGATATCGAGCAGGGTGGTTCGACGCTCGGCATCGATGCGAGCAACCGCGCTGTCTCCACCGATCGCGTCCAGCCTGTCGGTGGCCCGGGTCAACCGAACGAGTTGGGCCTCAATGACGTCGTCGAGATCAGAAAGTCGCCGGTCGATTTCTGCCTTTTCAACGCCCAGAAGGTCCGGCTCCAGGCCATCGAGGACCGACAGCGCCTGACTTGTACTTTCGACCGCGAGCTCGACACAGAGCTGCTCTTCGAGTTCGATTACCGAATGGTGCAGGCGGTCCCGGTCGCGCAGCTGTTCGTCGCGCTCGATGACTTCTGCCAAGGTCTGGACAGCAAAAATCTGAAGCACTTCGAGCTTTTTTCGCTCATGGGTTGCCGCCTCGCCGTCAAGGCTGTCCCTGTCTCCTTTCAACCGCTCCAGTTCGGCAACAAGGGTCGCCTTGTTTTCCCTCGCACGATCCGCGAGCTCCAGGCGCTGCTGAAGCGCCACCGCAAGTTGCGCTGGATCATCGTCGACAGGCTGGTTCACTTCGGCGGCAGCATTTACGACTTCAGCAATAAAGTTCGCCCTGTCAGCCTCCATCTTGGCTATGCGCAGCTGCAACGCCTCTCGATCCTGATGAGATTTCGACAGGATAGCCAACTGATCGAGGACGCTTCCAAGGCCCGCTATCGAAGCACCATTCTCCAGCCATGTTCCCTTGAGCGTGTCGATCACGGCGCAAAGCCATTCCTGGTCGTGTCGCTCAGCCAGTTCGACCGCGCGCCGTCTGGTTGCAAGGTCCTCTTCCTTGGCCGCTACGGTCCGGAACGCTTCGGCCCGCTCGGCATCCAGCCTGGTTTGCCGTTCCAAAAACTGCTCCGCGACCGCGATAACGGTTTCCAGACTGTCACCCGTGTTGGGCGCAATGCCGACGCTTTCCAGCGCGCCAGCCAGCGCCACCGAAACAACAGCTCCATCAGCCGTCGCACGCTCGGCTTTCCTCCTGGCAACGTCGATCCGGGCCCAGGCATCGAGAGCGTCTCCGCGCGCTTCAGAAAGGTGCTCGATCGCATCTATCAGACGCTCGGTGGAAGCGTCCGACCTGTGGTGGAGCAGGTCGCTTGCCGCAGCCATCAACTCTGTCACCAGCCCTTCATTTTCCACGCGGTTCACATCAATGGCAGTCCGCGCTCGCGCAAGGACAGCTTCGGTTTCAGCGAGGCTCCGCATTGCCGCGCGCCTTTCGGCAAGCCCATGCGCGTTGGCAAGTCTGCCAAGCCCGGCAACGTCGTCACGCGCAAGTGCCGAGGCAAACTGATCGGCGGTTTCGCCGTCAAGCTCGCCCCTGTGCCTTTCCCAGGCCTCGTCGCGATCGCGGCGTATCGCGGCGGCTGTTTCGTCGTCCAAAGCATCAACCGAAGAGCGAAGGGCCGCAAGCCGACTCGAGAGCAATGCCTGGGTGTCTTCATGCTCTGCAACCCTCGCAAGAAGCACCGCCCTCGCCTTGGCAAGTTCTGCAGAACGCCCTTTCCACGCGCTGATCTGTGATGGGCTCGGAACCGACTTCCCAAGCAGGGCCGGGGCATCGCCCGTCCAAGGATGCAGTCGGTGCAGCGCTGCCTCCCAAAGGGCGGCGTTTTCATCTTCGGTCTCGCGCGCGGCCCGGATTTCGCGAAGGTGTCCGCTTTCCCTCGCCTTCAAGAGCGACGCCGCCACCCGTGCCCTGGCTGGTGCTGGCACAGCCGGCTCTTCGCCAACACGCTCACGTGCAGCCTGAAGGGCGTCAAATGAGGCCGAGGCCTCATCGCGTGCCACACGCAGGCTGGTCACGACGCCCGAGCGCTGTTCAAGCAAACTGCGCAGAGCCCCGACAATGGCTGCAGGTACAAGCAGCTTTTCAGGAGCTGTTTCAGACGGCCTGCCTAGGGCCGCAAGGCAGCTTGACACGGAATTGTCGAGGATTTGCAGTTCAGTCTTTCGCGCGGGCAGGTCCAGACCGGCCGAAATGTATCGCGCCTTGCTGTCCGCCATGGCGCGCACCCGCTCCGACACCGCCAGGATCTGTTCGTCCAAGCCGATCGATGCGATCTTGCCATGGACTCTATCGAGCTCGTCGGCGATCGCGGATTGCCTCGTCCTAAGCCTTGCGTCGTCGTCGATCATTTCGGCGACGCTGCCTGTCCACGCACGGGCGGGCGTGACGAGGCTCGGCAACTCGGCCAACCTCGCCTTCTTCCGATCTATGTCGTTTTGTATCGGCAGTGCGCGCAGCTGCCTCGAAATGGTCTCCAGCCTTCCGGTCAGGGCCGCCCGTTCAGACACACTGCGATCATATTGCCGCTTCGCGTCGCTACTCTCGGACTCCAAGCTCTCATAGGTCGATGCCAAGGTGTCTATCGCATCGCGCGCGGTCTTAAGTTCAACCAGGCGCTTCTTGAGCAGTGCGATTTCGGTGTTGTGCGCCTGCCTACGGTGGAGCCTGTCCGCCTCCGCCTCAAGAACGCCGAGGGTGTCGCTGGCACGGCCAAGCCCGGCACTGGCCGTAAACAGCAGCTTGCCCAGATCTCCGCGAGACTCCAGGATTGCCTTTCCGCCGGCTTCGAGTGTCTCGTCATCAAGCGAAAACATCGTGGTGTAAGCATCGCGGGAGAGGCCTGCGAGATGAGCGGACAGCGCAGCTTCGCTGACCGGTTGACCGGCCTCATTGAACAACGAATTGTTGCGCTGCTTCGTGCGGGTGAACACCTGCTCTTCGCCCGAGACTTCGAGCACACCACCAACGCGCATGGCGCTGTACTCATGCACGAAATTATAGCGGCTGCGCTCCTCGATCCCGAACAGGAGATCGAGATATCCTGATAGCGCTGTCGATTTGCCCGCCTCGTTCAGCCCAAAGACGACATGAAGGTCCGGCCCTTGTTGCTGATTTTGGCCGAAGTCGATCGTCTTGTCGGTAAACTTGCCGTAGCGGACGAGATCAAGGCGCCTGAGCCTCATTGGACATCACCAGTCTTGAGACGAGCTGTAACCAGCTCGGCGCCACTGGCCAGTACCCGATCAAGAAACTCCTCCAGGCCTGCTTCATCCTTTCCTGCGAACTCGCGTGCCTCCGGTGGCAGGTCTGCGAGCGCTCTCATCACGAGTGCCTTCGCATCCTCGCGAAATGCAAGGGAACGGGTTTCGGCATGCATGGTTTCCGCAAGTTCGAATATCGGGTCAGCAGGGCCCTCAGATGCCTGGGAACCGGAGGCAGAAAGATCGAGCTCGAGCTTTTCCACCCAGGTGTCACCAATTTGCTCGCCCAGCTGTTCCGCCTCAGCCAGCAGCAGATCCCTGTCGCGGATGATCTTCCACGACAACGGCGATGTGCCCATAAGCCTGAGGCGGACCACGGCATGGCGCGACCTGACAGCTGCCCGCCGTTCTTCCAAGGCAATCCGGATGCGCCCGACGGCTTCCGCCCATTCCACCGTGCCCGTCAAATCGACGTTCACACGCTCGAACTGCGCAATGCTGAGCGCCCTCTCGTCGATCTCGATCGAACGGTCGTCTCGGACAGTCACCAATGTGACCGATTTCTCGCCGGCCTCGTTGATGTCCCTTCCCTGCGGCATACCCGGCATCACAACGGTCGCCGCCCCGGGATAGACCTTGCGGACATGGACGTGGCCGAGCGCCCAATAATCGAAACCATGCCGTTGCAGGTCGGCTACGCTGCACGGCGCATAGACATCGTGACCGGGAGAACCGGCAAGGCTGGTGTGCATGATGCCGATATTGACAACATTTTCCCGGGCAGCCGCATATTTGGCAAGCAGGCCCTCCGGCGCCTTTGGGCTGGCAAAGCTCAACCCATGGAAGGCGACATCGAGACTACCTGAGGTCTGCAACACTGTCTGGGGCCGCCCACCAAATATAGTCACGGTTTCAGGAAAGGTAAGTTGCTTGGATATTCGCGACAGCGCGTCGTGATTGCCACGAATCTTGTAGACGATGATGCCGGCCTGATGGAGGCGCATGATCTGGGCGGCCAGAAAGCGTGCGGTCTTCATTGACGTCTGATCGCCGTCATAGAGGTCGCCGGCGATAATCAGTGCATCGACCCGCTCCGAAAGGCAGAGGTCGACGATTGCGACAAAGGCCTGTCGGCTCGCATCGCCGACAAGCTCGGCAAGCTCGGCATTGCGCAACGCCAGCGAACGCAACGGAGAGTCGAGATGAATATCGGCCGTGTGGACAAATCGAAATGCCATCCTGGTCTCCAGCCACAGATGGCAAACATGTCCGCGGCGACGAATGATCGAACGACACCGGAAACAGCAAATCGGCTCCGAGGTGAACGCTTAGCACCTTATTGCGTTCGAGAAGCCGCTTGTCAAAATTCGGGCAGGACTGGATCGAACTGGCGCATGCCCCGCCTTTGGAACATCCAATGGCACGTAGCTGACAAGGCGCTCATGGATGACATCATTGTAAGCCCGTACCTACCCTTTTTGGCGATTTTGCATTTTCGGATGCCGTTCGCCTATTGCGCTTGCAAATTTGGGCCAACTTCCACGCCAAGGCGTTCAGCTTCGGTCTTGAGCTTGTCAAACACTCCCTCATGAAGCGCCAGACCATCGGCAAGTGCCTGCTGCTTGCGCCAAATAGAACTTTCGCCAGGTAGGCGCACGCGTTCGACACCGGGTCGAGGAGGGTTCTTTCGGCACGCATCGGCAAGCCAACCGGTTTGACGTACAAAAGCTGCGTCGCCGGCGAACGCGGTGGGGTCGATAACCTGTAGGTACACGGCCGCGTTGGTACCCGCTGGTCCGTCTACCCGGCCAAAGCCGGCAAGTCCCTGGGTCAGAGCTTCGACAAGGATCGCCAGAGCGTAGCCCTTTTGGCCATGATCGAGGCCGCCGGCGGGCAGGATGGTGCCGCCGTCGTTGAGCACTTTTGGGTCGTTTGTCGGATTGCCGTTGCGGTCAAGCAGCCACTGGTGCTCGAATGTTCGACCCTCGCCGATGAGCCGGGAGCTCATATTGTTGGTGGTGATCGAGGCGCTGACATCGATCAGTATGGGATCACCACCTGTCGGGATACCTGCGGCGATAGGGTTGGGCGTGAAGACGCCTTGCGTACCACCGAAGGGCGCGACAGACGCGCCTGAAGGACTGGAACTCGCCAAGAGGGCAACAAACCCGCGATCGGTTGCGCGAGTGAGGTAGGCCGCCAGGCAGCCGATGTGATGGCTGTTGCCGATGGCAACAGTGACGGTGCCATAGGTCGCTGCGCGCTCGACTGCGAGGTCCATGGCTGACACCGTTAGCCATGCTCCGGGCAAGCGAAGCCCGTCCCACGTGACGCAGGCGCCACGGTCGGACACCACCTTGGGTGCGCCTGATCTGGTCATGACGCCATTGCGGATACTTTCGAGATACCAAGGGGCAAGGGCCAGGCCGTGGGTGGTGTGGCCCATCATATCGGCCTCGACGAGGATTTCTGCGACGGTACGGGCCTTGTCGGGCTCAAGGCCAGCCGCCTTGAAAAGGGCAAAGGCGAAGTCGGTCAGAGCGGCGACGTCGTATAGCTTCTCAGCCATGGTCAAACCTTTGCATAGAGGTTCTGGGCGAGCGTTTCGCCGCGGAGGAAGGCAAGCACGTTTGCGGAAGTCATGATCGAGACCGCGCGGCGCGCGTCCTCGGTGACGCCGGCAACATGCGGCGTAAGCAAGACGTTGGGCAATTTCCACAGCGGGCTTGCCTGGGGAGGCTCTTCGGCAAAGCTGTCGAGGCCGGCGCCTGCGATGCGGCCGACCTGCAGCGCCAAGATCAGCGCCGGCTCGTCGATCACCTCGCCGCGTGCCGTGTTGATGAGGAAGGCGGAAGGTTTCATCAGCGCGATCTCGCGCTTTCCGATCAGGCCGCGCGTGCCCTCGGTCAGCGGGCAGTGCAGGCTGACGACATCGCTTTCGGCGAGCAGGCCATCGAGCGATGCGGCGCGGGTCACGCCGCCTGCGAAGGCTTCGTCCGGCGCGAAGGGATCGTAGGCCGAGACCCGCATGCCGATCGAAGCCGCCATTCGGGCAAGGATCTGACCGATTAGGCCGAAGCCGACGAGGCCGAGCTTCTGGCCGCGCAGCTCGCGCCCCGCATAGAGCTTCTTGTCCCACAGGCCGTTGCGGATGTGGCCGTCCTGGCGCCGGAAATCCTTGGTTAGCGCCAGGATCAGGCCAAGCGCGTGCTCGGCCACCGAATGGGCGTTGGCGCCGGTCGCCATGATGACCGGAATGCCCAGCTCTTTTGCCGCCGCGACATCGATGTCGTTGGTACCGACGCCATGCTTGGCGACGATCCTGAGGCTGCGCGAAGCGGCCAGCATGTCGCGGTCGACCAGTTCCACCAGCCGCACCACAAGTGCCTCCGGCTGGTGTTTGTCTATCAGCGCCATCACCTCCGGTTTCGTCGGATACGGTCCGGTCGAGATGCATTCGACGCCGGCATTTTCGAGCATGGCAAGGCCCTCGGCAGCCATGCGGCCGCCGACCGTAACGATCGTCGTTGTCATCGTCCCTTCCTTCCGTGACGCCAGAGCGGCTGAAGTTCTGCTAACCCGGTGTCAGCGCGAGAGATCGAGCACCTTGTTTTCGAACAAACGGTTGCGCGAGCCTTCGAGGTGTTCGCGCATGCGGTCGCGCGCGAGTTCGGCTTCGCCCGCGGCAATCGCGTCGCAGATGCCGCGATGCTCGTCGTAGACCTGTTCAAGCTTGGTCAACGGTCCCATCAGTGACAAGCCGTGCAGGTTCATACCAACGGCGATGTGCTGGCGCAGCGCGTCGAGGCAGGCGGTGTAGTAGTGGTTGTTGGCGGCCTCTGCCACCGAGCGGTGGAACAGAAAGTCGACGTCGGAGCGATGCGTTTGGTCGCGCGTCGCATCACGCAGTTCGGAAAGAGCCGCGCGCATTTTCTGCATCGCGGCCACGTCGTGGCGGAGCGCGGCGAAATAGGCGGCCTCCGGCTCGATGGTAAGTCGGAATTCGTAGCAACGCTGGATATCGGCGATAGTCTTGACCGGCGAGAAGCCGAGGCTGGTCTTCTGGGTATCGAAGACGCGCACATACGTGCCCGAGCCCTGGCGGGAGTAGACAAGGCCGACGTCGCGCAGGCGTCCCAGCGCATCGCGCACCACCGGCCGGGAAACGCCAAGCAGCGTGGCAAGATCGTGTTCGCCCGGCAACTTGGAACCGGACGGGAACTCACCGGAGACGATGCGCTCCTGCAATTGGTCGAACACCTTGTCGACCAGCTTGGGCGCCTTGGACGCACCCTTGATGCCGCTACCCGGCTTTTCGCCGGTTTCGGCCGTATCAGGCTCTGTTCCGTCCTGCTGCAACTCGGTCGTCATGTACGTTCCGCCTGTTCCCCGCTCGGCGGTCGCAAAAGATCGGATAGAACCGCGACCGTCCCGAATCCGCCGGATTTTACGACACAACGCAGCCCCTCGCCATGGCGTGTCGTAATGGTGAACCAGGGCAGGCCCGGTGCCACCTCGCCCTTTGGAAGTAACACGTCGGCGCCAAGCGCGCCAAGTATGGCCAAAGCCGTGTCGCCGCCGCCCATAACCAGTGTCGAGGGCCGCAGCCGGAGTACAGAGTCGGCGATGCCCTCTGCAAAACGGGAGGCGATGCGAGCAGGCTCCTCGACCATTTCGCCAGTGCAGCGCACCACCATCGGCAGGGAGCTTTCGGCTGGCAGCGCGAAGCGACCGTTCAGGGCATCGACGATCTGGATGGCGGAATTGTCCCGGATCAACCGGGCAACCTGCTGGTCGGTGATGGGGTCGCGCGAGCCGAAGGCGAACAGCACGCTCCGGCCGCATGCTGGCGGGGCCGTGTGCTGCGAATTGTCGTCGGCACGAAGATTACGGGCGAAGGCAAGGCCCAGCCCCCTCGCCCCGACGGCAATGGCATGTCTCCAGTCAGTCTCGGCAACAATGTGATCAAGCTCGGCGTCGCTGCCCGCATTGCGCACGGAAACACGCCTGGCCAAGCCAGCAAAAGCCTGAAGTACCGGCAACGGCGTATCGACACCGCGGCCAACGACGGCGCCATCGCATGTAACGCGGCCCTGGTCGGGAACGGCAGGCGCCACCACCAGCGCGTTGCGCCCCGAGGCCTCGGCAAGCACGTCGGCTTCCGCACCGACATTGCCTTTCAGCCTGGAGTCGACCTTCTTCATGACGATATCGGGCGCATACGGCATGAATGTCTTCGCGACGTCGCGCACCCTGGATCTGGCGACCTCCGCCGGCAGGCCGCGCGACGCCGTGTTGATCGCAATCACATCGGGTTTGGCCGCCAGCGCTTTTTCGGTCGCTTCGGGGGTCATCGCCACTGCGACATCGAGGCCCGACGCGACGAAAGGCGCCGAAGTATCGAGCGCTCCGGTGAGGTCGTCGGCGACGATGGCGAGCATCAGCGTCATCCAGCCGCTCCTTGCTCGACGGCGTGGCAGGCGACGTGGTGGCCAGGGACAACCTCGCGCCACTCGGGCACGACGGCCTTGCACTTATCCATCGCAATAGGGCAGCGCGTGTGGAAGCGGCAGCCCGCTGGCGGAGCGAGCGGGCTCGGCACGTCGCCCGTCAGGATCTGGCGCTGGCGCGTCTTCTCGAGCTCGGGGTCGGCCTCTGGCACGGCCGACAGCAGCGCCTTGGTGTAGGGATGCAGCGGGTTGGAAAACAGCTGCTCGCGGCTTGCAAGCTCGGCCATGCGGCCGAGATACATGACCCCGACCCGGGTGCTGATGTGGCGCACCACGGCAAGGTCGTGGGCGATGAACAGATAGGTCAGCCCGTATTTCTCCTGCAGGTCGAGCAGAAGGTTGATGATCTGCGCCTGCACCGACACGTCGAGCGCCGAGATTGCCTCGTCGCAGACGATGAATTTTGGCTCGCAGGCGAGTGCACGGGCGATTGCAACGCGCTGGCGCTGCCCGCCCGAAAGCTCATGCGGATAGCGCTGGGCGAAGCGCGCCGGCAGGCCGACATCGGCGAGCAAGCGCGACACGCGTTCAGGCAGCTCGGCCTTGGTGGCGAGCTTGTGGAACAGGATCGGCTCGCCGACCACCTCGCCGATGGTCATGCGCGGGTTGAGCGTCGAGTAGGGATCCTGGAAAACGATCTGCAGCTCGCGGCGATAGGGCCGCATGCGCTTTTCGTCGAGCGAAACGATGTTCTCGCCCTGGAAGAGGACCTTGCCCGATGTCGCCTTCTGCAGGTTGAGCAGGGTAAAGCCAGTCGTCGACTTGCCGCAGCCGGATTCTCCGACCAGCGACAGCGTCTCGCCCGCGAAGATGTCGAAGTTTACGTCGTCGACGGCGTATACGGTGGCGCCGCGCTCACCGAAGGCGCCGAGGCGAACGACGAAATGCTTGACGAGGTTCTCGACCTTGATCAGCGGTTCGGCAGCCATCACGCGGCCTCCATCATCTGGCGCTGGGCGACGAAGCAGGCGACGCGGTGGCCGGTCGAGCCCGCAACCGGCTCGAGCACCGGCACGCGCTCATGGCAGACGCTTTCCGCCAGCGCACAACGTGGCGCGAACGGGCAGCCCTTGGGGCGGCGCCCCGGTTCAGGCGGCGTGCCTCCGATGGAGGAGAGGCGGCTCGCGCGTTCGTCCGACAGCTTGGGGATCGAGGCCAAAAGGCCGCGCGTATAAGGATGCGTCGGGCGGGCGAAGAGCTCGTTGACGGGAGCGTCCTCGACCACGGTTCCGGCATAAAGCACGGCGACGCGGTCGACGAGACCGGCAATCAAAGCGAGGTCGTGGGTAATCCACACCACCGACATGTTGAGCTTCTTGCGCAGGTCCTTCACCAGGTCGACGATCTGCGCCTGGATGGTGACGTCGAGCGCAGTCGTCGGCTCGTCGGCGATCAGAAGCTCGGGGTCGCAGGCAAGACCGATGGCGATCATGACGCGCTGGCGCATTCCGCCCGAAAGCTCATGCGGATAGGCCTCTATGCGCTGCTCGGGGCCGGGGATGCCGACCAGGCGCAAAAGCTCGATCGCCCGCTCGCGAGCGTCGGCCTTGCTCATGTTGCGGTGGTAGATCAGCGGTTCGCACAGCTGGTCGCCGATGCGCATGACCGGATTGAGCGAGGTCATCGGGTCCTGGAAGACGAAGCCGATCTTGCCACCGCGCACCTGGCGCAGCTCTGACTTTGACATCTTGAGCAGGTCTCGGCCGGCGAATTCGGCAGTGCCGGACTTGACCCTGATCTTGTTGGGCAGCAGCCGCACCAGCGACAGCATGGTCAGGCTCTTGCCGCAGCCGGATTCGCCGACGACGCCGACGGTCTCCCCTTTGCCGACGGTGAGGTTGATGCCGTCGACGATGACGGCAGGGCCGCGACGGGTGTCGATCTCGATGGTGAGGCCGCGTACGTCGAGCAGTGGCTTGTTGTCTGCGGGAGCGGTCATTTGCTGCCCCTCGGGTTGAGAGCGTCGTTGAGGCCGTCGCCGAGGAACGAGAAGGCGACGGTTGCGAGGCCGAGCACGGCGGCGGGAGCTGCCAGCAGGTGCGGATAGTGCTGCCAGACGCGCAGGCCGTCGGAGATCATGTTGCCCCAGCTTGGCGTGGGCGGATTGACGCCGACGCCGAGGAAGGAGAAGGCGCTTTCCAGCACCATTGCGGTGCCGAGACCGGCGCTGACCGAGACGATCAGCGGGCCGATGGCGTTGGGCACGATGTAGCGCATCAGGATCAGGCGGTTGGTGAGGCCGAGCGCACGCGCTGCGGTAACATAGGGCCGGCCGCGGATCGACAGGACCTGGGCGCGGACGAGGCGGGCATAAGGCGGCCAGCTGATCAGCGCCATCGAGCCGAAGACCAGCAGGAAGTCGACCCAGATGGTCTCGCGGTAGAACGGGTTCAGTGTCGCCTGGTAGCGCGCCTCCATCCAGGCGGTGATCGGCGTCTTCAGCGAAGCGTTTATGACGACGACCAGCAGCAGGTTGGGCACCGACATCGTCATGTCGGTGAACCACATGACGATGCGGTCGAACATTCCGCCAAAGAAGCCGGCCATTGCACCAAGTGCCACGCCGATGACAACGGCGATAGCGGTGACGACGATGGCGACGACGAAGGCAGTGCGGGTACCGTAGACCACGCGGGAAAAAACGTCGCGGCCGAGATCGTCGGTGCCGAACAGATGCGCCAGCGATGGCGCCTGGTTGCGGGCGTTAAGGTCCTGGGTCAGGAAGTCGTAGGGCGTAAGCCACGGGCCGAACACGGCGACGAAGGCGAGCAGGATGACCACAGCCAGACCGGCGACCGCCAGCTTGTTGCGCAGCAGGCGGTGCCAGGCATCGCGCCACAAGCTGACGGGGGGCTCGTCGTCGGCCACTGTTGAGGAGAGAATGACGGGTGTGATCGTCATGTCAGCGGCTCCTCATCGTGTCGTTGGCGCGCGGATCCAGCAGTGGATAGAGCACGTCGACCAGAAGGTTCGACAGCATCACCAGGAACGAGCCGATCAGCGTGATGGCGAGGATGACGGGATAGTCGGAATTGGTCAGCGCCGAGACGGTGAGGCGGCCGAGGCCCGGCAGGCCGAACACCAGTTCGACGAAAATGGCACCGTTGACGATGGTGATCATGATCAGGCCAAGCTGAGTGACGACAGGCGTCAGCACGGGGCGGAGGATGTGGCGCAGCGCCACCACCAACTCGGGCACGCCCTTGGCGCGGGCGGTGCGGACGAAATCCTCGGACAGCACCTCGATCACGGCGGCACGGGTCTGGCGCACGATCAAGGCGATCGGCTGGAACGAAAGCACCAGCAGCGGCAGCAGGATGCGTACGTCGAAGATGCCGCCCCAGCCATAGGGAACCTTGCCGCCGGGCAGGACGTAGATCAGCGCCACCATCAGCAACGGGCCGGCGACATAGGCCGGGATGGCCCACAGGAACAATGCCGAGCCGAGGATCGTGTAGTCGATCCTGGTGTTCTGGTTCATCGCCGCGATCATGCCGAGCGGAACGGCAACGACCGCCGTCAGCACCACGGCACAGAGGCCGAGCTTGAACGACACAGGCGCCGCTGCCGAAACCATCGCCCAGACCGAGCGGCCAGAGGTCAGCGAGTTGCCGAAATTGCCCTGCAAGAGGTTGAGGATGTAGCTGCCGAACTGCACGAGGAACGGACGGTTAAGGCCGGCCGCATCGCGGATTGCCTCGATCTTTTCCGGATTGTAGGCAACGTCGCCGGGGGCGCGCAGGAAGATCAGCTTGATCGGGTCGCCGGCGCCGTAATAGGCCATGGCATAGACAGCCAGCATGACCAGCAGAACGGACGGGATCCACAGCAGCAGCCGTGTTGCAATATAACGCAGCATGGCGGGCGGCCTCCCACCGCTCGGTTCGTTCTTAAGAGGAGCATAGCACGGGGGCTTTGCCCCCGTGCGCTTCACCTCGGCATCAGCCGATGGTGATTTCCCAAGGCGCGACAACCTGCCAGTCGAGGTTCTTGTCGATGCCCTTCACGTCGGCATTGGCCCAACGCGACATCGCCTGCGCGTACCAGGGAATGAAGGTCCAGTCGTCGCGGAAGGCCTTCTGGGCCTCCTGGGCAAGGGCCACGCGCTGGGGATCGTCAGCGGCCTTGGTGGCGGCTTCGGCGAGCAGCTGGTCGACCTTGTCGTTCTTGTAGCCGCCCAGCTTGTTCTGGGCGTTGGAAGAGGTCGAGGCGATCGAGCCGGCGAGGTAGCTCGCGGCATCAGGCACACGGGTGCCAACGTCGTCGCGGAAGATCTGCACCGCGTTCTGGTCGGGGCCGGCATAGGCGTCCTGCTGCGGCTTCATGTCGACGGCGGTAATGCCGAGGTTCTGGCGCCACTGCTCGGCAATGAACTGGGCGGCTGCCTCGTTGGCCGGCGAAGAGATGCCGACGAACAGGATCTTGGGCAGGCGCTCGGGACCGCCATAGGTCGACTCGGCAAGCAGCTTCTTGGCGCCCTCCGGATCATAGGGGTAAGGCTCGAAGCCGGAATTGTCGGCGCCGGGCACCGAATTGAGAACCTGGTCGGTCTTCTTGTGCGGGCCATCGGGGAACGAAGCCTTCATCAGGCCGTCGCGGTCGACGGCCATGATCAGCGCCTGGCGCACCTTCGGGTCGTCCATCGGCGCCCGCTTTGAATTGAACCAGAAGTGCTGGCTGGTCGGGATCAGCGGTCCGGAAGCGAACTCTGCGCCCAGATCCTGCACGATGGTAGAGGTCACGAGCTCGGTGTGGGCGTTGAACTCGCCCGACTTGAGCAGCGAGGTGGCAGTGACGTTGTCCTCGATCGAGGTGATCTCGATGCGGGCGAGCTTGGGCTTCGGCCCGAAGAAGTTCTCGTTCGGCTCGAACACCAGCTTGCCGCCGTCGATATCGATGCTGGTCAGCTTGAACGGGCCGGAATAGACCGCGCCTGAGTCGGGCGTGAACCAGTCCTGGATCTCGTTGCCGTCCTCGCCGCGCGACTGCGAGGCCTTGGTGATCGGCACGATGTGGTTGGCAACCCGCATGAAGTAGATCGGGTCGGATTCGGTCAGCGTCACCACGACGGTGCCCTCGTCGGGGGTGGCGACGCCGGAGATGGTATTGGCGCTACCGCCGGTCACCTCGGCGAATCCCGCAACCTTGCCGAGCACCTGATCGGCGCGCTGGCTCTTGGTACCCGGCATCGCCGCCACGTTCCACGAACCCGCGACATCTGCCGAGGTGATCTTGCTGCCGTCGGAGAAGGTCGCCTTGGGGTCGAGCTTGAAGGTCCAGGTCTTGGAGTCCGGCGAGCCCTCCCAGCTCGTGAAAACGTAAGGATGGATCTTGCCTTCGCTGTCGAAATACATCGGCGAGGCCCACCAGGCCGAATTCCAGCGATAGGGCACGCCGCCGCCGCGCAGCGGTGACCAGTCCTGGTTAAAGGCCGGATTGGCGACCTTCAGTACCTGTCCTTCCTGTGCAAAGACGATCTTGGCATTGAGGCCGAGCAGCGTGAAGCCCACAACGCTGCCCAGGCCGAGCCTGAGCGCGTCGCGGCGGGTCATCCCGGTGCGCGACGGAGTCTCGGTGTTCCGTTTCGACATCACATTTCCTCCCTGAAACCCGTGAACGGCGATGCTCTGGTCAGTCAAAAGGCAACAGACACGGAAGCGGCGACCGTGGGCGAACAAATGGCGCCATATTGTAAAGATGTCAATTCATTTTTTCCTGGTTTGGGCTCATAAAATTAGGATGTCGTCAAACGACAGAAAATTTCTGATTATAAATCAATATGATATGGCAATACTCGACACAAACGATAAGCCGATCACGGAAAAAGCAACTTGACAACTTGGCCGGTTCCGATCAGTTTTCGGGCACAGGCCAAGTGCAACAGGTGCCCAACGGGTGCATGCGCTCGGGAGGATTCCAGAACGTGGGGGCACCGGGCGACCGGGGCAGCCTGCGGACAAGACGGACAGGGAGCGATGGCGAGTTCTAGCCGCACGATTGGCATCACCATGGGGGATCCCGCCGGGGTCGGCCCCGAGATCATCTGCAAGTCGCTGGCCGAGATGGGTGCCGCCGACCGCGCCACCATCCGCGTCTTCGGCAATCGCGACAGCCTCGAGGCGGCGGCGAAGATCGTCGGCGCACCGCTGAAATTCGCCGCGACTTCCGACGGCGCCGATATTGTTGCCGTCGAGCATGTCGCCATCGACGGCGGCCCGATCGCCTTCGGTAAGATCGACACCCGCGCCGGCGACGCCTCGTTCCGCTTCATCTCACGCGCGGTGGAGGCTGCGACCGCTGGCGAGATCGGCTGCATCGTCACCGCCCCCATCAACAAGGAAGCGCTCAACCTCGCCGGCCACCACTATGACGGCCACACCGGCATGCTCGCGCATCTCACCGGGTCACGCTCGTCTTGGATGCTGCTCGCCGCAGAGCGCATGTCGGTCATCCACGTCTCGACCCATGTGTCGCTGAAGGACGCCATTGCCAGGGTGAAGCCCGAGCGCATCCTCGAGACGATCCGCACCGGCTATCGCCATCTGCGCCGCATCGGCATCGAAAACCCGCGCATCGCGGTTGCCGGCCTCAACCCGCATTGCGGCGAGAACGGGTTGTTCGGCACAGAGGACGACGAATTCATCGCGCCCGCCGTGGCAGCAGCCAAGACAGAGGGCATCGACGCCTACGGACCGGTACCGCCTGATACGGTTTTCCACCGCGCCTATTCGGGCGCCTTCGACCTCGTGGTCGCCCAGTATCACGACCAGGGCCATATCCCGATGAAGCTGGTGGCCTTCGACACCGGCGTCAACATCTCGCTCGGCCTGCCCATCGACCGCACCTCCGTCGACCACGGCACCGCCTTCGACATTGCCGGCACCGGCAAGGCCAACCACGTCAACATGAACGCGGCGATTGCCTATGCGCGCAAGCTCGCCGGAACGCCTCGGGTGACCGCATGACCAGTTTCGCAATCTCGGGCGTCTTTTCCGCTGCCGCCACGCCAATTAACGCCGATCTGTCGCCCGACCACGCCCTGCTGGCGAAGCATTGCCAGCGGTTGCTTGACGAGGGCTGTCACGGCGTTGCCCTGCTCGGCACAACGGGCGAGGCCAATTCGTTCTCGCTCGGCGAGCGCAAGGCGATGCTGGAAAGCGTCGTCAAGGCGGGCGTCGGCGCCGACAAGCTGATGCCGGGCACCGGTGTCGCAGCCATTCCCGAAACCATCGAACTGACCCGCCATGCCTTGTCCGTCGGCATCGATAAGGTCGTGATGCTGCCGCCCTTCTACTACAAGGGCGTGTCTGACGATGGCCTGTTCGACGCTTATGCGCGCATCCTAGAAGGCGTCGCCGACGACCGGCTGAAGGTCGTGCTCTACCACATCCCCCAGGTCTCGGGCATAGCGCTGTCGGTCGAGCTTGTCGGCCGCCTGATCGAGGCGTTCCCGAAAACGGTCGTCGGCATCAAGGAGTCCAAGGGCGACTTCGCCAATATGCAGGCACTGGTCAAAGCCTATCCCGCCTTTGCCGTGTTCCCAGGCGCTGATCCACTGATGCTGCCGCTGCTGCGCGAGGGCGGGGCGGGGTGCATCACCGCGACGTCCAACCTGATCGCGGATTCGCTGCGCACGGTGTTCGACAACCACGCCAATCCGGCGGCAGCGGCCAAGGTCGAGGCGGCGCAGGCGCGCATCAATGCCTGGCGCAACCTGTCCAACAGCTACGCCCAGATCCCGACCATCAAGGCGATGGTCGGCCTCAAGCATGGCGAGGCGGCCTGGCGGCGGGTGCGCCCGCCGTTGGTCGGTCTCAGCGACGGCGATATCGCCGAACTCAAGCCGCAACTCGAACAACTGCCATGAGCAGGGAGATGGCCATGGGCGCGGGACAAGCCGAAGCATCCGTCATGACCCACGCGGAAGTTGCCGCGCGGATGGACGGTAAGGTGAGGGTCGTCGCAGCCGGCCGATCGGATGCCTTCCTGCCGTCGCCAACAGTGCAGAACCACGCCGCCAACCTCACACTGCTGCCCGACGGTACGCTCGCTTGCGTCTGGTTCGGCGGCACCATGGAAGGCATGGGCGACATCTCGATCTACATGTCGCGCCTGGCGCCCGGCTCGGACGTCTGGTCTGCGCCCGAGACAATGTCGGACGACGCGCAAAAATCGGAACAGAATCCGCTGCTGTTCAACGCGCCCGACGGCAAGGTCTGGTTGCTCTACACCTCGCAAACCTCGGGCCATCAGGACGGAGCGGTCGTCAAATGCCGCATCTCCGACGACGGCGGCAAGACCTTCGGCGCAGTATCCGTGCTGTGTGACATGCCCGGCACCTTCGTACGTCAACCGATCATCGTGAACGGCCGCGGCGCGTGGCTTCTTCCGGTGTTCCGTTGCATCGGCGTATCAGGCACGCGCTGGAGCGGCGATGTCGACACCGCCGCCGTGCTTGTTTCCACCGATGCCGGTGCAAGCTGGACCATGCACGACGTGGCCGACAGCATCGGCGCCGTGCACATGAACATCATCCCGCTTGGCGGTGACGAGATGGTAGCGATTTTCCGCAACCGCTTCTCCGAGCAGGTGCTGCGCAACCGATCGTTTGACGGCGGCCTTAGTTGGAGCGCCCCTGAAGCGACCGACCTGCCCAACAACAACTCCTCGGTGCAGGCCGTGCGGCTGGCCGATGGCCGCATCGCCATCGTCTACAACCACGCCAATGCCTCGATGTCCGATGACCGGCGCCTATCGCTCTATGACGAGATCGATGGCGACGAGCCTCAGGAAGCAGCGCCGCCAGCGGCATCGTCGGTCCGCAAGGCCGTCTGGGGCGTGCCGCGCGCGCCGCTCAGCCTCGCCTTCTCGTCCGGCGGCGGCGACAGCTTCGGCGGCCGCATCGATCTCGAGACCGGCGACGGCTTCTGCCTGACCAATAATTCCAAGGACGGGCTGAACCGCGAGTTCTCCTATCCGTCGATCCTTCAGACCCCTGACGGCGCGATCCACGTCGCCTTCACCTATTTCCGCCGCGCCATCAAATACGTCCGCCTGTCGCCGAGAAGTTTCTGACGATGCGCGACCGCGGCCCAGCTGGAGCACTAACGATGAACGGTCTCAACACGCCCATCACGATCGTTCGGCCGCCGGTCATCGAGTTCGGTCCCGGCGTGGTGTCGCGGCTCGCTGGCTGGGTCAAGGCGCGCAACGTCAAGAAAGCACTTGTCGTCGCCGACGCCTTCAACGCGACCCGCGTCGAGACACTAGGCCTCGGCGTCGAGACGATCGTCTTCGGTGAAGTGCGGCCCGAGCCTGACCTGCCCAACCTCGAAAAGGTGCTCGAACTCGCCGCCCGTTCCGAGGCCGACCTCATCGTCGGCTTCGGCGGCGGCAGCGCCATGGACTTGGCCAAGCTGGTCTCGGTCATGGCCGGCACCGGGCAGAGGCTGCAGGACATCGTCGGTGTCGGCAAGGCGGCCCGGCGCCGGGTCGCGCTCGCCCAGGTGCCGACGACCTCGGGCACCGGCAGCGAGGCCGGCATCCGCGCACTCGTCACCGACCCCAAGACTCAGGCCAAGCTCGCCGTCGAAAGCATCGAGATGCTAACCGACATCGCTGTCGTCGATCCCGCCCTGACCATGACAGTTCCACCAGCCGTCACCGCCGCCACCGGTGTCGATGCCATGGCCCATTGCGTCGAGGCCTACACCAACAAGAAGGCGCATCCGATGATCGACCTCTACGCGCTGGAGGGCGTGAAGCTGGTCGGCCGTTATCTTGCGCGTGCGGTCAAGGACGGCAGCGATGTCGAGGCCCGCGCCGGCCTTTCTCTCGCCTCGCTCTATGGCGGCTTCTGCCTCGGCCCGGTCAACACCGCCGGCGGCCACGCGCTCGCCTATCCGCTCGGCACGCGCTGGCACGTCGCCCATGGTGCCGCCAACGCGCTGATATTCCCCCATGTGCTCGCTTTCAACCTGCCGGCGGCAGCGGAGAAGACCCGCCAAATCCTCTTGGCCCTCGGGCTGCCCGAGGGCCATACCGTGCAGGACGTGTTCGGCGCGACGCACGACTACTGCGCCTCGCTCGGCATCGAGATGCGCCTGTCGAAGCTCGGCGTGCCGGAGGACGACCTCGAGACCATGGCCGACGACGCCTTCGCCATCCGCCGCCTGCTCGACAACAACCCGCGCGAGCTGACCCGACAGGATATTCTGTCGATCTACAACGCGGCCCTTTAGGCCAGTAATGCCAATCGCCGAACCAATGCAGGGATAGTGATGGCACGCCGAGACAGGCCTTCGACCCTAGCGAATTCCAAAACGAAACCGCCGCTATCCGGTTCGCCAAGCTGATCGAGGATCAGCATGAATGTGTCGGCGAACAACACTGCTTCGGTGGCAGAAACTATGTCTGTCCAGCCAATTTCCGGCGCGCAGGCGGTCCGACTGGCTTGATCAATCTAAGGCTAGCGGCCATATTGCCCGGGCGCCTCTCAACGTTTCAAGAGGTCTGCGCATTGGGTGCCGCTCAATTGGGCATTTTGGCACCACCCACATCAGTCTGACGCTCGTGCTGTTTTCGTCGGCAAGGGCTGAATTCTAATTTGGAGGCAAAATGGCTATTGCAACGCCTTTTGCGCTGCCAGAGGCAGTGCTAACTCAAATCGCAAACGGAATATCTGCACTGCAAGCTTATCGGCAGTACGTGGGCTATTCGACCGACCACATCGCAATTGTCAGCGGCCTGACTGTCGAAGAAGTCGAAAACATTGAATCCGGGTACCGTTTCGACAAGGGATATCGGGACCGAGTGGCCCGGGCGCTTGGCCTCCCAGAAGGAATATTCGAGGAAGTATCAGGCGTCCCACACGCTGCCTGACAATTTGATGCATGGGAGACCCTTGAAATCTCGTACATGTACGCCAATTTGCGCGTTGTTGGCGTTCATCCTCCTCCCAGAGCGCCAATGCACAAGCGGCCTTCTCCTCCTCCCGAAGGCCGCTGACTTATCAAGCCCGTCGCGATCTCCTCCCCGCGACGGGCTTTTTCTTTGCCCCACAGCGGCGAGCCTCAGCTCCAGATGTCCGGAACCATACGGGCTTCGCAGACGTTCAAAGTGGCAAAGGAGACCCGCCATGTTACGGACGATCGCACTTCTAGTTGTTGGCTATGCCTTCTATCGAGCAGGCCGAGAGTTCATTGCAAGAGTTCCGTCGGACTTTGAGCCGATGCCTTTAGCCCCCGCGAAGCCCAAGAGGCGACCTGCTGCAGCCAAACGCCCCGCCACAGCCAAAATGCACAGCACTAAAGCTGCTGCGCCCACCACAACGCACTGATGCACCTCGGCAAATGCCGACCGCCAAGACGGCATAACCTTTAATCGAGCGGCACGAGTTGACCAGGCGGGAAACAGGCTAGGGCGCGATCAGATCGCGAGATCTTCGGCTACCTTCTGCTGCTGATGCGACGCATATCGACAACGCGGCCATCGCTTTGTCTAACAGCAATCTCGAAGCGAGTGGTCCCTCGCCATGCCCTATAGACAAAGAACCGACCGCGGCAGTCTACACGTCGCCGATCCGGAAAACGCGATTGCGAAGCAGCCTTTCGCCCTGATTGCAGGTTATGCCCCGCCTCTGTTGAGATTGGTGCCTACAGTGATGCTGATATTTACATTGGTTTGGGCGCTTGCCTCTGGAGGGAGCGCTACCGGAGAGGCCAACAAGCCGAGGGCAAGTCCTAGCGACAAGAACGAATATCTAGTCTAATCGCTGCATTCTCGTGGTGCTTCAATCAAAGTAGGGTGCGCTAGTGCGCGCTCGCCACCACTTCAAAGCATCGCTTCCCTGTCGTACGGCTTGCATCCCGCACTTTCGCACGAGGCGATGAACTTTTCAGAGAGAAATTCGTGCGCTTGAGGGGACATCCTCCAGTGGAGACTGGAATGACCGACTTGGCACACAGACCTTAGCGGCGACCGCCTGGACCCGTATTCATCTCCCGAAGCTCGGTTACAAACTGCTGAGGCCGCAGGTATTTCGAGGGAACCTTGTACCCCATGGAGCGGGCGATATCGCCGGTAAAGGCGTTGCAATTGTAAACCGAAGCCTGCCAGAGCCGCGTAGTATTCTGAAGCTCGCGTATGTGTGCAACGACGTCGCTGTATTCGGCTTGGCTCAGCATCACCCGCCAACTCGCGGACCTGTATTGTTCTTCCAAGTCACCGTCGCTCGCTCCGGTTTCGGCGGGCACAGGCACGAAATGACCGAGTACATAAGGAACTTCGCTGTTAGAAGCAGGGTGAAGGCCCGCAATTTCGAGATTGACGGCCCGCCCGGCTCCGTCGAGGCGCCCGAAAGCGACGTAGGTATGGCCGTAACTTAGTGCATAGCGTGATCGGAATTCGACGAAGTATGGGTGGTCTTGGTATCGGGATGAATTGGTCGCTATTGCTGCGCGGCCGGTCACGGACGAAGCAACAGAGGCCACGCCACTATGGCCGGTCGACACGTAGCCTGGCTGAGGGGGCAGGTCTTCCGACACGCATCCCGTCGCTGTCAGCGCAAACAGTACCAATAGCAGATGGTTGATTCTCATTTTTGCCCGCCCATTTGTCGTTTGTCTTTGTTCACATCTAGGGTGCAGGAAGAACCCGGCAAGTCGGGTGCATTTGGGATGACCTCCGCCAAGCACCCTTGGCTCGAGTTTTCCGCTTTCGCACTCACTGGACAGCGCGGACGGAACCTGCAGATTCGGCTGATTTCAACTGCCCGGGCATTTCTCCTGGCACCCGCCGTATGGGCCAGTTTCAGGAAACTCCACTGCGAGTGTCATGCTAGCGCCTCGGCGTAGCTCGCCCGCTGGCTTGACAGGTTCGATCCGGGCGGTGACCCTGAAACGGCGCTCCGCCGACATCTACTTTACCATCGGCATCATCCGATCGTGGGGCTCTCCGCCAAGAAGGTGATCCTGGTCGCGGAATGGCGGATCAAGCCTGCTCCAGGCATCGCCCAAACGATGAGCCTTGGCGCTCGCGCCACCGGGACCTTCTTGAGTGGCACACGATTTCGCCCAGACGATGACAGGGGTCCGCCTATGCAGAAATGCAGCTGGGCAGTCGATGATCAAGGAATCGTAAGATCACACCGTGAGAAGCCTACGAACTTCACTGCGCTCGAGGTCCTGAGCAGCGCCCACGTGAACGATCCGGCCGCGGTCCATTATGTACACGACATCTGCCAGGTCGCGGCAGAAGTCGAGATATTGCTCGACGAGCAGTACGGCCATGCCGGCGGTATCGCGTAGATACCGGATGGCGCGGCCGATGTCCTTGATGATCGACGGCTGGATGCCTTCGGTCGGCTCGTCGAGCACCAAAAGCCGCGGCCGCATCACCAAAGCCCGGCCGATGGCCAGTTGCTGTTGCTGTCCGCCCGAGAGATCGCCGCCACGCCGTGACAGCATCTGTCGCAGCACCGGAAACAGCTCGAAGACATAGTCCGGTACTTGGCGCTCGGCCCGTTTGAGCGGGGCGTAGCCAGTCTCAAGGTTTTCCCTGACCGACAGTAGCGGGAAAACCTCCCGCCCCTGCGGCACGAATGCGATGCCCGACCGGGCGCGGTCATACGCCGCGCTCCGGTCGAGCGCCTTCCCCTCGAAGGCAACGGTGCCGGATGTCAGCCTGTGCTGGCCGACGATCGATCTCATCAGACTTGTCTTGCCGACCCCGTTGCGGCCGAGCACGCAGGTGATCCGCGCTGGCTGAACTGTCAGCGAGACGCCGTCACCTACAACGCCTTCATCCAGGAACAGAGCCTCGGCATCCACTACAACAAGGCCAACGACCTCATCGACTACGCCAAAAACAAGGACGTATTCCGCTACGAGGACGGCTTCGTTGCCATTCCCGACGGCCCAGGCCTGGGCGTCGATGTCGACGAGGACTACGTGAGGGAACGCGCCAAGGAAGGCCACCGCTGGCGCAATCCCGTCTGGCGTCACGCCGACGGCTCCTTCGCCGAATGGTAGTCCGAACGACTTCTATCGTTTGTGGGGATCCTTTCGCGAACAGTTTGTAGCGTGGGGAAAGCCGATCCGCTCGACGTTCCCGGACAATAAAGCTCCGCGCCCGCTGGACCGCGTGAGCCAACAGTACAAGGCTTGCGCACCCGACAGTCTTTGGGTTCGGATCCTCCTACGTCGCCACCCGAAAGGGTTTCGCCCATGTGGCTTCATCATTGACGCCGTCACTCTCCGCAGCGCATGATGACCGATCGATCAAAGTGCCGGCCTATGAACATGAGATGCGCTCCGTAAATGGAGCCGTCTTAATGCAATCGGAGGCTTACTGGGAACTTTGCAACAGAACTATCGGCGGTCCAGTTCAATCCCATGGTTGGCTTGCCGGGCTCGCCGTCGACGCCTTCACATTGGTGGATTGCCTCTCGCGTTCGGGGGAGCGGAGTAGTTGTTCGACGTGACGAGCGTAGTTTTGCCGGGTGTTCTGATCGACGATCGCCGCTGGGGCAGCCACGACGAGGCCCGCCGCGGTTCCCACCGTTTGAGCAGCCCCCGCAGTCGCGGCCACGATCGCGTCGCCAAGCCCCAGCCGGCTATGGTCAAGGGTTGGGCGGTCGACAGACGGCTGCCGATCAGTTGGACGATCTCGGGCGACTCCGCGAATTTGCTGTGGTGCAGGTCGTCGCCGGCCTTGACCTTGGTGAGATCGATGACCGCGATGTCGTTCGCGGCAAGTTCCTCCTTGTAGGGCGGCTGCGAGGGATCGACGGCGCCGAGACGGGCAACACCGCCCCATACGCGTCGGGAAGCGGCAAGCGCCCGATCGTCGCGCGATACGAACAGCGTGAAGCGAGGTCGCGTTTTCCCCATGTCGGCAATCTGCGAACGGAAGACGTCCACGTCCACGTCGGGCCCAGCCAGCATGACGTTCTTGAATTTGGCAGGCAGCCCGCCGTTGCGGATGGCCATCTGGCGCAAGGATTCGAGCGCCAGCCAATTGCCCATCGAATGGGCAAGGATCGAAACCTCTTTGATCTCTGGATCGCGCGCCAGATACTGGAACAGCTTTTCGACGGCATTGCGGGTGTAATTCGTGCTTTCACGGTCGTAGCCGTAGGCGAGCAGGCTTCCACGCGAGGGCCATGTGGCCAGCACCGGTACGCTGCGGGCCCCTGAATCGTGGACGATTTGCGCGAAGCGGAAGACGGCGTCCTCGAACTGGTTGTTGAACCCGTGGATGAACACCAGAACGCTTCGGTCCGGGCTCCTGCGCACGGCCGCGTTCAGCCACTTCCTTGCGGCTTGCTGATCGATTTGCTCGGCTTTGACCGCTGCGAAATCCGTTGCCGGGTTCGGCGGGAGCTTGCGCGGCCACGCAACCTCACCAACCTCGCGCGCATCGGCCGGCGGGATCGATACGATGAGTTCCGCAAAGGCCGGCGCGGGGCCACGCTCGCCGCTGAACATTTCGCCCGGATTCTTGGAACGGTCGCGCATGGTCGTGACAAGCATGTCGACTTGGCTGGCCGACGGCGAAGCCGCCACGGGTTCAAGGACACCCGTCGGGCGGCTGGCACAGGCGGCGAGCGAGCCGACAGCCAGTGCTGCCATAGTCAGCGCACCGAAGACCCGTCGTCGGCCATGGTCTGTCATCGAACGGACGATCGTTCCGCGCGTCATGCAAAGCAGCCCTTCCTACGCTCACAGATTTCCGCCCAAGCCAAGCGGCAACGACTGTCTCAGAAGTTGATTGTCAATCCCGCGATCGGCCCCTGCTCGACGGCGTCGAACAGGAAACCGTCGCTGCTGTAGTTCACGCCCAGCGCCCGGTAGCCCAATGATGCCGAAAATCGTTCGTTGATATTGTAGCCGAGTACGCCCGCGACATCCCAGTCGATATCCGCGCCGCCGGCGCCGACCAGGCCCCAGCCCGTTGCGTAGAACTTGGGAGTGAAGTGGTATTTGCCACGAATACCGACCAGCCCGTCGACCCAGGTCGCTCCGTCGCTGCGCGTGACGCCGTCGAGGAATGCACCGCTGAACGAAATATCCGTGTTGACCGACCATACCCGCATACCGGCAACGACGTCCAGCCGGCCGGCCGGGCCTTCCACCACCGAATAGCCCGCACCGAGCAGCCCGGCGAAAGTCGAAGCTTCCACATTGACGCTGGTCGCCAGAACGCCGCGCGGCGCAGCACGGCCGGAAGAAAGCTTGGTATAGATCAGGTCGCCAAACAGGCTGTATCGCCCGTTACGCGCCTCTCCCATCAGCATCGCGGCAAAATCGAGATTGTCGATGATGTCGCTGAAGCTCGCATTCATGTCGACGACAGGCAAACCGAACTGGGATGCCTCGCCGGAGAGACCCGCCGCCCAGAAATACGGCGTGACCGAAAACGTCCATCGGCTTGCGGCAACGGGCGTCGCTTCGGGGGACGCCGCGGAGTCCACGTCAGCGCCAGCCGCCGGGATCACCCACAGAGATCCACAGACAAGGACGGCTTTTTTGAGATTCTTCAACACAATCCCCTCTCAAGAAAATTCATGCACCACATCAGCGCCAGCTCGACTTCATGACTGACGCAATTTCATCCCGAACTCCGTCACTGCCCACCGACAGCGTGATGATCATAGTCGTTGAGCGCTATCCTGACTTCGCGTCCGAGTGTGATGAGCGCGACCGAAAGCAGAACCAGGGAAAAGCGTGAACAGCGCGCCTGCCCCGAAAACGTGCTGTCGCCCGAAGAAGGCACTGGCAAATGAGAAGATGACCAGGAGCGCCGCAACGATGCCGCTTGCGACAGCGTAGAGCATCGCGTTGTTGACCAGCCGCGCCCGGTGTTGCAGCCGAGGCAAGTCATCCCTAGAGATGGCTCATGGGATGGACCTTCTCGGGCAGCGCATTGAGGTCGCGGATACGATCGAGAATGTTGGTCAGCCGCGTAAACAGCATTGAGACGAAACTCGCGACCACTCCAAGCAGGAAGGATGGAGCGATCGCGTGTGAGATCACCTGGGAAATCTGATCGGGAGACGGAGCATTGAACAGGTCATTCAGCACGGCGAGTGAGCACTTCCGTTAGAACTGCACCTTTCCGCCCTTCCCACCGCACTTTCCCCCAAGATGAGGCTCAATAGCACGGTGGATATGGATAGTAGCCGCACGCCGGGCGCATATAGGGATGGTAGTAGGGGTGATAATCGTAGGGAGCCGCCACCGCAGCGGCGCCCGCCGCTGCACCCGCATACCACGCGCCGCGATAGGCCGCCCGCCGTGCCGCACCCGCGAAGGAAAGCGGCGTGAACGGCATGCCGATGATGTCTATGAAGGTCGAAGCGGGACCGTCGGCGCCGTCGATGCTGCCCTCAAGGACGTCGACGTCGAAGGTCAGCGTGTCCCCCTCGAATTTCGGGGTTTTCAGAGTCACGACCACATCGAGGACGGAAGCGCCGTCCTTGCCAAGAACCGACACGGTCGCATTGGGCGGATCCTTGGCGAAGCTGTCGCTCCCCTCGGCCCACTCTTCGAGGAGGTGCGCCGTAAGGACATGGCCTGCGGCGCGCACCGGACGGTCGGCGAACATGATGGAGTTCGGCGATATGCCCGAGAGAACGAGCTTGCCGCCGGCGAGACTTGCACCCTTGGAGTTGAGCACGATCAGCGCAGGCTCGATCCTGGGTTTGCCGGCGCCGATCGACTTCGTCGCGGGGGCAGAGATCGCGTCCTGCGCGAGCGCGGCACCGCCTGACAAGATGAGCCCGGCGGATGCCGTCAAGGCGAGCATGATGGTTCTGAAAGCCACGGTATGTTCTCCTTCAATTGAATGAGCGACTGCCTTGGACGAGGGCTTCGCGCGTTTGATCCTCGCGCGAAACCCTCAAAGTCCGGCATCCATGCCGGGGTCAGTCGGCTGCCATGGCCGGTGGGAGTGTCCAGGTCCCGTCGAGGATCGAGGGATCGTTCTCGTTCGGCCAATACAGTCTCATCATAAGGATGAACTTGCCCGCCGGCGCAGGCAGCCAGTTCGACTCCTTGTCAGCGCCGGGAGACGAACTCTGCAGGTAGAGGTCGAGCGATCCGTCGGCGTTGTATTTCAGATCCTGACGGGGGCTGATCGAAAAACGGTTGATGGGGTTCGCGACGAAGAAGAAGTTCTCGTCATACATCGTGATGGACCAGAAGCCCGAGATCGGCGGCGTCTGGCCCTTCGGGAAATGGATGACGTAGTTCTTCCGGCCATCATAAGAGCGGCGATGGGTATCCTTCTCCGACGTCGGATAGACCGCATCCTGAGGCCGGTTGGCGCCGAGCCCGATGGCGGTGATCAGGGCCCGCATGAGATAATCGGTGCCGTAGAGCCCGGTCTTCGTCGTGAAGGCCCAGCCGTTGATATCCTTCACCGCGCTGTTGACCTTGAACTGCAGCATGATCCGGTCGAAGCCGATAACCGGTATCTTTTTGTGGAAGTCTGCCCTCAGCTTGCTGGCATCGAAATCCTTGCCGGAAACAAGCCCGATCCGTGCAAAGCGCTCCAGCGCGGGTGCGTCCGCGTCGGATGGCGGATTCGACTTCATCAATTCGGCGAGCAGCGTAAAATACTCTACCGCGTCCATTCGATTGACTTGGTCGCGCACGGCAGTCTTCATGTCGATGGACGGATCGACCTTGCCCGGCGGAGGCGTGTAGTCCTAGCCGTAGCCGCTGAGTGGCACCAGCTTGAACTCATCCTGAAGGGCGTGCACCGCCGCGTAGTCTTCCGGCGTTCCCGTGCAGTAGATGCGGCCCAGCAGCCAGACAATGTTGGTTGGGGATTCGTAGTGGGCCACGCCGTCGGGGAGCGTTCCGGTCCAACCCGGCCCCGTGATGACATAGGTCTGGGGCCCCGTTCCCGTCGTGCGCTTGCCCGGCACCTGAAAGACGTTCGTCCATCCGTCGAGCATGGGCAGCAGAAAATACCGCCCCTTCATGTCTGGGACGCTGAGCACATAAGGCTCCTTGCCGACATCGAAGAAGGCGGTCGTGTAGAGCGTGTCGGCATTCGGCGCCGTGACATCCCTGAACGACGCGTCCGGATATTCGCGCAACTTGATGATGTGCCCCATCGGGGCGCGGGTCCCCTTCGCGTCGGAGACATTCGTCATGATGCGACGGGTCATTTCCATCGTCACCAGCGGATAGCCGTAGACATAGGCGTCGGTGGCAACCCAGAACTCTTCCAGGTCCTCGCCGATATGCAGAGCCCCATCACCCAGCTCTGCCCGCGCGAGGGATATTGCCGACGCGCTGGCAAGCAAACTGAGGCCAGCAAGAGTTAAGGCACGACGGGTGATGTTCATCTCAATCTCCAGTAGCGGAACACGGTTGGGACTGTGCTGCGGCGGAGATCGTCTGGGGAGGTATCTTACCGTACGTTACACGGAATAAGGGTGCCTCGATACGGGCCTCGCGCTGCCAATGACCGCGCGGGCGGCGCAGGCTCCCGGGGACGGGATAATTCGTCGACCGACGCCGTCAATGCGCCGCGAGCAATCGCACCTCTACGACCACAGGCAGCAGCCAGCGTCAGGCATGGGATTGCCCTGCCGTACTCGCGCGCCTTGTCTCGAAAGACCCGACGCGCAGATTTGGGAGCGCCGGCGGCCTTCGAATGTAGGAGTGTCAATGCATCCCGATGTCGCCAGGGCGCTAAACACCCATGCGCGAGGGTAGGCACGCGGTTGCGAGGTGCCACGACCTCGCCCAGACCGGCACTTGATCGGGTCATCGAGGGGACGGCGGAATGATATGCGATCGGGCGATCGTCTGCTTCTCCTGCAGTGCGGCAAGAATTTCGCGCGCCAACCGCTCCACGAGATCCCCCCACTCGGCCTTCCGAATTGCACAGATGTGCAACGGCAATTGGTCGACCCTCGAAAGCGCGGCTTCAGCCTCGGCCAGTTCGTCGCACATGTCTCGGAAGTTCTGATCAGTCGCGATCAACTGACGGATTGTCAACTCAAGGCTGGGAAACCGGCGAAGTGCCGCCGACAAAGCTGCCCGCATGCTTTCCGGTACACTATTCATATCTCAATCCGTGGATCACTCATTAAAGGCACGGTGTCTTGTGAAGGCCAGTAACGGCATGTAATTTACCGGTACGATCATGTAACCGGTGAAGAAATGTGACTTAGGTCCGGGCACAGGCAGCTGAGGGAAGTATGGTGATCGGTGCAGAAACTGCCCCCGGCGGGAAAAACGACTTGCCTGTCGAGGACTGTCGTGCCCAGCTTGCGCGCATCCTGAACAGCACGGAATTTGACGCGACCGATCGGGAGCGACGGTTCCTCGGTTACGTCGTTGATGAGACACTGGCTGGGCGCAGCAATCGCATCAAGGCCTATTCGATTGCCGTCGAGGTGTTCGGGCGAGATGCATCTTTCGACCCGCAATCCGACCCGATCGTTCGTATCGAAGCCGGACACCTCCGCCGGGCGATCGAACGATATTGCCTGACTGCTGGCCAGACCGATCCGATACTGATCACCATTCCAAAGGGCGGCTACGTTCCCAATTTTTCCCTGCGTCCGATGCCTTCCCATCCGGTCAAGGAAATGCCGGCAGCCGCGCCTGCCCCCGCGCCATCGCAGCCACGGCGACGAAACTATGTCCATCTTGCCGCGGCGGTCGTGGTGATAGCTGCCGCAGCCATAGCACTGAGCTGGTGGGGATACTGGTCCCGGTCCGCTTCGAACAAGCCGGAGGTGCCACGTTTGCTGGTGGAGTGGTTCGACGACCTGTCCGGCAAGAGCGAATCCTCCGCCCTTGCCCGCGGGCTCACCCAGGAGATCATCAGCCAACTCTCCAAGTTCAAGGACATCGTCGTCGTTCAGGCGCGAGACCCATCTGATCCACCTCACACACGGTATGTACTTGCAGGAAGCGTGGATCTGTCGGCCGAAAAATTCCGTTTTCGAGTCCGCATGCTGAACAGGGCAGACGGCTCGGTGCTTTGGGCGCAGAGCTACGACAACGCAACGACGGTGCCGGATCTTCTCAAGGTGCAGGTCGACGTCGCCCAGAACGTGGCGACGAGCCTGGCCCAGGCCTATGGGGTGATCTTTCAGGCAGACGCACAACTGGCCGTGCCCAACCCTCCAGATGACTGGACCGCATATTCCTGTACGCTTTCCTACTATTCCTATCGTGCCAGCTTCGATGCAGCGGCGCGTCCGGCGGTACGCTCGTGCCTGGAAAAAGCCGTCGAACGCTTTCCCAACTACGCGACGGGCTGGGCGCTTCTTTCGCAGACCTACATCGATGATGCCCGGTTCCAGTATCCGTTCGATCCCAACTGGTCTCCGCGGCTGCTGGATCGCGCCCTCGCAACAGCAAGGCGGGCCGTGGAGTTGGAACCATTCAACATCAGGGGGCTGCAGGCACAGATGTTCGCCCTCTATTTCAAGAAGGAGTTCGATGCCGCGGGCAACGTCGGCAGGCAAGCTCTGGCCCTCAATCCAAACGACACCGAACTCATGGGTGAGTACGGATATAGGTTGGCATTGTCAGGACATTGGAGCGAGGGGTGTCCGCTGGTCGCGGCAGCGCGTGAACGCAGTCCTGGTCCGCTCGCTTATTATGAGGCGGCATTGTCCCTGTGCTCCTATTTCAGAGGCGACTATCAGCAGGCTGCCATGTGGATCAGGAAAGCAAACGTTCCAGAAAATGCGCTCTACCAGGTGATGGCAGCCGCGGTGTTTGCCGAGGGAGGTCTCAAGGCCGACGCCGAACGCTCACGTGCCTGGCTCGTAGAGCACGAACCCGATCTGGTGAAAAACATTCCTGAAGAGGTAGCGCTGAGGTTCGGCCGTCCCGAGGATGTCGATCTTTTCCTTGAGTCGCTGAAGAAAGCAGGTCTCGAATTCCCTGACCAACACATCGCAATCGCGCACTAAAGCCACGCCGATTGCTCAATGGGCTACAGTTATTTAGGTGCTGTCACGTTGTTCGCAAGATGACCGCGGCGCCGTGCTTTTCAGGCAGGTTGTGCGCTTACGGCAGCCCAATCGGCCATGGCCTGACGTCGATGATTTCGAATTTGTGCTGCGGAGCGGTTGGTCTGGGATGGAACGAAGAGGTTTCGGACGGCGGAGAAGATCGACACGAAATGCTGCAGTGAGCCGACCGACCGGAAGCCTTGGCGTGTTCCCTCCCGCTTTCGAAACGGCAAGTGCGAATTTTCGGCCCGGTTATTCAGGCCCTTATGGGAGCGGTGCTCGACTTCTGGCATGACCTGGCGTCTTGCGGCACCGTAGGAGCGCAATTTGTCAGTGATCATGGGCTTCGGCGCCATGCCCTGTTTCTTCAACAGCCGGATCAGCAATCGCTTGGCGGCCTTGGTGTTGCGGCGGGCCTGGACGATTTCGTCGAGCACGTAACCGTCCTGGTCAACCGCTCGCCAAAGCAAGCATTTGCGTCCATTGATACGAACAACAAGCTCGTCGAGGTGCCAGATGTCCGTGGGTAAGGGAGACTTGCGGCGCACACGGCGCGCATAATCGGCACCGTGTGTCCGACACCACCGGCGGATCGTCTCATGGGAGACGGCGACACCGCGATAGAGCATCATTTCCTCGACCTCGCGCAGGCTCACGTTGAACCGGAGGTAAAGCCAGACGGCCCGCGCAACAATCTCGATCGGAAAGCGATGATTTTTTAAGCCGGCATCGTGCTGTTCATGCCACCCAACTACCGCAAGTCCATTGACGAAAAATCAATGGGACAGCACCAGCTGGTGGCCTTCGACACCGGCGTCAACATCTCGCTCGGCCTGCCCATCGACCGCACCTCCGTCGACCACGGCACCGCCTTCGACATTGCCGGAACCGGCAAGGCCAACCACGTCAACATGAACGCGGCGATTGCCTATGCGCGCAAGCTCGCCGGAACGCCTCGGGTGACCGCATGACCAAATTCGCAATCACGGGCGTCTTTTCCGCTGCCGCCACGCCCATCAACGCCGACCTGTCTCCCGACCACGCCCTGCTGGCGAAGCATTGCCAGCGGTTGCTTGACGAGGGCTGTCACGGCGTTGCCCTGCTCGGCACAACGGGCGAGGCCAATTCGTTCTCGCTCGGCGAGCGCAAGGCGATGCTGGAAAGCGTCGTCAAGGCAGGCGTTGCCGCCAACAAGCTGATGCCGGGTACCGGCGTCGCCGCAATCCCCGAAACCATCGAGCTGACCCGCCATGCGCTCTCCGTCGGTATCGACAAGGTCGTCATGCTGCCGCCCTTCTACTACAAGGGCGTCTCCGACGACGGCCTGTTCGACACTTATGCGTGCATCCTCGAAGGCATCGCCGACGACCGGCTGAAGGTCGTACTCTACCACATCCCCCAGGTGTCGGGCATCGCGCTGTCGGTCGAGCTTGTCGGGCGCCTTGTCGAGGCGTTCCCGAAAACCGTCGTCGGTATCAAGGAATCCAAGGGCGAAAGTCGCGCGTCCACGAGACGCCAACTGTTCGAAACAAGGCATCGCAATATTAGCAAAGACAAAATTTACCCACTTTTAACGTGACAGCGGAGTTTCCACGTGCTTGGCGAAATGGGCTGTGGAGTTTTCCGCGAGGGATTTGTAAGCGCTATAGCCGCTGTGTTAGGTTTCTTACGTAGCGTCAGGAGTTGCAGATTTTGCACCGCTTTTGGAGTACGTTGGGGTTTCCGAAAAGCGGGGTGGGGGCCACGGACAACACGTTGACCGGGAGTAACACTTTCCCGGAACTGCTCGCCAATTCTGGCGAGCTGATAACTTTTTATGATCGCAATTACAGGCTTACGCATTCCACAGCGCGGTTCAAGGCTTTGCGCGGACCAACGGTGACAGAGGGTGCCAGCCTGTTCGACCTATATCCCGGTCTTGCGGCGGGTGAGGCGCGGGTAGCGCTTGAACAAGTGCTGGTTGACGGGCAGTCCAATGCTATCAACGTAACCTCCGGCAGCAATCGTGAGGGGATGGTCCTCGTATTTGTGACAGCCGCCGGACTGGGACTCGTAGAATTGACCGACGGTATCGCAATAACCGCGGCTACCAAGGCGGAGCACAGTAAACTGCTTCATCAGGCAACGCATGACGTGCTCACGGGTCTGCAGAACCGGCAGCGTTTCAGCGAGCGGCTTAATGAAATCCTGGCAACGAATGATAACGTGCGTGAACGCTCCGCCTTGCTGCAGATCGATCTTGATGACTTCAAGTCAGTCAACGACACGCTGGGCCACGCTACCGGCGACGCGTTGCTGAAGCTCGCCGCCAATCGGATAAGAAGTGTCTTGCAGGATGGCGATTCGGCCTTTCGCTACGCCGGGGACGAATTCGCGATCGTCCAATATGGAAAGGACGCAAGCGACGCTGAGATCGTGGCGCAAGCGCTCGTTGAATCCTTCAAGGCGCCCTTCATCATAAACGACATGCCGCTCTTTGTCGGTGCCAGTGTCGGCATTGCCTACGGCCCGCAACATGGTGCCGAAAGCAGCGAACTGATGAAGGCAGCCGATATTGCACTCTATGCCGCCAAGCGTGACGGCCGGGGTTGCGTCCGTGTCTTCAACCGTTCGATGCTCTTGCTGCTTGAGCAGAGGGAAAATCTTCGGCGCAACCTGCGTCTTGCATTGGAGCGCAAAGAACTCGACCTTGAGTATCAGCCGCTGGTCCATGCATCAGGCCAAATCGTGGGCTTTGAGGCTCTGGTTCGATGGAACCACTCCGAAATTGGGCTGATTCCGCCCAACGTGTTCATTCCGATTGCCGAAGCCGACGGCCTTATGGACGACATTGGCCGCTGGGTGCTCGAAGAAGCTTGCCGGCAGGCGAAGACCTGGCCGGACACGCTGAGTGTCGCCGTAAACCTTTCTCCCGCACAATTTCTAGGCGGCTCGCTCACCGACACCGTGGCACAAGTAATCGACAGCAGCGGCATACGGGCCGACAGGCTTGAGCTTGAAATCACTGAATCCGTCCTGCTTGAGCAGACTGTCGATAATTTGGACACGCTGAACACGCTCAACGTGCTTGGAATCCGCATTTCCCTCGATGATTTCGGCACTCACTACTCGTCGCTGAGCTACCTCAAGAATTTCCCCTTTGATTCCCTGAAGATAGACCAGTACTTCATTAAGGATCTCGATATAGACGGGAAAAGTCAGACCATTGTCCGGGCAATCATCGGGCTGGCGCACGGCCTCGATATGATGGTAACCGCCGAAGGCGTGGAAACTGCCCGTCAGGCCGAGTGGTTGATCAAGGAAGGTTGCGACTTGCTGCAGGGACATCACCTCGGCAGAGCGATGAGTGCCGAACGGGCGCGGGTTTTCGCCTCTAAAGCGGGAGCATCTCTCAACTTCCGCCAACGTATCAGATGAGTCGGTAGCCTATCCGCAGGGCAGCGCAGAAGTAGAGAGTGACATGCCGCCGAAAACCGCGCACAACAACTTAGCGGAGCTCGACTTCCGCATGATGGTCCAGATCGACATGGAGATGACTACATTTAACTCTAACTGGACCCATTGCGACTACATCTCCACTTATCTCGCGCGCACTGTCAGTCATAACCGTCCTGATTCGGTGTTGTTTGCAAATCTGCTCTCATCCGCGCTAAACGAATTGCTTGAGATCACCTTCAGGACCCGCCACTCGGGTGGGACCTTCGGATGTAGCGTTTCGCGCCGGAACCACGTTGACAGGATCGAACTCACTTTCACGTGCGGCGAGGATGAACGGCGCTCCTTCGAGCATGCGGTGACAAGAATTCAAGCCGGCGCGGTCGAGGCTGGCGCGGTCGAGGCCGACTACATTAGTTCATTGTCACGCGAGGTCGGTCCCGGTCGAGACATGCTGCTGCTCGAACTCGTAGTTAGCTACAAGGCACAAGTGCGCTTTGATACATACGACGACTCGGTCAAGCTCGTGGTCGACCTCCCCCTTGGGGGCCTGACACATTGACCGCAGTTCCTTTCACCAACAGTCCACCTTTCAAAGTGCAGTTCGATTCGAGCAACCAGGAGTTTGCGATTTCCGGCTCGGTACGTCCGAGGTCGGTCGATGAGATTGTACCTAGCCTAACCTTGCTCAGAGAAGCCATCGATAGCGTCAGCGGCGTGTTCTACCTCAATGTTCGCCGCCTTTCGCAGATGAACAACACGGCCTTCCATGCCTTCACGCACCTGCTGGTGGACGCCTGCCAGGCGAGGCCAGATATGAGCTTCGTGGTCATAACCTCAAGCGTTGTCGGCTGGACGACCCAGAAATTCGGCCGGCTGAGCCGGATCGAACCGGCCATTAGGGTCGAGGAATACGACGCCGACTTCTACCCTGGCCAGAGCTTCCTCGAAGAGGGTGGGTTCATCCCCGTTCTACGCACTCAGACCAAGATGACGTGGCGCCATGAGTGCAACATTCTTCCACGCCACGGCATGCGTGAAGGCATCACCATGGCGGACATATGTTGCGGCATTGGCGATTTTGCGGCCCTCGTTCAGAAAGAATTCAAGCCGGCTCGGATCGTCGCCCTTGATCATTCGCGCTCCAGCCTAGCCTATGCCCGGCAGGTGGCAGCCGATTTCAACATCAGGGGCGTTGAATACATCTATGGCGACGCGTCGGAAATGATGTTCGAAGACAACCAGTTCGATCTCGTCACCTGCCGTCACTCACTGCAGATCTTCGACCGGCCAACGCTAATCCTTAGGGAAATGTATAGGATATGCAAGCCCGGCGGACGCGTCTACATCACCAACGAGAAGATCTCACAATGCCTGGGCGAGCCGCACGGGGAATCGATAGAGTGGACATATGACGAGCTCGCGAAGCTGTTTGCCCATTTCAAGATGGACCTGGAAATGGGGCCGAAGAACCGCCACTATCTAATGGATGCCGGTTTCGATGACGTGCGCGCCGAGTCTTTCATGGTCACCAACCTCGACGGCGATCCACAAGATTTTGCAGATGTCATCCAAGCCTGGGAAGACACATTCGCCGGAGAGATGTCCAACAAGCGCGGCGACAGCCCAGAATTTGTGGAACGTTTCCGCAGGGGATTTCAGGACCATATCTTTGCTGCCTTGCATCCCAAAGGCTACGCTGGCTGGCCGGTCTGGGTTGCGTCAGGGCGCAAGCCGTTATGAGCACAGTGGATAACGGCACGTCACGCTTTGGGCTTCGCTCCTTTCGAGCGAAGTTCGTTCTGGTTGTCGGCGGCGCGGTGCTGGTGGACCTGCTGATTAGCGGCGGTCTGGCACTGTGGAACGTCAACCGCCTGTCGAGGGACGCCACCCAGCAGGTCGGTCTGGGCTTGACCAAGGCGACCGGCGAATATCTAAACAATTACATTGAGACGACAGCGGAGCGGACCGATCTGCTGATCGATCGTGTCCACACTGAAGTCGACATTCTGGCTGGCTCAACGCAGGCGTTGATAGACCATCCCCAAGTTCAGTCGGCGGTGGGCGAAGCGATCAAGCGCGATCAGTCTTTCACGACCCGGCTTACCTACAATCCATCCAGTGACTGGTGGCAGAACGAAGCCGGCGAGTCTTCAGCCGTCACCGTCTGGGGGTATCTGCTCAATGCGACTCGAAACCTTCCGCCTGACGTCGAGAGGATAGTCCGTGATAGCACGGCATTTAACATCTTCGGCCCCGCCGTTCAGAGTACCGGAACCCGCAAACTGCAGGTCTATTTCATCGGGCCCAAGAGCGCGCCGATCCTGCGCTCGACGCCATACACCAACCAGGGTGTTACGTTCGACCGCGTTTATCCCGGCCACAATGACACCAACTGGTGGGACTTTTTCTTCCCACAGCTATACGAGGATTGGCAGGCTTGGCTGAAGGATCCCGGCAGCAAGCCAGTCGACGAGGAGATCACAACGCTTTCGCCGTATAAGGATGGCGTCACGGGCAAGATAATCGTCAGTTTCTTTCGGCCGGTCTGGAACAAGGAGCGGACCGACCTCGCCGGCGTCGTAGGCGCCGATCTGACGCTCGACCAGATGGCAGACATCGTCCAGAGCGTAAGGATCGCCGAAACTGGCTTTGCCTTCCTCTCCATGTCCAATGGCAATGTCCTTGCTGTCACCCCGGAGGGCGAGAAGACACTCGGCATTGGTAATTCGAGTCCGTCGGTGTTCGACCGATCCCTTAGAAGAAGCACACAGTCAGCCATCTCTGCGCTTCCGCTCGATCAAAACGATGACGGCGTCATCCAGACCATTTCGCTCGACAACAATGGGGAGAAATTGAACTACATCGTCGTGCTGAAAAAGCTGCGGCCAACAAACATGTGGAGTGCGGGGCCGATCATCAAGGAGACGATGACCGTCGGTATCGTGGTTCCCGAGAGCGAAATCTATGCAACGTTGATTGCCGCTCAGGAGAGCATCTCTCAGGCAACTAACCGCATTTTGCTCTATCAGCTGGCAGCGATCGGTGTTGCGCTGATGATCGTCTTTGCTGCAGTGTTCGGCCTATCTAAGCGCATCACGGCGGGCCTCAGTGCACTGGCCGCCGCTGCGCGCAAGCTGCAATCCAAGGACTATACTGTCCGTGTCGACATTCCCACAAAAGATGAGGTCGGCGAGCTCGGGGTGGCCTTCAACCGCATGGCGGAGGAGATCAGCTACCATACTGAAAACCTAGAGCAACTCGTTGAGGACCGCACCCAAGATCTCGAAAACGCCAACCAGAAGATCTCGTCGCTCAACGAAAAGCTGCGCAGCGAGAACGTCCGCCTCGGCGCCGAACTGGACGTTGCGCGCCAGATTCAACTGATGGTCTTGCCCAAGGATCGCGAATTGGCGACAATCCCAGGCGTCGAGATCGCAGCCTACATGCGGCCTGCCGACGAGGTCGGCGGTGACTATTACGATGTGCTGCTCGACGGGCAAAAGCTCAAGGTCGGCATCGGTGACGTCACCGGTCACGGCTTGGAAAGCGGCGTTTTGATGCTGATGGTCCAATCGGTAGCCCGTGCGCTGCAGGAAACAGGCGAGGACGATCCCCTGCAGTTTCTCGATCGGCTTAACCGAGCGATCTTCAAGAACCTAGAGCGCACTAATTCCGACAAGCACCTTTCGCTCGCCTTCCTCGACTATGAAAACGGGAAGCTGACACTTTCTGGTCAGCACGAGGAGGTCGTGGTGGTGCGCGCCGAAGGCGTCGAGCGCATCGACACGATCGACCTTGGATTTCCAATCGGGTTGGAAAAGGACATCTCGCCTTTTGTCGCGACTCGCAACGTAGCTTTTGCGACCGGCGATGTGGTGGTGCTCCATACCGACGGCGTGACTGAGGCGGAAGGCGCAAAGGGCGACCTTTTTGGCCTGGATCGCCTTGTCGAAAGCGCTCGCCAGCGCCATGGAGCGAGTGCTGAAGAGATAAAGGACGGAATTGTGGCGGATCTGATGGCTCATATTGGCACTAGCAAGATCCACGATGACATCACACTCGTAGTCATGAGGCACAGGTAACGTCATGGTCTCGCTATATGGTCCGACCGAGATTACCATCGGCATGAACAAAAGCGTCAGCCGCGTGAAGCTGTTCGATGGCCCGCTCGATCTGAGATGGCATCACTGCGCCACGACCTCGGACTTCATTGCAGATCTGTTCGCGCTGCCGTTCAATGTTTCCCGCAGCGATTATCGCGAGGTACGACATAGCATCGGCTATCTCGTCAATGAGCTGATCGAAAATGCCATTAAATTCCGCGAGCCAGGCGAGATTCTGGTCGAAGCGGCGATGGATAGTGATAACTTTAGGGTTAAGGTGGCCAACGTGATCAGCACCGAGGCCGCTGCCAAATTCCAAGCTCTGCTCACCGAGATCACCGTAGGCGATCCTGGCGACCTGCTTATCCAGCGCATCGAGGTCAACGCCGCCGACCCGGAAGCCTCCGGGTCTGGCCTTGGATTGCTGACGTTGATGAGCGACTATGGTGCCCGCTTGGCTTGGAAATTTAGTCCGGTCGACGACGGCAGGCGCGTGCATGTCGAGACCTTCGCCACACTTCCTGTCAAACAGTCGCAGCAGTGAGAGAATGAGCCAAATTAGCGAAATCAAGACGGACGAATACCGGGTTTGGGCCGAGGCCAGCTTGATCCATTTCGACGGCACGATGCGGCTGTCAGGCACCGATGCCTACGCGCCGATCATGGCTCTGATGAACGGAGTTTTGGCGGGATCTCCTGAAACTATCACGATCGAACTTACCGATCTCGAATTCCTCAACTCCTCGGGCATCAACCTGCTGGCGAAGTTTACCATTGAGGTGCGAAAGCATCCGAACGTCGCGCTTGTCGTACGTGGTAGTTCCCAGATCCCGTGGCAGAACAAATCCCTGCCGAATCTTAGGAAACTGCATCCAGCTATCTCTCTGCAGATCGACTGATGCGTGCAGCCGAATGAGGAACATTTCCGCTGCACTTCGTTGAACCTGAGGATGGCGCAGTGCTCATCCGGTTGCTGAATCTCGGTCCCGGCGCTGTTCGATGGAGGCGGCGAGGAAGGGCGCGAGGCGTGTGCCTTTGCGGTCGCAACGCGGAACGGAAAGTGTGAACAGCCGGAATGGGCGCATTCCTCTTTTATTTTGAGGCTTGAAGGCCATCAGCGTATAGGTGTGAGCCAGCCTTCGCTCTATACAATGCAAACTCTACGGCCCGAGCGACACGGATCAGGCAGCCGGCGGCCTTACAGCCAAACCTAACCAGGCCCGATCCGGCTCTATCGCTCGTGCTGTTGCCACCCTGCTGCCGCCGTTCGGAAAATCCGGATCCCGCTGGATGGCTTCCTTCCGTCCCCGATTCTCTGCCAGTCAGGCCATGTCACGTTGTTTCACCGGAGCCAAACGAGGCGTTTGCCAGTTAACTTACCCAATTGCACCAGGCACGGCTTGCATGTTGCATCGCTCATTGATTCGATAGTGCGAACTGTGCAGTACATTCACTTGACGTAAGATGGTTCACGGTTCACGTGTTTGGATCATGAAGTAACCGGAACATAGTCGGGCGCTGGCGCTGCCAGGGGTGCTTTCCATCCGTCCCGAAGACGGGTTTGCGACAGAACCCGTGACAGCACGATCAAATCTGCAACTGTTGCAAGATTTCCCCCAGATGATTGACCTGGTTCATCACCGACAATGCCGTTCGCGTCGGGGCGAGCATGCCAGCGGCGGCAGCAGCCCTGACGTCGCTCGGCGAGCATCCGAACTCGTTGCGGAACGCCCGACTGAAGGTGGCGGCCTCCGAAAAGCATAGCCGGTCGGCGATCTGCTCAATGCTGCGCGCCAGAGCCGGATCAGCTAGTTCCTTGTAGGCGGCGAGCAGCCGCTGGCGTTGGATGTACCGGGTCACGCCGTGCATTGGTTCGAACAGGGCGTAGAGTCTGGAGCGCGACACCCCCAACCACCGACAGATCGTTTCAGGCCCGAGATTCGGCGAGCAGAGTTGCCGATGGATCAACTGCCGCGCCTTTTCGAGCATCGTCGCCTCGATTTGCCGCTGCGCCTCGGCGATACGATCGGATGTTGGCGCGAGACAGGCGGTGACCATCGCCCGCATTGCCTCGACGTAATTGGGCACATCGTCTTCCGAGATGGTCAACAGCCGCCGTTCGAACGAAATCAGGAAGTCGGCAAGCAGGCCGCCCATGCCCGTCGGCCCCACGGTGCCAGAGTGCGCATCAAGCACGCCCGCAATCGGGCGCAACAGGTCACGAGGGATATAGACCGTCGACACACTGGAATCGGTCGCCGCCCCAACATAGGGGCGGTCCAGGGAGCGGAAGTGCACCTGGCGCGGTAGTGCGCCTGGGCCTTGCGATGCATGCATGGCACTTTCGGGCAGCACTAGACACCAGTGGTCGAGCGGATCTTTGCGGATGTGCCTCCACGTGCGTGGCACCGGCCTCCCCGGCATGCGTGCCGACGTGAAAGCCAGGCTGCCGAGGCTCCACACCTTCTGTTCAAAGACGAAACCCTGCCCCGCTTCTGCGCTTGGCGAGGTATCGATCACTGAGGAGTGAAACGTACGCCAGGCTTCGAACTGATCTTGGGTTGGCAAATCTCGGGTGTCGAAACGCAAGATTGGAACAAGCCCCGGTGTAACCTCATCACGAACGTGGCCGTGGTCGCAATCGGCGACCGATGTGTCATCGAATTCTCGATCGGCCGCTCTCTTCAACTCTGGCTTGCCCCCGTAGCCAGAACAGTCGTCCCCGCCAGCGGCGGTGAGCTACGAAGTCCTGCCTCATTGCATCTCCTGTCAGTTTCCCGCCAAGATTGCAACATTCGGTGCTGTTACGTTTTTCAATGGACTGGTTATAGTTGGCGTACGTGAGCAGCTACCCCAGCCTACAGCAACCGCCGCCTTTCGTTCGAGACGATGAGCCGCGCGATATGGCTCTTCTTTGGTGCGATCTCAGTTGCCGTTATGCAGCGAAAATTGTGCTTGAGCGGGGTGTACCCTCTGAGAAAATCCGCCGGCGGTGCAGCAGGTTCTGTTGCAACGGCCGGATGAGGACGCAGAGAGGTCCGATACGAGGATAATCACGCGGCAAGAATTCCGAAATGCTCGGCCAGGGATGGATTCGGATTGAAGGCGTATCTCGCCTGCCGCTTGCGCATCATGTGGATCATTTCGATGCCGTCGGTTGAAACGCTCCAGCAATAGCGGTGCGAAACGAACGGTCCAGCGGTGAATGGTCGTGTGGTCGACGGCAATGCCCCGCTCGGCCATCATCTCTTCAAGATCACGCAGGCTGAGATTGTAGGCCAGGTACCAGCGCACGCAAAGCAGGATCACTGATTGGTCGAACTGGCGGCCTTGAACATCTTGCCCGCCGAAAAAATGTCGAAGGGGTCTTGCCATAGCGCCGGCAAGCAAAACGTTGCAACAGAACCTGCAAGACCTTCTTGAAGACGGAGACAAGAAGGGATGATTAGATCGCCCAGCGCATCGGGCGCGCCGACACCATCGGCTCGGTCCTGCAAGGTTTCGCCAAACCGGCAAAGACCTTCCCGTGGCACTGTAGAGGACACCTTCCACATGATCGCGGTAACGGTGGTGCAGGCGCAGGCTCGCTAAGCCTTCACTCCTCTCCGCCCTGAGGATATGAAATGATCGACAGGAACCGGATCGGCAGCTTTGCCAGTTGCTCGGGGCCGTGTGGCGTGTCGGCTTCGAAGAACAGGCTGTCGCCAGGCGCCATGTGATAGAGAGTCGAGCCGTGGCGATAGGTGATCTCGCCCTCAAGCAGATAGAGAAACTCCATTCCCGCGTGCTGGAATAACGGGAATGTGTCGGTATGGCTGGTCAGGGTGATGAGGTAGGGCTCGACCGAGACCGTGCTGGATGACGAACCGATGTAGCCGAGAAGGTTGTAGTGATGACCGGCGCGCGTGCCGCGCCGCTCGACCTCGACACCCGTTCCCGCCCGAACGAAGACCGCGCTGCGCTCTTCTTCGAAGCTTCTGAGCAGGGCGGTCATTGGTACTCCGAGCGCCTGGGACAAAGCCTGCAACGTGGTCAGCGATGCTGAGATGACACCGTTTTCGATCTTCGACATCATCCCGACCGAGATGTTTGCGGCACCAGCAAGCTCGGTTGCGGTCATGCCGTGACGCTTGCGGCAAGCTCGTACCTCGCGCCCGATAGCAGCTTGCAGTTCGTTCTCGCCGGGCGCCCGGACTGCGTGCGGATCCTGTTGCAAGGCAACCGGCGCGGCCGTCCTGGCGAGCGCCGCTCCTCCTCGCGCCGGCAAGCCTGCGGCGCAAGCTGGACGCATGAGAACTGGACTGCTCATCCTGGCACCTCGTTGCTGTTGAGCTTGCATCAGTTGCCCCCTGGGTGGGTCGTTGAAAATGCCGGCCTCAAACGAGGCCAGTCACCACGCCTATGCCGGTGATCGCGGCCAGCGCACCCAGCGAGCGCACAGCCACTGCCCCGCGTGCGCCGGCCTTGCCGTCGAGAGCCAGGCCGAAGCCAAGTCCGGCCGCATGCAACATCGCCGTCGCCAGCACAAAACCGGCCCCATAGGCCAGACCGCTGGCGCTCTCGGGCATCTCGGCACCGTGGGCATAACCATGGAAGATCGCAAAGAAGCCGACCAGCGCCATGGCAGCGGCCGCCCCGGCCCGCAGATTGAAAGCGACAACGCCGCCGAAAACGACGATCGACAAGCCGATGCCGAGTTCGACGAAAGGTAGGGCGATGCCGGCAAGGCCGAGCGCGCCACCCAGGACCATGACGGACACGAAACTTGCCGGGACCAGCCAGCGGGCCCGGCCGCCAAGCTGGGCGGCGAAGAGGCCGACCATCACCATGGCGAGCACATGGTCGAGGCCGCCGAGCGGGTGGGCAAATCCGTGGGTGAAGCCTTCGACGTGACCGAGGCCGGTATGCGCGCTGGCGAGTCCGGGCACCAGTGCGAAGGCTGCCAGCGCTGCTGTTCTTGCGAGAAATCTGGTGTTCATGGTCTGCTTCCTTTCATCGGCTATGAGTCAGATATCGGGCTGTCATTTGCGCCTTAGGGCGGGTTGCTGGCCGAAGGCTGCTGCAACGGCGAGTATGAACAGGCTTTCGGCGATACCGCGCGCGGCGATCGCGTCTGCTGCCAGGCAACGCACGCCCCAGCCGGCGCCATTGGGGAGCGCCGTGATGCCGGTAACCTGGCGGCCAGGCCCACCAAGGCTTGCAAGCTCATCTATCGTCGGGAGCCGGTTAGGCGCGCCCACGAGCAAATAGCTGGACACGACCTTCCAAATACCGATGGGCGAAGCGGGGCCCGCAAGGTCCGCTCCAGTGATGTCGAGATTGTCGCGCACCAGCAGCCGCTCGTTGGCGTCGCGAATGTCGACTTTCGCCTTCAGGCACTCGAACGGCCGGCCGCGACCTTCGGGGTCGTGCAAGGCGAAGGCGTCGGACAACAGCAGCACCGCGCCTGGCGCGAGCCTGGCTTGAGTGATGTTCGAGCATGCGGCGCCGGGAAACAGCACCAGCGGATCGGGGGTCAATGCCAGGAACGCTCCCTCCTGCAGAACGATCTCGGTCGTCTGGTGAGCCGGCTGGCCATGGCAGTCGTGAACGACAGTGGCCGCCTGGGTGGTGACGTGGCCGGCAGCGCCCTCCCCCACGTCGAAGCGGCTCGAGAGCCGGTCGTCGCGATAGAGCCCGCCTGATGAAGACTGCTGGTAGACGGTGAGCAAGGACGAGATGGCGGCATCGAGTGCAAACGGCCGCGTCATATGAAACGGGTAGGAGACGTATTGGCGCCCGATATGCGTGCGCGCGCCGTGACGGGACAGCGCCAATTCGAAGCGGCCGCTTCGCGCCCCGGTCTGGCGCGTCTGTACCGGAGCGCGAAATACCGGCGGTTGGGGCCAATGGCTCGTCATCTGAACAACACGTCCGAGACGATGCGGTCAGCGATCGCGTCGACCCCTTCATTGCTGCGGCAATTGGTGAGGGCCATCGGCCGACCGGCGCGCGCGGTGGCGGCCTGCGCTGCCATCGCCGCGAGATCGACACCGACGTAAGGTGCGAGGTCGGTCTTGTTGACGACCAGCAGGTCGCATTTGAGCACGCCTGGGCCATTCTTGCGCGGAATGTCGTCGCCGCCGGCGACGTCGATGACGAACATCCACCAGTCGACGAGATCGAGCGAAAAGGTCGAGGCGAGGTTGTCGCCGCCGCTCTCGATCAGGATCAACTCGACATCCGGAAACAACGCCTCGAGATCGTCGGCGGCGGCGATGTTGAGGGTGGGATCCTCGCGAATGACGGTGTGCGGGCAAGCACCCGCCTCAACGGCGGCGACGCGCGCCGGATCGATCAGCCCCGAGCGGCGGATGCGCTCTGCATCCTCTGCGGTGACGAGGTCGTTGGTGACGATCGCCAGCGACACGCCGCGCGCCGCAAAGGCCGGGATCAGCCGTTCGATCAACGCGGTCTTGCCGGAGCCGACGGGACCGCCGATGCCGATGCGAGCGGCGCCGACACGCGACGGCGAAGGAGAATGGGTAGACGTCCTGGTGTCCATAGTGTCACCTCAGCATGTAGCGTTGGGTCAGCGGCAGTTCGTAAGCCGGCTCGCAGGTGGCAAGTTCGCCGTCGACGAAGACGTCGAAGGTCTGCGGATCGACCCGAATGTTGGGACAGGCATCGTTGTGCAGCATGTCCTTCTTCGACAGCGCGCGATTGCCGCGCGACGGCAGCAAGGCCTTCTTGAGATCAAGCGTGCCGGCAAGGCCGCGGTCGATCGCCAGCGGATTGACGAAGCAGGCCGAAAGCGCCTGCTTGGCCCGGCCGAAAGCTCCCCATTGCGGGCGCAGGAGCAGCGGCTCGCAGGTCATCAGCGAAGCGGCACTGTCGCCCATCGCACCCCAGGCGATGAAGCCGCCCTTGATCACCAGTTCCGGCTTGATACCGAAGAAGGCGGGCCGCCAGATGACGATGTCGGCCATCTTGCCGTCCTCGAGCGAACCAACGTGTTCGGCAATGCCAAACGTGCGCGCAGCGTTGATGGTGTATTTGGCGACGTAGCGCTTGATGCGCTCATTGTCGCCGAAGCGCGTCGTCTCCTCCGGCAGGCGTCCGCGCTGCTTCTTCATCTTGTCGGCCAACTGCCAGGTGCGGCAGATCACCTCGTTGATGCGGCCCATGCCCTGGCTGTCGGAGCCGAGCATCGAGATCGCGCCGATGTCATGCAGGATGTCCTCGGCCGCGATGGTCTGGGCGCGGATGCGGCTTTCGGCAAAAGCGACGTCCTCGGGGATCGCCGGGTTGAGATGGTGGCACACCATCGTCATGTCGAGATGTTCGTCGAAGGTGTTGATCGTGTAGGGATTGGTGGGGTTGGTCGAGGACGGCAGGCACCACGGCACGCCGGCGACGCTGATGATGTCGGGCGCGTGACCGCCGCCGGCACCCTCGGTATGGTACATGTGGATGGTGCGGCCGTTGATGGCGGCGAGCGTATCCTCAAGAAAGCCGGACTCGTTCAGCGTGTCGGTATGGATCTGGACCGGAAAATCGAGCTCATCGGCCACGGTCAGGCATGTGTCGATCGAGGCCGGCATCGTGCCCCAATCCTCGTGCAGCTTGAGGCCGAGGCAGCCCGTCTCGATCTGCTCCACGAGCGAAGCAGGGCGGTGCGAGTTGCCGCGGCCGAGAAAACCGAAGTTGATCGGCCAGTGCTCGGCCGCCTGCAGCATCTTGCCGACATTGAACGGCCCGCCGCAGTCGATGCCGACGGTGATCGGGCCCAGCGAGCCGCCGAGCATGGTGGTGATGCCGGAGGCGATGGCATGATCGCAGAGTTGTGCGCTGTCGAAGTGAACGTGCACGTCGAGCGCTCCAGCAGTTGCGATCAGTCCCTCGCAGTCGCGCACGGTGGTCGCCGCAGAGACGATGAGGCGCGGATCGACGCCGTCCATGGTGGCCGGATTGCCGGCCTTGCCGATACCAACGATCTTGCCGTCGCGGATGCCGAGATCGCCCTTGACGATGCCTATGACGGCATCGATCACGGTGACGTTGCAGAGCAGGAAGTCGAGCGCGCCCTCGACGCTGGTGACGCCGGCAGCGAGGCCTGCGCCATCGCGCAGCGTCTTGCCGCCGCCATGCAGGCATTCGTCGCCATAGACAGCGAAATCCTTCTCGACGACGGCAACCAGCGAGGTGTCGCCGAGACGGAAGCCGTCACCGGTGGTCGGGCCGTACATTGCCGCATAGTCGCGGCGTGACAGGGTTGCCATGGTCGTTCCTCCCTCAGGCGCCGCGGAAGCCGCGGGCGCGGGCGTTTTCAAGTGCAGCGGCCTTGGCCGCCGGATCATCGGCCGAGCCGTTCGACAGTCCGTTGAGGCCGGACAGCTGCTGCTGTCCTCCAAAGGTGGTCAGCGGCACGTCCTTTTCCTGCCCCGGTTCGAAGCGAACGGCGGTGCCGGCGGCGATGTCGAGACGCATGCCGAAGGCTGCCGCCCGGTCGAAGTCGAGCGCCTTGTTGACCTCGAAGAAATGATAATGGCTGCCTATCTGCACCGGCCGGTCGCCGGTGTTGACGACCTTCAGCGTCAGCTTTCGGCGTCCGGCATTGAGCTCGATGTCGCCTTCCTCGGCGACGATTGCCCCGGGTTCGAGATCGTCGGCGGCAGCGCCGGCAGCCGGGCGTAGCGGCTCGTGCACGGTGACCAGCTTGGTGCCATCGCGGAACGTCGCCTCCACCTGCAGCATCGGCAGCATTGCCGCGATCCCTGGCATCACGTCGGCCTGGGTCAGGATGGCCGAGCCGATCGACATCATCTCGGCAACGGAACGCCCTTCCCTGGCACCTTCCAGGATCTCGTCGGTGATGATCGCCACAGCCTCGGGATAGTTGAGCAGAAGCCCCTTGGCCCGGCGTTTGCGCGCCAGTTCGGCCGCCGTGTAGATCGTCAGGCGTTCAAGTTCGGTCGGGGTCAACAACATCGTGGCTACTCCTCAATTCGAAAACAGGCGCTGGCCCGAAGCGCCATGCATGGCGACCGCGATCTCGCAGAGCGGCGTGAACGATCGCAGCGGCTGATCGTCGCCGGTCGGAACACGGGCCGCGGCCTCGATGGCAGGCAGGGCGCGCGCGACGACTTTCTGCGCGTCGATGGCGCCGACCACGCCAAGCCGCACCGCAGCCGTCGCCAGCGAGGCCACCATCTGGTAGCCGCCGATCGCAACCGCACTCGCCTCGTCGAGGTCGAGCGCTTGCCAGGCGAGACCCTGGACGACTGGCAGGTGGCCGCAGGCATCGCCCTTGCGGACCATCGCTCGATAGGCGGCAGCGCCGCAGGTTCCGATCCGCTCATGCGTGGTCAACAGCGCCATGCCGTTGCGGCGCGAGCCCGATCGCAGCCCCTCGACGAAGGTTGAGGCCTCGACCTCGCGGTCGAGTTCAGCCAGCGCCTCGAGATCGCCGGCGAGCCGGTGGGCGCGCACCAGCGCGATGCGGTCGGCATCGGCCCAGCGATGACGGATCTGGATGTCGACGAAAGCGGCGAAGTCGAAGGTTCCAAGCCTTCCGGCAAGAGAGGACGACGCCTCGAGGCCTTGCGAGAAGGCAAAGCCGCCCGAGGGGAACTGCCCGTCGGCATGCTGCAGGGCAACGAGCAACGGTGCCGATGGACCGTTCATTCGGCCTCCTCGCTCATCTCGACACGGCCGCCCGAGATCAGCTGTTCGATGCGTGCGGCATAGGCCGAGGCCTGACCATCCTGGGCAACAAGCAGGTCCTCCCCGTCGAAGCGCACCCGCCAATGCAGGTTTCCGGCGTGGTAGCCGAGCTCCAGTGCGTCGCTGGCCGAACGCGGGGTAAATCGCAGCCAGCGCTGCTCGCCGGCGCGCACGATCACCGCGCGATGATGGTCAAGCACCAGCACCGCACCGTCATGCAGCTTCTGGTCACGCGGTAGGGTGATCGCCACCTCCTCGCCCTTGTCGGTCCGCGCCATCAGACGCCGGCGGTCGAGATCGCCGACGGCCACCGTCACGAATTCCACGGCGTGATGGTGTTCGAGATGGTGGATGGCCTCATGCATTGCCGGATCGCTTCGGCTGCCAAGCACGCTTTCAATTCGGAGCATCTCAAAAATCCTTTCTGCGCTTGACGTTCGGGCGTGAGGCAGCTGCTACAGGCCCATATGCTTGTGGATCAGCTCGTTGCTGAGATCGGCGGTGTCGCCGGCTGCCGCGATCTGCCCCTTCTCCAGGATGGCGAAGCGGTGCGCTGCGCTGCGGGCGAAGCGGATCTTCTGCTCGACGAGGATGATGGTCAGGCCATGGTCCCGGTTCAGTGACATGATCGCCTGTTCGATGTGCTCGACGATGTTGGGCTGGATGCCCTCGGTCGGCTCGTCGAGAACCAGTATGCTCGGGTCGGTGGCGAGCGCACGGGCGATCGCAAGTTGCTGCTGCTGTCCGCCCGAGAGATTGGTGCCGCGCCGGTGAAGGTGGTCCTTCAGGAAGGGAAACAGCGTCCAGACCAGCGGCGGCACCGATGTCTGGCCATCCGCCCGGGCGTTGCACCCCAGCAGGATGTTGTCGAGCACGCTGAGTCCGGGCACGATCTCGCGGCCTTGCGGCACGTAGCCGATGCCGCGCCGCGCTCGCTGGTAGGTGAGGTCGCGGCTGATCTCGGTCCCTTCGAACTCTATGGCACCTTTCGTCTGCACGCTGATGCCGAGCAGGCTGCGCAGCAGCGTCGTCTTGCCGACGCCGTTGCGCCCCATGATGCAAAACACCTCGCCCTTGCGGATTTCGAGGTTGAGATCGTGAATGATGTGGCTGGTTCCGTAGAACGCATTGAGGTCTTTGAACTTAAGCATGGCTGAGCGTCGCCGATCCAAGATAAGCTTCGATCACTGCGGGGTTGCCTTCGATCTCCTCCGCCGTTCCCTCGGCAAGGACTGCCCCCTGGTGCATGACGGTGATGGTCTTGCAAATGCGACGAACGAAGGCCATGTCGTGCTCGATCACCAGAACCGTGTGGCTGCCGGCAAGGTCGAGCAGCAGTTCCGCTGTCTTGTCGGTCTCGGCTGCCGTCATGCCTGCGGCGGGCTCGTCGAGCAGAATGATCTTTGGATCCTGGCTCAGCACCATCGCCAATTCTAGCCATTGCAGCTGCCCATGTGACAGTTCCGATGCCTTGCGCTTCAGCGAGCCGAGAAGGCCGGTTCGTTCGGCAACCGCGACCTCTTTGTCGTTCGGGCCTGATTTCACCCGGTCGAACAGGTTCTGGAAAACGCGGACACGCCGGTTGCTTGCCACCTGCAGGTTCTCCAGCACCGTCATGTCCTTGAACACCGTTGGCGTTTGGAACTTGCGGCCGACGCCGCTTCGGGCGATCGCGGCTTCGCCGATGCCGGTGATGTTGCGGTCGCGCAGCCAGATCTCGCCCTCCGAAGGCAGCGTCTTGCCGCACAGAAGGTCGAGCAGGGTCGACTTGCCGGCACCGTTGGCACCGATGATCACCCTGAGCTCGCCGTCGGCGATCGACAGGTCGACATCGCGCACCGCCGGAAATTCGTCGAACCGCACCGTCAATTTCTGTGTCCGCAGGATCGGCACTGCCGACACGGTCTCCGCCTTCGATGGCCTATGAACGGCATTCATCGGTCACGCCTCCCTTGCGGTCAGTTCGGTCTGGACGCGCTCGGACTTGTCGGCGCGCTCGGTCTTGCCGGAGGGCCTTGCCTCGCCGAGCCGCTCGGTCCTGCCGCTGCGTTCGATGAAGGCCTTGAAAATCCCAGCGATGCCGTTCGGCATGAACAGCACGACGAAGACGAAGAGCAGCCCCAGGATGATAGGCCACACCGGCTGGAAAGTCGCGCTTTCGCTGGCCAGCGAGCCGACGAAGTTGACGATCAGCGCACCGACGCAGGCCCCGAGCAGCGACGCCCGACCGCCGGTGGCCGCCCAGATCACCATAGAGATGCTGAGCGACGTCGCCATCAGCGACGGCGTCGCGAATTCGGAAGTGATGGTGAACAGCATCCCCGCCAGGCCAGCGACACCGGCCGAAACGCAGAAGATGAAGACCTTGAAGTTCTCGACGTCATAGCCGAGGTAACGGGCGCGCGCCTCGTCCTCGCGGATGGCCTTGAGTACCTGGCCGATCCGCCCGGTCAGCATGTAGCGGGCGAGCAGGATCACCGCGATCAGCGTCAGCGCGACTGCGTAGTAGGCGCTCGGGCCGTAGGGGTCGAATTCGAAGCCGCCGATTTCCAGCAGCGCCAGGTCGGCCAAGCCGTTGAAACCGCCGGTCAGCGGCTGGTTGTTGATGATGAGCAATTGCCCAATGAGCGCGAAGGCCAGCGTGATGATGCTGACATAGACGCCTGTCGTGCGCCGCTTGAACATGACGTAGCCGATGCCGGCGGCGAGGATACACGGCACGACGATCCCAGCGATCATGCCGACCGCTATCGACCGGAACGGAATCCATAGGAACGAGCCCGTGGTGACGCAGCACAGGTCGCGAACCGCATTCGGCTCCATGTTGAGGAGCATGAGCTGCGGCACCGGGTTGTTCTCCGGCACTGCGAGGGTCAGCGACATCGCCAGCATGTAGGCGCCCATGCCGAAAAACAGGCCCTGGCCGAGGCTGAGTATGCCGGCATAACCCCACGACATGCTGATGCCGATCGCGCAGATCGAATAGACCAGATAGATCGCGACGCGATTGGTCCAGAAGCTGTTGAGCACTAGCGGAAGCGCGAGCACAACGGCGAAGAAGGCTATGTAGGCGATGATGGAAGCGGTGCGGTAAGTCATACGCTTGTCCATGTTTCAGCCAAGCTCAACGGCTCTTGGTGACGAAGAGGCCCTGAGGCTTGAAGAGGAGAATGAAGATGACGACGGCGAACAATACCGTCCGTCCGTAGACGTCGTTCGCCCAGGTGGCGACGAAGCTCTGGACCTCGCCGAGAATGCCTGCCGAAGCCAAAGTGCCGAGCAGATGGCCAACGCCGCCGGCGACGACGACCAGGAAAGCGTCGACGACATAGGGCGTGCCCATGTCGGGCGACACAGTCTTGAAGCCGGACACCAGAACGCCCGCGATGCCGGCGAGGCCGGAGCCGTAAGCGAAGGCCAGCATGTTGACCCGCTTGTCGTTGATGCCGCAGGCCGCGGCCGTGTTGCGGGCGACCGAAACGGCCCGCAACTGGCTGCCGAAGCGCGTCCTGTACATGACAAGCCAGGTGATCGCGCCAAGCGCCAGCGCGGTGACGAAGACGAAGGCCCGGTAGACCGGGATGTTGGCGCCGAACAGTTGAATGGCCTGCTGCAGCTCGGCGGGAACCGGAACGTTCTGCAGGTCGGAGCCCAGACCGTCGATCTCGATGCCGAACAGGCCAAGTCCGAAGTGGATCCGGATCAGTTGCTGCAGGATGAGCGCGATGCCCCATGTCGCCAGCAAGGTGTCGAGCAGCCGACCGTAGAGCCTTCGCACGACGGTGCGCTCGATGATCAGCCCGAATGTCGCCGTCACCAGGAAGGCCAGCGGCAGGCAGAGATAGATGTTGAAACCGAGATGCTTGGTGGCCAGCACCGTGGTGTAGGCCCCGATCATCACCATCTCGCCATGGGCGAGGTTGATGACGTTCATGGTGCCGTAGATGATCGCCAGGCCGAGGGCGACCATGAACAATATCGATGCGATGCTGAGGCCAATGACAAAAGTTTCCATGCCGCTTCCATCCGCGTTGGTCGGGGGCGTGCCGGCGCGGAACCCGCGCCGGCACAGCTGGCAATCAGGACTAGAGCGTTGCGCCGCTCGTCATGCAGACCCGCTTGTCGGCCGTCTCGCCGACGCTTGAGTAAGGCAGCGGCACAAGCGGCTCGGCGTACTGGTCAACGATGTCGAGCAGCCCGTCAGCGCGGGTCTTGCCAATGCGCGGCGTCAGGTAGCTGTGCAGGTTGTCGGGGTCGATGGTAACCTTGCCCTGCGGCGCGTCGAAGGACAGGCCGCCGGCATTGGCAACGATCGCGTCTGGCGCGAGATCGCCGGCCTTTTCCGCGGCCATCGCCCACATGTTGACGCCGATATAGACCGCCTCCATCGCGGCGTGGGTCACGGCATCAGCGCCAGCATAGGCCTTGAACGCCTCGACGAAGACCTTATTCTGCGGCGTATCGACGGTCTGGAAATAGGGTAGCGAAACATAGCTGCCGAGCGCGTATTCCGGGCCCATCGCCTTGATCTCGACCTCTGTCGTCGTCGAGGCGCAGAGCGGCAGCTTGTCGAAGTCGTAGCCCTGGTTGCGCAGCTCCCTGTAGAAGGCGACGATCGAGTCACCCACCACATTGGAGAATATCACGTCGGCGCCGCTCGAGCCGATCTTGGAGACCATCGAGGCCCATTCGGTATGCCCGAGCGGCAGGTATTCGTCGCCGACCACCTGCATGCCGATCTTTTCGCAGATCGTCTTCGATGTCTTGGCCATGCCCCGCGGGAACGCATAGTCGGAGCCGACGATAAACACCTTGTTCTTGCCCAGGCTCTTCTGCAGCCACGGCAGCGAATTTTCCAGCTGCTGGTTGGGCACCGCTGAACCGGCATAAAGCACATTCTTGGAGCACTCCTCGCCTTCATACCAGGTCGGCCAGACGAGCAGGCCCTTGCGCCGCTCGACGACCGGCAGCACCGCCTTGCGGCTGGCGGTGGTATAGCAACCGAAGATCACGGGGACCTGGTCCTCGATCGTAAGCTTGCGGGCCTTTTCGCTGTAGATACGGGGTTCGGACGCCGGGTCTTCGATGATCGCCCGCAATTTGCGGCCAAGGACGCCGCCCTTGGCATTGATTTGGTCGATCGCCATCTGGGCGCACTGGTTCATTGATTTCTCGACAATCGCCGTGGTGCCGGTCAGCGAATACATGATGCCGACAGGAATCTCGTCGGCTGCCCAGGCCTTGCCGCCGAGACGCAGGATCGAAGGAGCGGCCAATCCGACAGCCGCAAGACCCGATGCCTTCAGAAACGTACGCCGATTATGGTTCTTCATATGTCCTCCTGTTCGCATCGTTGTGCGCTTGATTTCTTGTGAGGCCGCCCCATTCGCGGCCATCCGCACGCTTTATTAGAAATCAATAATAGTCAATGCATATTCTAGTGTATTTTCTATTTTAAATTTGCATTGCTATAACGAATTCATCCTCCGCATTGGTAACATGCAGAAATATACTTGCCTTTATGCGAGCGTTATTATTTGTTGAATTTTTACTTACTGAAAAACTCCTTTCACGAAGACGAAACGACGTATCCCAACGCCGGACGTAACGATGCCGCGCACGCGTTCGCACGCGCTGCCCAAAGAGCGTCAAGAAGTGCTGTAGATCGAACCAACGGCCTTGTCGGAAGCCGAAAACAAAAAAGCCCGCCAACTCCGACAAGGAGCTTGCGGGCTACATAGCCACTCGGCGGGGACCACATTGTCTCACACCGTATCGACATCCGAGGTTCACCCGGCGTCAATTATGTTTCATATTAGTCACGCATGTCCTTGAACGTCAAGAGCTCATGCGCGTTGATGATCGCACTCGCTAGATCATCCATCGGAACGCGCTTGGCCATCGCCTGGCGGCGAATGTTCTCATACGCGTCGTGTTCGCTAAGCCCTTGCGTTTCCATCAGAATGTTCTTCGCGCGCAGGATACGGTTGTTGCCTGCCAGCTTCCGCTCGAGCTTGCGGATGCGCTTGCTGGTATTCTGCCGCTCGAGCCAGAGTGCGCGCGCTATGGTCAGATTGGTCAACAGGCCGAACGGCCGGATCGGCCGCTCGATGACTGCCAGCGCCCCGCACTCCAGCACGACCTGCAGCGTGCTCGGATCCTCATAGGTGACGACCGCAATCAGGGCAGGATCGGATGGCTCCACGGGCCGGAACAGGCTCAGTATCTTGTCGCGGTTCTCCTGCTCGATCGAAACCAGTACCACCACGGCAGAGGGGCTGACGGCGTCAGGCAAGGGCCAGGTCGTTTCGCAGCTGCAGCCGATGCGCCTGAGGTGCTGGACAAGGGCCATCCCCGCCTGGTCCGGCGGGTGGATTACTTGGACAGGCAAGCCCTTCAGGTCCTGGAGTATGCTGGTTGGCACCGAAACGATCCGCTAAGCCTTGCGTTTCATCTGATGGGGTTTGCTCATCCAATCATCGAATGACGCCGTGACGAAATAGGGATCCGGCCTGACCCTCGTTTCGGACTGCCAGATGATGTCGAACTTGCCCTCGGCGTTGATCCGTCCAATACGTGACCACAGTTCGGTATGATGGTTGTCCGGGTCGATGCGTATCCGCCCTTGCGGCGCTTCGAACTCCAGGCCGGCGAGATGCCTGGCCAGCGCTTCCGGCTCGTCCGTGCCTGCCAGCTGCAGCGCCTTGGCATAGAGGTGGACCTGGAAGTAGGCGGCCTCGGCGCCGGCTGTAACAGGTGCATCGGCACCGAACCGCTGCTTGTAGGCGGAAACGAACCGGCGCGCCTGCGGCGTGTCGAGCGTCTCGAAGAACGACGCTGAGGTCAGGTGCCCTGCCGCAATGTCAGGCGACATCTCCGCGACTTCCGCTTCGGTGGTCGTCAGGCTGGCGATCGGCATCGTTGCGACGTCGAAGCCAGCCTCCTTGTAGGCCTCGTAGAGCATGACAGCACCCGTACCGACGACCGTTGAGACGACGATGTCGGGCTTCAGCTTGCCAATCTGCTTGATGACACGATTGAAATCCTTCCGTACCGGTTCGACCGGCACATAGAGCTCGTCGAGAATGGTGCCCTTTGCCCTTGTGACCAGGTCCATGACGACGCGGTTGTATTCATAGGGAAACACGTAGTTCGAGCCGACCAGCAGGAAACGTGTGCCGTAATTCTCGATCAGGTAGCGCGCGAGCTGGACGGCGTTCTGGTTCGACGAAGAACCCGTATAGATGCAACGCGTCGAATACTCGAACCCTTCGTAGAAGGTCGGGTAGAACAGCATGCCGCGATAGGCTTCGATTTCCGGCAGGACGGCTTTTCGCGCTGATGACATATAGCATCCGAAGATAATCTTGATGCCGTCCTCGGCGAGCAGGCGGACGGCAAGCTCCTGGTACTTCTTGGCCGAACATTCCGGATCGTAGAAGGTGGCGCTAATCCCGCGCCCGCGAACGCCGCCGGCTGCGTTGATTTCCTCGATCGCAAGGCGCGTCGCGTTCGCTTCAGCCGTTTCGGCCGCCGCGGTCACTCCGCTGTTGGAAAACAGCACGCCAATCCGCCAGTCACCAGTCGCCATGCGATACAAGCCACCTATTGAGCAGGTCGATATGATACTACCCGGTCATCGGCGCGAGCCGGGCGGAGTCTGCTTTGGGAGATTTGGGAAACGCCACTGTTTCCAGTCCCATAGAGATATCCTGACAGCTCGGGAAAGGCAACGCGGCTCTGCGATTCTGCCGCGCCAGCGAAGAGTGCCCGTGGCAGCAGCATCCCAGCCGCAGCCGGCTGGAATGGCGGAATGTGCCCGGCCTTTTGTCTTGTTCGAACGCTCCGCGCGATTGACCGTCAGACGTTGCCGGTGAGCATATCGTACAGAGCCAGCGTCACCACATTGGTCGCCAGCACGAGATCGTCGATCTTGAGCTTCTCGTCTGCGCGGTGCGCGTTGGCTTCGAGCATCGTGCGCGGGCCGGCGCCGTAAAGCACGGTCGGGATACCGGCGTTGCTGTAGTGCCGCGCGTCGGTATAGAGCGGCACCCCATGTGTCGAGACGGGCTCGCCGGTTAGTTCCGAAGCATACCTCTGCAAGGCGCCGGCCAGGCGCTCCTGCCCGTCGAGGGGCTTCAGCGGATTGGCCAGCATCAGCTGGCGGACATGGCACTCGACGCCAGGCATTTCCCGCGCGGTCGCCTCAATGAAGGCAATCAGTTCACGCGCCACGTCAGGACCATTCTCTTCCGGGATCATCCGGCGGTCGACGCGCATCACGATCTTGTCGGGAACGACATTGGTGTTGATGCCGCCCGAGATGAGCCCCACCACCAGCGACGGCGTTGTGATGCCTTCGACCGACGAGCGCTGCTCCGAAAAGCCCGAGCGCAGCGAATAGAGCCGGCTTAGGATATGTGTTGCGGCCTCGAGCGCATCGATGCCCGTCTCGGGCCGCGCCGCGTGGGCGGATTTTCCGCGCACGTCGATGTCGAGATGCAGGCAGCCATTGTGGGCGGTGACGACACCATAGGAAAGGCCGGCGCATATCGCGTAATCCGGCTTGGTCAGTCCCTGCTGCAGCAGGTAGAGCGGGCCGATGTCACCGCCGACCTCCTCGTCATAGGTCAGGTGGATCTCGATCGTGCCCGACAGCTTTTCGCCAAGCGCGCGCAGCGCCAGCAGCGCATAGGCATAGGTGACGAAGTCGGACTTCGAGGTTGCTACGCCACGGCCGTACATCCAGCCGTCCTTGATCACCGCGCCATAGGGATCAACCGTCCAGCCTTCGCCAGGAGCCACGACGTCGCCATGCGCATTGAGCGCGATCGTCGGACCTGGACCGAATGTGTGCCGGATAATCAGGTTGGTGGCGCTGATCATGCCTACACTGGCGACCAGCGCGTCTGGCACCTTGTGTCGCTCGACGGTGAAGCCAAGGCCTTCGTACAGCTGGGCAGCGCGGTCGGCATGCGCCGCGCAGTCGCCGGGCGGGTTGTCTGACGGCACCTTGACCAGTTCCGCCAGCATGCGCGCCTGGTCGTCGCGATGCGCACGGATGTACGATAGCAGACGCTCTGAACCCAGGCCGGGGCTTTTTGCGATGGGGTTCGGTTCCATTACGGTCTTCCCTGAAAATTCTCGATGAAATGCAGGAGCGCTGACGCCCCCGTTGCGACGTCGGCGGCCGTGACCGACTCCTCCGGCGAATGGCTGATGCCGTCTTTACAGCGTACGAAGATCATGCCGATGTCGGTCATCGCGCTCATCGCCATGCCGTCATGGCCGGCGCCGCTGGGAAGGTGCAGCGGCCTTACCCCCGTGCTTTCGACCGACGCCGTCATCTGGCTGACGAACCCGGGCGCGCACGGACACGACTTGAGATCGAGGATCGTGTTGATGTCGATGCCTACCCCTCGGAGGGCCGCGATCGCCCGGGCAGCGATGTCAAGTTCGCGGAAGGCGGAGTGGCGGTTGTCGTCGGCCTGCGAGCGCAGGTCGACAGTCAGCGAGACCTCGCCGGGGATTACATTGATCGACCCGGGCTCGGCCTTGATGAACCCGACGGTGCCGACCGTGTCTGGATAGGCTGAGGCGACGCGCTCGACCGCAAGCGCAATCTCGGCAGCCGCCAGTAGCGGGTCTTTGCGCATTCCCATCGGCACCGTGCCGGCATGGTTGGCCGCGCCCTTGAGCTTGATGACGGCACGCGTCTGGCCGCTGATCGCGGTCACCACGCCGATCGGCAGGTCCGCCGCTTGCAACACCGGCCCCTGCTCGATGTGGAGTTCGACGTACCCGATCAGCTCATCGGGGCGATGGGAAGCCTTGCCGACAGCGTCGGGATCAAGCCCAAATTCCATCATCGCCTCGCGGACGCTGAGGCCGTCACCGTCCTTCGCATTGAAGAGGTCCTCACCGAATTGCCCGGTGATGGCGCGGCTTCCGGCGAGCGTCGTCCGGAAGCGCGTGCCCTCCTCGTCGGCGAATGCCACGACCTCGACGCCAAAAGGCAGGCGCCGGCCACGGCCATGAAGCACCGCGACGCAGTCGAGCGAGGTCAGCACGCCAAGCGGACCGTCATAGCAGCCGGCATGAACCACGCTGTCCATATGCGAGCCGGTGAGGAGATACGGGCCGCCACCGCTGTCGGAATGATAGCGGCCAACGACGTTGCCGGCCTCGTCGATGCGCGCGTCCATGCCGGCATCGCGCATCCACCCGGCAATGGTTTCGGCCGCCATACGATGCTGCGGCGACAGGTAGAGCCGCGTCACACCGGCACCCGGCTCGGTGATGCTGCCCAGTTCGTCGCAGCGTTGCATGATGCGCCGCCCGGCGTCGGTTTCGTTGAGGTAGGTCGACATGATCTGTTCTCGGACTCCTACGCCGCTACTGCCGCTCAGGTGCATGGTGCTTGTGCCAGTGGCGGGCGATCTCATCACGCCGGCAGATCCAGACGCCCTCGTGCTTCTGGACATAGTCGAGGAAGCGGAGGAACGACGCCCAGCGCCCAGGACGGCCAACAATGCGCAGATGCAGCCCGGTCGACATCATCCGCGGTGTCCTGTCACTCTCGCGGTAGAGCACGTCGAACGTGTCCTTGAGATAAGTGAAATACTGGTCGCCGGAGTTGAAGCCGGCGGTCGCCACGAAACGCATGTCGTTGGCTTCGAGCGTGTAGGGAATGCGCAGGTGCTGCTTGCCGTTGACGTTTTCCCAGTAAGGCAGGTCATCGGCATAGGTGTCGGAATCGTAGAGGAAACCGCCCTCCTCGACTACGAGCTTGAGCGTGTTGGGGCTGCAGCGGCCGGTGTACCAGCCGACCGGCCGCTCGCCCGTCACCCGCGTGATGGTGTCGATGGCCAGCTTCATCTGGGCGCGTTCGGTGTCCTCGCCCATCCACTGGTGGTCGATCCACTTCCAGCCGTGGCTGGCGATCTCGTGGCCGAGGGAGTGCATGATCTTGCCTGCCTCGGGGTAGTGGTGCAGCGCCAGGCCGTTCGCCAGCACCGTGGTGGTGATGCCGCGCTGCTTGAACTCGTCGAAAACCCGCCAGAACGCCACGCGCGTTCCGTACTCGTAGAGCGACTCCATGTTCATGTTGCGCACGCCAAATAACTGCGGCGCGCCGATGATGTCGGAGATGAAGTTCTCCGAATGGGCATCACCATGCAGGACGCAGTTCTCCGAGCCCTCCTCGAAGGCGACGATGAACTGCAGCGCGAGCTTGGCACCGTTCGGCCAGTTGGCCATCGGGGGGCGCCTGCCGTAGCCGACCATATCGCGGGGGTATGACATTGTTCGATCCTTTCTACCTGTTCCGGACAGACACTGGCCTAGTCGCGCGGTGCGATTTCAAGATGCTTGACCGACCCGCTCAGCCGCTTGGGCAGCGGATAAGCGAGGTCGCCGAACTTGCTTGTGCCGAGCCTCAGGGCGACGATGCCCTCGACAAGCTTGGTTGCTGCGGTGACGCCTTCAATGACCGGAACGCCGATCTGTTCCTGGATATGCGCGGCCAGGTCGGCCATGCCGGCACAACCGAGCACGATGGCCCCGATGTCGTCCTCGGCGACCGCGCGACGGCATTCCACGACGATGTCGCGGCATGCCTCCATACCGGTCTCCTCGAGTTCGAGAACCTCGAGCCCGCAGGCCCTGACCTTCCGGCACTGGTGTTCGAAACCATGGATCTGCAGCAGGTGCTCGCAGATGATCTTGGTGCGGGCGAGCGTGGTGACCACCGTGAACCGGGTCGCGACGATGCTGGCCACATGGAAGGCCGCCTCGGCGATGCCGATGACCGGCCCCCATGCGATCTCGCGAGCGGCGAGATAGCCCGGATCGCCGAAGCAGGCGATGACGTAGCCGTCAACGCCGGTGCCCTCACCTTCCCGGATTTGTTCGAGGATGCCGATCGTGCTCAACGCCTCGTCATAATGGCTTTCGATAGACGGCGGGCCGCTCTCGACCGAGACTGACAGGATCTCGGTGCCTGGCGAAGCGACGCCTTGTGCCGCCGCCAGGTTCTTCTTGGCGAAGGCGGCGGTGGTCGTCGGATTGATGATCTCGATCTTCATTGTCTGCCCCTAGCCGCCGAGATAGGCGCGGCGAACGTCGTCGTTCTCGGCCAACTCGTGCGACGGCCCCGACAAGGCAATCTTGCCGGTTTCGAGCACGTAGGAGTGGCTCGAGAGCTTGAGCGCCATGCGCGAGTTCTGCTCGACGAGGATGACGCTGACGCCATTGTCCCGGTTGATGCTGGTAATGAAACGGGCGATCTCGCGAACGATGATCGGTGCGATGCCGAGCGAAGGCTCGTCGAGCAGCAAAAGCCGTGGCTTGGACATCAGCGCCCGGCCGATCGCCACCATTTGCTGCTCGCCGCCGGACAGGCTGCCGGCCTGCTGGCCGATGCGTTCGCGCAGACGAGGGAACCGCGTCAGGATACCCTCGAGATCGGCGGCGATGCCCGCATTGTCCTTGCGGCGGTAGGCTCCCATCAGCAGGTTGTCGCGCACGCTCATGAACGGGAAGATACGCCGCCCTTCCGGCACCATTGCCACACCGCGCGCCACGATCTGGTCGGGGCCCTTGCCATCTATGCGCTCGCCGTCGAACCAGATCTCGCCGCTTTCGGGCGCGGTCAGGCCTGTGATTGCGCGAAGGATAGAAGACTTGCCGGCGCCATTGGCGCCGATGAGGGAAATGATCTGCCCCTCGCCCGCGGTCAGTGACACGCCTTTGACGGCGCGAACCCTGCCGTAGGACACGGCCAGGTCGCGGATCGAGAACTGCGCGCTCATAGGCCGATCTCCGTGTCTTCTGCGCCGAGATAGGCTTCGATGACTTTCTCGTTCTGCTGGATCTCCGCAGGCGTTCCCTCGGCGATCTTGCTGCCGAAACTGACGACCACGATGCGCTCGCTCACCGACATCACCGCAGCCATGTCGTGCTCGACTAGGATAGGCGTGACACCCTCGTCGCGGATCTTGCGGATCAGCTCGACGCCGCGCTTGGTCTCGTCCGAGTTCAGCCCGGCGAACGGCTCGTCCAGCAGGATGAGCTTCGGCTTGGCTGCAAGCGCCACCGCGATGCCGAGATTGCGCAGCATGCCGTGCGGCAAGGCAGCCGAAACCGTATTGGCAAGGTGTGTCATGCCGAGCAGGTCGAGCACGTGGTCGGCATAGTCGCCGGCCGCCCGTTCGTCTTTGCGAGCGCGTGGCGACCGGAAAATCATGCCGGCCAGCGAAGCCTTGCAGTCCTTGTGGTAGCCGAGCAGTACAGTTTCGCGCACGGTCATGTCCTGGAAGCTGGTGTTTTCCTGGAACGTCCTGACGATGCCGTGGCGAGCCACCGCATGCGGTCCGATGCCGGTAATGTCCTTGCCGTTGAAACGGACGGTACCGCTCGTCGGGTTGAGGAAGGAGGCGATAAGCTTGAAGCAGGTGCTCTTGCCGGCGCCGTTGGGGCCGATGATGGAAAGGATCTCTCCGGTACCAAGCGTGAAGTTGAGATCGTTTACCGCCGTCAGGCCACCGAAGATCTTGGTCAGTCCGCGAACTTCAAGCATTGGGCGCCTCCTCCGACTTGCCGGAGCGCCGCTTGATGACACTCAGGATTCCGTTTGGCATGAGCAGGATGCAAAGGATCATCAGACCAGAGAAGATGACGGTCTGATAACGGTGGAAATCATGCAGCAGTTCGAAGCTGCTCATCATGACGACCGCTCCAACCAGCGGGCCAACGACGAATTCGAGGCCGCCGACAAAGCAGTAGACCATGAAGTAGACGCTATCGAGCACCTGGAAGGTGGTGGGGTAGACGTTCTGCTGCAGGGTGGCGAAGAAGGCTCCGCCGGCGCCGGCGTAGAAGCAGCTCACCATAAACGCGACGACGCGATACTTGGCGACATTGATGCCAAGGCTCGACGCCAGGTCCTCGTTCTGCCTCAGCGAGCGGAACACCGCGCCGACACGGCTGGTATCGAGCAGCCACATGAACCACAGCCCGAGCAGCATCATCGTGCCGGCCAGGTAGAAGAACGGCAGCCGTGCGCCCTTTTCGAAAGCTGGAATGATCGTCAGCCCGAACAGCGACAGCTCTCCCGGCAGTGGCAAATCTACGATGCCCTGCGCTCCGTTGGTCAGGGCCGGAAAACTCAAAGCGGTCAGCCGGCATGCCTCGGTAATGCAGAGCGTGATCATGGCGAAGTAGACGCCCTTGAGCCGCAGCACCGGCCAACCGATCAGTCCACCCAGAAGAGCCGCAACTGCTCCCGACAACGGAAGGCAGATCCAGAACGAGATGCCCAGACGCGACACCAGTATGGCGGTGACGTAAGCGCCGATCAGTGCAAATCCTGCCTGGGCGAGATTGATGCGGCCGATGGCGAAGGTCAGCCAGACGCCGAAGCTGATGAAGCTGACGGCGGCCATGGTGGTGAACACGTTGAGCAGGTAGCCATTGGCGCCGAAGACCAACGGAATGGCGACGAAATAGGCGGCAGCGATCAGCAGCCCCAGCCCGACGGGCTTCAGCGAGGAGCTTCGCTGCTCGCCTTGAGACAGGTTCACGTTTGGCATGGAGATGGTCTTTTGCATGGTCGTCTCAGCCCCAGGGCTTACCCATGATCCCGTTCGGCCTCACGATGAGGAAGCAGATCACGATCAGGAAGATGATGAGAAAGGTCAGCGATCCGGGCAAAAGCGCGTAGCCGACGGATTCAAGGAAACCCAAGACGAAGCCGCCGAGGATGGCTCCGGAGAGCACGCCCGCGCCGCCGATCATGATCATCAGGAATGCCTTGATCGAAATGGCGGTACCGGCGCCGGTGTGAACGGCGAAGATCGCCACGAGCAGGCCGCCGGACAGGCCGGCAAGGCCGGTGCCGAGGCCGAAGCCCATGGCAGAGAGCCATTTGAGATTGACGCCCTGGAGGGCCGTCGCTTCGCGGTCCTGGGCCATGGCCCTGAGTGCCCGGCCGGTCTTGGTGTAGCCGATGAAGGCCATCAGGGCCGCGATCAGCATTGCTGCGACGACGATGACGACGATGCGTCCGGTGGGCAGCCTGGCGCCGAAAAGGTCGACGACGCCGGTAGCGATCGGAGGAACGCCGCGCTGCTTTTCGCCGAAGACGATCAGCGCGAGGCTTTCGAGGAACACTGCCGTGCCCATGGCAAGCAGCATCGTCACCTCCTCGCGTTTGACGCGCAGCATCACCGGCCGGAACAGGAACAGTTCCATGGCCACGCCGAGCAGGCCAACGATGACGAAGGACATGACGAGGCCGAACCAGAACGGCAGCCCGAACACTACATTGAAGTAGTAAACGACGAACCCGCCGATCATGTAGAGCTGACCATGGGCGAAATTTACCACCTTCATGATGCTGAAGATGATGGTGATGCCGAGCGCGATCAGCGCGTAGGTCGTTCCGACGACAAGTGCATTGAGCATAACCTGCGTCATGCGAAAGTCTCCTGTGCGAAGACGAGCAATAGGCTCATCCGTGGCCGGCGAGATGCGGACCCAATGCGAGAGAAAGACGGGCGGCGATCAATAGGGGCGGATCGCCGCCCGGGGTTCGTCAGTCTGGGAGTTTTCCGACGAACAGCGGCTTGTATTCGCCGTTTTCGACTTGTTGCACGACGATCGGCACGGAAACCTGGCGCGGCTGGCCATAGTCGGTGCGGCCAACATATTTCAGTTCGCCGCCATCCTTAAGGAACGGGTTCTTGCCGACGAAGCCATCTAGGGCGGCCTTGAAAGCCTCGGTGTCATCAAGGGCCTTCGGCCCGACGCTCTGTAGCGTCTGGATCATGATCTCGGGGCCATAGACATAGAGGCCGGCGACGTCGTTCCACTCGCCCCAGTCCTTGGTGTAGCGTTCAATGAACTTGACCATGAAGTCGCTGCGGATGGAATCCGTGCTGGCACCGCCGGCGGCGATGAAGCCGTTCGACGCGTCGCCCGCCACTTCATAGATCGCTTTCGGGTCTTGTCCGGTCTCGGTACTCATCGTGCCGGTGAAGCCCAGTTCACGCGCCGCCTTGATCAGTGGGCCGACATCCGAAGGTGACACGCCAGACAGGACGATATGATCCGGCGAGGTACCGATCACCTTGGTCAAGATCGGAAAGAAGTCGGTGGTGCCGGACTCGTATGTCTCCTGGTCGGAGACGACCTCCAGGCCAAGCGCCTTGGCGCCCACCGAACCTTCGTCGCGCTGCTTGATCGGATCGGCGTTATTTTCGGAGACGAAGGCGATCTTCTTCACGCCCTTGTTTTCCATCAGCCATTTGTAGATGACCGGGCCGACCTGGTAGGACGCGACCATGCCGAGGATCGACTGCGATGCAGGCGCCTTGTACAGCGACTTGGAGAAGGCGTAGGGCATATTGATTGTGCCGTTGGCTTCCATCACGGTCTTGGCGCTTTCGGCGGTGGAGTCCGTGTTCGGCCCCTGGATGTATTTTACGCCTTCCGAAACCAGCTTTTCCGCGCCGGTCTGAGCGCCCTTGGGGTCGCCCTTGTCGTCGACACAGACGACCTCGATCTTGTAGGTCTTGTCGCCGATCGCGATGCCGCCATCGTCGTTCCACATCCCCGCCCGTGACTTGAAGGTCTGGCACATGACCCCGCCCCAGCCGGCGAAGGGTCCGCTCATCACGCCCAGCGCACCGATCTTCAGCGTCTCCTCGGCTTGAGCTGCAGTCCCAAGAACAATAGCGCCGAAGGCGGCGCTAAGTAAAAGTGCCCGGTTGCGGGCCACGTGTCTTTGCCTTTGCGAAATCATCTTCTCCTCCATTGTGAAACTCGGACTTCTTCTGCAATTGAACCCATTCAAATAGGTTCAATATGCCCAGATTTCTTTGTCATGTTCCCTTGTTTTAGTTATCTTTTGAGCGTATGTCTGACGCCATAGGGTGTCAATTAATTCATTGACATGGTGTCAAAGTAGCGAGGCCACATGAACTGGAAGCCGGAAATCAGGAAGGGAACCGGCCCCATCTACGTGGCAATCTGCGACGCGCTCGAGCGCGGCATCGCCGAGGGCCAATTGCTGCCGGGAGAAAAGCTGCCGCCGCATCGCGACCTTGCCTATCGGCTCGGAGTGACCGTTGGCACGATTGCGCGGGCCTATGCGGAGGCTGCAACCAGGGGGCTCGTCGTCGGCGAGGTAGGGCGCGGCACCTTCATCAACGACTTCGACAATCATCGCGACGATATCACCCGTCTCGTGGTGCCAGAGAAGCTTCAGCCGGAGGTAATAGACCTCGGGCTAAACCTTTCTGCCATCGGCGAAGCCGACGAGATCCTCAGATCGACCCTGAAGGACCTGTCCCGTTCAGGGTCTCTGAACGCGCTTCTCACCTATCAGCCCAGCGCAGGCATCATGTCCCACCGTGCGGTGGCAGCGCACTGGCTGGAGGGCATCGGCATAAGAGTGCATCCGGACAATGTGATCATCTGCAATGGCGGCCAACACGGCCTTCTGATCAGCATGATGGCGCTGGCTGGCCATGGCGATTCCGTTGCCACGGAACAACTCACCTATCCGGGCGCGAGGGCCATCGCCCATCAACTGGGCATCAATCTCGCTGCCATTCAAACGGACGAAGAGGGCCTGGACCCTGCAGCCCTACGCGAACTATGCGAGACCAAAAGGCCGAAGGCGCTCTATTGCATGCCCGTGCTCCAGAACCCGACGACCATCACCATGTCCGAGCAGCGCATACGGGAGATTGCAGCAATCGTCGAGGAGTTCGGCCTCTGGATCATCGAAGACGACGTCTACGGTTTCCTGGCAGAAAACAGGCCGCGGCCCTTCGCGTCCATCATTCCGGAGCGGACCATCTATCTCACCAGCGCTTCCAAGAGCATGGCACCTGGCCTGCGCATCGGCTTCCTGGCCGTGCCGGCCAAGCTGAGCCGTAGCGTCCAGGAAATCGTCACCATGAGCAACTGGATGTCACCACCGTTCATGGCGGCGATCGTGACCAACTGGATGGCGGACGGCTATGCTGACAAGCTGATCGCATGGCACCGCATTCAAGCACATGAACGTCAGGAGGTTGCTCACCGGATCCTCGGTCCTTATGCGGAAGGCGCCTCGAAGTCGTGCTATCATTTGTGGCTGAACCTGCCCGAGCCTTGGCGCATGGATTCGTTCTCCGCGACGGCCCTGCGCGAAGGTGTTAGGGTGATCACTGCCGACGCCTTTGCGGTGAAACGCGATCACGCACCGCATGCAGTGAGGCTTTGCCTAGGAGCCGCGCACTCCCTGCCACAGATCGCGCTAGGCTTGAACCGGCTGATGGGCCTGCTCAATTCGCAGCCCAAGCCACACATGGACCTGCAATCGATAGGCTATCTCTAGCCGGCAAAAATGCCGGAAAGTACGTCCGGACGCGGAGCTAATGCCCTAGCTGCCTTTTGCAGGCCGCGCCCATTGAACACTCAACCTTCGGCCTGGCCTTGCACGCCTCGGCAGAACCACATCGCGATCGAGTTACGGCAACTGGGGTGCCAGCTTGTCCCAGACCCAACGCGCAACGTTCTCGAGAGAAGGCACTTCCAGCCCTTCGATCTCGTTGAGATATGTATGATCGACCGCCTTGCGGACGACCTCTATCTGCTGCTCCAGCTCATAAAGATTGGCATGGCCAGCCAAAGACTGGATCGGGGTCGCCGACAAGACGGACGCTGACCGGACGAATGACCATGGTTGGTTCGAACAAGGCTGCAGTTGGTGAGCTGCCTCGAGAATGCCGACCCGGCACTTTACCGCACCAATAGCGACGGCGGTGGCAGCATCAGTTTTATGCGCGGGAGATGGACGACCGGCTCAACGCGCCAAGCTTACGCTGGCGTAGCAGGCACCGACGGCTCGTCGCAACGGGCGGATCAGCGCACCGTTTCGTGACATTCACTTGTCTTCGCCGAGGAAAACGACAGCACCCTGATCCAGTACGTGCTGGAGCCGGTCGAGAACGTGACCGGATCCAAGTTCGCCGACGACGTAAAGATGGTCGCCTTCGAAGCGAACCGGCCAATGCATGTTGCCAGCGCAGTATCCCAGCTCGATTCCCGCAGCCGCGTCGGCCGCCTTGAAGACCAGCCACCGTTCCGGCTCGGCGCGGACGACAATGGCGCGCTTGTCTTCAAGCAACAGGACGGCGCCATCGACGAGCCGCTGCGTACGCGGCAATGAGATGGCGCAGCGTGTGCCGCGGTCTGTTCTCGCCGTGAGGCGCCGTCTGGCGATTTCGGCTGTGTCGAGCATGATGAACTCGACACGACCTTCGTGGTCCAGCAAATGAAGCCGAACGCTCAGCTGCTGGTCGGCAGCCAACCCTACGATGGACGTCAGCTTCAACATTCAACGCTCCCTGAAGCGGCTGGCCGCTGGGTTTCAAGGCAACATGCAGCTGTTTCCGAGTCAGATCCCGAGGTGCGCGTCGACGACTTCCCGGTCGTACAGCTGATCTGGCGAGATCTCGGCGACGAACGCGCCCTTCTGGATTATCAGCACACGGTCGGCCAGCTGGCGAATGAAGCGGATGTCCTGTTCGACGAGGATGATGCCCAGGCCGAGCGTGACTTTCAGTTCGCCAAGCTTCTCGGCGATGAGGTCGACGATTGAGGGCTGGATGCCTTCAGTCGGCTCGTCGAGAAGGATCAGCTTCGGGCGCCCGGCAAGGCAGCGGGCGAGCGCCAGGATCTGCTGCTGTCCACCCGACAGCCCTCGACCGGGCCGCTCGAGCAGGTCCTTCAGCACCGGGAAATGGCCGAGCATCTCGGGTACAGCACTTTCGCCGCCGCGCATGATCTCGCCCATCTTCAGGTTCTCCATGACCGATAGCAGCGGGAAGATGTCGCGGCCTTGCGGCACGTAACCGATGCCTGCGCGGGCACGTTCGGACGGGCTGGCAAAGGTGACGTCGCGGCCGTCGAACTCGATCCGCCCTTGCGTCGTCTTGATCTGGCCGACGAGAGTACGCAACAGCGTGGTCTTGCCCATGCCGTTGTGGCCGAGGATGCCAACGACCTCGCCCTGCTTCATGGTGAAGCTGATGCCGTGCAGGATCGGGATCCGGCCGTAGCCGGAGTGCAAGTTCTTGACCTCAATCATCTTCGGATTTCCCCAGATAGACTTCGCGGACCAGCTCGTTGCCCTGAACCTTGTCCATCGTGTCCTCGATCAACACGCGCCCCTGGTGGAACACCGTCACCGTCTGCGCGATCTGTTTGATGAACTGCATGTCGTGCTCGACAACGACGATGGCTGCGGACTTGTTGACCTCGCGAATGAGCTCCGCGGTCTTGTTGGTCTCATCCGCCGTCATTCCGGCGGCCGGCTCGTCCAGCAGGATCAGCTTGGGCTCGAGCGCCACGACCATGGCAAGCTCGACCCATTGACGCTGGCCATGCGCAAGTTCGCCAACTAGCCTGCCGGCCAGTGCAGTCAGCCCCAGCCGCTCCATGACGTCCTTGCCCTTGGCAACGGCACGCGCCTTGCCATCACGTGATTTAGCCGCAACGGAGACGTTTTCCGCCACCGTCAGGTTGTTGAACACATCGGGCACCTGGTTCTTGATGCCGATGCCCAGCCGGCTGACCTGATGCGGCTGGGCCCGCGTGATGTCGACGCCATCGAACAGGATCTGGCCGGTTGTCGGCTTGAGCTGCGCCGTCAGCATCTTGAAGAACGTGCTTTTGCCAGCCCCATTGGGACCGATGAGACAGCGCAGCTCGCGCTGCTTCAGGTTAAAGTCGACACTGGCGATGGCAACGACGCCGCCAAAGCGCTTTTCGAGCCCCCTGGTCTCGAGGATGCAATCGGACGTGGTCATGGCACCCTCCTTTGCTCGACCAGCGGCGCGACATAGGGACGGAACTTCAGTCGCCGAAAGGCATCGCCGATGGTCGGCACAACGCCTTTGGGGACCAGCAGGACAAAGCCGATCAGGATGGTGCCAAGCACCAGGTTGGCATTGAGCACCTGCTGGGCGCCAAGCTTGGTGGCGATCCACTGGATCGCGAAGCAGCCGACGATGGGGCCTAGCAGCGTGCCGGTGCCGCCGACGATCACCCAGATGATCACCTGTGCCGACTGCGCAAGTCCGAAGACATCGGGGCTGATGAACATGCCCCAGTTGGCGAACAGGCAGCCAGCCAGGCCGGCGATGGCGCCACCTATGGTAAAGGTCGCCAGCTTGTAGAAACGCGCGTCATATCCGAGCAACTCGGCGCGACGTTCGTTTTCGCGGATGGCAACGACGACTTGGCCGAACCGGCTCTTCAGCATCAGCCGCAAACCGACATAGATCGCCAGCAATGTAAGACCGGACAGATAGAACAGGCCGTCAAACGACAGTGCCGCATCGGGTCTGCCCGGAAAATTCAACGGCGGAACGGCCGGAATGCCATTGTAGCCGCCGATGGCGGCGGTCCCGATGACATATTGCGACCCTGAAGTCGCGCCCATCACCTTGTACAGGATCAGCGTCACCGTCAGCGTGATGACGCCGAAATAGACGTCGGTAATGCGGGCATAGAACAGGAAGTAGCCGAGCAATGCCGCAAACAGACCGGGCACGATGATCGACAGCAGCAGTGGAATGGTGCTGTCGCCGAAATTGATGACGGCGATGGCATAGGCATAAGCGCCGATGCCGAAGAATGCCGACTGGCCGAAGCACAAGATACCGCCATAGCCCCAGATCAGGCCGAGGCTGAGCGCCAGTATCGCCATGATCACATAAGACGTCAGCTCGATCATCATGACCGGATCGACAACTTGCGGCAGCGCCAACAACAACACCAACCCCAACGCCGTGGCGGCAACCAGTCCGCCGTTTCCTTGCCAATGCGCGATCATGCCGCCCTCCTGAAGAAGCGTCCGGTGATGCCTTGCGGCATGAACCGCAGCAGCACAACGGCAGCAGCCAGCAGGGCCACCTCGCCGATAACCGGGGTAGAGAGATATGTGATGATCTGGTCAATCGCCCCGAACATGACGGAGGCAGACACAGTACCCGCCAGGATCGCCGGGCCGCCGCCGATGACGGTGATGAAGGCCTTGGCGACATAGGCCGCGCCGATTGTCGGCACGATGCCGGTGATTGGAGCCATAACGCCGCCGGCCAAGCCAGCGAGACCGGCGCCAACGCCGAAGGTGACGGCGTACACGCGCGATGGATTGACACCAAGTGCCGCGGCCATGTCGGCGTTCTGCATCGTGCTGCGGGCGATCAGCCCGTAGCGGGTGAAGCGGAAGACGGCCCAGATCGCTGCGAAGACGGCGACTGCTATGACGATGATGATCAGCGAATAGGCGGCGATGCGGTAGTCGCCGATCTGCAGCGAGCCCGCCGGTGCCGAAATGCCCTCGGTAGTGTTGCCGAACACCGTCGTCGCCAAACCGACAAGCAGCAGGCTCAGCCCCCAGGTCGCAAGCATCGTGTCGCGCGGCCGCCCATAGAGGAAGCGGATAATCGTCCGCTCGATGACCACGCCGATCACCCCTACGACGATGGGGCTGATCAGCAGCGTGGCGACCCAGATGTTTATGCCAGCCTTGGTCGCGACGATCGCGGCATAGCCGCCGAGCATGAGGAACTCGCCATGCGCAAGGTTGATCACCCGCATCATGCCGAAAATGATGGACAGTCCGACACTGATCAGCGCCAGGCTGGCAACGGCTTTGAGAGCCTCGAAAGAAAGTACTACAAGCAGGTCCATATTGAGCACAGCCTCTTGGATCGCTGCGGGTCGTTCGCTCAAATACGACGAACGACCCGCACGCTTTCGGATCGTTCAGACCTTGATGACGTACATCGAGTTGTCGTCAGGGTTCTTCTTGAGATCGCAGACGCCTGAAGTGTCGAGTGGCTGCTGCTGCGAGAAGCTCTCCAGGATGTTGATCTTGCGGTCCTGGATCTGGCCGATGTTGATGTCCATGACACAGTGATGCGTCTGCGGATCGATCGAGAACTTGCCGCTCGGCAGGTCGAGACTGATGCCGGATTCGAGCGCCTCGATCACCGGCATGCGCTCGGCGGTGCCTGCCTTCTTGACCCCTTCCGCCCACAGATAGACGGACTGATAGGTCGCCATGGCGAGTTCGGTCACATAGGGGTACTCGGCGCCGAAGCGCTTGTGGAAACGATCGAGGAAGGCCTTGTTGGCCGGCGTGTCGAGCGCCTCGAAATAGTTGAAGCACAACAGGATGCCATTGGTTTCCTCTGGCGACAGCACCATCTGCTCGCCGCCGATGGTCATCGTCGTCGAAGCCATCGGGATCTGCTTGTTCATGCCGGCGGCCGCCCACTGGCGGTAGAACGACTGGTGCGCGCCGCCGACCAGCACCAGGTAAAGGAAGTCCGGCTTTGCCTCCTGGATCTTCTGGATCGTCGAGCCGAAATTGGTGACGTCGAGCGGGAAGAAATCCTCGCCGACGATCTGCCCGCCATTCTCGGTGCAGTATTTGCGCGTCCAGGCAGCGGTGATCTGGCCGTAATTATAGTCCGCTGCCAAGGTGTAGATTTTCTTGCCCCATTTGTTCATGGCATAGGGCACGTGCTTGGACTGCTTCTGCGCCGGCGTGATGCCGGTACAGAAGATGTTGCGGTCGCAGACGCCGCCTTCGTATTGCGTGTTGTAGAAGTAGAGCGTGTTGAGACGCCGAAGCACCGGTCGCATCACCTCGCGTGAGGCGGACGTGATGCCGCCGAACAAGGCAGACACCTTGTCCTTCAGCGCTGCCTGCTGCGAGTACTGCGGATAAAGCCGCATGTCGGTCTGGGTATCGTAGGTGATCAGGCTGATCTGCTTCCCCAGCAGCCCGCCGGCCTGGTTAATCTCCTCGACGGCGAAGGTGATGGCGTCCTGCATCGGCTTTCCGGCCGCGTCGAGACCGCCGGAAAGATCGAGCAGGCTGGCGATCCTGATGGCGTCTTCCTGCGCGAAAGCGCGGCCACCGATGCTGGCCAGGCCAAGGCCCGCTGCGGCACCAGCGCCGGTCTTGAGAAGTGTGCGGCGATTGACGTGTGAATTCATTATCATTTTGTTCCCCTGTTTCTTGCGGCCGACGCCAATGCATCGGCCGGCTAGGTTCATGCTTGAAAATCACATCGCGAGTTGCTGCCTCGTCAGGCGCCCAGAAGCTCCCGCCAGGCCTCATCGAGAAACTTCACATCCGCCTTCCTGAGGCCGGACCCGCCGGCGAAATGCCCGTGGCTCGAGCGGAACGGACGCAGTTCCGCATTCGGCATGTGCTCGACCTCGAACGCGCTGTCTTCGGGAGGGAAATAGAGGTCGCAATCGCCCGGCATGACGATCGCCTTGGCCTTGATGGCGCCGAGGGCCTTGCGAAAATCGCCGTTGTAGAGCTCGTTGTCGCTGATGTCCCCGGACTGCCAGGTGCGGATCATCGCCACCATGTTGTTGGCGTCGCGCAGGTTGAACCACTGTTCCCAGTAGCCGACGATGAAGTCCTCGACCGAGGCGTAGCCGAGCTCGAGATACTCCTCCTTGCGAAAGAATTCCTGCGAGAAGCCCCAGCCGGCATAGACACGGCCCATGGCACGCAGGCCTTTGAAGGGCTGCTCGTCATACCAGCCCTCCTTGAAGGCATCGTCGGCAGTCAGCGCGGCTTTCACGCCTTCGAGCATCACGTGGTTGTGCTTCGCCGTCTTCGCCGAACCCGCTGTCGGGCAGATCGTCTCGACCATGTCGGGATAGAGCGCTGCCCAGTGGAAGGTCTGCGCCGCCGCCATCGACCAGCCGGTCACCATCTTGATTTTGGTGATACCGAACTTTTCGGTCAGCAGGCGGTGCTGCGCCTTGATGTTGTCGTAGTAGGTGACATGCGGGAAGCGCGCCTTGTTGTAAGGCGGCGGCGTGTTGGTCGGCGACGACGACAGGCCATTGCCGAAAATGTTGGGAATGATGATGAAATACTTGCTCGGGTCGAGCGCGCCGCCTTCGCGGATGACCCACTGATTGTCGTAGTGGGTGGACGCCATATAGGTCAGCAGGACAATGACATTGCTCTTGTCGGCATTGAGCCGGCCAAACGTCTTGTACGCCAGCTTCGCGTTGGGAAGGGTCATGCCCTTCTGAAGTTTCAGATCTCCAAGCTCGAAGATTTCATAGTCGACTTCCTTGTCTATCTTCCACGGCGCCATCGGTTCCTCCTGCTTTGACAATAGTTCAAGGTTCAGCCGCCCTGTTCAGGCCGGCAGTTGTGGTATTTCTGGCTCAGGCAATAAGTATTCGTTCCGATCCATCAGGATCAGTTGCTGTCTTCCTCAAACCTTCTGGCGTAATTTTCCCGGCGCACGCAGCAGACGGTAGAAAAACGCAAAAACCCCGCGCACTCAGAAACCTGAGTTTGCGCGAGGTCTATCTAGATCCTCTATGAAACGCAGCGCTTTTGCTGCGGACACTGCTCGCTTGGAGCCTTCGGAAGCCATCAGGCCTCACGAACATTTGGATGTTATTCCATCAAGCCGTAGGCGTCAACCAGTGCCGCGGAAATTGCCGCGACTGACATCTGCTTGGTCATGGCCTGCCGCCGCAGGTAGTCATAGGCCTCGTTGGCGCGCAGCTTCTTCTGTGTCATCAGGATGAGCTTGGCCTGCTCGATCTGCCGCGAGGCATGCAGCGTCTCCTCGAGCTTTGCCACCTTGTTCAGCAGCCGGCGTTCGTAGCTGAATATATGGCGAGCAAGCGCGAGGTTGGAAAGGATCGCGGCTGGCTGGCACGGTTTGATCAATATCGCCTGGGCGTTTGAAAGCCTGAGCACATCAACCGGGACGCCTTTGTCGCCATCGACCACCGCCACGACAGGCACCGGCGGGGCGCCGGAAAGCCAGGGAGCCGCCGCAAGCACGTCGGCGTCGATCGCCACCAGCGCGAAGTCGAAGCCGATTGGCGGCAGTGTCGGCGCCGGCCAGGCCATCTCCACGCGGCAGCCCACCCGCCTCACTTCGCGCAGCACGGCATCTCCTGCGCCATCGCGCGGATGAACGAGAAGCACGGTCGATTGGCGCAATTCCGCCTGCACGCCACCCGATCCGCGCGTGGCACGTGGCTGCGCAGCACTTGCACGCTGCGAGCCGTCAGCCCCCGCGCCGTGGAATCCGCGAGAAGTACCGCTCATGACCGAACCTCGTATGCTGAATGCTCTGGCACGTCGGCCCCCCTTATGTGACCAGGAATGGGTCGGGACGCAGCGCCACCTTCGATTCACGAAGGATGTCGAACCGGCCATGGTCGTCGGCCTTGCCTATCCGCGTCCAGAGCTCGGCATGGCTGTTCTTGTAGTCGATGCCGATCCGGCCCTGGGGGGCAGCAATCTCCCGGCCGAGCACTGCGGGGCGCAAGGTATCGGTATCCATGCTGTTCGTCTCGGCGACGGCCTGGGCGAAGAGATGCACCTGGAAGTACGCAGCCTCGGCGCACATGTTGGTCGACTCGTCCTCACCGAAACGCTGTTTGAAGAGGCGAACGAAGCGGTCGTTTTCTTCATTCGCCACGCTCTCGAAATAGGTGGCGGCGGTGATGTGTCCGGCCCCGACGTCCGTCCCCATCAGACGCAACTCCGCCTCGCAGGTGTTCAGGCTGCCGATAGGCATGTTGTCGGGGGTGAAACCCGCGTCGGTGTAAGCCTGATAGAAATGTGAGATCGCCTGGCCGACGACGGTCGAGAAGATGACGTCGGGCTTGTTGTTGCGCAGGTCGCGGATGATCGGGCGGAAGTCGTTCGGACCGGCGCCGAAACCCAGATACTCCTCGCCGACGATGGTGCCGCCCTGGCCGCAGACGAGATCACGAACGATCCGGTTGGTGCGCCTGGGATAACAATAGTCGGTGCCGAGAAGGTAGAAACGGTTGCCGTGAGTGGTAAGCAGGTAGTTGATCAGCTCGATGGTGTTCTGGTTCGGCGACGACCCGGTGTAGATGATGTTGGGCGAAAATTCGAAACCCTCGTAACGCGTCGGATACCAAAGCAATGCGTTGACCCGCTCCACCAGCGGCAGCACGGCCTTGCGGCTCGTCGAGGTATAGCAGCCGAAGATCGTCGTCACTCGATCCTCGATCAGAAGCTTCCGCGCGTAGTGCGAATAGAGCTCGGTGCTGGATGTCGGATCATAGATGATCGGCACGATCTCGCGGCCGTTGATACCGCCTGCCGCATTGATTTCAGCGATGCCCAGCATCGTACCTTTGAGCTGCGTCTCCTCGATCGCGCCGGTGTCGCCTGACTGCGAGAACAGCACGCCGACGCGCCAGGGCTCGCCTGTCGAGCCCATGCTCAACCGCCGCCCGCGGCAAGGTGAAATGCGAACATCCAATCCTCCGCCATTCATGCCCTCGTCGGCCGGTTTTCCAGCCATGGCCCGACGCAACTTATGACGATGCTGTCGCAAACCACCCCTACGAGGAATTAGTTATTCCTAACATACAAGCATGACGGGACCAATCGAAAATGGGGACGTACCCGAATATACCAGCACGCGCGCAGGCCAACCCGGTGCCGGCAACGATATGAACAATCCCATTACAGCCGCAATCCTTGCCCGCTTTGCTCTAGATGGCAAAGCCTAGACAATCGGCATATCGTTTCTGCAAGGGCGCTGTCTAGGCCCGCACTCTAAACGTCTTCAGCCCCACTGGGGCTGGGCTTCGGCCAGCTGAACCGCGCAGACTCCATCGAGTACCGGCACGACGAATCTCCGCGAAAGCGTCGTGGGGAGGTCTGACATGCCGGCGCAGCCGAGGACGATCTCCTCCCCTCGACCTCTTCCAGCGAAGATCGCCGCGCAGAGCGGCAAGAGACCGACGAACACGATCGAGTGGGCCGCCGTGACGTTCTGAAGGGCAAGAGCAGTCAAAGGTGGGAAACCAACCACCACGCAGAGGGAAACGACGATCAGGGAATTTAGATCCCGGCGTTCCGGGCGACGATCTTGGGCGACGACACGTCGACTACAAGCTTGAACAGACAGTCACCTGGCTCGGTAAGTGCCGGAGCACGTTGACAGGCGACAAGGCCCGACTGCGCGAACTGCACCAATCTGGCAGGCTCCGACGGCCCTGAAGTCGGATGGATTGTGCCGGCAAGATCTCCAGCCTCAGCCTCGTCTCCCACCGCCACCGCAGGCTCGAAGATCCCTCTGACCGGCGCATAGGTGAAGGCCTGCCTGCCATCGACCCGCATGGATCGTGTCGGCCCAGCCGGCTCGACGATGGCGTCGGGCAGGATGCCCATATGCTTCAGCACACGCAGCACCCCGTCGCGCGCGAGCTTTTCACCCGCCCGTGACAGTGACGCCCCGCCGCCGAGTTCGGTGGTCAGGGCAGGAATGCCAAGCGCCTGGGCTGTCGCCGACAGGGTTGTGGCACCGCCGCCGCCCGAACCGTCGCTGATCGAGCCGATGGGAGCGCCAAAGACATACATGAGTTCGAGAAGCCGTGCCGTCTCGGCAGCGGTCTTGCCCACGCGGATCAGGCAGCAGGGCAGATAGAGCAGTGAGGTGCCACCGGAGTGCAGGTCGATGACGATGTCGGCGAGCGGCAGAAGCACCTCTGAGACATAGTGGGCGATCATCTCGGTCGGCGTGCCATTGGCGTCGCCGGGAAACATCCGGTTGAGATTGCCCTGATCAAGCGGCGACACGCGCCTGCCTGCGTCCACCGCGGGATAGTTCAATGCCGGCAGGATGATGATGCGGCCACGGAGCTCGCCGGGATCGAGCTGCCGGGCGAGCTTGCTGAGCGCGACCTGGCCTTCATACTCGTCACCATGATTGCCGGCGACAAGCAATGCGGTCGGTCCAATACCGTTCCTGATGCAGACGATCGGGATGGGAATGGTGCCATAGGCCGAACGATCGCTTGAGAACGGCAATCGCAGGCAGGAGATCTGCTTGCCGTCCCTGTCAAACTCAACGTCCGTCCAGATGCGTGTGTCGTTCGCCACCGGTCCGTCCCTTCTCATATGCCCACAAGTCGTCAATGCAGCAGCGTGTGGAGGAAAGACTGGGCGCGGGGATGGGTGGGCGTCGAAAAGAACGTCATCGGCGATGCCTGTTCGACAATGCTGCCCTGATCCATGAACACGATCTGGTCGGCAACCTCGCGGGCAAAGCCCATCTCATGGGTGACGCAGATCATCGTCATGCCTTCCTGGGCCAGCCCGGTCATGACGTCGAGCACCTCCTTGACCATTTCGGGATCGAGTGCGGAGGTTGGCTCATCAAACAGCATCAGGCGCGGGTTCATGCAGAGCGCCCGCGCGATCGCCACCCGCTGCTGCTGTCCACCTGACAGTTGTGCAGGGTATTTGTCGGCCTGTTCGGGAATGCGGACCTTTTCCAGGAAATGCCGCGCCAGGCTTTCGGCCTCGGCTCGCGGCATGCCAAGCACCCGCCGCAGCGCCAGGGTGCAGTTCGACAATACAGTCAGATGCGGAAACAGGTTGAAGTTCTGGAACACCATGCCGGTCTGCCGGCGGGCCAGCGCCGTCTCCCTGGCATTGTCGCCCAGCCGGACCGTGCCCAAAGTCACGGTTCCCTGCTGGTAGGCTTCAAGCCCGTTGAGGCAGCGGATCAGGGTGGATTTGCCCGAACCGGAGGGTCCGCAGATCACGACGCGGGATCCGCTTGGGATTGTGAGGTTGACCTCTTTCAACACATGGAAGGCGCCATACCACTTGTTGAGCGAGGTGATCTGGACGGCAAGGGTGGAGTCTGTCCTGATCATGGGTTCCCTCTAGAATCCGGTGGAGGCGAGCAGTCCGCTGGAGAGAACGAGCTCGCCTGTGAGTGTGCTGGCTCCGAACCGAGCCGCAGGGTCCGGCTCGTCCCGCCCCTAGCGGGCCGTGGGACCAAGCAGCCGGATCTCCAGCCGTTTGATGGCAAGCGAGATGAGGAGTGCGAGGCCAAGGAAGATGAGGCCGGCAACCGTCAGCGGCTCGGCGTAGCGGTAGGTATCGGAGGCGATGTCGAAGGCACGCCCCAGCATCTCCGGCACCGCAAGCACGGCCAGGTAGGGTGTCGCCTTGAGGATCGAGACGAAGTAGTTGCCCATCGGTGCTGCGATGTTGCGCAGCATCTGCGGGGCGATGACAAAGACGGTCATATCCATCCGGCCGAGACCAAGCGCCCTTGCCGCTTCCGCCTGGCCCTTGGGGATGGCATCGATGCCGGCCTTGAACACCTCCGCGAGATAACCGCTGTAATAGAGGCTGAGCCCGATCATGCCTGTGGCAAGCGCACCAAGGCGAATGCCATAGAACGGCAGGATGAAATACAGGCAGTAGAGCCAGACCAGCACCGGCGTTGCCCTGATGAAGTCGATCAGGAAGCGAACGAACAGCCCTCCCGGCCCGCCAGAGCGGCGGATGAGTTCAAGGCCAAAACCGACTGCCGAGGCGCCAACACAGCTGACTGCTGCCACCAGCAGCGTCATGCCAATGGCACTGAGGATGCTCGGCACCGTCGACAGCGCAAAGGCGATATCAAACTGCACAACGCGCCTCCCTTACCGGGTTGATGCGCCGTTCCACCCAGCGGCCGAAAAGTGCGACCGGATAACAGACGATGAAATAGGCCAGCAGCAGCGAGCTGTAGATCGGCACCGGGTCGTACTCGATCTGCGAGATCTCCTTGGCGCGGAAGGTCATGTCGCTCAGCGTCACCAGCGAGACAAGCGATGTCGCCTTCACCAGCTGGATGAGCTGGTTGATGAAGGTCGGGCTCATGGCGACGAGTGCCTGCGGCAGTTCAATGCGCAACAGGATGGTGGAACGCGACAGCCCCAGTGCCTGGCCAGCTTCCTTCTGGCCGCGATCCAGCGCCTGCAGGCCGGCTCTGACGGCCTGGCTGGCATAACCGCCAATGTTGAGCCCAAGCACCATGGCACTGACAGTCATTGCCGACAGCGCCAGTCCGGCAAGCGGCAGTGCGTAATAGAACACGAACAGCAGGATGATGACGGCGGAGCTGCGCCAGAACTCGATGACCGACGTCACCACGAACCGCGCCGGGCCCGTGGTCATGTATTGGGCAACGCCAAAGACGAGGCCGAAGGGAATGGCAAAGACAAGGCCATAGAGCGTCACCAGAGCGGTGACGCGAAAGCCCTGCAGGATGCCGAGCCAGATCTCGAGGATGCTCATTTGCCGGCACCAGCCGTACCGCAGAGCTTCTCGACGGTGACGGTATCAGGCACGACCTCAGTCTCGCCAAAGCCATATCTGGCCATGACCTTGGTGACCGTGCCGTCCTTCGTCAGCGCCACAAGCCTCTCATCCCACAGTGCCCTGAGATCCTGGTCTTCGCTGCGGAAGGCAACAGCGGCGTAGGTTGCCTGGTCGTCCGTCGTCACGAAGGGGGCGGCACTCTCCAAGCCCTTCAGCTTGCCGCTGGCGAGCAGACCGATCGCGGTGGGCGAGGACAGTACCGTCACATCGATGCGGCCAGAGCGCAGGGCTGAGATGTTCGCCTCGATGTCGGGGAACAGCAGCATATTGCCTTCCGGCACGCCGGCGGCAGTCGCATTCCTGACTGACACACTGCCGCGGCCGGCACCCATGATGATGTTCTGGCTTACAATGTCCTCGAACCCATGGATCTGTTTTGGATTGCCGGCGAGCACGATGGCCGCATCGTGGACCTTCAGATCAGGAGCACCGAAGGCGACCTGCCGGCAGCGCTCGGGCGTGATCGAAAGACCGGAGGCCACGGCATCGAAGCGGCCGGCGAGCAGGCCCGGGATCAGGGCGCCGAACTCGGTGACCCTGATGTCGATCTCCTTGACCCCAAGCTCGGAGAAGGCAGCCCTCAACAGGTCTGGATGCCACCCCTTCGCCTCTCCTGTGGCTTCATCACGAAAGCCCCATGGCGTCCGGTTGTGGATGCCGATGACGATCTTGCCTTCGCGCAGCACACGTTCCTTCGTCGTCTCGGCAAAGGCCGGACCACCTGGCAAGGCAACGATCAGTGCGAGCAAAACGCCCCACATGAATGCAAGCCACAGGCGTACAGAACTTCTAAAGGTCATTCTCTCTCTCCCAATGTTGTAAACAGTCCCGGACCGCCGCTGTTCGGGCGGTCCGGGTCGCCGCAGTCTCGTCTCCCGCGATCCTGCGTTCGTTCAGTTCCCTGGAATTCGCGAGAGCTACGGCTCTCAGCGGCCGGATTGGCGCTAACCTGGATGGCGCCGGGGAACATGGCTCGCCAAGGCCGACAGAGGATCGGCTATGCCGGGGTCGCCGAGCGCCTCAAGATCGTCTAGTGCCGACTGAATTTGCGGCCAGGGGAATGCCGAGGGGTCAGCCGTATTCTCGCCGCCACCGACGATGATCCGCAGCTTGGCGACCACTCCGCGAAGCGACCGTGCGCGAGTGGCGGCCACGCTATCCAAAATTTCCAGTTCAGCCTCGACGGCCTGGAGCTCGGCGTGACGGGTCCGCGAATATCCGACCTCATGGTCAAGGGCGTCCCAACGTGCCTGGCTATCTGCCACGGTCGATGTCGAAGTTTGACGCCGTTCGCCACCAGAATCGGACGACGCAAGCGCATTCCGTATCCGTGTCTCGAGACGCTGCTGCAGTCGGCACAGCACCACTGCCATGTGGTGGGCGTGTTCCCATTCCTGCAGCAGGTCAACGCACGGATCGACGGTGCCAAGCAAACGCATGGCGTTCTTCTCGGCAGGACTTACGCCAAACGACCTCTGAGCTTTCGTATCGTCATCCACTGCACGGCTCTTCCTTCGTCCGCCAGGGATGACGAAGGGCAAAAATGTCTGAAGCATCCCAACTCGAACCCAGTGCTGTACCAGCTGTATTGGATGATGCCCTGAAGACGGCAAGCTGAGTCAATCGCGAGGCGCCAAACGTGTCCAACTCAGACATCGTCTTGAACAAGCTCCGCTGCGTTAGAGGATCCACCGTTGTGGCATTGATGGATGTTACTGGTCGGCAGGCTCACTCGGCTCGCGGCTTTCTGTACGGAGCAGTCCGCAAGAAGTTCGGCTTAAACCGGTGAGCGAGACAAGCAAAAACCGCAGGTCGCAGATTTTCGATCACGCTGCAAGACCAACGCCATTAAGAGGACAATACAAAGTCTGGGTTCGAGGTCGCCGCTCTGGGGCGACCTCGAACCCCGGAGCGTGAAGGGCTGTATGCCGCGTATCCTCCTACCGCAGTGCGTCAAGACGCTCGCGGCCCAACAACGCCGATTCAATGAGCACTTTGGTGTAAGGATGTTTCGGGCTCTCCACGACTTCACGTGCTTCGCCGTACTCGACAATCTTTCCCTCGTGCATCACCGCGATCCGGTTGGCGAACGCATGGGACACGGCGATATCGTGCGTGATGAACAGGTACGCGACACCCGCCTGTTCCTGTATGTCCCGCAGCAGGTTCAGGACCTTTCCGCGGATGGAGACGTCCGCACCCGAAAGCGGCTCGTCCGCCACAATGATGCTCGGATTGACGCAGATGGCACGTGCGATGTTCAGCCGTTGTCTCTGCCCGCCGCTCAGCTCGTGCGGGAAGCGCTTCAGGATCTGTTGTGCAGGTCGCAGGCTCATCTGCTCGAGGATAGCGATCGATTTGGCCTCGACCTCCGCGTCGTCGGGGTTGGACGTTGAGCGCATGGCTTGCGCCAAGATCTGGCGCACCGTCCTGCGTGGATTGAAGGTTGCGCTCGAATCCTGGAACACGGGCTGTATCTTCGACCGATGCGGCTTCATCTCCTGGGCACTCATCTCGGAGGTTCGATGCCCCGCGAGCTCTACCCAGCCCGCGTCGGGTTTGGCGAGATTCAGCGCCATCCTCGCGAGCGTCGACTTGCCAGATCCGCTTTCGCCGACCAGAGCCAGCGTCTCGCCTGGCATGACGTCGAGCGAAACCTCTTTCAGCGCGTAGAATACACCGCCGTCTCGCGTGTAGTACTTCTTGGAGATGTCGCGCAGCCTTAGGATAGGGGCCACTTCAGATCTCAGCGACGTATTTTCTACCATGTCTGATCGCCCTCGAAGGTCTTGAAGCGTCCATTCTCGTCCAGCAACAACCGATCGGCCTCCAGCAGAGTCGATGTGTAGGTACTCTGGGGATTCCCGAACACTGTGTCGATCGATCCGGACTCGAGGAACTCCCCATGCCGCATCACATAGATCTTCTCGCAAAGCGCGCTGATGACGCCGAGGTCGTGCGAGATGAGCAGAAGAGACGTACCGAAAGCCGCTCTGATGTCGCGGAGCAGGTCCAGGACCTTTGCCTGCGTGGTGACGTCAAGAGCGGTCGTAGGCTCGTCGGCGATGAGAAGCCGGGGCCGACAGGCAATCGCGATAGCGATCAGAACGCGCTGGCGCATGCCGCCGGACAGTTCATGCGGATACGAACTCTTGCGGGAGACCGGTAGGCGCACGAGATCGAGTAGCTCGCTCACCCGTCGGTCGACATTCTCGTCCTTTCCATGAAGCTGGACCGACTCTGCGATCTGCTTGTCGATTCGCATGATCGGATTGAGATAGCTCAGTGGATCCTGGAAAATCATGGCGATCTTTCCGCCCCGAAGCGAGGGAATCGCCGAGCGAGAGATCGGCTTTCCTTCGACCTGGTATTCGGAGAAGCCGATCTCCGCCGTCTCCTCTGGTAGCAGGCCGAGAATCGAGCGCGCGACGGTGGATTTTCCTGATCCGGTCTCGCCGATGATTCCGACCGCCTCGCCAGGCGGGACGGTCAGCGTCACGCCTTTGACAACGCGCACACCCCGGAAGGCGACGCTCAGGTCTTTCAGATGCAGGACTGGTGTGCTTTGCATCATGCGTCCCCCGACCGTGGATTGAATGCCTGGTTCAATGCGTCGCCGACAAGATTGAAGGTCAGCACGGTAATCACGATCGCGAGTCCCGGGAATACCGTCAGCCACCAGGCGAAGTAGAAATACTGCTGCCCGGAGGTCAGCAAGCGGCCCCAACTCGCGACCTCGGGTGAGGTCAGGCCAAAGAAGGCCAGCGAGGCTTCCAACAGGATCGCTTGCCCGATCACCAGCGTCCCCACCGGAATGACCGGCGGGATGGCATTGGGCAGGATCTCCCGCCAGAGGATCTTGTGCTCCGCAATGCCGAGGCACCGCAGCGCATCGACGAATTCCATGGACTTCATCTTCATGACTTGCGCTCGCATCACGCGGGCGGATTGCGGCCAGGCCAGGATCGCGATGATGAAAATGACCTTCAGCATGCCGGTACCCGCCATGGCGACCACAAGCGCCGCCAGGACGAAGGTCGGCATGACCTGGAATGTCTCGGTAATTCGTGAAACGAAAGTGTCGACCCTGCCGCCGAAATAGCCGCTGATTGCTCCCATCACGACGCCCAGCGTCATCGCCGTGGCCGCCGCCGCAAGCCCCACGACCAGCGATGTCCTCACCCCGTAAACGATCTGGGTGAGCACGCTGCGCCCCAGTTCGTCCGTCCCGAAAAGCGCGTCGGCCGAAGGCGGTGCCAGGATCGACTGCGAGATCTGGTTCGGGCCGCGATCGACCAGCAGCGATGGGCCGAAAATGCCCGCGAACAGCAGCACACAAGACAACGCCAGACCAAATTGTAGAATCTTGCGGCTCTTGAAGGCTTGCAGCAGCCGTGAAGATTTCTCAGCGGCCATATTCAATCCTCGGGTCCATCTGCGAGGAGATGACGTCGCTAAGCAGATTCGACAGGACCACAAGGGTCGCTGTGAGCAAGAAGATGCCCTGCAGGACTGGGTAGTCGCGGGACGCAACCGACCTCAGGAACAACTCGCCGATGCCCGGCCAGCCGAAGACCGCTTCTATCATGAACGAGCTCGTCAGCGCCTGCCCGAAAGTGTAGCCGATGACGGCAATAACAGGGACCATAGCGTTCGGCAGTATGTGCCTGAAGAACACGCGCCGCCTGTTGAGGCCTTTCGCGGTGGCGGTAGTGATGAAATCGAGGCGCGATACCTCGATCATGCTCACGCGCGCCACCCTTGCTATGGCGACCATCGCGAAGGTGCTCACGATCGATCCGGGCAAGGCCCAGTGCCAAAGAAAATCAAGAATGACATTCGAGCCGGTCGACCGGATGTTGAACATTCCCTGGACCGGGAACAGACCCAGCTGAACCGCAAAGACAATGATAAACACCTGACCGACCCAGAAGATCGGGATAGAGTCGACGAAGAGGATCAGCGAGGTCAGTCCTGTATCGAGGCGCCCGCCTGGTCGGCGGATGGCCATCGAAGCCAGCAGCACTGCGATGATCGACCCGAGGATCTGGCTAGGCACGACCAGTAGGAGCGTGTTCGCAGCGCGCTGCAGAATGACGTCCATCACTGGAAGCCGATTGACGAACGAGTAGCCGAAATCCCCGAGAAACAGATTCTTGAAATAGATGAGAGTTTGGACATAGATCGGCTGATCCAGGCCGAAAGCCTGGCGACGCTCTTCGACATATTCGGGTGGTACGGGATAGTCACCGACGAGAGCGACGATCGGGTCGCCCGGAACCAAACGGGTCAGAACGAAGCTTACCAGCACGATTGCCAGGATGACCGGAACGGATGTGATTAGTCTTCGGATAATAAATGATCGCACGTCTCAGTCTCTGTGTTGCTCGCCGCGCCGACCATAAAGGCACTGTGCGCACCGAAGAGGAGATACATGGATAGTCACAATTCTTGAGCGGAGTGGGCGCGGAAGCTTCCGCGTCCACTCCGCGATTGGCTGCGCCGAAAGCGAGCCGTCCGGCCAACCGGTCTACTTGTCGACCCAGGCGTCGCGCCAGGTCGGGAACATGTACTCGTTCTCCATACCTTTGAGCCAGGCGCCCTGGGCTTCCTTGTCAACCGGATCATGGATGGTCAGGATCGGCATATCCTCGCCGAGGATCTTCTGCGCCTTCTTGTAGTAGACGCCCCGAGCATCGAGATCGGTTTCGCTCTGCCCAAGGGTGAAGAGTTCATCGATCTCCGGATTGGAATAGCGTGCGGCGTTGCCGCGGAGCGATCCGATCGTTGTCGAGACGAACTGTCCGGACCAACCGATCGCGGGGTCGCCGCCGCTGCTGTAGCCGTGGTAAGCGATGTTGGCTTCGCCCTTCGCGATACGCTCGGTCGACAGAGGAGGCTGGATGGTCTCGATGGTCAGATCGATGCCGACCTGCTCCCACATGTTCTTGAGCGCGGCGGCAATCTGGCTTCCGCCTTCTTCACCGGGCTCGATGATGAAGTTCATGGACAGGCGTTTGCCCGAAGCGTCCCGCGTCACACCAGCCTCGTCCAGAAGCGCATTGGCGCGCGCCGGGTCGTATGGGTACATTTTCGAGAGATCCATCTCAGGATCGATCGCCCAGGGGAAGCCGCCCGCAAACGGCGACGTGCTTGCCGCTCCCTGGCCGTTGAAGGCCGACTTCAGAAGAAACTCGCGGTCGGTCGCAAACATCAGCGCCTGGCGTACACGCTTGTCGTCGAACGGTTTCTTCTCGGTGTTGATCGAAATGAAGTCCGTGGCCGGCGGCTTGCGGGCCGGCTGCAGCAGCAGCTGCGGATTGCGCTCGATCAGCGGATAGTCGGAGGTTTCCAAGGCGAACCACGGAATACGATCCACCTGGCCCGAGAGCAAAGCCTGCGTGCGTCCTGCACCGGAGGGAACGACCTGGGCGATGATCTCATCGAGGTAGGGCTTGCCCTGTTCCCAATAGTCGGGGTTCTTGACCAACCTCAGATGGCTTCCGCGCACCCATTCCTTCAGGATGAACGGACCGCTGGAGACCGGCTCGGCGTTCGAAGCCTTGTTGGTCAGGGGATCGGTGCCGACATAGACATGCTCGGGCAGGATTGCAGCGCCCTGCTGGCATGTCAGCGCGATGAGAATCGGCCCGTAAGGCTTCTTCAGCGTGATCACGATTTCCTTGTCGGAGACGGCCTCGATCTTGTCGATCGAGGTCAGCGTACGCTTGAAGGTCGGGCTGTGCTTGCCGCTGATCTCTTCGTAGGTGTACTTGACGTCCTTCGCGGTAATAGGCTTGCCGTCCTGCCAGCGGGCATCGTTGAGCACGAACTTGTAGGTCAGCTTGTCGTCGCTGATGTCGACCGACTTGGCGAGAAGCGGATAGGCTTCCCCTTCGGCGTTGATGCCCATCAGGCCCTGGTAAAGAATGCAGCCGATGGTGCCGGTTTCGCTGTTCGTGGTCAGGTCGCGAGTCAAGTAGGTGGGGTCCTCTTGAAGAACGAAGACCGCCGTGCCGCCCCTCTTCGGTTGGGCGTCCTGCGCTGATGCGGAACCCGCAAACGCTAGCGCAGAGAAGCCAAGTCCGACGATCAAGCCACCGCCGAACCGAGCTTTGGAATCGCGCAGCAAGGACCGGTTATGCGCGCCGGCCGCAGGTGCATTCGAAGTGATGTCCTCAGCTCCGGCGGAGGACGAAACGTTGAAGAGCTCTTTCAGAATCTCCAGTTTTCCCTGAAGTATCGATCTGTGTATCACTGCCGGTTCCCCTCTTTGCACTGCGACCGCATGACCGTTCGTACAAAAGACGGGGACAACGCTCGCAAGTCGCCTCTTTTTGTTTTATGTGGCGTCCGTCGGCGCAAGGCAGGCTCGATTAAGCAAACCTTGCGCCGCTCAAACATTTTCAATCTTGCCTGCGCGATGCGCAATGCGCGCTGTCGCAGGCAAGGGTCCCTGATGGAGCGCGGATTGCACCGTCACCGAGCCCGGCGCGCCAACCAGGCCAAGCATCTCGCCTTCGTCGTCGTGAAGGTCGATAACCGGCAGGAGACGCCAAGCAATTGCCTGCGCATGGAGCTCGATCTCAGGTTCTCGAACAGAGATCTGCGCACCAGATACGTCCCCGATTCAGGTCCTACCTCTGGATGACCTGCCCTTCGCCGCGCTTCTCGTCCGAGAGCTGGAGGCGCCAGCCATCGGGATCGCGCAGGAGCGCGTTCTTGCGGCCGGTCGTCGGGGAGGCATGCACGTCTTTCTGGAAGGCGATGCCGGCATCCTTGAGTTCCTTGTGCGTCGCATCGATGTCGCGCACCTTGAACGATATGTGATTGATGCCGGGATTCTCCTCGTAAAGCAGCTGGTGAATCTCGAAGATCGGCTGGTCGTCGCCGGGCAGCTGCAACTCGGCCGAGCCGCCGTGGTGCTCGGTCCACTTCAGGAGCTTGAAACCCAGCTTCTGATAGAATTCGACATACTCCTTGACGTCTCGAACGATGATCTCAATGTGGTCGATGCCGATAATCATGATTGCCCCTTGCTGTTGATTGTCGCTGAACCGATGCGTCAGACGACGCGCACTTCGAGGTCGCCCACGCCGTCCACATGCAGACGCATGGTCTGGCCGCGCTCGACGGCGCCGACGCCCGACGGCGTACCGGAAAAGATCAGGTCCCCCGGCGCCAGAATGAACAACCCGGACAGGTAGGCGATGATTTCCGGCGTCTTCCAGATCAATTGGTTTAGGTCGCCGGTCTGGCGGCGTTCGCCGTCCACATCGAGCCAGATCTCGCCCCTCGTCGGATGACCGATCTTGGCGGCCGGCACGATGTTGCCGCAAGGAGCCGACGATTCGAATGCCTTGCCGACCTCCCATGGTCGGCGCAGATCCTTTGCCTCCCCCTGCAGGTCACGGCGCGTCATATCCAGTCCGACGGCATAGCCAAACACGTGGTCGAGCGCCTCGGCCTGCGGAATGTTGGATCCGCCCTTGCCAAGCGCAATCACCAATTCGGCCTCGAAATGTACATCGCTCGACTTGGACGGATAAGGAAAATCTGCGCCCGCCAGGATGATATTGTCCGGGTTCTTCTGGAAAAAGAAGGGAGGCTCCTTGGACGGGTCGTGTCCCATTTCAACGGCGTGTGCCGCATAGTTGCGACCGACGCAGTAGATGCGACGGACCGGAAAAAGCTTGGCACTGCCTTCTACGGGAATGGTCATCAGTGTCGGCGGAGGTACCGCGAATTTGGCTTCGGAGTTTGGCTGCAGGCTTGTCTGTTCGTTCATGTGCGGGTCTCACAGGGTGTTGAAAACCAATCTTGCCCAATTTATTAATTATGGCAAGTGGTTTACTTCACGATTTCGATACCGATGTGAGAGGTTGTCGGCCCATGCCTCCTGCAGCAGCGTAAAACTGCGGTATGGAGCCGGAAACACACAACCCAGGGAGGTTGCATGACGCTACCAGAAGGTTTTCAATCCAAATCGGCTGACATATTGGTTCGGGACGAAGCGCGGGCGGCCTTCACCCAGCTGCAGGCGTTTCTGGCCCAGTTGGAACCCGAGGAGGAAGGACGGCTACCCGCCGAGCGCGAGCTTTGCGAAATCCTTGGCGTCTCGCGCGGAGCCTTGCGCAAGGCGCTGGCCATCGCAGAGTCGGAGGGGCGGATCTGGCGGCACGTCGGCAAGGGGACGTTCCTCGGCAGGCGACCGGCCGAAAATCCGGCCGACATCACCAACGTCGCCAACTATGCCAGCCCGGCCGAAGTGCTGCGGGCACGACGTCTGATCGAGCCGATGCTGGCGGCAGAAGCAGCGATGAACGCGTCGGCGTCTGATCTGGCGGAACTGCAGCTCTGCGCGAAACGGGGGCGCGAGGCCGATACCTGGCGGCGGTATGAGAATTGGGACAACCGCTTTCACAGCGTTATCGCCAACGCCACCCAGAACAAGGTTCTGGTGATGACGTTCGACAATCTGAACAATGTGCGGCGCACGGTCGCCTGGGGCCGGCGCCGCGAAGGCTCGCCCGGTCCATCCCCGGACCACCACAGCTTCAAGGAACACGACGCCATCGTCCGGGCGATGCTGGACCGAGACAGCACCGCCGCGGAACGCGCCATGCGCGAGCACATTGAAACCGTCTGGCGAAACATGATGGAAGGATCGCGGCAAGCGTAGCTGAATTGCTCCGCTACCAGTCCTGCCGTCTGCCCAAGACGGCACTGCGCTGTTTGCATGCTGTGCATCAAAGGCAGCTAACGTACACTCGACACCCAAAACCCGACAGTCTGCGCTCGGCCCCCACGCAGCCAAGCAACAACGCGCTCAATGTCGGTCCGCGGATCGAAAAGGCCCTACAGGTTCGGAGAGCCGTGTGCTGCGAGCGTGGCAAGCTCTTGCCCTCTTGCGGTTTCATCAGGCATGCCCCAGATAATAGATGCCGGCGAGGATGAAGAGGCCGATGAAGATCGTCTCGGCAACGATCAGGGCGACCGCATCGCCGCCAACGTCGAGCACGCGGCGAAGCGAGGTCTTCATACCGACGGCGACGATGCCGGCGAGCAGCGCCCAGCGCGACGCCTCCATGCCGGCCTTCGACACGGCTTCGGGAACGAGGCCGAATGAATTGGCAGCGGCGAGGATGAGGAAGGCGATGACGAAGCCGGGCAGCAGCGGTGGGCGCTTGCCCGTCTCACCGGCCGGCTGTGCCACATTGCGCGTGGTGATCGAGAAGATCAGCACGACGGGCGCGAGCATGGTCACCCGAATCAGCTTAACCAACGTTGCCGTCTCGCCGGCTTCGGGCGACACGGAAAAGCCAGCGCCGACGACCTGCGCGACGTCATGGATGGTGCCGCCGAAAAAAATGCCTGTGGCCCTGGCATCGAGCCCCATCATCTGGGCGATGATCGGGTAGGCGATCATGGCGAGCGTCGACAGCACCGTCACCGACAACACGGTGAAGATCAGGTTGCGTTCGGCGAACTCGTTCTTCGGCAACACGGCGGCGATTGCCATGGCAGCGGAAGCGCCACAGATGGCGACCGAGCCGCTGGTGAGCAGCGCCAACCGCCAGCCGCGGCCGAGCAGCTTTGCCGCGATCAGGCCAAAGACGATGGTTGCAGCGATGGCTGCGACCAGCAAAAGGATGGTGCCGGCGCCAAGCCCGATGAGCAGGTCAACGCTGATCCGCATGCCAAGCAGGGCCACGCCGATGCGCAGCACCTTCTTGGCGCAAAAGTCGATGCCGGCGACGCAACGTCCTTCTTCAGACAGGAAGTGGAAGGCAATGCCGAGCAGCAGCGCCATCAGCATCGCCGGCGCGCCGTAGTGGTCGGACAGGAACTGGGCTGCGATCGCAACCGTGCCCGTAACCGCCAGACCCGGCCAATAGGTGGAAATTAGGCTTGGTAGGTACCAGTGGCTCGCAGCGGTGATGTTCATATTTTCAATCTCGGACATGGGGCTGCAGGCGAGCAGGCGATTGTAGTTTCCAGGGCCGTGCGAACGTAACCAGCCGTAACCGGCGATTGTCACAGGCATCCGATTCAGGTTGGCGTCGCAGTTGCCGAACAATGCGGGTCCAGGAAGCGTTATGACCGGTCTCTGACAGCTTCATAGCTTTCGAAATGGGTGGAGATGTCCTTGCCGGTCGCCAGCCAGACATCGTCATGGGCGCGCACATGGCTCAGGAACTCATGCAGGATCTTGAAGCGCATCGGGCGGCCCGAAACCTGCGGATGCAGCACTGTCGTCGTCACGCCGCCCCATTCATGGGTCTGGTCGAACTCGTCCTTCCAGATGCCCAATACGGCCTCGCGACCGAACAGGGCGCGCGAGGCGGTGCGGTGGGTGATGCCGTAGAGCCAGTCGTCGTAGCTGAAGTTGACCGGGATCTCGACCATGCCGGGCTTGCCCTTGACCACATGGCGATATGGCAGGATGTCGTCGCGCCATGAACTGGAGTAGCGCAGCCCGCGCTGTTGCATGAGATCGAGAAAATCATTGTAGCCTTCGCCACCCGGCGCGCGATACCCCACGGGCGTGATGCCAAGCCGCCGCTGCATCGCCTCCAGGCCGCGGTCGATCTCCTCGGCCATCAAGTCGAGATTGCCGGGCTCGGGGCGGTAATGCATGTAGCCGTGATGGCCGATCTCATGGCCGCCCTTGAGGATCGCCTCGCAGAGCCCGGGGTAGGCATCCACCGTCCAGCCCGTGACGAAGAAGGTTGCCGGCACCTCGTGGCGGGCCAGGAGTTCCAGGATCTTCGGAAGGCCGACGCGGGCTTCATAGCCACCATAGGACAGCGTCACCAGGCGCTCCTCGTTCTTGGCGTCCATCCCCAGCCATACGGATTCCGCGTCCACGTCGAAGGACGTGAAAAGCGCAGATTTCTTGCCCTCAGGCCAGGTGAAATTCTCGGTGAGCGGCGCCTTGTTGACCGGCTCGGGATTCGTGAACTGTGACATTTGCATTTCCTTTCATGTGTGGATTATGTCCCTGCGCGCCGCATCCGGAGCGCTGGGCAAAGGCAGAGGACGAGGAATGGCTTGGACCAATCCGGAAGTGGACATCCGCTATCTCCGCGTCTTCGTCGCCATCGTGCAGGCGGGCGGTTTCACGCGGGCGCAGCTCGCCCTTGGCCTGAGCCAGTCGACGATCTCGAACCAGATCGGCAGCCTCGAAGAGAGCCTTGGCTTCAAGCTTTGCGAACGCGGCCGCAGCGGCTTTCGCCTGACGCTCAAGGGCGAGGTTGTCTATCAGTCGGCAGTCGAGCTGTTCGGCATCCTCGACGATTTCCGCGAAGGCATGTCGGGGCTGAAGAAGGTCATGCTCGGCCGGCTCCGCATCGGGCTGCTGCATGGCGCCAGGCTCGGCGACCTGCCCGAACTGCTCGAGGCCATCTCGGTCTACAATGCGATCGCACCCGACGTTGCGCTCGAGTTCACTCGCCATCGCCAGGAGGAGCTGGAGCATGCCCTCCTTAAGGGCAATCTCGACCTTGCCGTGGGCGCCTTCCCGCCGGAGGAAGACTTCTACCGCCAGCCGATTGGCGTGGAGATCCACCGCCTTGCGGCTTCGGCCCGTCACCCGTTGCATGACGTCGCCGAACTGCAGCATGCCGACATGGGCAGGCATAGATTTGTCTCCTCCGGTCATCTGGCCTCTATGGAGCGCAGCATCCTGCCGGACCTGCACGCGGCGGCCACCACCGCCGAACTCGAGGAAAAGCTGGCGCTTCTGGGCAGCACGCAACTGGTGGGCTATCTGCCGGCCGGCATGCTCGAGGACGGCCGGCTGACTGAAATCAAGGCGCTGCCATCCAACGCCTTCGATCTCATTTTTCCGCTGGCGCTGTTCCGGCGAAGGACGCGGGGCAACCGCATCATCCGGGCGTTCGTCGATGCTGTCGCCGGCAAGGCGGCCTGATCGTCAGGCCGCCTTCACCTCGAGCGTCTGGTCGCCTTCGGTGTAGTGCATGGCGTCGAGATACCGCAGGAATTCGTCCACGTGGTCCCCGACCATGCGCCCGATCAGCGACCCATATTCGCGCCCGATCTCCGAACGCAGCTCGGCAGCGTCGTAGCCGATCTCGACGACACCCCAGTCGGGCCGCAGCGCGAGATAGCCGGGATAGAGCGAGCAGACCGGCGTTTCGAGATGGGTGATCGCGCGTGCCCCGGGCAGGTCGAATGTGCTGCAGCGACCCGACCAGTTGCTGTGGCTCTTGAGCGTGACCGAAAGAGGCAGGGCGGCCCGCAGCGCAGCCACCGCCTTGGGGGCCTCGTCGTCGATGAGCTCGGCCATCACGCTCTTGTCGCCGATGGAGATCTTGATCATGCGAGTGCCTCCAGGGAGATGGTGATCGGGATCGAACCCTTGCTGTCGGTCTCGGCAAACGCCTCCAGTAGCGCATCGACGTTTTCGTCGAGATGACCGATCAGCGAGCCAAAGCCGGCGACTGTACGATGATGGATCGGCTGGTCGCCCAGCCGGGCGCGGCCATAGGCCACCGAGAACATGCCGCGCTCGGGCCGGAATGTGATCTGGCCCCGGCTCACCTGCGATACGGGGTTTTCGACCCGATCGCATTTGCGCGCCAGCGGGTCGATCTTGATGTAGACCTGCTGGCCGCTCCAGCGGGCGTGGCGGATCGGGTCGTTCATTGGCAGGTTGGAGCACAGCACCTCGACATTGCGCGGCGCCAGATCGTCATAGAGGACGCCCGATCCCTTGATGTCGCCGATCTTGAAATAGACTCTGCGGGCCATGTTCACGCTCCTCCGAAGGTGAAATCGGCAGCGGCGGCGCCCTGGGCGCCGGCTGCGCGGATAGTGGCCGCCATGACCTTGTTGAAGCCGCGGATCATGGCGACCGGCGTGACATAGGCCGGGCCGGTCTCGTTGCGAAACTCGCCATAGCCGTAGGCCAAGGTGAGCTCGACGCTGGCGTTGTAGCTCTCGGGCGACTTGGCCCAGACCATGGGATCGTAGGTTGCGTTGCGCCCGTCGACCGGGCGCAGGCAGATGGTGCCGGGGTACAGCGAAATGACTGGCTGTTCGAGCTTGTCGACCTCAAGCAGCGCGCCCCGGAAAAGGCTGCCGGTCAGCGTGGGGCCGCACCAGGTGGACTGCTGCATCGGCAGGCTCAGGCTTCCCAATGCCCGCAATGCGGCGCAGGTCTGGGGAGCCCACTTGGAGAGGAGGTCCAATTCAAGGACCTCCCCCGCAATCGTGAGAGTGTTCATTGTCAAACTTTCTGAAGTGCTTTGGGAGGCTCAGTCGGTGCCGGCGTCGATGGTAATTTCGGCCAGCTTCTGGTCTTCTAGACCGTATTTTTTGATCAGGGCATCGTATTCGCCGGCCTTCACCATCTCATCGAGAGCCGCCTTAACCGCATCGCGCAGCGGGGAGTTGGCATGGGTGAAGGCGAAGCCGTAGAGCTGCGAATAGAAGCGCTCGCCAATGCCCCCGAACTTGTTTTCGGGGTCCTTTGCCCAATAGGAGATCTTCTCGGCGCCGATGGCTCCCGCCACCAGGCGGCCCTGCCGAATCTGCAGTTGGGTGTCGGGCAGACCCTTGGTGCCGACGATTTCGACCTGCTGGTCGGCCGGGCAGTTTGCCTGGCTCCAGTCGCCGATCAGCCGGTAGTAGGTGGTGTGTTCGGGCGCTCCGACGGCCTTGCCGCAGATCTGCTTGCCTTCCTTGTAGATCTGGGTGTTCTCGCGCGTCGTGTAGAAGATCGGCCCGGTGCTGACATAATCGACGAAGGTCAGCTTGCGATGGCGCGCCGGCGTGTCGTTGAAATGTGAGCCGATCATGTCGATGCGGCCTGAGTCCAGGGCCGGGCTCATCGAGGGCACGTCCATTATCTCGTACTTGACTTCGAGACCGAGGTGCCTGGCGATGCTCTCCACCATCTCGACATTGAAGCCCACCAGCTTGCCGGTGGCGATGTCCTGGAACTCCATCGGCGGCGAGTTGGTCTCCATGCCAACGCGGATATAGCCTTGGGACTTGAAGGGCTCGGGCGCTTCAGTTGCCGAAGCCCTTCCCATCAGTGCAAGCGCGGTCGCCCCGGCAAGCACAAGCTTGAAGATATCGTGTTTCATGTGTTCCCTTTTTTCATTGCAGAACTGAAGAAATGAAGGACTTGGTGCGGCTGTTCCTGGGGGAGGTCAGCAACTCCTCCGGCGTGCCGCTCTCGACGATCCGGCCCTGGTCCATGAAGGCCACTCGGTCGGCTACCTCGCGGGCAAAGCCTAGCTCATGGGTGACGACGATCATCGTCATGCCGATCTCGGCGAGGTTCTTCATGACCGCCAGCACCTCACTGACCAGTTCGGGATCGAGCGCGGAGGTCGGCTCGTCGAAGAGCATCAGCCTCGGCTTCATGGCGAGCGCCCTTGCGATCGCCACGCGCTGCTGCTGGCCGCCCGAAAGCTCGGAGGGATAGGAATCCTGCTTGTTCGCCAAGCCGACGTTCTCGAGCAGTTGGCGCGCCTGCTTGATGGCCTCGGCCCGGCGGATGCCGCGCACATGGATGGGGGCCTCGATGATGTTTTCCAGCGCGGTCAGGTGGGGGAACAGATTGAAGCGCTGGAACACCATGCCGATGTGGGAACGCTGCGCGGTGATGTTCCGGGGGCTGAGTTCATAGAGCTTGCCGCTTCGCTCCGACCAGCCCTGAATCAAGCCGTCGACGCGAATTATGCCGCTCTGTGCTTCCTCGAGCTGGTTGATGCAGCGCAGCAGCGTGCTCTTCCCGGAACCTGAGGGGCCGATCAGGCAGACGATCTCGCCCTCCTTCACGGTGAAATCGACATCATGGAGGACCTGCACGGAGCCAAAGGACTTGGTCAGGCCGCGGATTTCTACCTTGTTGCTCATGTCCGCCTCCTAGCGCCGCTCGAAACCGCGACCGATGCGCCGCTCGAGGAAACTCTGGCCGATGGTGAGAAGGCTGACGATGAACAGGTACCAGACTGTTGCCACGATCAGCAGTTCGATGACGTAGTTATTGACGTAGTAGATGCGCTGCGCGGCATTGAGGATTTCGGTGTACTGGATGGCGCTTGCGAGCGAGGTGGCCTTCACCATGCCGATGAACTCGTTGCCGACCGGGGGCACGATGGCCCGCATGGCCTGGGGCAGGATGATGCGGCGCATGCTAAGCCCGCCACCCATGCCCAGCGCTGCGGCGGCTTCTCCCTGGCCCTTGTCGACTGAGATGATGCCGGCGCGGAACACCTCGGCGGTGTAGGCGCTCTGGCAGATGCCGAGACCAAGCAGCGTCGCCACGAAGGGCGTCATCACCTGGATGGTCGGCATCGAGAAGAGATAGGGAATAGTGATGGTCGGAAAGACCAGGGCGATGTTGTACCAGAGGAAAAGCTGGAGCAGTTGCGGGCTTCCGCGAAACAGCCACATGTAGCCGACGGCGAAACTGCTGCAGACCGGGTTCGGCGACATCCGCATCAGCGCGATCACCAGGCCCAGCACCAGGCCCAGCAACATGGCCAGCGGCGCCATGATTATGGTTTTCAGTAATCCGACCAGTATTGATTCAGCTGTCAGGAATTCGCCTACGATCCCCCAGTCGATCATTCCATTTTTAAAGGCGCGGACTATCAGTAGAAGGATGACTACGATCGCCAATCCGGACACGTAACGTCCGTAATATTTTCGGCGAATTCGCTCGGTCCTGCCCATTTCTAAACAAGACATATTCCCCATGGTCATGATTTTTGATTTTCCTGTCGAAGGCATTCGTTGTCCTGCGTGGTATCTCAAGGATTCAGTCAGATGGCACCCAAATAAAGAGCCGAGTCGAAATGCTTACATTTCGAAATCCGAAGGAACCTGTGATGAGACGTCTGGATTTCCGCAAGGACAGGGTCCATTGCGGAAAACTGCGCCAGCGAGGCCACCGGCGTACAAGCCGGCTACACGGGCATGCAAAAAGCCGTTGGACTTGGCGAACAGCTGACGCGTCTCCAATAGGGCGCGATGCCACCATCACCCATGCTGGTTCGAACGTCCGCGTCGGTTAAATACCAGCGCCTCATTTTCGACCGTGATTACTTTGCAGCTAAACGGCAGGTGTCTGCCGAATACGCCCCTCCCGGCCCCGGTTCTGCCGTCCGTGGGAAACCGGACGAATGGCAAGTTTCGGGCGGCGACGGAAGCACCCCGAACGGCGACAATGAGGTCGTTTGCTGCCAAAGGTCACCAGTCGCCACGCAGTGTCGGATTCGGGGTGGGAACGTGTCCGGCCGCTTTCCGTGGACGAGTGATACAAACTGACGTTCGGTCAGCCGAAGCGACCGACAGCTTTGCGCCCCATGCTGGCCGTTCACGCGTGCTCCGTCGTGTCTTTACTCGGGCGGGAGACAAGGAATTGCTTGCCAAATGTCGCAAGTGAGATGTCGTCGCGGCATCTTGTGATTTCTCCATACCCAAATAACCAAGCTCGTCCAGAGCCACAGGCGGATCGCATCCGAGGAAAAGTTGCGTAGCTCAAGATTTGAAATCCTAGATTGATATTGCCAAACGGCCTCCCTGGGACCATTCTCGAAAACAGGCCTTCATCAGAGAGCCCATAAGTTCGCCTGGCCCGTAGATAGCTGCCCGGCGTTCCCGCATTTGGAAATGCTCTAAAGCCGCCCGTTGGCGCTTCGACCTTACCAAGCCATACGCAAGCACACCGATACGTATCTGTTCTCACTCACAGGATTTCATCCCATGATGAAGGTTGCGTTCGCGTTCACTGCTCTAACTGCGTTCACATTCTGGGGAAGCTCTGGCCAGGCCCAAGAGGTCAATGGTGAATTGGGATCGCCCAGCGCTACAACGACCATCCCTGGCAACCAACTCCCTGCGCCTACTCCGCCGTTCGGCGGGGTGATCAAGGAAACCCTTGAGGGATCTAAGACCTGGTGGGCGCCGCGGATCACGCCGCCCAAGGGTGCGCCCAACGTGCTGCTGATCATGACGGACGACCAGGGCTATGGCGTCAGCGGAACCTTCGGAGGCGTCATTCCAACGCCAACCCTGGATTCTCTGGCGGCCACCGGGTTGCGCTATACGCAGTTCAACTCCACTGCCCTCTGTTCCCCGTCCCGCGCAGCGCTGATAACTGGACGCAACCACCACTCGGGCGGCTTCGGCGTGATTACGGAGCTGTCGACGGGTTTTCCAGGCTATGATTCGATCATCGGTCCTGAAGACGCGACGATCGGTCGGATCCTGAAGGACAATGGCTACGCCACATCCTGGTTCGGCAAGAATCACAACACGCCGGACTTCCAGTACACGGTGGCCGGTCCATTTGACCAATGGCCGTCCGGCATGGGCTTCGATTATTTCTACGGCTTTATGGGTGGCGAGACCGACCAGTGGACGCCTTACCTGTTCGAGAACAACAGGCAAATCTTTCCGTGGGTCGGCAAGGAAGGGAAATACAACCTCACCACCGAGATGGCCGACAAAGCCATCGACTATCTGCAAGGCATGAAAGCGGCCGCGCCGGGTTCACCCTGGTTCCTGTACTACGCGCCCGGCGGCACGCATTCACCGCATAATCCGACACAGCCTTGGATCGACAAGTTCAAGGGCAAGTTCGACATGGGCTGGAATGCCATGCGCGAGCAGATCTTCGCGAACCAGAAGAAGCTGGGCGTCATTCCGGCAAACACCGAGTTGACCGCCTGGCCCGACGACCTGCCGAAATGGGATAGCCTGTCGGCAGACCAGAAGAAGCTTTACGCGCGCCAGGCCGAGGTGTTCGCCGCGTATGCCGCCTACACCGACGACGAGATCGGCCGGGTTATCAAACAAGTCGCTGACAACGGCGAGTTGGACAACACCCTGATCATTTACATCGTGGGTGACAATGGCACGAGCCCCGAGGGCACCCTGTCCGGAACCCCCAATCAGTGGACCTCCTACAACGGCATCCTCGACATCCCCGTCGAAGAGCAGCTCAAGTACTACGATGTGTGGGGATCGGAGAAGACATACCCGCACATGGCAGTCGCCTGGTCCTGGGCATTCGACACGCCGTTCAAGTTTACCAAGCAGATCGCCTCGCACTTCGGCGGGACGCGGCAAGGCATGGTCATGTCATGGCCCAACGGCATCAAGGACGCCGGTGGGGTTCGCAATCAGTTCCACCATTTCATCGACATCGTGCCAACGATCCTCGAGGCGACGGGCGTCAAGGCGCCCGAGATGGTCGATGGCGTCAAACAGAAAGCGACTGAAGGCGTAAGCATGGCTTATACCTTCGACAAAGCGAACGCCGATGCGCCTTCAACCCGCAAAACCCAGTATTTCGAAATGATTGCCAATCGGGGAATTTATCACGAAGGCTGGTACGCCAACACAACCCCGCCGCATGGGCCGTGGGTTCTGAATGCGCCCTTGCCTTCTCCAACAGACTACAAGTGGGAACTGTACGATCTGAGCAAGGACTTCTCGCAAGCGAACGATCTCGCCGCGGCAATGCCCGACAAGCTCAAGGAAATGCGGGCGCTATGGGACGCAGAGGCGGTAAAATACAATGTCCTCCCGCTGGACAACAGGTCGTTTGCGCGCGCGGTCGCGCCGCGTCCGAGCGCGACGGCCGGCCGAACCGAGTTCACCTACACTGGGGTTAACTCGGGTATCGCGCTGGCGAACGCACCGAGCATCATAGGCAAGTCCTACACGATCACAGCCGACATCGACGTGCCGGAGGCCGGCGACGGCGTGATCGCTACGATTGGCGGGCGTTGGGGTGGTTGGGGCTTGTACCTGCTGAAGGGCAAGCCGGTGTTCAACTACAACATGCTGACGCTAGCCCAGTATCAATGGGTAGGACAGGACGCACTCACTCGTGGAAAGCATACGATCGTGTTCGACTATACCTACGCGGGCCCTGGCCTCGCCAAAGGAGGCTCCGGTGAGTTGAAGGTTGATGGAAAAGTCGTCGCCCAAGGCAAGCAGGAGAACTCGATCTCCTTCCTGCAGGTGTCAGACGAGACCTTCGATATTGGGGACGACACCCGGACGGAAATAAACGGCAAGGACTATCAACTGCCGTTCCCGTTCACCGGCACGATCGACAAGCTGACGGTCAATCTCGGGCCGTCGCAGTTGTGACACTTAAGCGAGTGGGCTTCCCGCGAATGGGAGGCCCACCCTCAGCCGCTCCCCCTCATGACGACGGTCAACGTCGAACAGAAGGACTACCCCCCTATGATGCTAAACCAAGTTGCAACTCTGTTTGCCTTTGCAGGAGGTCTTGCCATCGCGACCACAGGTGCGATGGCGCAAGACGCCGCCAAGAAGCCCCACGTGCCGCTGGAAAAGACTATCGGCCAGGTCAAGCCGACAGGTCCGATACCGTCTCTTGCCGTCATTAATTCGGCAGGCGCTACACTTGATGGGGCCAAGTTGGTGTTAACGGGCGTTTCGAAGAACTCCATCGTCTTCGCCGATCGGCCGGTACGCGCTGCCGGTCACGTCACTACCGAGCAGTTCATCATGCAATGGGACGAAGGCAAGGATAACTTTGCCATCGACCCGCCGAACGCGACTGTCTCGGTACTGGGCGGCGACGGCAGTGATGTGAGCGATGCGGTGGTGACGCTGAAATCTCCCAAGCTGGAAGGCACCACGCTCACCTTTGACGTTGCCGTACTTGAGGGAAGCCTGGCGGGTGCCAGCGGACCAGCGGCGCTGTTCATCGACGCCTTCGCCATTCGTGGGCCGGGCGGCGGCGGCTTCGCCCATGTCGGTGGATATGGCTATCGTGGCGGCGCCTACTGGCATGCTCCCGTCTACCACGGAGCCTGGTATGGCGGCGCAGGTGTCGCGGCTGGAGTGGCCGCCGGAGCTGCAATTGGCGCTGCCGCAGCGGCTCCTTATTATCCGCCACCCTGCGGCTATTACCCAGCTCCTCCGTGCTATTAAGCCGGATCAGAGTCCGTGCCATACACCAGGAAGGCCCTTCTCTCGGTAATGGGGGCGCTCGAGGCGGCGACCGGAGTGGTGCTGATGGCGGTGCCGGCATTGCTGGTCGAACTACTGCTCGGCGTACCACCAGGTACCACCGCAGGCCTGATCGCCAGTCGCATCGCTAGCGCGGCGCTGCTCGCGCTTGGCGTTGCCTGCTGGCTGGCGCGGCATGACGCAGATTGCCCTGCCGCGAGAGGACTGGTCGCCGGCATGCTCATCTACAACGTCGTCGTCGCCGCGATCCTCTTCCTAGCCTGGACACACTTCGGTCTTTCAGGCGTAGCACTTTGGCCAGCAGTTCTGGCCCATGTGGGGCTGGCTGGCTGGTGCATCCATAGCCAATGGAAAGGAATTTGACGTTGCGAGCGGCTATCGCAGCTTCGTTAGCCGCGCTAGCAACGGAGCTATTAGCGACCGGCGCCGCCGGACGGGTCGCAAAGGAGCGGTGCCGTGAGGGTTATGGGTCGGTTGCCGAATGACCGTCTCAGCGAAATGCGGGCCGGCAGATCTCGGCCCACTCACGCCGATATTCGGTCGCTGCACGGAATGGCAGGTTATGGACAGCGACAGTGAGAAGCGGAACGACCGAGATGATGAAGGGTTTCGGGTGCCGGCAGGCGTACGAAAGCCTCCCATGCAGGAACCCGCGAGCCACAGGCGACGGCTTATGGAGATTTCGGATTTC
>NZ_QGGX01000015.1 GCF_003148805.1 Aminobacter sp. AP02
GTCGGAGAACTTCCTGAAATAGTTCAGACCGACAGCATTCGCCTTCAGCGCTGCGGACAGTGTGTGGACGTTGTCGACTAACGGACGGCCCCAGAGCGCCACCTGGATTCCGGCGGCATAGGCCTTCTCCTCCTCGATCTGCTCGATGGACATTTTATCCGGAGCATTCTGCGCCGACGCCATCGGGACCAAGGCCAAAACAGCGGCTACCAACAGATACGCATGCTTCATGACTTCGCGGCCTCCTACTCGGTGCATATTTCTGCGGCTCGCCGACAAGGACTCCCGCGCTGCTGGCCGCTGCGAATTGCGGTTTACCCTGCCCACCTTTGGGTAATTTGGGAAGTACGCAACATTTAATTGGCGGCGGTTTGCGCTGCCTCAGCCGCCGACATTGCCAATCGAGGAAGGTCCCGGCCGACGTACGCCTTTTTTGGTACTCCACGGCAGGAGTCCGGCAATCTGGCTCCGCAATGGCGAACTGGAAGTTAACCCCTGCGAATATATGACATTCGGGGCTGTCCGGCCCATGGCTAAACACGGTGTATTGCGGCTTGATGAAAGCGTTCGCCGTCACCTTGTTGTTAAACTGACACCGAAGCCGAAGGGGATCGAATAATCGCTTCCAGGTTAACGTTCCAGATCGACGTCGAGCGAAGGTCGAACCCATCCTTGAGGTTGTTGCTAATGATCGGCTGGACCGTGGCAACTGAAGGTCGATGGCGCTGTCATCGCCACCGGTGAGCAGGACACTGGACCGGCTTCCAGCAGGTCGCAGACGAGACCTTCGACGTCGGTGTCGATACCCGAAGCGAAATCAACGACAAGGACTATCAGCTGCCGTTCCCCTTCACTGGAAAGATCGACACCAAGGCTGCTGCCGTCTTAGAATCAAAAGACCCGAGGCAAGGCGCTCGGGTCTTTTTTCTCAGTGGAGGTCGGGACAAACCTCGTTACTTTTTACAGTTTGAGGCAATCTTTGGTAATTTCTGACCAAACTATGCGTCCGCTCACATCATCACCGATCAGATACTCCTCACGAACACCCTGACGTCGCACCGCAGGTGTCGCACTTCTCGCAGGTACCGTTGCGCACCATGGTGAAGTTCTGGCACTCCGAGCAGGAATTGCCGGTGTAGCCCTGCAGCATCGACTTGGCGCGGCGGTCGGCGGCGACCTTCTTGGCGTCCGCCGCTTCCTGGGCCGCGGCGTCGGTGAACAGCGAGGTGGTGACCGTCGTTTCCTCACTGGTCTGTTCGACCGTGATTTCCTCGGCCAGTTCCTTGGCGCGCTCTTCATAGTCGCGCTTGTAGGCGGTGGACGCTTCAGCCGAAATCGCAGCCTTTGGCGCGAGCGACAGCACGTTGGAGCCGGAGAAGGCGGTCACGGGCGTAGTACGTGCCGGGCTTGCCGCAGCCGAACCCTTGGGATCGTTGCCGGTCACGCCGGAGACGACCTTGAGCGGGGAGGCGCCGCGGGTCAGGCCCTTGGAGAAGGGCAGGGCCTTGCCTTCGGTGATGCCCTTGCCGAGCGCCGTCTTGTCGAAATCCGACTGGTCGACATGGGCCAGGTCGTGGCGGCCGAGATAGGAAACGGCGAGCTCGCGGAAGACATAGTCGAGGATCGAGGTGGCGTTCTTGATCGCATCGTTGCCGACGACCATGCCGGCCGGCTCGAACTTGGTGAAGGTGAAGGCCTCGACATATTCGTCGAGCGGCACGCCGTACTGCAGGCCGAGCGAGATCGAGATGGCGAAGTTGTTCATCATCGCGCGGAAGGCAGCACCTTCCTTGTGCATGTCGATGAAGATCTCGCCGAGGCGGCCATCGTCGAACTCTCCGGTGCGCAGATAGACCTTGTGGCCGCCGACGACGGCCTTTTGGGTGTAGCCCTTGCGGCGGTTCGGCAGCTTTTCACGCTCGCGGTAGAGGCGCTCGATGACACGCTCGACGATCTTTTCGGTGACCTGCACCGCCTTGGCGGCGGCGGGGGCTGCGATCAAAGCCTCGACGGCGTCGTCTTCATACTCGTCCTCATCCGATATGAGCGAGGCGTTCAGCGGCTGCGACAGCTTGGAGCCGTCGCGGTAGAGCGCGTTGGCCTTGAGCGCCAGCTTCCACGACAGCATGTAGGCGCTCTTGCAGTCCTCGACCGTCGCCTCATTGGGCATGTTGATGGTCTTGGAGATGGCACCCGAGATGAAGGGCTGGGCGGCCGCCATCATGCGGATGTGGCTTTCGACCGAGAGATAACGCTTGCCGATCTTGCCGCACGGATTGGCGCAGTCGAACACGGCGAGGTGTTCTTCTTTCAGGAATGGTGCTCCCTCGAGAGTCATCGCACCGCAGACATGGATGTTGGCGGCTTCGATGTCGCGCTTGGAGAAGCCGAGTGCGGGCAGCATCTCGAACGAGAAGTCGTTGAGCTGTGCGTCGGTGAGACCGAGCACGTCCTTGCAGAAGTCTTCGCCGAGCGTCCACTTGTTGAAGACGAACTTGATGTCGAAGGCGCTCTTGAGGGCGGCGTTCAGCGCCTCGACCTTCTCGTCGGTGAAGCCCTTCGCCTTCAGCGAGCCGGGGTTCACACCCGGTGCCTGGTTGAGGTTGCCGTGGCCGACGGCATAGGCCTCGATCTCGGCGATCTGGGCCTCGCTGTAGCCTAGCGTGCGCAGCGCTTCGGGCACGGCGCGGTTGATGATCTTGAAGTAGCCGCCGCCGGCGAGCTTCTTGAACTTCACCAGTGCGAAGTCAGGCTCGATGCCGGTGGTATCGCAATCCATGACCAGGCCGATCGTGCCGGTCGGCGCAATGACCGTTGCCTGGGCGTTGCGGTAGCCATGCTTCTCGCCGAGCTCGATGGCACGGTCCCAGGCAGCGCGGGCATGCGTCACCAGTTCGGGCTGCTTGAGGTCGGAAGCGACCAGCGGCACCGGGTGGACCGACAGCTTTTCGTAGCCGCCCTTGTCGCCATAGGCGGCACGGCGATGATTGCGCATGACGCGCAGCATGTTCGACGCATTGCGGTCGTAGTCGGCGAAGGCGCCGAGTTCGGAGGCCATCTCTGCCGAGGTGGCATAAGCCACGCCGGTCATGATCGCCGTCAGCGCGCCGCCGATGGCGCGGCCTTCGTCGGAGTCATAAGGAATGCCAGAGGTCATCAGCAGGCCGCCGATATTGGCGTAGCCGAGGCCCAGCGTACGGTATTCGTAGGACAGCTTGGCGATTTCCTTGGACGGGAACTGCGCCATCATCACCGAGATTTCGAGCACGACGGTCCACAGGCGCACGGTGTGCTCGTAGGCCGCGATGTCGATGGTGCCGTCGGTGTTGCGGTAGGGCAGAAGGTTGATCGACGCCAGGTTGCAGGCGGTGTCGTCGAGGAACATGTATTCCGAGCACGGGTTCGAGGCGCGGATCGCGCCAGCCGAGGCGCAGGTGTGCCAGTCGTTCATCGTGGTGTTGAAGTGCAGGCCCGGATCGGCCGACGCCCAGGCGGCGTAGCCGATCTTTTCCCACAGGTCGCGTGCCTTGAGCGTCTTCAGAACCTTGCCATCCTTGCGGGCGGTCAGGTGCCAGTCGCTGTCCTGCTCGACAGCGCGCAGGAAGTCGTCCTTGAGCGAGACCGAATTGTTGGAGTTCTGACCCGAAACGGTGAGGTAGGCCTCCGAATCCCAATCGGTGTCGTAGGTCTTGAAATCGATCGAGGTGTAGCCTTGCTTGGCGAACTGGATGACGCGGTAGATGTAGTTCTCCGGCACCGAGTTCTTCTTGGCGGCCTTGATCTCGCGCTTGAGCGCGGTGTTGATCGCCGGGTCGAAGCAATCGTCGTCCTGGCCTTCGCAGTTGACGCAGGCCGCCATGATCTTGGCGAGGTGCTGCTTGACGATCTTGGAGCCGGTGACGAGAGCCGCGACCTTCTGCTCTTCCTTCACCTTCCAGTCGATATAGGATTCGATATCGGGATGGTCGACGTCGACGACGACCATCTTGGCCGCGCGGCGCGTGGTGCCGCCCGACTTGATGGCGCCCGCCGCACGGTCGCCGATCTTGAGGAAGCTCATCAGTCCCGACGACTTGCCGCCACCCGACAGCTTTTCGCCTTCGCCGCGCAGATGCGAGAAGTTGGAGCCGGTGCCCGAGCCGTATTTGAACAGGCGCGCCTCGCGCACCCACAGATCCATGATGCCACCCTCGTTGACGAGGTCGTCGGCGACCGACTGGATGAAGCAGGCGTGCGGCTGGGGGTGTTCGTAAGACGACTTCGACTTGGTCAGCTTGCCGGTGAAGGGATCGACATAGAAATGGCCCTGGCCGGGGCCGTCAATGCCATAGGCCCAGTGCAGGCCGGTGTTGAACCACTGCGGCGAGTTCGGCGCGACGCGCTGGGTGGCGAGCATGTAGGACAACTCGTCCTTGAAGGCGCGGGCGTCGTCCTCGGACTTGAAGTAGCCGCCCTTCCAGCCCCAGTAGGTCCAGGTGCCGGCGAGACGGTCGAACACCTGGCGGGCGTCGATCTCGGAGCCGTAGCGCTCGCTTTCGGGCAGCTTTTCGAGTTCGGCCTCATCGGCGACAGAGCGCCACAGGAAGGAAGGAACATCGTTTTCCTCGACCTTCTTCAGGCGGGCGGGCACACCAGCCTTGCGGAAGTACTTCTGCGCCAGAATGTCGGCCGCGACCTGGGAAAACTGCGCGGGCACGTCGATGTTGTCGAGCCGGAAGACTACCGAGCCATCCGGATTCTTGATCTCGGAGAGGGCCTTGCGGAATTCGATCTCCGCATAGGCCGATTGTCCATCCTTGGTGAAACGCCGCTCGATGCGCATCGGTCGATTTCCTTTTGTCTATATATAGCGTCTTTCGCGGGAAATTTCCCGTTGCTTGTGCGAAAGACGCAAGCCCGTTTGACCCGGCTGCCTGGACGGCCGGTTGCCTTTTCCCGAGCTAGCCGCCGCTTGCGTGGGAAACCTCCAGGTAGAGGTGTCTTCCTTCAAGCCTGCGGCCCATCCCGGGCCCGTCGAACTGAAACTTTGATGGCGACTCCCTCGATGAGGGACAACTCACACTATCTAGCGTCCAATCTGCCTGCAAACACTAAATATAGTATTAACAGAACATTTCCGCCAGTCCCCAATTTCTACCCGCAAACCCCTTGGACACTTCGGAATCGCACGCGACAGCGCCCCGCCTGGCAGGTGCAAATGCGAGCGAGAACTCACTAAATCTGGAGAAAAGGACCGGCCTCAAAACATTCCGGTCACGTGCTCTACAAGCGCGCTTGAGTCATAAAAAGCGACTCGGGGGGGAAGGTCAAGAATTCGTTTATGCAGATTTTGTGACCCCAACATCTTGTGTGTCACTTATGTGGATAACGGGGAGAACCGGTTTCGAAAACGAAGCCGGCGACCAACTAAACGGGCTCGAAAAAAACGCAGCCAGCCGGCCGCGCCTGATGCGCTCAGGCTGCGATTTTTCCCTGGGCCACGCCGAAAGACGAGATCAGCCGGCAAAGATCGGGTTCATTGACCATGCGCGAGGCTTCGTTGGGCGACACCCACTTGCGCGTGCGCTGGCGCCGCTCTTTCCATTTTTCGGCGACCTTGCGCACCTCGAGGGGGTAGACAAGCACCTCGCAAGCGACTTGTTCGCCGCTTGAAAGTTCCTTGAGATAGAAATAGCGGCCGGCTTCGCGGGTATCGACGGAGCCGCTAAGGCCGGCTTCCTCGCTCGCCTCGCGCGCCGCGGTCTCGCACAATCGTTCGGATGTTTCCGGCCAGCCCTTGGGCAGAACCCAGCGACCGGTGTCGCGACTGGTGATGAGCATGATTTCGATGCCGGCGGAGGTTCGGTGCCAGGGCAGCGCGGCAACCTGAAGCCTGCAGGCCGGCGCACCGAACAGTCGGCGCAGCCGTTCGACAAGATGGCTGTGGTAGACGGGTTTCATCAGCATCGGCAGGCCCTACCTGAATTGTAGAATCATGCGCCGTATCGCGAAGTGTACGGTTAATTCTCCGTAACAAAAGTAAATAGACTCCTAACGAAAACGCCCAGCTTGAGGGCTGGGCGTTGGTGACGTCGGAGGAAGAAGAGCGATCAGCCTTTGTGGTCGTCGGCGATCGGCTTCTGGTAGGTGAAACCGAGATCCCAGGGGAAATAGATCCAGGTGTCCTGGGAGACTTCGGTGACGAAGGTGTCGACCAGCGGCCGGCCCTTGGGTTTGGCGTAGACTGTGGCGAAATGCGCCTTGGGCATCACCGCGCGAACGATGGCCGCCGTCTTGCCGGTATCGGTAAGGTCATCGACGATCAGAACGTTTTCGCCTTCGCCTTCGAGCAGGGTCGGGGTGATCTCCTTGAGAACCTGCAATTGACCCTGCGAGGTGTAGTCGTGGTAAGACGCGATGCAGATCGTTTCAATCAGTCGGATCCCGAGCTCGCGCGAGATGATGGCCGCCGGCACGAGGCCGCCGCGGGTGATGCACACGATCGCCTTCCACTGCGGATTGACGCCGGCGAGACGCCAGGCGAGCGCGCGGGCATCGCGGTGGAATTGGTCCCAGGATACGGGAAAGGCTTTTTCGGGAAGAGACATGTGACGCGCACTCCGGCTCGGCGCGCCAGACGGCGCGGATATAAGGGAATGCAGGCGGAATTAGCCGGAAAGCCCCGTCCTTGGCAAGGGCGGGGCGAGGAGTTTCGCGGGCTTCATCAACGCGACAGCAAGATCGCGACGTCGCCGGCCTGCAGGACGCTGCGGGTGACGCCGCCAAACAGGAACTCGCGCAGCCACGAATGGCTGTAGGCGCCCATCACCAGAAGGTCGGCACCGGTTTCGACAACCTTGTTGTGAATGACCGCATCGACGGTATGGCCGCGGGACTCCTCGACGCTGACCGAAACCTTGGCGCCATGGCGCGCGAAAGCGGCCGCGATCTCAGCGCCGGCGGCGTCGATGCTTTGGGCCGCTGTCTCGATCGGGTCGATGACGAGGATTTCGGTGGAATCCGCCTCGAGGATGAAGGGCAGGGCGTCGAAGGCGGCGCGTGCCGCCTCGCGGCTGCCGTTCCAGGCAACGAGGATGCGGCGAAATGTCGAGATCAGAGGAGCAGAATGTGGCACCACCAATACCGGCCGGCCGGCCTCGTAGATCAGGGAGTCGATGTCGGCCGCGACCGAATCCTTGGCGTCGGGAGCGCCTTGGCCAACGATGACGATGTCCGCGCAGCGCGCACTTTCGACGCCGGAAAGGGCGCTGTCGCCGGAAAAGCTCTCGAAACTGCGCCATTCGAACGATACGCCGGCTCCCTCGATGCGGCCGAGGAAGGCCTTTTGAACCTTTTCGGCGCGCTCCTTGCAAAGATCGGCGTTGGCCTGGATGAACTCGGTGTCGGGGAAGCCTACGGCGGTGGTGTAGGGCATCGCCAGCGCTTCGGCGTGAACACCTATGAGGTGGCTTTCGTGCCGGTCGGCAAAGGGGATCGCCACATCGAGAACCCGGGCGACGTCGCGCTCGCTCTGGATGATGACGACGATTGTCTTGAATGGCATGGCGTCCTCCTTGGCGCGAGCCGAAATGCGCTCAGCAAAGAAACACTATCATGCCCGCTCTTGTTCCAATGTGACTTGGATCGAGGAGTTGGAATCATCGATTTTGGATCGGGTGTTTGGGTTCAGGCCGCTTTTGCTATGTCCGCAAGCATTGATTCGATGGCAACACGCGCGACATCCATGGCTTCCTGCGAGCGCGAGCGCACGACAAGTTCGGTCCAGAACGTGCCGTCGAGATATTTCGGATAAGAACCGATGATCGTGTCAGGGTGCGCTTCCTGGATTTCGGCGAGTGGGCCGCCGATGGTGCCTTCGCCATAGGGGCACTGCACGGTCGTCGACAAAAGCTTGGTGCCGGTTTTCAGCGTCGGCATGACATTGTCGAGCATTGCCTGGAAGATCGAGGGTACGCCGGCCATGACGTGGACGTTGCCGATGCGGAAGCCAGGTGCGACCGAAACAGGGTTTTCGATGAGTTCGGCACCGCGTGGCATGCGCGCCATGCGCTTGCGTGCCTCGGAGAACTCGATGCCGCGCGAGGCATAGTTGGCCTCAAGCATGGCATAGGCACGGGGTTCGTATTCGCACGGCACGCCGAACGCCTTGGAGATCGAGTCGGCGGTGATGTCGTCATGCGTCGGGCCAATGCCGCCAGTGGTGAAGACATAATCGTAGCGCGCGCGCACCGCGTTGACGGCGGCGGCGATCTCGTCTTCGTCGTCGGCCACGATGCGCACTTCCCTGAGGTCGATGCCCGAGGCAGTCATCATGTCGGCGAGGTGGCCGATGTTTTTGTCGTTGGTTCGGCCAGACAGGATCTCGTCGCCGATGACGACCATTGCTGCGGTGACGATTTCGGCCATTTCGAAAGCTCCATTGTGGGCCTCCGTCAGATAGCGCCGGCAGGCTTGGCGAGCAATAGTCGCCGATCTGTGAACGATGCGTCACGCATTGCAGTGCTTTCATTGAACGGGCTTTGCATTACATCTCTCCCAGACGCCAACCCAAGATGGCGCCGCGAGATTTTCCCGATTTGGAGCGATGAAATGGCTAAGATTCTTGTCCTGTACTATTCCAGTTGGGGCCACATGGAGCAGATGGCCAAGGCCGCTGCCGAAGGTGCGCGCGCCGCTGGCGCCGACGTGACCATCAAGCGCGTCCCTGAACTCGTTCCCGAGGCTGTCGCCAAGGCCGCCTATTACAAGCTCGACCAGGAAGCACCGATCGCCGATCCGCTTGAACTGGCCGACTATGACGGCATCATCATCGGCACCGCCACCCGCTATGGCACCATGGCTTCGCAGATGAAGAACTTCCTCGACCAGACCGGCCCGCTCTGGGCCAAGGGCGCTTTGCTCGACAAGGTCGGCTCGGTGATGGTTTCGACCGCGACCCAGCACGGTGGCGCTGAACTGGCGCTGATCAACGCCCAGATCCACTTGCAGCACCACGGCATGGTTATCGTGCCGCTGTCTTATGCCTACCAGGGCCAGATGGGCAACGACGTGGTCCGCGGCGGCGCACCTTACGGCATGACCACCACCTCCGATGGTGACGGCTCGCGCCAGCCTTCGGCGCAGGAGCTCGAAGGCGCCCACTTCCAGGGCAAGCGCGTGGCCGAGATTGCCATTCGCCTGCACGGCAAGGGCTCGAATGCTGTGAAAGAAGTCGCCTAACAGGCTTCAACTAAAGTGATTTTAGCAACGGGCGGTCGAAAGGCCGCCCGTTTTGTGTTTCGTGGGCTTTGTCGAGGCGCCGCAGGCGGCTAAGCTGCTGCGGTGTTCGGCGGAGGTTCGATGGCGACGGCATTCACGGTTTTGGGCTGGGTCGCCAGCATTGCCTTCCTGGCTGTGGCATTGGTCGTCGGCTATTTCGTGCTGGCGACAAGCCGTATCGCGAAGGAAGCCGAACGCGCGGTTCCGGCTTCGGGCAGATTTCTCGAATTTGGCCGCCATCGCATCCACTACGTCGATCAGGGGCAGGGCAGGCCGATCGTCTTCCTTCATGGGCTCGGCGGACAACTGCACCATTTCAGCGGCACGCTGTTTTCGCGGCTGGACGGTGAGTTCAGGCTGATAGCACTTGATCGGCCGGGTTCGGGCTACTCGTCGCGACCGTCTGATTTCGCGGGCAGCCTGCGCGAGCAAGCCGAGGTCGTGTACCGCGTCATCAAGAAACTGGGGTTGGAAAAGCCGCTGGTCGTCGGCCATTCGCTCGGTGGGGCGGTGGCGCTGACGCTGGCGCTGGAACACCCCGAAGCTATGTCCGGTCTGGTCTTGCTATCGCCCTTGACCCATCTCGAAGATGAGTTGCGGCCGGAATTCAGGTCGCTTTACGTCCGCTCAGCGCTTCTGCGTCGCCTCATGGCGCAGACCGTGTGGGTGCCTACATCCCTCAAATATGCCCCGCAGACGCTAGGCTTCGTTTTCGGGCCGCAAGAGCCGACGAAGGATTATGGCACCGTCGGCGGCGGGCTCGCCGGACTTCGGCGTAGCCACATCTATGCGACTTCGGCCGATCTCGTGGCGATCGAGCGCGATCTCGGCGACGTAGAGGCGCGTTACGAAGAGATCGCCGTGCCTGTGGGCGTGCTCTTTGGCACGTCCGACCGTGTCATCGACTATCGACTAAACGGCCAGTCGCTCACCGGCCGTATCCGAAATATGGAACTCGATCTGGTCGACGGTCTCGGGCATATGCCGCAGTTCATCGAGCCGGATCGGGTCGCAGCGTTGATCGTGCGCACGGCAGCAAAGGCCTTCGCATTGTCCGCACGGACGCCGATGCAATAGCTACAACACCGATCGAGATTGCGGTCGCAAACACCGCGCCCGAACCGCTCTATTCGGAAACTTCGGTATCGGGACGGTCGTCGCCCTTGGCAAGTTCGTCATGCCAGCGGCCTTCGCTGTCCTCATACTGGATACCATCGGTCGAGCCGGACACCCGCTGTTCTGCGGCGGCAGTTTCGGCGGCGCGAAGAGCATGATCGTGGGTGGGAAAGGTCTCGGAGAACGTGTCACCGACCTTGTACGCCCAACCACCGTCGTGCTGGACGACTTCATAGACGAGCTTTGCCATGATCTCCCTCACGGATGATGAGATGTCGTTGGCCACCAGCACTTCTGCATCCATCGCAGCCTATGCGGGCTGCCCGGCGCGTCCTCGACGGCGGTCATGCCGGCTCAAACGTTGCCGGGCGCAATTGGTTGCATCGCGCGGCTAAGATCGTCTGCTCTGTCGGGTCTGGTTGTGCGATGTCAGGCCGGAACTATGAAGAGCACGATCCATGCCCCGCATATCGCGACTGCGAGCCCATAACAGGCGTTACGGTGTTTTTCCCAAAAGTTTGGTGCACGTTCCCAATTGTACTGCATACCCAACTCCCCACTTTCACTCCCGCCACCCCGGTAAATTTGTATTGCACTCAGGAGCAGGCTTCAATTTTCAGGCGTGGGGTTGACGTGGCGAAAAACACGTGGTTGTGGCAAAATTACCACGAATCACAGGGTTTGGTCGCATGGCACCCGTGCCAGCGGGCAAAATTGCCCGCTTTGGGGCGCATCCGATGGGTATTCGGGGTCAGAACTTACCTGCAACGTCGAAAAAGACCGCATCGCCCTTCATGCGGTTCTCGACGTCAACCTCGTGAACCCATTTTAGGTTGAGGTCGAGCTCGGTGTTTTCTCCGAACTTGGCCTTGTAGCGCACAAGTGGCCCCAGCCCAATCGAACGTCCCTTGAAGCCGTCGTGGGCATCGGCGAACGTGCCCCGATCGTCCTCGAATTGATACAGAAAGCCTGCGACCGCGCCCAGGGCAAAATTCTCGGTCAAGTTCTTCGTGACGGCGAGATCGAGGTGGGCCGTCGCGCCGCTATAGTAATCGGTGGCAGTGTTCTTGGTGTTGATGTCGATACCTAGATTGGCCGAGAGGTCGAGGCCGTGCTCCGGTACCAGATAGGTAAACGCAACCGCAGGCGTGAAGGTCCAGTAGTTCAGGCCGACGAAGGCTAGGGCCCCCTTCTCCCATTCTCCGGTGGGCGCGGTTACCGTTAGCGAGGTCGAGAAAAACGTATTCATGGCGTCGTTGTGCCAGCCGAGCAAGATCGGCGCGAAGGCGATGTCGCCCAACCCGGCCACTTCGTCGACTGAAGCCAGGGGACCGACATCGGCCTCGGCGCGGACCCAGCCGACAGGGACAGCACCCTAGACGGCGTAGGTCCAGTTGCCGGGCAGATCCTGTTTGGGAACGTAGATCCCCGCCAGTGCGGTGGTCCAGATGTCGGCCTTCAGGCCGACGGCGACCTGATTGTCGCCAAACGGCACGTTGCCGCCCGCATTGCCGTGATAATAGACATTGGCGATGTCAAAATACGCTCCCGGGACGGGTGGCACGATCCCGGCACCGGGGCGGGCATAGGCACCCGGTATGTAGCGGCCGGCAACGGCCTCGGTGGCATATGCCTGCTGAGTGGACGGGATGGCTGCAGCCAAAACGGACGCTGCCGCGAGCACCCATGGGAACGGTCTGGTCATACTTTGTCCCTCTCCAGCTGCGACCGGCACATCGCGGATGTGTCCGGAATTCCCCGATAGTGAGAGTAGCACGGCTTGCCGCGCCAAGACATTTCTTCCGATTCCGCTGGGTTTGTCGACTTGCCCATGAGCCTCAGGGCCGGTACGCCAGCGCGGCGCCTGTCATTGCAACCTGCTCATTTTCAAAGGCCTGCCTTGAGCCAGCGAGTCCCAAAAGGTGGCCGAAGGCGTGGCGCCTTGTTGATAACGTAATGATTTCAATGTGGTGCGGACGGCGGGGATCGAACCCGCATAGCCGAGGCTGAGGGATTTTAAGTCCCTTGCGTCTACCAGTTTCGCCACGTCCGCTCGCGCCGACTGGTAAAGCAGCCGGGCAAGATTGCAAGTCCCGTCAAGCGCTTGAAATGAAAGCCGTGCCTATGCCTTGCCTGGCTCATCGGGCGAGGAGCTTGCCTGGCTGGTGTCGAGTGGCAACAGTGGCGATTCGGCGGTCGCGGGCTTCGCAGTCTTTCGAGCCGCCTTTCGGACAGGCTTTTTCGGTGCGTCCTTGGCCACGACCTTTGGTGCCGCCGCATCGGCCGCTGCCTTGGCAGGTGTCGGTTTTGCCGCGACCGTGGTTGTCTTTTCGGTGAATTTGATTGCCATCAGGTCCGCCATTCAACAGCGCCGCGAGTCGCGGCTTTGATTCTGCATACACCATTTGGCCGGAGAGGGGCGGCGAAGCGGGGTATCACTTGAACAGCGCTGCCAAGGTGTGGAAAAATCCTTCCGCCTAGCAAGCCCCTGTATTCCGCCGTCGCTTCCGCTACAGTTGCGATAGAGAATTCAGGAATCCCCCAGACATGCCCAGCAAAACCAATTTCGCCAAGACGCTTCCATGGACCGAGACCGCGCCGCTTCTGGTCGACGTCGCCATGGGGCGACGGCCGGCCGATCTCGTCATCCGCAACGGTCGCTGGGTGAACGTGCATTCGGGCGAGATCATTGCCGGCACGGATGTCGCCATCGTTGCCGGGCGCTTCGCCTATTGCGGGCCCAACGCCAGCCACGCCATCGGCCAGGGCACCAAGGTCGTTGACGCCGGCGGGCGCTACCTCGTGCCCGGCCTGTGCGACGCTCACATGCATGTCGAGAGCGGCATGGTGACGGTCACCGAGTTTTGCCGCGCGGTGATCCCGCACGGCACGACTTCGATGTTCATCGACCCGCACGAGATCGCCAACGTGCTTGGCCTGCCCGGCGTCAGGCTGATGCATGACGAGGCACTTGCCATGCCGATCAACGTGCATGTGCAGATGCCGTCCTGCGTGCCGTCGGCGCCTGGGCTGGAGAATGCCGGTGCCGCGCTGACGGTCGAGGACGTCGCCGAGGCGATGACCTGGGAGAACATCATCGGCTTGGGCGAGGTCATGAATTTCCCCGGCGTCGCCGCCAACAATCCGGTCATGTCGGGCGAGATCGCCGAGACGGTGAAGGCCGGCAAGACGGTGGGCGGGCACTACGCCTCACGCGATCTCGGCCTGCCGTTCCACGGTTATGTCGCCGGCGGCCCAGAGGACGACCACGAGGGCACGCGTGCCGAGGACGCCATCGCCCGCGTCCGCCAGGGCATGAAGGCTATGCTGCGGCTCGGCTCGGCGTGGTACGACGTCGCCAGCCAGATCAAGGCGGTGACCGAGCAGGGCATCGACCCACGCAGCTTCATCCTGTGCACCGACGACAGCCATTCCGGCACTTTGGTGCATGAGGGGCATATGGACCGCGTCGTGCGCCACGCCATCCAGCAGGGCCTGAAGCCGGTGACGGCGATCCAGATGGCAACGATCAACACCGCCCAGCATTTCCGCATCGAGCGCGAACTCGGCTCGATCACACCGGGCCGGCTGGCCGACGTGCTGATCGTCTCGGATCTCGCCGAACTCAAGATCGACGAGGTTTATGCGCGGGGCGTGCGGGTGGCCAAGGCTGGCAAGCTCGACATCGACATCCCGGCCTATGCCTATCCCACCGAAGCGAAGAAGACGGTGAAACTGGGCAAGAAGCTCAAGGCAGCCGATTTCGACATCAAGGCACCCGAAGGCGCAAACGAGGTGCGCGTGCGTGTCATCGGCGTCATCGAAAACCAGGCGCCGACGCGCGCGCTGGAGGCCGATCTTGCCGTCGAGGACGGGCTGGTCGTCATGGATCGCCGCAACGACGTCTGCCAGATCGCACTTGTCGAGCGCCATCGCGGCACCGGTGCCGTGACCAACGCCTTTGTCTCAGGCTTCGGCTACATGAAGGACTGTGCGCTGGCCTCGACGGTGGCGCATGACAGCCACCACATGATTGTGGTCGGCACCAACAAGGCCGACATGGCACTCGCCTCCAACAGGCTCGGGCAGGTGGGCGGGGGCGTGGTGCTTTTTTCCGGAGGCAAGGAACTGGCGCTGGTCGAAATGCCGATCGCCGGCCTGATGTCGGACGAACGCGCCGAGATCGTCGCCGCCAAGGCCGACAAGCTGGTCCAGGCCATGCGCGACATGGGCTGCAGCCTCAACAATGCCTACATGCAGCACTCGCTGCTGGCGCTGGTGGTCATTCCCGAACTCAGGATTTCCGACGTCGGGCTCGTCGACGTCAGGACTTTCGAAAAGGTCGATCTTTTTCTCTAGGTCGGATCGCGGACCGTTCGGCTAGCAAAAAGGGCGGCCGAGGGCGCCCTTTGTTGTTTCTCCAGGCAAGCGGCCTTACTGCAGCCCGCCGCCGAGATTGTTGATGCGGTCGGTGACCTCGCGGTCGCTGGCAAATCCGTCGTCGGCGCGCAGGCGCTGGCCGAGCAGCTTCACCATTTGCGGGTTGTCGGCGAACTTGGTGTGGTTGAACGAGTCGCCGCTCTTGGCATCCGACAGGTCGACAACGATCACGCCATATTCGGCAAGATCCGCGGCGTTCTTGTAGTCGCCAAGGCGCGGCTTGGAGCCGGCCAGGATGCCCGACAGCTTGAGCGCACGGTCGTCGCCCGAAGTCATCAGGAAGAACGGCTTGGTCGGCTTGCCGTAGCGGCGCATCTGGCTCTTGAATACGTCGACATCGATGTCGGGCGAGGCGAGCACGACGTCGCCGAGCTTGCCGCCAAGGTCGCGGTCGCCGGTCAGCGCCAGCTGGCGCAGCGCTTCCATGGTCACCCAGGTGCCCATCGAATGCGCCACGATGTCGATGCGGCGGGCGCCCGACTGGGCAAGCATGCGCAAGGTCACCTCAAGCTGGTCGCGAGCGGCGGCGGCGCTTTCCTTGTCGTAGACATAGTCGGTCGTGCTGCCGCCTGAAGCCCAGGAAAACAGCACCGGCGTGCCGGTGTAGCCTGAGTCATGCGCGATCTGGGTGGCGCGGTAGACGCCGGCATCGAAGGACGTGTTGTAGCCGTGCACGAACAGCATGGCCCGGCCGCCGCGCGCGGCGATGTCGGCACTGAGCGCCCTGGAAAATTCCGGCTGCGTTGCGTAGCCGGTCGCGTTGGTTGCGGTGAAGTACTTGGTCGGATCGGGATCCTTGCGATTGCGCAGTTCGATCTGGCCGGTCTTGTGGGTCTTCGGCACGGTGACGTCGACGCGCGCGAAATTGAGCGTCGCCGAGCGGTCGCGATCGAAGACCTGCTTGTCGTCAACGGCGCGCTCGCGGGTGGAGGCGACGAAGATCGCGTGGTTGCCGGCGATTTCCGAGACGGGGACATTCACCACCGCGCCCGTCAACAGCGCGCCGGACGGCTGCCCGATGCAACCGGACAGCAGGAGGGCAGCGATGGCTATGCAGAACTTCGACGAAGACAATTTTTGATCTCTCTGACGGGCAAGGCGTACAGCGTGCCATCCTCGGGAGGGCCTGATAGTGGCGGAAGTAAGTCGGGTCCAGCCGAAAAAGACAGGGCGGGCGGACATCGCTGGCCGAGTGTTGCCGGAATGCCAAAATTGTGGCGGAAACAAGGACTTCCGCACCTGAGTTCACAAAGTTAGCGGCCCCAGAAAGTTGGCGTGAAGATCACCAGGACGGCGAGGATTTCAAGGCGCCCGAGCAGCATCGCAGCCGAGCAGATCCACTTGGCGGCATCGGGTAGCGAGGAAAAGTTACCCATCGGCCCGATGACCGGGCCAAGACCTGGACCGACATTGGTGAGCGATGTCAGCGAGCCGGTGACCGCAGTGATGAAGTCGAGGCCGGTGGCACTCAGCAACACAATGGTGATCGCCCACAGCACCATGAAAGAGGCGATGAAGAGCACAACGGCGCTTTGCATGTCAGGCGCGATGGTGCGGTCGCCGTAACGCACCGGTGTCACCGTGTTGGGGTAGATCAGGCGGCGCAGACCGTTCGACAGGAGCTCGAACAAGACAAGGAAGCGATAGGCCTTGATGCCGCCGGTGGTCGAGCCCGAGCAGCCGCCGAGGAACGTGGCGACGAAGATGCAGCCAATGGCAAACGGCCCCCACAGGCTGTAGTCGTCGCTGGCAAAACCTGCGGTGGTGATGATCGACATCAGATTGAAGGTCGAATGGGTAAGTGCGGTGAAGAAGGGCATGCCCATGCTGACGCGGAGATAGACCGCCACAGCCACCGCAAAGACAATGCAGTAGCCGGCATAAACGCGGATCTGCGGATCGCGCAGTGCGTCGAGCCGTCCGCGCACGGCAAACAGGATCATGATCGAAAACGGCAAGCCGCCGATGAACATGAAGACGATGCCGGTCCATAGGATAGCGGGGTTGTTGGCATAGCGCAGAAACGAGGTGTCGTGGGTCGAGAATCCGCCGGTGGCGACCGTCGACATGGCGTGGTTGATGGCGTGGAAGCCATCCATGCCGGCCGCCGTGTAGGAGATGGTGCAGGCCACGACCAGCACCGTGTAGATGCCGATCAGGCTGACGGTGAAGGTCTGGAAGCGTTCGAACGGGCGGTCCTCGATGTCGGAGGATTCGATCTTGAAATAGGACACGCCGCCGATGTTGAGGAACGGCAACAGGAAGAGGCCCAGCGCGATGACGCCCAGGCCGCCCATGAAGCTGAGCAGCGAGCGCCAGATCAGGATGCCGGGCGGTGCAGTGTCGAGGCCGTTGATGACGGTTGAGCCGGTGGTGGTGACGCCGGACACCGATTCGAAGAAGGCGTCGGTGATGCCGAGATGCAGCGACGAGGTCATAAACGGAACCGCACCGGCGATCGCCAGGGTGATCCACAAGAAGTTGACCAAAAGGAAGCCGAAGCGGGTATTGGCTGGCGGTACACGCCCTTGAGTTGCGAGCGCTACCGCCAACGCCAGGCCGCCCATGAACATGGCCGTGAAGGCGAAGGACCGCCAGTCGTCATTGCCATAGTAGAGGTCGACGGCCGCCGGGATGAGCATGGCTACGGACAGGTAGATGGCAAAGACGGCCGCGATATGGATCGCAGCACGAACGGCAATTCTGTTCACCGAGACAGGTCCCCAATAAGTATCGCGGCGAGCCAATAAGCCGGTTTGTAGCTGACGGCGAGAGCCGACAGTGGCTTCGCTGCGCTGAATATGCAATAGCGCGGTGGCGCGGGCCACAGCATTTGCCCGGTCGATTTCAGGAGTGCCCAAGCCATGACCAGTTTTGCCGAAAGGGTTTCGCTGGCAGCCAAGGTGGTGCGGCAACTGTTTCCCGAGACACCGCTGCAGGAGAACGATTATCTTTCCCGCAAGACTGGCGCGCGCGTGCTTCTCAAGCGCGAAGACCTGACGCCGGTGCGCTCCTACAAGATTCGCGGCGCGTTGAACTTCTTTCGCAAGACCCTTGCGGCCGGCAACAAGGCCGAGCTCTTCGTCTGTGCTTCGGCCGGTAACCACGCCCAGGGGTTTGCCTTCGTTTGTCGCCATTTCGGCAAGAAGGGCGTGGTGTTCATGCCTGTGACGACGCCGCAGCAGAAGATCGACAAGACCAGGCTGTTTGGCGGTGAGTTCGTCGAGATCAAGCTGGTCGGCGATTTCTTCGACGATTGCTACCGTGCGGCGCTCGAATTTGCCGAAAGCTCAGGCGGACACATGGTTCCACCCTTCGACCACAAGGACATCATCGAAGGCCAGGCGACGGTTGCCCTTGAGATCATGGCGCAGATGCCTGGTGGCAAGGCTCCCGACATGGTGCTTTTGCCCGTCGGCGGCGGCGGATTGTCGGCCGGTGTCACACGCTACTTTGCCGAAACCGGCAGCTCATCGCGTTTCGTCTTCTGCGAGCCGGCCGGCGCCCCCAGCCTGCGCGACAGCCTCGCCACCGGCAAACGCGTGAAACTCACCAAGGTCGACAACTTTGTCGATGGCGCAGCGGTTGCCGAGATCGGGCGCGAGCCGCTGCGTCTGCTCAAGGAATTTGCTTCCGACACGGTCAAGCTGGTGCCCGAAAACCGGCTCTGCGCCACCATGATCGAGATGCTCAATGTCGAGGGCGTGGTGCTGGAGCCCGCAGGCGCGCTGGCGATCGACGCGCTCAAGGATTTTTCCAAGAAAGAGCTGAAGGGCAAGACGGTGGTTGCGGTGGTGTCGGGAGGCAACTTCGACTTCGAGCGCCTGCCCGATGTCAAGGAGCGCGCCCTGCGCTTTGAGGGGCTGAAGAAGTATTTCATCATCCGTTTCCCTCAGAGGCCCGGCGCGCTTCGCGACTTCCTCGAGCTATTGGGACCCGAGGACGACATCACCCGGTTCGAGTACCTCAAGAAGTCGGCCCGCAATTTCGGTTCGGTGCTGATCGGCATCGAGACCAAGGACCGGCGCAATTTCGACCTGCTCAGGGCGCGCTTCGATGTCGAAGGTGTGCAGTATCAGGACATCACCGACAACGAGACGCTGGGCGGCTTCATCATATGAACGTCTTCGTTGCGCTGTTTTCAGGCATCAATGTTGGCGGCAACCGCATCGTCAAGATGGCCGAACTCAGGGCGTTCTTCGAGGAACTCGGTTTTGCCAATGTCGAAAGCTATATCCAGAGCGGCAATGTGGTGTTCAAGGCAGATGCCGCCGATGTCGTGGCGCTGACCGCAACGATCGAAGCGGCCTTCGAAAAGCGCTGGGGCTTCCATTCGCGCATCGTGGTGCGCGATCTCGGCTGGTACGAGAGGCTGGTGACGGAAAATCCCTATCCCGAAGTGGCGGACGACCACAAGAAACTGCACGCCTATGCGCTGGAGCGCGCACCCGCCGTGGCTGAGATCGCGCCGCTGAGCGAGCGCAACTCCGGTCCCGAGCGCTTTGAAGTCAAGGGCGACATCCTTTATCTCCACGCGCCGGACGGGCTGGGCAGTTCGAAATTCGCGGAAATTCTGCCGCGCACGCTCAAGGTGCCGGGCACGGCGCGCAACTGGCGCACCGTGCTGACTTTGCTGGAGATGGCTAGAAAGGCCTGAGGGCTACCAGCTGCCGGTGTTCGGCATCGACAGCCATGGTTCTGCCGGTGCCTTGCGCTCACCCTTCTGCAGCAGCTCGATCGAGATGCCGTCGGGGGACTTGATGAAGGCCATGTTGCCGTCGCGCGGCGGGCGGTTGATGGTGACACCCTTGTTCATCAGGTCCTGGCAGGTGGCGTAGATGTCGTCGACCTCATAGGCGAGGTGGCCGAAATTGCGGCCGCCCTGATAGTCTTCCGTGTCCCAGTTGAAGGTCAGTTCGAGCAGCGGCGTCTGTCGCTCGGTGCCCGCGCCCACGTCTTCGGAGGCGGCGAGGAAGATCAGCGTATAGCGGCCCTTCTCGTTGGTGGAGCGACGAACCTCCTTCATGCCGAACTTGTTGCAATAGAAGTCCAAAGAGGCGTCGACGTCTTTGACGCGGACCATGGTGTGGAGATAGCGCATCGCTGTTCCTCTGATGTTTTAGGGATGTCGCGCCGATACATAGGGCGGCCGGCGCGCTCTCGGCAACCGCTGCAACCACTTTTCTGCGGAACTGGTGTGAAGCTTGTGCCTATCTCGGGGCCAAGTCGAAAAATGACTGGCCGGCCCTTGCGTAAGTCCAAAGTGGAAGTGTTAATCTAATCTCAAGAATCAGTAATGGCGTTTGCAAGGAAAGGGGGCGTTCTGATGGGGGAAAAGGCCTCTCTCTTGATGCACAACGGCTCTGGCCGTGATGCACTCGAACATGGCGACAGCAGTGGCGATGCCGGTTTGGTCGAGATTTCCGGCGCCATTAAATGGTTCGACGTGGCCAAGGGCTACGGCTTCATTCTTCCCGACAGCGGTGTTGGAAGCGACGTGCTGCTGCATGTTACCTGCCTGCGACGTGACGGTTTCCAGACAGCGCTCGAAGGTGCGCGCGTCGTTTGCCTGGTCAAGCAGGGCGACCGCGGCCTGCAGGCTTTTCGTGTGCTCTCCATCGACAATTCGACCGCCGTGCATCCCGCCGAAATGCAGGAACAGCGCACCCATGTCGCGGTGACGGCGGAGAGTGGTCTCGAGCGCGCGCTGGTCAAGTGGTTCAACCGCACCAAGGGCTTTGGTTTCCTGACGCGCGGCGAAGGCACCGAGGACATTTTTGTCCACATGGAAACGCTGCGCCGCTTCGGCGTGACCGAGCTTCGGCCCGGGCAGGTGGTGCTGGTTCGTTTCGGCAAAGGCGACAAAGGCCTTATGGCTGCCGAAATTCATCCCGATCTAGGGACCTTGCCGGTCTCGCACTAAAGGTTTCAGGTGAGGCCGGCCTGCAAATGGCGGCTTCCTGCGCTTCCGGTACTCACGTACCCGAATGTACGCTCCGTTCCGGTTCTCGGAATCCTCCATTTTCGGCTCGGCCTGACCAGAAACCCCAACACGCCCCTGATGTGGCAAGGGATTTTATGACCTTACGCAGAGTTTTGATCGCCGGAGCGCTCGGTGCTGCATTGCTTGCGGGGCCGGCTTTTGTCGTTTCGTTGGCCGTATCTTCCGCGAGCGTCGCGCAAGAAGCGATGGCCTTGCCCGTCGATGCCGAGCCGTTGATCGCGGTGACGGCCAAGAGGGATGTGCCGTTCCGCATCGAGATTGCCGACGAGCCGGGCGAGCGCGCCATGGGACTGATGTTCCGCAAGGACCTTGCCGACGATCAGGGCATGCTTTTCGTGTTCGAACAGACCCAGCCGGTCGGTTTCTGGATGAAGAACACGCCGCTGCCGCTCGACCTGGTTTTTGCCGGGCCTGACGGCAAGGTGCTGGACGTGCTGCCGGGCACGCCATTTTCCGAAGCGGTCATAGCACCCGAAGAGCCGGCGCGTTTCGTGCTTGAACTCAAGGCGGGAACCGCGGCCAAGACGGGAATCGCCAGGGGCGTCATGCTCAAGCACAGGGCGATCGCAGCGGTAGCCGGCAACCCCTGAGACGCGGCCTCGGGCCAAAGACCATTCGGAGCGACGATGGCTATCGATCACTTTTCCCATGAAGGTTTCGACCTGGCGTTCCTCGACCTGCCGCCGACAGGTGCGGGAAGCGGCGAGCCGGTCTTGATGATCCATGGCTTTGCATCCAGCCACTTCGTCAACTGGGTGTCGCCGGGCTGGTTCAAGACGCTGACCGAGGCGGGCTATCGCGCCATCGCCTTTGACCACCGTGGCCATGGCGGCTCGACCAAGAGTTATGACGAGGCCGACTATACGCCGAGCAAGATGGCAAGCGATGCACTTGCGCTGCTCGACCATCTGGGCATCGAGCGCGCCCACGTCATGGGCTATTCGATGGGCGCTCGCGTCTCAGCATTTTTGGCGCTGGAAGCGCCCGACCGCGTGGCGACCTTGGTGTTTGGCGGGCTCGGCATCGGCATGGTCGACGGCGTAGGCGACTGGGATCCGATCGCCTCGGCCCTCCTGGCTGAAGACCCCGAGACGATCACGCAGCCGCGTGCGCGGATGTTCCGCGCATTCGCCGACCAGACGCGCAGCGACAGGCGGGCGCTTGCGGCCTGCATTTCCACTTCTCGCGAACTGGTGACGGACAACGACATCCGCCGGATCACGCAGCCGACCTTGGTGGCCGTCGGCACCAAGGACGATATAGCCGGCTCGCCGAGCGAACTCGCCCGGCTGATGCCGCATGGCGAAAGCTTCGACATCGAAGGCCGCGACCACATGCTGGCCGTTGGTGACAAGGCCTTCAAGAAGCGCGTGCTCGAGTTTCTGGCCGAACATCCGATCTGAGCGTGGTCGATCTTCTCGTCACCTATTCGGAAATGACGGCGAGCGAGCGTTCCATGTTGGCCCGGGCCTGGGTTTCGAAGCGCTTGGCAAAAATGGCGGTGTGAAAGATTCGCGGCCGCGAGAGGAAATTACGCAGCACTGCACCGCGTCCGGCGCGCCAGTCGGGGTCGCTCACCCAGCTATATTCGCGCCTGACGGCGTCCTCGTAGGCGTCGAAGGTTTTTGCAGGCGCGCCGAGGATCGAAAGATCCATGTCGAGCAGCAAGGCAGCGTCATTCCTCGCGGCCGCATCGTCGAAGGCGGGGACCTCATGCATGGCCGTCGCCTCGATCATTTTTACGATGCGGGCAAGGCGAGGGGCGTCGACCAGAGCTTGGAGCCTTTCGGCGGCGAGGGCGGCACTTAGTGCTTCGTTGTCCTTGCGGCGGCTGTCGTAGACCGCATCATGGAACCAGATGGCAGCCTCGACAGCCTCGGGGTCGCTCAACTGGGCGTGGTATTCTTGTGCGAGCGCCAACAGCGCCTCGATGTGGCGTATGCCGTGATAATGGCGGTCTTGAGCCTGATAAAGCTTGGTCAGTTCAGCCTTTGTGCCTTCGTCGATCAAGGACATCTTAGCGTCCTTTGAATGCCGGTTCGCGCCGATCGGCAAATGCGGCGCGGCCCTCGGCATAGTCGTCGCTGAGGAAGGTGGCATCACCGGCCGCCTGGGCAAGAGCGGCCTCGGCCGGATCGTGGCTCAGCGCGGAACGAATGGCGGCCTTGGAGGCGCGCACCGACAATGGCGCATTCCCGGCGATTGTCCTGGCGATCTCGTCGATGCGGGCGTCGAGGCGTTCGGTTTCCACGATTTCGAGCAGGAAACCGGCTGAAAGAGCGGCCTTGGCGTCGATGCGGCCGGCTGTGTAGGTGAGATAACGCGCCATCTGCTCACCGGCTGCCCAGACGATGTCGCCCATCGCATCTTGCGGATAGGCAAGGCCGAGACGCGCCGCTGGCACGGCGAATTGGGCGTCCGGCGTCGCGATGCGCAGATCACAGGCAGCAGCGAGCCCAAATCCACCGCCGAAACAGATGCCCCTGATCGCGGCTATGACAGGAACTGTCGCGTTGCGCAGTGCTGCGAACGCAGCCGAATTGGTTGCTTCGTAGGTGCGTGCGCTCTCGGCGTCGCCGCGCAAGGTGTCGAACTCGCCAATGTCGGCGCCGGCGGAGAAATCCTGGCCCGCGCCGCGCAGGACGATGACCCTGGTGTCGAGACCTGCCGCCAGACGGCTGACATGACCGGCAAGATCGACCCACATTGCCTGGGTGACCGCGTTCTTGCGCGCCGGACGGTTGATGACGATGGTCGCCACGCCATCTGCCACGGTGACCAGCAAGGGTTCAGTTTCCATGACGCCTTGAATATCCGCGAACCAAATCCACTTGAACGAGCACTAAGGAAAATTGAGTTCAATCGTGCTAGCATGTGGCTTATATGTGCCGCGCGGGATTGTACAAGCCGGCACTGAACGGAGACCGTCGATGAACACCATATCCGCTGCGCGCCACGGCTCGCTGAAGCCGGTCGATCCGATCTGGCAGTCGGTGCGCGACGAAGCGGCAGACGCTGTGGCAGGTGACCCGCTGCTGGCGGCTTTCCTTTATGCCACGATCCTCAATCAGGACACGCTGGAAGAAGCCGTGATCCACCGCCTGGCCGAGAGGCTGGCGCATCAGGATCTTGGTGCCGATCTCATCCGCCAGACATTCTACGCCATGCTTGAAGATCGTCCGGATTGGAGCGACACCGTTCGAACGGACATCCAGGCCTATTACGACCGGGACCCGGCCTGCGACCGCTATCTGATGCCGGTGCTCTATTTCAAGGGCTTCCACGCCATCCAGACACACCGTCTGGCGCATTGGCTGTTGAACCGTGGTCGCAAGGATTTCGCGCTCTATTTGCAGAGCCGGTCGTCGTCGGTCTTCCAGACCGACATCAACCCGGCCGCGCGCATGGGCAAGGGCATTTTTATCGACCATGCCACCGGGCTGGTGGTTGGCGAAACCGCCGTCATCGAAGACGATGTCTCGATCCTGCACAATGTGACGCTGGGAGGCACGGGCAAAGCTGGCGGCGACCGTCATCCGAAGATCCGTTACGGCGTGCTGATCGGCGCCGGCGCCAAGATCCTCGGCAACATCGAGGTCGGCCATTGCTCCAAGATCGCCGCCGGTTCTGTGGTGCTGTCGCCTGTGCCGCACAACAAGACGGTGGCCGGGGTTCCGGCGCGCGTCGTTGGCGAAACCGGCTGCGACCGTCCGTCGAGCCAGATGGACCAGTTGCTGCCGTCGCAGACCATGGATCACGTCGTCAGCTTCGATATTTGAAGTCGACAAGTGCCGGTATCCACGTGATCGGGGGGCGGCGCGAATTGCACGGGGTAAGCCGAGCCTTGCCTTTACATGGCCATGCTTGGCATGTCAGAAGCGCGTCTCTAAGCGCATCGGGCCGAAAAATCGGGTCTGATTTTCGGACAAGTACGATGCGCAGTCATTGCAATGTGGAGCGTTCCGAGCGCGTCGGAATGGACGAACGGCGCTCCTAGCCACAAGCCGGAGAAAACAGTTGAAGCCGGAAGAAATCAGAAAACTCGACGCCTATTTCAAGCGCCAGTTCCAGAACCCCAACCTTCAGGTCAAGGCGCGTCCGCGCAAGAACGACTCGGCCGAAGTCTATATCGGCGACGAGTTCCTCGGCATCGTTTTCAAGGACGAGGACGACGGCGACTACAATTTCTCGATGGCGATTCTCGACGTCGATCTGGCCTGATCTCGATCGGTCCTGACGCCGCGCGCTAGGCGCGTGGCGTCACTTGACGTGCAGCATGGCATTCGTCTTGGCGACAACCGCCCGATCCAGTTCACGCCACTCTCCCAAAAGCTCTCTAGGAAATCTGTAGGTCAGGCTCAGATCCTTGCCGACAAAGACGTCGCGCTCGCAAGGTGCAAGCGATTCCTCGGCCTCGATGCCACTGAGGCAGCGGGCGACAAAAGTCGGCTCCCCGGCACGCGCGGCAACCGCGAGCACCTCGTTGAGGTATCCCGAATTTTCCCTGAAACCGAACAGGGTCATCCCCTCGGGCCCCGGAATCCCCGGCTTGACCGTCAACGCATTGTAGATCGGCGCCAGGCGCCCGCTCATGTCGCGCGTCATCATGCGTGGCTCAAGGCCCAGGAAAATGATGCGCTTGCTGCCTTCGGTGTTGTTGAAGGCTGAACGGGCGGCCTCGCTGTAGCCGTCCAACTCTGGCCAGCGCAGATAGAGGTCGAGCCGGTTGGCGACGCCGTCGCGGCGGGCCTTTTCGAAGCGGATCATGTTGGAAGGTGCTGCAATGACGTCGTTGCCGATGACGACTTCATGCGGTTTGACGTCGTCGGTATAGCCGGCAAGTGCAATATTGTGCCCAAACCAGCGGCCGCCGACGCTGATTGCCACCGAAAGCACCGCAAGTACGGCGACGCCGTAGAAGGCCTTCTTCAGCATGGAAGAATCGACAACGTCAAAGCCGGAGCTGTCAGTCGCCTCTTGCTTCATCTGTTGTCTCCAGGGTCGCCGGCCGCTCGAAACTTTGTCGAGCCTTGGGGTTTCCACGATCGCCGTGCGCTGCGTAGAGACCCACCTGCGGGCCGTTATCTGGTCGACATTGCTCCTGCATGGTTAATGGCGAGTTAAAGATGCGCCGTACTTGCCTAGAGGGCAGTTGCTTCATAGTTTGCGCGCGACTTGCACAGGGAGGAAACAATGCCGCTTTACGCCCTCGACGGAGTTGAGCCACAGTTTGAGGATCGCGACAGCGCATGGATTGCACCAGACGCCGCCGTGATTGGCGACGTCAGGATCGGACGCGATGTCGGCGTCTGGTTTGGGGCAGCGATTCGTGGCGACCGCGAGCCGATCACCATAGGCGCGCGCTCCAATGTCCAGGAGCACACGGTCATGCACACGGATCCCGGTTTTCCTCTGACCATCGGCGAGGGCTGCACCATCGGCCACCGGGCGATCCTGCATGGCTGCACGGTTGGCGACAATTCGCTGATCGGCATGGGAGCGATCGTGCTCAACGGCGCCAGGATCGGCAAGAACTGCCTTGTCGGTGCCGGCGCGCTGGTGACCGAAGGCAAGGAGTTTCCCGACAATTCGCTGATCGTCGGCTCACCCGCCAAGGTGGTTCGAACCCTTGATGAGGCAGCTTCCGAACGGCTGCGCAAATCGGCGGCGGATTATGTCGCCAACCAGCGGCGCTTCGGCGCGGGGCTCAAGAAGATCGCGGACTAGGCGAAATAGCCCGCCGCAAAAGGCTGCCGCGATCAAGAGCGCGAAGCCAAGTTTTTGAAGCGTCTTTGTGCCTCGGCCTGCCACGTCGAGCGCGCTTGCGCCGGACGGAAATTCATCCAGCGACCTCAGGCGTTTCTTGAACTTGACCACGAGCCGCCGGACATCGCAAGTCACCATGGATTTTCCTGGAAAGGCGGAGCCGGCCCGGGACTTGGGCCGGCTCCTAGAACCCGGTCGTTGGGGACGGGGAGGGTGGGGACGCGACCGGGCTTTCTCGGTGATGCATGGCCTGCGAAAGGTCATGCATCGTTTCAAAGTGTTTCTGCATCCTGTGCGCCCAGGGAGAGCGCGGCGCTGCCAAGGTTAGCGAACGGACGCGACTGCGTCGGCGCGACCGTCGTTGATGCCGATCCAGACGCCCGAATTCTGCTCCGACTGGCGCTTGAGGTAGGTGTATTCGGTCTCGTTCCAGGCCAGAACCCGCGTGTCGAGATTGTCGAGAATGTACTCGCCGAGGGTGGTGCGCACGGTCAGAACGGCGTGGCCTTCACCATTGGTCTGGCGCACGACGGTGATCAGCAGGCTGCCCGCAGGCACGCCGAGCTGCATCAACTGGCGCCGCTTTTCCATGGCATAGTCTTCGCAGTCGCCAACACCGTTGTCGGGATAGGACCAGTATTCTTCCTGGCCCCACGCTTCCATGTCGGTGCGCGGTGCCACGGCGGTGTTGACCTCGTCGTTGATGGCGATCATCGCCTTCCACAGCGTGCGGGTCAGTTCGACCGGAGCCCTGCTGGCGGTCTTTTCGTTGCATTCGATCGGCGAGCGCTTGCACAGCTCATAGTGGCCGATGGGCTGCGTGGTGCGGCCGTTGGTCTTCATGACGGCAGGAGCGGCAAGGGCGCTGCCCAAGGTGCCAGCCTGAAGTGCCGCAGCCAGAACCAACAGCCATCCCCGACGCTTGATCATTTTGTAGTCTCCTTGTTGAGGGAGACAATGACAGGCGCGGATTTATTTCACGCAAAGTAGCGAAGTAGATGTTGAGTAAAAACAAGAGAGAACTCTCGTAAACAAAGAATAGAATAATAATAAAACTTGCAGAAGATTTGATTACAATTTTACCGATGTGGGGCTGTTCCGGATGGGTTGGCGTGTCGCAGCCGAGGGGGGCAAGCTGCCGGGGCGTGTCAGAAACAGCCCTACGGATGGCAGCTGTACTGCATTGCTCCGCCGCTTGCCGCTGCGGTTCATTGCAAGGTGTGCTGGTTTGGGGCGGTGCTGGCCCTTGCCCGCGCCCTCCGCTCCTTGTGGCCAGCCGCAGCGCTGAAAGCCCGGTCTTCCAGGGGAAGCCGGGCCTGACGGGCAGCGTCGGAGGATATGCGGCCGCCTGGCTAGGTGCGCGGGCGGTTGAACTCGGTATCGAGCGAGTCGGGGCGCTGAACGACGGCGAATTCGACCGCGACACCGTCTTCGAAGTGTCGCACGACCTGGCCGCGCATGGTGCCGAGCGTGACCTGCACGCCGATCGCCGGCTTAACCTCGATCTCGATGGCGGCGCCCGAAAGCGACAGATCTATGATCCGGCAGGGATATTGCCGGCCGTCGATGAGTTGCAAGACGTTGATCGGGTTGCGCGGAGCGACACGCTCGTGGCGGCGATCTTCCGGCAAGTCGAGTTCATGCTTGTTGGCGAGCCAGGTGAGCTGGGCCGCCAGCTTGTCCTTCTTGCGCTCGGAAGCGATGACCGTCATGGCAAAGCCGTCCGGCAAGGTGCGGGTGATGACGCCTTCGATGCGGCCGATATGATCGATGTAGGCGATCACCTTTTCACCGGCGGCACCCGAGCGATCAGTACGGAACGCCACGTTGCCGGGCGACATGTCGACGACCTGGCCGGCATGCTCGGTGCGATCCTCAAGCATGAATCGGCCGTAAATCTTCACACGGACGCGCTGGAAGTTGCGCCGTTCCGCCCGTGACGGCGCGTAGTCGATCGCCGCTGGCCTCATGCTACCCTCTTATCTGTCAGCTCCCTACGAACCCCATCGGGGAGCAGCGGAAAAATACCGCCAAAGAGGTTAACAAAACGCGTAAACGCTGCCGTTGCTTGAGGGCTGGGACGCTATTCGTCGCGCCCGCCTTCGAGAACGAAGAGGTGGCGAATGCGCCGTGCGCCATCGAGCGGGTTCGTCCCGCCATCCAGCGTTGAATCACTCGGTGCGAGCGAAGGCACTGTGACTGCCGGGCGGTTCCTGAGGAACATCGGTTCAAGGTCGGGATCGACCACACGCACATTGTCTATCGTGGCATCGTTGAGCGGATCGGAGCCAAGCCAGAACGGACGCTCGACACTCGACAGTACGCCAAGGCAACGCGGATTTTCGACGCCGCCGTCGAGCGGCAAGAGCAACATTTCGAAGGTTGTTGCCCGCCGGCTGGCGGTAAAACCCTCGAAATTGATGACAACCACGGATTTCTGCTGAAACACGCCATAGGCGAGGCGGGCCATCAGGCGTTGATCCTTCTGGCGCCACAGCGAGGGGAACGAAAACCCCTTGAGCTCGCGGCCGAAGGTGGCGCAAAGCCGCGTGCCGGCGAGACGGAAGACCGCTTCGCCGCGGGTATCGCGCTCGAGAATGAAAGTGTCGGCAAGCAGTGCCTTGATCTCGGCGGGCTCGATGTCCGTGCGTCTGGGCGCGGGCCGGCCGTCGCGAAGGCGGTTCCAATATTGGAACAGTGCCAGCGATCCTTTCTGTTTCATATTGCTCCGCTCCGAGCGCTTCTGTGCCTGATGTGCCATCGTCGGACAGAATCGCTTCAATCTTGAGGACTACATGAAATGCGGAGCAGGACGCGTGCCAGTCTCAGTAACAGTTGTTAACGGATCGGGGACGTTAAGGTTAACAAAGGGTTTACGTTGCCGCCTGCCATGATCCGTGGCACGTTCAACTCACTCCAGAAGTGGCCGCATAGCTGCGGCCTGCAGCACTTCAGTCAGAGTTTTTTTGGGGACGGGCAGGGGGGCTCGACCAGCCGTCCGGGGGAAACCCTGGACGGCTTTCTTTTTTGCGCTTTCAGCCACGCTGTTCTAGATGGGGTCCGGGCGTCTTCCGCCCGCCACAACCGGATCAGAGGCGCATGAGCGAACCAGCAAGCCCCCGCGACGAGAGTGAAATCGTCGATACAGAGCCGCAGCGCCGCGAGCCCGTGTTCAACCTGCCGCCAATTGTCGTTGCGATCATCGGTGCTTGCGTTTTCATCCATTTGGCGCGCGAATATGTGCTCAGCCCCGATCAGGATTTCGCGCTGCTCGTTCGTGCCGCCTTCATCCCCATTCAATACTCCGGGCAGTATCATCTCGACATCTGGGCCTTCACCAGTCCGCTGACCTATGCCTTTCTACATGGCGGTTTCGCCCATCTCTTCATCAACATGGTGTGGCTCGCGGCATTCGGTTCGCCGCTGGCCAACCGGCTCGGCGTATTGCGGTTCTCATTGTTTTTCGCCGTCACTTCGCTTGCCGCGGTCGCGCTGCATTACATCTTGCATTCGATGGACCAGGCGCCACTGGTTGGCGCTTCAGGCGCGATTTCAGGCATGATGGGAGCGGCCGCGCGCTTCAGCTTCCAGATCGACCGCTCGCAAGGCAAGCCGGCCTTCGCGGGTGCGCCGCTGCCGATCCGCGACGTCTTCCGCTCGCGCACTGCGATGACCTTCCTGGGCGTGTGGATGGTCATCAACCTGGTGACCGGGATGGTCGGGTTTACCCCCGGCGTGGACAACCAGATCGCCTGGGAAGCCCATATCGGCGGTTTCCTTGCCGGGTTTTTGGGGATCAGGTTCTTCGACCGCCGGAACGAATTCGCCTGAGCGCGTTTTACTTGAAAAGCTGCCTAATGCAGCGCACGATGCATTTGGCCCGAGGGCCTTGTGGAGTGAATTGACTGGTCGATAGCAGCAGGAGAACCCGATGACAGTGAAGGCAATTCTTGAGAAGAAGGGCCACGACGTTTTTACCATTGGGCCCAATGTGCAGCTGTCGGAAGCGGTTCGGATTCTTGCCGAACACCGCATTGGTGCGCTTGTCGTCACCAATGGCGACCGCAAGATCGTGGGCATCCTGTCTGAACGCGACGTGGTTCGCATCATCGGCAAGGACGGCGGTGCCGCGCTCGAAAAAACGGTGCGCGAGGTGATGACTCCCAAGGTCAAGATCTGCAACGAAAACCACACGGTCAACCAGGTCATGGAAATCATGACCAACGGCCGATTCCGGCACCTGCCTGTCGAGCGCGACGGCTATCTCTATGGCATCGTGTCGATCGGCGACGTCGTCAAGCGTCGCATCGAAGATGTCGAGCGCGAAGCCGAGGAGATCAAGGCCTACATCGCCACCGCCTGAACGACAGGCGAGACGCCGGACCCGCAAGCACATTGATCCGAAAATCGGCGTCGATTTTCGAAAGTTTGATCCCCTGCTCTGCCACGGATCCGGCGTTGGTCGCTATCGGTTGTCGAGTTCAGGTCGCACCAGTTTCAGGCCGACCCTGGTGATGCGGTACGGCCCGCCTTGCGACGAGGCGACTGCCTTCCTTCGCCTTAGCTTCCTGAAAAGCTCGAGATCGAAAGCCGGATATTGCCAACCCTCGCGGGTAAGGCACATCACGGCTTCAATCTTGTTGTTATCGTCTTTTTCGATTTCGATGCGCCCGCCCTGGGCGAGCAGGTGCAGAATGCGCTGCTCTATGCGCGATATGTTCATTGCTGGATGAGTCCTGGAAAACCAGGCCGAACAGCCTAAAGACCGAACAGCCAAAACAAAAAGCCGCAGCTGCGATTGCGCACAGCACGGGGTTTTAGGTTTTCACACCCCGCCTTCAGGAGAAGGTCGGGGCTTTAGCGGGACTCAGACAAGTTAAACATCCACACTCCATCGGGATGGGAGCCTTATAAGGCAGCCTTTTCGAAAGTGCCAGAGATCGCGGCTAGAGCGCGCATTTCCAACGCGACGGTTGCAACAACGCAACGATTGATCTAGCGAAACGGAACGATTTGTCGTTCGCCGCAAGGCGACAAAACAGACACGGACGTATTCGGATTACCATGACCCTCATCGACACCCGCACGCCCGACGCCAAGCGCCTCATCCCCGGTGCCACCGGTGACTGGGAAGTCATCATCGGCCTCGAGGTTCATGCCCAGGTAACGTCGGAAGCAAAGCTGTTCTCCGGCGCCTCGACCGCCTTCGGCGCCGAGCCCAATGCCAATGTCAGCCTTGTCGACGCGGCGATGCCCGGCATGCTTCCCGTCATCAACGAGGAATGCGTCAAGCAGGCGATCCGTACCGGTCTCGGCCTCAAGGCGCAGATCAACCACAAGTCCGTGTTCGACCGGAAGAACTATTTTTATCCCGATCTGCCGCAGGGCTACCAGATTTCGCAGTTCAAGCAGCCGATCGTCGGCGAGGGCAAGATCACCATTTCGGTCGGCCCCGACCGCAAGGGCGAGTTCGAGGACATCGAAGTCGGCATCGAACGCCTGCATCTTGAACAGGATGCCGGCAAGTCGATCCACGACCAGCATCCGACAATGTCTTATGTCGACCTCAACCGCTCGGGCGTGGCGCTGATGGAGATCGTCTCCAAGCCTGACATGCGCTCGGCGGACGAGGCCAAGGCCTACGTCACCAAACTGCGCACCATCGTGCGCTATCTCGGCACCTGCGACGGCAACATGGACGAAGGATCGATGCGCGCCGACGTCAACGTCTCCGTGCGCCGTCCCGGCGGCGAGTTCGGCACGCGTTGCGAGATCAAGAACGTCAATTCAATCCGTTTCGTTGGCCAGGCCATCGAATACGAGGCGCGGCGCCAGATCGCGATCATCGAGGACGGCGGCACAATCGACCAGGAGACCCGGCTGTTCGACCCGAACAAGGGCGAGACGCGCGCAATGCGCTCGAAGGAAGAGGCGCACGACTACCGCTACTTCCCCGATCCGGACCTGCTGCCGCTTGAATTCGACCAGGCCTATGTCGATGAGCTGGCAAAGTACCTGCCGGAACTGCCAGACGACAAGAAGGCGCGGCTGGTCAACAGCCTCGGCCTGTCGGTCTATGACGCCTCGATCCTGGTCTCGGAAAAGGCGGTCGCCGATTATTTCGAGAAGGTGGCCGCTGGCCGCGACGGCAAGCTTGCCGCAAACTGGGTCATCAACGACCTGCTGGGCGCCTTGAACAAGGCCGGCAAGGACATTGAAAACGCTCCTGTAACGCCCGATCAGCTTGGCGCCGTGATCGACCTGATCAAGGAAGGCACGATCTCCGGCAAGATCGCCAAGGACCTGTTCGAGATCGTCTGGAACGAGGGCGGCAACCCGCGCGAGCTGGTCGAAAGCCGAGGCATGAAGCAGGTGACCGACACCGGCGCCATCGAAAAGGCCGTCGACGACGTCATTGCCGCCAACCCCGACAAGGCCGAGCAGGCCCGCGCCAAGCCGACCATGGCTGGCTGGTTCGTCGGTCAGGTGATGAAGACGACGGGTGGCAAGGCCAACCCGCAGGCCGTCAACGACCTGGTCAAGGCCAAGCTCGGCATCGAGGAGTAAAGTGGTGTTTGTCCGTACGGCGAGCGAACGCGACCTTGAAAACATCAAGGCGCTGCTAGCCGAAACGTGGCATGCGACCTATGACGCCATCTACGGCATCGAGCGGGTCAATGAGATTACCACGGAATGGCATTCGCTGTCCGCGCTCAAGGCGCGGCTGACCCGGCCCAATTCGGAATTCCTCGTGGCCGACGACGGCAAGAAGATTTCCGGAATGGCATTTGCAGCCGCAACCAGCGGCTCAAAGATCGTTGTGCTCTACCAGCTTTACGTGCGCCCTGAGAATCAGGGCGCCGGCATCGGCCGCATGCTGCTCGACGAGATCGAGCAGAGCTTTCCCGAAGCCCATTCGATTCGCCTCGAGGTCGAAGAGGCGAACGCTCAGGCGCTGGGCTTTTATCTCGCCAATGGCTTTGTGAAGTCTGGCGCCGACCCGGACCCTGAGGCCGAGCAGGCGGGGGTATCTTCGCTGGTTCTGGAAAAGCCCCTGGGCTGAAGCTGCAGCCTAACTGGCGGCTATCTCGACATTGTCGATCAGACGCGTCTTGCCCAGGCGAGCCGCGACCAGCACGCGGCCGTCGCTATTCATCTGCCACGGGGCGAGCGTGAGGCTTTCGCGCGCCTCGACATAGTCGACCGTATCAAAACCGGCGTCGAGAATCGCCTTGCGAGCGTCGGCCATTGTGGCCTTTTCCTCGGCACCCGCTTGCAGTGACGAAGCAGCCTTGCGCAGCACCTTGTTGAGTTGCTGGGCTATCGCGAGTTCGGCGGGGCTGAGATAGGCGTTGCGCGACGACATGGCGAGGCCCTCGGCATCGCGGACTGTCGGCGAACCCAGAACGTCGACCGGCAGGTCGAGATCGCGACACAGCTTCTTGACGACGCAGAGCTGCTGGTAATCCTTTTCTCCGAACACGGCGAGATCGGGCGCCACCTGGATGAACAGCTTGGCGACAACTGTGGCGACACCGTCGAAAAAGGCCGGGCGGAAGGCCGTTTCAAGCCCGGCGGAGGGCCCGCCGACTGCAATCGAGGTGGCAAAACCCTTCGGATAGACCTCGTCGACACCGGGCGTGAAGGCAAGGTGGACGCCGGCTGCCGCCAGACGGGCGAGATCCTGAGCCAGCTGGCGGGGATATTTGTCCAGGTCTTCGGTCGGCGCGAACTGGCGCGGATTAACGAATATCGAAACGACGCAGCGGTCGGCACGCTCAAGGGCGGCGCGCATCAGCGAAATGTGGCCGTCATGCAGGGCACCCATGGTCGGCACCAGCGCGACCTTCAGGCCCTCGGCGCGCCATGCCTGCACTTGCGCGCGGAGCGTGGCAATGGTTTCGACGATAATGGTCATGCCTTGTCCTTGTTCAGGGAAAACAGGTGCTCGGGACCGGGGAAAGCGCGGCTGCGGACGTCACGTGCGTAATCCGCCGCGGCTTTGGAGACCGTGTCGCGCAAGAATGCGTATTCCTTCACGAATTTAGGCACGCGGTCGACTGTGAGGCCAATGGCGTCGTCGATGACCAGGATCTGGCCATCGCAGGCGGCACTGGCGCCGATGCCGATGGTCGGAATGGCGATGCGCCGGGTGATTTCCGCAGCCACCGGCTCTACGGTGCCTTCGATGACGACCGAAAACGCGCCGGCTGCTTCGACAGCCCTGGCGTCGGCGTAGAGCGCTTCTGCATTGGCCTCGGAGCGGCCCTTGATCTTGTAGCCGCCTTCTTTTTCGACCGACTGCGGCAATAGCCCGATATGGCCCATGACGGGAATGCCTGCGGCAACGATGGCAGCGATCTGGGCAGCGATGGCGACACCGCCTTCAAGCTTGACCGCATCGCAGCCGGTTTCACGCATGATGCGCTTGGCACAAGCGACGGCGTTTTCGACCGTGTCCTCGTAGCTGCCGGCCGGCATGTCGACGACGACGCAGGCGCGGGCCGATCCACGCATTACCGCCTGGCCATGCGCGATCATCATGTCCATGGTCGCACCGAGCGTGTTTGCATGACCGTGCAGCACCATGGCGACGCTGTCGCCGACGAGCAAAAGGTCGACATGAGGGTCGAGCAGGCGGGCGATGGGGTAGGTGTAAGCGGTCAGACAGGCGATGGGCTCGCCACGCTTGCGGGCCAACAGCTCGTCGGGCGTGATGCGGCCGGCAGGCGCGTCAAAAGCCATGTCTTTTCCTCCCTCGACCGGTTCCGGCCTAAGCCAGTCCGAGAGCCCGAGTTGGGCCAGAGTCCATTAGGGACCGGCTAAGAATTTTGCAAGTGCGAGATGAAGGCGTGAGCAAGTGCGAGATCACATCGTCCATCAGGACGAGAGGCGCGCTGCCTCTTCTTGCGCGAGGCGGTGGATGTAGACGGCAAATTCAGGATCTTCGCCGGGCAGCAGCTGGGGCAGGGCGTTACGAAAATCTTCGCGCCGACACCATTCGCGCATGAAATCCTCCCACGACGCCCAGTGGCGTTTCTTGCGCTCCGGCATGTCAGGTTCGTGGGCGACGAGATAGGCGCGTTCGAACAGCGCGATCAGGATCGAAAACATGCCCATAAGCCGATCGCGCTGCTCATCGTTGAGATCAACCGTCGCATTTGCCGACTGGAGCCTGAGGTCTGAGTGGTTGAGCGACAGCTTGAGGAAGTTCGTATAGCCGTCGGCGAGCATCTGGTAGATCTCTTCTTCTTCGTTGATCCGCTGCTTGCGCTGCTCGAAGACGAAGACAAAAATGGCGAGCGGCAGGCCGAAGATCGTGACCAGCATGCTCAGCATTTCAAGGGTTTGCATGAAGGGCATCGTCTATGCGGCCGCGGTTGGCGTGCGTCCGCTTTCCGAACTTGACCTTCGGCAAAGGACTGTCCTCATCCAGACCTCAGAGCTGTCCGCCTTGATTGCGACGGGCGATCTTGGCCAGCAGCAGGCCAAGGCCCACCGCCAGGACCACGATGCCTAGGATGATCAACCAGCTAGATCCAGATCTGTAGCCTTCGGCAGCTACCAGGAAGCCAATGATGATTGCGATCAGACCTGTGAGTTTGTTCATCAAAGGATGAACTCTTTCCCCGCTTACGGCCATGTCGAACCTCCGCGCCAGTAGTGGAGCTACAGCCTGACGCCAGAGTACAGTGCTGGACCGTGCGCGTCGAGTTCCCGCTGACAGCCGGGCAACTCTTGCAAGCTGTCACTGATTGCCTGCCAAACGTCGCATACCCCAAGATTGGGCGTCTAAAGCCTTGCCTTCGGCACGGCCTGACGCCATAAGCAGGAGACTTTCGACGCGCCTGCCGCGAGGATCCGATGAAGAAATTCCTTGTTCAATTTTTCACCTGGTGGAACGGCCAGACCCTTGGCACGCGTTTCCACACCTGGCGCAAGGGCACCAAGGTGGGCCAGGACGAATTCGGCAACGTCTACTATGAAGGCGGCAAGGACTCCGAGGGGCGCACGCGCCGCTGGGTCATCTACAATGGCGTTTCGGAAGCTTCGATGATTCCGCCCGGCTGGCACGGCTGGATGCATCATCGCGTCGATGTAGCGCCGCCGAGCGACAACTACATTCCGCGCGACTGGCAAAAGCCGCATCAGCCGAACCTGACCGGTACCGGCGGCGCTTACCGTCCGAAGGGCTCGGTGCTTGGCAACACGCATCGTCCGCAGGTCACCGGCGACTATGACGCGTGGACGCCTGGCGCATAAATCAGCTCATCGGCGCGGACATTTGTCGCCACAATTGGCGGCTAACTCCTTGCCCATAGGCACCAGGCGATTAGCCTTGGCGCGTGGGAATCACCGGGTGCACAACGCTCCGGGCGCAACGGCGGTAATGACTGCATGACATTTTTTGGCCGGTATCCCTCGAGCGGACGATCGAAGGCAAAAGCTCTGCTTGCCACGGTTGCGCTGTGTGCAGGGCTTGGCCATGCGATGGCCCAGGACAGCATAGAGCGGCTTCCGCTCGATCAACAGGTCGAGCAAGGCGACGATCTTCCGGCAATCGATGTACAGCCGTTGCCTGGCGAAGCGCAGCCGGTTCCAGGCGAAGCCCAGCCGGTCCCGAGCGAAGCACAGCCTGCGCCGCAAGTCGCGCCTAAGCCTCAGCGCATCAAGAATCCGATCGCGGAGTTCGCCGGCATCGACAAGATCACCGGCCGTATCATCACCTTCGACGTCTATGTCGACGAAACGGTGCAGTTCGGTGCCCTGCAGGTAACGCCGCGCGTCTGCTACTCGCGGCCTCAAAACGAGGAACCCAAGACGGATTCCTTCGTCGAGGTCGACGAGATAACGCTCGACCGCAAGATCAGGCGCATCTTCACCGGCTGGATGTTTGCCGAAAGCCCGGGCCTTAACGCCGTCGAGCATGCCGTCTATGACGTCTGGCTGAAGGCATGCAAGCAGAAGTCGGACGTGCCGGCACCGGAAGCCGCCAAGACAAACTGATCTTTGTCGGAACCGCATCGACCTCATGGCGTTTGTCGTTGTGAACAACGCCAGCGGAGGATGCTGCGGTGACCATCAATCGTGACGAACTTCTCGAACTCGAACGGGAATTCTGGACCGGCAATCAGGCGTTCTTCGCCGAAAACGCCGACAGGGAGTGCCTCGTCGCGTTTCCCGATATGGCCGGCGTGATGAGCAACGCAGAGATTGCCGCGACCGCCACGAAACCGAACCGCTGGCGGAACCTGGAAATGAAGCTGCAAGGCATCGTCGAGCCGGGCAGCGACATCGTCATGCTGACTTACCAAGCCAAGGCAATCCGCGACAATGGCGAGCCTTACTCAGCCCTCGTCAGTTCAGGCTATGTGCACCGTTTGCAGGGCTGGAAGATGATGTTCCACGCGCATACGCCGACCAGGCCGGAGGCCAGCAAGGCCAGTAGCTAGTAGCGGTGGTCTCATAAGCTTTCCCTGCAGCAATCGCATCGCAAGTCGCGGCCCGCATCCTCCAAATGAGCTCGGGAAAACATTGTAGCCGCCCAGATTAACCATCATGACACAATGTTCACCCAGTCCATTAATCTTCTGTTAACCAGAAATACGAATGGACCGTGGAGAATTGTAATTGATTTCGAACGAGCAGATCATAGACGCCGCAGTAGCAACGCGTGATCCGTATGCCGACAGCAACAGTCTTGAGTTCAGATTCAGGTCTCGACGCTTTGTCAAAATACGTCAAATCATCGAGGATATCTTGGGCGAGCGCGGCCAGGCTCACATCCTCGACATCGGCGGGACCGAGACATACTGGCTGATCGGGCGCGATTTCCTCCGTCAGAACAGGAGCAGGATCAAGATTACGCTGGTCAATACCGAGCCCGAGAACGTCAAGGACGAAATGATGTTCACGGCACTCATCGGCGACGGAGCCGACCCTCGGCTGTTTGCCGGCAGCCAATTCGATCTCGTGCATTCGAACTCGGTGATCGAGCATGTCGGCAGTTGGGACCGGATGTGCGCCTTCGCGGAGAACACCAAGCGACTGTCTTCGCGCTATTATGTCCAGACGCCGAATTATTGGTTCCCCTACGAGCCACATTTCCGCTTTCCCGGCTTCCAGTACCTGCCGGAAAAAGTCCGTGTTGCACTCATCATGCGCTATTCGCTCGGGTTCTTCAGACGGATTGACGACGTCGCAGAGGCCCGCGATATCATCCATCATCATCAGTTGATCTCAACGAGGCAGATGCGGGAACTTTTCAGCGACGCCGAGGTCAGCCACGAGAAGGTGCTCGGCCTCAACAAGTCGATCATCGCAGCCAGGGCGTAGCAGCTAGACCAAGACGGTTTCAGGGTGCGAAAGTAGCTTCGCCGATTAGAGCCTTGGCCAGCATCTTTTCGTATTTGTCGCGTGGGACATCGACCGCGCCGAACCGTTTCAGGTGGTCGGTGGTGAATTGCGTGTCGAGCAAAAGGAAACCACGCTGCTTGAGCCGCTCGACCAGATGGACGAGGCAGACCTTCGAAGCGTCTGTCTCGCGCGAAAACATGCTTTCGCCGAAGAAGCAGCGGCCCAATGACACGCCGTAGAGGCCGCCTGCCAGTTTGCCGTCGCGCCACGCCTCGACCGAATGGGCGTGGCCGATACGGTGCAGGTGGGTGTAGGCTTCACGAATCGGCGCGTTGATCCAGGTCGACAGGCGCCCCGCGCGCCGCTCGGCGCACGCGTCGATGACTTCTTCAAAATCGCTGTCGAATCGGATTTCGAAATGGCCTTGCCGCATCTTCTTGGCAAGGCTGTGGGGCACATGGAAGGTGTCGAAGGGGATGATACCGCGTGTCTCGGGTCGGACCCAGAAGACCTCCGGATCCGACGCACTCTCTGCCATGGGAAACACGCCCGACGCATAGGCCTTCAGCAGAAGGTCCGTGGGTATGGTGTAGCCGGGCGCATAAGGACGGGTCATGCGACCCCCAGTCTACTCGCCTTTCGCGAGGTGTTTTTCCAGCCAGTGAATATCGTAGTCGCCATTTGCAATGTCGGGGTTGCCGACGAGATCACGAAACAGCGGCAACGTCGTCTTGATACCATCTACCACAAATTCGTCGAGTGCGCGGCGCAGACGCATCATGCATTCGACGCGGTTGCGTCCGTGCACGATGAGCTTGCCGATCAGGCTGTCGTAGTAGGGCGGGATCTTGTAGCCGGAATAGACGCCCGAATCGACGCGGATGCCCAAGCCGCCGGGTGTGTGGAAATGCGTGATCGTGCCGGGCGAGGGCACAAACGTACGGGGATCCTCGGCGTTGATACGGCATTCGATGGCGTGGCCATGGAAGCGGATGTCATCCTGAGTGACTGACAGCCCGCCGCCAGAGGCAACGCGGATTTGCTCATGCACGAGGTCGATGCCGGTGATCGCTTCAGTGATCGTGTGCTCCACCTGAAGACGGGTGTTCATTTCGATGAAATAGAACTCGCCGTTCTCGTAGAGGAACTCGATCGTGCCAGCACCGGAATAGCCGAGATTGGCCACGGCGTTGGCGCAGATGTCGCCGATGCGCGAGCGCTCTTCGGCATTGAGGGCCGGCGAATTGGCTTCTTCCCAGACCTTCTGGTGGCGGCGCTGCAGCGAGCAGTCGCGCTCGCCGAGATGGACGCCCTTGCCGGCACCGTCGCCAAAAATCTGGACTTCGATGTGGCGCGGCTTCTGGAGATATTTTTCGATGTAGACGGCATCGTCGCCAAAGGCAGCACCGGCCTCCGAGCGTGCCGTGGCAAGCGCGATCTCAAGGTCTGCCTCGGTGAGTGCGACCTTCATGCCGCGGCCGCCGCCGCCGGCGGAAGCCTTGATGATGACCGGGTATCCAATCTCGGCGGCGACGCGCTTGGCTTCCTTTTCGTCGCTGACGGCACCTTCCGAGCCTGGAACGACCGGAATGCCCAGGCGCTTGGCGGTGCGCTTGGCTTCGATCTTGTCGCCCATGATGCGGATATGGTCACCCGAGGGGCCAATGAAGGTGATGTTGTGAGCGGCCAGGATGTCGGCGAACTTGGCGTTCTCCGACAGGAAGCCGTATCCGGGGTGGACGGCGTCCGCTCCGGTGATCTCGCAGGCCGCGACGATCTGGTGGATGTTGAGATAGCTGTCGCGTGACGGCGGTGGGCCAATGCAGACGCTTTCGTCCGCAAGGCGCACGTGCATGGCGTCAGCGTCGGCGGTGGAGTGCACGGCAACCGTCTGGATGCCGAGCTCCTTGGCCGCGCGCAGCACTCTGAGGGCGATTTCGCCGCGATTGGCGATCAGGATTTTCTGAAACATGCGCGCAGCCTTCCGGCTTACTCGACGACGACGAGCGGCATGCCGTATTCGACAGGCTGCGCGTCTTCGATCAGGATCGCCGTAACCGTGCCGGAGCGTGGCGCGGGAATCTGGTTCATCGTCTTCATGGCTTCGATGATCAGCAGGGTCTGGCCTTCCTTGACCACCGAACCGACCTCAACGAACGGCTTCGCGTCGGGCGAAGGCGCCAGATAGGCGGTGCCCACCATTGGCGAGGGCACGGCGTTCTTGGAAATGTCGATGACCGCGGGAGCCGCGACCGCTGCGACCGGCGTCGAGTTCACAGCCATAGGTGCGGCCATGACAGGTGCGGCAACCGCATGCACGGCCTGCGCCTGGCGCGACACGCGCACCTTCAAGTCGCCGAGTTCGACTTCGATCTCGGTCAGGTTGGTGTCGTTCAGAATTCCTGCGAGGTCGCGGACGAGCTGTTGGTCAACACCATCGGTCTTCTTCGTCGCCATGTTTAAGCCTTTTCTCTTCCTGTTTCCGGTCAGAGCCGGGCGGCCAGCGCCTGAAGCGCCAGCGTATATCCGAGCGGCCCGAAGCCGCAGATCATGCCCACCGCCACCGGTGCCACCATCGATTTATGGCGGAACGGCTCGCGGGCGTGGATGTTGGAAAGGTGCACCTCGGCGACCGGTAGCGGCGAGACGGCACGAATGGCGTCCTGCAGCGCGATCGAGGTGTGGGTATAGGCGCCAGCATTCAAGATGATGCCGACAGCCTTTTCGCCCGCCTCGTGAATCCAGTCGACCAGGTCGCCTTCATGGTTCGATTGGCGGAAGTCCACCGCGAGCCCAAGCGAAGCGGCTGCTGTCTGGCAGTCGGCCTCGATGTCGGCCAAGGTCTTGCCGCCATAAATCCCGGGCTCGCGTTTGCCCAGCATGTTAAGGTTCGGACCGTTGAGGACGAAAACTGTTTTCAATGTACAGACCCTTCCACCCGCCAGATCCTTTCTGGCGCGGCGGACCCTCTATAATTGGCATAAGCCGTCGCGAAAAGAGCGCAAGCGACTTCTTGCGCTGTCCACAACGGCTCGCGCTGAACAATCGTTGTTCAGCAGGTGGAATCAGCCTGGCAGGCCTTGGCCGCGGCGATCTTCTCGGCGAGCACATCCTGGCCGAGCGCACCGAAGACGACTTCGTTGCCGACGACATAGGATGGGGTGCCGCTGATCTGCAGCCGGTTTGCAAGCTCATAAGTACGGTTGAAGGCTTCGGCGATCGCCGGATCGTTCATCGCTTCGCGCAGTTTGGCTTCGTTCGCACCGAGCTCAAGCGCGATCTTGATGGCATTGTCTTCGCCGGCGCGGCCTTCGCCGCCGAGCAGCTTGTCATGGAATTCGCCGTACTTTTCCGGCATCAGCTTGCGGAAGGCCATCGAAACGACATGGGCCTTCTGGGAATCCGGTCCGAGGATTGGGAATTCCTTGAGCACGAAACGCAGGTCGGGATTGGCCTTGGTCAGGGCGTGCATGTCGGCCTGGGCGCGCTTGCAGTAGCCGCAATTGTAGTCGTAGAACTCGACGATGGTGGTCTTGCCGTCGGGGTTGCCGACAATGCCGTCGAAAGCCGAGTTGAAGAGCTCGTCCTTGCTCTGCTTGATCACCTCGACATGGGCGACGCGCTGCTCTTCCTTCTGCTTGGCTTCGAGCGCGCCTTGCATTTCGAGCAGCAGCTCGGGATTGTCGAGCAGGTATTCACGCACGATGGTCTCAATCTGCTTCTTGTCGAGGCCAGCGGCGGCAGCGACCGCGGCCGGCTGCTTGGCGCTTTCGGCATGGGCCGTTCCGGGAGTGCCCGAGATGTAGCCTGCAGCCAGCATCGCAAAAGCGACAGCGATGCCAGTTGTGGCGAGAAGAATTGCTTTTTTCATAGTCTCAAACTCCAGCCCTTTTGGCTATGTCGCTGCCTGCGGTGCAAGGTTACTTCTTCTTGCCCGGCTGCTTGTAATTGATGATGTCCTGGGCACGCACCCAACCCGGCGAGCCGCGCTGCAGCTTCATTTGCGCGCGCATCGCGAAGATCTTGGCGTCCTGGTAGGCGCCGCTGTAATAATGGCCGTCGGCGGTTGCAAGGTCAGCATCGGCGACATCGCCGAGCATGCCATAGGCCTGCGCCAGATAGCGGTAACCGGAAGCGTTCTCGCGGTCACGGTCGAGACCCTTGCGTACTTCGACCACCGCCTTCTTGAGCGCGTCGGGTGTGCCGATAGCGAGATAGGCCTGGCCGAGAGCGATTGGCAGTATTCCCGAGTTGGCCGGGTCCAGTCGAACTGCGGTGGAATAGGCTTCCGCCGCCGCAGCCGGCTTGTTCGATTTCATCAGGATGTCGCCGCGCAATTCGTAAAAATAGGCGTTCTTGGGTTGCGACTTGATCAGCGCGTCGGTCTTGCTGAGAGCTGAACGCAAATCGCCGAACAGATAGGTTGCCTGCGCATCGCCATAGCGGCTGGCGAGCCCACCTGGGTCCTTGCGCAGCAGCCGCGACGCGGCGGCCTGGCCTTGTGTGTAGACGGCGATCTTTACGCGCGCCATGTCGTGACGCAGCTGCAGTGCTTCGGGATCGGTCTTGTCGAAGTAGGGGCTTTGATGCGCCAGCGTTTCCAGGTTGGCGATGCGATCGCGCGGCATCGGGTGGCTGACCTGATAGGGGTCGATCCGCGCGCCCGACAGCGAAAGTGCCGATTGGAAGCGCTGGAAGGTCTTCAGCATGCCTTGCGCCGACTGGCCGGTGGCATTGAGATAGGTGATCGCGGACCGGTCGGCGGTGGCTTCTTCCGAGCGCTGGTAGCCAAGCAGGCTGCGCCGGGCCATTTCCGAACCGCCCGCAATGACGCCGGCGCCTGCGGCACCCATGCCTTTGGTGTCGGTCGCAGCCCCCGCAATCATCGCGCCCGCCCCGAGCAATCCCGCCACGATGGCCATGGTCTGCGCGCGTGCGAGCTGCTCGCGCAAGCGTTCCTGGTGGCCGCCGGCGATGTGGCCGGCTTCGTGTGCGAGCACGCCGATAACTTCGTTCGGCGTCTCTGATGTCATCAGGGTGCCGGTGTTGATGAATATGCGTCGGCCCGCGACGAAAGCGTTGAAAGACGGGTCGTTGACGAGCACGATGTTGATGTTCGAATTGGCCAGCCCCGCGGCCTTGAGGATCGGCCGCGCGTATTCGCGCACCAGGGCTTCGATCTCGGCATCTCGCACGATAGGCACGCCCTGCGCATGGGCAGTGCCAGTCGATCCGAGCGCAAGGCAAGCCGACAGCGCGAGCGCGGTGACCGCGCGCGCTGATCTTGCGATGAAACGCGAAAGACTTTTGATGCTCTGCATGGCGGGAAACACTCGTAAACGAGCCGTCGGGCTGTGAAAAGACGGGCTGAGAAAACTCATCAACTTGTGATCCCCATATCAATCAGGCATTTGTGCGGCGCGTTGCCCCTATGTATGGCAAGGAAGAGTGGACGAAGATGGCGGTAGCGATTTCACGGCGCGGCGAGGTTGAGCCGTTCCATGCAATGGACATTCTGGCCGAAGCCAACAGGCTCAAGGCATTGGGAACGCCTGTCATTTCGATGGCAGTCGGTCAGCCTTCCGACCCCGCACCGCAACGCGTGCGTGATGCGGCCGCGGCGGCACTCGAGGTTGGCCGCATCGGCTATACCGACGCGCTCGGGCTCGCCGAGTTGCGCAAGGCGATTTCGGCGCATTATGCCGAGCATTACCGTATCAGCGTGCCCGTTTCGCGAATCGCTGTCACCACCGGCTCGTCGGCGGCCTTCAACCTTGCCTTCCTTGCGATGTTCGACGCCGGCGACCGCGTGGCGATCGCTGCGCCGGGCTATCCCGCTTATCGCAACATCATGGGCGCGCTGGGCCTCGAGGTCGTGGAGATCGAACTTGATGGCGCCGCCTATCTTCATGCCGAGCACCTGCGCGATGCACATCGCGTTAAGCCGCTCAAAGGCGTGCTGTTTGCGAGCCCGGCCAATCCGACCGGTGCCGTCGTGCCGGCCGGCGATCTCAAGGCGCTGGTCGACACCGCGCGTGAGCTCGGCATCGCGGTGATATCTGACGAGATCTATCACCGGCTTGCCTACGGTGCGCCCGATGTGACGGCACTTGCCTACGATGACGATGTGACGGTCATCAACTCGTTCTCAAAATACTACTGCATGACCGGCTGGCGCATCGGCTGGATGGTGCTGCCGGAGCGCCTGGTACGGCCGGTCGAGCGTATCGGGCAGTCGCTCTACATCTCCGCGCCCGAACTTTCGCAGGTCGCCGCCATCGAAGCGTTCAATGTCACCGACGAACTCGAGGCCATCAAGGCACGCTACGCCTGGAACCGCGAGCTTCTGGCCAAGCGGCTGCCTGAACTCGGATTCGCCTTCGCAGCCCCAATGGACGGTGCGTTCTACGCTTTCTGCGATGTGACGAAACTGACCAATGACAGCATGGAGTTTGCCCGCCGCATGCTGGCGGAAGCGCATGTGGCGGCAACGCCCGGCAGGGACTTCGATACCCTCGCTGGCCACCGGTATATGCGGTTCTCCTATGCTGGCAGTCATGACGATATGGTCGAGTCCATGGACCGCATCGAACGCTGGCTGCGCTGAGGGCAACAACTCAACCGCCCCGTCGGCTAAGCCGACGGGGCGGGCAGGAATGAGGGGAGGATGGTCTCACTCCTGGGTGTCTGGATGCCCGCGCCCCCGCTGGCGGCATCCTGACGATTTAAGCACCAAGCACTGTCGCGACGGCCTTGCCGGCGTCGAGCAGTCCGGCGCCGAAGAAATAGCCCTTGCCCTTCGCAGGTTCGTTGTCGGCGTTCATCGGATCAGGTGTAAGCGGCGTCTCGCCCGGCTTTACCGCAGCGTTCTGGTTGCAAGCCGCGACCAGTATGGACTTCGATGACAGGCCATCGAGTTTCGCAGTTGGCCCATGCTTGGCCTTGTTGGCGCGCGCCACAAGTGCGGCAACGCCTGCAACCAGGGCTGCGGCACCCGATGTTCCCCCAAATGCCGTGTAATAGCCTCCGCCTATACCTGGATTGTCGAGTGGCGGCAGGATGGAGGAGTGAGGGTCGGAACCGCCGGCGTTGCCGAAGACGCCGGGCAGGTCGGTCGTCAGAAGCGAAAAATGGCTGTGAGGAATGACCTCGCCAGTGCCCGGATGGTAAAAATGCTGATCGACCATGGGGTCGGTCCGGTCGACGCGCAGTTGATGGCGTGTGTAGACCTCGAAATCGTCCGAGGGCGCCACAAGCGTCAGTTTTGCACCGTAATTGCTGTAGCCCGAGCGATAGCCATGGGGCGTCACGGCGCCTACGGCGATGATGCCATTGTTGGCGGCCGCAAGGTTGGCCGGATAGATGAGCTGGCTTTCTCCACCGTTTCCAGCCGCGCATATGACTGGCACCTTGCGGCTGATGGCCACGATCAGCTTGGCCAGGATGTTCCAGGCAATCTCGCGGTTGGCGGTCTTGCCGACGGCGTGGGGGCGAATTTCGCTGGCAAGCGGTGTTGCCTCTTCAAGCCGGGCGAACAGGTCGGCGCGTTCCCAATTCACGCGCTCATCGAGGTCCTGTGAGAGCTCGGGCTTGGGATTGATGATGCTGCGGACCGGGTCTGGAAGGCCGCGCGGCAGCAAGATCACGTCGACGCCGTTCGTGTAGGCGTAGAGAAAGGCTGTAATGAACTGGTCGGGCTGTTGCTCGAAGCCAGTGCGGATCGAGATGAGCCGCGAGAACGGATCAACGCCAAAATAGGGAATTGTGTGGCGGTTCGGGTTGGGCAGGGCGGTGCCATCGGCGCTTTTCAGCACGTCGGCAGGGGCCGGCGCAGGATCGCCTTGATGAGTGATGGCCGGCTCGCCAATTGCCAGGCCCGCGACGGCGGTGCCGTGACTGCCGAATGTTTCGTCACCCTCGATGAGGGTGTGCACAATGCCTTCCGAAGCCATCAGGTCGGCGATCAGGCTGTTGAGATAGCCTGTCTCGGGTCCGCTCAGGTTCAACGACCCCAGTCCGGCAGTCGATAGATCGGCAAAGAATGGGGCTTTCACCTCCGGATCATAAGGATTGGCGGCCGGTGCGGCGACATACTTTGCACCATAGGGATGACTGACGAGGTCGATCGACCTTACGGTGTCGAGCCTGCTCTTCAGGTTGGGGTGGCTGCGGCTGACGCCAACGTCGATCAATGCGATTGTCGCAGGCGTATCCGCCGCGGGAAAAGCTTGGGCAATCGTGTCCCAGACCGTGCCGCCGATGGCGGGCGAGGAGTAGTCCGTCTCACTTCCGGGGCCGGGTGGCGCGAAGGTTGCGTCGATCACACCCAGGGCCGCGAGGTGCCACAGGTAGTAATAGGGCTGTGGCGCCTGGAATGAGAATTGCTGATTTCCGTTGAGCATCTCGGTTTTCTCAGAGCCATTCTCGCTGTGCGGCGAGATAACTCGCCATGAACGCGTCGCGCAGGTAGGGCTGGAAGCGCTGTGCCAGGGCCCGACCTCCGTTGGTGTCGCTCGGATAGTGCAGGCCTGCCCATTCCCGGTTTTCGGCAATCTTGCGGGCGATGCGCGACAATTCCTCTGTCGCGTAGTGCTCGGGCAGGATCGCGTTGAAGGCGAAGGCGATCGAGTGGCACTTGAACGAGTGGTTGCTCGGATAGGTCTGGTGGGCCGGATTTGGCAACATCAGCCTTAGCCGTGGCTCGATCTGGTTGGGGGGCGTGCGGTTGACCTTGGCCTTGTAGATCAGGCCGACATACTCGCAGGCAGTCAGGATGGACAGAATCAGGCCTTCGGTCTGTTCGAACCCAACGATGCCGTCGATGCCAAGAGGCTTGGTGAAATCGCTAACATCAAGGCTCGCTTCGCGCTCGATGTCTTCTTTGCGCCGGCTGCGCTCGCGATCGCGCGCTTGCAGCGAAAGCAGTACCGATGTCTCAAGTCGCGTCACGTCAGGGCCCGGGGGCAAAGGGATGTCGAGTTGCTCCCAGGTGAATTTTCGAGCGGCCGTGAATGCATGCGACGAAGGCGAGGCGTGCATCCGGCGAAGTTCGAAGACCGGGATCAGGCTGCTCTGCGCACCGCTGACACAGCCGGATTGAAGCGCGCTGCCTCGGTTCTTGTTTTTGTTCTTGGCTTTGCTTTTGTGCTTGTTGAGCGACGCCATGTTATGCAGGCTCGCGATCATGATGGGCGCAGGCTTCTCGCCCTGGGCATCGCCGGCCACTGACTTCAATTCCAGCGGTGGCCGGTCGAACGCCGTGCAAGGCACCACATCGTCACCGACGATCTTGAAGCGATATTGATCCAGGAAGTGTGAAAAGCTGCCTTGTTGCGGCGAAAAACTGTCGTTGCCAGCCACTTCATTCCCCTTTGTCTGGAACTAGTGTTGCGGCACTTGGCCCGCCGCGCAGGCTTGACGCCGGCCCAGATCAGGCCGCAATCGAATTGGCGCCGCCATCGCTCTGCTTGAGATTTAGCGCGCATGGATCAGCTAGCTGATCGAGACCAGTATTTCGCCAAAGCTGCCTGAGGCGATTCCAGCCTATTTCGACGGACTTTACGGCTGAGGGGTGATTGCAGCGTGATCCAAACGTCAAAGCAGCCAAAAAAATCAAGGCTGTTGCGATCGTGGCGCGTGTTGGCGCGCCAGCGGGACTGGGGCTCTGCCGGGTTAGGATGCGCGCCCACGCAGAGACAATTTGAGGAGGAAAACTAGCGGTTATCGAACACGGCAGGATGATGTTGGCAATGGAGTCGCTTTTGTGGCGGCACGTCAGTCGTCCGACTCAATCAGATGATGCCGGCGAGCTCCTCAGTGGCGCTTGATCCCGAGACATTGCCGGTCAACCGCAACTGACGTCGCTCCAGACGTCAGACGGCGGAATCCGGACTATAACGTCCAAAAAAACAGCTGGTTAGCCTAGTCGGCCAGCCATAACCTGGCGACGCGGGCCGGCCATTGCTCGGCCCAATGAGAGCGCGTCCTGAAGGTCGGTGGTGTATTTCGCAGTGTCTTCCAGCCCACCAAAATGATTGAGTCGGATGGTTTCGCCGCGCTTGCTCACGACGACCCCGATGCTCCGAAGGGTCTCGCGCACATCTGAAAACCGCATGGTCGCTTCCTCTCTCGGTTGCGTTGCGTGAATATTAGCGATCCCTTGTAACAGCGCCATGTTGCACGCAACGTGATTGTTACGTGAATCGATACGAGAAAGGTTTCACGGTGACGCCATCTCACTGGCGTTCCGGACCCTTCATCGGCACTGAATACAGTCGCTGTTCCGTCAGAGAAAAAAGCCATGGACGGAGCGGGCGTCCATGGCTTTTTGGCTGCCTGTCAGGCGGCCTTCAGCAGAGATCCGGGGATCAGATCTACCGCAGGACGTCGGTGACCCTGTCACCTTCATCGTTAAGCTGGATCGAAACCTGTTCGCCGACCTGAAGAGCCGGGAGGGGAACATCGCGCGGAATAGTGAAGCTCTTGCCGCCATCGAGCGTAACAACGCGCGTGTACGGGTTGAACTTGGCGATCATGCCGTTCGAGCTCGAAGCCAGGGCGACGCCTGACATGAAGGCGAGCGAGGCGGCGGTGAGAATAAGGGTCTTCATCGAGTGCTTCCTTCTTGGGAGGTGACGCCAACATCGGCGACGTCCCCTTTTTAGCGGCCCTCCGTTTCGTATCGTTTTCTGAGTTCGAAAATATATGTTTCGTTTGTTTCAGAGGACGAGTGTTTGATGAAAAGTAACAGGCCACTTCGACACAAAGACGTTTCTGTACAGTTCGATGTGATTTTGGGATCTGCTGGGTCCGAGACATTTGGAGGCGGAACAGACAGGCCGCCAATACAACTGGTGCTGGGAACCAGTTCGACGACGTAGCTTTGCGGGGGAATGAACAGCAAAGAACCATCCGGCGCGGCCGTTCTGGTTTTGGCGAGTTCTGGACGGCAAGTTTAATCGTTGGGAGGGGAGTTGGCGCCCGCATGAGCAGCGGACGATGCAAGCCGTCGTGGCACCGGTTCCCGGATTTTGGGCGGCTAGACTCAGGCCTGGGCTGTCTGCCTCGTCAGGAAGACGCGTCCTGATTGGTTGGCAGCTTTTAGATGAGCCGCAATCACGGGAAACAGTATGTGGGGATCGGCAAGCGGCGCCAGATGTCCGGCATCCGGAACCATGATCAGACGGGCGTCCGGGATCACTTCAGCAATCATTTCTGTGACGCGCATGGTGGCAACTGGGCTTTCGAGCGCCATAACTGCAAGTGTGGGGCAAGCGAGCCGGGCGCAGTCGGGCAAAACCCATGGTCGGGCGAGAGAGTCGGCCAGGTTCGAGGCCATCCGCGCCGCTTGCGCCGCAAGATCTTGCGTCAGGGGCTCACTGGATTCCTCCCATGTTCCTTGGCCATGCCAGAAGTCGACATAGGCGCGCATTGCCGCTGCCGAGTCAGCGGCCGCGACAGCGTCATCGATACGTTTGGATAGTGCGGCTAACTCGTCGAACAAGGTTAGATCGTTTGGATCGCCGTCACGCAGCAGGTGAAACGCCGCGCCATTTATCAATATCAGGCTCCGCACCAGATCCGGCCGCAACAGAGCGACTTCCATAGCAATTGCAGCGCCATGCATACACCCGATGACATGCATTGGCGCGTCATTGCGCTCCAGAGATGCGATCGCGCGTTGGACCATCTGCCCGGCGCCGGCATCCCAGTACGGTGTGTGCAATCGATACCGGCTTGCGAGACAGTTTAGGAGGCCATGCCATTGGCCGCCGGCGTTGGCATTGTCATCAAGCACCAGCACCGGCGGCCCGAAGATAGCCTCGGAGAGGCAGTGTTTGTTCAAGTCAGGCCAGATCGTCAGCATGACCACGTCTCCGGTCGGAACCACCGTAGGCGGCCGAGTCTATTTCGCACCGCGAGACGCCAATGTCTTTCAACAGGAAGTCGTCCAGTTCGGACAGGTGCCGAACGGCACGGTAATGTATCCGCCGCGCGCGGTATGCATGAAAGGCGTGCCGAGCCCTCGTAAACCAGGACGAGGCAAAGGCCGAAGCTGGTGAGCGAATGGTGAGCGTGGACATTTTTGACGACTCCGTCCGTTTGAGACGCTGGAGCAGCGACGTGTCTTTCTAGTTCATTTCCATTTCAGCTCGTTTTCTGAGGTGGCTGATATGTGTTTCGTTTGTTTCAAATGCGGGCCGCACAGCCACGAAGGTGCTCAGTCGGCATGCAGTGGTGGATCCGCGCACGGAATGAGCGGCTTGGCGCCCAGGCGTGCCGCGCTGTCCGTCAATGTATCCGAGGAAGTAAGACCGAATGCGCGCGTTGGGTTGCGTGTCGTGGAACGCATCGGCGCATCCCGAAACAGGTATCTCATTCTCCCTGGCATTATCGTTTCACCCAACGACGCTTCCGAAGCGAAATTGGGAACCTCGCCCGGGATGGTCGTGTGGGGAGCCGTAAACGGCTGCCTGACAGGCAAACCATCGATGCTCGAAAAATGCAGGAACCAGCCGGGATCGTTGGCATCTGCTGCGCCGAATGTCGGCAAGACAACGGACAAAGCGAGAAGGGTCAGCTTCATCTTTTATCTCCTCATCGGATGTTGGGTGGGTTGACGTGCGCGCGCGATGTCGCGTGCGAAAACCGTCAACAGACCCATGGTTTTTTGGTAGGCTCCATCGGCTGCGGAAAGCGAGCGAGCGAAGCATATGTAATTGAGGTTAGCGCGGCCCTGTTTCGGCCGGACCTCCCGAACGGAGGAAAAAAGTTTCGTTTGTTTACGAGGGCGGCCTCAGCGTCGGAATAATTGAAACAATGCGGGGTGCGTTCGGCGTGAAACCGAAACAAAGCCCTTGTATTCAGCCCGACTGGCGATCACGCCGCCGTGAAAGCGATGCGGAGGCTTCGGCCTGACATCGAGGAGATGGCGCATGCAAGCTGACGGCAAGAAAGCCGAGGCAGTTGAACGCGAGGCCACAGCCCTCATGCAAAAGGTGCTCGACGCCTGCCCGGTGCCCACGCGCATGTCGACCATCGAAGGCGAAACGCTCTACCGCAACCCGGCCAGTAGGGAACTCTACGGCGACCGCGCGTACATCGACGACTATTATGTCAATCCCGACGATCGCAAGATGCTGGTCAAGGTCTTGCTGGACAAGGGCTGCATCGATGATTTCCGGGTGCGCCAATACGATGTTAACGGCAACGTTTTCTGGGGGTCGATCTCGGCGCGGCTGATCGAATTCCAAGGCAGGGCGGTGATCGTCTCCAACGCGACGAACATCACCGACATCATCAACGCTCAGGATCAGGCGCGGCAGGCGAGCGAGCGCTTGGCCGACGGCATCGAATCCCTGGCTGAGGGCTTTGCGCTCTATGACAAGGATGATCGCCTGGTTCTGGCCAATAGCCAGTACAGGAAGATGCATTCGGTCAGCGCGGACGCCCTAGTTCCAGGCGTCAATTGGTTTGACTTCCTTCGCGTGGCGGCGCAGCGCAACCAGTTTCCCGTTTCAAGCGACAGTATCGACGACTGGCTGATCGAAAGGGCCAAGGACCGGCGGGAGTTTCGCCAGCAGGAGTTTCGACATAGCGATGGAGGCTGGTTCTTCGTCTCGAACTGCCCGACCCGCGAAGGCGGCTTCGTGGTCACACGGGTCGACATAACCGAGCGCAAGCGCTCGGAGCTGGCTGCGAAAGAGGCTGACGAACTGGTGCGCAAGGTTCTGGAAGCCTGCCCGGCCAGTATCCAGATGACCAGGGTAAGCGATGGCAAGATGCTCTATCGGAGCCCTGCCACCGAGCAGTTGCACGGTGAAGTCGACAGCGCCTTCGACAGTTACCTCAACCCGCTGCACCGCAAGCAATTCGTCGAGCACCTTTTGCGGGAGGGGGCGATCGATGATTTCGAGACTCAACTTCGCCGCAAGGACGGCCAGCCCTGCTGGTGTTCAATCTCGGCAAGGCTGATCGATTTCCATGGCGAAAAAGTCATTGTCTCGCACACCTATGACCTTTCCGACCGCATCGACATGCAGCAGCAACTGGAGCGACAGCGCGAAACGCTCCACCAGAACGAGAAGCTGTCCGCGCTCGGCGGCTTGCTTGCCGGTGTGGCACATGAGTTGAACAATCCGTTGTCCGTGGTGCTCGGCATGTCCTTGACGCTGAAGGAGACCGCTTCCGACCCCAAGACTGTCGAGCGTGCCGACAAGATCAGCAAGGCCGCGGAACGTTGCGCAAGGATTGTGAGGACGTTCCTCGCCATGGCCCGGCAGCAACCGACAAGAACCTCGAATGTCTCGATCGACGACATCGTGATGGCAGCGACGGAAGTCGTGGGCTATTCGATCAAGTCTTCGGACATCAAGCTGTCGCTTCGGCTCGACGCGGACCTTCCGGCGGTCTGGGCCGATCCCGATCAGCTCAGCCAGGTCTTGATCAATCTGCTGGTCAATGCCGAGCACGCACTGCACGGATGGGATGGCGAAAGGCAGATTACCGTTTCGACTCACCGGCACCCGGAAAGCGGCAACATCGTCGTCAAGGTCGCCGACACTGGCCCTGGAATTCCCGATGAAATCCTGCCCCGGATATTCGAGCCTTTTTTCACGACCAAGGATGTCGGGGCGGGGACCGGTATAGGCCTGTCGTTCTGCCATCGCATCGTGCAATCCCATCAGGGAACGATCCGGGTCGAAACCACGCGCGGCGGCGGGTCGACTTTCGTCATTTCGTTGCCGGCGTCTGACAGGATCGTGGAACGGGCCGAGTCAGTGACCACCGAGCCTTCCAAATCGACGGGGCGCGTCTGCCTGGTGGTGGAAGACGAAAAGGACGTTGGGGAACTGATAGCCGAAATTCTCACCCAGGACGGCTTCAGCGTGATTGTCGCCAGATCGGGCAAGGAAGCGCTGATGCAGCTGAAGCTACGCACATTCGACATCATCCTCTGCGACCTCAGAATGCCCGACATGGACGGCCGCAGGCTCTTCAATCACGTCTCCGATTTCCATCCGGCCGAAGCGGAGCGGCTCGCTTTCCTGACTGGCGATACGATCAGCCCGGACGCGCAGGTCTTCTTGCGTGCGACAAAACGGCCTTATCTCGAAAAGCCGGTCAAACCATTCGAACTCAGGACTTTCGTCTCCAGGCTGGTCAACAGGGACGGCTGAAAGGCGTTTGCCTGCATTCTGGAAGAGGCGTATTTTCAACCCGAGGTGAGGAAGCGTTGACCGCCAACCCGCACATCGTTGTCTGCGATGACGAGCCGGATATGCGCGACACTGTCGTCGAGTATCTGGAACGGAACGGTTTTTCCGTCACGGCGGCCGATGCGGGCCCCGCCTTGCGCGATATCGTCGACAGTCGGCCCGTCGACGTAGTTATACTCGACATCCGCATGCCGGGCGAAGACGGCCTCTCGCTGGCGCGGTACCTGCGCGAGCATTACAAGGTCGCGATCATCATGCTGACGGGGTCCGCCGAGATCATCGACAGGGTGGTTGGTCTCGAGGTCGGTGCCGATGACTACATCGCCAAGCCCGTCGACCTCAGGGAGTTGCTCGCGCGCGTGAAGGCCGTTCTGCGCCGGACCTCGGGCCAGGAGCAGGCACGGGGGGAGCATCTGGGGCCGCACATAATCCAGTTTGGCAGCTGCCGCCTGGACCTGGAGACCCACAAGCTGCTCGACGCCGACGGTGCCGATGTCGCCATCACGCCGATGGAGTTTCAGCTATTGAAGGTGTTCGCCGACAATCGCGGGCGAACGCTCAACCGGGATCAGCTGCTGGAGCTTGCCCACGATCGCGGATGGGACCCCTTCGACCGCAGCATCGACATCAGAATTTCCAGGCTGCGAAAGAAGATCGAGATCGATCCGTCCAAACCGGAGGTGATCAAGACAATCCGCGGGGTGGGATATCTCTATTCGTAGGCCCGATTCGATTGTGACGACGGCCTATGGGCGCCTGCGCCCTTTCGCTTCCATAAGTGCGATCGCAACAAGGCAAGCGCCGACGATGGTTCCAAACCCGATATCGCCACGGCATCGATTACTTCTGACGGGAAAGTTCTTGAGCTAGAATGGCTCCCCGGGCCGGATTCATTCAAGTGACATTCGCGACATTGATGTCAACCGAATGGCTCATAAATGGTTGAAATGAAAAGACTCGCTTGTCAATTGTAACATTACTGTCTACCACTAGCGCATACCCCAATAGCGGGGAAAAAGCGGGGAAAGGCAGGATGGGGAGCCATACTCGAAACGTCCTCACAGTAAGAGCTATCGCGTCGAGCAAGGCAACTAAGCTGCGTGACGGCGGAGGATTGTGGCTCGTCTCCAAAGGGAACGGTAGGTACTGGATCCTTGACTATCGGTTCGACAAGAAGCGTCGGGAACTGGGTTTAGGACCGCTTCATACTGTCGGCCTGGCCGAGGCTCGCCAGAAAGCGGAAGCCGCCCGCGATCTGGTGCGTAAGGGAATCGACCCTATTGAACACCGTCACGGCGTGGAGGCCATCGAAGCGGCAATTGCGAAGTCGGCAGTAAAGACGTTCGGCCAGTACGCTGATGGATACGTTGATGACGCAGTAAAAGCTGGCCGCTGGCGTGGCGGAAAGACGGAGGCGAGGTGGAGGAACATGCTGACCAATCACGCCGCAGGCATCCGTGACAGAGCGTTGGCGGGCATAGGCGTAACTGAGGTGCTGTCTGTGTTGCGCCCGCTCTGGGGTGTAAAACAAGAGACAGCCGAGAAGCTCCGCGAGTGTATCGAGCGCGTCCTTGATTCAGCCAAAGTCGAGGGTCTCCGGGCAGGGGAGAATCCAGCCGCCTGGAAGGGCAACCTCGAACATGTACTCCATAAACCGGACGCTCTGACCAGCAAGAGCAACCACGCGGCGATGCCTTGGCGGGCAGTCCCGGCACTCGTGAAGGCTCTGGCCGGCCTAGAGACCATCGGCGGTAGAGCGTTGGAATTTACCGTTCTCACAGCTGCTAGATCTGGCGAGACCCGCGGCGCTATCTGGTCGGAAATCGATCTGGACGGCAAACTATGGACTATCCCGGCCGAGCGCATGAAGGGCGGGAGGCTGCATCGTGTGCCGCTGTCTGATCGCGCCGTCGCCATTTTGGAAGGAATGAAGGCGACGCGCATCAACGACTATGTGTTTCCTGGCGCTCGGGACAAGCGGCCGATTTCGGAAAACACGATGGCGAAGGTGCTAGCTGACAATGGCGGCAACGGCTTTACCGTTCATGGCTTTCGCAGTTCTTTCCGTGACTGGGTGACCGAGGGGACGAGTCACGACGGGGATTTGGCAGAAATGGCGCTGGCCCATGCCGTGGGCGATGCCGTTACGCGTGCATATGCACGATCTGATGCGCTCGAAAAGCGGCGAGTTGTGATGACCGATTGGTCGGCCTATTTGGCGAAACCCTCAGCTATAGCTTCGCCGACGAAACCCAAAGTGATCTGAGAGAAGCGTACGGTTCGCTTAAGATCTATAATGCGACCAAAGGGTTGGCCGTACTCGAAAGTAAACGGCCCTCCGTTCTTCTGTAACATGATCTCTGCCCGCGGTTCCGGGCCGAATAGGGTAACTTCAGCGGCCATGTGGTTGGGCTCGTCTTCATGTGCGCTGAATTCCACACGTGAGGCTGCTACAGATTCAATCATATTTGCTAGAGCGTCACCGAATGTGACGCCCAGGAATGTCTTATCACGACTAGCGCTTTCGCGTAATCGCCGGACCTGTAGATCACCATATTCGTTAACGAGCCGCACAGCGTCTTTCGGACCGGCGCCTAGTGCGGTTGCGATAATTAAGTTCGCTCCGTCGCGGTAGCTCATCGGCGTATTGCCGCGGCCACGGAGGGCGCGTGTGCGCAATCCTGCTTCGGCGAGCAGCCTGTCCATGACTGTAACGGTTTCGATCGGGACGCCCATGTGCTCGGCGACGACGGCCACCAATTCCTTTTGCGATGCCATTCTTTCGCTCTCTCCGTTCGATCGCTCATTTGGCATAAAATAATAATGCGCGCAATACGTTATTGACATTTAACTTTTAATGCACTATAGACATTATTGGCATCCTGCCTTGGAGATTCGATGAATGGACTCAGCCAACGACAACGAGCCGCGGCTCGTCAGCCTGAATGATGCATGCGCGATGACCTCGATGTCGCGCTCTATGCTGAACAAATATCGCGCCGAGGGGCGCTTCGCCGCCGCAGTACCGCTCGGGGACAGACGCATAGCTTTCGTTCGAAGCGAGGTTCAACAGTGGATCACCGACCGGATCGCAGCGAGGGCGGCCTAACCGCCAACACCTATTTCAACCCGCGCCGCCTAGCGTCTTGAAGGTTCAGCAGGTCGACCAAGTCGTCGGCCTGCTCCATTTCCAACCAAACCTGCTCAACGCCTTTCACTCGAGCCGGCAAGCCGGTGAACACGTCATAGACTGTCCACGTGCCGTTCGCTTCCTTCCGCAAATTGTAGCGCGCCTCGCTTGCGGGCAGGGCCATGCACGCCTCCTTAGGAGTAGCAATGTCTAATTATACCATGAATTCAACCATCTCGACCAAAGCCACTACGGGGTGGGCCGCATAGATGGGAAAGATGAATTGGAGGCGAGCGAACGACACTCGCCTAACCCAGAACAACAGTATCGTCACGGTCAAAACTGGCTACGGCGTCGTACAGTTTTCAGTTGAAACGGACAAATCGAGCCAAACATCACTGAAGCGCGTCACTAAAAGCACGCCACCCAAGGGGCGTCTGTGGCTATCTGCCCAGAAAAAGGAAGGCTAACCATGGCTACCAGAAACACTCTTTGCGCAGATCGCAACGCGCCTCGCTTCCAGGCTGGGTCATGCTCGACCTCCTTAGGAGTAGCAATGTTTAATATTACCATGAATTCCACTGCCGCGATCAATTCCCCCTCAACCATCGCAGCGAGGGCGGCAGCATGAGCGACATGAAAGCGGTTGCCGACATCTACAAACGCCAGGGCTATTCGGCGGCTCGACGGGAGCTGAAACGCCAGGCTGCTACCGTGTGGTCGGGCTGGCGGATTTACGTGGCGGGTTTCGAGCCCGACCTGGTCGATGGCGCGACAGAACTGAAGGTATTCGCTTCCCGCTTCCCCACTAGGGGCGGCAACGACCTTGGACTCACCTTCCTCGTCGGGCGCGGAAACTCCGAGCGCCTCGACGCTCTCACCCGTGCTGTTGGTCTGGAAAAGCTACATGACCCACGCCAACTGGAAGGGCGCTATTTTTCGGTTCGGGACTGGGGTCGAACTGCGGCAGATTTTGCGCCACTCGAACGCTCGATCGGCCAATAGGGTTCGATAGCAATGCACATCCTAGCTATTCGGCCGGCGCCTGCGGGTGCCGGCGGGCGGACGCTTGCGCATTTTGATGTGCAGCTGACGCCGGACTGCCGGCTTTTCAATTTGAAACTTGTCGACGGCCACTCTGGACGGCTGGTCTACGCCCCTAATGCCTTCGGGGAGCGTGTGGCAACGTTCAGCCCATCCTTCGCAAACGATCTGGTGCGCGCCGCTGGCGTAGCTTTGGGAGCTCTGCATGCCTCAACCCGCCGAACAGCCTGAGTCCACGCCTTCCGACCTTCGCCTAGCATTGCTCGCGAATGGCTACCTTCCGATCCCTGTCAACGGTAAGCGGCCTCTTGTTGTGGGATGGTCATCGCTGAAGGCAACGCCTGCAATGATCGCGTCATGGGAGCACGGTCATTCGGACCATCAGAATACTGGTATTTTGACGGGCGATGTTGTTGCCATCGACATCGACGCTCCGGATCCTGCGACAGCCGAAAGGCTGATCGACCGTCTGCTCGACATCAACGACGCAGGACTCGCACCTTGCCGAACCGGGCGCGCGCCGAAATGCTTGTTTGTATTCCGAGCAGCTGAGCCGCGGGACAAGCTCAAGACCGGCGAATACGTCGTCAATGGGCAGAAATGCCAGATTGAGGTGTTGGGCATTGGCCAACAATTTGTGGCGTTCGGGATTCATCCAGAGACGGAGAAGCCTTACACGTGGACCGGCGGCGACCTTCTTTCGATTCCGTATGCAGATCTGCCTGCGATATCGCCGGGCGACATTGACGCCTTCCTCGCGGACGCTGAAACAATCTTGGCGAAAGCAGGCACGCCACTGCGCAAGGCGCAAGACAAGAGCGCTCGACCAACTGGCGGCGAAACATTCTGGCAGCGTGTGAACACGGCGGCCCTCGGGAACACAGGCCGATGGGTTCGTGACCTGTTCCCAACCGCCGGACAAGAGGCCGGAACCGGCGCGTGGCGCGTGTCCTCGAAGGATTTGGGCCGTGGCCTTCAGGAAGACATCAGTGTCCATGCTGATGGCATTCAAGATTTTGGGCTCGAGCGACCGGAAACGCCGATCAGTCTTGTTCAGCAGTACGGTTCGGCCACCAATGCTAAGGAGGCCGCCTTCTGGCTGTGCGAACGGTTAGGCATCAATCCGATCGACCTGGGGTGGAATGTTGCGCCGGTGTCGGTGCGCTTCGGCACGTCGACTGCGGTTCCCGTTGCCGCCAACGATGACGACGCTGACGAAGTTGACGACGCACCGGTTGTGGAGATTCCCCGTTCAAGAGGCCTGCCGGAAAGCCTGTGCTACCCGCCTGGAGCCGTGGGGGACTTTGCGCGCTTCATCGTTTCGTGTGCGCGGTTCCCATCGCCTCACCTTGCGCTGGTGGCGTCCCTTGCGTTCACTGCGGGGCTGATCGGCCGCCGTTACAGGGGCCCGACCGGTCTTCGGAGCAATTTGTATGTCGTCGGCCTGGCGGAATCCGGCTTCGGCAAAGATGTGACAATTCGTGTTTCATCGGCACTCGCGGACAGCACCAGCTGGGGTGGTAAGGTTTCCGAATGGCTTTTTATGGACCAGATCCGCAGCCTTCCTGGGCTTACGAATAAGCTCCGCAAATCTCCAACCTCTGTATGCGTGCAGGATGAGTTTGGCCGCTGGCTGGCAGACCATGCGGGGCGGAACGTTGCCACTCACCGCGCCGAGATCGCATCGGCGCTGATGGAACTGACGGGTGCGCCCACTGGCTATTGGGGCGGGCAGGAAAAGGCCGCTGGCAACGTGGCGCGGATCATTGCGCCATGCTTCACGCTTCACGGAATTTCGACCCCTTCGACATTTTGGGCGTCGCTTTCGTCAGGAAACATTTCTGAAGGCCTCCTTGGAAGACTGGTGCTGATCGATGTCGGCGACTCCGAGCCCGTCAAGGTCAGACGGCCAGAGGGGTCGATCGACGACATTCCAGGCGAACTATCCGACAAGGTCGCTGCACTGCTTGGGCTGGCTGCTGGGAAATACACTGGGCCATTCTTCGCTCTGAACGCCAAGTCCGACGAAAAACCCCATCCAATCATGACGGCAGAATGGGGTGAGGGCGTCGACGATTTCTTTGAGGAGTTCGACGATCGTATTCGAGCCATGAAGGGCACCATCAACCCGTCCTACCGCCCAATCTTGAACCGCGTTGGCGAAAATGCGGCTCGGTTGGCTCTGATTGTCGCTGTCGGGTGCGATCCGAAAGACCCGATCATCACCCGCGAAATTCAGGAGTGGGCAAATGCAGTGGCGGAGCATTCATTGCAGGTCATCATCAGCGGCGCGACGGACAACATCGCCGACAACGACAAGGCAGCCGAATACCTCCGTGTTCGTGCACAAGTGGTCCGACGCGGCGACCGTGGCATCACTATGCGCGACATTGTGAAGAACCTGCGTGGGGCGATCGACAAGCGCCGGCTTGAAGACATCATCACGATGTTGATGCAGGCGGGTGAGATTCATTTCGCCAAGCTAGTCGCCGAGAGCGGCCAGGCCAAACTCCGATATTGGGCTGCCGAATACCTTCCCAAAGGCGCGGAACCTGTACCGAAATAGGTGGGTGCAAGACTGGGGTGAGGACCGCCGTAAGGCTGGGTTAAGACCGGGGGCAAATTCAGTATCCGGAGCATTTGAACGCTGGTTTGCACCCAGTCTTCCGGCGGTCTTGCACCCACCCTTACACCCACCCTTTGCCCCAGCCTTACGTATAAAAAATATAATAATATCATATAGATAACTGAAGAGAGGGAGCAATGCAGCAGAGGTAGACCCTCGGAGGGGTTTTTGAGCGCGAAATTAGCCCCGCACACTCACGCGCGCGAAAAAACGGACGGCCCTACGAACGGAGGACCAACATGACAATCGAACGTAACCTGCTGGGAAGCAAACTATGAGCCTCGGTCCGCCCCGTATGCGCACTCATCGCAATCAAGGTGCGCCTGCTTCAAACGGTAGCCCTGCCATGCGTCACGACTTCCACTTGCCTGACGACGGCATCACCAGCCTCGACCGGTTCCTCGCTAAGGCAGCTGGCGTCCATGTTTCGACCCCGCGACCGCACGTTGCAGCAAATGACAATCTGAAGAAGGAGGAAAGCGATGTCGCTTAAGGCCAAGAGCTTAGAAAACGTCTTCGACGCGCCGCCAGCGGCCAATGATAATGTGACCCGCTGGAATCGTTGGGACAATCTACCGAAGGGGCATCGCTTCTATTCGTCACCGGATTGGGTGCGCTGGTATCATGGCATGGGCAAGCCTGAGACCTGGTCGTTTGTCGAGGACGACGATTGGGAACTGCGCCCGGAATTGCCGCTCCACTACCATGTGCTCGACCTTGACAGCGAGCCCACGGAAAAGGACCCGCTTGCTTGGCGCTATATGTCCCTCACGCAGCGGTTCGAGCGGTTCTGCGACATCATCTCCGCCGCACGGCATCCGGGCACGCGCTATCCACGCCCCACGGGTGCGGTCGTGAAGCTTGGGGAGTACGGCCCGTCCGCGGAATGGCGCGAGCGTGCACAGGCTATCTGGGCAAAGCTGCCAAAGAATGATTCCGATATCTTCGACCGTCCGGCCCGCCCCGTAAGCCCGAAACACGGGCAGATGGCTGAGCAACTCTCTCCTTTGCTGAGGTGGGCAAAAGCTAGCCGGCCGCTATTGTTGGACGGCACCAATTGGCTGCAGCCCGACAATGACGGCTATTTCGATGGGGAGGAACCCGCGCCGAAGCCGGCAACGAACTGGGAACGGCGCATGCGTCCGGGTTCGTCCGATGCCGAACTGAAAGCATTTATCGGTAAGGCCCGAGCGGGAAAGTTGAAACCCAGCAACGGCAGCCAGCACGAGTCCTGCCATGTCAGGAAGGGCGGAAAGACTGTGAAGGGCAGTGTAAGGATGCCGCTCGGGGCGATCCTCTATCAGGAAGACCGCTTTGCCGAACTTAAGGGGGAAGAGCCGGACTACAAGGAGATTGAGCGGCGTCAAGGATACTGGACCAGCTTGTTTAGCAGCGCTCGCGCCTTCAGGTCTCACGACTATTACAATCAGGAACTGGAGCCCGTTCGGTACGTAAAAGCGGGGCGTATACGCCGCAAGGTAAAGCTCACCAAGGCCGAACAGCTGGAGCTTCTAGCCGGGCCGCTGCCACCTGTCACCTACTGCAAGCCGGGCCTGCCATGTGGTCATGAAGACATCGGCGCCAGCTTTCTCGGCGGCTGGATATCTGCAACCAAGGGTGCGCGGGGCATGGACCGATGGGAGGATTTGTCAGATGAGTTATCCCGGCAGGAGGAGCTTGAGGTTTGGGCAGATGCGCTCCCCCCAGAGCAACAAAAGGCTCTCAATCTCGGCGCCGGGGCTGCGAACTTCCGCGAGATCGGCGAGGCTTTCGCAAAGACTGGCAAGGCTGCTGAGCGATACGGCAAGGCCATCGTCATTGCCTCCAATGATAACTTGCGCAAGGCAATAGCCGCATAGTCCCCTTTTTACACTTCGGCGGCAAAGTCAGTAGAGGGGCCTACGCACCACTCGCCTTCCTCATCGGTGCAGCCCTTCACTATCACGACAGTCTTATGGCATTGCCACGGGGACAGGCTTTACGCATGTCCGCTGTCGTTTCCCATCGCCCCCTGCGCGTCCCTCCGCGCTGCATTGGGCGAACAGCGGCAGCCTCCCTGCGAAAGCGGGTTGAGGCTGCCGCTTTTGGACCGACGCGTGGCCATGTCATCGCGAGAAAGCGCGCAGTACTACTCCGACGTGACAGAAAAGAAATCTTGGAACGCACCAAGGTGTTTTTGTTCGAGATTATCCTCTTCAGCGCCGTAGATTATTGGGTCGGAATCAAAAGTCATTTTTGTAAGAGTCGCGCGCGGCTTAAAATCGGGTGTTTCCCGCACATGCTCCGTAACTTGCTTAAATATCTGGAACATTGCTAGTGAACTACCAATAAGATATTTCTTATTTAGCGGAAAATGATGTTTGTTAATTTGGCAGTCGTCATATGTATCTGACGTAAGGAAATGAAACCTGATAATGAACTGAGACAGTTGCGGGCTGATATAGGCGATATCTTTCATTAAATCTGCCGGAGGCAAAGGGATTGACGCCGGAATCTTCGTCGCAAATCGGATTTTACGGTAATACTCTCCTACGTCTGCGCCAACTGTGTAAACGCTATCAAGAGCATCATCAATCTTTTCTCTCTGCTTAGATTCTCGCAGATGCTGAATTTGCTCTCGGCCTGAAACAATAACGAACGCGCCCGCGCCCAGGGCTGCAATGCCTGCAATTAGGGTTTGAAATTCCTCTACCCAACCAAGCAGAACGACGTGGCTTAATCGCTGCCACCCGAGCCTGAGGCAGTCGCCTGTAAAGAATGCGCCGCATGTTGAACTAGATTGCGCGGCTGTGAACGCAAGCAATGCCCATACGCAGACCGCAAATATGAGCGGCTGCTTCAGTTTTTGAAACATATGATTCCCCAGCACCAAATGGAGGAACCATGACACCGCAGTTCATTGCTCACAAGGCGACCGAACAGGCTGCCAATGACTTCGCCGCATGACAGATCACCGCTCCGCCGAAGCTGCCGTTTACAGGCGACTTTATAAAACCGCCCGTTGGCAGCGCACCCGTGAACACCAACTGGCTCTGCAGCCTCTGTGTGAGCGCTGCTTGACGATGGAAGTTGTGGAGCCGGCGACCGTCGTGCACCACGCAGACGGTGGGCATAAGGGCGACGAGGAGAAGTTCTGGTCTGGCCCGTTCGAGTCCCTGTGTAAACCGCATCACGACAGCGAGGGCCAACGAGAGGATCGCGGTCAGGTCATCGTGACCTTCGGGCTGGACGGCTGGCCTGTCGAAGACCCCACCCCCGGTCAATAAGTTGCCATCCAGCCGCCTGCAGGGCCGGCGGGGAAATGAAACGCGTTACGCCGCAGGTTTCGCTTTAAATTTTTGAAATGAGATTTTGACCATGGGCGTACGAGGACCGCGCCCCGAGACGCCAGAAATACAGGCGCTGAAGGGCAATCCCGGCAAGCGCAAAAAGCGGCCGGCATCGATAAAGCCGAAGAGCGACGTCTACATCCCGAATTACCTGACGGGCGATGCCCGCGAGTGTTTCGAAATGATCGTCGGCGCGATGCCTCCGGGCACATACGCAGCCACCGATACCGGCGGCGTTGCCGTCTATGCTTCAGCCTGGGCCGATCACAAGCGAGCCGCCGAGGCGCTTTCCGTGGAGCCGGCAATCGTGCCGGGTTCAACCGGAAACATGCAGCCCAACCCATGGTTCAAAATCAAGAACGAGGCGGCCCGCATCATGATGTCGATGGGTGACAGGCTTGGCCTGGATCCAAAGGCTCGCGCTGCTTTGGTGCCGCCTGAGGAGAAGCCAAAATCGAAGTTCAGCGGCCTGATTGGGCGAAGCGCGGAGACGGCGTAACCAAGAAGGGCCTGACACGCGCACAGAAAGTGATTGAGTTCATCGAATTGCTGCGCGTCCCAAGCGGCGAAGGGCAGGGCGGGCTACTCAAGCTTCGCCCCTGGCAGAAGCAGTTTGTGCGCGATCTTTACGCGCCGCACGATGATCACGGCCGGAGGAGAGTTCGCCGAGCTATCCTTTCGGTTGCTCGAAAAAACGGCAAGACAGCGCTGATTGCGGCTCTGGTGCTTGCCCATCTAGTTGGACCGGAAGCCATCCCAAATGGCGAGATTTACTCTGCCGCGACCGATCGCGAGCAGGCAGGCCAGGTCTTCAAATTTGCCCGTCAGATCGTTGAAGCTGACCCTGAGTTGGATGCGGACGGCGGCGGGCTAGTCACGGTCGTTCCATCGACCAAGACGTTGGTGGTCAAAAGCAATGGCTCGTTTTATCGCGCGCTGTCCGCCGAGGCCGGCACGAAGCATGGCTTGAACCCATCGGTATGGATTTACGACGAACTCGCACAAGCGCGTGATCAGGAGCTTTACGAGGTCATGAACACCTCGCAGGGCGCACGTCAGGAGCCTCTCGGCATTGTCATTTCAACTCAATCGCCTGACCCGGAACATCCGCTTTCTAAGCTGATCGACGACGGCCTCGTTGCAAACGACAACACTGTGCTGGTGCACCTGTATTGCGCTTCGGATGATGCCGAAATCATGGACGAATCCGCCTGGCGTCTGGCCAATCCGGCTCTCGGCGACTTTCGCTCGGTTGATGATTTGCGCGCCTTGGCCGTGCAGGCTGAGCGCATGAAGACCTTGGAGGCTTCGTTCAGGAACCTCTACCTCAACCAGCGCGTAGACCAGAACTCGCCGCTCATCCCGAGATCGGAATGGAAGGCCTGTCAGGTTGCTGACACTGAAGCAAATGCTGCGACAGGCCTCCTTGTGTCTGGAGAGCGCATCTATCTCGCCCTCGACCTCTCTGGGGTCAACGACCTGACGTCGCTTGCCGGTGTCAGCGCGGAGCCAAAAGAGGATCGCATCGGCGCCTGGCACTGGAAGCCTGGCGAGTGGCTTCATGAGCATTCTCGTCGCGACAGGGTCCCGTACGATGTTTGGGCGCGCCCCGATGAGGGCTGGCTCGAGACACCGCCGGGAAGGGCAATCGACTACGCGTATGTCGCGGGTCGAATTGCGCATATCCGCGATGACTTTGAGGTCGTTGGATTGGCGTATGATCGTTGGCGCATTGAGCAATTGCTAGTTGAGTTCAATCGTATCGGCCTGGACGCCTACATCGACGGCAAAGACAAACCCTTCGATGGCGCCCTTCGGCTAGTTCCTTGGGGGCAGGGTTTCCGAGACATGGCTCCGGCGGTGGAAGCGCTGGAGGCATCGGTGGTTCACCGACGGTTCCGGCACAATGGAAACCCGGTACTCGGCTTTTGCTTCGCCAACGCAATTGTCGTTTCGGACGCGTCTGGCAACCGAAAATTAGATAAATCCAAGACGCGTTTCCGCATAGATGGAGCGGTTTCAACCGCAATGTGCCTCGGTCTCAAGGCGCGGGAAGTGACGGAAACGGTCGAGTCCTCCATCTACAAAACGCGCGGCATCCGAATGGCCGGCTAACCGGAAGGAAATCATGGGAATTCTTGACTTCTTCCGGTCCAAGCCGGAGGCGGTGGCGCCTAAGCGCGCCCCGCGCGCGGACTGGGTGGAGTTTACGGATCTAACCGATCCGAGGCTTGCCACGTTCATCCAATCCGGCGCCAGCACCGAAAGCGGCACCATTATCACGCCATCGAAGGCGCTGTTTAACACCGCCGTCTTCCGATGCGTCGATCTGATCTCGGGCAGCATAGGCATGTTGCCGATGTATCTGATGAGGAAGGGCGCAAACGGTGCCCTTGAGCCGGATGAAGAGCACTCACTGTATGACGTTCTTCATTCGCAGCCTAACGGCTGGCAGACGGCATACGAGTTTCGCCGATTGATGCAGGCGAATGCCCTCAATGAGGGCAACGCTTACGCCCAGATCGTCCGAAGCGGCAAGCGCGTGATCGCTTTACACCCACTGCAGCCGTCGCGGGTTTGCGTGGAGCAGCATGACGACCTCAGCATCACCTATACGGTCACGCGCAAGGACGGTCGGCAAGTAAAGCTGGCGCAGTCTGACGTTTTCCACCTTCGGGATATCTCGGTCGACGGTATCGTTGGCCTTTCGCGGGTGAGGCAGGCGAAAGAAGCCATTGGCTTGGCCATGCAGACGGAAAAGTCCGCTGCGCGCTTGTTCAAGAACGGCACAATGGTTGGCGGGGCGCTTACACATCCCGGCAAGTTGGGCGATGACGAGTTCGAAAACCTCGACACCAGCCTGAAAGACAAGTTTTCCGGCGCGGAAAACGCCCACAAATGGCTGATCCTCGAAGAGGGGATGAAGGCCGAGCCATTCTCGTCGACGGCGCGCGATTCCCAGCAGATCGAGACGCGAAACCATCAGATTGAGGAGATCGCCCGCGCCTTTGGCGTGCCGCGGCCGCTTCTAATGATGGACGATACCAGTTGGGGTTCGGGCATTGAGACCCTTGGTCTGTTTTTCGTCCGATATTCGTTGGCGCCGTGGTTTGTCGCCTGGGAGCAGGCCGTTTCGCGCTCGCTACTGACAAAAGATGAGCGAAAAACGCACAAAGCAGACTTCGACGAGCGCGAATTGCTGCGTGGATCCATCAAGGACCAGGCCGAATTCCTTACTAAGGCGCTTGGCGCTGGCGGCTCAAGGCCGTGGATGACGCAGAACGAGGCTCGAGACTACGTCGGGCTCAGTCAGCGGGACGACGAAGACGCCAACAGCCTCAAGAATCCTATGACGCAGCCTACGGGCGCGCAGCCTCAGGACACCAAGAATGAGCCTAAATAGGGCGCCAGTCGGCGCTATTGAGCGTCCTGGCGCCTATCGCTGGGACGTTCCTAAGTCTGCAATGGCCAAATGGGGCGTTGCCCCTCTTGCCGCCGAAGCGGACGAGACGAACACCATCTCGATCTACGACCAGATTGGCGAAGATTACTGGAGCGGCGAGGGCTTCACCGCCAAGCGGATGGCTGCGGCACTTCGAAACATCGGTGCGAACCCCGTTACGGTGAACGTCAACTCGCCCGGCGGCGACATGTTCGAAGGCTTGGCGATCTACAACCTGCTTGCCGAGCACCCGGCCGAAGTCACCATCCGCGTTATGGGGATTGCGGCAAGCGCGGCTTCCATCATCGCTATGGCCGGCGACAAGGTGCTCATGGGTACCGGCACCATGATCATGGTGCACCGGGCATGGGGGCTAGCACTCGGCAATCATCACGATTTTGCCGAAGCCTCATCGCTTTTCCAGAAGTTCGACGAGGCTATGGCCTCAATCTACGTCGAACGCACCGGCCTGTCCGAGGCGGAGATTTTCGCGCTACTCGACGGCTCCAGCAAGAGTTCTGACGGCACGTTCATGACCGTCACGGAAGCCATCGACAAGGGTTTTGCCGACGGCAAGTTCGAGAAATCGAGCGCGGCCGACGCCAAGGCGTCGGTGCCGACGAAGGTGCTGGCCAAGCGGCGCGTTGAAGCCGCTTTGGCCGCGCAAGGGATGTCCCGCAAAGAGCGGTACGAGATCCTGAATGAGATTGGCGGCGAGCGTGATGCAGCCCCCACAGCCAAGCGAGATGCTGGCGAAGACGAAAAGAACCTGTCCGCCATCAGCGCGGCACTCACCAGCAATCTTTGTATTCTAGGAGGTCCAATTGGACGCCACTGAAATTAAGTCCCTGATCGAAGACCAGGGCCGTGCCTTTGAGGCATTCAAGGCCGAACACAACGCAGCCCTCGCTGACGTCAAGAAGGGCACGACAGACGTCGTTCGCACCGACAAGGTCGACCGCATCAACTCCGCCATCAGCGACCTGCAGTCGGCACTGGACGAGCAGGCTGTGAAGCTTGCCGCAATGCAGACCGGCGCCCAGACCGGCGACAACAAGACGCGCGGCGAGTACGCAAAGGCGTTCGACAGGTTCTTCCGCAAGGGAGACGAGGCCGGCATTGATGCCGCTATCGAGGCTGCGATTGCGGCTGGCCCGAAGGCTGCGATGAACATCACCACTCCTGCGGACGGCGGCTACACCGCTCCGCTCGAGTGGGATCGCACCATCACGGACAAACTCAAGATCGTCTCGCCGATGCGCCAGATTGCTTCGGTGATCACGATCGGCGGCAATGGCCTCTCGAAGCTCTACAATGACCGTGCCACGGCTTCCGGCTGGGTCGGTGAATCTGCGGCTCGCCCGGAAACCACCACTGCAAAGTTCGCAGAGGTGAAGTTCAACACTGGCGAAATCTATGCCAATCCGGCCGCTACCCAGCGCCTTCTGGACGATTCCGAGCTCAATCTCGAGAGCTGGCTTGCCGGCGAAGTCGAGGCCGAGTTCGCATATCAGGAAGGTGTTGCATTTATCTCCGGCAACGGCACGGACAAGCCCAAAGGCATCCTGACCTACACCACGGCGCCGTCGCATCCTTGGGGCGCAATCCCGATCGTCAATTCCAACGCTGCGGCCGCCCTTACGACCGACGGCTTGATTGATCTGGTTTACGACCTTCCGAGCGAGCGCACGCCCAACGCCCGGTTCACTCTGAACCGCAAGACGCAGGGCGCGGTACGTAAGCTGAAGGATGGCCAGGGCAATTACATCTGGCAGCCCGGCCTTGTCTCGGGTCAGCCGGCAACGATCCTTGGCTTTCCTGTCACCGAACTGGCCGCAATGCCAGATATCGCAGCCGACGCCATCCCGATCGTGTTTGGCGACTTCGCTCGTGGCTATCTGGTTGTTGATCGTACGGGCACCCGCATTCTGCGTGACCCATACACCAACAAGCCGTTCGTGCAGTTCTACACGACCAAGCGCGTCGGCGGCGGCGTCACCGACCCGACTGCGCTGCGCTACCACAAGGTCGCTGTTAACCCGTAATCTTTGATCGGGGCGGCTTCGGCCGCCCCTTTCCCAACATGGAGGCGCAAATGGAAGCGCGAGTTACCAAGGCGTTCCCCGGCGTTCCCGAGGGCGAGATTTACGGCAGGCAGTTCGAGGTTGGCGAGGTGATTTCCGGCCGAATGGCGGAAGTTGCTCTGGCCGAAGGATGGGCCGTCAAAGAGGGCGAAAAGTCCAAGGACGCCGCACCTAAGCGGGGCTGACCAATGGCGCTGACCCTTGAGAAGGCCAAGAAGCATCTTCGCATCGAGTTCGACGACGATAACGAGATGATCCAGCTTTACCTCGACGCCGCCAAGTCATGGGCGTTGAGGTATTGCAATAGGCTGACGGTGCCGGCGGAGGCAGAATTCGCGTTTGATGCCGCCACTTTGCTCACGATGGCAGATCTTTACGAGAACCGTGAGGCGCAAACAGCCAACGCCCTGCATGAAAACGTCAGCGCGCGTCGGCTGATCGACCCCTATCGCCTGTTGAGGGTCTAGCCGTGTGGCTTCGCTTCACCGCCGACATGGACTTCAAACCCGCGGCCGGAACCACGATCGAATACAAGGCCGGCATGGTGCAGAACGTCACCCGCGACTGCGCAGACGAAGCGGTGACCGCGGGCAAGGGCGTGCGGTTGAACGCACCGCGGAAGGGCGAGGTGGCGGATAAAGCCGTTGATCGCCTAGAAGCAAGGCTTGACCGGGCTTTCAAGCATAACGACTATCGAACCAATCAAGCGTTCTCTGCGTCAAAGTAGATTCAGGGTCGCGTTGAGAAAACCGAGCGCGTGCAGCAACCAGAACCTGGGTGATCCCGCTTTCAGGGATTTGCTCAAGGGTCGAAATAATTGCCATCAACGCGATCTCGGTGGCACGTAATCTAGCCTCTAAATCCTCGTCCATTTGCCCCTCCCATTTTTGGGCAATCAACCACATTGGCTGAGAGGTGTCTATGTTGGCCAAGCGTAGTGGCGCTGGAAGCCTGAGCGAGCGCGTGACCTTCCAACGCAAGGACGCGATCGACGATGGTTACGGAAATCCTGTAACCGGTCCTTGGCAGGATATTTTCACTGAACCTGCCCGCCTACAGCCCCGCCTCGGTTCCGAGCCAGTAATCGCTGCCCGGCTCACCGGAATCCAGCCCTTCACCCTCACAGTTCGCAGCTCCACCCGCACGCGCGAGGTGACGCCTGCCTGGCGCATCGTGAATGCGCGAAGCGGCGCGACCTACAACATCAAGGCAATCACCAATCCCGACGAGCGGAATGTGTGGCTTGATTTGCTGGTTGTTGAGGGCGAACCGTCGTGACGCGCATACTTGGCTTGGCCAAGCTACAGCGCAAGTTGCAGCGCATGCCGGAAGTCGCCAAGGCGCGCATTCAAACTGCGATGGAGCAGGGCGCCAACGAAATCGTCGACATGATGAAATCGCTGGCACCCGTCGATGACGGCGACCTTCGCGACAGCATCGGTTGGACGTGGGGCAAAAAGCCCAAATACGCCCAAGCGATGGCGACGGTGAAGTCGAGCCTCGCCGGCGACCTGACACTCACGATCTACGCCGGCAACAGCAAAGTTCGGTACGCCCATCTAGTCGAGTTCGCCACGCGAGCGCACCAGAACGGCGGCCAGTTCGCGGGCACTGAACACCCCGGCACCGCTGCTCAACCCTTCTTCTTTGTGTCGTGGCGGGCTTTGCGCTCGCGGACCAAATCCCGCATCACTCGAGCGATCAACAAGGCTGCCAAAGACGTGGCCGCCGGGAAGTAGCCATGGACCCAATTTTGGAGCTTCAGGGCGTCATCGTGGCGCGCCTGCGATCGTTCGCGGCCGTAACGGCGCTCGTCGGGCAGAAATCATACGACCAACCGCCGCTGGATCAGAATGGCAAGGTTCCGGCGACTACGTTTCCCTACATCAGCATCGGCCCGTCAAACTACGTGACCGAAGATGCGGATTGCATCGACGGTGGCGAGGTCATGATTCAGATCGACGCCTGGTCGGTCGAACCGGGTCAGCCGCAAATGCGGCGGATGGCTGATGCTATCCGCAAGGCTTTCCGCGGATACGAATTCTCGCTGACTGAAAACGCGCTGGTCACCTTCGACCATTGGCGCACCGACTACATCGTCGACGGCACGCTCAAGCATGCGTCGGTTCGCTTCACGGCGATCGTCGAGCAACCTTAATCACAACATCGGCCGAAAACGGCCAAGGAGACAACAATGGTAGCTGCTACCACCATCAAGGGCGGTAAGGTCAAGGTTCTCCTTGGCAATGACTCGACGCCTACTGTTTACACCGCACCTTGCGGTTTCACGTCGAAATCCATCTCGCTCAGCAAGGCCTTGAACGAAGTTCAGGTGCCCGACTGCGATGACCCGGACAAGGTTGACTGGCTCGGCCGCGATTCAGTTTCGCTGTCGATGGGTGTGAGCGGCGAGGGCGTTCTTGCCGCACAGAGCGTGGAAACCTGGCTGGATGCCTGGGAATCCGTGGACTCGGTGCCCGTGAAGGTCGAGTGGGAATTCCCCGCCAAGACGATCACTTGGACTGGCCGAATGCACGTGGAGTCCGTCGAATCCACAGCCCCGAACGGCCAGCGCGCCACCATCTCTGTAAGCATGCAGTCTGATGGCGAAATGGTTCGGGTGGTCACTCCGTAATGAGCCGGGACGCATCCGTTGAACTCACCTGGGCGGACAACGACTACTCGTTCCGTCTAGGCTGGGGAGAGCTCGAAAAGCTGCAGGAGGCGACGGAGAGCGGCCCGTGGGTGGTTCTCTACCGTCTGCAGAACAAGCTGTGCAACGTGGGCGAGATTGCCCACGTGTTGCGCCTTGGCTTGGTCGGCGGCGGGCTGGAACCGGTAAAGGCGCTTGGGTTGGTTAGGGAATACGTCGAAAAGCGCCCGCCAGCCGAAAATCTGCTTCACGCCATCGGCGTTTTGCAGGTCGCGCTACACGGCGCGCCGGAGGAGAAACTGGGGGAAAGCGACGCGGCAAATCCACAGGCGACCGCCTAGACCCATTGCCTAACGGCAGGGTCAGGTTTGCCGCAGTCTACGGTAACTGCGCGGCCATGGGGTTCACGCCTCAGGAGGCGCGGGCGATGTCAGTATGGCAATACATGGCGGCGCTGGAAGGCTTTACGGAAGCCAACTCGCCCGACGACGGCGGCCTTTCCGAGAAGGAAAAGGACGAACTTTGGGGGTGGTTGGGGGAGGGCTAGTGAGCCTTGTCGACTAAATCATCGAGGTCAGATTTGGCCTCGATGAGAAGGTTTTCGCAATCCGATGTATCGATTGGAGTTGCCAGTTTCATGGCGCCGTCTCGTAATCCGCGGTCCAATCCCGTGATGTCTCGGGCCGTGTAGTTCGAAGGGTCGTATTGCTTGATGGCCCTTAGTGCCGCCGCTTTGGATGCGCGATACGTACTGCTTGCACCATCGCAGGCAAATGAAAGCTTCATGTATTCCATGTGCGCCGCAATCACGGCGTCGTTTTCCTGAGGGGAAGACGGGGTCGACAGGCCCAACAGTAGTACAGCGATAGCAAGCATATTCCACCACAATTAGAGCGGACCCAGACCTATGGCGACAGATCTGGAACGACTTGTCGTTCAACTTTCGGCCGATTTCAAGTCCTTCGAAAAAGGGCTTGCTAGAGCACAAGGCGTTTCAAATCGCCAGTTTAGCGCAATTGAAGCGCGCGCTCGCAAGCTAAACACCAATCTCGACAGCATTGGGCGGCAGGCAGCGAATAGTCTGATTGCCCCACTGTCAGGCATCGGGGCCGCATTGGGCGTGCGCGAAATTGCGCGATACGCTGACACTTGGACCGAGGCCGGCAACAAAATCCGCGCTGCTGCACAAATCGCGGGTGTTTCCACACGATCACTCGATGTTCTCAAGGATAGCGCGAACGCAGCACGTGCGGATTTTTCCACTTATGTTGATCTGTACGCCAAACTCATACGGTCTGCATCTGGGGTCGCAAAGTCCGAACTTGAAGTTGCCACGGCAACTGATGTTGTCACGAGGGCCTTCAAGGCAGGCGGAGCGAGCACCCAGGAGCAAATCGCTGGCATCATGCAGCTAAGCCAGGCCCTTGGGTCCGGCGTGCTTCAGGGTGACGAGTTGCGATCGCTCCGCGAGAACGCCCCTCTGCTGGCGAAAGCGATCGCCGACGAGTTCAAAACCACCATTGCCGGCCTCAAGGATCTTGGCGCTGAGGGGAAGCTCACCAGCGAACGAGTATTCAAGGCAATTCTGGCCGCTCAGAAGCCGATCGGGGCCGCGTTCGCCGTGACCAACGCGACTATTCAGGACGCGATATCGAGGATCAATAACGAGTTCACGGCCTATATCGGCAACGCTGATGCATCGGCTGGCGCAAGCCGAAAGCTCGTTGAAGCGCTGCAGTATCTGGCTGACAATTTTGGAGCCGTTTCTGACACCGTATTGCAGTTCGCAACCGTGCTCATCAGCGCGCTGACGGGCCGCGCCATCCTTGGCGTGGTTGCAGGGCTTGGCAATGCAGTGGTTGCGCTCGGGGCTTTCTTGACGGCCATGCGTGCCGGCACGCTTGTTGCGACCGGGTTCACTGCAGCACTTGGACCTATTGGGCTTTTGGCTGGCGCTGCTGCGGCCGCGATCTTCTTGCTCTCCGACAGCCAAGCGGAAGCCAAAGGCGCAGCGGGATCGTTTCAGATCTCTATCAAGGACAATGAGGCTGCGCTTCGCAGTGCGACCGACGCTACGCATGCTCAGGTCGACGCATTGCGCCAGTTGATCGCCATGCAGGTTCAGGCTGCAAAGACGGCTGCGATCGATGCGGAGGCCCAGTACAACGTCGCCAACAATCGCAGCAAATCGTTCAAAAAGGCCACCGGCCTTGAGTTTGAGCCGTTCGAATATTCAACGCGGAACGCCGGCCAGAAGCTAGCCGACCTTCAGGCTGCACAGTTCCAGCTAGAGGATCAGCTTGCGGCGGCCGACAAGCTGTTGGCAACCAAGCCTTCTGGCTTCGGCATCGGGTCCGGCACTCTGCCTGACAAGGATAAGAAGTCCAAGTCGCGCAAAAAGACCGCCCAAAACCGCCTCGACGAAGACATCCAGGCAATTCGCGACCGCACTGCGGCGCTGTTGCAGGAACAGGAACTCGTCGGCAAATCCTTCTACGTGCAGGAAAAGCGCCGTGTTGCGCTGGACCTTGAGCAGTCAGCGCTGAAGGAGCTTAGGGAGGAGGCGCGCAAGAAGGGCGCCACCGACCTTGAGAGCATCACGCTTTCAAATGCGCAGGTGGCAGCGATCGATGCTGCGTCCGAAGCCTACGCGCGCCAGGCTGACGCCTTGCGGCGGGTTGAAGAGACCCAAGAGCGCATCGAGCAGGCGGCGAGTGATGCCTACGAGGCGTTCAAGTCTGGCGCGATGGACGCCATCCTTGGTGCGGATAGCCTGCAGGATGCGCTTTCGGGGGTGCTGAAGCGGTTGGCCGAAATTGCCATTAGCAGCGCGTTCGACGGGCTATTTAAGCCTGCAACCGGGGGCTCGTCGGGCGGTGCATTTGGCGGTGTGTTTAGCGCGATCGGGAAGTTTTTAGGCTTCGCCGAAGGCGGCTACACCGGCGACGGCGGCAAAAACACACCTGCCGGCACGGTCCACAAGGGCGAGTATGTGTTCAGCAAGGCCGCGGTCCAAAAGGCCGGCGTTGCCAATCTGGATTCGATGCATCGCAACTTGAAGAGTGGCTACGCCTCTGGCGGCTATGTCGGTGCGCCGGTCATGCCGCGCATCCAAACGCCGGCCAACCAGAACGCCGCTGCACAGTTCACCTTCGCGCCTCAGATCGATGCGCGCGGAGCTTCTGTCGAGGCGGTTGCAAGGCTGGAGCAGGTAGTGGCGCGGCAGCAGCGCGAGTTCTCGGCGAACGTCGTCAACACGGTGCGGAAGATGCGGCCGGCAAACATGAAGGTGTAGCCAATGGCAAGCGAACACGAGTTACGCGATATGGAGGAGCGGCTGGCCGCTCTCTCCCACGCAGTTGTCAATCTGACTGCGGATATGGAGAAACTTAAGCGGCAGATCGGAGATGAGCGGCAATCGCCTCGAGAAGGTCGGCGAGGGCGGCTTTCGACAAGGCGGTAACTTCGGACTCTTTCAGGTCGCCCGACGTCGGAACCGGCAGTCTTCCCATGATCGATGCAGGTTCATCGTCAAGCCTGCAGGTAATGTTGAAGTTTGCCGCATTGGCCGTCGAGTCATGCGACAGGCCTTTGATGGCAATGTTGGTCAAGTTCGACATGAAGAATCCCCGTTTGTTGCAATTCAACATTGCAGATAGCGAGAAGCAATGGCAATTACCTATCCGCTAGACCTTCTCGCGGGCTTCCCCGGCTGGTCGACTGAGTTCGACCTGTTGTCTCGTGATGAGTTTTCGCGAACCGCCAACGGTCGAACGATTCCGAAGAACTTAGGCTCGCCGCTGTGGCGGGCCTCCTACACTACGCGCAGCTTGAGGCCGAACCAACTCGATGAGTGGCGCGCGAGGCTAAGCTCGCTTGAGAACGGGCAGAAGACGTTCAAAGGCTATCCGACTTCGAGGTGCCGGCCGATCGCACATCCGGGCTCGGCGGTACTTCCCACTGGCTCGCTGTTTTCGATCGATGCAAACCGCAAGGCTATCCGCATAACAGCCTTGGCCGGCGTCTCGTTGAGCGTTGGAGACATGATCCAGATCGGCACCAAAGACCTGCATCAGGTCATGGAGCCAGTGGACGGCCCAGTGACGGGCTTGTTTGAAGTGCGGCCACATATCTGGCCGGGCGTCGCCAATGGCGCGGTTGTGACCATAGTGAGGCCGACCTGCATCATGGCGATCGTGCCGGGATCGATTAGCAGCACGGCAGACAAAGAAACAGGCCGTGGTGTTGTGTCGTTTCAGGCTATTGAGGCGCGGTAGATCAGTTCTGCTGAACCGATATCCCGTTTTCATTCAGCTTGATCTCGACTCCTTGAGGCTTGCTTTGTTCGCGCACAACGTAAGCGCCAAGGGCGATCACTGCGACGACCAAGGCGCCGATTATCAGATAAAGGCGGTTCTGCTGCATTCTGATTCCTCGTCGAAACGTTGACCCGCCTTAGCACATCCCGCCCGGCCCGCGCGGGGCTTTTCGAAGGTTTCCCATCCCATGCGCAATATCTCAGCCGCCAACTTGGCGGCCCTACAGGCGCGCGCCTTGGTTGCCCGCGACTTCCTATGGATTGTTGCGCGAAACCGCGTGACGGGCGGCCCTGTGGCCGATGGCATGTGGTCTGACGTCGGCAATGTGTCGGCGTCGGTCATCCATCCCGATACCGGGCTTGAGGTGACGCGCGATTGGTTCGGATCCGGCACGCTGGTTGCGATCGACGACATTCCGCTCGTGTCGAATCTCACGGTGCAAAACGTCAACATCCGGCTCAGCCAGGTTGATGACCGGGTCGAGCAGCTTGTGCGCGACTACGATTGCAAACAGGCGAGGGTGGAGATTTACCGCGGCCTGTTCGATCCGGACTCGCGCCAGATGGTTGCGCCGGCCGAGTGCCGCTTTGTCGGGTTCGTCGACACCATCGAAATCAAGACACCTGATGAAAACGAGGAAGGCGGCGTTACGCTGACGTGTGCCAGTCATACGCAAGAGATGACGCGCGCCAACCCCGACACGCGCTCGCACGAGACGCAGAAGCTGCGCAGCGCGAGTGACACGTTCTTCAAGGACAGCGCGACGGTTGAGGCATGGGAAGTCTTTTGGGGTTCCGTTAAGGGAGCCGTGCCCACCCAGAAGAAGCGCAAGAAGTTTTTGGGGATCTTCTGATGGTGCGGCGAGCCAATGCCAGCGACCGGCTTGCAGTCGTCAGATTGCTCAAGGAAAGCCATGCGGCGGCCGGTTTCACCTTTCCGTTTCACGCCGCCTACGCCGAGCAACTGTTCAAGCAGCACATGGCCGACGGTCTCGTGTTGGTCCTAGGCGAGCCCGCCCAAGGCGTTCTTATGGCCCGTGCGTTCGAGCACCCATTCGGCGCCGGTCTCTGGGCCAAAGAAACCTGCTGGTACATCGCACCAGCAGCGCGCGGCCGCTCTGCGCTCCGCATGCTCGACTCCTACGAGGCTTGGGCGCGTGAGCAGGGCTGCGTCACCATCGGCATGGCTTCGCTAGCCACCAATGACGTCTCCGGTCTGTACGAGCGGCGCGGCTACGCGCCCGCCGAGACGCACTTCCTGAAAGCGCTTTAGGCGCCCGGCCTGCGGCTGCCTTGCGCTCTCGTTGGCGCCGCACGCCCCGACCAAAACCAAGGCACATCATGGCAATTTTCTCGGCGATCGCTTCGGCGGTCGGCGCCGTTGCGTCGTTCATTGGCGGCCTTGGCGCAATTGGCTCGTTCGTTCTCAAGACCGCAGTCGGCATTGGTCTCAACCTTCTTGCCCAGTCGATTGCCGGCAAGCCCAAAGACCCAACCTTTTCCATCAATGGGTCTCTCCAGGCGGGCGGCGACCTTCCGCGGTCGTTCATCCTCGGGCGGACGGCAACTGCCGGCTCGCTCGTTTGGGCGAACACCTGGGGCAATGTCGACGACACGCCGAACGCGTTTCTGACGCAGGTTATCGCGCTCGCGGATCTGCCTATCGCCAGCCTCGACGAGGTCTGGGTGAATGGCGAGCGCTGCACGCTTGGTGCCGACACCGGCTACGGCCGGAACGTCAACGAGTATCACGACAGCCTTTGGGTCAAGTTCTACGACGGCACGCAGACGTCCGCCGATCCTTTCCTTGTCTCGACAGCCTCCAACGGCCAGCGTCAGTGGGAAAGCACGCGCGTTGGACTTGGCGTCGCCTACGCCATCGTGACGGCAAAGGTCACGAAAAACCTGTTCTCAGGCATCCCGTCATTCAAGTTCGTTGTCAGCGGCACCCGGCTTTACGATCCGTCGCGCGATTCCAGCGTTGGCGGTTCCGGTCCACAGCGGTGGAGCACCCCAAGCACATGGGGCGGTGACGGTGACCACCTGCCAGCCGTGCAAGCCTACAACCTGCTTCGCGGTCTGACCTTCGGCAACAAGTGGTTCTATGGCCTGCAAGGGCTGGCCGCTGCTCGTCTGCCGGCGGCGAACTGGATTGCCCAGATCAACAAGTGCCGCGCGACCATCGGCGGCGCGTCCGGCCCTGAGCCAACTTATCGTTCGGCCGGCGAAATCCAGATCGAAGCGCCGTTGGCGTCTGCGCTCGAGGCTATCCTGACGACGTGTCAGGGGCGCATTTCCGAGATTGGCGGCGTCTATTCGATCTATCTCGGCGCTCCTGACCTGCCGACGTTCTCGTTCACCGACGGCGATATCCTGTCGACCGAAGAGCAGTCGTTCACGCCGTTCTTCGGGCTGGCCGACACCATCAACGGCATTTCGGCGACCTATCCGTCGCCTGCCGATGGCTGGGCCGCCAAGACCGCACCACCGCTCTATCGGTCGGACTTGGAAGCGCTGCACGGCAACCGCCGGCTTATGGCCGATGTGCCGTTGGACTTCGTACCATATGCCGAGCAGGTGCAGCGGCTCATGCTCTCCGCCCTACAGGAAGGGCAGCGAGCTCGCCGGCACACATTGGTGCTGCCGCCTGAGTTCTGGCCCTATGCGGTGCCTGGTGCGGTGCTGTCGTGGACATCGGAACGCAATGGCTACATCGCCAAGCTGTTCCGCATCGACGGTGTTGCCGACCGCGCCAACCTCGACGTGATGATCGACATCACCGAAGTTGACCCATCCGATTACGACTGGGATAGCGGCGACTTCCAAGAGCCGGTCGACGGTGCGGTTGGCCCTATCCGGCCACAGCCGCAGCCCATCATTGATTGGTTTGCCGAACCGTCGAGCATCAAGGACGATGCCGGATTGGATAGGCGCCCGGCGATCCTTTTGACATGGGACAACACCGCAAGTCGCCTTGTCGATGTCGTGGGCATCGAGTTTCAGGTGCGAATGGCGGCCACGCTTGAGACCGTCTACGGCGGACGCACAGATCAGCCAGAGACAGGTTCGCTTCTGATCAGCCAAGGGCTGCTACCCGACACTCTCTACGGAGTGCGCGGGCGTTACCTGCCTGGCGGCGACCGGCCAACGCTCTGGTCGGATTGGCTTCCGGTTCGGACGCCTGACATTCGCATTGCCGATGTCGAAGTCGGGCTCGCCGCGCTACGAGACGATGTCTACAAGCGCCTGCTTCAGCTTGCACAGGAGTCAGACGAGTTCCGTGCACGCCTTGAGCAGTTGGCCTTGGCGGCTTCCGATGCGGCGGGCGTGATCGTTGATGAGAACTCGGTTTCTGTCCGGTTCCGCAACGCCACGGCTGGTGCGCTCACCGGCATCAGCGCTTCGATTGAAGAAATCGACGGGGCGATTGAAGCTCTCGCGACTGCCTACACAGCTGTGTCGGCCACGGTCGGCGATCTTGCTGCTGATGGTCTCTGGCGCATGCAGGCGCAAGCCGGCAGCGGCGGAAATGTCCAGGCCAGCGTTGTGCTTCAGGTGCGCGCAACCACCGGCCATGACTGGGTCACTGCCGGCACCCTTTGGGAAGTCGGGTCAGTTGGCGGCGTGCCGTTCTCGCGCGTCGTCATCTACGCAGATCAGTTCATCCTGACCAATGGTTCCGGCACGGCGCTGCCCTTTGTCTATGACGGCGGCGGATTGCGGCTGGCCGTAGCCAACATCGGCACGGTAACCGCCGGCACGATCCGAAGCCCAGACGGCAAGTTCGTCATCACCCTTTCTACCGGTTCAATAGAGTGGTTTGACTAAATGTCGCGTGGGTTCCTGAAGGACATCGGTGGCACCAAGCGCATGCGCTTTGTGAAGCCCGGCTATGATGCCAACAACCTCAATGTGCCGCCCAATGCCGTCATCTTCGACAGCGAGGATGAAGGCGGGCTGTTCATCTACCGGTCGGGCACTTGGTCGGGTGCAATTCCGGGTGGGGCCGGGGCCTACATCGCCACTTGGCCCAGTCTGGGGTACACTCCGCTGGCGGTTGTCCAGAACGGTACGCCGGGCGCCGTGTGGCCGTTCTTCGACTACTACTACAACTCGGCCAGCGCGCCGCGCCTGATCGTCTACCCCGGCGGTTTGTGGCTGCGGAATGGCCGCAACGGCGTCGCACCCGATGCCACGGTCTTCAACATCACCTATCAAATCTATCGGTTGAGGGCTCAATGAAGCGCGGAAAAATCAGGCTTTCCGGCCCAGCACCAATCTTTCGCGTGTCAAAGCCCGGCGTTGACGTGGACACCGCAGCGCCAAATGAGTTTGTTGCGCACGAAGATTTCCTATTCTCGCAACCCTACGCATTCGGCTACGTCCAGTGCCCGTTCATTGGATTCACCGGCGAGGCCTACCGCGATGAGTCAGTGACGGTGACGGTGCCCAATCCGGGCGTCACACCCGTCATCCACCTGTTCCCGGTCGACCACAACAACCAGATTTCGTTTCCAACGCACTTCTCGGAGGGCGGCGGCAACGATCAGTCTGGTTATGCCGTTACCACCTACGTTGTCGACGGCACCACTTCAGGCAGCAACCTGACAATCCGGTTTCGCAAATCCTTCAACGGCCTGCGTTCGCCGAATGGCTGCTATTACATGCTCTCCAGAAACGCCAACGTTGGCGGCGCACCAGGCCCAGGCGGAAGCGGCCGGCCACGGATGCGCATCAACAAGAACGGCATCAAGATTGCTCGGCAAGGCTACGACGTCGACACGGCAGCCGAACAGGATCTCTACTTTTCCTCAAGCGGCATAGCGGCACGCGTGTTCGCAACCGGGCTCGTTGGCGTCAGCAACGCTGGCCACGAGCGCTACAACCAGGCGCGGGTGAACTTCTCCAAGACGTTTTCGCGTCCGCCGCTGGTTTTTGCTGCGGGGCTTCGTTCTGACGGCGGCGCAGATGTGACGCCGGTTCGCTATCGCGTCATTGGCAACAACATCGCCCGCATTCACCCCCACTACTGTTTGAAGATCGACACGACGGGCTTCGACATCATGGTCGTCAAGGACTACGGCCCCGGCGACTTCTATGTCGATGTACCCACTACCTGGAGGTACTGGGTCTTGGACAACACCCTCGACGGCTAGCCACACTCAACTAGGCAAAAATCATGACATCATCGGTTTATTCGACCGGCACGGTTTCCGTGTCGAACGGCTCGCCTATTGTGACGGGCACAGACACGGCTTGGGACGTCGCGCTTGTCACTGGCGGCATGTTCAGCTTCGCTGGGTATGCGGTGCCGATTGCCAGCGTTGAGGGCGACACGTCGCTGACACTTGCCTACGGGTGGCCCGGTGCTACGGCCAGCGGCGGCTACGCCATCGCCCGTGAGACCTCAGAAGCGGTGCGGGCGGCCTGGATAAACGATCGCCTCGCGCAAATCCTAACCAAGCTTTCGCTGGCTGGCATCCATCCCGACGGTGCCGGCACCCTAGCCGAGCGCAATGCGTTGTCGCCGCAGCCGGCCGCTGGTTACCTCTGGCTGCGCGTCGAAATCGGCTATGGGCTCGACATCTACAAGCGCACCCCGAGCGGCTGGGACGGCCCGTTTGGTATTACGGGGCCGGAGGGTCCGGCTGGAACCTTGCGCTGGATCGAGGCGGGTTGGGCTTCGGGCACTGCCTACGAATACAACGACGGCCTGACGCGCAACGGCACGTCTTACCGCTGCTTTGTGGCACACACGTCCGGCGCTGCCACCGAACCGGGTGTCGGTGCCAATTGGCAGACTGTCTGGAAGGTTACCGCAGCCAAGGGCGATAGCTTCAGGTTCCGTGGCGCCTATAGCGGCGCGACTGCATATCTGGCCAATGACGTTGTGCGGGACGGGGGCTCAAGCTGGGTGGCGCTTCAGGCTACCACTGGCAACGCTCCGCCGGCCTTGCCGGCGACGACAAACGCCTACTGGGAACTGATGGCCGTGAAAGGCCAGGACGGCACCGGTACGGGCGATGTTGTTGGGCCGGCCGGCGTTGCATCGAACCGCATGGCGCTGTTCGATGGCTTGAGCGGGAAGCAGATCAAGGCGGGCACGCTCACCGAAGTGCTCGACATGGTCGGCTCGCCTGCCGAAGGCGATATCCTCTATCGCGGGGCGTCTGGTTGGACGCGGTTGCCGAAGGGTGCTGCGGGGCAGGTGTTGAGGCAGAACACAGCGTTGACTGCGCCTGAGTGGGGTGCGCCTGCGCCGCGAGGGCATCTGACTGGGATCCAATTGGCAAACAACGCAGCCGACGCCACGAACGACATTGACTGGACGGCAGGCGATTGTGCGAGCTCGTCGATAAGTCCGATCCTCATGGTCGTGTCCGCAGGGACCATGCAGTTAGACGTGGCCTTCGGCACAGGGAACGGCGGTCGATTTGACGCTGCGATGAGTGATGGCTCATGGCACTGCTTTGTCATCAGCAATGGTGTAACTGTTAAGGTCGGCATGTCGAAGTCGACGGATCCGACATCTCAGCCAAACTATCCTGTCGGCTATGCTCACCACAGGCGGGTCGGCTCGATCATTCGCGATGGTGGTGTAATTAGGCCGTTTATGCAGGCTGGCGACATGTATTTATGGGCGACAGAACGTATCGATAGAAACTCAAATGCAAATCAGGCCAGTGTTCTTCTGACAGTCAGCGTCCCGACTGGAATAGTTGTTCAACCTCTTTTGAGGGTTCAAATGAGCGCATTGGGGGTGGTCGGGGTCGTCAATCAAGCGACTGTACTGGGATCCGCAATGACTGGCTTAGCCAATTTGGTTGTAGCTCAAATATACACGAGCGCGGCCTCCGAAACCGCCGTAGTGACTGCAACCCCACCTCCTAATCTGTCCACCAATACAAGTGGACAACTCTGGTTCGCACATACCCCCTTCGGCGGCGCCGCGCCTTCAGCCAGCACCCTGTATTGTTACGGGTACATCGATAGTCGCGGGAGGGTGTAGATGCGTTTTACCATCGCCAGGGCGGCACGATAGTCGGCGACTACTCGAATTTACTGGCAGGAGTAGCCCAAGAGCAATTGCCCGATAACCACCCCGACGTTGTCGCTTATTTCAACCCTCCGCCACCGGTTAACTCCTACAAGACCGCGATCGTTGCCCATCTCGACGCCAAGGCGCAGGAGCGGCGTTACGACAACGCAGTATCGATCGCGACCTATGTCGGCAGCACCAACTCACAATGGGCAACAGAAGCGGCTGCTTTCGTTGCCTGGCGCGACGCGGTCTGGGCTTATGCCGAGCTCGACAAGGTCATGAACGGTGAGCGCCCGCAGCCGACAGTAGTTGAATTCGTGACAGAGTTGCCGTTGCTGCCTTGGTCAGGCGATCAGGCTTAGGAACTCTGATCCTTCCCAATCAGTGCGTTGTATTCATCGCTCGCGAGAATGCCGTCGACGAACTCTGCGCGACCTTTCTGCTCGATGAAACCAATACTGTGTTCGAGGCCGCCAACATCGACCGGGCGGCCAAGCTTGGTGAAGTAGGTGTGGTGTACGAACTCTTGGTCCGTCAGAAGGTCAGGGTTGTCGCCCTTTCGGAACCACACTTCGTAAAGCCATTCATCGCGAAGACGAGATTCGCAAACGATCAGTCCAACTTGTTGACCGACATCCGCAAGTGTCAGTGCGGTATGTCCAGCCAAATGGTAGTCGCCGTTGTATGCTTGCGTCCCATAAATCATGTGAACCAATTGTGAATGCTTCTCAAGCGTTTGCCACGATGGCTGAAGGCCGAGCTTCAGCATATCGAAAAGACTTGGAACCCTGATGTAAAGTCGTCCAGTGGGCGAAAGAAGCCTTGCCCACTCTTTCAGCGCCGGCAGCTGCTTTGCGCGCTCCACGTGCTCTAGAACATCCTGGGCGACAATTTCTTGGTAGTGACTAGAAGGCAATCCTTCAAGGTTGAGAATGTCTGCGACCAAGTCGGGTTTTGTAAAATCATGTAAATCGACATTTAGAAATCCCTCCCTGATATCCCATCCACAGCCTAAGTTAAGCTTCGTCAGCGATAAGTCCATTCAATTCTCCTCGCCATGTATTCCTCAAGGATTGCCCTTAAAGACAAAGTCCATTGTCGTCTAGGCGTGACGGTCTTCGTCTGGTCGATTGGCATATCCCCCGCACCGCCCAAAGGTCGGCGAGCGCATCATGCCGCGTGTGATTGTGGCCGTCGCCGATCTCTTCGATGACTTCGGCCAAAGCGGCAAGGGTCGCATTTAGCCGGTCAATGCCGTCGGCAAGATCGGCGCTGGCCGGAGTTCGCGCGGTCGCGCGCAGCACCAAGCGCCTTGCCTCAGTGACGGGGAATGGATGCCCCGCACGTTCGATTAGCCTGGCGATCGCTTCGAATTCGTCCACCTGAAATCCCCCGCCGCCAAGGTCGCGCGGCTTCGGCTAGCCGTCAATCGGCACCAATCCCACAAAATCTTAGGAGCCGTTATGGCTAAAGAAACGCTACCCGCAGCGCTTAAGCTGATGTTCGGGCATGAGGGCGGTTATTCAAACCACCCGAGCGACCCCGGCGGGCCGACGAAATACGGCGTCACGCTCAAGACGTTGCGTGCGCATCGTCGCAACCCCAAACTTACCGCAGAGGACGTCAAGGCGCTTACCCTTGCGGAGGCGGAAGACGTCTATCACAAGTCCTATTGGACGCAGTCTGGCGGAGACCTGCTCCCGGCTGGCCTGGACTATTCTTCTTTCGACTACGGCGTGAACTCTGGTCCGGCAACCGCCATCAAGCGGCTGCAGAAGGTGCTAGGCATCGGGCAAGACGGCATTGTCGGCGGGCAGACGCTCGCTGCGATCGATGCCTACCCTGGAGGCCTAGCTGAGCTGATCGTGGCTTATGCCGAAGAGCGCATGCGCTATCTGCGCGGCCTTGGAACTTGGGGCAAGTTCGGTCGCGGCTGGACCATCCGGGTAACCGGCAAGGATCCAAAGGGCCAGTACAAGCCGGCCCTCGGTGTTGTCGGCAATTCCCTGCGCATGGCTGCGGGTCGCGTCACAGCACCATCGGCTTCGCCTGTCGGAACGCCGAAGGCGCCTCCATCGGACGCAGGCATCGCCGAGATCCTGAAGAAGCCTGAGGCATGGGCGCCGCTTGGCGGCTTGCTGTCCGCGGTTGGCGGTATGGCGGCCGGGGCAGGGCCAGTGCAATGGGCGCTGGCCGTCGTGCTGGTGGCTGGCGTTGGCTATGGGCTCTATCGGCTTGTTAAGCGCGAACGGGCAACAGCATGATCGCCCTATGGACCGCAGCCCGCTCGCGAATAGCGGGCTGGCTTGCCGCAATAGGCATGGCCGCCATGTTGCTTGGCGCCGCCTACACCAAAGGCCGGCAGGACGCCGCGTCGCGGCAGACCGAAGACCGGCTCAAATCAATTCAGAAAGCTAGACATGTCGAAGATGAAGTGGGTCGCCTCGATCCTGCTGCTGTCGACGCTCGCCTTAGCAGGTGGATGCGTGACCGGTAACTATTGCGACGTGGCGCGTACCGTGAGGCCGAGCGTCGAAGATCGTCTGACCGAAGGAACGGCGACACAAATATTGGCGGAAAACACCAAGCTCGAGCGGTTGTGCGGGGTGCGGCCGTGACCGGGCCCGAAATTATGGCCGTCGTCGGCTTCTTCCTCACGCTCGCCTACGCCATGTGGTTCGCGTGGGGTCGGGTAGAGGGCAAGGTGAAGATCGCCGAAGACAAGGCGGACAAGGCCCTTGGCAAGATTGCCGACCACAAGCTCCACGTCGCTGAGACCTATGTCAGCAAGCAGGGGCACCGCGAAGCGACCGATCAAGTGATGGAGGCCATTGGCGCGGTGAAGACCGCAGTCGAAGGCACCAACCTCCGGATCGATCGCATGTGGGAGAGCCACGGCAAGCCGGCGCCACGGGCGAGACAGTAGCCGGGTTTACCTATCGTTAACCGTGACCGGAAGGCGAGGTGAATAGGGCTTAATCGGGCCAAATGGGGCAACTACCGACGAAAGCGAACGTAGCCCTATGCAGGAACTGCCGAATGGATGACGAACCGAAAACGACCTCCGACAGGTGGGCGCCATTGAAGTGCATAGCAAATGTCGCATTGCTTTTTGCGCCTATCGCGATCGGGCTTGGCGTGTTGGTGATGGTGTCGGCGGGCAATGACCGAGTGGACCCGGTGGTGACGAGCACGGTCCAGCAAAGGTAGCGAAACGGGACTATTGCCCGCGAAATCCAACTTTCAACACAATGCGCCATCATCGGGCGACCGCGGGTGTGATTTAGCCCGCCTCAGGCAACAGCCCCGCTGCCGAAAGGTGGTGGGGCTTTTTGTGTTTCAGGTCCAGTTCCGAATTCGCTTGCTTTATGAACCTCGAACCTCCATACGAGGTCATCGGCTGCTGATCGGCTGGGAACGCTCTTCGAAATACGTTGGTGGGTTTCCCCTTTATGCAGCCGGATTTGCCCTGATTGATGGTGCGCCGACCACGAATGTACCGGCGGTTCACATGTCTCAGGAATGAAGGGGAAGCGGGCATCACGGCCCGCTTTTTTCATTTCTGACTCCGGCTTTGGATCTGGGTCCGATAGCCGTCGTATTTGATCTCATGCGTCCAAGCTTCGCTCTCGGGCGGCTTGTCGACCAGAGTCGGGATGCAAGGCGGGATGAATATCCCCATGCCTCAAGGATAGGGCTGTGCGGCCATGACCCTATCGAGCCGCGGGCGAGACGGGCCATATAATTTCATTAGGCCTAAAGCCTGCCCGCGCGAGAGCCCGTACTTTTTCGCGAGCGCTCGGTCGGTGTAGACGTCGGCTGGCACATATAGGAACTCGAACATTTCGAGTTGGCGCTTGTCGGGTACGCTAAACATGGCTGGTTCTTCCCAACGCTTTCGACGCGTTGAAACGCCTAAGTCGTCAAATCGATCCATCGATATAACTTGGCCGGCGCCTCCCGGCTGAGTCTTCCAAAGCAGCGCCGGCCTGCGGACAGATTGCCGCCGCACCGAAACGCTATCAGGGCGTTGCTAGTGGTTCAAGAATTCGGCAGCGGCATTTTTGCGTCTTGGGCAACTAGACCCTATTGCTGGAGGCCAGGATAGGCCCATACGCCGGAGATGCGCATAAGATCGCGATAAACGACCATCCGTTCGTCGACCGAGACGGTAGCCGCCTCAGCAATTGACGGTGCATCCAAGGCAGCCACAGGTACAATACTTGTCGGCAGATCATATTGGCGAAGGGCTTCTTCAAGTAGGGTTCGCGCACGCCGCATATGGCTTGAGCTCGTCACCAAAATCACCGTATCGGCGTTGTGACGCGCGAGCAAATTGGCGACGTTGAGCACATTGCCGACGGTATCTTTGGACTTGTCCTCGATCAGGATGCGGTCGCGGTCAACGCCCTTCTCGACCAGCCACTTAGTCATGACGTCACCTTCTGTGACGCCACTTTTTGGAACGCCGCCGGTGACCATAATGCGCGCCGACGGGTTTGCCTCGGCCACTTTGAGCGCGACGCCAAGACGGTCGAGCAAGGGCTGCTCCGCGGTTCCATCGTCAGCCAACGCGTAGCCAAGTGTGACTACCATTACGTTACCAGGCACCACAGGAACGTCAAAATTCTGCTTGTCGGCCATGATCTGCTCGGCGCGAATAAAGCGTTCGCGGTACGCTTCTGCCTGGTCGCGATCGAGTCCGGCCAATGCTTGATGAGCGAGGATTGCGATGGTTTCGTCATTGCGGATGCGGGCGATCGCCTCGAGCCAAGCCTGCGCATTGAAGGCGGTCGGGTCCTTGGCCAGAATTCCCTCAAAGGTGGAACGCGCATCGTCGAGCTTCTTCTGGATCACCTGTGTTGCGGCGACAGCATAGAGGAAGTCCAGACGTTCGGGAGCTAGCTTAGCCGCTTCGGCGAAAGCCTGCTCCACAACGTCGTAGCGGCCGTGCAGGGTTATACCCTTAAAGACTTCCGCCTCGGCCTTCTTAACGTCGCCACCAGACCAATAATACTTCATGCCTGTGTCGACCAGTTCCTTGATGCGTGGAGCATCGGCCTGGTCAAAGGCGTATGCCGGCGACAAGGCGATCAACGCAAGGAATGCAGCGGATCCGAGCAGAGCAAGTCGTTTGATTTCAAATCTCCCAAAGACAACCTAGCGCTATTGGCGATGAGTAACGAGAAAATGACAGCCCGCTGCCATTCACCCTTCCGATCTGCGATACCCAGAACATCCCATATGCCCTGAGCTAGGGTGATCGTAGGTGCGGCCGGATTTTCGTCAATACGAACATCAAAGGCATGCTGCAGTCTGAATAGGGGAGGCCGCGCTGCGCAAGTCCGATCACGGAGGGCCGTCAGATCAACGTCGGTTGGGCTCGACCCTCAACGATCTGGCTTGGTGGGAGATCAACAATCGTCAGCAATTCGTCGGGCAGGGGGCGCTGCAGCGCTTTCGCTTCTTGCCAGGGCGCCGTCAGCCAGGTCTCGATTTCCTCAGGCGTGGTCAGTATGACCGGCATTGCCTTGGAATGGATAGGCCGAACAACGCCGTTCGGATCGGTGGTCAGAAAGGCATAGACCTCCCAATCGAGCACGCCGTCGCGGATGGTTCGGGCACCCCGCCAAGGTGTCCAGAGCCCGGCGAACACCGCCAGCGGCTTGCTTTCGTTGAGGGCGAACCAGAAGTTCCGATGCTGGCCGGTGTCTGGATCTTTGTCGCCATCCGTCGGGCTAGGCTCTGCGAAGCTGGTAAATGGGACGACGCAGCGATTGCCGACGCCGAGCCATTGAGCCCAGTGCTTGCTGTCGGTCTTGCGGATATTGGTGACGCCGCGGTCGGGCTCCTTCGCCAACAGATCGTTGAAATCGACCGTCTGGCCTTTGGCCTGCAACTTCTGCGCGCGCTTCTTGGTTGCCTCGAACATCACCTTCAACGAGGTCGGCATGCCCCAATTCAGCATTGCCAGCTGGCGGCGCCCTTCGAAGTTTCTCACCACTGGCCCATTGCGACCGGGATAGACGTCAAGCGAAGGCTCAAGGTTGCCCGCGATATCGTCGAATAGCTTGGCCAGTCCACGGATGGCGTCCTGGGTGGTGGTGATGTTGTAGAGGTTGCACATCGGCCAAAGCCTGCCTTGTCTCATAGCCTTAGGTCAACGGGAATTTGCCAGTTGTGAATTGACTCGGCAAGGCAAATGTTCCTATTTTGTTCGCATGCCCTCGCCGTACAGATCAAAGCCATATCCGCTCTCCAACCTAAATGATGGGAGGCAATTTGTTCGCGTCCGTTGCGCCTATTGCAGTCGCACGCACCACTACTATCCGACTGACCTTATTCAGGTTTTCGGGGATGTGGACGTCGATTCACTGATGGGGCGAATAAAGTGCGAAGCCGGGGATCACGGGCAAATGAGGGTCGACACGGTGTATCCATCCGGCGCGGAGGCGGTAGGGATGACGATCCGACGTCTGGTCTCGATCGAAATAAGGCGCATACCTGTGTGGCGGGAAAAATGACGGGCGCGAGGGAATAGCCCAATGCCGATGCTGTCTGAATTCCCGTCCGAAAAGGTCATTGTCTCGTGCGAAAAATGCGGGATGTGGAAGCAGTACGACCGAGACGCGATGGTCCGAACCGGGGGAGATCGCACACTGGCGCACTTGCTCGATGAGATTGTCGCGCGCGTGGGCTGCCCAAAAGCTAAAAGCCTGAGCGTCTATGACCGGTGCGGAGCCAAGTACGAGGATCTGCTAGCCCTGATGGGCGGCGGAAATGCGTATGCGAAGGCGAAGGGCGGGTGAGGGCTGTTGGGGCTGCCGTGTTCTTTCGGGTGCATGGGCAGTAGTTCGATCGAACACGAGGCAGGCCGCTGCTTGTCAGGTTGCGCCGCGTATGTTTTTTCAAGGGGGGGGGGATTCACATGCTGACCAAAACCGCGCTGCTCGAACTCGACGCTGAAACGCGAACCTTTGCTCTTGTTGGAGCCTTCATCGGCTATTTTGCCCTTCTCGAGCAAGGCATTGAGAGTGCACTAGGCGAAGTAGTCGGCGTGGATGGAGTGCGTCGAGCGATTATCGGCCGGAACATGGGGTTCGATGACAAAATCAAGACCCTGCGTACGTTGGTCGATCTTTTTATTACTGATAAGGTGGAAGCAAAGCGATTTGACGATTTGGCCAAGCGCGCCAGAAAGTGTGGCGAACTCCGCAACATAGTGGCGCATACGCCATTTCGTCAGAGCTCCACTTCAGATGGAGCAGAGTTTTTCCCAATTTCCGCGAGCAGCAAGCTTGAGTTTCCTGACATGGACTGGTCGATCGACGACTTCCTGATGCAAATCGACAGCATCAATCAGATCGACAACGACTTAAGGTCTCTCGAGAAGCGCATGTCACTACAACGTATTGCTGAAGCCCTTATGCAGGTGCCCGACGCCAACGATGCTCGTGGGGAGCGGGCTGCTGCCGTGGGCGGCCTCTTCGGCCTCGGCTCGGCTCTCCTGAAAGACAATGACCCCTGATAAGCCTTGGCTTCCACGTCTGATTACCTTCTTGTCTTTACATCACCGCCGGGACTTTTTCAGAGGGAATTGCAAATGGCTCGACTTGGACAGAAGCCGCACATTAGAAACATCAAGGGTAAAAGCGGTTCGGCCACGACCAGAACAATCCGCGCGGGCGGAAAGCCGAAGCCTACGAAGTCAGCGCTAAAGAAGAGCTAGTTGCCTTAATCAGCAGATCGGCCAGGTTTGAGGGATGTCCCGCTGTTCTTCGATGCGTTCGGCGTCGGTCATGGGGTGTCCTAACTCGCTGTCAATTGTCTGCAGCTACACGCTCGGCGATGACGACTATCAATATTTCCCGTCGAGAACTCTACGAAAAGGTCTGGGCCGCTCCACTGCAAAAAGTCGCGGATGCCCTCGACTGCGACTACTGGCGGTTGAGAGCGGCCTGCATCGAACGGCATGTCCCTCTCCCGCCAAAAGGCTACTGGATGAAGGTAGCTCACGGGAAAGCACTCCCTGAGCGTCCGGCTCTTCCCGACCATCCTAGTGGGTATAACGCGGTACCGCTTCACGTTGGTGATGCGGCCGAGAAAGCGCAGATCGCGGCCCGACGTTCGCTTGCGCAAGAGATCGTCGAATCGCTTGGCCCCATCAGAGTTCCATCTCGCCTGGTCAACCCCCATCCCGCAGTTGCCGAGATAATCGCAGATCCGTCTCGTTGGCCAATCCCGCGCGAGATGCGCGCTGCTCTGACCAAACCTCCGAGCGATTGCCTTCGGCGCGCGTTCCGTTTCTTAAATGTTATTGCTCGGGCCGAGGCGCAGGGCTTTACGGTTCGCGGAGGGGCAGACGGTGGTCTGATTATTTCGTCTGAGTATCGCAACACGACCATTCGCGTACGAGAAAAGCTGAAGCGGGTAGCAATTCAGCTGCCGAGAGATCCACATGATCGCTATGCAGATCTAACGTCAAAGAACCGGTCGGACGATGGCTACCAACTGCAACCAAGCGGTTTGCTGGAAATCCAGCTTTACGGTGGTAAGTGGGCTGAGGAGCCCAAGGACGACTTGGAGGCCAGCCTTCCGCACTTGATTGCGCGTCTCGTCAGCGACCGTGAGTATGACAAAGAACGGGCTGCATCGGCTGCGGAGCGGGAGCGGCTTCGCCAGATAGAGTCGCGCAAGCGGGCAAAAGCGAAGAAGATCGCGGATCAAGAGGCGTTGGCCTTTGGCGAGTTCCTCGAGATGTCTGTTCGTTGGACAGCGACGACCCAAGCGCGTGCATTCGTTGCCGCCATTGGCGCTGCCGGACCAAGTTCTGCAAACACTTCAACCTTGGAGTGGCTTGTCAGTAAGCTGGATGCGCATGATCCCCTACAGGATGGCCCTGACAAAGTGCTCGAAAGGCTCAGTGCGGTGCGAGACGACATAGGAGAGTGGAAGGATATGGACTAGGGCGTCGAAAGCCATCGCTTTGTTGTGGATACCGTCGATTGCAGAGGACATTGCATTTGGGGCGTGAGTGAATAGTCCGAGCGATATGGGGCAGCGATGACCGAAACCAAGTCGAACACTGGTCCTGGTGGTCTCATCCTCAGTGATGAGGAGAGCAAGGCACTCCAAGAAGTGGCCAAGACCGCAAGCAAATATGAGCAGGCGGCTCGTGAACTCGGCGCATTCGTCGGGTCCGTAATTGGGCACCCCCTGCGACAGGCCGGTGGTCTATTGGGCGATTCACTTGGAATACTGCGTCTTGAAATGGCCCTCCGATACAAGGGGCGAGTAGATCGGATCATGCACGAGCGCGGCTTAAGCGGCCCACAGCGTGAAATTCCCTTATCGGTAGCCTATCCGTTGCTTGAGGCTGCCTCAATTGAAGAGGACGAGCAGCTTCAGGAAATGTTCGCCCAATTGCTGGTGAATGCGATCGACGGCAATGTCGGGGGGTACATACCAAAATCATTCGTTGAAACCATTCGCAAGATGTCCCCCTTGGAGGCACTGATCTTGAACCGGATGGTAGATGCACCGCCCACAAGTGTTGGCGATGGGGGCATGATGTACACCGGGCGCCTGCCGGACGACTATTTAGATAGTCCAGCGGCAATTGACGGAGGAGAGCCGGAACCTAGGGCAGATGTCGCTTTGGCTCTATCATCCCTCATAGCGGCTGGGTGTGTTGGCGCTATGCTTCGCATGAACGGCTCGTACGACATTGCTGAGGCGCGGGTGACAGAGTTCGGTCAAGCATTGGTGCGGGCCTGCAGATCGCCTGCGTAGGCATTCACTGTTGCTGGCGCGGGGCTCAGCCCTGCCGCTCTTTGAGCCTCACGCCAGGGCCATTGCCGTTCTGATCGATGAACATCACGCCGGCCGCCTCAAGGGCGGCGCGGATGTCACGCAGCGTCCTTTCATAGGGCGTCGACTTTTCAGCTTCGAAATTGGCGAGCGTTGCTCGACCGACTCCCGCTGCTTCGCAGAGATCGGATTGCGACCATGCTAGCAGGGCACGTGCGGCGCGGCATTGTGCAGCTGTAGTGGGCATTATGGCTAACTCGATACTTTTTGCATTGACTTGGCATCGGACGATGCAATATGCATTGAGTCATACCAAATGCATCGCATCGACGCAACGAGGAGCCCGCATCATGCTTAACAGCCCGTTACCGCAGGGAACATACGGACAGTCAGTCACAGACCTGGCTAAGCGCTATCACGCAGTTACGGCTCTCTACGCGATGTGCCCTTGGGTCGACGATGCGATGGACCGGATATGCGAGGCGGCCGAGATCGTTGAGCATGAGATTTTCAATACGGCTTCCGCTGACTTCAGCGAGATCGCAATCAAGCTCCGCATCCTTGCCGACAAGGCGGATGATACATCGTCGCTCCATGACATGCAGGGCAGGGTGAGAGACATTGCTGGCGAGTGGGACAGGCTGCTCGGCGTGGGGCAAGCGGCCGTGCATAAGCTGGACGCCTTCTTGAAGGCCGCTTGATCGAATCGCCCCTGTACCGGCGCGGGACTTCTAGCCCGTGAGCCGTAATTGGATGATGCGCGTTCGAATCGCGCCAGGGGCTCCAATCAAAGCTGACAGCTACCAACTGTCGGCAAGGGCCGCACTGAACGCTATTTCGTTTAGTGGCACCACCGGCCCGCTACAATGCCCAAAGCGGGGAGGGAAAGCGGGGAAGACCCGGCTCGCTTTTCAGAAAATGTAAGGAAAACAAACGCTTAGCCAAATGAAATGGCTCCCCGGGCCGGATTCGAACCAGCGACCAACCGGTTAACAGCCGGTTGCTCTACCACTGAGCTACCGGGGAACAGCGCTCTCATGTGAACGAGGCGGCGTATAGCAACGGCTTTCCGATTTGCAAAGCGCTAATCTGAATTTTTTCGAAGTTTTTCACTGCCAACTTTCTGGTAATTGCCCCGCATGGCGCTCATATGACGGCTTCGCAAGGGGTGCGGCTGGTTCGCTGCGGCATTCCGGCACAGACCAACGAGCGGAAATGCAGGGCGAATGATCAAACAGAAACCTCAGCAGCCCCCAAGGCGGAAGATTTCGATCCTGGGCCGTGAATTCGCCATGCCGCAATCGCGCGGCGTGCGGATCGGGCTTGGGATCGCACTTTGCTTCCTGGGACTGCTCGGCTTCCTGCCCGTGCTCGGATTCTGGATGGTGCCGCTTGGCCTGCTGATTCTTTCGCACGAATTCCACGTCGTACGCCGCATACGTCGCAGACTGATCGTCTGGTGGGAAAGGCGTAAGCGTCCGACGAGCTGACCTTCTGAGCGAATAGGGGCTTGGTCCGGGATTCGGGCGCGTCGCGCCCAAAATGCTCATTGGGTGCGGAGTGCTGCGGCGCACGTGTAGCGAGGGGCAGGGCATGCTGATTGTTTCCACGGGTTCGCCTCGACGCCGGCGTTGTCGTTTCCTGTAGGGCACCTGCAAAACCAGCGGGAAAAAATCTTCCCCGCTTGACGGCGGAATCCTGGCAACCTATTGGAGCCGTGTAGACGCCCGAAGCGGCGAGGCCTCGTGGCGGAGTGGTTACGCAGAGGACTGCAAATCCTTGCACCCCGGTTCGATTCCGGGCGAGGCCTCCAGCTTCCTCGGCAACCGCCGCCGAGGACCCATTCGGGTACAGTCAATTTGCGCGTCACGCGCCGAAGGCGGGCCGGTTTGAACATGAACGCTGATTTTTCCGAACGTCGTGTGAAGATGGTGGACGGCCAGGTCCGTACCACCGACGTGACCGACGCAGCCATCTTGTCGGCAATGCTTTCGGTGCCTCGCGAGGCGTTCGTCGACAATGGTCAGCGCGAGCTCGCCTATATCGACGAGGATCGACGCTACGCTGCGACCGCCGATGCCGATCAGCCACGCTATCTCATGGAGCCGTCGCCTTTCGCAAAGTTGGCGCAGCTGGCTGAGATCAAGTCCAGCGACTTCGTGCTCGATGTCGGCTGCGGGACAGGTTATTCGTCCGCGGTGCTGTCGCGCCTGGCAAGTTCGGTCGTCGCCTTGGAAAGCGATGCAACGCTTGGCGCGCGCGCTGCGGAAACCTTGTCTTCGCTCGGTTATGACAATGTGGTGGTGGTCTCGGGTGCATTGCCTGCCGGCTATCCGTCCGAGGCGCCATACGATGTCATTTTTGTTGGCGGAAGCGTCGAGCAGGTTCCTGAGAAGCTGCTTGCCCAACTCAAGGAGGGCGGCCGTCTGGTCGCCGTCGAGGGGCGAGGCAATGCTGGTGTAGCGGCAGTTTATCTCAAGAACGAAGCGACAGTAACGGCCCGAAAAGCCTTTAATGCGGCAGTTAAGCCACTACCCGGCTTCAATCGTACACGCGAATTTGAGTTCTGATCTCCTTTTTCTTGCGGCGCGTCGTTTGTCGTGATGATCTAACGCCCGGACGAGTGCGACTGATTCCGGACTGATTTGGTCCGATATGGTTGCTTTGGGTCGGATCCGGCGAGGGGCATTTCAGATTGCCTTCGGGCAGTCCGCCGCAGAATCAATGAGGGACGCGTGTTGCCGTTTTTCCGTAAAAGTTTGTTTGCCGTAGCCTTGGTTTCAGCCACGGCCCTTTCGCCGCTGTCGGCCTCGGCGGAAACAATCCTAGGCGCTCTTTCAAAAGCGTATCAGAACAATTCGGCGCTCAATTCGGCCCGTGCCGGCGTGCGTGTGACCGACGAAAACGTGGCCATTGCCAAGTCTGGCTGGCGCCCGACCGTAAGCGCCAACGCCGGCATCGACTATACGGCAACGCGGCTCTCGGGAGTGACCACCAATCTTTCCGTCGGTGCTTTCGGTGTCGCGATCAATCAGACCCTGTTCGATGGTTTCCAGACCAAGAACAATGTCGCTGCTGCGGAGTCGCGGGTGAGGGCCTCGAACGAGTCTCTCCGAAACACTGAGCAGACAACGCTGTTCAATGCCGCGACCGCCTATATGGATGTCATTCGCGATCGCCAGATTGCAGTGCTGACCGAGCGCAATCTCCAGTTCCTGACCGAGCAGGTGCGCGCGGCGCGCTCGCGTTTCGATGTGGGTGAGGGCACGCGCACGGACGTGGCTCAGGCCGACGCATCGCGCTCCGCTGCCGTCGCAAGCCTGGCAGCAGCGCGCGCCCAGGCCGAGTCCAGCGCGGCCGTTTACCGCCAGATCGTCGGTGACGATCCCAAGAATCTGAAGGCAGCATCACCGGTTGCGAAACTTTTGCCCAAAAGCCTCAACGGGGCGATTGCTATCGCAGCCGAGCAACATCCAGCGATTCTCGCGACCGAGTATCTTGTCGACGCTGCCGGGTTCTCGGTGAAGTCGGCGGAAGGCCAGTTGTTGCCGCAAGTGACCGCTCGCGCGGGGGTTTCGCAGACTTATCGCACCACGTCGCCGGACACCTTGGCCGATGGCAATTCCGCTTCGGCTACCATCGGTGCCACGTTGACCGTGCCCATCTACCAGGGCGGCCGTGTTGCCGCCCAGGTGCGGCAGCAGAAGGAAACGTTGGGCCAGGCCCGGATCGAGGTCGATGTCAGCCGGGACCAGGTTCGGACGGCTGTGACCGCTGCCTGGACACAATACGTTGCGGCACGTGAAAGTGTAGCGGCCAATCGGGCGCTTGTTTCGGCGCAGCAACTTGCGCTCAACGGTGTCATCGAGGAGCGCAATGTGGGGCAGCGTACGACGCTCGACGTGCTCAACGCGCAGGCCGATGTGATTACGGCCCAGATCAACCTTGCGACATCCGAGCGCGACACGGTCGTGGCAAGTTACGCCATTCTTTCGGCTACGGGCAGCCTGTCGGTCGATCGGCTTGGGCTCCAGGTCGCAAAGTACGAGCCGAAGGAGCACTACAACGCCGTCAAGGACAAGTGGTACGGTCTGCGCACGCCCGACGGCCGCTAATCGTATCGTCCAAGTGACAGTATAGACGGGCGTCTGCTTCGATGAAGCAGACGCCCGTTTTTGTTTTCCGGCAATGCAGCCAAAGTGCAGGGCTGTAATCTGTTGAAATCGGCAGAGCTGTCCAATTGGGGATTCTCGAAGAGGAATCAGTAGGCTACGCTTGGGTTCTGATTCGAAGCCCGTTTCAACGGGCGGGTTTGTAACCTGTCACGAAGGCGGCGGATGTGACGATGGCCCAGGCTAACAGCGCTCAACGGGAACCCTCGATGGAAGAGATTCTCGCTTCCATTCGCAGGATCATCGAAGACAACGACACCGGACGCCGTCCGGCAGTCGATTTCGAGCAGTTGCGCCCGGAACCTGAAGCCGATGGTGGCGACCGGAACATCATAGAAGTGGAGGCTTTCCGCGCGGAGTTCCAGGCCGCCAAGCCAGCGCCACTCGAGTCCGAACCGGCAATTGTAGAGCCCGTCGTAGCAAAGCTCGAGACCCCTCGTCGCGACGAGACAAGTGCACCGCTTTGGCCGTCGGTCGAGGCAAAGGCACCGGTAGTCTCTGATGAGGTCAAGGCACCTGTAGCCGTTGAGGCGCCGGAAGCGGCAGCGGAAGCACCTGTCGTGGCGCGCGCGTCCGCTGCAAGCTGGACACCGAAGTCGACTTTGGCCGTCGAGCAGATGGAGCGTCTGGCTGGTCCAGCACGCGAGCCGGAAAAGGTCGAGGTCGCTGTCGCTGCCAAGCCCGCCGAGCCTGTCGTTGCGGACGAACAGTTGCTTGCGAAGCCGGCGATCCTCTCCGAGCAGGCGGGCCGTCAAGTGTCGGCGGCATTCGGCGAGCTCAATGATGCCTATGCGGCGCGCAGCCGCAAGTCTTTCGACGACATCGCCGCCGAGATGATGCGGCCGATGCTGCAGGATTGGCTCGACAACAACCTTCCCACACTCGTCGAGCGACTTGTGCGTGAAGAAATCGAGCGTGTGGCGCGCGGCGCCTGACGGCCGCCTGCTCGGTAGTATAGCGATACTTCATCCAGGAAATACGATTCTTCGCCAATGGCTTGCGCTGATTTGTGCTCGGCGTGGGTGAAGTCCGTCGACGGAATCCTGCGCTTTGTCGTAGTCGACGCAGCACTGAAAGCGTGCTCGACCTGCCATGAGCTTGCCATTCGCCTCGGCAACTATGAAGTTGCACGCGCCCTTGGCGCTGCGCGCGGCGCCAATGGTTGACTCGCTCCCACCCATCCGATTTACACCGGACCAGTAAAATCCGGACCAAACGGAACCAATTCCGATGCTTGAGAAGACCTACGACGCCAAATCAGTCGAACCCAAGATTGCCAAGGCCTGGGAAGATGCCGATGCCTTCAAGGCCGGCGCGGGGGCTGCAGAAGGCGCGGAACCATTCACCATCGTAATCCCGCCGCCCAACGTTACCGGCTCGCTGCACATGGGCCACGCGCTCAACAACACGCTGCAGGACATTCTTGTCCGCTTCGAGCGCATGCGCGGCAAGAACGTGCTCTGGCAACCTGGCATGGACCATGCCGGCATCGCCACACAGATGGTGGTCGAGCGCAAGCTGATGGAAAAGCAGATTCATCGCCGCGACCTGACGCGCGAGGATTTCATTGCGCGCGTGTGGGAGTGGAAGGACGAGTCGGGCGGCATGATCTTCAACCAGCTCAAGCGGCTGGGTGCTTCCTGTGACTGGTCGCGTGAACGCTTCACCATGGATGAGGGGCTGTCCAAGGCCGTCATCGAGGTGTTTGTCACGCTGCACAAGCAGGGCCTGATCTACAAGGACAAGCGCCTTGTGAACTGGGATCCGAAGCTGTTGACCGCCATCTCCGATCTCGAGGTCGAGCAGCACGAGGTCAATGGCAACCTATGGCACTTCCGCTATCCGGTCGAAGGCGAGGTCTACGATCCTGAGGATCCAAAGACCTACATCACTGTAGCAACGACACGGCCGGAAACGATGCTCGGCGACACTGCCGTCGCCGTTCACCCGGACGATGAGCGCTATTCATCACTCGTTGGCAAGAATGTCGTGCTGCCGATCGTCGGCCGCAAGATTCCGATCGTTGCCGACGAATATTCCGATCCGGAGAAAGGCTCTGGCGCGGTCAAGATCACGCCGGCCCACGACTTCAACGATTTTGAGGTCGGCAAGCGCCACAACTTGCCGGCGATCAACATCCTGACCGTCGAAGGCAACATCAACATCGTCGACAACGAGGAATTCCTCGAAGGTGTCGAGCGCAGCGAGTTGCGCGACGGTGTGTGGGCACAGCTCCACGGCCTCGACCGCTTCGAAGCCCGCAAGCTGATCGTCAAGATCATGGAGGAGGGCGGTTTTCTCGACAAGGTCGAACCGCACAAGCACATGGTGCCGCATGGCGACCGCGGCGGCGTGCCGATCGAGCCGTACCTGACCGACCAGTGGTGGGTCAACGCCGCCGAGATGGCAAAGCCCGCGATCCGCAGCGTGCGCGAGGGCCGCACCAACTTCGTCCCCAAGAACTGGGAGAAGACCTATTTCGACTGGATGGAAAACATCCAGCCCTGGTGCGTGTCGCGCCAGCTGTGGTGGGGGCACCAGATCCCGGCATGGTATGGCCCTGACGGCCATGTCTTTGTCGAACGCACCGAAGAAGAAGCGCTCGCCGCGGCGATCCAGCACTATCTCGCACTTGCCGGACCGTGGAAGGCCTGGGTCGAGGAGCAGCTTGAGAATTTCGAGCCCGGCAAGATCCTGACCCGCGACGAAGACGTGCTCGACACCTGGTTTTCGTCAGCGCTTTGGCCGTTCTCGACGCTCGGCTGGCCTGACAAGACGCCGGAACTCGACACTTACTACCAGACCGACGTTTTGGTGACCGGCTTCGACATCATCTTCTTCTGGGTCGCCCGGATGATGATGATGGGCTTGCACTTCATGGAAGAAGAGCCGTTCCACACGGTCTATGTCCATGCGCTGGTTCGCGACAAGAGCGGCCAGAAGATGTCGAAGTCGAAGGGCAACGTCATCGATCCGCTCGAGCTGATCGACGAGTACGGTGCTGATGCCTTGCGCTTCACCTTGGCCATCATGGCTGCGCAAGGACGCGACGTGAAGCTCGACCCGGCCCGCATCGCCGGTTACCGCAACTTCGGAACCAAGCTGTGGAACGCCACGCGCTTTGCCGAGATGAACGGTGTCGCGCGCAATGACGAGTTCTGGCTCAACGACGCCAAGCTTACGGTCAACCGCTGGATCCTGACCGAACTCACCCGCGCGACGCGCGAAGTGACGGCGGCCATTACCACCTACCGCTTCAATGAAGCCGCGGGCGCTGCCTATCGCTTCGTCTGGAATACCTTCTGCGATTGGTACCTCGAACTGCTGAAGCCGATCTTCATGGGCGAAGACGAAGCCGCCAAGGCCGAAAGCCAGGCTGTGGCCGCTTTTGTGCTCGATGAGGTCTACAAGCTGCTGCACCCGATGATGCCGTTCATGACCGAGGAGTTGTGGGCGCATACGGCGGGCGAAGGCAAGGAGCGGGCGTCGCTGCTCTGCCATGCAGCCTGGCCAGCGCCTGACTTCGAGGACACTGCTGCCGCCGCCGAGATCAACTGGCTGGTCGATCTGGTCAGCGGCATTCGCTCGGTGCGTTCGGAGATGAACGTGCCGCCAGCGGCTATTGCGCCGCTGGTCTTTGTGGGCGCCAATGATGAGACGCTTGCGCGCCTCAAGCGTCATCAGTCGGCAATCGCCCGGCTGGCGCGTGTCGGCGAGATCACGCACGAGGCGGCAGCGCCCAAGGGGGCGGCGCAGATCGTTGCCGGCGAGGCCACCGCATGCCTGCCGCTCGGCAGCCTGATTGATCTCAGTGCGGAAGCCGCGCGCCTGCAAAAGGAGCTTGCCAAGACAACCGAAGAGATCGCGCGACTGCACAAGAAGCTGTCGAACGAAAAGTTCGTTGCCTCTGCTCCCGAAGAGATCGTCGCGGCCGAGCGTGAAAAACTCGAGGACTATCGCCAGATGCAGGAAAAGCTCGATACCGCGCTTTCCCGCGTCAGGGACGCCGGCTGACGATTCGAAGTTCAACCCCTGCCGTGGCTTGACGCTGCGGCAGGAACTTCTTTTTTCTCGCTGTATACATGCCGCTGCGTAAGCTGAAGCTGATGTATCCATTTTTCGCCTGATTGTTGCCATAATGTAACAAAGGACTGAAATGGCGGGAAAATGCCTGTTTCCGCGCAATGATCCATGGGTATTCCTGGAAACTCTGTTCGCGAAAACAGCGAAATCACCAAAATTGACGTTTGCGTAAGCGGAAGGTCTGCGGCGATCACGCCGAGAGGCGCATTCGGCGCGGGCGTTTGTGAAAAATCAATGTTGCGTGAAGACAATGAAATCGTTCAATTCGGCTCACGAGCATTCGGGAGAGGACCTAATGAATTTTTTGCGTTTCAAAGCGCTGCTGGGGGCAACGGCGCTGACAATCGTTGCGGCAAGCGCGGCGCAGGCCGGTGGTTTTGACCGCGGCGGTGTCAATATTGACCAGTTGTTTGATGCAGCACCTTACTCGTTTGAAGCCGGCGTGACCTATGTGTCGCCTCAGCGCACGTTGAAGAATGTCCGCCGCCTCGACCCCTCAGGTCTGAAGTCACCAGAGGTCAAGGTCGAAGGCGATTATGCCGTGCCGCGCGTCGGCCTGAAGTTCAACGTTGTCGAACCTGTTGACTGCTTGGCTTCATATACAAAGCCATATGGTGCTGACGCCGACTACGGTCTCAACAATGCCTATTCCCCGACAGCCGTGAAATTTTCGATTGATACTAACGACTTCGGCCTCACTTGCTCTTACAAGGTGGCCGTCGGCAAGGGATCGTTCCGCTTCATTGGTGGCGTATCCTATCAGGATGTAGACGCGTTTCTATCGCGCCAGACACTTCTCGGTTTGAGCGCTATCGGTGGTCCGCTCCCCGCCGGCAATTTGGGCAATACCGGCGTTGGGACCTTCAAACTTTCTGATTCAACCTGGGGCTGGCGCATCGGCGGCGCTTACGAAATGCCTGAAATCGCCCTCCGTGCGAGCCTGATGTATTATTCGAAATACAATTATGATGGCCTTTCGGGCACTGTCGACACGACCGGATTCAGTGGCCGTGGTTTCCCCGCTAACTTGCGTCCGGGTTCAACCGGGGTCTTCCCGGTGTCGGCGTCCGCCGAGATTCCGCAGGCCCTCGAGTTTAAGTTCCAGACGGGTATTGCGCCGGACTGGCTGGCATTCGGCTCCGTCCGCTGGCAGGAATGGAGCAAGCTTGGCGTCATTCCGATCACGGGTGTCCGGAGCCCCGTTAATGGCGCTGCATCGAAGGTGTCCTTCGATCCGCTCTATCGCGACGGCTGGACGGTTGCCGGCGGTATCGGCCACAAGTTCAGCGACATGATTAGCGGTGCTGCCCAGATCACCTGGGATCGCGGCACGTCCACCATCTCGGGCTATCAGTCGGACACCTGGAACTTTGGTGCCGGCGTATCCGTGGCTGCGACCGAGAACATCGAATTCCGACTGGGTGGGTCGATCGGCATCATGACCAGCGGAACGTCGGCCTATAACGGCGTCGGCGACGTAGCAAATGCCGTCATTTACGAATTTGACAGCGATCCGGTCTATGCGGGCGCGGCGTCCGTGAAGATCAAGTTCTGACCAAATCGCCATGATCCCTTGCTCCCTGTAGATACTATGGGGAGCAGGACAATTGAGCCGGGCGTCATGCCCGGCTTTTTGTTGCCCGGGGTCCATTTCCATTTCGGAAACCATGGCGCGGCAAGTCCGCAACAGTTGTGACGATTCAGCAACACTTTTCCAGCAAGCTTTCAGCTATGGAACGAAGCGGGACAATTGCCCATTTCCCGCCATAAACCCGGCGCACCCCGGATAGGTCTTTTGATCAGTACCCGGATGTCGGGCGTAACAGGGCCGCATTGATGCGGCAGGAACAGGAATGAACGCCAAGGCGATCTTCAAGGCCAAGCTTTCCAGCCCGCGCGAGGCGGCGGCCCTGGCGCATGCGGCTGCCTGTTCCTATTTCTCAGCGAGAACGCCTGCCGGTTGCGGAAGTGATCTTGCGATGGCCACCACACAGGCTCGGCCGATGAGGACCTTCTTCGATCACGATTGCTTGCACCAAATTGGCCGTACTTTGGTCGAAAACGGCGAGCATCTTAGCTGCATGGATGCTCAGGACATGAAGCGCCCGGCCAAAATCCTTGGCATGGTGCAGTCCGAGGCAGAACTGGCGGAGAGGGTGAAAGACTTGAAACCGTGCTCGACCGGCGGTCGGTTGGGCGCGACGTGGAATTATGTCCGAACCGAGCGGCCAAGCCGTGACGGTACGGTCATCTCCCATCCCGGTGGGCGAAAGAAACGCACTGCTATGCGCATCTCTGAGTTGGTAAGAGCATCAGCCTTTTCGGCGCTCGTCGCGGCCAGTCTTCTGGGTGCCGCTGGCGAAGCGCTGGCGTTCGACGACAAGGTCTTCGACGACAAGACCGGGGTGAAGCCGCAGTCGAGCCCGTGGGCCGTGTTCCAGTTCGGGTTCTCCGCCTACAAGAGCGGCCACAAGGACCAGGCCGTCGAGGCCTATCGCTATGCCGCTGAAAATGGCCAGATCGGTGCCACCTGGAAGCTCGCGCGCATGTATGCCGAAGGCGACGGTGTGGCCCAGAACGATTACGAGGCCTTCAAGTTCTTCACCGAGATCGCCGAACAGGATGTCGAGCCCGGCTCGCCCGAGGAGAGCTACGTCTCCGATGCGCTCGTGGCGCTTGGCGGCTACATGAAGGAAGGCATTCCCGGCAGCCCGGTGTCTGCCAACCCGGTCGCTGCGCAGGAATACTACATGCGCGCCGCCGCCAACTACCGCAATCCCAACGCCCAGTACGAAATGGGCAAGATGTTCCTCAGGGGCGACGGCGGCGTGAAGGTGTCGGTCAAGCAGGCCGGTCGCTGGCTGCAGCTTGCCGCCGAAAAGGGCCATGCCGGTGCACAGGCGACCCTTGGCAACTTGCTGTTCCAGAGCGGCAAGGTGGTACGTGGCCTTGCGATGATGACCGCGGCCCTCGAACGCGCACAGCCCTCAGACCAGCCGTGGATCCGCGGCATGCAGGAAGAGGCGTTCGCGCTGGCCGACGAATCCGATCGCCGCACGGCTATCTCACTGGCCGAGGACATCCTGACCAAGGGCAATCAGTAGGCGTTATGCTTGCTGCAGCAACATTGCAGTAGTCTGACGCCGAGACTGCCGATAGGCAGTCCTGAGCTTTTTCCAAGTCTGATCATGGCCAGGTCCGCCGGAGTCGAAACTGCGGCGGTGCCTTGTTTCATGCCGCTTGAAGATTGAGATCGATCGCGACCGGAACGTGGTCGGAGGGTTTTTCCCACCCGCGAACGTGCTTTTCGATCGATGCCGAGGCGAACCGGTTCGCAGCTTCGGGCGACAAGAGCAGGTGATCGATGCGGATGCCGTTGTTCTTCTGCCAGGCACCGGCCTGATAGTCCCAGAATGTGTAGACGTCGGGCTGGTCGGTAACCGCGCGCACGGCTTCGGTGAAACCCAGGTTCAACAGCCGGCGGAATGCCTGGCGCGTCTCGGGTTGGTATAGTGCATCGCCCAGCCACATTTCGATGTTGCGGGCATCGACGGCCTCCGGGATGACGTTGTAGTCGCCGGCCAATACGAGAGCTTCTTCCAGCGCCAGTCGTTCCGCCGCCCAGCGTTCAAGCCGTGACATCCAAGACAGCTTGTAGGGGAATTTCTCTGTCCCTACGGGGTTGCCGTTGGGCAAGTAGAGCGAGACGACGCGCAACGCGCCCTTGTCGGTTGAAAATACCCCCTCGATAAATCGCGACTGTTCATCGGAATCATCGCCGGGCAGGCCGCGATTGACCTCGTCGAAGCGCAGCTTGGACAGTATAGCGACGCCGTTGAAGCCTTTTTGGCCATGTGTTTCGACGTTGTAGCCAAGCGCTTCGATCTCAAGTCGTGGGAATTGATCGTCGACCGTCTTTATTTCTTGCAGGCACACGATGTCGGGCGCGCTTTCTCTAAGCCAATGCACCAGGTTCTCGATGCGGGCTCTGACGCCGTTGATGTTCCAGGTTACGATCTTCATGAATTTCACGCGATTATTTCAAATAAATCTTGATAGCCTGCGCGGCCGTTCCGGACGATCCTGCACCATCCCTTGGGAGAAGGGAACCGGTCCTCTTCGGCATTCTTTGGACCGGCTGGCAAAAGGGGAACAAATGCCATGTCCAACAGTCCACATCCTGTGGACGAGGTGCTACCAGCGCCTCGTCTAGCCGCGCTTGGAATCCAGCATGTGCTGGTCATGTATGCCGGCGCAATCGCAGTACCTCTCATCATCGGTCGCGCGCTCAAGCTCGACCCGGAGCAGGTCGCCTTCCTGATTTCAGCCGACCTCTTCGTCTGCGGCGTGGTCACCATCATCCAGTCATTCGGCGCGACGCAATGGTTCGGCATCAAGCTGCCGGTGATGATGGGCGTGACCTTCGCCGCCGTCGGCCCGATGGTGGCCATGGCCAACGCCAACCAGGGACCGGATGGCGCCCGCATGATCTTCGGCGCCATCATTGGCGCGGGCATCGTGGCCTTTTTGATTGCACCCTTGGTCAGCCGGATGTTGCGGTTCTTCCCGCCGGTCGTTACCGGCACCATCATCGTGGTGATCGGCGCATCCTTGATGCGTATCGGCATCAACTGGATCTTCGGCAATCCCTTTGGACCTACCGCACCGAAGCTCGTCGCGCCCGAGCATGCCGAGTGGCTGAAGACGGTAACCGACATGGCTGCTGCCACCGGCTCGACCATTCCGCCGATTCCAGCCAAGCTGGCACTCGCCGCAACAGCACCGAACGCTGCCTATGCGCCGCTCGTCAATGTCGGCGTCTCGGCAGTGGTGCTGGTCTCCATCCTGGCAATCGCCAAGTTCGGCAAGGGCTTCCTGGCCAACATCGCCGTGCTGCTCGGCATCGTCATCGGCGGCGTGCTTACCGCCTCGCTTGGCATGATGCATTTCGACAAGGTGGCGTCTGCCGGCTGGTTCGAACTCATCACGCCGCTACGTTTCGGCATGCCGATCTTCGATCCGATCCTGATCATTACCATGGTGCTTGTGATGATCGTCGTCATGATCGAATCGACCGGTATGTTCCTGGCCCTTGGCGACATGACGGGTAGGAAGGTGACGCAACCGATGCTTTCGGCAGGCCTGCGTACTGATGGACTTGGCACCATCATTGGTGGCCTGTTCAACACCTTCCCCTATACCAGCTTCTCGCAAAATGTCGGTCTCGTCGGCGTCACCGGCGTCAAGAGCCGTTTCGTTTGCGTCGCTGGCGGTGTGATCCTGATCATTCTCGGCCTCGTGCCCAAGATGGGAGCGCTGGTCGAATCGTTGCCTACCGTCGTGCTGGGTGGTGCCGGTCTGGTGATGTTCGGCATGGTGGCGGCGACTGGTATCCGCATTCTGTCCAATGTCGACTTCAAGACCAACCGCAACAACCTGTTCGTCGTCGCGGTTTCCATCGGCTTTGGCATGATCCCGCTGGTAGCGCCCGACTTCAAGATGTGGATGCCGCACGACATCCACCCACTCATCGAGTCGGGCATTCTGCTGGCGTCGGTTTCGGCAGTGGTGCTGAATGCCTTCTTCAACGGCACCAAGGAAAACGAAGCCGAAATCCGCGAAGCGGCGATGGCGTCGGAAGCCTGATTGCTCGCAGGGTCAAGAGAAAGGGCCGTCCCACGGGGCGGCCCTTTTTCGTTCAGCCAGGCTTGCGCTCGACAAGCCCGACCGTGTTGCCGGCGGGGTCTTTTAGGAAAGCCATCCATTCGCATTCGCCGGCCGGGCCGAACTCGCCACTGGAGTCCCGGTGGACGAGCGTTGGCGCAGTGGTGAATGCAACGCCGTTGTCGGACGCCGTTTCGTAGAACGTGTCGAGTTCGATGATGTCGAGATAGACGGTTGCCTGCGGCACGCCGCCGGTGAAGAACAACCTGGTGGCTCCTGCCATGATGAAGGCGATGCCAGGTGGGTCATAGCGGGCGTGTACGGACAAGCCGAACACCTCGAGCCAGAAGGCGAGGGTCGCGTCGATGTCGCGGCCAGCCGAGAGCGCAACCTGACGGAGCGCTCCGACTCGGCGCATGGCTAGATGGAGAAGCTGGTGCCGCAGCCGCAGCCAGCGACCGCATTGGGGTTCTTGATCTGGAACGACTGTCCCATCAGGTCGTCGACGAAGTCAACAACCGAACCGCCCATGTAGACAAGCGACAGGTCGTCGACGAGCAGCGTCGCGCCATCGCGTTCGATCGCTACGTCGTCATCGTTGCGGGCGTCGACGAGGTCGAACTTGTAGGAAAAGCCGGAACAGCCACCGCCTTCGACGGAAATACGCAGTGCTATCTTGCCGGGATCGCTGGCCACGATCTTCGCAATCCGCTTGGCAGCGGCTTCGGTCATGTCGACTTTCATGGCAGTCTTGGCGTCAGCGCCCATCGGCGTCACCTTGCTTTCGGTTTCTTATGATAGGTATGAAGCCACCTGTGGCAAGTCAACAGGTGGGAGTATGGCAAGCGAGCGGCAACTTGGCGATATCGGCTTCGGCTACCGGCCGCGCGCGGCCTACGCCTGCGATCCCGCGCGTTCGCGGGGCCGCCTCTTCGACGAGGTCGAGAGCCCGACGCGCACGCCGTTTCAACGCGACCGCGACCGCATCATCCATTCGACCGCCTTTCGCCGTCTCAAGCACAAGACGCAGGTGTTCGTTGCCCATGAAGGCGATCATTTCCGCACACGGCTGACGCATACGATCGAGGTCGCCCAGATCGCACGCGCCTTGGCGCGCGCCCTGCGCTGCGACGAGGACCTGGCCGAGGCGATCGCGCTGGTCCATGATTTCGGCCATACGCCGTTTGGCCACACCGGCGAGGATGCGCTGAACGACAAGATGGCGGCCTGGGGCGGCTTCGACCATAACGCCCAATCCTTGCGCATCGTGACTAGACTGGAGCGGCGCTACGCTGAGTTCGACGGGCTCAATCTGACCTGGGAAACCCTTGAGGGGCTGGTCAAGCACAATGGGCCGTTGACCGACGCTACCGGAAAGGGCCTGAAGGGGCCGGTCCCGCAGGCGATCCGCGACTATTCGGAACTGCATGACCTCGAACTTGACCGCTTCGCCAGCCTGGAGGCCCAATGCGCGGCGATCGCCGACGACATCGCCTACAACACCCACGACATTGACGATGGGCTGAGAGCGGGGCTGCTGACCCTCGACATGCTCGACGCGGTTTCGCTGCCTGCCTCGATCCTGCGCGGCGTACGCGAACGCTATCCCGCGCTTGATGTGGTGCGTACCGGCCACGAACTGATGCGCCGGCAGATAACGATCTTTGTCGAGGATGTGATTTCGACCGCCGCCGCCAAGATCGCGCGTGCGGCACCGCAGAGTGCCGACGACATCAGGGCGGCCGGTGAGGCGATGGTGACCTTTTCCGATGCAATGGCGGCGTCGGAGAAGGAGTTGAAGGCCTTTCTCTACCGCAACATGTATCGGCATTCCGAGGTGATGCGGGTGCGCGCCGATGCCGACAGCATCGTGCGCGACCTGTTCGATGTCTATTTCGCCGATCCGCGCGCCATGCCCGAAGGCTGGCGCGAGGGGCTCGACCGGGCCGAAGACCGCATCAAGGCACGCGCCGTCGCCGACTTTCTGGCCGGCATGACCGATACCTATGCGATCAAGGAACACCGGCGCTTGTTTGACCATACGCCCGATTTGGGTTAGGCCGAGCGCAATTTCCGGCATATTTTGCCGGTAGCCACGCAATGCCAGCCAGAGCCGAGCACATGAACATTTTCGCCGATTTCAGCGAGCGGATCACCAAAGCCGTCGAAGCGCTTGAATTGACTCCCAAAGATGGCGGCGCACTCGATCTCACGCGTATTGCCGTGGAACCGCCGCGCGACGCCACCCATGGCGACTTGGCGACCAATGCGGCGATGGTGCTGGCAAAGCCGACAGGGCAGAATCCACGCGCCCTGGCCGAGCGTCTTGTTGCCGAACTGGCCAAGGACGCCGACGTGGCGAAGGCCGAAGTCGCCGGACCCGGTTTTGTCAATCTCAAGCTCCATGATGGTTTCTGGCACAAGCATCTGGCAGAGTTGCTGTCGCGCGGCACCGAGTACGGCCGCTCCGGTTTCGGCCAGAAGAAGCGCGTCAACGTCGAATACGTCTCGGCCAACCCGACCGGTCCGATGCATGTCGGCCATTGCCGGGGGGCGGTTGTCGGCGATGCGCTCGCCAACATCCTCGGCTTTGCCGGCTACGACGTGACCAAGGAATACTACATCAACGACGCCGGCGTGCAGATCGACGTGCTCGGCCGCTCGGTGATGCTGCGCTATCGCGAAGCGCTGGGCGACGAGATCGGCGAGATCCCGGCTGGGCTTTACCCCGGCGACTATCTCGTTCCTGTCGGTCAGGCGCTGGCCAAGGAGTTCGGCCGCGAGCTGTTGCAAAAGCCCGCGGACGAGGCCCTGGCGCTCATCAAGGACCGCACCATCGATGCCATGATGGAGATGATCCGCGAGGACCTGGCGCTGCTCAACGTACGCCACGAGGTGTTCTTCTCCGAGCGCACGCTGCATGCCGACAACGCCAAGGCCATCCGCTCGGCGATCAGCGATCTGACGCTGAAGGGCCACATCTACAAGGGCAAGCTGCCGCCGCCCAAGGGCGAGAAGCCCGACGACTGGGAAGACCGCGAGCAGACCCTGTTCCGCTCGACCGAGGTCGGTGACGACATGGACCGGCCGCTGGTCAAGTCGGACGGGGCCTTCACCTATTTCGCCGCCGACGTCGCCTATCTCAAGGACAAGGTCGATCGCGGCTTCGAGGAACTGGTGTTCGTGCTGGGCGCCGACCATGGCGGCTACGTCAAGCGCATGGAAGCATTGGCGCGCGCCGTTACCGGCGGTGCAGTCAAGCTCGACGTGTTGCTGTGCCAGTTGGTCAAGCTGTTCCGCGACGGCGAGCCGGTACGCATGTCCAAGCGGGCAGGGGAGTTCATCACCCTGCGCGAGGTCGTCGAGGAAGTCGGCCGCGACGCGATCCGCTTCATGATGCTCTACCGCAAGAGCGATGCGCCGCTGGACTTCGATTTTGCCAAGGTGACTGAACAGTCCAAGGACAACCCGGTGTTCTACGTGCAGTATGCTTCGGCGCGCTGCCACTCGGTGTTCAGGCAGGCCAAGGAGCAGCTTGGTGAAGCAGAGTTCGCGCGTTCCGGCCTGATTGGCGCTGTCGAGCGGCTGACCGATGAAGGCGAGATCGCGCTGATCAAGAAGCTGGCCGAGTATCCGCGCCTGATCGAATCCGCTGCCCAGTCGATGGAGCCGCACAGGCTGGCCTTTTACCTCTACGATGTCGCCAGTACGTTCCACGGACACTGGAATCGTGGCACCGACAACCCAGACTTACGGTTTGTTAAGGTTAACGACCGAGAATTGACCTATGCCAGACTCGGGCTGGTGCAGGCTGTTTCGGACGTTTTGACGTCGGGCCTGGCGTTGATCGGAGCGGATGCCCCGACCGAAATGCGCTAGGTTTTCCGGGACTTCGTGTCACCTTTTGCCCACATTGCGCTGGTAAGGGCCAACCTTACGCGACGTTCATTGCGTCCGAAAAAAGTGCGAGAGTTCGGGAAAACGAATGGCAGATAGAACCCAGCTGAAGATCGCAGACAAGAACCAGTTCGCCGACGAAGACCCCTTCGCTGAATTGACGAGGATCATGGGCTTCGACCCGCGCCAGCCTGTGGTGCGCCAGGATGTTGGCGCGCCCGCTGGTCACGTGGATCCGGCTATGGACGACGATTTCGGCATCGATCTGGAAAAGGAATTGCTCGGCGAATTGGCCGTCGACGAACAGGTTGCGGCGCCGCAATACGAGGCTCCCGCTTCTTACGTTCAGGCTGAAGATCCGGCCGAAGAGGCAGCCTATGCGCGTGCCTCCGAACCGCAATTTGAGCCGGAATTCGCGGACGCTTCATTCGATGATGCGGTTGCGGCCAGCTTCGAGCAGGATTTTTCGCTTGAAGACGAGCTGCTGCGCCCTGAGGAGCCGGCCTATGCCGTTGAACCGGCTTACGCAGTGGAGCCCGACTACGCTGTAGCGCCTGCCTACGCTGCCGCACCTGAAGTCGACTTTGCGCCCGAAGCGGCGTTTGACGATGCCGTTGCCGCATCTTTCGAGCAGGACTTTTCGCTCGAAGACGAATTGCTGCCGGTCGAAGAAAGCACCGAGCAAGTCGCTGCACCGGTTGCTTATGCCGTGCCGGCTGAAGTCGACCTCGATGCCGATTTCGATGTCGCGCTTGCCAATGTCGACATGGATTTCGCTGCGCATGACGATGCGAATTACACTGTCGAGGCCGGAGACGACGAACCGCTGACGCTGGGCGAGTATCAGCAAGCCGAGCCGGAAATCGCGTTTTCCAGCGAGGAGCTGGTCGACGAATCCCAGGCGGTCGCGGCGCCTGTCGCGCAGGCCCAGGACTATGACGAGTTCGAACGCCGCTTGCAGGATGCCCTGCAAGATGAAGAACCGGCCTACGAACCAGCGGTTGCCTACGAAGAGCCAGCCTATCAGCCCGAGGCTGTCGCCGCCCCAGTGGCAGCGCCGGTTGCAGAAGATACCAGCCTCGAAGACGAGCTGAACGCTTTGCTCGGCAACATGAGCAGCCAGGCCAAGGCACTGTCCGAGCCGACGCCGCTTCGCGCTGTCGAGCCGGTTGCAGAGCCCGAGCCTGCCTTTGCCAGTTCGTTGTGGGCGGCTGAGCAGCCTGAAGAAGCCGCACCGCAGGAATCTGAAACGACAGACTTTGCGCCGTCCTACGAAGCGCAGCAGGTCGCGGATTATTCGTCCGAAGTCGAAGAGGCCCCGGTTCTGGCGGATGCCGGCTATTCCGAGCCGAGCTATGACCATCAGGCCGACGTCGATGTCAGCTTCGATGATGACGCCTTCGACATGGCACTTGAGCATAGCGCGGTAACGGATGTGGCAGAGGTGGTCGCGCCTGTCGCAGCCGCTGCTGCCGCTGCCGCACCGCTGCGTCCGCTGGCTGCCTCGCGTTATGAGCAGGCCCGCAGCTGGGGGCTTGGTACACCGGTCGCGCCGCGCGCCGTCGACACGCAGCCAAGCTATCGATCCGAGGCGAGTTCTGGCTACAAACCCGAGGCCTATGCCGCGCCCACCGAAACCTTTGCGCAGCGTGACGAACCCGAAGCCGTCGAATCCTACATGCCGCAGCAAGCCGAGCCTGTTGTCGATGTGGCCGACGACCTCGAGGCGGAGCTGTTCGAAGCCGTTTCGTCCTTCGACGATGCTCCGGACATCGAGACGGTCGACGTGCCGGAAAAGGCCGTGGCCCTTGCCGATGATCTGGATATTCCCGAGCTGTCTTTCGAAGACGATGCTCCGCCTGCGCCTGCCTATGACGATCTTGACGGCGAATTCTCGAACCTGATGAACGAGATGAACGCGGCCGAGACCGGCACGCAGTCGACGTCGTCGAGCTACGCGGCCAATCCCTACGCTACCGGTTTTGACCGCAAGACGTTGCGCGATGGCGATGTCGCTCAGCAGATCGAGTTTCCGGCTGCCGCAGCGGCCGGTGCTGCCGCTGGTGCGGCTGCCATGTATGGCGCACGCCAGTCCGCGCAGGGTGGCGAACGCCCGACCGGCTTCGATCTCGGCGGCATGCAGCAGAGCCAGGGGGCGGCACCGCGCCAGCAGCCACCGCTTGACGATTTCGACTACGATCCTGATTTCGACGAGGCGATGGAAACGCTGCCCGGTTCTTCCGAGACGGCTCGTCCGGCTCGTCGCGGCATGATGATCGCTGCCGTCGTCGGCGCGGTCGCCATTGTTGGCGGCATTGGCGCCTGGGCGCTTTCAACCGGCGGCGGAGATGGGGCCGGAGCGCCCGTTATCGTCAAGGCCGACGAGAGCCCGATCAAGGTCAAGCCGGAAAATCCCGGTGGCATGACCGTTCCGAACCAGGACAGCAAGGTCTATGACCGCGTTGCCGGTGGTACGGCTAACGGTGCGCCCGCCCAGGAAAAGCTAGTTACGAACACCGAAGAGCCGATCGACGTGACGGCGCAGGACGAGGCGAGCGCCTCCGATTCCCTGCCGCTCAATGAAGAAGATACGGCCGATGCTCCGACCGCGAAGTCGGAAGACCGTGTCGCGCAGGCGGCCCAGGCCGACCAGCCGGATGCCAGCGCCGAGACGGCTGCTGTTGCTCCGCGCAAGGTGCGCACCATGGTCGTGCGTCCTGATGGCACGCTGGTTCCCCGCGAAGAGCCGGCTCCTGCCGCCGTTGCTGCGACCGAGCCGGCCGATCCGGCACCACAACGTGTTGCCGGAAGCGAAGCCACCGGCACGGTGCCGGCCCAGCCGGCGTTGGCACCGGTCGCCAAGCCGGCTCAGCCGACCAATGCGCCCGCCCAGTCGACCAATACGCCAGCCAGCGCTCCAGTCGCGCCGCAGCGTCCTTCGCAGCAGCCGGTCAATGTGGTCGGCGAAGTCAAGCCGGACCAGGTTGCCGCCTTGGCACCTTCGGCTCCGACAGCTGCTGCTTCGGGCGCCTGGGCGATGCAGATTGCCTCGCAGCCAAGCGAAGAGGCCGCGAAGTCGACCTATCAGGACCTCGTGCGTAAGTACGGAAGCGTGCTGAACGGCCGTGAAGCCAGCATCGTCAAGGCCGACATTGCCGGCAAGGGTACCTTCTGGCGCGTCCGCGTACCGGCAGCCACGCGCAACGAGGCGATCAGCCTGTGCGAGAGCTACAAGGCCGCCGGCGGCAACTGCTTCGTCTCGAAGTAAGCTCGGAACCTTAAGCATCAGAAGACGGCGCAGCTTGGCTGCGCCGTTTTCGTTTGTGCGGTCGAGGCACGGCGATTCTATCGCGGCCCAAAAGGCGCTAAACTTGCCCAATGCGCGAATCACCCACATCGCCAAGGGCGCTTTCTGGGGATTACCGGCCGAAGGCCACGGCAATCCTTGCGGCGGGTGTGGATATTGTCCTTCACTGCGGTGGCGCTACCGGCAAGGCGCTGGAAAGCGCCGATAGGGTGCTGCGGGCGGAATTAGGACACTATTTCGAGGCAGTTGCTTAGTCTCACGGAGAAGGCACGGATTTTGGCGGAGTCATTGGAAAGCAAGGCGCAAAGGCCCGCACCGATGGATCGCCTGTGGGCGGAGAACGCCGACGATCGCACCACCGACGATCCGTCGCTGGTGGTCGATGTGGCAGGCTTCGAAGGCCCGCTCGATCTGCTCCTGCATCTCGCTCGCAGCCAGCGCGTCGACCTCTCGCGCATTTCGATCCTGGCGCTAGTCGAGCAGTATCTGGCTTTCGTTTCGCAGGCGCGGGCGCTGAGGTTGGAGCTTGCCGCCGACTATCTGGTCATGGCAGCCTGGCTTGCCTTCCTCAAATCCAAGCTTCTGATCCCCAAGCTGCCCGGCGACGAAGGCGAGAGCGGCGAGGAGCTGGCTGCGGTGCTGCAGTTCCGGCTGAAGCGGCTGGAGGCGATGCGCGACGCGGCAGCCCGGCTCGTCAACCGCAACCGGCTGGGCCGCGATGTGTTCCAGCGCGGTGCGCCGGAAATGGTCATCATCGACAAGCGCAACCAGTATTCGGCCTCGCTCTACGATCTCTTGAGCGCCTATGCGAACCAGCGCCAGCGTCAGGCAATCACCAATGTGCAGATCGCCAAGCGCGGCGTCTGGTCGCTCAAGCAAGCGCGCGACATCCTGGCCCGCATGGTCGGTGAATTGAAGGATTGGACCGCGCTCGATCATTTCCTCGTCCGCTACATGACCAGCCCGGAAGAGCGGGCAACGGCGATCGCCAGCTCATTTGCCGCGAGCCTGGAGATGGTCCGCGACGGTAGCGTCGAAATACGTCAACATGAGCCGTTTGCGCCGATCTACCTGCGCGAACGCCAGCCGGGCGACCGGCAGACCGAGGGCGCGTCATGAGCGAAGGATCAAACGTTGTTCCGTTTTCCCTCGATGATGAGGATGGCGACAGCAAAAATGAGAACCCGGCCGCGCGCCTGCACCTGGCTGAAGCTGCGCGCATGGCCGAGGCGATCGTCTTTGCCAGCGCCGACCCGGTAAGTGAAAGACAGCTGGTATCGCGTCTGCCGGAGGGTGTCGACATTGCCGCCGTAATGGCCGAACTGCAGCGTATCTACGAGCGCCGGGGCGTCAATCTCGTCCGTGTCGCGGATGCCTGGGCCTTTCGCACCGCCGGGGACCTTGCCTTCCTGATGAGCCGCGACACCGTCCAGCAGAAGAAGCTGTCGCGCGCAGCGCTCGAAGTGCTGTCGGTGATTGGCTACCACCAGCCGGTGACTCGCGCCGAGATCGAAGACATCAGGGGCGTCGAGACCTCGAAGGGCACGCTCGACACGCTGATGGAAACCGAATGGGTGCGCATGCGCGGCCGCCGCAAGACGCCGGGCCGGCCTGTGACTTATGGCACGACCGACAAGTTCCTCGACCATTTCGGGCTGGAGGAGATTCGCGATCTGCCCGGCATGGAAGAACTCAAGGGAGCAGGGTTGCTGTCGACCCGCATGCCGCCCGGCTTCTCGGTGCCTTTGCCACCATCCGACCCAGACTTGCTCACCGACGACGAGGATCCGCTGACGGACATCGATCTCGAAGAGCTTGGCCTGTTGACACCTCGCGTCACAGATGATTGACCGGCGCCGGTGTGGAACCGGCCCCCGGAGGTCCATCCTGTGACAACCAAACAAGCCCAGACAGCATCGCGTGTGACAGCCGGCGTGACCTTTGCCGCGCGTCTGGCTTTTGAAAACATCCGCCATTCTTTCGCCAACGGCGCCGAGACGTTGCGCGACGTCACTCTGGCGGCTGAGCCGGGCGAAGTGCTGTGCCTGCTCGGCCCATCCGGTTCAGGCAAGACGACGCTGCTCAGGATCGCTGCGGGCATCGAGGCGCAGACGTCGGGCAGGGTGCTGCTCAACGGTAAGGAAATCGCTGGTCCCCAGGTGTTCCTGCCCCCGGAGCAACGCTCGATCGGGCTGGTTTTCCAGGATTTCGCGCTCTTTCCGCATCTGAGCATCCTCGACAATGTGCGGTTTGGCCTGACCGCGCTGTCGCGCGACGAAGGCAAACGCGAAGCGCTGATCGCTCTCGCCCGCGTTGGCCTTGAACATTATGCCGACAACTATCCGCACGCCTTGTCCGGTGGCGAGCAGCAGCGGGTGGCACTTGCGCGCGCGCTCGCGCCACGGCCGGCGGTGCTGTTGATGGACGAACCGTTCTCGGGACTGGATTCGCGGCTCAAGGATTCGGTGCGCGCCGAAACGCTCGCGATCCTGCGGGAAAGCCGCGCAACGGCGATCGTGGTTACCCACGATGCCGAGGAGGCCATGCGAATGGGCGACCGTATCGCTCTGCTCAAGGACGGCAGGCTCGTACAGACGGGCAGGGCGGATGATCTTTATCTGCGTCCGGCGAATCTGTTCGCCGCTGGCTTTTTCTCGGAACTCAACGTCTTTTCGGGCAAGGTCGTCGATGGTTATGCGGATACACCGGTCGGTGAGGTCGAAACCGACATTGCCGATGGCGCCGAAGTCTCGGTTGCGGTGCGACTCACCGGCATCGATGTCAGCGAAACCACCGGCGAAACGCAGGCTCGGATCATTTCCAGGCGCTATCTGGGTGTCGTCGAATTGCTCGAGCTTGCGGTGCCTGGTGCCGAGATACCGGTGAGGGCGCGCATACGCTGCGGCGCTTTGTCCGCAAAAGCACGTGATATATGGCTGTCGCTTCGGAAAGCGGATGTTCTAGTGTTTGAATCCGGAAGCGAAAGAGCCTAGATCAATCGCAGGGAAACTGTTCAAGAGAGAGTTCAATGGGTTCGTTTTCAATCTGGCACTGGCTGATCGTTCTGGTCGTCGTGCTGCTGCTTTTCGGTCGCGGCAAAATCCCAGAACTGATGGGTGACATGGCCAAGGGCATCAAGAGCTTCAAGAAGGGTATGTCGGACGACGAAGCCGATGACTCCAAGACGGTCGAGCATCGCACCGATGAGACCGTGAATTCGACAAAGGAAAAGGCCAGCAAGAGCTGAGACCTCACTCTTGATTACAGCGGCGCGCGTCCATCTGGACGCGCAAGTGCTGCTGTGAGCCTCTTGAATCCGTGCATGATCTTTTCCGAACATCGTTGCCGATTTCGGGGCATGCACTAGCCGGATCGCACCGACATGTTTGAAATCGGCTGGACCGAAATGCTGGTTATCGCGGTCGTCATGATCGTGGTCGTTGGCCCCAAGGATTTGCCCAAGATGCTCCGCACCATGGGGCGAATGACGGCCAAGGCACGTTCCATGGCGGGCGATTTCCAGCGCCAGTTCAATGAGGCGTTGAAAGAGGCCGAACTCGACGAGGTCAAGAAGTCGGTCGACGACTTGCGCAGCCTCAATCCGGCCAATGAGATCAGGAAGCAACTCAATCCGTTCGAGCAGGCCGCAGCCGATGTGCGTGCCGGCATCGACACGGCAATGAAGCCCTCCCAGCCTGCGCCGCCGGCTGATCCGGCCGCAAGTTCCGCGCATCCGGCCGAGCCGTTGAAGAATGGCGCTGCTGCGATGCCCGGCGTTGCCGGACCCGAGGCGATGCCAGCGGCACCGGTATTCCCGGCTGCCGAGGTCAAATCCACGCCAGTGCCTGTCGCAGCCAGTGCTGAGCAGCCGAAGGCTGCGGTTAAGCCAAAGGCAGGGCCGAAAGCCAAGCCGGCTGCGAAAGCCAAGGCAAGTGTTACGCCTGCCAAGGCTGCGGCGCCGAAGGCGGCCCCAGCTAAGGCCGCCGCCCCCAAGAAGTCTGTTGCCGCCAAGGCGACCAAAGCAGGAAAAGCCTCGTGAGCGCCGAAGACGACGAAATCGAAAAGTCCTCGGCCCCGCTGATCGAGCATCTGATCGAGCTGCGTACGCGGCTGATATGGTCTATCGGCGGCTTCTTCGTCGCTTTCCTTGTCTGCTTCTTCTTTGCCAAGCAGCTGTTCAACCTGCTCGTCATCCCGTTCAAATGGGCGACGAAGTGGGCCGGCCTCGACCCCCATAAGGTCGAGCTGATCTACACCGCGCCGCAGGAATTCTTCTTCACCCAGATCAAGCTCGCCATGTTCGGCGGCCTGGTGATTGCATTTCCGCTGATCGCCACGCAGATCTATAAGTTCATCGCGCCGGGTCTCTACAAGAACGAGCGCAACGCCTTCCTGCCGTTCCTGATCGCCTCGCCGATCCTGTTTCTGATGGGCGCGTCGCTGGTCTATTTCTTCTTCACGCCAATGGTGATGTGGTTCTTCCTTGCCATGCAGCAGGCCGGCACCGACGATCAGGTGCAGATTTCGCTGCTGCCGAAGGTTTCGGAATATCTCAGCCTGATCATGACGCTGATCTTTTCCTTTGGCCTGGTGTTCCAGTTGCCGGTGGTGACGACGCTGATGGCGCGCGTCGGAATGGTCTCGTCGCAAGGTTTGGCCGACAAGCGCAAATGGGCTATCGTCATCGCCTTCGTGGTGGCGGCGGTTCTGACGCCGCCTGACCCGGTCAGCCAGATCGGCCTTGCCCTTCCCACGATCCTTCTTTACGAGATTTCCATCTGGACCGCCCGGATGATCGAAAGAAAGCGCGAGCAGGAGCGCGTGGCGAAGGACAAGCAGGACGCGGGCGAAAGCACCGCAGAGCAGCAATCGCCAGCAGCATCGACCTCGCTCGAAGGCACAGGCAGCGGCACGAAAGCCGGCTGACAGCCCGATCCGCCGTCGCGGTCGTTTCGACAACCGCGACGACCGGAATAGTTAAATGCTTGATATCAAATGGATTCGCGAGAACCCCGCAGTGCTGGCCGAAGCCTTGGCCAAGCGCGGCCAGTCGGACGTCGCTGCGAAGTCGACGGTTGAAGACCTGATCGCCAAGGACGAGGCGCGCCGCGCCCATGTCTCCAAGCTGCAGGAGGCGCAGGAGCGCCGCAATGCTGCTTCCAAGGAAATCGGCAACGCGATGCGCGCTGGTGATTCCGCGCTCGCCGAGAAGCTGAAAAGCGAAATCGCCGAGATCAAAGGCTTCATCCAGGATGGCGAGGGCCGCGAGCGAGAGCTCGACAAGGCGCTCAATGACGCACTGGCCGTCATTCCCAATGTCCCTTTGGAAGGTGTTCCGGTCGGCAAGGACGAAACCGGCAATGTCGTGCTGCGCATGGTTGGCACGGTTCCGCCACGCCCCAACTGGGTGAAGGAACATTTCGAGATCGGCGAAACTCTCGGCCTGATGGACTTCGAGCGCGCCGCCAAGCTTTCCGGCTCGCGCTTTACCGTGCTCAAGGGCCAGCTTGCACGCCTTGAGCGCGCGCTCGGCCAGTTCATGCTCGACCTGCACACGTCGGAGCACGGCTACACCGAGGTGCAGCCGCCGCTTCTGGTTCGCGATGAGGTGCTGTTTGGTACCAACCAGTTGCCCAAGTTCGAAGAAGACCTGTTCTTCGTGGCGCATGGCGACAGCCGTCTCGGCCTAATCCCGACCGCAGAGGTGCCGCTGACCAATCTGGTGCGCGAGGAAATCCTGGCGAGCGAGCAACTGCCACTCCGCATGACGGCACTGACGCCGTGCTTCCGCTCGGAAGCAGGGTCCTCCGGGCGCGATACGCGTGGCATGCTGCGCCAGCACCAGTTCTACAAGGTCGAGCTGGTTTCGATCGTCGATGCCGAAAGCGCACTTGCCGAGCACGAGCGCATGACCGAATGCGCGGAAGAAGTTCTGAAGCGCCTCGGCCTGCCGTTCCGCACCATGGTGCTGTGCACCGGCGACATGGGCTTTGGCGCGCGCAAGACCCACGACATCGAGGTCTGGCTCCCGGGTCAGAACACCTATCGTGAAATCTCGTCCTGCTCGGTCTGTGGCGATTTCCAGGCACGCCGCATGGATGCCCGCTATCGTCCGAAAGAAGAGAAGGGCACGCGTTTCGTGCACACACTCAACGGCTCGGGCGTGGCTGTCGGCCGTGCGTTGATCGCGGTGATCGAAAACTACCAGAACGAGGACGGCAGCGTAACGATTCCTGAAGTCCTGCGTCCTTACATGGGTGGTCTCTCCAAGATCGAAATGAAGTGACATGCGTATTCTGCTGACCAACGACGACGGCATCCACGCTGAGGGCCTTGCCTGCCTGGAGCGGATCGCCAACCAGCTATCGGACGATGTCTGGGTGGTGGCGCCGGAGACCGACCAGTCGGGTTATGCGCATTCGCTGTCGATCTCCGAGCCGCTTCGGCTGCGCAAGATCAGCGACAAGCACTATGCTGTGAACGGCACGCCGACCGATTGCGTTATCATGGGCGCGCGCAAGATTCTGCCGGAGCCACCGGACCTGATCCTGTCGGGCATCAATTCGGGGCTCAACGTCGCCGACGACGTGACTTATTCAGGAACCGTGGCCGGTGCCATGGAAGGAGCGCTGATTGGAATTCGCTCGATCGCGCTCAGCCAGGCCTACGTGTATGAGAACGATGAGCGCATCGTGCCTTATGAAACGGCCGAAGCGCTGGCGCCGGCGCTGTTGCAGAAGTTGATTTCGACGGAACTGCCAATCGGCGTGCTGCTCAACGTCAACTTCCCCAATTGCCCACCCGAAGAGGTGACGGGACCCGTCGTGGCCAGCCAGGGCAAGTTGTCCTATGGCATCTGGGTCGAGGAACGCCGCGACGGACGCAGCTTGCCTTACTACTGGCTACGTTTCGGCCGCGACGAGCCGGTGTTGAAGCCAGGTACCGACCTTCATGCCGTGCGCAACAAGCAAATCTCCGTAACTCCGCTCAAGCTCGACATGACGGCGCATGAACTGCGCGACCAATTGGCCAAGGCTATTGCATGAACATGATGTCGGACGACCGTGAAGGCTTTGCCGCCTTTCTGCTTCGCCTGCGTGGGCGCGGCATCGTTCCGAAAAGCCTGATTGCCGCCTTCGAGGCGACGCCCAGGCGTGATTTCATCTCCGGCCAGTTTCATTCCATGGCCTGGTCGGATCGCATGCTGCCGATCGAGTGCGGCGAGGCCATCGAAGGCGCCGATCTCCAGGCCGCGGTGATTGCGGCGCTCAACATCGAACAGGGTAACCGCGTGCTCGAAGTCGGCACCGGTTCGGGCTATACGGCGGCCGTCATGGCGCGGCTTGCCGGGCGTGTCGTCACTGTAGAACGGTTCAAGACTCTGGCCGAACAGGCGCGTCAGCGCTTCGAACTGCTCGGCATCAGCAACGCAATGGTCCGTCAGGCCGATGGCTCGAACGGATTGCAAGGTGAGGGGCCGTTCGACCGCATCGTGGTGTGGGCGGCCTTTGACAGTCATCCACGCATGTTCGTCGACCAGCTGTCGAGCGGCGGCACGATGATAGCGCCGATCGGCCCTGAAGAGGGCGAACAGGTGCTGTGTAAACTGACAAAGATCGGCAGCCGCTTCGAGCGCGAAGACCTGGGTGTCGTTCGCCTGCAGGCCCTGGCACGCGGCGTCGCTGCCGTTCTCTAGGCAAAATTTCTCCGACAGATCGAGCTTGAGGCTGGCCTTGGTCTGGCGAGGGGCCATGCCGTGCCCTGGCTTGTGAAGCATTTGATTTATTTGATCCTCTTAACCGACCAGTAACATTAACGCGCTTTAATCAAGCCTAGTTGGTATCGGGTAAAGCGCGGGTCGGTGCGATGCGTTTCAGTATTTTGAAGGCGAATAAACGCTCTCTGGCGCGCGGTGGCGCCGTTCTGCTGGTTGCCGGCATGGCAGCAGGGTGCAGTTCAGGAGTGTCGCGATTCGGCGGCGGCGGCGTCGACGATATTTTTACGGCATCGACGCCCAACCAGCGGTCGATCATCAACGATCAGCAGCAGCCCTATCCGGGCGATCCGCAGATGGCGGCAGCGCCGGTAGCGCCCAGCAGCTCGGGTTCGGTCAGCCGTGGCAGCCTCCAGCCTGTGTCGTCGCAGCCTCTGCCGGCACCAGTTGCTCAAGCTCCTGCCCTCGCTCCAGCCCCTGTTCGCACGGCCCAGGCACCTGCATCGGCACCTGTCCTCGCCACGGCCGGTACGCTAACCCAGCCGCAGACCGCGCAAGCGGAGCAAAACACCCTCAAGGTTCCAACCAAGAAGCCTTTGCCGGCCAATCCGCCGCTGTCGACAGACAAGGTGGCGGTGTTGCCGCAGCAGCCCAAGACCAGGGAAGGTGCTGTCGCTCAGCTCGACGCATCGGCCGACAAGAATGCCAGACCGGCGGGCGCTGGTGGTGGCTACAAGGTTGTCGAAGGCGATACGCTCAACCGTATCGCCAGCAAGCTCGGCGTCACGACCGCCGCCCTCAAGGAGGCCAATGGCCTGCAGGACGGTCGCATCCGTATCGGTCAGTCGCTGAAGGTACCTGGGGCTGCCACGAGCGTGGCCGCAGCCAAGCCTGCAGCCGTCGATCCTGTGGTTACAAGCACGCCGGCTCCGGCCAAGCCGGCCGTGGCCGCTGCCAAGCCAGCGGCTGAAGCGCCCACCGTTGCTTCCTACACGCCACCAAAGAAAGACAAGCTGGTCGAGCAAGCTGAAGAATCTTCCGTACCTGCCCCGAACGCCACCGGCATTGATCGCATGCGTTGGCCAGTGCGCGGCCGGGTGGTCTCCAACTACGGCAAGGGTGGCGGCAAGGCCAATGACGGCATCGACATTTCAGTTCCGGAAGGCACACCCGTCAAGGCGGCCGAGAATGGCGTCGTCATCTATGCCGGCGACGGGCTCAAGGAATTCGGCAACACAGTGCTTGTGCGCCACGAGAACGGACTGGTCACCGTCTATGGCCATGCCAGCGAGCTGAAGGTCCAGCGCGGCCAGAAGGTCAAGCGGGGCGACGAGATCGCGCTTTCGGGCATGAGTGGCAGTACCGACGCACCGAAGTTGCACTTCGAAGTGCGCAAGAATTCCACGCCGGTCGATCCGAGCGGCTATCTCGAATAGCGCATCGTAGTGTCTGATTTCCTGCGCCCGTCCCGATCAGGGGCGGGCGTCTTCGTTTGGAGAGATCAATCCTTGAGCGGCTTGCCGAGGCGGCCAGCCAGGTCCTGGATGAATTGCCAGGCAACGCGGCCCGAGCGGCTGCCGCGCGTCGTTGCCCATTCCAGCGCTTCGGCGCGCAGCGATTCCGGATCGCTGCCGAGGCCGTGGTAGCTGGCGTAGCCGTTGACCATGTCGAGATACTCGTCCTGCGAGCACTTGTGGAAGCCGAGCCACAGGCCGAAGCGGTCCGACAGCGATACCTTTTCCTCAACTGCTTCCGACGGGTTGATCGCCGTCGAGCGCTCATTGTCGATCATGTCGCGTGGCAACAGGTGCCTTCGGTTCGACGTCGCGTAGAAGATGACGTTCGCCGGCCTGCCCTCGACGCCGCCCTCGAGGGCTGCCTTCAGCGACTTGTATGAGGTGTCGTCATGGTCGAACGACAGGTCGTCGCAAAACAGGATGAAGCGATAGGGCGCTGCCTTGAGCAGGTTCATCAGCTTGGGCAGCGTGTCGATGTCCTCGCGGTGGATCTCGATCAGCTTAAGTGGAGCTACAGTCTTGCCCGAGGCGTTGATCGTGGCGTGTGCCGCCTTGACCAGCGATGACTTGCCCATGCCGCGCGCGCCCCACAGGAGCACGTTGTTGGCGGGCAGGCCGCCCGCGAAGCGCTCGGTGTTGTCGACGAGGATGTCGCGGACGCGGTCGACGCCCTTGATCAGGCCGATGTCGACGCGGTTCACCCGCTGTATGGGTTCGAGAAAGCCCGGATCGGCTGCCCAGACATAGCAGTCGGCGATGGCGATGTCGGTTTCAGGGACGGACGGAGGCGCAAGCCTGGATACCGCGGCGATCAGAAGATCCAGCTTGGAGTTGAGCGCTTCGATGGTCTTTTCCATGGCTAATCCCGTCAGTCTCTAGATAATACCTGTGCGCGACGCTGTAACACGCTCAAATTGCGCGGAAAAGCGCCACGGCTTGGGCCAAGCGTAGTTGCATTGGTGGCATGAGCGACTATATTCCGCGCACATTTCCGGGGGACCGATGTGCGGTATCCCGATACTTTCTCAGGAGACATTCATGTTCGTCACGCCGGCATACGCACAGGCCACCGGGGCTACGCCCGACGTTCTCGTCAGCATTCTGCCGTTTGTGCTGATCTTCGTGATCATGTATTTTCTTATCATTCGCCCGCAGCGTACCCAGCTCAAGAAGCGCGGTGAAATGCTTTCGGCGATCCGCCGTGGCGATACGGTTGTCACCGGCGGCGGTTTCGTCGGCAAGGTGACCAAGGTCATCGACGACAACGAACTCGAGGTTGATCTGGGCAACGGCCTCAAGGTGACGGCGCTGCGCGCGACCATCTCCGACGTTCGGGTCAAGGGCGAGCCGATCGCCAACCAGAACGCCAAGAAATAACTTGGGGCGTCGTGCGTCCGAAAGCGCGCACAAAGTTCGCTCCAAGTATTTGTATGTAGTATCGGCTTTCCGAAAATTGATTCCGATTTTCGGGCCGATGCTGTAGTCGAGGCGAGACCACCACCTTCACGCCTTACCGGACGAGGCCAAATGCTCTATTTTTCGCGCTGGAAGACAATCTCGATCTGGGCCGTGGTGCTCCTCGGGATACTCTTCACCATCCCCAACATGCTGACCCAGTCTCAGCTCAATTCCCTTCCGGGGTGGTTTCCCAAGCGCGCGCTGACACTTGGCCTCGACCTTCAGGGTGGTTCGCACATCCTGCTGTCCATCGACAGGCAGGATTTGATCGACGAGCGTCTGCAGGCGACCCGCGACGACATCCGCACCATGCTGCGCGATGCCAAGGTCGGCTACACAGGCCTGACAGGTACGGGTAGGACGATTCAGGTCCGCATCACCGATCCGAACGAGCTCGAAGCAGCGAAAAAGGCACTGGCGACGCTGATCGCGCCGATTTCGTCGAGCATGTTCGGCACCGGTTCGGTGAGTGAACTGGCGCTCGACGAGCCTGAGCCCGGCCTGCTGCGCTACACGCTGACGGACGCCGGCATCGATTATCGCGTCAACAACGCGGTCACCCAGTCGATCGAGGTCATCGGTCGCCGCGTCAATGAACTCGGTACCACCGAGCCGATCATCCAGCGCGCGGGTGCTGACCGTATCCTGGTTCAGGTTCCGGGACTTCAGGATCCGACCCGTCTCAAGGAAATTCTCGGCAAGACCGCCAAGCTGACCTTCCAGATGGTCGACCAGTCCATGTCGCCGCAAGAGGCGATGCAGGGCCGTCCGCCGGCCGGCTCGACTGTGATGTATTCGCAGGACGATCCGCCTGTTCCGTATCTGATCGAAAATCGCGTCATCGTATCGGGCGAAAATCTCACCGACGCCCAGGCGACCTTCGACCAGCGCACCAATGAGGCTGTCGTTTCGTTCCGCTTCGACGGAAAGGGCGCATCGCGCTTTGGCCAGGCCACCCAGCAGAATGTAGGCAAGCTCTTTGCCATCATCCTCGACAATCAGGTGATTTCGGCCCCGCGCATCAACGAACCGATCCTCGGCGGCTCGGGCCAGATTTCCGGCAACTTCACCGCTGAAAGCGCCAACGACCTTGCCGTGCTGCTGCGCGCCGGCGCGCTGCCGGCCGATCTGACAATCGTCGAGGAGCGCACAGTCGGTCCGAGCCTGGGCGCGGACTCGATCGCGGCTGGCAAGTTCGCCTCGATGATCGCCGGTATACTCGTCGTTGGCTTCATGCTGGTTGCCTACGGTACCCTCGGCATCATCGCCAACATTGCCCTTGCCGCCAACGTGGCGCTGATCATCGCGATCCTGTCCATCCTGGGCGCAACGCTGACGATGCCAGGCATCGCCGGTATCGTCTTGACGGTCGGCATGGCGGTCGACTCCAACGTCATCATCTACGAACGCGTGCGCGAGGAGCGGCAGCTCGGCCGTTCGCTGGTTCAGTCCCTCGATTCTGGCTTTTCGCGCGCGCTGGCGACCATCGTCGACGCCAACTTCACCACCTTCATCGCTGCGCTCATCCTGTTCTACCTCGGTTCCGGCCCTGTGCGCGGTTTTGCCGTTACCCTTGCCATCGGTATCGTGACCACGGTCTTCACCGCCTTCACACTGACCCGTTGGCTGGTTTCGATCTGGCTGCGCCGTGCCAAGCCCAAGGAATTGCCCAAGGGCTTCGTCCGTTTCGTACCGGACAACACCAACTATTCCTTCATGGGACTGCGTCGTTACGCTTTCGCTCTGTCGGCAGCAGCCTCGCTGGCGGCGATGGCCCTGTTCTTCACCATCGACATGAACTACGGCATCGACTTCAAGGGCGGCACCAGCCTGGAGGTCCAGGCCAAGAGCGGTGATGCAAGCTCGTCCGACGTGCGCGCCCGGCTGAGCGAACTCAACATCGGCGACGTCCAGGTCCAGGAGTTCGGTGCGGCAAACACGTTGCTGATCCGCGTCGAAGGCCAGAAGGCCGGCGACAATGCCGAGCAGAGCGTGGTCGAGAAGGTCCGTGGCGAACTCGCCAATGACTACGACTTCCGGCGTGTCGAATCTGTCGGCCCTACTGTTTCGAACGAACTTGCCTGGTACGGCACGCTTGGCGTGCTGGCTTCGATGCTGGCGATGTTGATCTACATTTGGTTCCGCTTCGAGTGGCAGTTCGGCATTGGCGCGATCCTCGCCACCGTTCACGACGTGACCATGATGGTCGGCCTTTATGTCATCACCGGCATCGAGTTCAACCTGACCAGTATCGCGGCGATCCTGACAATCGTCGGCTATTCGATCAACGATACCGTCGTGGTCTACGACCGCGTCCGAGAAAATCTGCGCAAGTACAAGAAGATGCCGATCGAGCAGTTGCTCGACCTGTCGATGAACCAGACGCTGTCGCGTACGGTACTGACAGGCCTCACCACGCTGCTCGCCCTGATTTCGCTCTACCTGTTCGGTGGCGAGGTTATCCGGTCCTTCACGCTCGCCATGATCTTCGGCATCGTGGTCGGCACCTACTCATCGATCTTCGTTGCCGGTCCGTTGCTCATCCTGTTCAGGTTGCGCCCGGCAGGTGTCGATGCCGACGACAAGGGCAAGGACAAGCCGGCGGTGCCGGCTACCGCTCACACGACCAAGTCGTAGGTTGGTATGGCAGGGTTGATCATTCGCGAGGCGCATTTCCCGGGACGGGCGCCCGTCGACGCTTATGGCGACGGCGGTTTCCGTTTCGCCGACATGTCGCATCGGGGTTCGATCCTGTGCCTGCCGTCAGGGATCTATGGATGGCAGCCAGCAGATCCCCTGGCGCTGAAGCCGTCGGATTTCGAAAAGCTCTTCGCCGAGGCCGGGCAGGTAGAGATCCTGCTCGTCGGCATGGGCAAGGAATTGCGGCGCTTGCCCGAGGCACTCAGGGCGGCGCTCAAGGACGCCAGGATTTCGGCCGATCCAATGTCGACGGGGGCTGCCGTGCGTACCTACAACGTGCTGCTTGCGGAAGATCGCGCCGTGGCCGCTGCCTTCATTGCTGTCGACTGACCGTGAGCGAGGCAAACGACGCGGCGAAGGCCCTAATGGACGCGGTGCGCACGGCCGACCGCGACCGCTATCTTGCGGCGCTCTACGCGCCTGAAGACAAGCGTCAGGCCGTTCTGGCGCTCTATGCCTTCAATGCCGAGATATCGGGCATTCGCGACCGCGTCAGTGAGCCGATCCCCGGCGAGATCAGGTTGCAATGGTGGCGCGATGTCATTGCCTCAGGCAACAGGGATGCCGGCGCTGGGCATCCGGTCGCCACGGCACTGATGGCGGCGATCGAGACCTACAGCCTTCCGTCCGCTGCCTTCGAGAACTATCTCGAAGCCCGCATTTTCGACCTCTACGACGACCCGATGCCATCGCGTACCGACCTCGAGGGATATTGCGGCGAAACCGCCTCAGCGCTAATCCAGCTTGCCGCTTTGGTGCTCGATGCCGATGAGGCGCCGAAGCAAGCGGAGCTGTCAGGTCATGCCGGCTGTGCCCAGGCGATTACCGGATTGCTGCGGCTGCTGCCGATCCATCGTGCGCGCGGCCAGTGTTATGTGCCCAGGGACATTCTGTCTGCTGCTGGGACGACTCCGGAGGAGTTCGTCGCGAACGCCGCAGCACAGTCGTCACGGCATGCCGTCGAGGCCATGGCCGCACTGGCGCGTGAGCACCTCCGGGCATTTGAACGCGGCGTTAAGGATCTGCCTGTGGCGCTTCGTCCGGCTTTCCTGCCACTTGCCCTGACCCCGACCTATCTCGACCGATTGGGACGTGGCAAGGATGGCATGTCGTCGCTGCGCAAGCACCTGCTGATGCTGAAGGCCGCATCACGCGGCTGGTAAGATCAGACCGTTGCGACGTGGTCTTCGCGCCTTGTGAAGAACAAAAAACGGTCGAGGCCACGGGAATTGACATAGGAGCGAACGTCGCGGTGCAGGCGTCGGGCAACGCTGGCCGAGGCCACGTTGTCGGGCGCGACGATCGAGCCGATCTCCATTTCGTCCCTTGCCGCAAATCCGTATGACATCGCGGCGCGCGCGGCTTCGAGCGCGATACCACGACCGCGCCATGCCGGTGCGACATGGTAGCCGATTTCGAGAACACGAGATCCCGCCACATCCTGCCAGGTCGGGCCGCAGTCGCCGATCAGCGTGCCGCTTGCTTTGTCGATGATCGCCCACAGTCCGAATCCGTCCCGCTGATAGCGGTCACGATTCCTCTCGATCCATTCGACGGCAGCGGAATCGCTCGTCATCTCAGGATAGAAGCGGCGCGCGTAATCGTCAGCGAAGATCGCCAAGATCTCCGCTGAGTCTGCCAGTTGCATCTCCCTCAAGGTCAGGCGAGCCGTCTCGGGAGGAAGCATCGTTTGCCTCGTTTTATTCCGCCGCTTGCGCAGCTTCGGCAATGCCAAGCCAGGCGCGGCAGTCGACCAGCGCGCGCGCCGTCATCGCCTTTTTCTTGGCGATCGTCTTTTCCTTGCCGCGCAGGCGTTTGCCCTCGACCTTCGGCGCTTCCATGACGGGAAACAGGCCGAAATTGACGTTCATCGGCTGGAACGAGCGTTTGCCCGGCTCATCGTCGGAAACGATGTGGCCGCCGGTGATGTGGTTGAGCAGCGCGCCAAAGGCGGTGGTCACCGGTGGTTGGCTCAAAGGCTGGCCGAGGCGCTCGGCAGCGGCGAAACGTCCGGCAAGCAGCCCCATGGCGGCACTTTCTACATAACCCTCGCAGCCGGTGATCTGGCCGGCGAAGCGCAGGCCAGGCCGCGACTTGAGCTGCAATGTCGGATCAAGCAGCGTCGGCGAGTTGAGATAGGTATTGCGGTGCAGTCCGCCGAGGCGGGCAAATTCGGCGTTCTCAAGCCCCGGAATCATGCGCAGCACATTGACCTGCTCGCCATGCTTGAGCTTGGTCTGGAAACCCACCATGTTGTAGAGCGTGCCGAGCGCATTGTCTTGGCGCAATTGGACGACCGCATAGGCCTTCACCGTCGGGTTGTGGGCATTGGTCAGGCCTATCGGCTTCATGGGTCCGTGACGCAAGGTCTCGCGGCCACGCTCGGCCATCACCTCGATTGGCAGGCAGCCGTCGAAGTAAGGTGTGCCTTCCCATTGCTTGAACTCGGTCTTTTGTCCGTCGAGCAGTGCCTGGACGAAGGCATCGTACTGGTCCTTGTCCATCGGGCAGTTGATGTAGTCCTTGCCCGTGCCGCCGGGGCCGACCTTGTCGTAGCGCGACTGGAACCAGCAGACATTCATGTCGATGCTGTCGAAATGGATGATCGGGGCAATGGCATCGAAGAAGGCGAGGGCGTCAGCCCCGGTGCTGGCTGCTATTGCTTCGGCCAGCGAAGGTGCCGTCAGTGGGCCGGTGGCGATGATCGCCTGGTCCCACTCGGCAGGTGGCAGGCCGGTGATCTCTTCGCGCACGATGGTGATCAGCGGATGGGCCTCAAGCCGTTCGGTGACGGCGTTGGAAAAGCCATCGCGGTCGACCGCGAGCGCGCCCCCCGCGGGTACCTGGTTGGCGTCGCCCGCGCTCATGATCAGCGAGCCGGCAAGCCGCATCTCTGCGTGCAGCAGGCCGACAGCGTTGGTTTCGGCGTCATCGGAGCGGAAGGAGTTGGAGCATACCAGCTCGGCGAGCCCATCGGTCTTGTGCGCGTCGGTGCCGCGCACACCGCGCATTTCATGCAGGATCACCGGTACCCCGGCCGAGGCTACTTGCCATGCTGCCTCTGATCCGGCGAGGCCACCGCCGACGATGTGAATAGGTTTTGTGTTCATCGCGTCGGAATAATCCCTTGGCTGCGGGAATGCAACGATCGGGCCTGATAGACGGTACGACTTTGGGGGTTGCGATTGGCGCGTCGCAACTTCTAAGATGCGTGAATGGCGAGACATGCATTCTGTCGATTGGTCATTGCAGGCGTAGTCACGGTTTCAGGTTTTATTGGTCTCGCGCAAGCCGCACCGAATGTGGCGGTGACCAACCGCATCGACATCTGTCACGGTTATAGCTGCGCGTTCCGCTCGCGCCTTGACCTTGGGCCGAATGATGCCAAGCGATTTGCATCGATCCTTGCTTCCGGCAAAGCTTCACCGCAGGCCGAACGGGCGGCAATTGCCAAGGCGGTCAGCTATTTCGAGACACGCTCGCAGCAAGTTACCGGCGTACGCGATCAGCCAAAGTCGGAGTTCGGCGCCTCAAAGGTCCGGGGGCAGATGGATTGCGTCGATGAATCGACCAACACTAATTCCCTGCTTCGCTATCTCGAGGCGCGCGGCCTGCTCAAATACCATAAGGTCGAGGCGAAAACGTCGCGCGGGTTCCTGCTCGATGGACGCTACCCGCACTGGACAGCGGTGATCCGCGCGCCCGACGGCGTCAAATGGGTGGTCGATTCCTGGTACGCGCCGATGGGCGGTGCGCCCGACATCATCCCTCTCAGCGACTGGAAGGTGCGCGGCGTGCTGGAAAGCGGTGCGCTGGACTAGGCGGCACTTTATCTCGCGGGAAGCAGATGGCTTGAGAGGCTCCAAAACGACAACACCCGCCGGGGGAGGACCGGCGGGTGTCGTTTTGGTGGTCAGCTTCAGGGAGGAGGAGGAAGCTGACCTATTCGCCATTGCCGGGGAGGAGGTCGGCGCTGGCGGAATTCTTTTCGCCAATCAAAGAGGGCGAAGCTCTCAGGGTAACGACACCCGCCAGGGGAGGAGGTCTGGCGGGTGTGTTAAGGTGGTCAGCTTATCGGGAGGAAAAAGCTGACCTGATCCGTCATTGTCGGGGAGGAGGTCGACGCTGACGGAATGCCTGAATTAGATTGCGCGGCGGGCGATCGACTGGATCTCGCCACGATTGATGCCGAGATCGGCAAGCTGGCGGTTCGACAGACGGCCAAGCTCGTTCACCGTCTCGCGATAAGCACGCCAGTTGCGGTAAGTGCGGAGCAAGTTCATTTTAGTTCTCTTTTCGGTTCGGACAGCTGGTCTAGTTAGACGGCTTTACGTGCGACGAAGTGGATGTCGCTACGGGTAATGCCGAGGTCGGTCAGTTCACGGTTCGACAGGCGGCTCAACTCGGAGACAGTCTCGCGGTAGCGGCGCCAGTTGCGGTAATTGCGGATCAGGTTCATCTTCGTATCCCGTTCGTCTTCTTTTCGCTTCTGTGTACGGGGCGTAGATAGGATGACCCTGCCTAAAATTGAAGCGCTATGCTCGCATGGCAGCAATGCGTTTTGTGCATTGCAGCATTAATGGGCATTAAGCCTTCGGTCATAATTGTGACCGAATCTGAAATTCGCCATAATGACAACGGCTTGGCCCGAACATTGGCGGCTGTGGCAGGGGGATGCGACTATGGCGAGCTATGCCACCAAGGTGAAGAACGACATTGCGCGTTGGGTCGCTAGCGGGCTCGTGGACCGCGCGACGGGTGACGCGCTTGTCCGTGATGTCGAGGCGAATGAACGCAACGGTCTCAACTTCGGTTCGATCCTGGCGATCATGGCCGCCCTTCTGTTTGCCGCCGCCATTCTCATTCTCGTCGCGGCCAACTGGGAAGCGATCCCGCGCGTGGCGCGTGTAGGTGCTTTGTTTGCGGTCATCTTTGCAGGTTATGTCGGCGGCGCCGTGCTCAAGGAGCGTGGCCATGGCGGTTTCGCCGAAGCGCTGTGGCTGATCGCGGCCGCGGCCTTTGGCGGTTCGATCGCGCTGGTCGGCCAGATGTATCATTTCTCCGGCGACGAGGCCGCCGCTGTCGTCACCTGGTGCGTTGGTACTGCGATAGCGGCCGCCGCGCTGCGCTCCAACGCATTGACGGTGGCTGCTGTCGGCATCGCCGATGCCTGGCTGGTGCTCAAGGGCTTCGAGATCTTCCGTCGCTCCGAGTTTCCGCATCTCTTCGTAGCGGTCATGGCGGTGTTCTGGGCGCTGTCGTTCTGGACACAAAGCCGCGCGGCCCGGCACCTCATTGTGCTCTCGCTCATCTTCTATGCGGTGCTGCTCGGCATTCACTACGACACGCTAGAGGTCGGGTTGGTGCTTGCGCTGGTTTCGGCCGCTCTGCTTGCGGTTGCTGCGCTGGCGCCCATCCCGTCCGAGCGCCTCGTCCAGCTTGGTGGACGGCTGCCGCTACATGCGCTGGTCGGCTTCCTGACCGGCTTGGGCATGATTCAGATCGACCGGCTCGATGAACAGGGCTTCGTCATGGCCGCAGCGGTGGCTCTGGCCGTCATTGCTGCGGTAGTTATCTTCCTTGGGCGCGAGAGCCGAGCCTTGCGCTGGATAGCCTATCTCGGCTTTGCCTTCGAACTGGCGGTTGTTTACCTCGTCACCGTCGGTTCCATGCTTGGCACCGCCGGCTTCTTCTTCGCTGCCGCAATAATTCTCGCCGGCCTCGCCTATGCGATCATCCGCATCGAACGGCGGATGAAACCGCAATCGCCCCAAGGAGCAGCATGATGCCTCGCTACAAGCTCGTCATTGCTGCTGTGGTGCTCGCGCTCGCACAGATCGGGCTCCTCTCCTGGATGATCGCCGGAAGGGCGGCAATCCTGCGCGACGGCAAGGAGGTGCTGCTCAAGGTCGAGCCCATCGACCCACGCGACCTGCTGCGCGGCGACTATGTCAGGCTGGGCTATGATGTTTCGCGCATCCCCGTCGAGATGATCGCCAATTTGCCGAAGGGCGAACTGACGACTGCGGAAGGGTCGATCGTTGTGCGCCTGAAAAAGGGCACCGATGGCTACTGGCGCGAAACGTCCGCCTGGCTTGGGGCCGCAGCCGCGCCCGCAGCAGCGGATGAGGTTGATCTGCTCGGGCATATCTCCAATGGCTGGAACCTGGCGCCGGGTTCGACCATCGGCGTCGACTACGGCATCGAGCGCTTCTATGTGCCGGAAGGCGAGGGGCTGGCGATCGAGGAGGAGATGCGCAAGCGCAACTCCGGCGCGGAGCCCGAGTTGCGCGGCTTTGGCATCAAGGTTGCCGTCGGTAGCGATGGCACCGGCCAGATCAAGGCTTTGATGGACGGCGACACCATGCTGTTCGAGGAGCCGCTTTACTGAAGCGGCCCACCGGAGCGACATCCGCACCTCTTAAGTCAGGCTTGCCCTTACCGCCGCTTCGATCGCTGCGGGGCCGAACCTCCGGGCAGCCGTCTCGCGGGCATGGAGCCGGCGTGCTTCAAGCAGTGCCGGGTCCGTACTGAGGGCTGCGGCGCGTGCAGCGAGCTCTTCGTCGGATTCGGCAAAGTCGATGTCGCTGCCGTCGTCCAGTTCAAGACCCTCGGCGGCCAGTCGCGTTGCAACCACTGGCAGGCCCCACGCCATCGCTTCGAGAATTTTCAGGCGCGTACCCCCGCCTGTCGTCAGGGGCACGATGGTCAGGTGCGCGATGCGGTAGAGTTCCGACAGATCATCGGGGTTGGCGATCAACTTCACACCGGGCAACGCGGCGAGATCATTGAGGGCGCGGTTGGGGTTGCGCCCGGCAATAATCAGCTTCGCACCACTTAAGGTCGCTCGGACTCTGGGCAGGATCTGCGTCGCCAGCCGCCGTGCCGCCTCGATGTTCGGGGCATAGTTGAGATGTCCGATGAACAGCAGGGTCGGGTGGCCGTTGATCATCGCAGGCTGTTCGACAAGCTTATCCGGGATGAGCTCGAAGCGGGGTATTCCGTTCGGAATCACATCCGGCATGGTGCTGCCATCCGACAGGCTGCGCAGCCTGTCTCGGTCCTGTTGCGAACAGACCCAGACCTTGTCGACCATCCGGAGCGATTTCAGTTCCATGTCGCGGATGCGCCTGACATGCCGCTTTTTCTTGGAGAACAATCCAGCCAGCCAGCCGGTATTCGGCATCATCTGACGCGCCAGGTCGGATTCGATGTTGTGCATGTCGAGCACCAGCGTTTTCGCTATCGGGCGCAGGTGCTCGATCAGGGCAAACAGCGGAATGCCTTCCACGACGATGGTGTCGGGCTTGAAGTCGCGCGCTGCGGCGAGCAGGCGGCCGAGCGCCACTTGGGGAATGCGCGTGTCGATCGGGGTCTGTCGCCTGGCGAGGCGTGGGGACGTCGCCGCCTCGGCGGCGCTGGCCAGGGTCAACGTCGTTATTTGGCTGTCGCTGAGATTCGCAGGCAAAGGCGGTTCGTGGACTGAACCGACCAGCACATCGCCTAACCCTGCGAGCGCCCGGGCATTTTGCCAGTTGCGCAAGTCGCCGCCTGAAACCGGTGGCCATGCGGCGTCTGAGGCGACAAGCAAGGTGCGCCGCGAAGCAGCGCGGCTGTCGGCATCCATCGCCGTGGCTGTTGCTGTGATGTTTGCTCTTTCGTGCACGGCTGGATCACTCTCGATACGAGGTTTCAAGGTCCGCCGGGCTAAGCGTTCTGGTGCGGATGATAGGAGTCGAACCTACACGCCTCTCGGCACTGGAACCTAAATCCAGGGCGTCTACCAGTTCCGCCACATCCGCATCGCTCGCCAATCCCACGCTGCCATCATTCTGTCAATCTCACAGCTGAAATGACCTCGACCGGGAGAAACGGCGAAGATAGTTGAAAATTGGGCCCGCCTGTGACAAAAGGCCTGTCGAATAAGATGGGTCGCAAGTATCCGTCTCTGCAGGATGCGATAAGAAGTCGAAAAAACAACAGCTTATCGAAATCTTCGGAAGGCGGCGGACTAAACGGACCGCAAAAGGCGGACCGGATACCGATTTGCGAACTTGAAGCCACCCCCGGCAAACGAATTCCGGCAGGCTCGACGGTAGGAAGCCGTTAACGCCGCGCCATACGTGAAAACAAAGGTTTGATGATGCAGGTCACCGAAACGCTCAACTCCGGCCTCAAGCGCGAGATCAAGGTCTCGGTTCCTGCCGGCGACATGGAAGCCCGACTCGTCAAGCGGCTTTCCGATGCCAAGGACAAGGTTCGCATCAACGGCTTCCGTCCGGGCAAGGTGCCGATGCAGCACCTGCGCAAGGTCTATGGCAAGTCGTTCATGGCCGAAGTGGTCAACGAGATCCTGACCGATTCCAGCCGCACGATCATTTCCGAGCGTGGCGAGAAGGCCGCCATGCAGCCCGACGTGAAGATGACCGAGGACGAGAAGGAAGCCGAGAAGATCCTCGCCGGCGGCGCCGACTTCGAATTCTCGCTGAGCTACGAAGTCATTCCCGCGATCGAGATCAAGGACTTTACCGACATCAAGGTGTCGCGCCCTGTCTATGACGTGCCGGAAAGCGAAATCGACGAGCAGGTCAACCGCGTTGCCGAATCGGCCCGTTCCTACGAGCCGAAGACCGGCAAGGCTGCCGAAGGCGACCGCGTCACCATCGACTACGTCGGCAAAATCGACGGCGTCGCATTCGACGGCGGTACGGGCGGCGACCAGCCGCTGGTGCTCGGCTCGAAGGAGTTCATCCCCGGTTTCGAAGACCAGCTGATCGGCGCCAAGGCCGGCGACGAAAAGCTCGTCACCGTGACCTTCCCGGAGAACTACCAGGCCGCTCATCTGGCCGGCAAGGAAGCGACCTTCGACGTCACCGTCAAGGAAGTCGCAGCCCCCGGCAAGCTCGAGGTCAACGACGAGACCGCCAAGAACCTTGGCCTCGAGTCGCTCGAGAAGCTGCGCGACATCGTTCGCGGCCAGATCGAAAACCAGTTCGGCGCGATGACGCGTCAGAAGGTCAAGCGCCAGCTGCTCGACCAGCTCGACGGCACCTACAAGTTCGAGGCTCCCTCCAAGCTCGTCGAAGCCGAGTTCAACAACATCTGGAGCCAGGTCACGCGTGACCTCGAGATCGCCGGCCGCACCTTCGCCGACGAAGAGACCACGGAAGAAGAAGCCCGCGCCGAGTACCAGCGCCTGGCCGAGCGCCGCGTGCGCCTTGGTCTGGTTCTTGCCGAGATCGGCGAAAAGGCCGGCGTCACGGTTTCCGACGAAGAGCTGCAGCGCGGCCTGTTCGACACGGTTCGCCGCTACCCGGGCAGCCAGCAGCAGGAAGTGTTCGACTTCTATCGCAACAACCCGTCCGCGCTGGTGAACCTGCGTGCGCCGCTGTTCGAGGAGAAGGTTGTCGATCACCTGCTGTCGCAGATCACCGTCACCGACAAGAAGGTGAGCAAGGAAGAGCTGCTCGCCGACGACGAGGACGAGGGCACCGAAAAGCCGGCCAAGAAGGCTTCCGCAAAGAAGGCTGACAAGGCTGAGAAGGCCGAGGGCGAAGAGCCCAAGAAGAAGGCCGCACCGAAGAAGAAGGCCAAGGAAGCCGACGCCGAATAAGGCTGTGCTCCTGGTATGAAACGAAAAGGCCGCTGGGTGATCCGGCGGCCTTTTTGATTCTGGATTGGCGTGGTCGCGGCTTTTCGCCTGCGCTAGATCAGCAGCAGGCCTTTCATGCTGGCAATGCCCTTCTTGCCGATGATGATGTGGTCGTGCACCGAAATGCCGAGCGGCTTGGCCGTATCCATGATCGTCTTGGTCATGTCGATGTCGGCACGCGACGGCGTCGGGTCGCCTGATGGGTGGTTGTGCACCAGGATGAGTGCCGTCGCAGACAGTTCCAGCGCCCGCTTGATGACTTCGCGGGGATAGACCGGCGTGTGGTCGACCGTGCCGCTTTGCTGGACTTCGTCGGCGATCAGCACGTTCTTCTTGTCGAGAAACAGGATGCGGAAATGTTCGCGCGCCTCAAACGCCATGGCGGCGCGGCAATAGTCGAGCAGTTGGGGCCAGGACGACAGCACCTCGCGGCCGCTGATTTCTCCGCGCGCCATGCGCCTGGCTGACGCCGCAATGATCTTGAGATCGAGAGCCACTGAGGGCCCGATACCCTTGACTTCCTGGAGCAGATTGGTGGGTGCGCCGAGCACTTCCGCCAGCGTTCCGAAACGGGCGAGAAGAGCCTTGGCGACCGGCTTGGTGTCGGAGCGCGGGATCAGCCTGAACAGCAGGAGCTCGAGCAGTTCGTAGTCGGGGAGGGTGTCGCCGCCAGTCGCCGAAAAACGTTCGCGTTGCCGGTCACGATGACCAAGATAATGGGGCTTTTCCGGCGCCGTGGTGCGCTTGATCGGCGGCAACGGAAGCTCGCCGAAGAAGTCACGCTCGTCGTGCTCGTCGCTCGCCATGCCGCGTCTGTCGCCCCCGCCGGAATGTCACCGGCGCAGCGATATTATGCGGCCAGGCCCGGCCGGTCGAGCCCCTTGGGGGAGAGGGTGAAAATCTCGCAGCCGGTGGCCGTCACGCCGATCGTGTGCTCGTATTGGGCCGACAGGGATCGGTCGCGCGTCACCGCGGTCCAGCCGTCGGACAGCACCTTCACATGCGGGCGGCCCAAATTGATCATCGGCTCGATGGTGAAGATCATGCCTTCACGCATTTCCACGCCTTCATTGACGTTGCCGTAGTGCAGGATGTTGGGCGCGTCGTGGAACAAGGCGCCCACGCCGTGGCCACAGAAGTCGCGCACCACCGAGCAACGTTCGGCTTCGGCATAAGTCTGGATCGCTGCACCGATTGCGCCCGTGCGCGCACCGGGGCACACGGCGGCGATGCCACGCATCAGGCACTCGTGGGTCACTTCAAGCAGGCGCTCGGCGGCGCGCTTGATGTTGCCCACTGGATACATGCGGCTCGAATCGCCATGCCAGCCGTCGAGGATGTAAGTGACATCGATGTTGACGATGTCGCCGTCCTTGAGCGGCTTGTTGTCGGGAATGCCGTGGCAAACGACGTGGTTAATCGAGGTGCAGCTCGACTTGGTGTAGCCACGGTAGTTGAGCGTGGCAGGCATGGCCCCATGATCCATGCCGAACTCGAAGACGAAGCGGTCTATGGATTCGGTGGTGACGCCGGGCGACACGCGATCGACCAACTCGTCCAAGCACTGGGCGGTAAGGGCGCATGCCTTGCGCATGCCTTCAAAGGCCTCCGGCCCGTAGAGACGAATCTGGCCCGTATTCCTGAGGGGCGCCGTGGCGGCGTCGAGATAGCTGACCATGGGTTTCTGCCGGGTGCTCTTAGCTGTGCGCAAGGATGTGCGAATGGTTGGCCCAGATTTGGCACCGGAAGCGTCCGGATTCAACCCACAAAGGCCGAACCGTGGCGATATGCGACGGCTGCAGCGCAAAAATGGCCCATGTCAGCCTGGTGCGCCAGCCTTTGCGGGTCGCGCAAGCGTCTGCTTGGGGCGAGGGGCCGCAGGATCGGCCGGCCGCAGCATGTCGCCATGCACCCACCCCTTGCGGCCGGATGCGGAGACAAGTGTCCATTTGCCGTCGCGGGCAAACACCCGCACACTTTCGCCCTGCTTGAGGCTGGACGTGACTGGGGCGGAAACGTTGGGACGCTGACGAAGATAGACTGACGTGCTGGTGTAGAGCACGTTGAGGGTGGTGGCGCTGTCGCTTTCGGGCTTCGCTGACGTTTGCTTGGCCGCAGGCTTCGGTCGTGGCAAAGGCGTCGGTGGACGCTTGATAGAGGCTGTTTCGACAACATCCCGGGGGTTGCGCGGCGTGCTGTCCGTTTTGGGCCGCGTTGCCATGGCAATCTTTTGGGGCGCGACCTCGGCTTTTGGTTTGGGGGTTGCAGCCGCCTTGCTTGGCTCGACGTCGAGCTTGGGACGCACCACCTCTGTTTGCGGGCGCGGTGCGAGATTGACCTTCGGCCGTGTCACTGTTGCCTCGGAGCGTGGTGTCGTCTCTGCCTTCGGCCTGCTCAAGGTCTTGGACGGTCGATCTTCGAGGCGAGCCTTGCTCGGCATCTCCTGCGTCATGGCCCAGCCGCCCGCCGCGAGCGCGCCGAGCACCAGCCATCTCAGTTTGGGAAGGGCGAATCCAGACATGCCTTGAGTCTGGACTTCAGAGCTTAAAACCGCGTTGACGCCGTCTCCTCGGCACCAATACTGCGAAGGTGGATCACGCCTTTTTCAGGAACTCGGTCTTCAACACCAGACCCTTGACCTGCTTGGTGTTGCATTCGATCTCGCCTGCATTGCCGGTGAGGCGGATGTTCTTGACCAGCGTGCCGCGCTTGATGGTCTCTGAGGTTCCCTTGACCTTCAAATCCTTGATCAGGGTCACCGAGTCGCCTTCGCTGAGCTGGGCGCCGTTGCTGTCCTTGACGATGATGTCTGACATGATTCTTCCTTCCGCTTTCGCGTCGATGGGTGCCGCAGTAGGCACTCTGGAGTGCGGCGTAAAGGGAGGTGCCTGAAATCCTGGCTGGCAGCCGATTGGCGAAGCATCTCAGACGGTCAGTTTTCCATCACGGTTTAGGCGCCGCGGCGTCATCGGGGACGCACGGCGGCTCACCCTTGAAGTCACGTGCCAGGCAACCGTATTTGTCGAATGTCTGGCCGGTTTCGCGCGCCGCCTTGGCCATTCCGCAGGCCGATACAGCTAGGCAGGCAAAAAGAGCAACAGTGATTCTGATCATCTGCATGGGGGCACTTTAGGTTCGGCGTGTTCGCCGTATAGTGGGTTTCGTTGCTCAATGTGCGGTGTAAGCGCCGTCCACCAGGTGGTAGCTTCCTGTGATGAAGCTCGCTTGATCCGACAGCAGGAAGCACACCAGTGCTGCGACTTCTTCCGGTTTGCCACGCCTGCCCATGGGCTGCAGGGCTAGCATGCGCCGCGACTCGCCTTCGAATTGGTCGGTGAGGAGCGGAGTGTCGATCCAGCCAGGACCCACGGCATTTATCCGTATACCTGTTCGCGCATATTCCATCGCGGCAACCTTGGTCAGCCCGACGACCCCGTGTTTGGCGGCCGTGTAGGCGGCCGCTGTCGGCAATCCGACGGAACCAAGCACCGAGGACATATTGACGATTGCGCCGCCACCCCGTTGCTGCATCGCCGGGATCTCGTACTTCATGCAGTAGAAAACGCCGTTCAGGTTGACGTTCATCGTCTCGTGCCAGCTGTCGAGGGGATAGTCGGCGGTGGCTTTGCGTGCGCCGCCAATGCCGGCATTGTTGACGGCGAGATCGACGCCGCCGCACGTCTTGACGGTGAACTGAACCAGCCCTTCAACGGCTGCGGCGTCGGCGACGTCGAACGCAAAATCATGTGCCTTTCCGCCGCGTGCACGAATCTCGGCGGCAACGTTGCGGGCAGCATCGGCGTCAATATCGGCAACGACCACCTCAGCCCCTTCGCTGCCAAGCTGCCTGGAGACGGCAGCGCCAATGCCCGAACCGCCGCCGGTTACGATCGCTATCTTCCCTTTGAAGCCAGGGTTCATCGTCGCCGTCCTCCACCGTACTGTCTCGCCCACAGAGCAGTTGCGGGCCGCTGTCGCAAGTCCTCGATTCAAATCGGCGGCTCGCTTAACAGCGTCGCCTTACGCGACGAGTGAGGCGTTCCGCAGCCTGTCTACTGCATCTTTCGGAGGGACATGTGTGTTGAAATCAGGTCGGTTTGCGATGTCTGGACAGACAATTTCTGACGGCTAATATGTTCTCATGTTTGGGGATCGGTCTTTTTCGAGCAGGTCAACATGAACAACGATCAAATCACTCGACGCGGATTCGTATTGGGTAGCCTGGCATTGCTGGCTTCCGGATGCACATCGATGCCAGGCGCGCCCATGATGGCCGCCTACAACGGGCACCCTCCCGTGGACGCCCGCTTCAAGCGTCAGCGTGTGAAATATGACGGCGCCGAGCCGGCCGGAACAATCGTCGTCGATACGTCGGAGAAGTTCCTCTATGCCGTTGAAGGCGAGGGCTGGGCGACGCGCTACGGCGTTGGCGTCGGAGAAGACGGGCGCACGGTAAAGGGCAAGGCCACCATCGGTCGCAAGGCGGACTGGCCTGCCTGGACGCCGACCGCCAGCATGATGGAGCGCAAGCCGCGTCTCGTCCAATATGCGGGCGGCGTTCCCGGCGGTCCCGACAATCCGCTCGGTGCGCGCGCGCTATATCTTTATCGTGGAGGCAAAGACACGATGTTCCGCCTTCACGGTACAAATGAGCCTTGGACGATCGGCACCGAAGTATCGAGTGGCTGCGTTCGACTAACAAATGACGACATCATAGATCTCTATGATCGTACCCCTGTGGGTACCACCGTGCTGGTTATCTGATGTTGGCGCTCCAGACGCATCCTTCAATCTCCGTGCGCGATCAAGCGAATTTCCGTCACGTAAACTTCTTTGACTGTGTCCTTGTTGCACTAGGCCGCAGTGCAATTGACCGATAGCCTGTGATGGTCCACAATTGATTTGTGGGGCTTTGTCTAGATACCGATTCCACCTTAGGGGGAAGGATTGCTAATGAGCAAATTTCTAGTCGCAGTAGTCGCCGTGTTTGCCGTGGTCGGTCTTAGTGGCTGCGGAACTATCGGCAAAGGTAAGGGGAAAGCCCCGCCGCCTGTCGTCGAGCCGGCACCGGCGCCGATCTACAAGTAAAAGATCGGCCTTGTTGATTGTGGGAGGGCCTTCATTGGCCCCCCCACCATTTCCTTCGATACAGACTAGGGCGCACCTTCGAGTCCCTAGGTCTTTGTCCGGACACTGGTCGTGGATTTGTCCTGCCTTGTGGTCTTGGCTCATTCCAGGTCAAAAGCGGAGCTGTGGAGATGGCGCTACTAGGTGGCCGTTTGCTTTTCGTTGCCTTGATGGCCCTTACTACAGCGGCGTGCCAGGACAGCGGTCCCCAACCTCGCTTCATATCGAACTCGGATGATGGCGGAACACCTGTCGAGGCGTCCGGAGCGGCTGCGCGCGAGGTCAAGACGGCGAGCGTAGCCAAAGACAATGGCTACTTCATAGAGTTTCGATCACGCTACGCGCTGAGCTATGGCCACACCTATGTGGTTTTCGGGCGCTCGACTAAGAGCGGGGAGATGATCAATCCCCAAGTTGCTGGTTTGCATCCGGCTTCAGAGAGCGAAGTCCCTTATGTGATGGGTCATTTCGTGCCGGTGAAAGCCGAAACGGGTTGGAGCGACGGCGATTTGGAAGAGCAGTACCGGTCTGCCAGCTGGCGGCTCATGGTTACCGAATCCGAATACAACCAGATCGTCGCGAACATTCGCAAGCTGCAAGCAAGTTCGCCGGTTTGGCACGCTGCGCTTTACAACTGCAACGCTTTCGTGGCCGACATTGCGCGCTCGATAGGTTTCAAGACGCCCGCCATCCAACTTCGGTCACAACAGTTCGTCACCAAGCTTCGCGAAATGAATGCTGGTCGCAAGATCGTTATTCACACGCCGACTATTTCCTCGGCTGGTTGAGTTCGATAACGTCGGGCGGCTGTTAGTTTTTTGATTGTAATTTCAAGGCCGTAGGAACGTAGATTGAGCATTTCGATAGCGTCAGTGGGCCAGGCAGCGTGGGTTGTCGGTGTCGTTGGATGGTACATCATCCGCTATCCTTTCGAGCGCCGCGCCAAGCGGGTCCGGGTCGTAAGCGACCGCCGTTCGCGCACCGACGCTGTCGGGCTTGCGAGCGCTCTCTTTGGCTTGGCGATCTTTCCGGCGTTTTATATCGCAACGGGTATTCCGCGAGCCGCCGACTATCCAGCAAGCGCGTGGGCAGTGGCCGTCGGCATCGTGCTGTACGCGGCCGCGCTGTGGGTTTTTCACAGGTCTCACAAGGAACTTGGGCGCAACTGGTCGATCACATTGGAGATACGCCAGCAGCATGAACTGGTTTCAGGCGGGCCTTACGCCTTCATACGTCACCCCATGTACACGTCCTTCCTGCTGATGGGCCTTGGTCAGGCCTTCTTGCTGTCGAACTGGCTTGTTGGGCTGGTTGGACTGGCTGGTTTCGCAGCGCTTTTTTTCCTTCGGGTGGACAAGGAAGAGCGTATGATGGAGGAAATCTTCGGCCCGCAATACCGGGCCTATATGGAGAGGACGAAGCGCATTATCCCCTATCTGTATTAGAGGTGGCACGATGAGAGGCCGGGCCTTCAAGCTTTCGTCGGCGCGACGCCTTGTCTGCGATCTGATGCGGTTCTCGATCGGGATTCCGCGTGTCACGGTGCAGCGGAGAATGAATGTCGGAACGCTGCAAGCCGCCAGGATGGCCCAGCAGACAAGAGCGTCCTGGACTGTACTTTTCCTCAAGGGGTACGCGCTTCTGGCGCGCGAAGTTCCGGACTTGCGGCGCGCCTACATCAAGCTGCCCTGGCCGCAGCTCTACGAATTCCCGGTCAGCGTCGCTTCGGTCGCTCATGAGCGCGAACATGACGGCGAGAGGATCGTGTTGCTAAGCACGATCAGGGGGCCGGAGGGCCGCTCGATTGCAGAACTCGAATCTTCGATCCATTCCGCGCGCTCGCTGCCCGTCATGGAAATCAAGGACTTCCGGCGCGCGCTTAAGATGGCGCGAGCGCCTGGGCCTGTCAGATGGCTGCTGATGTGGCTGGGGCTGAACATTGGGCGGCAACGGGCGCGCTATTTTGGAACCTTTCAGCTTTCGGTCTACTCGGGCCTTGGAGCAGAATCCCTCAACCCGCTGACACCTTTGACCACGCTGCTCAATTACGGCCCGATTGGCGAGGATGGCTTGGTGGATGTCCGCATTCACTATGACCACAGGGTCATGGACGGGGCCAATGTCGCGCGCGCCTTAGTGAGATTCGAAGAGATACTGAACGGCGCGGTGGCCAGTGAAGTGCAAAATGCCGCTCAAATCCGGGCTCCATCCGGTGCGACGGCTGCAGGTGCAGGTGCATGAATTCAGACGTACAGATCCGGCCGGCGGTGGTGGTCATAGGGGCGTCCCGCGGGATCGGCAGGGCAATCGCCAAGGTAGCGGCCCGGGAGAGGTCGGTGATCGTGCTGGTGGCGCGTTCGAGTGAGGGACTGGCTGCTGCAGCATCTGATGTCCGGCAAGCGGGCGGTGACGCAGTCACATTCGAATTGGATCTGCTGGCAGCCGATGCGTCACAGCACCTGGAGGCGTTCCTCGCTACCAAAGGTCTGGTCTGCGATGTCCTGGTCAATAGCGCCGGCTATGGCCTGCGCGGCGCGGCGATCGCACTGCCTATCGATGACCAGCTTGGGATGATCGACCTCAACATACGTGCCCTGACCGACATGACACTGCGATTTCTGCCCGAGATGGTGAAGCGGGGGCGTGGTGGCGTGCTCAACCTTGGTTCGGTCGCGAGTTTCACGCCGGGCCCCTACATGGCCTTGTACTACGCGAGCAAAGGGTTCGTGCGCACCTTTTCGGAGGCACTTCATCAGGAAGTGCGCAAGTCCGGTGTAACAGTCACTTGTGTCGCTCCGGGGCCGGTGTCGACGGAGTTCCTTGAAAGGTCGGGCGCCAACCAGACGGCGCTGTTCAAGATTCTGCCGAAGCTCGATTCGGAAGATGTTGCCGAACGCGCCTGGCGCGGGTTCAGGTCCGGCCGCCGCCTGGTCGTGCCTGGGTTCTCATCCAAGCTCGCCGCATTCACAGCGGCGTTCTTGCCTTCGGCGGCGCTCCTGCCGTTGATTGGCTATCTGCAGCGTAACGGCAATGATCCGTGCCCTTGCGGTTCCGGCAAGAAATTCAAGAAATGCTGCGGCGCGCGCTGACTTTCTAATCATCAGCCGGCGCAATGAACGTTCGCGCACGGCTTGGCATGGGCACGGCCGACATGGTTGGCTTCAGGCGTTGCGGTAGCAGCCTGCCGTCAATCCATGTATGGTTTCGTTCTGCCACAGCCTAGAAAGTTGGGACGTTGCTCACGGTTTGAAAGGCGCGAAATGGCCGACCCGGTCCAGCCTACCGATCTCCCTGGAGACATGCCATGCTCCCCCGTCGTGCGTCGCGTTGACGGGGATGAGCCGGAATGAATGCGGCCATCCACACATTCGTTCTGGTGCTTGCGTCAATCTTTCCGGTTGTCAATCCGCCCGGCTCCGCGCTCGTGTTCCTCGGCCTGACAAGCCGCGCAACCCCCGAACTCCGCGCCGTTCTTGCGCGGCGTATCGCGGTGAATTCGCTCATCCTTCTAGCGTGCTCGTTCCTCCTGGGTGCGCTCATCCTGCAGTTTTACGGCATCTCCATCCCGATTCTTCGTGTCGCCGGAGGATTCGTTGTGGCCGTATCGGGATGGAAGCTTCTGAATGAAGGAAGCCAAAAGGAGATGGAGGCGTCGGCAGGAGGAGTCGACCGGACCAATTTGCTCGATCAGGCGTTTTATCCGCTGACATTGCCACTGACCACGGGGCCCGGTTCGATCGCGGTCGTTATCAGCATCGGACTTTCAGACGCGACGATCAGCAGCCCTGCGGAGAGGATCATATTTGTCTTGGCGAGCCTCAGCGCCATCGCCGTGCTGGCAGTGACGATCCTGTTTTGCTTCGCCTATGCAGATCGCATCCAAAGGCTCCTCGGCCATGGAGGCACGGACATCGCCGTGCGTCTGTCTGCATTCATACTGTTTTGTCTTGGTCTGCAAATCCTTTGGTCAGGTGGAAACGAATTGCTCCGGTCAGTCCTATATGAGGGGGCAGCGCCGTCGCTCCCCACGCCGCGATGAGATTGCGGGGCGAGGTGACAAATTCGGGTTTTGGCAAAGCCAGCCGGATCGGCGAATATTGCTTGGTCGAGGGTGTGAAGCCCGGTCACGTCATGCGCGACGAAGCGAACGCCGCTGCGAATCTCATGATTCATGATTCGCATCTGTCGCGTGAACACGTTTCGAGCAATGCTCCGCAAGTGCGGGGACAACAAAAGCTGCACGCATCAAGAATCAGGAGACGCACGCGTACGACCTCACGCTGCTGAAGGTTCGCCATGAGCCGGTTTGTCCCGCAAGGCGACATGGGTGTCCGACGAGGTGATGTCGTGCTTCGCCAAGCCATCGCCATCCTTTATCTGTCCGACAGCTCTGCCTGGGCGATCCATAACGGATCGGGCGCAACCGTTCTGCTCGCCAACAGCACCGGTTCGGCGATGCGGCTGGGGGTGGATGTTCTGGAGACAGTGCACGAAGCCCTCGAAACTCATGGGCAGCGCGTCATGAGCAATCATCATTGCAATTACCGGTCGCCGCCCGAGAATGGGGTAGCCGGCGCATACAATGGAAGTAGGTCGGGCTTCCAAAGCTCATCAAGCCGGTCAGCTGACCCTCACATGCTCATTGTGATAGTTCACAGGCATGTGTCACGAGGTCAAGTTGTCAACTATTGCCGTCTGTGTGGGTGACCGATGGTCGCCTCAGATTGGCGACCCGACTGTCGCTGGCTGGGGGACGGTGGCGGCATACGCCGTCTGCGTGGTGTTAAGTCTTATGGCGCTGACGCGCGCGCAAGACAGCCGCGAACGGGCCTTCTGGCGACTGGTAGCGCTCGCAATGCTGTCGCTTGGCGTCAACAAGCAACTGGACCTGCAATCCATGTTGACGGCAGCCGGACGCTGCTTGTCACAACTTCAAGGTTGGTATGAAGAGCGCCAGGTGTTCCAAAGAAAATTCATCATCGGACTTCTGATTGTGGCTGGCCTGCTCCTCGCCCTGGCTGTCTGGCTGATGCGGGGACGCCTGCGGCGGAACGGTATGGCGGTGCTCGGTGTTGCATTCGTTACGGCTTTCGTAGCGGTCAGGGCAGTTGGATTTCACCACGTGGATACGCTGATCGATAGCCGATTGCTCGACATTCGCTACAACGTGCTGTTCGAGCTTTCCGGTCTTGTTCTCATCGCCGCGAATGCCATCGCGCTGATTGCTGTCCTTTGAACGTCTACACTCCGAGGGGCAGTCCCTCCGCAGCACCGAAACGCAAGCAAAGGGCAGGGCCCCAGATACATTCGGTGGCGCTAGCTCGGGAATGGTCATGCCCTTGACAAAGCGAGCGCAAGCCGCCCTCGAACCGGCATGTCAGGTCGCCAGTTGCGTTATCTGACGGCTAGAGCCGTTCAGGTTTTGACGGAAGCATATCCGGCGTTCTGGAAATAGTTGGCACATTCGGCAGGTTCGATCGCGGATGCGAGGCTGCCAACATGCCGCCATGTGTCCTCGACGGTTCGCTTCTGCGCCTGCCGCATCCAATGCTTGATCTTGGCGAAGGCCTGCTCAATTGGG
>NZ_QGGX01000016.1 GCF_003148805.1 Aminobacter sp. AP02
CCCGATCCCATTCCGAACTCGGCCGTGAAACGCTCCAGCGCTGATGGTACTTCGTCTCAAGACGCGGGAGAGTAAGTCGCTGCCAGGTCTGCCAAGCGCACGTTTATCAAAACATCGCAAACCAGCGATGCGAAATCTTCTCGATACGATAAAGGCCCAAAAGCCTTCAAGGGCCGCCAGTCATTACCGATTGGGCGGTCCGTTGCTTTGGACCAAACAGAAATCGACATCTTGCCAACGCAAATGTCCGGAGTAAGTGGACATTTTGCCTGCGGCAAAAGTCTGGGAATAAGGGACATCTTGCTTCCGCAAATGTCCGGTGGCGCGGGGTGGAGCAGCACCCTTCCGACGCAGAAGCCAAAGGCTTCGACGACGGAAAACGACAAAAGTCCGGGCTGCCCGGCCGACGAAAGTCGATAGGTTGACGCGGGGTGGAGCAGCCCGGTAGCTCGTCAGGCTCATAACCTGAAGGTCACAGGTTCAAATCCTGTCCCCGCAACCAATCCTTACAAACAAACGGGCTCTATCGCTGGCGGGAAGCTCCGCTTCCCTGGCGATGGTAGCTCCTCGTCCTCACGGACCATAACCTGAAGGTCACAGGTTCAAATCCTGTCCCACCAACCAATCCTTACAAACAAACGAGCTCTATCGCTGGCGGGAAGCTCCGCTTCCCTGGCGATGGTAGCTCCTCGTCCTCACGGACCATAACCTGAAGGTCACTGCCGATCGCATTCCGAAGTGTGGACGTCGTCTTTGGGTCATTAGGGACCCTCAATCCCACCGGGTTCAATGTCCGCAATCACCATTTCGGATTCCGAAAGCTGCTAGTCAGCTTGCGGCCCCAAAACAGGACGGTTCGGCACCAATTTTGCGGCATTAGGAAGCACAGAGTTTTTTGGTAATGCCGGATAACTCTGCCCAATCGACCGTGTCGGTATGCTTCTGCCTTGCCAATGTTCAGCATGCTCACATCTTCACCAGACGCGCAAATACGGCGTCTACGTGAAAGTCATCCAGGGTGTACCGACCAGAATGAGTAGCCAAAGCGACATTGGCCTGGGATTCATCGAAGTCTTTATCCAGCCGTTCATCCCACGTGTCGATGACGAAACTTGATGACAGCGCTATCCGCTTCGACTCGGATGAAGACAAACGTGACAGATCGGGACGTGCGTAGATCATGCGAACGCAGTCCTCGATATCAAAGGGCAGATCTTGAACCGTTTTCAGGTAGGCCCGCATCTCGTCTGCATCAAAACGAATATGTTCATACGAATTAAGCACGTTGCGAACCGCCGGATCACTGTGTCTGAAATGATGCCCGGTCTTGGATGACCAGAATGGCGCTTGGAAAAAAGCGTAGGTGCCGCGTGGCGCGAGCAAAGCATGAACCACCGAAAGAAATCTTTCGAGTTGCGGAATGTGCTCCATCAGCGCGATCGAGAAGACGAAATCGAATAGCTCGTCGGCAAAAAATCTGTCGAGGGCGTTGATCTTGATGAAGTTGACATTTGGCAGCGCCGCAGCGAGCGAGACATTTGCGATCGCCTTGGCTTCGTATCGAAAATCCACCGACACAAATTGCTTGTTTGGGTGTCTTATCGCGAGTGAAATCACTCTTGAGAAGTCTCCCCCGCCGATCTCCAAGATGCGTTCCGCACGCATGAATTCGCCCTGCCGCTCCATCAGGCGACAGCCCCAGTCAGGTGGAAAGTCGAGCGCTACCACTTCATTGGATGCCATGCTCCCTCGCATTGGCGAACGCTGAGTGTGACGGCATCTGCCAATCTAGAATGGATGTCCAATATGCAGGCGTCCACAATATGGTCATCCGCGCTTAGGTTGGCACCGAGGCGCGCAGCCTTCGGGACCTTTTCGACTTGGCTTTGGGTGTGGTGACAGGCGTTGGCGGGGCAACCCTTTGACCGTCCACGTTTGCTTGCCGTCCGGCGATTTCGTGCGGACCGGCACGGTCCGGCCAATCGCATTGCGCAAACATTTGCCGAACGGCGGCGGAAAAGGCCTCAGGTGGACGGAACGCCGCGGTTGCCGCGGCCGACTGCCCCATCGCCTCGCGCATCCATTTTGGCGAGTGCAACGCCCGCTCGATGGCCTGCTCGAGCCCCTGCGCTTCAAGTGGCTGATACAGAAAGCCCTGGCTGCCGTCGCGGACCAGGCTGATTACACCCTGATGCGCCGGTGCTATGACCGGCACGCCAAACGACAGCGCGAGCAAAAGGCTCCCGGACGTAGTCATCTGCTCGAAGGGCATGACGGCGAAATCGGCCGCGGAATAGAGCAAGCTGAGCTTCTCGTCATCGATGTGACCATCGATGCAATAGCAGTTCTCCGGCGGAGCCCCGCGGGGGTCATAGCTGCCGGATCGCCCAGCTATTACGAACGTGGCACGGCCAGCAACGCTCGGCGCTAGGTTCAACAGCTTGTCGATACCCTTGTATCGGCGAATGTTGCCGAAGCAGAGGAATATCGTCTGTTCGTCGTCCAGGCCTAAGCTCGCCCGCGCGGTAGAGCAGCTTGCCTTTTCGGGATAGCAGTTCGCGTAGGACGGATGCTCGATTGTCACGATCTTCGCGTCGGTTGGTGCAACATGCGCTATTCTGCGAGCGATCCAGTCATCATGCACGTGGATGCAGTTCGCACGCATCACCAGTTGCTTGGTGAACTCCAGGCTCAGGTCCTGATCGACGCTATCGTGTGGAGTCAGATTGTGCACCGTCCAGAAAAATCTACCGCCATATGCCTTCAGCCGGTCAAGACAGGCGATGAAATTCGCCATGACGTCAGGGACATCTTCGCTGCGCACCCCGCGCACGATCGCATCTTCCCAATGCAGGTGGAGTGTGACCGGTTCGTGCCGCGCCAGAGCTGCCGCTTGCTCCACAGATCCGAAAGAGCAGTCGTAGTCATCTTGCAGATCCCCATACATCATCTTGATGTATGGATTTGCCTCGGCGTAGTCGGGGTAGATGATCAACCGGGACTTTTGGCCGAAACCGGGGAACGCGTCAGCCTGAGGCATCAGGCCGCTGTCAACGAAATGCGCTATTCCCCATTTCGCGGCGATGAACTCGATCCTCTTTTGTCGCCACGTTTTGTAAGCGTGGGAATCGCCGGAAAATTTGTCCGGCGGAACAAGATATTCGAAGATGTAGCCATGCCGCAGGAACGGCGCAAAATGGGTCGAGGTTGTGATGAAAATCGGAGCAAAGTTGCGTTTGGAACGCTGGGCGAGAAACACCGAACGTACCAGGAGGCCGATCTTCTCCGGCTCTCCTCCGTCGACAATATATCCAACCGTGACATGTGGCTGGACCTGTAGGAGAGCCGAGCCATGCCCGGGGTAGACGGGCAAGCTGGATTTCCCGGCTGCGATGTCCCGGTTTGCCCAATCTGCCTTTGGCAGTAATGAATAAGTCGGCGAGAAGTAGGCTTGCGCGCGCCGCAATGAACCGAAACCTCTTCGCAAAGGCGCTGGCAAGCCATCTCGCTTTGCAGCGGAGTCAGCCTGTTCGTCCGCGTTGAACAAGGCTTGCGCATTCGCCTCGAGGTCGCGGAGCGCACGCACCAGCATCCGTTGCGCGCTCGGGGACATTCCAAAGGTTTGATCGGCGGTCATCTCGCCAACTCCGCTATGACATCTGCGACCTCTCTGGCACCGTTTGATGAGCCCAGTCGGCTGCAATTCTGCCTCATGGTTTCACGGGTCAGCGGAGACATCATCTGCTCAACGAGATCTGGCAGCGGTGACAGGTCATCGTCCTTGAGCGCGAATCCACAACCCATCGCCTTTGCGTAGGTGGCTCTGCCATATTGATCATCGAGTTCCGAAGTCATGCTGACGACGAAGATCGTCGGCAGCGCGCTCGTCATCAACTCGTGGAAGCTGTTGTAGCCAGCGGCCGAAACAGCAAAATCAAAGGCGCGCAGATATCGGGCCACAGGATAGGCCGCAACATCGTTCACGCGATTGAAGCGGTTCACCGGGTAGCGGCTGATTGGTCCATTCAGATTGACGATCTGCAGATCAGGCTTGCTCGCCAACGTCGAGAGGATCCGACCCATCGTAATGGTTGAGTCTCGCCGGTTGCCTGTCCCCAACTGGATTAGCGCGGCCGGGCGATCAGGCAACAGCTCAAGTTCGGATCGTGCCTCTTCGCGCGAGAGCTGCTCGCTGGGGTCGATCAGACAGATTGGCTCCACAAGCAAGACGTCGCCCCGCCGGCTTGCGGTAGCTCCGACGTCATTTGCTCCAGCCAGATCGGATGGTTCGACGATCACATCGAAAAACTTTTCCTTCGCTATGACAGGAGCGTTGTCCTGCTCCTTTTGCCACATGCCACGCCGAAGCCAGACATAGGCTGTCGTCCGGCGGGTCGCGACAATGTCTGTCATGAAGCCATACGGGTTGCCACCGTCGAAAACGAAGACGCTCGGCTCGTGGCGAGCAAGGATCTCGGCCAGTTCTTCGGCCATCCATGGATATGCAAGGCGCTCTTCGAGGTTTGCATAGCGGTGCGACGCAATCATTTCGACATGATAGCCGGCGTCTTCGACAACGCCGATTCCAGCGCTGAGCGACGCAAAAACCGGGGTCACGTCTCCGGGCAGCTTGCGGGCTATGGCAAGAAGGCGCGTGAGGTGTCCCAGGCCGTCACCATTGGAGGAGAAGAAAAGAACAGGACGATTGCCGCGAGGACGAAAAGGCTGCCGTGATCCGTTCAGCCAGAAGCGCATGCGTCTTCTATGTGCCTCCGTTGCATTAAACCTCGGCGTGGAACGGCGGGGGTCTCCATGGATTTCGGCATGTAGCACCTGTGCCAGGTTCCCGATGCTCGTGTAGTTCGGGCCCTTGCCGAGCACGGGCTTGAGGTGCTCTGGAAGAAAAACCGGGATGTCGCGTGCAAGGCAGCTGCCAATCGCTGTCACCGGAATTTCTGCTGGCCGCTCATCGGGATAATAGAGGAATGCGTCGAGGCCGCAGGCAAACCGCACATGCGAACGTTCGTTTGGAGACAGCACTTCCCAGTCGCGTGTCACATCGGCATTGGGAGGCTGCCCGATCACTCTGACGCGGTAACGTTCACTGTCCCATATCTGCTGCAGCTGCTCGTGCCTGGATGGCCAGTGCTCGATGGATTCGTCCGTCGCAACCCCGATGATGGGCCGCCGTCCTTGGGCATGGAGATTGCGATATAGAACGTGCCCGGCATGCCCGAATGCTTGCCAGATAGTGCCGAGAGTTGGCATGCCGCTTTCGCGCAGTTGATCGAGTGCATCGTAGGTCGTCGCCGTCCATGAGACGACATCCCCAAAGTATTGGATCAGCTGCTCGTTCTTGACCGTCAGCCTCTGTTTGGAGGACGGGCTATCTACAATTGCCAGCACCCTATCAGCAAAGAGGCGCACGGGCAGCCGAGGGCGCTTGTCAAGGAGCGTGGTGGGACCGACTAGGATTGCCAAGGCGGCCTCGGTCACGGTGCTGTAGTCGAGCGACAATGCCAGTTCGCTTGTGACAACCTCCATGATGCCACTGTCGATCACGCCGTCGGTATCGTCTGCAGCTATGTGAACGAGGCCGGTGCGCCAACCGATTTCGGCATTCAGCAGTACCTCTTCGACAACGCGCCGCACGGCGTCGCATCGTTTTCGAAAGTCGCCGACATAGACCACGTCGAACCTGTTTGCCTCGCCACCAGCGAACATCTTTGACGCTGCAGTCGACATCCCGTTGGCCAGTCCGTCCATCGCCATCCCTCAATATATTGGATTGGGTCCGCCGATGAGATTTCCGGGCAATGGTACGGGTATGGCCAGCGGAGGTGAGGGCGTAGGCGACACAGGCGTGGGCGTTGGAGAGACAGGCGACGGCGTGGGCGAGACTGGCGTGGGCGAGGTAGGATTTGGCTCTTGGTCCCGCCCCTGATACTCGCCCTGTCCGCGCAGGCCTCCGCCGCTCACCATGGCAGCGTCGACTGCTCGACACATGACATCCGGCGCGAGCGTGCTATCTGGGTACATGCGTAGAAATGCAGCATACGCGGCTTCATTCGGCTGCTGCTGACAAAGCCTGTATAACTCAGCCTCGGAAGGTTGTTGCGCCGATGCCGGATTGACAAGGGCGACTGATGCCCTGGCCAACGCCAGGGCTGCGAAGAATCGTGCTCTCTGGTCCATTCAAAGCCTCCAGCAAATGCATGACAGTTTGCTATTGGCCCAACCCACCGCAGGAATTATTGGCGGTCCCACTGGTGAAGTTATCCCAGTTGTTCCTATCGTTGATAGTTGGCCTTTGGCCCAACTGGTGGAGCCCTCCAAATCATGCATTAGGCATAGCTAATTCTATTCGTCGCTCAATCGATGCATTCTCTGAGAGCATTGGGCGAACGACCAGATTTCCCGGCCTAGCCTGCGATCGCTGCCTCGATCACGGTCGAAAGCACAGATGACTCCAGCGGCTTGACCAAATAAGCGGCAGCGCCAGCCTTGATACACTTTGCACGCATGCCTGGCTGGTCGAGTCCGGTGATGATGATAACAGGCATAGCCAGCCCTTCACTTCGCATGCGTCCCAATACATCCAGGCCATTCAGGTTTGGCATATGCTGATCCAAGATGACGCAGGACGGCACCATGTCGAGCAGGCTGGCCAGAAACTCTTCGCCGGAAGCATAACCAACAGACTGGTAGGAAAGCGACAGGACAAGCCGGCGCAATGCGCGACGCACTGCGCCATCATCATCCACAATGGCTACGACAATTGGTGCAATTCCCATCTTCGACATGTACTGCAACGCATCGCGCTGACGTAGTTGGACTTGGGTCCAATGTGCCGGTGAGATGTGTGTCAGCCCTGTTGCCGCGCGACAAGACGGACGAGATCGGCTACCGTACGCACGCCCATCTTGTTCATCATTCGCCCACGATGGACCTTGATCGTCTTCTCGACGGTCCCCAGTTCGCCGGCGATTTGCTTATTCAAACGGCCCGCCACGACCAAGGTGAGCACTTCACGTTCGCGGGGCGTGAGCTTGGACAGGCGCTGTTCCAGCGAGCTGCGTTGTTCCCCATTCTGCCTCATTTCTTTATCGCGGACCAGCGCCTGCGCGACAGCGGCAAGAAGTGCCGACCGCTCGACAGGCTTGGTCAGGAAGTCGACCGCGCCGGCCTTCATCGCTCTGACACTGGCAGGAATGTCACCGCGTCCGGTAAGAAAAATCAACGGTCTCTGCGCTGTTCCTGATGCTAGTGCGTCTTGAATGCCAAAACCGTCCATTCCAGGGAGCCCGAGGTCAAGAACAGCGCAGCCGGGGACCTCGGGATCATGGTGGAGCAGGAATTCTTCGGCGTTGGAATAGCAGGCGACGGAGTGCCCATCAGACGATAGAAGTCTCTTCAACGCGCGGAGCACCCGGTCGTCGTCGTCGACCAGATAGACTGTCGGAGCGGGACCGGCCATGCCCACCTCTATAAAGGTGGCAGCGCAAGAATTACCCGCGCGCCATCGTGCTTATGCTCGTCAAACCGTAGCGTACCCCCATGAGCCTGAACAATCGAGCGGCAAATCGCGAGCCCCAGCCCAAGCCCTTTGGCCTTGGTGCTGACGAATGGCTTGAAGGCGTTTTCCCGCATTTCGGCCGTCAGGCCGGGGCCACGGTCGGCGACCATCAATTCGCAAAATCCATCCTCGCACTTGCGGGTTCTGATGGAGATGCGACGTTCCGCAGGCCCCAGGTTGGACATGGCCTCGGCCGCATTCAGGATCAGATTGAGAACGACCTGCTGCAACTGGGCAAGGTTGCCTCGCACGGCGAGTTCCGAATGGTCGGAATGGAAGTCCAACCTTGTCTGCCGGGCCACAAGCTCACTGCTTGCGAGCGCTACCGTTGCTGCCACAGCGTCGTTCAGATCCATTTGATCGAGTTGTGTTTCACCTTTCACCATCAACTGGCGCAGCTGGGCGATGATCCTCGCCGCGCGCTTGTCGTCCGCTACGATGTCCGAAAAGATTTCCCTGAGTTCAACCGTGTCGACTGGCTTCGTATCAACTAGCCGCGCCCCGGCCTCTGCATTTGCGAGTATCGATGTGAGAGGCTGGTTTAGCTCATGCGCGAACGCGCCCGACAACTCGCCAAGCTGGGACGTCCGGGAAAGATGGGCCAGTTCGAGTCTTTCCTGGTCTAGGGCCAGCTCAATGCGCCTGCGCCGCCGACCCTGAACGATCAGGGCCCCGATGGTTGCCGTCTGGAGGGCGATGACTCCCATCATCGCAAGTATCTGCAGCCGATATTTCTCCCAAACCGTAGGTTCGAAAAACCGAAGATCGGCATCGGCGGGAAGCAGCTCAACATCAATGCCCCATCGCTTCATCTGTCGCCAGTCGACAAGGAATTGACCTGTGGAACGAATGAGCTGGGGCGTCGCCGAATCGTTGGTCGCCTGCTCAGCCAAAGTCGCCATATCTTCGCCGATCGACTGGAACGTCTCGACATATCCACCCAACACACCGATGCCGATATATGTGCTGTAGACGCCATATGACGGGGCACTCGATGCCACCGCTATTTCAGCGGCGGCATTGCGGGGAATGAAGCGTCTGCCATCGGCATCCTGAAACACAGACAGGATAAGCAGGATGGTGTCGGGGGGTAGCCTTTGCACTCTTTCCTTGAAGCCTTCGAGCGTAAGGCCTGTCAGATGCTCCACCCTTAGCTTGGGCCGATAGGCCTCAAGCAATTTACTCGAGATCTTTGCCCACCCGCGGTCGAATTCGCTCGATCCTGTTAGGACAACCACTGTCTTGGCGTTGGGCTGAAGCTGCCTTGCCAGATCGATCGTTTTCGGCACGTCGAAATGGCTGACCACGCCTCCAACGCCTGGCGGCAGCTGTTCGTCCTTCAGTCTTGCGTCGTTTATCGCGCCGAAGATCAAGGGTACCCCGGGCGCGATCCTGCTGCGATTGTCGAGCAAGAACTTCAGCGCGCCCGGGCCTACGGCCATCACCACATCGAAGGTGACATCGGCATATTTGGCCTCGAGATCAGTTGCCAGTCTCAGCATATGTTCCGGCGCAGGAAAGCGAACGATATCGAGATACTCGGCGTAGATGTCGATCCCTGTCGGGAAACGCTGGTCGAGGCCGATGCGTAGCCCCTGCGCCACCTCCATTGCGGCGGGCAAGGTGCTCTCGTTCTCATAGAAGACCAATACGCGCTTGATCGGATGGGCGTCAGCATCGCCTGCCGCAATTGCAACCGACGTGGCGGTGATCCACCACGTGAAGCACACCATCGCAAGCATAAACCGAAGCTTCACCATCAGCGGACTTGTCCAACCAGCAACGGCGAACTGCCAATAACGTCATTTCTTCCATGCTGGACCGTGCAAAGCAACCACCAGGAGGGTGCAACCTGAGGTTCGGCACGCGGTGTGCTGTAGGCCCTTGGTCCAACTATTCCGTCACGTCACTTGGGTCAAAAATCAGGCGCGATGCCTTGCATTGTGAGCTTGTCTTGCACGCCCACCGTTAAGGCTGGCGGCAACTATTGTCCGACATGGCCCGCAGCGTCGGCCTGACAGTCAATGTTCGGATCGGCTCACGGGAGGAGTCGAGATGAGGCAGATTTTAACGACGGTTCTGATGGCCGTCGGTCTTGCATCCGGTGTGTGCGCGGATTTGGCGGAGGCTCAGTCGCTCGCACCTACGGAAATCACGAAGATCGCAGAAGATGCCTACATCTTCGCCTATCCCATGCTCTACGGTTACCAGACGCTCTATACTCAGACGCAGGATACAACATTCCCCGGTTATATCGGTGGGTTCGGGCAGTATCGTCACTATGCCCGAGCAGCGACACCTGCTGATCTCGACATCGTCACCCCCAACAACGACACCACCTATTCGTGGGCCTGGCTGGATCTGCGCCGCGAGCCGATCGTTTTTGAAACGCCTGACATCGACGAGGGGCGCTACAACGTTTTCCAATGGGTCGACCTCTACACCCACATTTTCGCTAGTCCAGGATCACGGCTGAGCGGGACCAAGGGCGGGACGTACATGTTCGCCGGGCCCGACTGGATCGGCGAGCCGCCCGAGGGCATCGATGAGGTCTTCCATTCGGAAACAGATTTTGTCGGCACTCTTACGCGCACAAGCCTCAATGGCGCGACGGACATTCCCAAAGTCCGGGAAATCCAGCGCGGCTACCGTTTCACGCCGCTGAGCGTCTATTTGGCCGAGAAACCGCCCGCACCTGCTCCCGAGATCAATTTCCCAGTCTGGCACGAAGACCTGGCGAAAAGCCCTGCCTTCATCGGATATATGAACTTCCTGCTTGGCCATGCAAAGCCAAACTCGGCAGACGCGGATGCGCTGAAGCGCTTTGCTGCCCTTGGCATAGGCCCCGGCAAGCCTTTCGATGCTGTGAAGCTGAACAAGGAAACAGCGGCGGCAATTCAGGCTGGTATCGATGCCGCGCTCAAGAAACTCAACGACCGAGCAGCGACGAACAAGGACAATATCGGTCTGTTCGGCTCGCGCGAGTATCTCAAGGGTGACTATGAGGCTCGCGCGCTCGGCGCAATGATGGGTATCTACGGCCAGAACGAACAGGATGCCGTCTACTTCTCTTACCAAGCCGACAAGGACGGCGAACCGCTGGACGGCACGAAGACCTATGAGCTTGCGTTCAAGGAGGCCCCCCCGGTTTCGCAATTCTGGTCCCTCACGATGTACAATCTGCCGCAGCGCCTTTTGGTCGACAACGGCGTCAACCGCTACTCCATCGGCGACCGCACCGACGGTCTAGTGAAGAACACTAATGGCGGTGTCACCATCACGCTCAGCAAGACAGACCCCGGCAAGGGCAAGAACTGGCTGCCGACGCCTGACGGTCCCTTCTTTATGGTGATGCGCATGTACGGCCCAGGGGAAGGTATCGTCAAAGGCACATGGCCGCGTCCAGAGCCTGAGATCGTGAATTGATCAAGGCCAAAGCAATCGGGAGTGAAAATCATGAGACACACGTCAATCGCGGCATCCGTTGTGGCCACCTTGATAACAGGAGCGGCCTATGCCCAGACCAGTCCACAGGTGCCGTTCGCGAAGACTCCCGCCGAAGTGACCCAGCCGCACAACGGTGTCCTGATGCATCCCGAATATGCCAAGGCGATCGGCCGCACGGCCTATGTCTGGGGCTGGCCGATGGTCAACATGATCAATCGCCGCGCCGCGATCACCCAGGCCCCGCATCCGGGTCGATTGAATGGCGTGCTTCCGGCCGCACCTCGCGGCCAGATCGCGATGCTGAGCGGCTACATCGATCCTGGCCAGAACTTCGTGACCTGCCCCAACCAGGACGTCGCCTATGGTCTCGGCTTCTTTTCGCTCGATGAGGAACCGGTGGTCATCCAGGTGCCGGACTTTGGCGGTCGTTTCTGGATCTATGCGCTCTATGATGCCCGCACAGATCAATTCGCGCAGGTCGGCAAGCCTTATGAGACAAAGCCGGGCTTCTATCTTCTCGCGGGCCCGAACTGGCGGGGTGAGGTGCCTGCAGGCATCGAAGCTATCATTCGCAGTTCGACCGAACTTGCGAATATCATCCCGCGTGTCTTCCTTGACGACACGGACGAAGACCGCAACGCAATCCAGCCTGTCCTGGATCAGATCGTCGCTTATCCGCTGAAGGATTTCGACGGCAAGATGAAGATCATCGATTGGAGCGAAGCGCCCGAAATTCCGGGGCCCGCGTCCGAAGGCAGCGGCGAGACCGCTTGGGTCGTGCCAGAGAAGTTCTTCGACCAACTCGGCACGGTTCTGGACACGGTGGAGCCGCTTCCCGGAGAAGAGGCAATGTACGCCCAGTTCCGGGCAATGCTCGCGGCCGCAGCCAAGGACCCGATGGTCAAGCAGGCACTGGTTGAGGCAGCCGTCGAGACCGAACGCGATGTGATCGCACCCTTCTTCGCATGGAATCGCAATGGCCGACCGGCGGGCAACGGCTGGAACCGTTCGACTAACAACGCCCAGTTCGGCGTCGATTATTTCGATCGGACAGGTACAGCGAAGTCGAACATGTTCGACAACAAGCCGACCGAGACGCAGTATTTCTACACCGACAACGATTCTTCCGGCGCGACGCTGAAAGGCGTCACTGCGTACGACGTAACATTTGCTCCGGGCCAGGAACCTCCGGTCAACGGGTTCTGGTCGCTGACGCTCTACAACGAGCATCATTTCTTCCATCCGAACGATCTTGGCCGTTATTCTCTGGGAACAAAGAACAAGAAGCTGGCCCGCAATGCCGATGGCTCGCTGACGATTCATGTCAGTGCGAAATTGCCGGGTGCAGACAAGGAAACGAACTGGCTTCCTGCGCCCGATGGAGCGTTTTCGCTCTACATCCGAGCGTACTGGGGTCAGCAGTCTATCCTGGACGGCTCATGGCAGCCTCCGAAGATTGTTGCGGCGAAATAGGCGCGATCAGGCAGCCGGCTCGATAGGCAGCATCCCCACTTCCACTCGGGCGGCCGCATTGTTCGTACAGTGTTTGGCAGAAACACCATTGAAACGTTGACGCATCCGTCGCCTGACAATTGTCGGCCAGCGACAATGACTAGATGATCGAAAACTTCGGAACAGGAAGGAACTGGGCTCCGGTGCACAAGTGTTGGTTTGGGCATGACCGTAGGCCCTTGGTCCAACTATTCCGCTACGTCACTTAGGTTAAAAATTGAGGCGCGGGGACGATCCGCGACGCCATTGCATCTGCTCATCGGCGGCTCGCTCGCACGCGCCGATATCGATGGCAGCCAACTGAAACAGGAGACAACGATGACGGACAAGACCGAGCATTCAGATCCGACGTCGGGCGTCGACGTCACACGACGCAGACTGCTGGCTGGAACAGCGGTTGCGGCCGTGTCGGCACTGGCCGCGACGTCGTTTGAACTTGCTCGGACAGCGCCGGCGCGAGCCCAGGCAACGCCGTCCGGCAAACCGCCCAACATCCTTGTCATCTGGGGCGACGACATCGGCACCTGGAACATCAGTCACAATAGCCGCGGCATGATGGGCTACCAGACGCCGAACATCGACCGCATTGCCCAGGAAGGCGTCTCCTTTACTGACTACTACGGCCAGCAGAGCTGCACCGCAGGCCGCGCCGCATTCATCGGCGGTATTGTGCCAGTGCGAGCCGGTATGACGAAGGTTGGTCTGCCCGGCGCGAAGGAAGGCTGGCAGGCGAGCGACCCGACCATAGCGGCGCTGTTGAAGGACAAGGGGTATGCTACCGGCCAGTTCGGCAAGAACCACTTTGGCGATCGCGACGAACACCTGCCGACCATGCATGGCTTCGACGAGTATTTCGGCAGCCTCTACCACCTGAATGCCTCCGAAGAGCCGGAAAATCTCGACTATCCGAAGGATCCCGAATTCCTCAAGAAGTTTGGGCCGCGCGGTGTGTTGAAGACCAGGGCCGACGGCAAGGGCGGCCAGTCGATCGAAGATACCGGTCCGCTAACCAAGAAGCGCATGCAAACCATTGACGAAGAAACCCTCGCTGCCGCGAAGGATTTCATCACTCGGCAGAAAACTGCTGGCACGCCATTCTTCTGTTGGTGGAACGCCACGCGCATGCATTTCCGCACTCACGTCAAGGCGGAACACCGCGGCATTTCGGGTCAGGACGAGTATTCCGACGGCATGGTCGAACACGACGCGATGGTCGGCGACATGCTCAAGCTGATTGACGATCTCGGCCTGGCCGAAGACACCATCGTCTTTTACTCGACCGACAATGGCCCGCACTACAACGCCTGGCCGGATGCCGGCACTACACCTTTCCGCAGCGAAAAGAACTCCAACTGGGAAGGCGCTTATCGCGTACCGGCCTTCGTGCGCTGGCCCGGCCATTTCACCGCCGGAGCCACGCTCAACGGTCTCGTGGCACATGAAGACTGGATGGTGACGTTCCTGACGGCAGCCGGCATGCCCGACGTCAAGGAGAGGCTGATGAAAGGCGATACTTTTGCTGGGCGAAAGTATCGCACCCATCCCGACGGCTACAACATGCTCGACTACCTGAGCGGCAAGGCCAAGGAATCGCCGCGCAAGGAGTTCTGGTATGTCAGCGACGATGGCCAGGTTGTCGCCGCCCGCTGGCAAGATTGGAAGGTCGTCTTCCTGGAGAATCGCGGCGAGGCCTTCGGCGTCTGGCGCGAGCCGTATGTCGAACTGCGGGTACCGTTGCTGTTCAATCTGCGCCGGGATCCATTTGAAAAGGCCCAGCACAATTCGAACACCTACAATGATTGGTTCCTAGACCGGGCCTTCGTCCTTGTCCCGATCCAGACACTGGCATCACAGTTCCTGTTGACCATGAAGGATTATCCGCCCAGCCAGACGCCAGGGTCCTTCAACCTGAGCAAGATCGAAGCGCAGCTCAGGGGCAGCGGTGGAGGCTGATTTAGTCCAATGCGAGGTCGTCGTTGAAGCCGCGACGGCCTCCCACTGCCTTGTGGATCCGAACTGCGTCCATTCATACAGGGCGGATACATGGCCGCACCAACCAGCAATTGAAGAATACTCAGATAAACTCTTGCGAACGGAGAGCCGTCTATACACCGCTCCAAACAGGACGTTCGGCAGATTGACGCCTGCTGTCGGTTTCTGCCACTCTTTGCGACGGTGGCTCTGAATCCATGCATATTTTGGCCGGCAGCGGATCCTCGGTGGCACATGAAAGCGGTCGAAGATCGTTGCGGCAAAGTAGGCGCGCCCCGGGGCTGCGTTGCGGGTCCGCAACATGGCCAGCAGAAACACCTTGCAAGCGTTGATGTTAATTGCCGTTTACCGCCTCTGGTGCATTCTAATCGCCAAGAAGTGTCAGATGCCTCTCATTCTCGAATCCGTGGAGCGGGGATTGCCATGACCAGACTTCGCGCAACACCGCTCTTCGCATTTGCTGTCATTGTAGCCAGTCCCATCCCCGCACTCGCCGCCAACTGCAAGTCGAGCGGGGGGCTCACTTATCTTGGCAACACCAGGGACGCTTCCCGGTCTGTCTGGCTTTCGCGCACGGATCAAGGTTCGTTCGCGCTTGAGTCTGCTCAGGGCAGCCAGACAGTGGACACCTGGGGAGTTCCGCCCGACCGACGGCTGCATATCTCGACTTCACCCGAGGTGTCCAACGGCAACGGCGGCACCCATAAACTCTACGAGACAAGCGACAACAAGCCGTGCCTGATCGATACGCAAAATCAGAAGCGTGACTGGAACATTCCGCCTAATATCCAACTCCCCAACCTGAATTTGCCCGACCGACCGCCGATCGGAAATTTCTTCCCGGATTTCAAACCGCCAACACTGACACCAGGTCTTCCGATACGGCCACAGTCGCCAATCGCCACGCTACCACCTAGCGGCTTGACGCCCGGTCGCCCGGCGCGGCCGCCCAGCGGTGTGATGCCGGGAATGCCTGGAGGCGTGCAGCAGCCGATCGCGACGCTGCCGCCGGGCGGCTTAACGCCGGGTCGTCCGACAAGGCCGCCAAGCGGTGTGATGCCGGGAATGCCTGGAGGCGTGCAGTCGCCAATCGCGACGTTGCCGCCTGGCGGCTTAACGCCGGGCCGTCCCACGCGGCCGCCCAGCGGTGTGATGCCGGGAATGCCTGGAGGCGTGCAGCAGCCGATCGCGACGCTGCCGCCGGGCGGCTTAACGCCGGGTCGTCCGACAAGGCCGCCAAGCGGTGTGATGCCGGGAATGCCTGGAGGCGTGCAGTCGCCAATCGCGACGTTGCCGCCTGGCGGCTTAACGCCGGGTCGTCCGACAAGGCCGCCAAGCGGTGTGATGCCGGGAATGCCTGGAGGCGTGCAGCCGCCGATCGCGACGCTGCCGCCTGGTGGCGTCACAGTGCCGGGAAGCCCAGGCCTGGTGCGACTCCCCGACGGAACGCTGACAAGAACAACGGTAGCGGGCATACAGGAGCGATGCATCGATCCGCGCTCTGCCACTACAGACGCACAAACGAAGTGGCCGATCTGTCCGGACGAACTCCTCGCCGAAGCTGCCCGAAGCGGCGCAAATCCCGGCGAGGTGCCTTTGACAGAGGGGCGCGATCTAGGCGCGCCGACCTTGTGGAACGCCTGGGGGCAACCTCTTTTCGTCCAGGTTTCCGACCAGCGTTTTGGTCTCGACATGGACACACAGCTGGGCAGCATCACCCTTGGCTTGGACCGGCGCATTGGCGAGGATTGGGTGCTGGGAGCATCGCTTGCCGTGCAGCACAGTTCGACCGAAGGCTTCGGCGACCTGTTGCAGGCAGACAGCACCGGGTTTGCCATCGGCCCCTATCTCGCCGTCCGTCTGTCGCCCCACTGGGCGATCGATACGTCGCTCACATATGGCCAATACGACAACGATCTTGAACTGAGCGTCCTGGAGGGTAGCTACCAATCCCGGCAATGGTCGGGAAACGTCACAGCACATGGGCAGTATACGCTTGGCGAGTATTTCGTGCGTCCAAAGGCGTCCATCACCTACTCCCACATCCAAAGCGACGGATATGACCTTGAAGGGAATGTGCTCAACCTTCCGGTCAACGTCAGCTTCCCAGAGGACAGCTTCAATTTTGGCGTCATCGAAGCTTCGACGGAGTTCAGCCGAATTTTCCTTTTCGAAAACGGAACAAGCATAATGCCCTATGCCGAAATCGGGGCGACCTACGAGTTCGAACGGCCGAATGGCGGCCAGATCCTTACGGCGGATCTGGAGCTGGCAACTCCCTCGGCTTGGGCTGGGACAGTGCGAGCGGGCGCGCGCATGCTGTTCAACAATTCCGTTCAGGTCGAGGCCAGCGGTGGCTATCTCAGTTTCGGCCAAAATGGACTTGATGTGTGGGAGGGCAAGCTTCAGGTCTCCTTCGGCTTCTGAAACATGCATTTGCCGCTTGACCGACAACTGCCGCTTCTGGGAACCTTCGTTCCAATCGGCTAAGCGGATGGCACTTAACGTGGACAAGAAGATCCATGCTGGACAGTGTCTTGGGAATTCGCACCCATCAAAGACATTTCGTGACGTGAGACCTACTGTAAGTTGCTGTCCCTGCCGATGATCCAAGAAGCGACGCCGAGCGGTCAGCAGATCGTCTTCTCCGATGTCGGCATTGAGGTGACCATAAGAACTACGCTCATGACCGACTTCGGGTTGGATGCAGTTTGGCAGCTTTTGCCTCCTGTGCTCCAACAACTGACGGTCTCGAACCGTGAAGAGTTTCGGGCGCCGGGAGGCGTACGAAAGTCCCCGAGGAAGGAACCCGCGGGCCACAGTCAACGGCTATGGAAATTTCGATCTGCGGCCGATGTCGGCGTTGGCGCGGCCGCCGATGGGAAGCGCGAGGTGGATGCGGGCAGGCCGCTTCGTTGCTCCATCGCGCGGTGTTGGCGGCCCGGCCCTGGTCCGGCCACTCGCCTGTCGACGCCAGCAATCATCATGGACACGCGTGGGTCCGTTGCCGGAGGCTGAGTGCCCGCGGCTGAAGGCTGGATCATCCCATGCCGGGTCATGGGGCGCTCTCCCGGTTCCTCGCCGCTCTGCCTCGCGGTCCGCGCGGCTGGCTCCAGCGTTCGAACACCTCGATGACCACCGCATCCGCCATTGCGGTCTGCTCGCCGGCTCCTCGCGCAAGGCCAGCCTCGTGCTTGCCCGCCAGTTGCTCGCGGTCGCGCCTCCCGTCCTGAACGATCCATCGGTGGAATTGGACGACTTTCGCCCGCCCTGCGCGTGAGCGGCATGGGTGTAAGTGAATACGCCGCCGCACTGCATCTGTCTCGCTATTCGCTGCGCAAATGGCGCGACCGGCTGGATGATGGCGAGGTCGAGATCGACTGGCGCGCGCATCTTCATCCCTCTGACCGCGCTGCCGTTAGCACTAGTGCTATCGGAGCGACGCCCGCCCGAAAGCGGATTGACAGATCCGCCAAAGGACAGTCCGGCCGCATCTAGCCAACCAGCCCGGCGCTTATTCAGCGACGATGACAAACGTGCCATTGCGCTGGAAACCAAGCAGCCAGATGCCACTGTCTCGCGCGTTGCGCGCAAGCATGGGATCGTCACCGGCATCGTGTTTCGCTGGCGCGCGGAATTCGGCGTGACGCAGAAGTAAGCGAAACTGGCATCCGTGACGCTGGCAACGGACGCGCCAGCGGCACTCGCGCTGCAGAACCTTGTGCAGCCGCCTGACGGGATGATGGCAATCGAACTGCCCGATGGGCGGCGTGTCTTTGCACCTGCAGGCAGGGATCCTGTTGCAGTACGGGCGTTCGTCGCGAGGGGAGGGACTGCATCATAATGATCGTTGCGGCGGGAGTGAAGGTGCACCTGGCATTGGCTCACACCGACATGAGGAAGGGGCTGGACGGACTCGCCCTGCTGGTCAGGCAACGCTGAAGCAGATGGCGGAGAAGAAGGTGTGAGCGCAGCGGTTGTAACGTGTGGCGATGCGGCGCCAGTCCTTGAGCCTGGCAAAGAGGTTCTCGACCTTGTGACGCTGACGATAGAGCGCCTTGTCGTAGGGATAGGGGATGTTCCGGCTTCGGCTCGACGGGATCCAAGGCTCGATGCCTTTGGCGACAAGGGCCTGGCGGAACGCGGCACTGTCGTAGCCTTTGTCGGCGATGAGCTTTTTTTTCGCCGGCGGCAACGTGTCAAGCACAAGGATCGCGCCCTTGTGGTCGCTCATCTGGCCTTCCGAAAGCAGCATGATGATCGGGCGACCCTCGCCATCGCAGACAGTGTGGAGCTTGGAGTTCAGCCCGCCCTTGGTTCGCCCGATACGGCGGGGAACATCCCCTTTTTGAGCTGGCTCGCTGCCGTGCAGTGCGCCCTTAGATGGGTGGCGTCGATCATGATGCACTCAGGTCTCGGCCCTTCGTCTTGTGCGGGGCATAACTTTTGGGCGCATCCTTCCACTGCAAGCCTTTGCGGATGACGTAGACGATCCCACTCACCACCCGCCGATCATCGACCCGCGGCACACCATGCGACAACGGAAAAATGCGGAGAGATCCGCGCCATCTGGCGCGCAGTCAGCAAAAACAAGTCACCCATCAAAGCCTCTCCTGCAGGGACCAAGGATCACAATTCAAACGGATTTAATAGGTCCTGACCCTAGCTATGTCGCTGGTTTGGGCGGGCTGAATGGTCACTACCAGGATGTTGGCGAGATCAACGCTTTCAAGGTTCCCACCTGGACAAGCTGGAAAGGGTGTCACCAAATCCGTGTCAGGTCTGATGCACACGGGTCAACCAACCTTGCTCCGAAGCGGTCTGGCCGATCACCGCATTGAAGTAGTCGCGCTGTAGGTTTGCTGTCATTGGCCCCCGCGAGCCATCTCCGATCGATATGCCGTCGACGTTGACCACTGGCAGCACCTCTGCTGCCGATCCGACCAGGAAAATCTCCCGGGCGGTGTAAAGCTCTGTCTTGTCGACGGGCCTTTCGGTCACCTGAATTCCCGCTTCCCGCGCCAGATGCAAGATCGTGTCACGTGTGATGCTTTCGAGAATGCCGCTCGTCACATCGGGTGTGATGAGTTCGTCGCGGCGGCGCAGGAAGATACAGGCTCCCGGCGACTCTGCGACGGTGCCAGCGTTGTTGAGGAGAATCGCGTCGTCATAGCCGTCATGCCTGGCCTGAAGCCTGGCAAGACGGCTGTTGACGTAATTGCCGCTCGTTTTGATGCGGGGCGGCATGGAACTGTCGGAAATGCGCGTCCATGCACTGACCTGACAGCGGATGCCGGTCTGGGTCTTGCTGCTGCGCTGCAGAGGCAGTGCAGAAATCGCGTAGCTGACAGGACCAGGAACAATGTGTTCGCCCTTGCCGTCGAGATAGGCGATCGCGCGAATGTGCACGCTCCCGCGGACGTTGTTTCGCCGCAACAGCTCAATTGTCTGGTCGTGGATCTCGTTGGAATCGAACGTCGGTTCGAATCTTAGCAGCTTCATCGATTGAAACAGCCGTTCGGTGTGTTCCTGGAGACGAAAAGCAAACAGCTCCTGTTCGCTATCGCTCCAATACGCGCACAGCCCTTCAAAGGCAGCCAGACCGTACTTGACGGCAGGCGACATCACATGGGTGACGGCCTCCTCGTACCCAATGAGCTTGCCATTCTGGACGATATAATCTGGAAGCGGCTCGGGCACTTTTCTCTCCGAAATTGTAGGTCAGTTCGATGGTCGCCGGTGAGGCTCCCTGGCGACGGGGCCAAACGCGCTGCGTCGCCCTTCAAATCGGGAGCAGACCAGGTCGTCGACTGCTCCCAAGACGTCATTGTGGGCCTTGGCGTGGCGGCACATGGGCCCGGTGGAATGCCTCCGGGCCGGGCGGCCGGTCTGCGCCAGCCTATTGCGATTCGAGCCGCTTGCGGACGTCGAGGCCGACACCTTTGTTGACGAACTGGTCGGTGACGACCGTCTCAAGGTCGACTTCACCGGGCTTGTAGAGGCCGACTTCCATCAGGTCGTCAAACCAGCTGGCAAAGCGCTTCAGGTCGATCGCGCCGAGGCCCACTTTCAGCGTGTCGCCGCCGTCAACGAGGCCGAGACGCTGGATCTCGGCGATTTCCGCCTCGAGCTTTACGTCCGTCATTTCCGGATTGTCTTTCTTGATCAGTGCATTGGCCTGCTTGCGATCGCCATAGAGATAGTTGTTCCATCCGATGATCGAAGCATCGATGAAGCGTTGCACCAGATCGGGGTTCTTTTCGATGATTTCCCGACGCGTCTCGATGATGTTCGAATAGCCGGACCAGCCATAGTCGGCGAGCAGGAATACGTCCGGCTTGAATGTGTCGATGTAGAGAGGTTCCGCAGTGGCATAGGCTTGCTGGACGGCTTCCGGGTCGGCAAGGAATGGCGCCAGCGTGAAGCTATACGCCTTCACCTGGTCGTCGCTGAGACCAAACTTGTGCTTCACCCATGGCCAGTACGTGAACTGGGCAGCTCGGGCCACATAGATCGTCCGGGCCCGGCGCATATCGGCGAGATCCTTGTACTTGCCCGGATGAGCCATCAGGGTCGTCGGATCTCTTTGGAAGAAGGCCGCCACCATGGCCGTCGGTATCTTCTGGCGGCTGTTTTCCAGTGCCAACTGCGGCACCGAAAGCAGAAAGTCGACCTTGCCGGCAGACAGCAGGCTACGCGTGTTTATCTGCGGCCCGCCCTGCACGATCCTGACATCGAGACCGTACTGCTTGTATGTGCCGTCGGCGAGCGCCTGATAGAAACCGGCGTGGCCACCCTGAGCTTTCCAGTTGGTTGCGAAGGCGACCTCTTCCTGCGCTTCGGCCTCCAGGCTCGATCCCATCACGCCGACTGCAAGCGTTAAGGCAAGCCCCAGTTGCTTCAGCGCAACCTTGATCCTTGATTTCACGTCATTTCCTCCCATTGGATTTGGCACGACTGGGCAGCCTTGCCGGACAGGTTTCTTCAGTTTTCGGCTTCGGTATTTGTGAAGCAGCAGCCCGCTCCGCCGCGGTCATCGAGCTGTTGCGAGCAAGCGGCCCACATTCGGCGCCCCAACCGCGACGGCGGAAGCGAACCGTTCAGCCGATTGACGATTCCGGCAGGATCGCGCTCTCCCCTCCTGCCCGCATTGCGAAAGCGTCATGCCTCCTCGATGACCTTTCCAATCGTAAAGTATCTTGCCATGCGATCAGTTCGTGAGTCAATGCATGCGTGATCTGTGATCATAACTACGCAGAAGTGAGCTCGGGAATAAGCCATATGCACGAACGAGCTTGCTTTGCCGTGGCGCAAACCTTGATTTCAAAAGGCATTAATGAGAGAGGTGCCGGTGATGCCGGGCTTTCGGGCTCGGGAGGTCGCGGAGCTCTGTCGTCTCACGCTATTTTGGCGCCATGTCCAATCGAGTTCGCCGCACGGCATGCATTGCGTCTCGCCTGCGCGCGCGCGGGCCGGCGATTTTTCATAGCGGCAGTATCCAGCCTCTATCCGAGGCTGGTTCAGGCTAGCGCTGTCTCGATCAGGCCGCCCGTGTTAGGCGCTGTATTGCCTGATCAGATCCGTAAGCCTGTCAATTTCGGCATCGGCGGTCCCGAATGAACAAATGAAGCGCACGAGCACTTCGTCATCAGCCGGCCGGTCGGCAGGGAGCAGGCATTTCCCATCCCAGAGATGATAGCGGGCACCCGCTGCACGAAGCGCCGCGTCCATTCCCCGTGGGAGGGTTGCGAAAACGACATTCGCCTCTGTCGCCCAAGGGAGCCGGATAGTGGGCATCTCGGCCAGCCGCGCGGCTAGACGCCCCGCAGCGCGATTGGCATGACGGGCAAGGTCGAGCCAATGGTCGTCGGCGAGATAGGCGGCCATCTGCGCGCCAAAGAAACGGCCTTTTGACAGCGTCTGGCCGCCCTTCTTGCGGCGATACGCAAAATCGGCAGCCTTGGACATGCCGAAGAACACGATGGCTTCGCAGGCGAGGGCGCCGTTTTTCGTCGCCCCCAGGGAAAGAACGTCGATGCCGGCTTTCCACGTAATCTCTGCCGGTGCCATATCGAGCGCTGCGACGGCGTTGGCGAACCGCGCTCCGTCCATGTGGACACTCATTCCGGCACCATGGGCTAGATCGACGATCGAACGTATCTCGCTCGGACTGTAGACGGTTCCGGATTCCGTCGCCTGCGAGATCGACAGCGCACCCGGCTGTACCTGCCTGGCGACATCTGGCGGGAACTGCTGCAGTCTGGATGCGAGCGCTTGAGGGTCCATCTTGCCGGCTGGTCCGGCAATGCCGACCAGCTTGCCGCCGTTGGTGAAGAATTCCGGCGCGCCGCACTCGCTATCGATCAGGTGAGCATTGTCGTGACAAAAAACAGCTCTCGAAGGCGGAGAAATAGCAGACACCGCTAGTGCATTGCTGGCGGTGCCGGTCGTGACAAAAAAGACAGCCACGTCGCATCCAAAAACATCTGCTATGGCGGCTTCGGCTCGTTTCGTCCAGATGTCACCGCCGTACGGGGACTGATCGCCATCATTGCTTTCGACGATCGCCTTCAGAATATTGGGACTGGCCCCAGAGATGTTGTCGCTAAGAAAATTCATCAATTGAGAATCCGGAATGGTCGAGATTGGGTGTTCGACAACAGGTCGTTTCGCGCAGGTCCGCGCACATCTATTGACCAAAATACGCGTGTCTTTGTCAGCGTCAGGCCGGCTCTGGCAAGTTTGTCCAAAGTTGATTTGAACCAAGTATAAACTCGCCGGATGACCTGATGTCGGCAACCACGGCGGCACGCGCGGCGTTCCCGTCCTGATTGATGATCGCTTCGACGAGGCGGGCGTGATGCGTCTCCGCGTTTCCGCTCGCGAGCCGCTGGGACGCCCGCAGGTCCAGGTTGATCACCGGTCCCACCTTGAGCCACAGCCCTTCGATGATTGAGACGAGGATTGGCGAGCCGGCGGCTTCATAGACGGCAAAATGCAGTTCCTTGTTCAACTGCAGCGAACTGTCCACTTCGGAATCGCCTTTGCCAACGGCGTCGCGGAAATCCTTGTCGTAGTCCAGTATCAGTTTGAGATCGCGGCTGGTTCGATGCACGGCAGCTTCGGCCGCGGCAAACCCCTCGATCTCGGTCCGGATGCGCAGCAGTTCCTCGAACTTTGCCCTTGTCATCAACGGAACGCTTATGGCCCTGTTGGGCAGCAGGGAGAGGGCGCCTTCGGCGACCAGGCGCGTGACCGCTTCCCGCACCGGCATGATGGACACGCCCAATGCCTCGGCCACGGACCTCAGTGAAAGCTTCTCGTTCGGTGCAAGCTTTCCCGACATGATGAGTTGTCTAAGCTTGAGATAGGCACGCTCGCCGAGCGTTACGCGCTCCAGTTGCCCCATCTGGGTCAGGGCGGTGTCGGTCTGTTCCAAAATCGGTACTCGCAGGTTTTTGGGCGGGGCAATCCTTGCAACGATATCCGTAATCACCTGATCACAGCAAGTGGGCGTCGCGCACCGCCCTGCCATGTTCAGGCCGCACACGTGTCGCGATTTGTCTAGACAGAGCGTCGACGATGCGCTAGTCGTGATCTGTGATCACATATTAACTCAGATGTGTCCAGGAAAAGGGCGATTCATGCGGTCAGTTGGCATAGTCGGGGCGGGGCTTATCGGCCGATCCTGGGCCGTCGTGTTCGCCAGGGCCGGCTGGTCGGTGAACCTGTTCGACAGCGACCGACGCAGTCTCGATGCGGCGGCAGGCGCCATCGGCAAGATCATCGAGGAGGCCGGGCTCTCCGAGGTGTCCGGCGTTGTTCGGCTGTCGGCTGCGCTTGAAGATGCGGTCGATGGTGTTTGCCTTGTCCAGGAATGTGGACCCGAGGCAGTCGACAAGAAGAGGGAGCTGTTTGCGAAGATCGACGCGGTCGCTTCGAGCGATGTCATTCTCGCGTCGTCGACCTCGACGATCATGCCCTCGGCATTTGCCAGCGGCTTGCCGGGCCGTCATCGATGCCTTGTCGCGCACCCGGTCAATCCTCCGCACCTGATCCCGGTGGTCGAGCTCTGTGGTGGCGAATGGACGGATTTCGAGGTTGTTTCTCGGGCGGGCGAGTTCTACCGGGATGTCGGTCAGGTTCCAGTTGTCGTCAGGCGCGAAGTGCAGGGATTTGTCCTCAACCGTCTTCAGGCAGTGCTGCTGGCCGAAGCGCTGCAGCTTGTCGGCGATGGTGTGATCAGCGCCCACGATCTCGACAGGACGGTTTCTGACGGTTTGGGCCTTCGCTGGTCGTTCATGGGGCCGCTGGCGACGATCGAGCTCAACGCGCCCGGTGGCATCGGCGATTACCTGCAGCGCTACGGCGGCATATTCCGGGAAATCACCGCCGCGCCGGCGCCTTCGTCGGTATGGGATCCCGGCAACGTCGAGCATGTCGTCGAAAGCTGGGGCCCGCCGCCCACCCCCGACATGATTGCTGCCAAGAGCGAGTGGCGCGACCGCCGCCTGCAGGCCCTTGGCGATCACAAGAAGCAGCAAGATCTGACAACCAATCGTTGAGAGCCATGGCAATTTCCAACAAAGTCATCATCACCTGTGCCGTGACCGGCGCTATTCACACACCTTCGATGTCGCCGCACCTTCCGGTGTCGCCCGAGGAGATCGCGGAAGCCGCGATCGGCGCCGCGGAAGCCGGCGCTGCGATCGTGCATCTGCATGCCCGCGATCCGATAACCGGAAAGCCGGATCAGACGCCCGAAGGATTCGAGCCCTTCCTGAAAGTGGTCAAGCAGCGTTCGGACTGCGTGATCAACATCACCACCGGCGGTGCACCGTGGATGAAGGTGGAAGAGCGGATCAAGCCGGCAGCGGTATACAAGCCGGAGGTTGCTTCGCTGAACATGGGCTCGTTCAATTTCGGGCTGTTCCCGATGCTTGATCGTTTCAAGGAGTTCAAGCACGACTGGGAACGAGAGGCGCTGGAATCCTCCCGGGACCTGATTTTCCGAAATACCTTCAAGGACATCGAGTACGCGCTCCGCTCCCTGGGCGAGGCCGAAACCCGCTTCGAATTCGAGTGCTACGACACCGGCCACCTCTACAACCTGCATTACTTCCTGCAGCGCGGCCTGGTGAAGCCGCCGCTGTTCATCCAGACGGTGTTTGGCATCTTGGGTGGGATCGGCCCCCATCCGGAAGATGTGCTGCATATGAAGCGCACGGCCGATCGGTTGTTTGGCGACCAGTACAAATGGTCGGTGCTGGGCGCTGGACGCAACCAGATGCCCATCGCTGCGATGGCAGCCGCGATGGGCGGAAACGTCCGTGTCGGCCTGGAGGATTCGCTGTGGATCGGCCCCGGCCAGTTGGCCAAGACGAATGCACAGCAGGTTTCGCGTGCGCGCCAGATCATCGAGGGGCTCGGCCTCGAGATCGCGACGGCGCAGGAGGCGCGCGAGATACTGGCGCTGAAGGGCGGAGACAAGGTCGCCTTCTAGTCTAGCCGCAGAAGGCGGCCGGAAGCGCGAGGAGGCGCGGCAGGGCGATGTTGGCCATAGACCAGCGGGCCGATGCCGGTCTGACAAGCATGAACTGAATTCTGCCGGGGCTGAGATTCGCCCCAACGACTTTGCTGCATGGAGGAAGACAATGATTGACAACAACCTGTTCGAACGTGGTGTGGCCAAACGAAAGGCAACGCTAGGCGAACGCTACGTGGCTGCCAATTTGACGGACGCCGACGACTTCACCCGGCCATTTCAGGAAGCGATGACGGCATGGGCTTGGGGGTTTGGCTGGAGCGACGACGCCATCGACGTGAAAACCCGCAGCCTGATGAATCTGGCCATGATCGGAGCCCTCGGACAGATGCATGAATGGGAAGTCCATTGCCGGGCGGCCCTCAAGGCCAATGGCGTAACGAAGGAACAGGTGAGGGCGGCGATCCATGTCGTGGCTATCTATTGCGGCGTTCCGCGAGCTCTCGAGTGCTTCCGCGTTGCCCAGCAGGTACTCGCCGAACAAGCGGCGGATTGAGATGCCGCACACGTGAAATGTCGAGCTGACCAATACGGAGAGCGACGATGGATCTCGGGCTGAAGGGACTGCGTGTCGTAGTTACCGCAGGCGCTGGCGGGATAGGACTGAAGATCGCCAAGGCCTTCCTCGACGAGGGCGCCCTTGTGCACATCTGCGACGTCGATCGCGACGGCTTGGCGAATGTGAGGCAGCTGCATCGCCGGCTGACGGCATCCTATTGCGATGTTTCCGACCGGGCCTCTGTTGCCGAATTCTTCGCCGATGCGGTCAAGCAGCTCGGCGGCATAGATTGCCTGGTCAACAATGCCGGCATCGCCGGCCCGGTGGGGCGCGTCGACGAGATCCCGCCCGAGGAATGGGACAGGACCCTGGACGTCAACTCGACCGGTCAGTTCAATTGCGTTCGTCTTGCCGTCCCGCATTTGAAGTCGAGCGAGAACCCGAGCATCGTCAACATGTCCTCTGCGGCGGGCAGGCTGGGGTTTCAATTGAGGACACCCTATGCCGCGTCGAAATGGGCGGTCGTGGGGTTTACGAAGTCCCTCGCAATGGAACTCGGTAGCCTGGGGATTCGCGTCAACGCGATCCTGCCCGGCATTGTTTCCGGCGAAAGACAGGATGCGGTTCTCGCCCAGAAGGCAGAGCTTCGCGGCATCAGTTTCGAGGAAATGAAGCAAGACGCCCTGAAGTGCGCGTCGATCGCGGAATTCGTTTCACCCCGGCAGATTGCGGACACCATTGTCTGCCTGGCGTCGCTGCGGTTTCGAACAACAACGGGCCAAGCCATAGCCGTGGATGGCGACCTTCAGATGCTCAGCTAGAGGTGCGGGCATTTTGGTCGCGGCAGACCAGACCGAGTGCACCTGGCGCATTCCATAGGCATCCATCATCGATGCTTGTCCAACTGCCGCAGCCCATGCCCCATATCGGCGGCCGGAAGGACCGGCCGCCGATATGCTTTGACTGCTCATTGCAGTGCCAGGCCTGGAAGGTCGTCAAGATCCGCGTAGGATGGCAGCGGCGCGTCGATGGGTGCGCCGCGCCGAACAACGATGCGGTTGCCTTCAGGGCGTGACAGCAATTCTGACCACGTGCGGCCCTCGAACAAGGTGAAATCGGCGGGCTGCCCTTCGGCGATCACGCCGTTGCCGTCGAGACGCATGATTGCAGCCGGCGTAGCCGATACCGCCCTCGGCCAGTCTCCCACCTGGTGATCGAGGTGCAGGATCCGGGTCCCCATCCGATAGGTTTCCATCATGTCGAGGTCGCCATAGGCATAGAACGGATCGCGCGTATTGTCGGAGGCCAGTGCCACGGCAATGCCGCGCTGCTTCATTTCATGCAACAGCGTGACGCCGCGCCAGCGTGGCGTGGTGCCGTCTTGGCGACGGTCCTGCAGATAGAGATTGCACATCGGCAGTGAAACCACTGCCACTCCAGCCAATGCGACCTTGTCGAGCGTTTCATCGACCGCTGCATGGTCTTGTCTCGCCAGCGAGCAGCAATGCCCAACAAGTACCTTTCCGGAAAAGCGAGACCGAAGCGCGGTCTCAGCGATGCGACGTAGGGCGTCTGCTGAGGGATCGGCAGTTTCGTCGGCATGGAAATCGAGGTCCATTCCGAAGCGGGCGGCCGTGGCAAACATCCGGTCGAGCAGCAAATCGAGGTCCGGCGTTGGGAATGCCACAGCGCCGAGAATGCCGCCGGCGGCGGCTACGCGCCGGGCGATGCTTTCGAGGGCGACCGGATCGCGTGCCAGGTCGATGCCAAACAGGCAAGCGGCCTGCAGTTCGATGCGTCCGCGCCATTGGTCGCGCAATTCCTGGAACACCGGCCACGAGATCGCATCCTGTGGCGGCTTTGAATCGAGATGCGTGCGGATTGCAATGGTGCCGTAGTGGTAAGCACATCGGAGCGCGAAATCCATGCGCCGTGCTACATCTTCATGCGACCAATTTTGCGTGCGGTCGGAAATGGTGGCGGTCATGGCGCCGGCGAATGAGCCATCCGCCTCAGGCGTTCGCGGCAGGATATGGCCCTTGTCGAGATGCGTGTGGCAGTCGACGAATGCGGGCAAGGCAATCCTTCCGCCGGCATCGATCGAAAGGGTGCCAGCGTCGGCAGTGACAAGGCCCGCAGGGGTTGTCGCTGCGATCTCGCCATTGTCTATCGTTACATCGGTGAGCATGAATTCCGCATCAGCCGCCGCGGATGCCGTGGTCGTCAGGGCCGAACAAAGCCGCAAGTTGCGAAGTACATAGCGCCCATGGCGTGCACCGTCGGTGAGCGCCTCGCGCAACGATTGGCGATCTGGGGTGGGGCGGGTCATCAAGTCATCCATTCGCTGGGGGTGGTCATTCGTGAGGGGCGCGAACGGCCGCCGCGCCTTGCTGGCCTGCAAAAAGGGCATACGCGGCAACATTTCACGGCTCGGTTGTTTGCAGTTTGCAATAGAATCGAGTAGGTAGATATCTGTGATCACAGATATCTGTTTAAGCTGGCGAAGAGTCAATGCAACCATGCGGATCTGACGCAAGAGGCGGTTTGTCGCATGCCTAAATCGGGAGAGATGCCGATGTCCGTTGAAACGCCGCTGTGGGTGCCTTCCGCCGAGCAGGTCGCGGAAGCGCCGTTGACGGCGTTCATGGCCGAGGCGTCCAGGCGCGCGGGGCGGGCATTCTCCAGCTATGCCGAGTTGGACGCCTGGTCGGTCGACGAGCGCGAGGGCTTCTGGGACCTGGTCTGGGATTTCTGCGGGATCGTCGGCGAAAAGGGCGGCCGCGTGCTGATTGACGGCGACAAGATGCCGGGGGCTGCCTTCTTCCCTGATGCGCGGCTGAACTTCGCCGAGAACCTGTTGCGCGGATCGGGCTCAGGCGAGGCGATCGTCTTTCGCGGCGAAGACAAGGTCGAGCGGCGGCTGTCCTGGGATGAGCTGGCGGCCCTGGTGTCGAAGCTGCAGCAACTGTTCGTCTCGCTCGGCGTCACAACGGGCGACCGCATCGCTGCGATGATGCCCAACATGCCCGAGACGGTTGCGGCGATGCTGGCAGCCGCCTCGATCGGGGCGGTGTGGTCGTCATGCTCTCCCGATTTCGGCGCACAGGGTGTGCTCGACCGCTTCGGCCAGATCGAACCGAAGGTCTTCATCGTGCCCGACGGGTACTGGTATGCCGGCAAGCACATCGAGGTCGGCGAGAAGGTCGCGGCGGTGGCCGAAAAGCTGACCACCGTGAGCAAGGTGCTGGTGGTCGACTATCTCGGCACATCCGGGGATGTGGCCTCCGGCATAGCCAAGGCCGAGACCCTCGACGATGCCCTAGCGCCGTTCGCGGCAAGGCCGGTGGGCTTCGAACAGCTGCCGTTTTCGCATCCGCTCTACATCCTGTTTTCCTCGGGCACGACCGGCATTCCCAAATGCATCGTCCATTCGGCCGGCGGCACGCTGATCCAGCATCTCAAGGAACTGCGCCTGCATGCGTCCCTCAAGCCCGGCGACCGCTTGTTCTACTTCACCACCTGCGGCTGGATGATGTGGAATTGGCTGGTCTCGGGGCTGGCCGCGGAGGCGGCGCTTCTGCTTTATGACGGCTCGCCGTTCCATCCCAACGGCAACGTTTTGTTCGACTTCGCCCAGGCCGAGAAGATGACCTATTTCGGCACCTCGGCGAAATTCATCGATTCTGTGCGCAAGGCCGGCCTGCGTCCCATCGACAGCCACGATCTCACCTCCGTCCGCACCATATCGTCGACCGGCTCGCCTTTGTCGCCGGAGTGCTTTGCCTTCGTCTATGACGGCATCAAGAAGGATTTGCACCTCGCCTCGATCTCCGGCGGCACCGACATCGTCTCATGCTTCGTGCTCGGCGTGCCGACCGAGCCGGTGTGGAGCGGCGAGATCCAGGGCGCGGGCCTCGGCCTTGCCGTCGAGGTCTGGAACGACGACGGCAAGCCGGTGCGCGAGGAAAAGGGCGAACTCGTCTGCGCCAGGGCGTTTCCGGCGATGCCGATCGGCTTCTGGAACGATCCGGACGGCGCCAAATACCACGCCGCCTATTTCGAACGCTTCGACAATGTCTGGTGCCATGGCGACTTCGCCGAATGGACAGCCCATGGCGGCATGATCATCCATGGCCGCTCGGATGCGACGCTCAATCCGGGCGGGGTGCGCATCGGCACCGCCGAGATCTACAACCAGGTCGAGCAGATGCCCGAGATCGTCGAGGCGATCTGCATTGGCCAGGACTGGCAGGACGACGTGCGCGTGGTGCTGTTCGTCCGCCTCGCCCCGGGCGTTTCGCTGGACGCGGAGCTGGAAAAGCGCATTCGCAGCAAGATCCGCACCGGCGCCAGCCCGCGCCACGTGCCGGCGCGCATCGTCGCGGTCGCCGACATCCCGCGCACCAAGTCGGGCAAGATCACCGAACTCGCCGTCCGCGACATCATCCATGGCCGACCCGTCAAGAACCAGGAAGCGCTGGCAAATCCGGAAGCGCTGGAGCTCTTCGTTGGGCTGGGAGCGCTCGCAAGATGACGCAGTTGTCAGAGCCTCAAGATACAATGGCGGCGGTCCTCAGCGAGAAGGCGGGCGGGCCAGAAACGCTCGTCCTGAGATACGTGCCTATACCCGAGCCCGCGCCCGGCCAGGTACGCATCCGGGTTCGGGCCGTCGGGATCAACTATCCGGATTTGCTGATTATCGACGACCGCTATCAATACAGGCCCGAGCGTCCATTCTCGCCGGGTGCCGAAGTCTCAGGAATTGTCGATGCGGTCGGCGAAGCTGTGAGTTGGCCTTGCGTGGGCGACCGGGTCATGGCGATGCTCGGCTGGGGCGGCATGGCAGAATATGTCTGCGTCGACGCCGCTCGTTGTTCGCCCATTCCCGACAGCATGCCATACGACGACGCCGCAGCCTTCCTGATGGCCTACTGCACGGCCTATCACGCCTTGGGCGACCGCTCGGCACTTGGGCAGGGCGAAACCCTGCTGGTGCTGGGAGCCGGCGGGGGCGTGGGGCTGGCGGCGGTCGAACTCGGCAAGGCCCTGGGCGCTAAAGTCGTCGCGGCTGCCTCAGCCGAGGAGAAGCTGGCGATCGCCCGGTCGCTTGGGGCGGATGAGACCGTGCTCTATCCGCGCGGCGCACTGGGACGCGAGGGCCAGAAACGCCTGGCCGGCTTGTTCAAGGCTGCCTGCGGCCGGGATGGTGCGTCGGTCGTATACGATGCCGTCGGGGGAGAATACGCCGAGCCGGCCATGCGGTCGATTGGCTGGCAGGGCCGTTACCTGGTTGTTGGCTTTGCGGCGGGTGTGCCAAGTCTTCCCCTCAATCTGCCGCTGCTGAAAGGTTGCGACGTGAGGGGCGTGTTTTGGGGCGCGGCAATGGAGCGTGATCCGCAGCGCCATCATGCATCGGTCGCGGAACTGACTGATCTTTATGTCCGCAAGAAGATCAAGCCCTCGATTCAGAGGAGGTTCCGCCTCGAAGAAGCCGGGCTCGCCCTGAAGGCGCTCGCGGCGCGGGAAGTGTCGGGAAAAATCGTTTTGTCGATGTCATTGGGGTGACGCTGGTGATCGTGCCAAGGCGCCGGCCCGAGAGGAGGGAGAGTATCAATGCGTCTGGAACCACATCTGTCGGCGCGCCCTGCGAACTACGTTGCGCTTACGCCGGTGGATTTCCTGTTGCGATCGGTCGAAGTTTTTCCGACGCGTCCGGCGGTTGCCTGGCGCGACAGACGTTGGACTTATCGTGAATTCGCCCGGATGGTCGGCCGGCTTTGCCGTTTCTTGAAAGAGCGAGGCGTGCAGGCAGGAGACGTCGTCTCCATCATGGCCGGCAACCGGCCCGAGATGCTTGCCGCGCATTATGCCGTGCCGATGATCGGGGCGGTTCTCAACACCGTCAACACGCGGCTCGATGCCGACGCCGTCGGCTTCATTCTCAACCATGCCGAAAGCCGAATGGTTCTCAGCGATGCCGCGAGCCGTGACGTTGCCAGCCTGGCCGCGAAGGCCGCCGGAGTCCAATGCGTCGCCTTTGCAGACGGCGGCGAACAGCTTGCCAGCCTGGACGTGCTCGATCTTCTCGCAGACGACGGCATCGACATAGCGCTCGAGAACTCGGCCGTCGTCGACGAATGGCAGCCCATCAGCCTGAACTACACGTCCGGAACCACGGGCGACCCGAAGGGTGTGGTTTGCCATCACCGCGGCGCCTACCTCAATTCGATCGGCAATGTCCTGGCCCTCGGGCTCAATTCGCGTTCCGCCTATCTGTGGACGCTGCCGATGTTCCATTGCAACGGGTGGTGCCACACCTGGGCCGTCACTGCGGCCGGTGCGCTGCATGTCTGCCTCGACAAGGTCGACCCGGGCGTCGTCTTTGCCGAGATTGCAAGACATGGCGTCACGCACATGTCCTGCGCGCCGGTTGTGCTTTACATGCTTCTCAATCACCCGGCGCGAGAAGGTCACGACCCGGCCCGGCGCGTCAACGTCGCCATGGGTGGGGCGGCCCCGACCAGCACCTTGATCAAGGAACTCGATGCGTTGGGTCTTGACCTCACGCACCTCTATGGCCTCACTGAATCGTTCGGGCCGGTGACCATGCAGACACTCGCCGAAAACCAGAACTCGCTCGATGCGGCGGGGAAAGCCGTCGAACTGTCGAAACAAGGGGTAAGGCACATTTCGGCCAGTCGCGTTCGCGTCCTCGACGACGCGGCGAAGGAAGTGCCGGCGGACGGAGTGACGCTCGGCGAGATCGTGCTGGCGGGCAACACCGTGATGGCCGGCTATTATCGCGATGCCGAGGCGACTTCCGCAGCCTTCCTCAACGACGTATTCCATACGGGAGACATGGCGGTCCGTCATTCGGACGGCAGCGTCGAGATCAAGGACCGCTCGAAAGACATCATCATTTCTGGTGGCGAGAACATTTCGAGCATCGAGATCGAGAACGCGCTGCATCAGCATCCGGCCGTCCTGCTTGCTGCAGTGGTCGCCGCACCCGATGCCAAATGGGGCGAAACGCCCTATGCATTCATCGAGGTGAGGCCGAATGCCGGGGTCAGTACCGAAGAGTTGAAGGCATATTGCCGGGAAAGATTGGCGCCGTACAAAACGCCGCGTTACTTCAGTTTCGGTGAACTGCCAAAGACCGGCACGGGAAAAGTGCAGAAGTTCATGCTTCGCGCGCGCGCCAGGGAACTTGCAACCGGCGCGGAATAGCGGCGCTGAGAGTGGCGTGAATCCGCCAGCAGCCTTTGGCTGGCAACCCGCTGTCACTGGGCGCGGCTTCGCGCGGCGGGGTTTTCTGCAACGAATTCAAAACCTAGGAAAAACGAGTGGACCTTTTCAAACTTGATGGACGAGTGGCAGTCGTAACTGGCGGGAATGGCGGGATGGGGCTTGAGATGGCTCGAGGACTTGCGGCTGCGGGGGCAACTCCGGTGCTTGTCGGACGTAACCGGGACAAGGGAAAGAACGCAGTCGCCGCATTGAAGGCAGACGGATTTGAAGCGCTGTTTTTCGAGGCTGATGTAACCTCTGAGAGCGAATGCAGGAAACTTGTCGCTTCCATTGTCGAAAAATGCGGCGGCGTCGACATTCTCATCAACAACGCCGGGATCGCTATCCGCAAGTCGCCTGAGGACTATTCCGAGGCAGACTGGAAGGATGTCATCGACACCAATCTGTCGAGCGCATTTTACCTGTCCCAGGCGGTATTCGACAGCATGAAGGCCAGGGGTGGCGGCAAGATCATCAACATCGCGTCAATTCTCGCGGTGTTCGGAGCGCCGTTTTCGGTGGCCTATTCGGCGAGCAAGGGTGGACTTGTGCAATTCACCAGGGCTTTGGCCACCGCCTGGGCATCTTCCAATATCCAGGTAAATGCCATCCTGCCAGGGTGGATCGATACCGACCTGACGGTTTCGGCGCGCAGCGAGGTTGCGGGACTCGCGCAGCATGTGATCGACAGGACCCCGGCAAAACGCTGGGGTCGGCCAGAAGAACTTGCCGGTCCAGTCGTGTTCCTGGCGAGCTCGGCGTCCGACTTCGTGACGGGCGCATCCCTGACCGTGGATGGTGGCTTCTCCGTGCAGGCGTGAACGGAGAGAGGCGAGGCACTCTCTTGTGCCAGCCTTTGACGTGTGGGCGTTTGACGGGCGCAAGACACGCAATTGGCTTCTGGAGCATACGAGCCCGAGGCGGTGGCTGCTCACAGCACTTTCGGATCGGCTTGTCTAAGTGGCAGAAGTGACCCGCGAGTAAAAAGGCAACTTTCGGTTCATGGCTAAAAGTTGCCTTTTTCACGCGATGGCCCGAACCGCTGCTGCTAGTTGCCTTGAGCCCGCTTGCGGATATCGACGCCGACAGCCTTGTTTACGAACTTGTCGGTGACGACCTTGGCGAGGTCAATCTCGCCGGGCTTGTAGAGCCCGACGTCCACCATGTCGTCATAGAACTTGGAGAAACGCTTGAGATCGACAGCGCCGATACCACGTTCCACGGCGTCACCGCCGTCGATGAGGCCCAGGCGGAGGATCTCGTTGACCTCGGCGTCCAGCTTTTCAACCGTCATTTCGGGATTGTCTTTTCGAATCAAGTCGTATGCTGGGGTGCGGTCGCCATAGAGGAAATTGCTGTAGCCGATCATGGTCGCGTCGATGAAACGGCTGACCAGGTCCGGGTTGTCGTCAACCAGTTCGGTGCGCGTTTCAATGACGCTGGAGTAGGCGGACCAGCCATAATCTGCGAGCAGGAACACGTCCGGCTTGAACGCGTCGATGTAGAGGGGTTCCGACGTGGCGTAGGCCTGCTGGACCGACTCCGGATTGGCGAGGAACGGCGCCATGGTGTAGTTGTATGCCTTCACCTGGTCATCGCTGAGATCAAACGCACGTTTTGCCCACGGCCACCAACTGAACTGGGCAGGGCGAGCGACGTAGATTGTTTGCGCGCGACGCATATCGGCGATGTCCTTGAATTTTCCCGGATGCGCCATCACCGCTATCGGGTCTTTCTGGAGCAGGGCCGCCACCATGACCGTTGGTATGTTCGCCCGGTAATTCTCCAGAACATTCTGTGGCACCGACAAAAGGAAGTCGACTTTTGCTGCGGACAGCAGAGCGCGAGTGTTGATCTGCGGGCCGCCCTGGACGATCTCGACGTCGAGGCCAAACTTCTTGTAGGTGCCGTCGGCGACTGCCTGGTAGAAGCCGCCATGGCTGCCTTGAGCCTTCCAATTGGTTGCGAATGCGACCTTGTCTTGCGCCTGGACGGTCACGACCGACCCAACCAGACCAACCACTAGCGACATCGCACAGCTCAATCGCTTTAGGCTCGTTACTATCATTCCGTTCATTTTGTCTCCTCCCAGAGTTGCTTGCAGATAACGGTCACGTAGGCCCCGCCTGACGTCTTCTTTGATCTACTCCTGTTGGTGGTTTGCCCGATCGGAGGTCCCGTCGAGGTCGTGACGGGGCTGCCTTTGTGCGGCGCGAGGTCAGGTTGCGATGTATCGCGGCTGGTCGCGCCGACCCTCAAATGCGCGGTGCATTCTTTTGTTGTCGGGACCACTGTGCTGCAGATACCCAGTGGGTTCCATGCGCCTGCGGGGAACAGAAGATATGCTGGCTGGGTATAGCTGGCTAAGTCGCATGGCCGACGGCCCTACTCTCACAAAACACAGACAAGCGATCGCCGGTCGTGTCGGGCCGTCGTCCGTTGGCTGTTGCACAGATGGCCAGAAAAGGAAGATCGTGACACGCGAGGCGGATTTGATCCGTGGCGCGGGCGGGCCTATCGGCTCGTGTCGCCGGGGGCATGGCTACATGCTTCGACGCGAACGCAATGCTGGGCGCCGTGCGCCCGGCCGGTGATGCCTGCTGGTTATGCGAATGCAGTCCTGATCAGAGAACGCCAGACAGCGCGGCCTGGAGCCTTTCGGCGCAATCGCCAATCCTGGCCGTCGTGCGCTGCTCGACGTGACCTACCAACCGGCCGTCGTTCAAGGCCAGGCTGACTTCCGTACGAACCAGTTTAGCCAGTTCCCGCATGGCGCGTGTGGTTTGTGTCTGAAGCGAGAACGCAATCATGAAGTCTTGGCGCAGCCCAGGTTCGACGAGGCGGCGGAAGCCGAAATCGCGGTTGCCGACCTCTGGCAGGATCAGGCCGTGTGGAAGAACGGTGAAGCCATGGCCGCCGCGCACGAGGTTTTTTAGCGCAACCAACGCATCGACCTCCGCTTTGACATTGAGCTCAAGGCCAAGCTTGCGCATCGCACCGTCCAACTCGCGCCTCAAGCCGTGATGGCGGCCAACCAGCAAAAGAGGAAGCTTGGTCAAGTCGCTGGTCGGAAAGACATCGGAATTGGGGGAAATTGCATCGATGTCATCACGCGGACCGAAGAGAAACAAATCGACGGACATCAGGTAGTCCATCCGCATGTACGGAGAGCGCCTGGCGTGATTGATGACAGCCATGTCGATCCGCCCCGCGGTCAGCCATTCATTGATGAAGCCGGACAGCCCGTCGACCAGGTGTACTTTCACCTGGGGAAACCGTCGCGAAAACTTGGCAACGATCTCCGCGCCGATGGCGGCACTTATGGACGGAGGCACACCGAAGCTGATCTTTCCGGTAGGCACGACGGAACTTTCCCTGAGCTCAGATCGAACCTGCTCCAGATCGCGGATGATCGGTGCAACTACGCTCTGAAGCTGCTTTCCTTCGCTGGTCAGCCGGATGCCGCGCCCATGGCGGTAGAACAGCTGAACGTTGAGTTCCTCTTCCAACTGGCGCATTCGCCTGCTTAGGGCTGGCTGGGCTATGCCCACCACCGTGGCCGCCTTAGAGAGGGACCCGCCCTCGATAATGGCGAGGAAATATTCCAGCTGACGAAACTCCAATGCACCTGCCTCCACCAAGTTGGGTACCGCGGCATGCCAGCCGGCATGCGTGTTGCTCTCGAAACAGACGTCTGATCTTTCGTACAGTATTTTTACATGTGGAAAGTACGCTTTGGAGGCGCACCGTGTCAAACGGTGTGATTGGGCACTTTCGTGCCGCAAATACCGCGGATTGGGCGTTTCATAGCAGCGCGGTTTGGATCACGCCCGGCCTGATTGGAGGGCGGTCGGGGCGAAATGGGTGAATTCCGAAACCCCGTTCACTCCGCCGGTTGTGCTGCAGGATGCGGCTTTCTGCGGTCCGGAGGCAAAAACGGAGTGAGATCAGGCGACGGTTCGATCCGTGTTCAGTGTGATGGCAAGTGGCTTGACACGAGGTTTGAACCAACGCAAAGTATTTTTACAAATGGTAAGGATGCCTGAAACCTGGGAGGTTAGGACACGATGCTGCGATACTGGGCCGACTATACAAGTGCCGCTTTCGCCAAACTCAAACGCGACGAGCTGATCGCTGTTTTGCCTGTATCGGCAATCGAACAGCACGGCCCGCATCTGCCTGTTTCCGTGGATACGACCATCAGCGAGGGCGTGGTCGCGGAGACTATCAAGCGGCTGCCGGACGATCTGCCGGTGGTCTTTCTTCCCGGTCAGCGCGTTGGAAAGAGCAATGAACACAGCCGCTTCCCCGGCACGCTGACGCTCTCGGCCGACACGCTGCTTCGCGTGCTGATGGATATCGGCGAAAGCGTTGCGGCTTCGGGCGTGCGTAAGCTGGTGCTTCTGAACAGCCATGGCGGGCAAACCGCTGTGCTGGACATCGTCGCGCGGGATCTTCGTGTGCGACATGGCCTTTTCACGGTGGCGACCGCCACGCATGCATTCGGCATGCCGTCCGGCCTCTTCAGCGCTGCCGAGTCGAGGTTCGGCATCCACGCGGGAGACAAGGAAACATCGATGATGCTGGCGCTGCGTCCAGACCTCGTCGACATGAGCAAGGCGGAGCGGTTCGTGGGGCTGCATGAGCGCCTGGCCGAGACGAATACGCATTTGTCCATCGGCCCGCTGACAAAGCTGGGCTGGCAGATTCAGGATCTGCATCCGTGCGGGGCCTGTGGGGATGCTGCCGCAGCAACTGCCGACAAGGGCAAGCAAGGGCTTGAGTTCGTGGCCGAGCGATTCGTCGAACTGCTGCGGGAGATCCATGAGGCGCCCCTCACATGGCTCACCAACGAGCCGGCGTGGTGACCGCAATGGGAATTGTACCTACCATGACGAAAGCCGACAGCCTGATCCGTATCAGCGGCGTCGACAAGCGCTTCGCCAACGGGACCGTCGCCTTGCGCGATCTGTCGTTGGATATCGGGCAGCGGCAGTTCATCAGCTTTCTTGGGCCATCGGGCTGCGGCAAGAGCACGGCTCTGCGCATGATCGCCGGACTTACTGCGCCATCGACGGGTTCGATCGAGTGGAGCAAGGAGTCAGGCGCAGCCAGCAAGCACGTCCATGACATCGGTTTCGTTTTCCAGGAGCCGACGCTGATGCCCTGGGCGACGGTGTTCGAGAATGTCTATCTGCCCCTCAAGCTCGTCGGAACCAGTCGCAAGGCGGCGCAGCCGCTCGTCGAGGAAGCGCTTGAGCAGGTCGGTTTGGCGAACTTCGCTGCCGTCTATCCGCGTGAATTGTCGGGTGGAATGAAAATGCGCGTCTCCATTGCCAGGGCGATGGTGACGCGGCCGCGCGTCCTGCTTATGGACGAGCCGTTTGCGGCGCTCGACGAGATGACGCGCATCAAGCTCAACAACGACGTGTTGAGGCTCTGGTCGGAGCACGATCTGACGGTGATCTTCGTCACGCACAGCGTCTGGGAATCCGTCTATCTGTCCAATCGCATCATCGTCATGGCTGCGCGTCCCGGGCGCGTTGTCGACGATATCACCATATCGGCTCCCTATCCGCGCGACGAGGAATTCCGAGTATCGGCCGAGTACGCCGAGTACTGCAAGCACGTGAGCAAGGCACTGAGGAGCACGCTGGATGGAAACGATGTCGACCACTGAAAGTCAAAAGCCCCGCGTCGTACAGGCGGCTGTGACCGGCAAGGGCGAGCGATTGTTGCGGCTCGCATTGCCCTTGGCAACCATGTTCGCCTGGTTGGCAGCCTGGGAGTTTTACGTGTGGCAGCAGGCAGTGCCACCGTACATCCTGCCTGCGCCATCCCTTATCCTTCAGACCCTGGTGGAGAATTTTTCCTCCCTTGAATCCTCGCTTTGGTTCACGCTCAGGCTGACTTTGATGGCCCTGGCTCTTGCCGTCCTAAGTGGAGCGTTGATCGGCACCATCTTCGCCCTATCGCCGCTGATTGAACTTAGCTTCTTTCCCTTCGCCATCATGCTGCAAGTGACGCCGATCATCGCCATCGCGCCGCTGATCATGATCTACGTGGACAGCACCTTTGCTGCGCTGCTGATCTGCGCCTGGATCGTCGCCTTCTTTCCCATGCTGTCGAACACCGTGATCGGCCTGCGCAGCGCGGATCACAATCTCAAGGCCTTGTTCCGACTCTACCGGGCCACACCCTGGCAGACGTTCCGCTACCTGCTTGCCCCTTCGGCTCTGCCCTTCTTCATGGCAGGTCTCAAGATTGCCGGCGGGCTGGCGCTGATCGGCGCTGTCGTTGCCGAGTTCGTTGCCGGTGCCTCCGGTCGGGATACCGGCCTCGCCTCCCGCATTCTGGAAGCGAGCTTCCGAAACGAGATACCACGCATGTTCTCGTCCCTGGTGCTCGTCTCGATGTGCGGCATGGCGATCTTCATGATCAACATCTGGCTGTCGAAGCGGCTCCTCGGCTACTGGCACGAGAGCGAAATCAAGAGCGAAGGCTAGGTCGGGGAAATTCTGATGATACATACCCAAGCATCCTTTGACCTCAAGGCACTGCAGGCCGATCTCCCTGGCATTACCCAGTCCACGGACCCGCAGCAGCTTAGGCTCAAATCTCGTGACTTCTACTGGTACTCACCGATCCTGGACGCCCGTCTGAAGGAATGTCGCGCCGACGTCGTGCTGCAGCCTCGCGATGAAGCAGAGATCGTGGCGATCGCCGCTGCGGCGGCCCGTCATCAGGTGCCGCTCACCCTGCGCGGTGGCGGCACCGGCAATTACGGCCAGAGCGTGCCGCTGGCCGGCGGTGCGGTCATCGACATGACGAAGCTCGACCGCGTCATCGAGGTTGGCGACGGTTATGTCCGAGTCCAGGCCGGTTGCCGCATCTCGGTTATCCAGGAAGCGGTGGAGCAACACGGCCAACAACTCATGATGTTTCCGTCGACGCAACGCATCGCGACGATCGGGGGCTTCATTGCCGGCGGCCTCGCCGGCATCGGGTCGATACGGCACGGGATCATTCAGGAATCTCACTTCGTCCGCTCCGTACGGGTCCTCACGGTCGAGGAGGAGCCACGTATCATCACGCTCGCCGGCGACGAGGTAGATGCGATTCTCCACGCATGGGGAACAAACGGCATCCTGCTGGAATTCGAACTCGGGCTGGTGGCTGCGGAGGACTGGATTCACTGCATCACCCAGTTTGCCAGCTATGAGGATGTGCTTCGGTTCGGCAGCGCCGTCCACGCCACCCCAGATCTGGATGTTTTCCAGTTGAGTGCGGTGGAGGGACGTTTCGCTCCGTATTACGAGTCGCTTGGGTCCCATTTCGATGCGGCCCGCCATGCGATGTTTGGAGTCGTTAATCGGAGTCATCTTGAAGCGTTTCGTGAACTTGCCGCTTCGTTCGGTGGTGAAATCACCCTCGCCATGGACGAAGATGAACTTGAGCATGCGGAACTGCCTCCGATGCACGAATGCGCGTTCAATCACACGACGTTGCAAGTGCTCAAGAAGGATAGAGGCTGGACCTACCTGCAATTTGTGATGGCCCAGCCATTCGATCCGGAGCTCGTGACGCGCCAGATGGCACGCTACGGCGACGAGGTCCTGATGCACCATGAATTCACCAGGGTAGGGGGCGCCCCGCGCGTCTCCTGCCTGCCGCTCGTCCGTTACAGCTCGCAGGAGCGGCTTGCGGAACTGGCGCAGGAATTTGCCGCCGACGGCTGCCTGGTTCGCAATGCCCATGCCTTCACGCTTGAGGAGTGTGGCCGGGTCGCGGATCAGGAGCAGATAGCCATGAAGGGCGTCGCCGATCCGCTGGATCTTTTGAACAGAGGAAAGTCGGCCACGATCGTCGGGCGGGAGTGACGGTCACAATCGGCTACAGCTACTTGGGAGGAAAACACCATGAATGGGATGATTGAAACTAAACTCAAGCGTATGGGCTTGGCTCTAGCCGCTCTGGCTGGAGGTCTGATCGGATCGGGCATGGCGGCCCATGCGCAAGACAAGGTCGGCTTCGCCACCAACTGGAAGGCCCAGGGCAGTCAGGGTGGGTTCTACCAGGCGATTGCCGACGGCACCTACAAGAAGTACGGCCTCGACGTCGAGATCGTGCAGGGGGGGCCGCAGGTCAACACCCGCGCGCTGTTGCCGGCCGGCAAGGTCGACTTCCTGTTGTCTCCGTCGCCTCAGAATGCGTTGGAAAACAACCGGGCCAAGATACCCACCACGATCGTGGCAGCCTTCTTCCAGAAGGACCCGCAGGCACTGATGGCGCATCCTGGCCGTTATAAGACTCTCGGCGACATGAAGGCGGCTCCGATGGTCTTCATCGGCAAGCCGGCGCAGTTCACCTGGTGGCCATGGCTGAAGCTGAAGTTCGGCTTCAGCGACGACCAGGTGAAGCCATACAACTACACGCTTGCGCCGTTCTTGACCAAGACCGATTCGGTGCAGCAAGCCTACGCCACCGCGGAAGCGCTATACGTCGACACGTTCAAGCCGGACGTGTTCATGCTGGCCGACTACGGCTGGACTGCTTACTCGAACATCATCGAGACGCGCAGTGAACTCGTCCAAGACAACCCAGACCTCGTGCAGCGCTTCGTCGATGCCTCGATCATCGGCTGGAACAACTACCTCTACGGCGACCGCAAGCAAGCCTATGCCCTGATCCGCGAAGACAATCCGGAAATGACTGAAGATAAGCTTGAGGCGGAAGTCGCGGAAATCCAACGGCGAGGCCTCGCCGATACGGGCGACGCCGTAGACAAGGGCCTCGGAGCCATCGATCTCAAGCGCCTTGCCGGTTTTCACGACGAGATGGTGGAAGTCGGGCTTTACAAGCCGGGCGAGATCGACCTCAAGACGGCCGTCACGGATCAGTTCGTCAACAAGGGCGTCGGGCTCGAGGTGCGGAAGCGGCTTGAGACCAAATAACGCCAGCAAGCATGCATGTGCCTAATACGAGGATAGAATGACAACTCCTTCCCGGCTCCAGGTCGTGGTCCAAGAGATCATTGACGAGACGCAAGACATTCGCAGCTTCGACCTGCGGGCAGCCGACGGTCAAAGTCTGCCTGCATTCGATGCGGGAGCGCATGTCGACGTCTATGCGCCGGGGGGGTACGTTCGGCAATATTCGCTCTGCAACGATCCGACCGAGACCGGGCGTTATGTGATCGCCGTCAAACGGGAGCCCAACGGGCGAGGCGGTTCAGCGGCGATGCACGGCAGCGTCAAAGCTGGCGATCTGCTTGAGATCAGCGCCCCGCGCAATCATTTCGCGTTGGAGCCGGGCTCGGCCCCTGTCCTGCTCGTCGGCGGTGGCATCGGCATGACGCCGCTGATGGCCATGGTAGAAACCCTGCTTGCGAGGGGCATCGACTTTGATCTTGCGTTGTTTGTGCGCGGACGGGCTTTTCTGCCTTTCGCCGAACGGCTGGGGCGTCCCCAACTTGCATCGCATATGCGGCTGCATTTCGATGACGCTGACGAGCCTGAGAAGATCGACCTCGCCCAATTGCTGGGTGAGGTAGATGGTCGACATCTCTATCTCTGCGGCCCGGACGGCTTCATGAAGGCAGTGCGATCGCATTCGGCACACTGGCCTACAGACCAGGTACATGTTGAACATTTCGCGGCCTCCAGGGAAGAAGCGTCGGAAGGCGAAATCCGGCAGTTTGCGGTAATTCTTGCGCAATCAGGCAAAGAATTAGTAGTGCCTGCCGACAAGAGCATCTTGGATGTCTTGCGCGTCCACGGTATTGAAGTTCCGACCTCGTGCGAGGAAGGTGTATGTGGTACCTGCGTGACTAATTATTCAGATGGCGAGCCCGACCACCGTGATTTTTGCCTGAGCCCTCGTGAGCGTAAGAACAAGCTTGCCCTGTGCTGCAGCCGTGCGTTCAGCTCCTCTCTTCGCATCGATTTGTGATTCATGAAAACAGCTGATGCACCACGCACGCCGTATTCCGCTGCCAAGCGCAAGCAGGTGCTCGACGCAATCTATGATGCGGCCATCGTGGAATTCTCGCTTCATGGGCCGAAGGGAGCGTCGACTCAAGGGATCGCCGAGCGCGCCGGCATCTCCAAGCAGCATCTCCACTATTACATCGACAGCAAGGAAGCGCTTTATGCCGAGGTGATGCGCCGGGCCATCACGCGATGGGGCAAGGGCATCACGCTTGCCGGCAAGCATGCCGATCCGGTCGAGGCGATCTCGGCGCTTATCCGCAGCAAGCTCGACTTCGCGCTTGATTTTCCCCAGGAATCCCGGCTTCTGACAAATGACGTCTTGAGTGGCGGTACATTCATGGCGCCGCTGTGGAAACAGTGGACGGCGCGCCGCCGCAAGGCTGCGCTCGTCGTCGAGCGCTGGATCAGCACCGGGTTCATCCAGCCCCTCGACCCCATCCTGTTCATGTTCCACGTTTGGGCACTGACGCAATATTACGCCGACTATGAATCGCAAGTTCGCGCCATCATGGGTGTCAAGGAGGGGCAACCCCTGGACCGAGAGCGCATCGTTGCCGAGGTGACGACTTTTGTGCTCCGTGGCTGCGGCCTGGATCCAGCGAGCGTGAAAGTTGAGGGCTGACGTTTTATCGCCGGCGCTGCGCCATGCGAACGAACGCCAAGGACAAATCAAGGTAGAAATCGTGGACAATAACCTGTTCGAACGCGGCGTGGCGAAGCGAAGCGTGACGCTCGGCGAAGAGTATGTCGCCGTCAACCTCACCGAAGCCGATGATTTCACGCGGCCATTTCAGGAAGCGATGACTGCCTGGGCATGGGGCTTCGGCTGGAGCGACGAAGCCATCGACGTAAAAACCCGAAGCCTGATGAACCTCACAATGATCGGCGCCCTTGGGCAGATGCACGAGTGGAAAATACACTGCCGGGCCGCGATGAATGCGAACGGAGTGACCAAGGAACAGGTCAGGGCGGCCATTCATGTGGTTGCCATCTACTGCGGCGTTCCACGGGCGCTCGAGTGCTTTCGCGTGGCGCAGGAAGTGATGGCGGAGCAGGCCGCCAAATGAGCCGCGGGATTTCCTGAAACCACCATTGAAACACGTCGCTCGCACGTCTCCTGCGTTCGCGAGACCAGGGAGCTGCGGCTTCGCATCCAGTGATTTGAGGCATGAGATGAATGACACCAAGAGCGCGCTGAAGCACCTTTTGCCCCAATCGATCCAGCCCCCGCTCGCGGCCTATAGCCATGGTGTCGCGGTGGCTGCCGATTGCGAAATGATCTTCTGTTCTGGGCAATTGGGGATATCGTCCGATGGCGAGATCTCGCCTGATGTCGCCGAGCAAGCAGAACGCTGCTTCGACAACATCCGCGTCATTCTCGCCGAAGGCGGAATGTCCCTGGCGGACGTCGTCCGGATCAACGCCTTCGTCACCGACAGGGCCTACATGAAACCGTACATGTCGGTGAGGGATCGGCTTTTTCCCGACCCGGCACCGGCATCAACCCTGATGATCGTCAGCGGATTTACCCGCGAGGAATTCAAGGTCGAGATCGAAGTAGTCGCGGCCCGTTCCCGCATGACGCATGACTAATAGCTCATTTCGGGTGGGTCCTATGTTGAACTGCGTGGTGCTTGATGATTATCAGGATGCAGCGAGAAAATGCGCTGACTGGGACAGTCTTCAGGGCAAGGTCGAGCTGACTTTTAGTCATCTTCCGATGGATATCGTGAAAACGCTGGCGACGATTGCCGATGCCGACATCATTGTTGCGATGCGCGAGCGGACGCGCTTCGATGCAGGCCTGCTGTCGAAGCTGCCGCGGCTGAAGTTGCTGATCACGACGGGCATGGTCAATGCCGCAATCGACTTGGCGGCAGCGGCGCAACAAGGCATCACGGTTTGCGGCACCCGCAGCATTTCCACGCCGACGCCCGAACTCACCTGGGGTCTGCTTCTGGCGCTGGCCAGGCACATTCCGCAGGAACATCAGGCGATACGGACCAATGCTCGCTGGCAAGGCACGGTCGGGGTCGATCTCGCAGGCAAGACCATCGGCATCGTAGGGCTCGGCCGCATCGGACAGGTGATTGCGCGCTATGCGAAAGCCTTCCAGATGGAGGCATTGGCCTGGAGTCCCAACCTGACCAACGACCGTTGTCTCGATGCCGGCGTCACCCTGGCCCCGTCTCTGGAGCATCTGCTGGAAACCGCCGATGTCGTCAGCCTGCATATGGTCCTCTCCGAGACCACAAGGCATATGATCGGTGCCAATGAGCTGCAAAAAATGAAACCCACAGCGTTGCTGATCAATACCTCGCGCGGTGGCCTCATAGATACCGAGGCACTGGTCGCTGCACTCGATGCCGGGGCCATCGGGGGAGCGGCACTCGATGTGTTCGATGCCGAGCCGTTGCCTGCTGATCACGCGCTCCGTCGCTCAGCCCGGCTGATCACGACGCCTCATATTGGCTATGTGTCTGAAAACAATTACCGCGGCTACTATGGGGACGCGCTCGAGAATATCGGTGCGTGGCTGGGTGGAGCGCCGCTTCGTGCGTTGGCTGAACCCGTGTAAACACGATGCAAGTCGGAGCGACACGCGGGCGGTTGTTGCAGGCTTTCTCACATTCGCGCTGGACTTCTGCGTCTCGATGGGGGGCTCTTTCTATTCGTCCTCACGTCTGGGCTCTCTGCGGGATGGCGCGCTGGGAACATGGTTGCCATTCCACCTTGGCGGGAGGACACCGTCTGGCTGGCGGCAATCGACGGTATCTTTGCCCGCCGATTGCCGCTTTCGCGCGGCCGAATGTATTGAACAAGATGGTGACCACGTCCGAAACAATGAGCACTTAACTCGATTACATGTTCGTCGCACAAAACGCAGCAATCTTGTTCTTTGATTTTCTGCACTTTGAAAAAGAGAGCCGGATGTTGAACTCTAGATGTCGCCCTCTCTCGGGCATATCTATCTACGGTCGCTGATGCGGGCGTAGACCTACATACGTTGTTGTCTGATCAGTTTCCGAGCATAGGCAGCTTCTATGCTCCAGTTCGAAACAGCCCTCGGTGGCCCGCTGCGGCCATTTGTTCCAGCGCACGGCGGTAAATTGAGGGGGAACGCAGGTTGAGAAGGTTGCGCGTCCCCGCAACCAAATACACCAAAGCCCGCCTCGTGCGGGCTTTGGTGTATTTGGACGCTGGCGACGGTCGATCTGAAACTGTATCAGGGGCCCGCTAGCAGGCAAAGCCGACCACGCCGGACAAAAAAGACAAAGCCTGCCCCACCAACCAATCCTTACAAACAAAAGCCCGCATCAAGCGGGCTTTTTTGTCTCCAACACCCCGTCCTCAGGGCGATCTCAGGCAATTGGCCGGGATGCGCCCGAAGCCGTACAGGACAGCAAGGGCCAGGACATCCGGATATCGGCCGCGTCGGTTTCTGGTAGGGCGACCAGATTTGAACTAGTATCGGCACCAGTCGGTGCTGTTGCATGTCGGGCGCTACCTGTCCGGGCAGACAGCATGGCCATGGGTGACACATGCAGGGCGCCAAACCAGGGGCGGGGATCACCAGGATCTGTATTGCCAGGCCCGACGCCGTCGAGGTGCGCGGACGCGATCTGACCGGCGAGCTGATGGGCCGGCTCAGTTTCACCGAGTATTTCTATCTGCTGGTGACGGGTTCGGAGCCGAGCGCGCAGCAGCGGTATTTTCTCGACCTCCTGCTAGTTGCGATAGCCGAGCACGGACTGACGCCGACCGTGCAGGCGGCACGCATGACGCTTGCGGCGGCACCTGAATCCTTGCAGGGCGCGCTTGCGGCGGGCCTTCTGGGCTGCGGCTCTGTGCTGCTCGGTACGTCGGAGATGTGCGGCAGGCTCTTGACGACGGCGCAAGCTCGCGTGGCTGCTGGAGCAGCGCCGCAAGCGGTCGCGCTCGGGATCGTCGAGGAATTGCGCGGTACCGGTGCCAGGATGCCGGGGTTCGGTCATCCGACACATCGCCCGGTCGATCCCCGCGCCGAGCGCATTTTCGAGCTTGCCGACGAGCGCGGTATCAGCGGCCCGCATGTCGATCTTGCGCGGCATTTTCGCGAAGCTGTCGCCGCTGCACGGGGCAAGCCGCTGGTCATGAACGTTTCGATGCCGATTGCCGCCGTGCTGCTCGATCTCGAATTTCCTGCCTCGATGATCAAGGCGATACCGCTTCTGGCGCGGACCGGCGGGATACTTGCCCATCTCGCCGAAGAGCAGCAGAACCCGCTGGGATTCGTGATGGCGGCGAACGCGGAGGCAGCGGTCGCCTACCACCTGGACGAGGGGGACTGAGATGCTGGCGCCCGAGGTCGAGACGCTGGCATGGGCAGAGCAGCTTCGCCTGGACGACGCGGCGTATCAAAGGCAAATCGCGTATCTTCTGGCGCAATCACGGTTTTACCGCTCCAAGCTCGAGCGCGCGGGGTTCGCGAGGCCCAATGAAATTGGCGGGCTTGAGGCGATCGGCGATCTGCCGCTGACCGAGAAGAGTGAAATCAGGGCCAGTTGCAGCGATGCCGATCCGATGGGCACTCATGTCGCCGTGCGCAGGGATGAGATCGTACGCGTCTACTCGACCAGCGGGACGACAGGCACGCCGAGCTACATTCCACTGACGGCGCAAGATCTCGACAATTGGGTGACGGCATCGGCCCGCAGCTATTCGGCATCGGGCGTCGAGCGCGGCGAGATGATCGTGTCGACCTACAACGCCGGCCCATTTGCCGCGGGCGCCGCGCTCGGCGCTTTCGACCGGCTCGGGCTGTGCCACGTCCCGGTGGGTACCGGAAACACCGAGCGGCTGATGACGACCATCCGCATGCTGGAACCGACGGCGGCGGTGATGACGCCGTCTTATGCAAGTTATCTCGCCGAGTGGGCGAGCGATCGTGCCTTTGACCTGAAAGGTTCCAGCGTCAGGCGCCTGCTCGTTGCTGGCGAGCCCGGCGGCGGCGAAGCGTCGATGCGGGCGCGACTGGAAGAGGCCTGGGGAGCGCGGGTCACCGAGGCGATGGGGATCGGCGATATCGGGGTTTCGCTGTGGGGCGAATGCGAAGAGCGAAACGGCATGCATCTGGGGGCGCGAGGTTTTGTCCATGCCGAACTGATCGACCCGGAAAGTGGCGCGCACTTGGGCATGGAAGACGGCGCCAAGGGCGAATTGGTGCTTACCCATCTCAGGCACCAGGCTGCGCCGCTGCTGAGATTCCGCACGCGCGATCATGTCGAAATCTACACCTCGCCCTGCCGTTGCGGGCGTACCGCGCCGAGGCTGCGCTGCATCGGCCGGACCGACGACATGCTGATCGTGCGGGGGGTGAACGTCTTTCCCTCGGCCATCCGCGAAATCGTGAACGAATTCGCGCCCGATATTGGGGGGCAGATCATGGTCAAGCCCGACGCCGTGGGTGTCAAGCAAGCGCCGCCGCTTCCGGTCCTGGTGGAACTGGCGAAAGGCAAGTACGAGGAAAGCGGACTGGCCGAGAAGATCGAAAAGCGCATTCGCGACGCCCTGGTCGTTTCGACCCGCATCGATCTGGTGCCGTGGGGAACGCTCCAGCGCAGTGAATACAAGTCGAAACTCGTGCAACACTGACGCGCAATTCAAAGGCGCCGCAAGGCGTTCATTCGAACGCACGGCGCTCTAGCGGAGGATGGTAATGCGAAAACTTCAATCGCAGGGCGTTCATCACATCACGCTGGTCGGCGCCGACAGGAAAACCTCGATCGATTTCTGGGAAGGTGTGCTCGGCATGCCGTTCATCTTCGAACAGCCCAATCTCGACAAAGCCAGCGAAAGCCACCTTTATTTCGATCCTGGAGACGGGCGGCTCATCACCATTTTTACCGACGAAAATCGAAAGGCCGATCCGCAAAGGACACCAACGGACATCGGCTGCGTCCATCACATCGCATTCGCGGTGTCCCGCGTGACGTTCCTGCAGGCGGTTTCACGGCTCGATGAGCGCGGGATCAGGCACAGCGGCGTCAAGGATCGCGGTTTCATGGATTCGATCTATTTCGAAGATCCCCTCGGCCTGTTGATCGAACTCGCTTCCTATCGTTTCGAGCCGCCGCTCGGCCATACGCATGCCGATGTGTTGATGGAGGCGCACAAGGTCAGGGTCGCCCGGGGCGACTACAACATCGCCGAGGTGCATCTGGCCGATGCCATCGAGGCGCTGATCGAAAGAACGCGGCCGACTTTGTCGGAGGAGCGGGCGCCGAAGAACCCTTATGAAAAGCGCTGAGGAAGCAGGGAGAAGAAACATGCCTGACATCAAGCTCAACGTCATCAAGCCCAGCGTCAACAACATGACCGCGCGCGTGTTTCTGCGTGCCGCGGGTCTGGGGTTCACCGAAAATGACGTGTTTGGCCAGACCAGGACACCTGAGTATCTGGCGATTTGCCCAGCGCATCTGACGCCGATGATCGAGACAGCGGAGCTGCCGAATGGGGCACTTTGGGAGAGCTGCGCGATCATGCAGTATCTCAGCAACAAGCACGGGTTGGAGGAGTTCTATCCGAAGGATCCGGAAAAGCGCGCGATGATCGACAGCGCCATGTTCTACCTGATTGGCACGTTCTATCCATATCTCGCGCGAGCCACCTATCCTGCACTGAACTTTCCGCAGTATCCCGGCGAGGTCGGCCACAGCGATGCGGATCCCGCGACCAAGGAAAAGGCTCGCAAGGCGGCCGTCGACGCGCTTGCCGAGCCTTTGCAGGTGTTCCGCACATTCTACATCGGCGACAAGGCGTTCATTGGCGGAGACAAGCCGTCCATTGCGGATATCAGGCTTGCGGCAACCTTGGAGTTCCTAGCGGTAATCGACTATCCGCTGCCGGCATGGGCCAAGGCCTATGTCGCGGCGATGGAGAAGACGCTCGGCGACGCCTACGCCGAACCGGCCGCAGATGTCCGCGGGTACATCGGTTATGTAAGGTCGCAGAGCCAATAGGCGCGAACGGTCGCTTGGGTGTCCTGCAGCAAAAGGCGGGCGGCGTCAGCCTTTCGCCGATGCATCCTGCAGGATCATCTCGGCCGCCCGCTCGGCGATCATGATGACCGGCGAGTTGGTGTTGCCGGAAACGATCGTCGGCATGATCGAGGCATCGACCACTCGCAGCCCCTCAAGGCCGTGCACGCGCAGCCGGTCGTCGACGACGGCCATGCTGTCTGCGCCCATCTTGCAGGTGCCGACCGGGTGAAAGATCGTCGTGCCGATATCGCCGGCCTTGCGGAGCAGATCGGCGTCGCTGTCATATTGCGTTCCGGGCAGCATTTCTTCCGGCGCAAAGCGGGCAACCGCCCTGGCCTTCATCAGGCGGCGGACATGACGCAACGAGGCAACGGCCGTGTTGCGGTCGCCTTCGGTGGAGAGGTAGTTCGGCTGGATCTTCGTCGCATCGCGTGGGTCGGCCGAGGCCATATGCACTGTGCCACGGCTTTCGGGGCGTAGATTGCAGACCGACACGGTCACTGCAGGGAAACGATGCAGCGGTTCGCCGAGCCGGTCGGTGCTGAGCGGCTGGACGTGATACTCGAGATCGGGTGTTTCGAGACGCGGATCGCTCTTGGCGAAGATTCCGAGCTGGCTCGGGGCCATGGATAGTGGGCCGCTGCGCTTCAGCGCGTATTCGAGACCCATTGCTGCCCGGCTCAAAAGGTTGTGGTAGCGCTGGTTGAGTGTCGCTGCATTCGACACCTTGAAAACGGTGCGGATCTGCAGATGGTCCTGCAGGTTTTCACCGACGCCCGGCAAGGCGTGGCGGACTTCGATGCCCAGGCGCGACAGCAGCGCCGGCTGGCCGATGCCGGAGAGCTCGAGGATCTTCGGCGAGTTGATGGCGCCGGCGGCGAGGATGGTCTGGCCTGACTTGACCCGATGCAGCTGACCGTCCTTGCGGAAGATCAGCCCTGTGACGCGGAGGCCGTCGAATTCAAGCCGCTCGGTCTCGGCGCCGGTGACGACGCGGAGGTTCTGGCGGTCTTTGATGCCACGCAGGAATGCCTTGGAGGTGTTCCAGCGCACGCCGCTTTTCTGATTGACCTCGAAATAGCCGGAGCCCTCGTTGGTGCCGGTGTTGAAGTCGTTCGTGCGCGGTATGCCAAGTTCTTCGGCTGCGTCGCGGAAGGCGTCGAGGATCGGCCAGGACAGGCGCTGCTTTTCGATGCGCCATTCACCGCCTGAACCATGCATGGTGCTCTTGCCGCCGTGATAGTCCTCCGACTTCAGGAAGTGGGGCAGCACGTCGTCCCAGCCCCAGCCGACATTGCCGGCCTGGCGCCAGCCATCATAGTCGGCGGCCTGGCCGCGCATGTAGATCATGCCATTGATCGACGAGCAGCCGCCCAAGACCTTGCCCCGGGGATAGTTGAGGCTGCGCCCGTTGAGGCCCGCTTCCGGCTCGGTCTTCATCAGCCAATCGGTGCGCGGATTGCCCATGCAGTAGAGGTAGCCGATCGGGATGTTGACCCAGTGATAACGGTCGCTGCCGCCCGCTTCGAGCAGGAGCACCCGGTTGCGCGGGTTGTCGGAAAGCCTGTTGGCAAGCACGCAACCGGCGGAGCCTGCGCCGACAACGATGTAGTCGTATTCGCCAAATGATGAGGGAGAAACTTCGGTCACGGTTGCGCCTGCTCGGATGCCTGCTCAGCGGCGATGCGCTGCCAGATCGGCGTCATCGCCTGGTTGATCTCGCCATACAGGCGATAGCGCCTGGAATAAACAGGGGCAATCGCGCCGTTGGGCTTATAGTGCCGGGCGGCCGAGGTCATGGCGGTAGCACCAGCGCCGTAGTTCTCAAAGATGCCCACGCCGGTGCCTGCCGCGATCGCCGCACCCAGAGCACCGGTCTCGCGGCTGCGTGCCACGATGACGGGAACACCAAGCACGTCGGCGAAGATCTGCGGCCAGACAGCACTGCGCGAGCCGCCGCCCGACAGCACGACCTCGTCGAAGACGGCGCCTGCCATGCGCAAGGTCTCGACGTGGCGCCTGTGTTCGAAGGCGACGCCTTCGAACAACGCTCGCAACAGGTGGGCGCGGGTGTGCCAGCCGGCGATGCCGTAAAAGCCGGCGCGCGCGCGGCCGTTCTGCTGCGAGCCGTAGAGGAAGGGGTGGTAGATCGGGATGTCGCCGTCGGGATCGATGGAAGCGACGAGATCGCTGCAGAGCTCGAACGGCGAGGCGCCTGTGTCATGGCCGTGCTCAAGGAACTCGCGGACGATCCATTCGAGATTGGCAGCAGAGGTGGCACTCGATTCGATCGCCAGGTAGCGCCTGGGGTCGAAGGTCGAAACCATGAAGATTCTGGGATCGCGGATCGGTTCGTCTGTGATGACCTGGTTGATGCTCCAGGTGCCGGCGATGATGGAAGCCGCTCCCGTGCGGGTGACGCCCGAGCCGACGGCGCTGGCGACCACATCGAACAGGCCGGCGACAACGGGTGTTCCGGCGCGCAGGCCGGTCAGGGTCGCGACCTCCGCCGTGATGTGGCCGGCGATCTCGGCCGATTCCAGAACCGGCGGCAAAAGGTCCATGCAGTCGCCGAGCCCGTAGGCGACGAGCAGGTCCTGGTCGTAGCGGCGGCCGGGCATCTGCAGCAGGCCGCAACCTGACATATCAGTGGTGTCGGTGGAACGTCCTCCGGTCAGCCGGTTGACGACAAAATCCTTGCACAGGAACACGGTGTCGATACGAGCAAAAAGCTCGGGCGCAAAACGCTTGATCCAGGCGAGCAGCGTGGGTGTCTGCGCCGCCCACGGCTTTTGCAGGCAATGAACATAGGCGCGCTCGCCGACGTCTTGTTCGGCCCATTCGCCGACGATGCCTATGGCACGCGTGTCGAGCGACTGGATGCCGATCAGCGGCGCGCCGTCACGGTCGAGAGCGTAGAGCCCGTTGCCATGGCCGGCGCAGCCGATGGCGACGATCTCGCTGGCGTCGATGCCGGCCTGGTCGATGCACTGGCCGATGACGGTAACTGCATTGCGCCAGAGTTCGCCAAGGTCGCGTTCGACATGGCCAGGCTTGGGCATGCTGGAGCGACCATCGCACGCGGCGAGCGCGAGTTCCTGCCCCGACAGGTCGAAGATGATCGCCTTGATGACGGTGTTGCCTGCATCGAGGCCCAGAATGTACTTGCCCATTGGCTCCTCCCGATGCCGCTGCTCAGGCCTGCTTGTACAGGTCGAAGGCCGTCGCGCCATCCGCGCCGTCGTGGATGATCGCCATCAGCCCGCGCACGACAGCGCTCGGATTGGCATGCTGGTAGATATTGCGGCCATAGACCATCCCCATCGCGCCCTGTGCCATCAGCGCAGCCGACTTGTCGAACACGGCGCGCAGGTCCTCCTTGCCGCCGCCACGTACCAGCACCGGGCAGCGCGCCGCCTCGACGACGCGGTGGAAGTCGTTGGGATCGGTCGTCGGGTCGGCCTTGATGATGTCGGCGCCCATCTCGCGCGCCAGCCGCGTCAGCGTCACGATCTTTTCGGCATCGCCGTCGACCATGTAGCCGCCGTGCTGGTCGACCGGCAGCATGGCCAGCGGCTCGATCATCAGCGGCAGGCCGTATTTTTCGCAATCGGCGCGGACACGCGCGATGTTCTGGACGCATTGCCGGAACAGGTCGGGTTCGTCGGGCAGCATGAACAGGTTGACGACGACGCAGGCCGCATCCATCTCGATGGCGCCGAGCAGCGGCTCGGCCTCGTTCTGCAGCACCGCCCACATCGAGCGGTGGCGGACCTTGTTGTAGGGATTGCCCATGTCGATGCGCATGACCAGCGCCGGCTTGTCCTTGCCCGGCACCGCCTGCAGCAGGTCGGCCTGGCCGTAGTTCATCTGGATTGCATCCGGACGGGCCTTGACCAGCTGGCCGACGACGCCCGCCATGTCCTCCAGCCCGTTGAGGAAGCTCGGCTCGTTGCAGACACCATGGTCGACAGCGACGTCGAGGCAGCGGCCACCGCCGAAGAGCCGGTTCATGCGGACTTTGTGGTTCATGCGCATAGGGCGCTCCTTTTGTCGTTCGTCTGGGAGAGGTCTGAAAGGTCGATGCCGTGCTGGTGGGCGAGCAAGCCGAGGAAGGCGCTGCGCTCGGCGGCGGCCTGCGCTGCGTCCCAGCCTTTGCTGGCAGCGAGGATGTCGAGGACGGCGTCGATGAGAGCGAGGTTGAGGCCGCCCGAGATGGCGATGGTGGTGCGGCGCAGGAAGATGTCGGCCAGGGACTCGACCTGCTCGCGCTCGATGATGCGGCGGATTTCGCCGGAGGAATAGTCCGACTGCGGCAGCATCTCGTCCGCTGCGAGGGGTACGGCGAAATCCACAGCCGAGGTGCCGTAGCGCTCGAAAAGCTGTTGCGCACGTTCGACCGCAAGGCGGTGTTTCGTCGCGAGCGCGGTGCACCAGATTGCCGGATCGGCGGGAAAATTCCTGCCGCCGCCGATGGCGAGGTCCTCGGTGCTTTTGTTCCGCTTCATGCCAAGCCGTTCCAGCGCCATATCGGCGGCCATCTCGCCAAAAGAACGGAAGGTCGTCCATTTGCCGCCGATCATGCAGAGCGTGGCCGGCAGATTGCCGCTCGCTTCGACGAATTCGCAGAAATGGTCGCGCGGGATACGCCCGGTGAAGCTGTCATCGCTGGCGGGCAAGGGGCGCACGCCGGCGAAGCGGAAGACGATCTCGTCGTCGGCGATCACGATAGAGGGGAACACGAAGGCGAGCGATTGCAGGATGTAGCTACGTTCGTCGTCCTCGCAGCGGACCTGGTCGGGGTCGTCGACGCGGATGTCGGTCGAGCCGATCAGCACCTTGCCGAGATAGGGAAACAGGATGCAGATGCGGCCGTCCTCGTTCTCGTAATAGACCATGTGGCCGCCGAGCGCGTCGTGGAGCTCGGCATTGTCGACGATGAGGTGCGAGCCCTTGGTGCCGCCCATCATGCGAGGCGCATCGGCGCCGATCGCCTTGTTGGTCAGGTCGATCCAGCCGCCGGTGGCGTTGATGATCAGCTTCGGACGGACCGGTAGCGCCTCGCCGGTTAACGTGTCGGTGAGGGCAAGGCCGTCGTCCGATGCCGCGACGGCAGTGTAGTTCAGGGCGCGCGCGGTGTGGCCAGATGCGATGGCGTCGAACAGCATTTCCAGGCCGAGGCGCTCGGGCCGGCTGACCCAGGCGTCGTAATAGGTGGCGGAGCTACGGATATCGGGGTTGATCGCAGGCCATGTCTTCAAGGTTTCGGCGCGCCCCCTGAAGCGGTGCGTCGGCATCAGCCGCCTCGCCCTGGTGAACAGGTCGTACATGGTGAGCCCCGCCTTGATCACCAGCGCGCCGCGCCGGCTCGGCCGCCGTGTCAGGCCGAGGAAACGGACAGCACCATTGGCGATGCCGGAGAAGGTGTCGAAGATCGGCACCGTGGTCGGCAGCGGCGCGACGTAATGCGGCGCGTTCTTGAGCAGGCGGTCGCGTTCGACCAGCGACTCGCGCACCAGCTTGAACTCGCCGTTTTCGAGATAGCGCAGGCCACCATGCACCATGCGCGACAAGGCAGCACTCGCGCCTGAGCAATAGTCGCCCTTGTCGACCAGCAGGACGTCGACGCCTTGCAGGGCAAGCTCGCGGAACACCGAGATGCCGTTGATGCCGCCTCCTATCACGAGCACGGCAATATCGGGCCGCTCTCGCAGAGCGGCGAGTGTGTCGTTGCGGTTCATGTGGGCTATGCCTTTTCGCTCAGGCATCCATGGAGGTGAGATGCGTGGCGATTGCCGTGTCGATGGTTGTCAGTTCGTCCGTACCAAGGGTGATCTCGCCGGCACGGGCATTGTCGAGCGCCTGCTGGGCGTTGCGTGCGCCGCAAAGCGCGAAGGTGATGCCGGGCTGCGCCAGCGTCCAGGCGATGACGACCTGGGCCATCGACGCCTTGTGCCGTTCGGCGACAGGGGCGATGGCCTGCTTCAGGTTCGCCACCTTCTGCCGATTGGCGGACGAGAAGCGCGGGTTGCCCTTGCGCTGGTCGTCGCCGGTGAATTCGCGCGACGGGTCGATCATCCCGGTCAGCAGGCCGAGCGCCAGCGACGAATAGCTGAGCGTCGCGACCTCGTTGCGGCGGGTGATCCGCAAAAGGCTCGCCTCGATCGATCGATCGATCATCGAATAGCGTTCCTGGATCGCATCGATCTGGCCAGCGGCGACATATTGCTCGAGGTCATCGGTGCTGACGTTGGAAGCGCCGATGGCACGGATTTTCCCTTCCGCCTTGAGCTTTTCGAGCGCTGCCATGGTGTCGGCGATCGGCGTCGTCGGGTCCTGCCAGTGGGTGATGTAGAGGTCGATGTAGTCGGTGCCGAGGCGGCGCAGGCTCTGCTCGATCTCATGGGCGATGCCGTCGGCGCCGAGATAGCGGTGCACTGGCTTGCCATCCTGGTCGAAGAAGTGGTTGCCTTTGCCGGAGTGCCAATTGAGCCCGCATTTGGTGGCAATCACCACCTTGTCACGCTTGCCCTTGATCGCCTTGCCGACAATCTCCTCGCTGCGGCCAAGGCCGTAGGCGGGAGCTGTGTCGATCAGGCTGACGCCTGCCTCGATGGAAGCTTCGATGGCTCGGATGGAGGCCTGCTCGTCGGTGCCGCCCCACATCCATCCGCCTATCGCCCAGGTGCCGAGGCCTACGGCCGATGCGGAGACGCCGGAACGGCCGATTAAGCGTTGGATGTGTCGGGAGCTCATGCTGCCTCCTGTTCGGCAAGGTCGAAAATCTGGAGGCTGGTCGCCTCGTCGGTGACGATGGTGTCGAGATGGTTGCCGCGCATCGCACTCAGGATCGGTGCTGCCTTGCTCGGGCCGCTGGCGATGCCGATCGAACGCGGGATGGTGGCGAATTCGTCGAGCGTCAGCGACACCAGCGAGCGGTTAAGCGCGTAGCTGCAAAGCTTGCCGTTGCGGTCGATCAAGTGGGCGAGCAATTCGCCCGAGGCGCCTGACTGCTCGATGGCCCGGCGGTCGGCGCTCGATGAGGGATGCAGGTCATAATAGCTGGAGTCGTCGCTCAGGATCGAACCGATGCCGACAACCGCGACATCGGCCTCGCGCGCCTTGCGGAAGACGTCGGCGACCGAGCGTACGCCCATCAGCATTTCGCGCTGCTCGGGCGTGTCGGCAAACAGCGGCGCATGCACCTGGTAGGCGCGGCCGCCGAGCTTGTCGGCCATCAGCGATGCGACGTGGTTGACGTCGGTGTAGTGCTTGCCCTGGACCAGGCCGGTCGCCGGGATGACCTCGACGTCGTAGCGGCGATCAGGCCTCAACCCTGCGACAAGCGCGCTGACGCCCTTGCCGCCGGTGATCGAAATGGTGTCGCCGTCCTTGATGGTATCGAGCAGCAAGCGGGCTGCCGCTTCGCCGACCCGCTGCAAGGCGGTCTGCGGATTGTCCGACACCGAAGGCACGACGACGGCGCGCTCGATGCCGCCGAGTGCGACGAGACGCGTCTCGATGTCGACGAGATGGTCGATCGGCGACTTGATCTTGATCTCGACGAGGCCGAGCTGGTGGCCGCGCTTGATCAGGCGGTTGACGGTGGCGTGCGAGATGCCAAGTTCCCTTGCGATCTCGGCCTGGGTCTTGCCCTCGACATAATGGAGCACAAGGGCCTGATGCATCTGGCGGACGGTCGCAATGTCGTCGCGGGTGTTCGGGGGTGCCATGATGTTGTCTCGTCTTATGCTCAGGACTTCTTGCGGTGCAGGAAGTGGTCGATGGAGACGGCGGCAAGCAGTATGCAACCCTTGATCATGTCCTGCCAGTAAACAGACACGTCGAGCAGGATCAGCGAACTGGTGACCACCGAGAGCAGGGCCATGCCGAGGATGGCGCCGAAGATGGTGCCGGAGCCGCCATTGAGCGAGGCGCCGCCGATCACGGCAGCCGCGATGATGTTGAGCTCCATGCCGGCGCCGAAGGTGGGCGTCGCGGCTCCAAATCTCGCCATGTAGATGACGCCGGCAAAGCCAGCGAGGGTCGAGCACAGCACCGTCACCCAGAACTTCACCTGCTTGGTCTTGATGCCCGAGAACTGCGCCGCCTTCTCGTTGGAGCCGGTGTAGAACACCTTGCGGAAGGCGGTGGCGCGGCGCAGCAGGAAGTCGAAGATCGCAACCACGACGACGAAGATGATGATGACATAGGGCAGGCCATGGAAGCTGCCCTGGCCGACCGCCTTGAAGGCCGGCGGCAGAGTGAACAACGACAGCGGCGTGCCCTTGGTGATGACCAGGCACAGGCCGCGCACGATGACCATCGCGGCAAGCGAGGTGATGAAGTGGTTGAGCCCGACCACGGTGACGAAGAAGCCCATGGCAGCGCCGATCAGGGCGCTGACGCCGATACCGATCAGGCTCGCGGTCCAAGGGTCGAGCCCGGCCAAGAACAGAGCGCCCGAGACCACCATCGAGAAGCACACCACCGAGCCGACCGATAGATCGATGCCGCCGACGATGAGCAGGATGGTCATGCCGACGACGACGATGCCCTCGATCGAGAAGCTCATCAGCATGGCGCGGAAATTGCCCCATGTCAGGAAATGCGGCGAGGCGAAGCTCATGGCTATGCACAGTGCCAGGATGATGACGATCAGGCCGGCTTCGCGCATCGAGGCGAGACGGGCGAAGTTGATGCGCCGCGCGCCATCCGCCTTGATTTCGGCATGCATCAGGGTTTCTCCCGCTTCCCTAGGCGACATTTTGGGCCTGCTTTTCTTGATTTGAAGAATTCCGGACGCCCGAGGCGAGCATGATGATGGCTTCCTCGCCAAGCTCGTCGGCGCCGAGTTCACCGGCGATCTTGCCTTCGCGCACCACCATGACGCGGTCGCACAGGCCGATCAGTTCCGGCAGCTCCGACGAGATGACGATGATGCCCGTGCTTTTGGCGGCAAGCTGGCGCAGCAGGCGATGGATCTCGACCTTGGCGCCGACGTCGATGCCGCGCGTCGGCTCGTCCATGATGATGACTTTCGGGTCGATCGAGAGCTGCTTGGCGATCGCCACCTTCTGCTGGTTGCCGCCGCTGAGCGTCGACACCCTCGCGTCGATGCCGGCCATACGCACGCCGAGCTGCCTGGTGAGGTCGCTCGCCTGGCGGTCCTCCGCCTTGCGGTCGAGCATGCCGAGCGAACCGGTCAGCTTGCCGAGGTCGAGTGCGGAGACATTCGCCGCGATCGGCATGTCGAGGAACACGCCCGAACCCTTGCGGTCTTCCGAGAGGTAGACGAGGCCGGCCTTGACGGCATCGCTGTAGCTGCGGATGTGAAGTGCCTTACCGTCGAGCGTGACTGTGCCCGACGCTGCTGGCCTCAGGCCGCAGATGGTTTGCGCTATTTCGCTGCGGCCGGCCCCGATCAGGCCGCCGATGCCGAGGATTTCGCCGGCGTGCAGCTCGAGATTGACACCGCTGAAGCGATCACCGTCCGAAAGGCCTTCGACCGAGAGCAGCAGGCGACCGGGTTCCTGCGGCGCCAGCTTGTCGGGATAGAGCTGGGTGATCTCGCGGCCGACCATCTTGCGCACGACGTCGTCGGGTGAACTCTGGGCGATGGGGTCGGTGGCGACGTAGTGGCCGTCGCGGAAGACGGTGACGCGGTCGCAGAGCGAAAAGATCTCGGCCATGCGATGGCTGATATAGACCACCGAAATGCCGCGATCCCTTAGGCCGCGGACGATGGCAAACAGCCGCTGCGCTTCGCTCTCGGTCAGGGCTGCAGTGGGTTCGTCGAGCATCAGCACCTTGCAGTCGAGCGTCAGCGCCTTGGCGATCTCGACGAGCTGCTGGTTGGAAATGGACAGGTCGGCGACCCTGGTGCGCACCGGAATGGGCGCGAGCAGGTCCATGACTTTCTGCGCTTCGGCATAGAGCCGGTTGAAATTCATCAGTGGCGCGCGTCGGGCATTGATCGCCGCCATGTAGATGTTTTCGGCCACCGTCGCGTCCTGGCACAGCGCGATCTCCTGGTGGACGAGCGCGATACCGAGGCGCTGGGCTGCCGAAGGCGAGGGGATCGAAACGCGGGTGCCATCGATCAGGATTTCACCGTGGTCTGGCTGCAGCACGCCGGCGATCATGTTCATGAGCGTCGACTTGCCAGCACCATTTTCGCCGCACAGCGCATGGATTTCGCCGCGCTTGAGCTCGAAACGCACGTCGCTCAGCGCCTTGACCGGGCCGAAGGCCTTGGACAGGCCGCGTATTTCAAGAATGGGCGTCTCGGTCACGCCATGCTCCTGCGATGGGCGCTGCGAATGGGAAGGGGACATGATGCCCCCTTCCGGGGTTTGTGCCGCGAGGGCAGGGTTCGAGCTTATTCTTCGATGCCCTTGGTGCCACGACGCTTGAGATACTTGTCCCAATAGAAGTCGTCGGCGTTTTCGGCAGTCACGATGGAAAAGCCGTTGTCGACGAAGGGCACGCTCATGCCGTTGGCGCCCGAACGCTTGGTGTCGTTCATCGGGTCGATGAGCTCGGGATGCTTGGCCAGCCACAGGAGCATGAAGCCCATATAGCCCTGCATGCCCTGGTTGGGGTTGACCGAGCCGTAGATCTCGCCGGCCTTGATCATGTCGAGGATCTTGGCGTTGACGTCGGCCAGCATGACCTTGATCTTGCCGCCGCCTTCCTTTGCTGCCTGGGCAGCACCGATCGCCGAATTGGCTTCCGGCATGAACACGGCACCGAGGTCGGGATGCGCCTGGGCGAGGGAGAGCACGGCCTGGTAGGCCTTGGTCGGGTCCTGGTTCGAGGCGGCGCGACCGACCAGCTTCATGTCGGGCCACTTGGCTTCCATGCGGGCGATGAAGGCCGAGATGCGCTTGTCGTGATTGTCCTGGCCGGGGTTTTCCAGCACGGCATACTCGCCCTTGCCGTCCATCGCCTTGGCGACCGCGTCGGCGGCGTAGGTGCCTTCGGCGAGATTGTCCGAAGTGATGAAAGAGACGCGCTTGGAGTTGGGCGAGTCTGCCGCGAAGGTGACGACGGCGGTGCCCTGCTCGATGGCGCGGTTGATCGGCTCGATGAACGGATCGGAGTTCATCGGGTGGACAAGGATGCCGGCCGGCTTCTGCGCGAGCGCCTGGTCAAAGGTGGCGATCTGCTTGTTGACGTCGTATTCGGGCGTGCCGGTGTATTCAGTCTCGCAACCGAACTGCTGCCCGGCCTGCTTGAACATCTCGTAGACCGGGAACCAGTATTCGACGCCCGAGACCATGACGTTCATGACGTATTTCTCACCCGGCTCGCACTTGAACGGGTTGGCGGTTTCGGCAAGCGCCTGGGTCGAAGCCAAACAGGTCGACGCAGCCGCCGCGATTGCGAGCGTGCTCAGAAATTTGCGCAAGTTTCCTCCCTTGGCCGAAGCCATCCTCAATGACCGTCGCGGCCGCCCAAAGCGCCGCTATGTGGATTGATTGCCGCCGAACTTCCTCCCGAAGCCGACGATCTGGAGATTACAGGCTTACAATCATGAGTCAATAAAATTCATATAGTGAAATATATTTCAGCCAGGACGTCAACTGGTGGTCCGTCACGACGAGGGGACGAAGTGGATCAGAAGGCCGGCGTCGATGCCTCCATCTGCGAGCGATCAGCAATTGAAGTCGGATCGTCATGCCGGTGAGGCCGAATGCTGGGTATTTCGAAGTGTTTCGTGAAGCTCAGAACTTTTTCTGCTGCAAGATTTTTTGAGATTTACATATCGACTTGACATCAGCTTTGACGGCGATAGTTTGCCGCCGTCATGGTCTTCCATCCCCAGGGGTGGAAGCTAAGAGGGAATCCGGTGTGAAACCGGAGCTGACCCGCAACTGTAAGCGGTGAGCCGATCGCCCCTATGTCACTGGCATTTACGTGCCGGGAAGACGGGCGAATAGGGCTACGACCCGCGAGCCAGGAGACCTGCCTGACAGAGTGAGATTCCGTGGTCGGGGTGTGCCACAGGAGTGACGGTCCCAGTTCGAAAGTCCGCATGCGGCTTTCGTCGGGCCGCATTTCCGCAGCCTCGTCCCTTGCAGGTGGAGGTTTGGCAGGATGCGCGGCGATGCTGGGAAGATCAGGTTCCCCAACAAGATTTCTGACCAAAGCAGAGACGCCTTCTGCGTGCTCGGCCTTGGCCAATTCGCCTCGTCGGCGCGGCAGCCGTTGAGAAACTGATCTCCCCCAGACGCGCCCTGACCTCGGGATTTCTGGTTATCGGCACCCACATCACATATGGAGAGACCATGAAAATCAGACAGTTAGCCTTCTGGCTCGTGCTGGCCGTCGCGGCGGCGATAGGTATCGTGCCGTCAGCGGCCGAAACCTTCACCGACGATGCCGGTCGCAAGGTAGAGCTGGAGCTTCCGATCGATCGGGCGGTCATCTTCAACCGCTATGCCGTCGAGTTTGCCCGCGCTGTCGGTGCCATCGACAAGGTTGTCGGCGTTGACGCGAGCACGATGCGCGACCCGGCCTACTGGCCCCAGTTCAAGGAGAGCGACATCGTCGGGCAGGGCCAGACCCAGCCCAACTATGAAGCGATCGTGGCGCTCAAGCCCGATGTGGTGATCATTCCGCGCAACGGCGTCTACGAGGAAGCGGCGCGCCAGCTCGAGGCTTTTGGCATTCCCGTCCTGGTGGTCACGGCCTGGGATACGCTCCAGCACGTGCAGAACGTAACGCTGTTTGGGCAGCTTTTCGGCAAGAAGGAAAAGGCCGATGCGCTGAACGCTTACTACACGCGTTACATGGATCTACTGGCGGAGCGCCTGAAGGGCGTCGAGCGAAAGAAGATCTATCTTGAAGAGGTTCGTGACCTGGTGACGGTCACACCCGGCTCCGGCTGGCACGACATGATCGAGGCAGGCGGCGGCATCAATGTCTTCGGCGATATCGATATCAAGAAGGAGCCGTCTTCGCGCGGCAACGAAAACAGCTTCACCATCGATCCTGAAGAGATCATCGCGCGCAAGCCGGATCTGGTCATCAAGCTGCAGCCGGGTTCCTACCAGACGATCCCCGAAGCCAAGTTCGTGGAAGGCTGGAAAGGCATCGTCGCCCGCGAGGAGATTTCAGGTACGCCAGCGGGGCAGGCCGGCAACGTTCGCCTGATCAACTACTACCTTGCCGGCGGCTCGTCCAAGGTCACCGGTGCCCTGCAGGTCGCCAAATGGCTCTACCCCGAGCTGTTTGCCGACGTCGACCCGGAAGCGGCGATGAAGGAATGGATCGAAACCTTCCAGGGACTGCCGTTCGAAGGACGCATGACCTACCAGGCACCGCTGTGAACTGACGATCGACGCGCCGCTGCCTGTATCTTCGGCGGCGGCGTACCCGGCACCAAAAACTGAGGTGAGCCTCCATGGAAGTCGCGACAACTGCCGGCGTGCCAAATGGCCATGCCGTGCAAGGCACCGCTCGGCGATACCTGCAAGCCGGGCGCTGGCGGCTGGCGATTGTCTTGTTGTCTCTGCTAGGGCTTTTCGTCCTGGCGGGGGCGGTGGCTGTCATGGGCATATCGCAAACGGGCATGGCGACCTTGCTCGCGGTCGTCGTGGAGAAAATCTCCTTCGGCCTCGTTCCAGCCAACGCCGATCCCCAACAGGCCCGGGTGCTGCTCCATCTGCGCTTGCCGCGCGTTGTCATGGCGATCGTCGCCGGCGGTTCGTTGGCCTTTGCCGGCGTTCTGATGCAGGCGATCACGCGCAATCCGCTGGTCAGCCCCTACACGATCGGCGTCTCATCGGCGGCGGCATTTGGCGCTTCGGTCGCCATCATGTTCGGCGTCGGGTTCAGCGCAGCCGGGCTGTATTTCGTGCCGTTGACCGCTTTCCTGTTCGCGCTCGGCTGTGCCGCCCTGGTGTTTTCCATGGCCTGGCTGCGCGGCATGGGCGCCCAGACCATGGTGCTCACCGGCATTGCGCTGATGTACCTGTTCAGCGCGATGACAGCCGCCGTGCAGTTCGTCGCCACGCAGGAGCAACTGGCGCGCGTCGTCCACTGGACCTTCGGCAGCCTCAACGGCATCGGTTGGGACGCGGTGGTAGTTGCCGGCCTTGCGCTGCTCGTCGCTCTGCCGCTCGCCCAGGCCAAAGCCTGGCAGTTCAACGCGCTGACGAGCGCCGGCGACGATGTTTCCCGGTCGCTCGGCATCAACGTCGCGATGCTACGAGGTCTCGCCGTCGTTCTCTCGGTGGTGGTTTCTGCCGTCGTCATCAGCTTCACCGGGGTCATCGGTTTTGTCGGCCTTATTGGACCGCATGTCGGACGCCTGATCATCGGCAGCGACCACCGCTATCTCATACCGTTCGCCTCGATTTGCGGTGCGGCCCTGCTGCTGCTCGCCGACACTGTCGGGCGGATGGTTTTCAGCCCAACGGTCATTCCCGTAGGCATTGTTGTCGCCTTCGTCGGCGTACCGCTTTTCCTCCACCTCATCTTGTCGCGCCGCTCGGAGTATTTTTCATGAGCGCCCACCTTTCGATCGAAAATGTCTGCTTCGGCTACGGTGCGCGACAGGTTTTGCGCAACGTCTCCGTCGAACTGAAGAAGGGAGACATTCTCGGCCTGATCGGGCCGAACGGTGCCGGCAAGTCGACACTGATCCGGATCGTGCTTGGGCTTTCCACGCCCTCGTCAGGCCGCACGCTTCTGGACGGCGTCAATATCGGGACAATGATGCCGAAACTACGCGCGCGCCGGATCGCCTATGTGCCGCAATCGTCGCCGCTCAGTTTTCCGGCCACTGTTTTCGAGACCTGCCTTCTCGGCCGCACGCCACATATGGGTTCGACCCCGAGCCGTAAGGACCTCAGCCTCGTAGAGGAGATGCTGGCAAGGTTGAGGCTTGAGGATTTCGCGTTTCGCCCGATGTCGGAACTCAGCGGCGGCGAGCGCCAGCGGGTGATGCTGGCACGCGCCCTGGCGCAGGAAACCGATGTGCTGGTGCTCGATGAACCGACAAGTGCGCTGGACATAGGCAACCAGCTTTTCACGCTTCGGGTGGTGGCCGAGATCGCCCGGGAGAGGGGCGTGACGGCCCTTGTCGCAATACACGACCTGTCGCTTGCCGCCCGGTTTTCAGACAGCTTGCTGCTGCTCGACAAGGGCGTGGTGGTGAGCCACGGCGACTGGAAAAGTACGCTCACGGAAGAAGTCGTTCGCAAGGTCTATGGTGTGGATGTCGAAGTTGGCCTTTTAAGGGGTGTCCCCGTGTTCTCACCGCACGAGTTGGCCTGATGCGGCTGGACATTGCGGGGTTTGCCCGGGCAAGCCGCACAGATAGCCATGAGCTCATGCTTGGCCTTTGCGAAAAGATCGACCGCCTGGGCTTTGACGGTATCTGGTTCAACGAGTTTCACTTCCAGAATCCGCCACAGGCTTATCCATCGACACTGATGCTTGCGTCGGCGATATTTGCCCGCACGCGCCGCCTGCGGGTGGGGACCTCAATCGTGGTCACGCCGCTCTATCATCCATACCTGCTCGCTGAAGAGGTTGCGCAACTGCACTGGCAGAGCGCTGGCCGTTTCGATCTCGGCATTGGCCGCGGCACGCATCCGGCGACGCTCAATTCATTGGGTATCGCCGCCGAAACCACCCGGGATCGCTTCGAGCAGTCCTACCGGATCATGAGCGAAGCCTGGTCCACAGGTGCCATCATCAATGGAGGTTCGTGCTGGCCGGCATCGGACATTCCAGTGGGGCCATTGCTCGGCGACGAGAGCGTGCCTGTCTATGTCGCGGGAACCTCGCGCGACACGCTGGGCTTTGCCGCGCGTGAAGGATTGCCGCTGCTGCTTAGCCTCGATCCACCGGAGGCGGCGCAGATCGCTACCTATCGCGGAATCATCGAGGAGGAAGGCCACGGCTGCAGACTGCAGGCCTCGTCGCTGTCCCGCTACGTCTGCATCGCGCGAACGACTGCGCTCGCCATGGCCAAGCTCGACGAGCTCATCCCGCGCCTGCACGAACGCCGTCTGAAGTCGGCGCGGGCTGCCGGGCGCCCGACAGATCAGATATTGTTGCCCGACCGGCAGACCGCCATGTCCCGGCAGATTATCGCCGGCTCGCCCGAGGATTGCGTCGCGCAATTGAACGCGCTTGCCGAAAGCACTGGTATCGAAGCCGTGCGGCTGGTCTTCAACGGCAATGGCATCTTGGACATGCAGGCGGCCATCGCCGACATGGAACTCTTCGCCGGTGAGGTGCTGCCGGTGCTGGTGCGCCGCCCTGTGGCAACTGCCTGAAATTGCTCAGGCGGCCTTTTCGGCTTCGTCGGCCCGGCCGGCCTTGCGCGCGACCGCCCAGCCAAGACAGGCCGCGGCAAGCAGCACGAGCGCTGCGAGGTAGAAGGCGAGGCCGGGGTAAGGCATGGGTGTGCCTTCGCTCAGCGTCCAGGCGTAGACCGCACCGAAGAACAGCGGCGAGGCGACGCCGGCAATGCTGGCCACGCTCATGTTGGCGCCTTGCAACTGGCCCTGCTCGGATTCCGAGACACGCTGGGTCATCAGCGACTGGGTCGTGGGCATGGCAAGGCCCCACAAGGCGTTGGGGATCATGGCCAGCGTGAACCAGAGGCCGGTAGGCGCCCAGCCCATGCAGGCGATGCCGACAGCACCGCCGAACAGGCCGAACACCATGGTGGCGCGGTCGCCGAAGCGCTTGACGACAGGGCCGACGATCAGGCCCTGCACGATCATGTCGAGCACGCCCACCAATGCCAGCAAGGTGCCGACCTCCCAGGCGTGCCAGTTGTAACGGTAGGCGGCATAAAGCACGAATACCGCCGAGAAGACGTGATGGGCGAAATGCAGCAGGAAGGTCACTGCGGCCAGCCCGGTCAGTTCGGGGTGCGAGCGCAACAGCATCATCGCGCCAAAAGGGTTTGCCCGGCGCCAGGAGAACTCCATGCGCTTTTCGCGTGGCAGCGATTCCGGCAGCACGAAGGCGCCATAGAGAAAGGCGAGCGTGCTCATTGCCGCAGCGACCCAGAACGGTGCGCGCGGCGAAATTTCGCCGAGGAAGCCGCCCATCAGCGGGCCAGCGACAAAGCCGGCGCTGAAGGCAGCGCCGATGAGGCCATAGGCGCGGGCGCGACCTTCCGGCGGGGTGATGTCGGCCATGTAGGCAAAGACGGTGGTGAAGCTCGACGAGGTTATGCCGGCAACGATGCGCCCGAGCGCCAGCCACCACAGGTTGGGCGCCAGCGCCATCAGCACGTAGTCGGCGGCAAGGCCTGCGGTAGACAAAAGGATCACCGGCCGGCGGCCATAGCGATCCGAAAGCGAGCCGATGATCGGCGAGCAGACGAACTGCATGAAGGCCCAGAGGGCGACGAAGACACCGTTGATCCAGCCGGCATCGGCGTTCGACCCGGCGAACTCTTCGATCAGCGAAGGCAGAACGGGAATGATGATGCCCATCGCCACGATGTCGAGAACGGCGGTGACAAAAATGAAGGCGATCGCCGCCTGGCGACGCGAACCTGATATCGACATGATGCTGGCCTCGGTGGAAGAGCCTTATAAAACAAGGCGGCATGCGATCCACTCGCTATCGGCTATATTACCAAAACCTACTGACATTGTGTCACAGGCAGGCAAGCAGTGACCCAAGCCTTCCCGCTCCGGGGCCGTCGGCCTACAAATACGGTCGGATTCAAGACATGGGCGCCGCGCGCCAAGTACTACAAGACGCTGAACAAGGAGCCCGCCATGCTGCGCAAGACGAATTTCTTCATCGACGGAAAATGGGTCGCGCCGACGGCGACGAGGGAGCTCGAGGTGATCAACCCGGCTGACGAGCAGCCCTTTGCCGTCATCTCGCTGGGCTCGGCCGCGGATGTCGACAAGGCGGTAGCGGCAGCACAGCGCGCTTTTCCGGCATGGAGCGTGACCAGCCGCGAAGAGCGCCTGGCGCTGCTTGAAAAACTGCTCGCCGCCTACAACGGACGCATGCGCGACATGGCCAATGCAATCTCGTGGGAAATGGGCGCCCCGATGAAGCTCGCGCTCGAATCCCAGGCTGCTTGCGGCGCCGGCCATATCGAAAGCTTCATCGAGGTGCTGAAGGGCTTCGAATTCGAGGAGCCGCTCAACAAGCAAAATCCGCAGGAGCGTATCGTGCGCGAGCCGATTGGCGTCTGCGGGCTGATCACGCCGTGGAACTGGCCGATGAACCAGGTGACGCTGAAGGTGGTGCCGGCGCTAGCCGCCGGCTGTACAGTCGTGCTCAAGCCATCCGAGATCGCGCCGATATCCTCGGTCGTCTTTGCCGAGATGATGGAAGAGGCAGGCTTCCCGGCCGGGGTGTTCAACATGGTCAATGGCGACGGGCCGACCGTGGGCGAGGCCATGTCGCGCCATCCCGGCATCGACATGATGTCGTTCACCGGTTCGACGAGGGCCGGCGTGGCAGTGACCAAGGCGGCATCGGAGACGGTCAAGCGCGTGGCGCTGGAGCTCGGCGGCAAGTCGCCCAACATCGTCTTCGACGACGTTGACCTTGCCGACGCGGTGACGCGCGGGCTGGCGCATTGTTTCGAGAACACCGGCCAGTCCTGCAACGCGCCGACACGCATGCTGGTGCAGCGGCCTGTCTACGACAAGGCCGTCGACATCGCAGCGAAGTACGCTGCCGGCGTCAAGGTCGGCAATCCGGCCGAGGTGGGGGATCATATCGGCCCGCTGTCGTCCGACGTGCAGTTCGACAAGGTCCAGGGCTTGATCGATGTTGCGATCAAGGAGGGCGCGCGCGTCGTTGCAGGCGGGCTTGGCCGTCCCGAGGGTTTCAACCGTGGCTATTATGTCAGGCCAACGGTCTTTGCCGACGTCAACAACGGCATGCGCATTGCGCGCGAGGAGGTGTTCGGACCGGTGCTGGCGATGATCCCGTTCGAGACCGAGGAAGAGGCGATCGCGATTGCCAACGACACGCCTTACGGCCTGTCGGCCTATGTCCAGTCGGGAGACAAGGCGCGCGCCCAGCGCGTGGCGCGCAGGCTGCGTGCCGGCATGGTGCAGATCAACGGTGCCGACCGTCCCTATGGCAGCCCCTTCGGCGGCTACAAGCAGTCGGGCCTCGGTCGCGAAGGCGGCAAGTGGGGGCTCGAGGACTTCTTGGAGGTCAAGGCGATCAGCGGCTTCGGGGAAGGGCTTGGCTGATCTTCTGCGCCAATCCGTTGCAGTAAGCCCCTCTCCGACACGGTGGAGCCGTGATGGAGAGGGGGCTGTTTCCGCGCGGTGAGGGGACCAGGCGCCGACGCTGCTATCCCTCGTTCCGCCTCAGGTAATCCTCAGCGATCTCACGCATCCTTGGCCCGTCGATGCTGTCGGCATGGCCGCCATGGGTGACCCGCACGGGCAACTTCAGGAGCCGTCGCATCGTTGCGCAGTAGGGTATGCGGTCGGAATCGGGCATGTCGTCGATGAGCACACCGCCGTGGATGGCGTCGCCGCTGAACAGCGTTCCGTCCTGCCCGTCAAAAAGGCCAATCGAGCCTGGCGAATGGCCTGGCAGATGCAGCACATGGAACGCCCTGTCGCCAAGGTCGATCACGTCGCCCTCATCGAGCAGGCGGTGAAGCGGCGCGGGTTCGATCGCGTAGTCCATCGATTTCCAACCGGGATAGGGCAGCTCGGATACCGCGCCTGGAAGATCGCGGAACATGTAAGCGTAGGTCGCAGCATCGGGCATGGTTGCGAAGGCTTCCGCCTCGATGCGCGGGCCGGCGCGCCAGGAAAATTCATGCAGCGAGCCGACATGGTCGAGATGGACGTGCGTTGCCACTGCAAGCAGCGGCTTACCGGGCGTCGTTTCAATTTCGGGCGCGAGCGGGCAGATGCCCATGCCGGTGTCGACCAGCAGATCGTGATCGCGCCCGCGCACCAGCCACATGTTCGCGCGGCAGTAGTCGGTGACGAAGGGCTCGGTCAGCATCGTCGTGCGACCATCGACGGTGGTCTTGCTAAACCAGCCGGGACGGGGCTTCAAACGAAGGGCCTGCCGATCTTGAAGCGGCCCGGCACCAGTCGCCTTAGGTAGTCCATGCCCTTTTCCGACAGATGATTGACGTCGGGCAGCATGAAATCATCGGGCATGTGCCGGGTCTTGCCAGCGACATTGGCGAGCGGCACGAGCTTGAGCACCGTCTTGCCGCCTTCATACTTCAGCGCCACCGAGCCACCGCCCTTGTCGGCCGCATCGATCGCGAAGACGCCGGCGTCGAAGGCTTCCTGCGCATCGACCGCGTTGACCGCGCCGATATAGCCACGTGGCATGTAGCCTAGCGCGTCTACGCGAGCGCGCTTGCCCGGCAGCCCTTCGGCCAGTGCGTTTTCGAAAGCGCGGCTCAGGTCGCTGCCTGACAGCTTGATGTTGCCATGCGCGTCGCGTTCGAGCTTGTCGGCGGGCACGATGCTCTCGACCAGCGCCTTGCCGTCGGCGGTAGTGACGCCTTCGGAGACGGCGACGACGCAACGGCGATGACGCGCCAGGGTGGCCTTCACCTCATCGATGAAACGCGGCACCGAAAAGGCGCGCTCGGGCACGTAGATCAGGTGCGGCCCGTCGGTGTCGTCGTCGCGCCAGGCGGCGGCTGCGGCGGTCAGGAAGCCGGCGTGGCGGCCCATGACGATGCCGACATAAATGCCCGGCAAGGCGCGGAAATCGAGGTCGACGCTGAGAAAGGCGCCGGCGACGAATTCGGCGGCGGAGATGAAGCCCGGCGTGTGGTCGTTTTCCTCGAGATCGTTGTCGATGGTCTTGGGCGCGTGCACGAAGGCCATGGCGCCCTTGGCGGCGTCGGTCAGGATTTGCTGGGTGCCGGCGGTGTCGTTGCCGCCAATATAGATGAAGGCCTGCGCGTCGGCTTTCTTCAGGCCTTCCAGGATGACGTCGCAATAGGCGGCGTCGGGCTTGTCGCGCGTGCTGCCGAGTGCTGCTCCGGGCGTCGCGGCGACACGCAAAAGCTGTTCTTCCGGGATATCGGTCAGGTCGACATAGTCGCCGTCACGAATGCCGCGCACGCCGTGGCGCGAGCCGAGAATGCGGGCCTTGGGATGGCGCCGGCGGATTTCGAGCACGGCACCCGCCATCGTCTGGTTGATCACGGCGGTGGGTCCGCCGCCTTGCGCGATCACGAATGTAGAAGGCATGGATGGTGTCCTCCCGGTGCCATTTTCTAGAACATGCGCCCTTGAGGGGAGCGGACGCAATGGGAGATTCTTGGTCTTCGGCCGGAGCCGGAGTTCGCGCCAGCCGGTTAGCTGACGACGATGGGCGTCTTGCCGTTGACGCGGCTGTACAGGTCGATGACGTCCTGGTTGATCATGCGCACGCAACCCGACGACATGGCCTGTCCGATGGTCCACCATTCGGGCGAACCGTGGACGCGATAACCGGTGTCCTGGCCGTCCTTGTAGATGTAGAGCGCACGCGCGCCGAGCGGGTTGTCGAGGCCACCGGGCTGGCCACCGGCCCACTTCACGAGTTCCGGCTTGCGTGCGATCATTACGCGTGGTGGCGTCCATGTCGGCCACTTCTTGCCGTACTGGATGTTGGCGCGGCCATTCCACAAGAAGCCGTCTCGGCCGATGCCGACGCCGTAGCGGATGGCGTCGCCGCCCGGCTGCACGAGGTAGAGATAGCGCTCCTGCAAGCGCACCACGATTGTTCCGGGCGCTTCACCGGTCGGATCGACGACGATCTGGCGGCGGAACTTCGGATCGACCTTGGCGAACGGGATCTCGGGCAACTGGTAGCCTTCGTCGGTGAAGGAGGCATACATCAGTTCGGGACGGGTGACCTGCTTGTCGACGCTGATCTGCGGCCGGATCGAGCCTGTCGTGGTGGTGTCGAGCCCCATCGCCGGCATGTCGAACTCCATGCTGCGGCTGCAGCCGGCCACGAGGCCGACAGCCCCCAGGCCAAAAAGCACGTTGCGGCGCGAGGCGAGTTTCGGGGCGCGATCAGTCAGGTCGAGCTTGGAGGGGGCAGGCGATTTCGACACGGCACAATTCCACTGTAAACGCGGGGCGGCCAGATACCGGGTTGGCCCGGCTGGATAGCTCGCATTTTCGCCATTCATGGTTGAAAAAGCATGAATGCCGACTGCGCTGCGTTAAGGGCTTTACTTCGGCACGGCGGCGGAGCTTGATCCCTTTTCCAACGAGGGAGAGTTTGCATGTCGTTTGAAAGCTGGGCCGCCTTTGCCGCTGCGTCCGCGGTGCTGCTTGTCATTCCGGGGCCGACCATTCTGCTGGTTGTATCCTACGCGCTCGGCCAAGGCTGGCGCACGGCGCTGCCGATGGCGGTTGGCGTGGCGCTCGGCGATTTCACCGCAATGACCTTGTCCATGCTCGGCATCGGCGCGTTGCTTGCAGCTTCGGCTACTGTGTTCACCATTCTGAAGTGGATCGGCGCCGCCTACCTCATCTATCTCGGCGTCAAGCTTTTCCGGGCCGGCGGGGCGCTTGACGCCAAGCCGCGGACGGATGCCGCCTCGGCAGCGAAGATGATGGCGCATGCCTGGATCGTGACCGCGCTTAACCCCAAGAGCATCACGTTCTTCGTCGCCTTCCTGCCGCAATTCCTCGACCGCAACGGCGATTTCTGGACCCAGATGCTGGTCTTCGAACTGACCTTCCTGACGCTCGCCTTCGCCAATGCCTTCGGTTATGCGCTGGTCGCAGCGAGGGCCCGCAGCGTGGTCGCCAATCCACGCGCCATCCGCATCTTCAACCGTACCGGCGGCACTTTGCTGGTCGGTGCCGGTATTGCCGCCGCCGCAGTTCGCACCGGGCACTGAGGTTGATGCGGTGGTGAGGGATCGGCTCGGTCTCGCGCTTTCAGGCACTGGCGATGATGCCTTGGTGCATTTCGAACGCGGCGTGAGCGAACTGCAGCGCTTCGTCGGAGATCCGGTCGGCTCGGCCAATGCCGCGATTGCAGCCGAGCCCGATTTCGTCATGGCGCATGTGCTGAAAGGCTGGCTCTATGGCCTTTCGACCGAGCGCGAGGCAATGGGCGTGGCCCGAGAGTGCCACGCCACGGCGGCGGGGCTGGCAGCGACCCCGAGGGAAAAGGCCCATGTCGAAGCTCTTGGCCGCCTCGCCAATGGCCATTGGCATGACGCGGGCCGCGTCCTTGCAGAACTGACCATCGAATACCCCCGCGATGCGCTGGCGCTGCAGGCCGGCCACCAGATCGACTTCTTCACCGGCGATGCGCGCATGCTGCGCGACCGCGTGGCCCGCGCGCTGCCGGCGTGGAGTGCCGCCATGCCGGGGTATCACGCGATCCTGGGCATGCAGGCCTTCGGCTTCGAGGAAATGGGCGAGTATGCCCGTGCCGAGGCGCTGGGACGCGAGGCGGTCGGCCTGGAGCCGCGCGACGGCTGGGCCCAGCATGCGGTGGCGCATGTCATGGAGATGCAAAGCCGCCAGAGCGACGGCATCGCCTGGATGCGCGCCAATACCGATGCCTGGACGAAGGAAAGCTTTCTCCAGGTCCACAACTGGTGGCACCTGGCGCTGTTTCACTACGATCTGGGCGAGACCGAAGAGGTGCTCGCACTGTTCGACGGGCCTATCTACGGGGCGCGCTCGACCGTGGCGCTCAACATGGTCGATGCCTCGGCAATCCTTTGGCGGCTGCATCTCGGGGGCGTCGATGTCGGTGACCGCTGGGCCAGCCTGGCAGCGAACTGGGCGCCGAAAGCCACCGCCGGCAACTACGCCTTCAACGATGCGCATGCGATGATGGCCTTCGTCGGCACCGGGCTCCAAGTGCCGGCCAGTGAATTGCTCGACGTGCAGCGCGAGGCGATTGACCGCGACGACGACAATGCCACCTTCACGCGCGACGTCGGCCATCCGGTTTCGCTGGCGATCAAGGCATTCGGCGAGGGGTGCTATGGCGAGACAGTGCGGCTGCTCCAACCGGTGCGCGCCATTGCCCATCGCTTCGGCGGCAGTCATGCCCAACGCGACGTCATCGACTTGACGCTGATCGAGGCGGCATTGCGCTCGGGCGACGACGCACTGGCGGTGCGACTTGCGACCGAACGCTATCATGCGCGTCCGGCAAGCCCGCTATCGGCTCTGTTCGTCGAGCGCTCGGCAATTCTCGCCCATGGCTAGATCGAGATCGCAGGACGACGGTACGGGGCTGGATTTATTTTTTGCGAGTTCCGAAATAAATATCGACCCGGCACCGGAATGTTTGCTAAGAAGCGACGTCCGTCGGAGGAACGGGCCAATGGCCTTGCAGTTTTCAGGTCGTTGCCAGTGAATTGAGAGGAGGGGCGCGCATTGCGTCCGCGTCGCTCGTTCGGGAGGAATGGCATGTATCTCGGGCTCGATCTCGGCACGTCAGGCGTCAAGGCGCTGTTGATCGACGCCGACCAGAATGTCATCGGCTCCGGCCACGGCGCGCTCGACGTTTCGAGGCCGCATCCTGGCTGGTCCGAGCAGGACCCGGCCGAGTGGATCCGCGCCACTGAAGACGCCATTGCCGAGCTCAAGGTTGCTAAACCCAGGGAACTCGCTGCCGTTCGTGGCATCGGCCTGTCGGGCCAGATGCATGGCGCGACGCTGCTCGACGCGGGTGGCAATGTGTTGCGCCCCTGCATCTTGTGGAACGACACGCGCAGCCATGCCGAGGCCGCAAGGCTCGACGCCGATCCGCGCTTCCGCAAGATCACCGGCAATATCGTCTTTCCCGGGTTCACCGCGCCCAAGCTCGCCTGGGTGAAGGCCAACGAGCCGGCGATCTTCGCCAAGGTCGCCAAAGTGCTCCTGCCAAAGGACTTTCTCCGGTTCTGGCTGAGCGGCGAGCATATCTCCGAAATGTCGGACTCGGCCGGCACGGCATGGCTCGACGTTGCGGCGCGGCGCTGGTCGCCGGAGCTTTTGGCCGCGACCGATCTCGATGAAAGTCATATGCCGCAGCTGGTCGAAGGCACCGACCGTGGCGGGCAATTGCGCGATGAACTGGCGGCCAAATGGGGAATGGCACCTTCAGTCGTGATCGCGGGCGGAGCAGGCGACAACGCCGCTTCGGCTTGCGGCATGGGTACTGTCCGGCCCGGCTCCGCCTTCGTTTCGCTCGGCACGTCAGGCGTGCTGTTTGCCGCCAACGGTGCGTATCTGCCGAATCCTGAAAGTGCCGTACACACCTTCTGTCACGCGCTGCCCAATGCCTGGCACCAGATGGGCGTGATCCTGTCGGCGACGGATTCGCTCAACTGGCTGAGCAACATCACCGGCAAGAGTGCCGTCGAACTGACCGGTGAGCTTGGTGGCGAACTGCGCGCGCCCTCCGGTGTCAGCTTCCTGCCTTATCTCTCTGGCGAGCGGACGCCTTACAATGATGCGGCGATCCGTGGTTCGTTCACCGGTCTTGCCCACGAAATCGAACGTGCCGGGCTAACGCAAGCAGTTCTCGAAGGCGTGGCCTTCGCCTTCCGCGACAGCCTTGAGGCGCTTGCCAAGGCTGGCACCAAGCTGGAACGCGTCACTGCAATCGGCGGTGGCTCGCGCTCGCGCTACTGGCTGAAGGCGATTGCCACCGCGTTGGGCGTACCCGTCGACATTCCGGCCGACGGCGACTTTGGCGCGGCTTTCGGTGCTGCGCGCCTTGGCCTGATCGCGGCGGAGGGCGGCGACCCCTACGATGTCTGCACTCCGCCCATGACCGCCGAAACCATTGAGCCCGTTACGGCGCTCTCCGGTGCCTATGATGAGGCCTATCGGCGCTATCGCAGGCTTTACCCCGCCATCAAAGGCGCGACAGATGATGCGGCCTGAGCCCATTGGAAGGGATGCCGGCCTATGCCGGCACCTTGTCGAGGAAGCCGGTCACCCGGCCCAACCTGCCATTTTCGATGATGCCGAAATCGGAGCCTTCGATCACTGCTTCGGCACCTTCGGGACCAAGGCCCCAGGAAAAGCGGACATGATCGCCAAATCCGTCGGCTTTGCCCTTGAGCGTGAAGCGGAAGCCGGGGAACTGGCTGTGGACGCCTGCTATCAGCGCGTCGATTCCGCCATGGCCGTCGCCCTGCATGATCGGGTCGCGATAGGTTATGCCGGACGTGAAGGCGGCCTCGATGCGTGCCTTGCGGACGCCGGCGTCGGTTTCGTTCCAGGCTGCGATGTAGGCTTCGGCGATGGCGTTGTGGTCGGTCATTTCTGCTCTCCGTCGGGTTGGTCTTTGTTGACGCGATCCTTGTCGCAGCAGTCCCGACTGGAACCAATTACCGCTGAGGTAATCGAATTCGGAATTTCGCACGCCGCCCCTGAATGGGCGATTATCGGCACTCACTGAAAGGAGTTCCCCTATGAGCACCGGCTATTTCGGCGACATCAAGCCCGTCAAATATGAAGGCCCCAGCAGCACCAACCCGCTGGCCTACCGGCACTACAATGCCGACGAGGTGGTGCTCGGCAAGCGCCTCGAAGATCATCTGCGATTTGCCGTCGCCTACTGGCACACCTTCGCATGGCCGGGTGGCGACCCTTTCGGCGGCCAGACATTCGAACGGCCCTGGTTCGGGGAAACGATGGAGAACGCCAAGCTGAAGGCCGACGTCGCCTTCGAGCTGTTTTCGCTGCTAGGTGTTCCCTACTACTGCTTCCACGACGCCGATGTGCGGCCCGAGGGTGCCAACTTCTCCGAGAGTGCCAAGCGCCTGGACGAGATCGCGGACTATTTCGAAGCCAAGATGGCCAAGACCGGCGTCAAGCTGCTTTGGGGAACGGCGAACCTGTTCTCCAACCGCCGCTTCATGGCAGGTGCCGCCACCAATCCCGATCCGGATGTCTTCGCCTACGCGGCAGCGACGGTGAAGCACTGCATCGACGTCACCAAGCGGCTGAACGGCGAGAACTACGTGCTGTGGGGCGGCCGCGAGGGCTACGAGACGCTGCTCAACACCGACATGGGCCGCGAACTCGACCAGATGGGCCGCTTCCTCAATCTGGTCGTCGACTACAAGCACCGCATCGGATTCACCGGTACGATCCTGATCGAGCCCAAGCCGCAGGAGCCGACCAAGCACCAGTATGACTACGACGTCGCCACCGTCTACGGCTTCCTCCGCAAGTACGGGCTGGAGAACGAGGTGAAGGTCAATATCGAGCAGGGTCACGCCATCCTTGCCGGCCACTCCTTCGAGCACGAACTGGCGACCGCCAATGCGCTCGGTATCTTCGGGTCGATCGACATGAACCGCAACGACTACCAGTCGGGCTGGGATACCGACCAGTTCCCCAACAATGTGCCTGAGATGGCGCTGGCCTATTATCAGGTTTTGCTCGGCGGCGGCTTCAAGACGGGCGGCACCAATTTCGATGCCAAGCTGCGCCGCCAGTCGCTCGACCCCGAGGATCTGCTGATCGCTCATGTCGGGGGCATGGATGCCTGCGCGCGCGGCCTCAAGGCGGCGGCGAAGATGATCGAGGACAAGGCGCTGTCGGGCCCGCTGGACGCTCGCTATGCCGGCTGGAATTCGGCCGAAGCCAAGGCGATGCTGGCGGGCGAGCGCACGCTGGAAGACATCTCCGCCCGCGTCATCAAGGACAAGATCGAGCCGCAGCCGAAGTCGGGCCGGCAGGAGTATCTGGAGAACGTCGTCAACCGCTACGTCTGATGCCTCAACCAGCCGGCGAGGGGGAATCAGCAGTTCCCCCTTGCCGTCGTATTGCCTCTTTCTCGCCCTCAAGACGCCCGTCGAATCAGTGACTTACGGCGCATGAGACGGGAACAAAAGACTTTCACCAAAGATACACATGACCCTGCGATCGATGCCCTGCTGAACAAGGCTGAGGCGGTTTCGTTCGTCGACAGGCTGATGGCGCTGCCGCCGCCGCTGGAGCCGGAGCTGTCCGACGAGTGGACCCGCGCGGTCGCATCACGCCTTGAAGCGGTACTGGCGCAGAGCATGCGGACGCATATCGACCACGACAGCCGCGATGCGGCCTGATACCCATAGCGTGGTTTGACGCGCGGAGCGTGGTCCGCCATGCTCGCGCGATGATACGCGCGGTGCTGCTCGATCTTTCGGGCGTCGTCTATGACGGCGATACGCCGATACCAGGCGCGGTAGAGGCTGTGGAGCGATTGCGGTCGCAAGGCCTGGCCGTTCGCTTCGTCAGCAACACGACGCGCTCGCCGCACCGGGCGATCGTCGCGCAACTGGCTGGCCTTGGCGTTACCGTCGGTCGCGATGAGTTGTTCACGCCGGCGCGCGCCGCGGCCGACTGGCTCACTCGCGAGGGCTGCGTGCCCGACCTTCTGGTGCATCCAGATCTCGTGCCCGAATTCGCCGGCAACAAGTTCGGCGCCAGGAGGGCTGTTGTGGTCGGCGATGCCGCCGACGCCTTCACCTATGCCGCCATGAACGCTGCATTCCGGCAACTTATCGACGGCGCCGCGTTTCTCGCGCTTGCGGTCAACCGCACCTTCAAGGATGCCGATGGCGGGCTCAGCCTCGATGCGGGCGCCTTCGTTGCGGCACTCGAATTCGCTGCCGGCAAGCAGGCGACGGTGCTGGGCAAACCGTCGCGCGACTTCTTCCATGCGGCATTGTCCGGTGTGGACTGCGCGCCGGGGCAGGCGGTCATGGTCGGCGACGATGCGGAAAGCGATGTGGCCGGGGCGTTACGCGCAGGCATCGGATCGGCCCTCCTGGTGAGAACCGGCAAGTATCGCGCCGGCGACGAAAGCCGGTTCGCGCCGCATCCGACTGCGATCGTAAACGACCTGGCGGCAGCGGTTGACTGGATCCTTGACCATCGTGGCTAACTCCGGCGCATCCTGACCGGAGCGGTTCCGAAGGCGCGGGAAAAGCTGCGCGAGAAGGCTGCCGCGGAGGAAAAGCCGGTGCGCTCGGCGACTTCGGCCATGCTGACCTTGGTGTCGATCACCAGACGGCGCGCAGCACTCAGGCGCAGGCGAAGATAATAGGCGCCAGGCGTCTCGCCGATCGAGGCACGAAAGATGCTTTCCAGTGTGCGCGAGGTGACGCCCGAGCGCCTGGCGATCGCGGCTATGGTCAGCGGCTGGTCGACATGGGCTTCCATCAGGCGGATCGACTGGGCGAGGCGCGGGTCGTAGCCGTCGAGCCGCCCCAGTGAAACCAGCGGCTGGGAGTCGGTCGCCGCGCGCGACTGGTCGTAGATGAAAACGCTGGCGACATCGAGAGCCACCGCCATGCCGAGCCGCGACCGCACCAGATGCAGCATCAGGTCGAAGGTTGGCGCCGCACCGCCGCAGGTGAATACGGGCCCGTCGATGATGTAGCGATCAGGCCGCACGTCGATTTCGGGAAAGGCGGTGGAAAAATCCTCCATGTCTTCCCAATGGGTTGTCGCGGAGCGGCCTTCGAGCAATCCCGCCCGGGCCACGAGCCAGGTGCCGGCTTCGACGCCGCCCACCGCACGGGCGTTGCGGGCCGCACGCCGCAGTCCGCCGAGCAGCTTCGAGGTGGCGTAGCCTTGCGTGCCGAAACCGGCGATCACAACGATCACGTCGCTTGTCTCGTCGGCATCGAAGGCACCGCTAACCGCCACAGGCAAGCCGCATGTGGTGATTGCCGGTTCGCCCGACGTCGAGACCAGCCGGAAATCGAATAGCGTCTCGCCGGCTATGCGGTTGGCCGCGCGCAGCGGGTCGATGGCCGAAGCCACACACATGATCGACGCACCGGAGAAAACCAGCATCGTCACCTTGAGCGGTGCGCGTTCGATGCGAAAGATTGTCAGCTTTTCGCTTTTTGCCATTTTGGATTCGTAAAATGCAAATCAGACTTCTGCAAGTCAGGCATGCTCACGGCGGATCTGATTGGGAGGAAGTCCGATGCCACTCGCCATGAACCAGGAAGTGTTCATCACCTGTGCCGTGACTGGCTCCGGCGGAACGCAGGACCGCAGCCCACATGTGCCGCGCTCGCCCAAGCAGATCGCCGAATCCGCCATCGATGCCGCCAAGGCGGGTGCTGCGATCGTTCATTGCCATGTCCGCGACCCCGAAACCGGCAAGCCGCGCCGCGATGTCCATCTCTACCGCGAAGTGACCGAGCGCATTCGCGAGGCAAATGTCGACGTCGTGCTCAACCTCACTGCCGGCATGGGCGGCGACATGGTGTTCGGCTCTCCGGAGGCGCCTTTGCCGCTCAAGCAAGCCGGCACCGACATGGGCGGCGCGTCCGATCGCGTCGAGCATGTGCGCCAGTGCCTGCCGGAAATCTGCACGCTCGATTGCGGTACGATGAACTTCGCCGAAGCCGATTACGTCATGACCAACACACCGGGCATGCTGCGCGCTATGGGTGGCATGATGACGGCTCTGGGGGTCAAACCGGAGATCGAGGCGTTCGATACCGGCCATCTGTGGTTTGCCAAGCAGCTGGTCGAGGAAGGCGTGCTCAAGCCCGATGCGCTGGTGCAGCTGTGCATGGGCGTGCCGTGGGGCGCGCCCGACGACCTCAACACATTCATGGCCATGGTCAACAACGTGCCCTCGAGCTGGAACTGGTCGGCCTTTTCGCTGGGCCGCAACCAGATGGCCTATGCGGCAGCCGCAGTGATCGCCGGTGGCAATGTGCGTGTCGGCCTCGAAGACAATCTCTGGCTCGGCAAGGGCGTTCTCGCCACCAATGCGCAACTGGTCGAGCGCGCAGTGAGCATTGTCGAAAATCTGGGCGCGCGGGTCATCGGGCCTGAGGAGGTGCGCAAGAAGCTCAACCTCGTGAAGCGCGCGCCGCTGGCGGCGTAACCTCTTGGCGATGAAGACAATCGCCCCCACTCCGGCTCGCTGCGCTCGCCACCTCTCCCCCTGCCCAGGGGAGAGGAAAGTCGCCAAGACTGCGGCCGTCCTTCCTCTCCCCCAGCGATCGGGAGAGAGGTGGTTTGCGCAGCAAACCGGAGTGGGGGCCGAAATGGGGGAACTGGAACCATGACAATTTCCAAAGCGGCCGCCATCGGCGGTGGGGTCATCGGCGCCGGCTGGGTGGCGCGGCTGCTGCTCAACGGCATCGACGTATCGATCTTCGATCCCGATCCTGAGGCCTCGCGCAAGGTCGGTGAAGTGATGAAAGGCGCGCGGCGCGCCTACAAGCAGATGCTGCCCGGCGGCCTGCCCAAGGAGGGCAGACTGACCTTCGCCAAGACCATTGCGGAAGCCGTGGCCGACGCCGATTTCATCCAGGAAAGCGTACCCGAGCGGCTCGACCTCAAGCACAAGGTGCTGGCCGAGATCGACGCCCATGCGCCAGCCAACGCCATCGTCGGCTCGTCGACCTCTGGCATCAAGCCGTCCGACATGCAGGTGGCGATGAAGAAGCATCCCGAGCGGCTGGTCGTCGGCCATCCGTTCAACCCTGTCTATCTGCTGCCGATCGTCGAGATCGTCGGCGGCGAGCAGACTTTTCCCGAGGCCATCGAGGTTGCCAAGGAAATCTATGCCTCGATCGGCATGAAGCCCGTCGTCATCCGCAAGGAGATCGAAGCCTTCGTCGGCGACCGCCTGCTCGAAGCCGCCTGGCGCGAGGCGCTGTGGCTGATCAAGGACGGCATCTGCACGGTTGAGGAACTCGACGACATCATGCGCTACGGCTTCGGCCTGCGCTGGGCGCAGATGGGCATGTTCCAGGTCTATCGCGTTGCAGGCGGCGAGGCCGGCATGCGCCACTTCATGGCGCAGTTCGGGCCGTGCCTGAAATGGCCGTGGACCAAGCTGATGGACGTGCCGGAGTTCAACGATGAACTGGTCGACCTGATCGCGACCCAATCCGACGACCAGTCCGACCGTTGGTCGATCCGCGAGCTGGAAAGGATCCGCGACGACAATCTGGTCGCGATCATGGATGCGCTGTCGAAGCAGAACAAGGGCAAGGGCTGGGGTGCTGGCGCGCTCTACAGGGACTACACCCAGCAGCTTTCCAAGCTTGCTGCCAGCAAGGTGTCTAAGGCCGCCGAGAAGGCGCGGGTCGAAAAGCCGAAAAAGAAGGCCGACAAGAAGCCGGCGAAAAAGAGAGGCTGAGGCGATGCATTTCGGTCTGTCCGAGGAACAGCAGCTTATTGTCGACACCACCCGCGCTTTTGTCGAAAACGAGCTCTATGCGCATGAGCGTGAGGTCGAGCGCACGGGCCATCTCCGGCGCGAGCTGATTGAGGAGATCAAGCAAAAGGCGATTGCCGCCGGGCTCTATGCCGCCAACATGCCGGCGGATGTCGGCGGCGCTGGTCTCGATACGCTGACCTGGCTTCTCTACGAAAAGGAGCTCGGCCGGGCCAATTATGCGCTGCACTGGACCTGCGTGGCGCGGCCGTCCAACATCCTGCTCGCGGGCACGCCGGAGCAGCGGGATAAGTACCTATTTCCGTGCATTCGTGGCGAGAAGTCGGATTGCCTGGCGATGACCGAGCCAGGCGCCGGCTCCGACCTGCGCGGCATGAAGGCGAGTGCTGTCCAGGACGGCAGTGACTGGGTGCTGAACGGCACCAAGCACTTCATCTCGCATGCCGACGTCGCCGATTTTGCCATCGTCTTCATGGCTTCGGGCGAGGAGGACAGTGCGCGCGGAAAACGCAAGAAGATCACCGCCTTCTTCGTCGACAAGGGCACGCCCGGCTTCACCGTTCGCGACGGCTACCGCAACGTTTCGCATCGTGGCTACACCAATTCGGTGCTGGAGTTCGACGACTGCCGCCTGCCGGCGAGCCAGGTTCTGGGTGAGGTGCACAAGGGTTTCGAGGTCGCGAACAGCTGGCTCGGCGCGACGCGCCTGCAGGTGGGCGCCACCTGCCTCGGCCGGGCGGAGCGCGCGCTTGGCCACGCCATTGAATATGCCGCGCAACGCGAGCAGTTCGGCCAGCAGATCGGCAAGTTCCAGGGCGTGTCGTTCAAGCTCGCCGACATGGCGACCGAGCTCAAGGCGGCCGAGTTGATGGTGATGGAGGCGGGCTGGAAATACGACCAGGGCACGGTTTCCGACCAGGACATGGCGATGGCCAAACTCAAGGCCACCGAGATGCTGGCCTTTGTCGCCGATGAGGCGATCCAGATACATGGCGGCATGGGCCTGATGGACGACCTGCCGCTGGAGCGCATCTGGCGCGACGCGCGCGTCGAGCGCATCTGGGAGGGCACGTCGGAAATCCAGCGGCACATCATCTCGCGTGCACTGCTCAGGGCGGTGGGCGGGTGATGCGGCTGTTGAAGCAGGCAAGTTTGACCTTGCTCCTCGGGGCAAGGTGGCCCGCAGGGCCAGCTAGGGGGTGAAAATGAGTAGCTCGACTTTGACCGCCTCCACCCCGAAGCTTGCAGGGCGAACGCGGCTCGAGCGCCTGCTGCGGCCGAAGTCGATTGCCGTGTTTGGCGGCTCGCAGGCGGCCGCCGTCGTCAAGCAATGCCTCAAGATGGGTTTTTCAGGCGACATCTGGCCGGTGCACCCGACGAAGGAGGACGTTGAGGGCATCAGGTCCTTCCGTTCGGTGGCCGACCTGCCCGCAGCGCCCGACGCTGCCTTTATCGGCGTCAACCGCTTCCTGACCATCGAAGTGATCGCGCAACTGGCCGCGCAGGGCGCGGGCGGGGCGATCTGCTTTGCCTCCGGCTTCCTCGAGGCCGGCAACGACGATGCCGACGGCGAGAGGCTGCAGGCGGAACTGGTGGCGGCGGCGGGATCGATGCCGGTTATCGGGCCCAATTGCTACGGCCTGATCAACTATGCCGACGGCGCGCTGTTGTGGCCCGACCAGCATGGGGGCCAGCGGCTGGCGCCTGGTGGGCGTGGGGCGGCGATGATCACGCAGTCTTCCAACATCGCCTGCAACCTGACCATGCAGAAGCGCGGCCTGCCGGTGGCCTTCCTGATGACGGCGGGAAACCAGGCGCAAACAGGTCTCTCCGAAATGGCGCTGGGGCTGATCGAGGACGAGCGCGTCTCCTGCCTCGGCCTGCACATCGAGGGCTTCGACAAGGTCGAGGGCTTCGAGCGGCTGGCGGCGCGGGCACGCGAACTGAAAAAGCCGATCGTCGCGATGAAGGTCGGCCGCTCCGAGCAGGCGCGCAAGGCGACGATCTCGCACACGGCCTCGCTGGCCGGTTCCGATGCTACCTCCGAGGCCTTCCTAAAACGCCTCGGCATCGCCCGCGTCGACACCATCCCGTCATTCCTCGAAACTCTGAAGCTGCTGCACGCCTTCGGCCCGCTGCCCGGTTTTTCGCTGTCGTCGATGAGCTGTTCGGGCGGCGAGGCATCGGTCATGGCCGACAGCGCCGAGGGCAGGCGGCTCAGCTTCCCGGCACTGACGCCTGAGCACTATGCAAGGGTCAAGTCGACGCTCGGCGCCTTCGTGGCGGTCGCCAATCCGCTCGACTACCACACCTTCATCTGGAACGACGAACCGGCGATGACGGCGACCTTTTCGGCGATGGCGTCAGGCGGGTTCGACCTCAACATGCTGGTGCTCGATTTCCCGCGCAACGACCGCTGCTCGGATGCCGACTGGTGGCCAACGGTGCGCGCCTTCGAGGCGGCGCTGAAGGCCAATGGCACACGCGGCGCGGTGGTGGCGTCGATGACGGAGAACCTGACCGAGGAGCACGCAGCCGACCTGTTTCAACGCGGGATCGTGCCGTTGCAGGGCATTGCAGAAGCGATGGATGCGGCCGAGGCCGCGGCGATGATTGGCGAGGCGTGGCGGCGGGAACCCTCCTCCTTGAGGGGAGGGTCGATCGGCGTAGCCGATCGGGGTGGGGTCGTGCGCGGCGTGTCGGCGGGGCCATCTGAGGCTACCCCCTCCGCCCGCTTCGCGGGCACCTCCTCCTTGAGGGGGGAGGATACCCAACTCGACGAAGCCGCCGCCAAATCGCTGTTGCGCGACGCTGGCCTAGCCGTTCCCGCAGGCCAACGTGCGGCGAGTGTTGCCGAGGCTATCGCAGTGGCCGAAACGCTAGGCTATCCCGTCGCGCTCAAGGCTCTCGGCGTTGCCCACAAGAGCGAACTCGGCGCTGTCCGCCTCAACGTGCGGACCGGTGAGGATGTCGGTGCTGCGGCTGGGGCGCTGCTGCCGCTCGGCTCAGGCCTCTATGTCGAGAAAATGGTGTCGGGCGGCGTGGCCGAGCTGATCGTTGGCGTCGTCAGCGATCCGCTGTTCGGACCTGTCATGACCATCGGCACCGGCGGCGTGCTGGTCGAACTCATCAAGGACAGCGCCACGCTGCTTTTGCCGGCGTCGCGGGGCGAGGTCGAGCAGGCACTGAGGGGGCTCAAGATGTACCCGCTGCTCGACGGCTATCGTGGCCGCGCGCGGGCGGACGTCGATGCCGCCATCGATGCGATCATGGCCATATCGGGTTTCGTGCTGGAGCACGCGGATAAAATCGAGGAACTCGACATCAACCCGCTGATCGTCTGCGGCGAAGGGCAGGGCGCTTGGATCGCGGACGCGCTGTTGGTGATATCAAATGGCCCCTCATCCCCTGCCGGACCTTCTCCCCGTAAGGACGGGGAGAAGGAGGTTGGCCGCGACGTTGACGCCTCCCTCTCCCCGTCATTCACGGGGAGAGGGTAAGGGTGAGAGGCAGCTTTGGCCAACGGTCGAAAAGCGCGAGCCGCTCCGAAGGTCGTGGGGCCACACAGGCCATCGGTGCGTAAGGGGCAATGGAGGAAAAAATGTCCGACGTCGTGAAAACCCGCAGGGAAGGCGCTATCCTCGAAGTCACGCTCGACCGGCCCAAGGCCAATGCCATCGACCTCGCCACCTCGCGGCTGCTCGGCGAAACCTTCAAGGCCTTCCGCGACGATGACAGCCTGCGCATCGCCATCGTGAAGACGGCAGGGGAAAGATTCTTTTCGGCCGGCTGGGACCTGAAGGCGGCGGCCAACGGCGATGCGGTCGACGGCGACTATGGTGTCGGAGGTTTTGGCGGGCTGCAGGAGCTGCGCGACCTCAACAAGCCTGTTATCGCCTGCGTCAACGGCATGGCCGTGGGTGGGGGCTTCGAGCTGGCGCTGTCCTGCGACCTGATCTACGCCTCCGAACATTCGAGCTTTGCTTTGCCGGAAATCCGCGCCGGCACGCTTGCTGATGCGGCAACCATCAAACTGCCGAAGCGCATCCCCTACCACGTGGCGATGGACCTTCTGCTCACCGGCCGCTGGATGGACGTCGCCGAGGCGCATCGTTGGGGACTGGTCAACGAAGTGCTGCCGGCGGACAAGCTCGAGGATCGCGTATGGGAGATCGCGCGGCTGCTGGCCGGTGGGCCGCCCCTGGTGTTTGCCGCGATCAAGGAAGTGGCCCGAGCGGCCGAGGTGATGGGCTTCCAGGAGACCATGAACCGCATCACCAAACGCCAGTTCCGGACTGTCGACGAACTTTACGCTTCCGGCGACAACCTCGAAGGATTTCGCGCGTTTGCCGAGAAGCGCGATCCTGTGTGGAAGGGAAAGTGAGGCCAGGTTCGTTCCATGACCGACTACACAAAACTCATCGACGCCGAGACCTGGGCCTTCATCGAGCGGACCAATTCCTACTATCCGCCCGACACGATCGACTACACGATTGGCCAGCAGCGCGAGATCTACGATCGGATGTGCCGGGAGTTCTTCGCCGGTTACCCCGAAGGCGTCGTGCCGGAAACGACGGCCATTGCCACGCCGACACATAAGATCCAGATCCGCATCTATCGCCTCGCTGGCAAGGAGCCCGGAGTGGTCCTGCTCTATTTCCACGGTGGCGGCTTCATCCTTGGCGGGCTCGACAGCCATGACGATGTCTGCGCTGAACTGTGCGGCAGGACCGGCTACGAGGTGGTTTCGGTCGACTATCGCCTGGCGCCCGAGCATCGCCACCCCGCTGCCTTCGACGATGCGATGCGCGCCTTCGAATGGGCGGCTGGCAACTACGATCTGCCCATCGTGCTCGCCGGTGACAGCGCTGGCGGCAACCTCGCCGCCGCGGTCAGCCATGCCACGCGGGGGCATATGCAAAAGCCTGTCGGGCAAGTGTTGATCTATCCCGGCCTTGGCGGCGACCAATCGCGAGGCTCCTACGTGAAGCATGCCGAGGCGCCGATGCTGACCATGCGCGACCTTCATTTCTACAAGGACATCCGCACCGGCGGCGAAGACCGCACCGGCGACATCACCATGACGCCACTCGCCGATGGCGATTTCGCCAATTTGCCACCGACTGTCATCATCACAGCCGAATGCGACCCGCTGTCATCGGACGGCGAGGCTTATGGAGAGCGCGTCGTTGCCGCCGAGGGTCATGCCTTCTGGCATGAAGAGCCTGGGTTGGTGCACGGCTACCTTCGTGCCCGCCATACGGTCGCAAGAGCGCGTGAGAGCTTCGACAGGATTGTCGATGCGGTGGCGGTTCTTGGGCGGGAGCAATGGGTGTGGTGAGCACCCTGCCTACAGGTTGAGCCGTGCGCTGATGTCCATGCGCCGGTGCAGAACACGTATCACATCGATTGTTTCGTCCACCACGCGATAAACGATCAAATGTGAGCCGACGCTCACTTTCAGATAGCCAGCCCGAACCTCAGCAAGCGACCGTCCCTTGCGTTGCCTCTTGCGATGTCAAGGCCGCAGCGATGGATCTGAAGAACGTACTGGTTGGCCTGTTCCGGGCTCCAGGTGTCAGCGGTGTAGTGCCAGATCTGTTCGAGATCCGCTTCGGCTGCCGGAGAGAAAAGCAGCCGTTTATCGGCCATGGCCGGCGCGCATTCGGCCAAGGAAGTTCTCGATGTCGAGAGGCTTGGACGAACCGCTTTCCTCACCTTCGATGATGGCCGCGCGCAGCTGTGCCACTTGCAATTCGTGCTCTTCGAGCAATCTCAATCCAGCGCGTACGACCTCGCTGGCCGAGCTGTAGCGGCCATCCTCGACCTGCCTCTCGACGAAATCCGAGAAGTGGTGGCCGAGGGAAATGGACGTGTTTTTGTTCATAGTGCAATAATACCAAAAATTGGTATTATTGCCAAGCTCAGTTCCCAGCGCTTTCCATGCGCCGGCCCTTGATCGCTTTTTCCAGCCAGCCGATTTCCATCTCTGGAACGGACGACAAAAGCAGGTCGGTGTAGGCGTCGAAGGGGGGCTTGAGCACCTCCGACTTCGGCCCGTAGCGCACCACTTCGCCGCGATACATCACCGCGATGGAATCGGCGATCGACTTAACGGTCGCCAGATCGTGTGTGATGAAGAGATAGGCGACGCCTTCCTCGGCCTGCAGTTCGAGCAAAAGCTTGAGTATGCCGTTGGCGACCAGCGGGTCGAGCGCGCTCGTCACCTCGTCGCAGATGATCAGCCTTGGTTTGGCGGCAAGCGCCCGGGCGATGCAAACGCGCTGCTTCTGCCCGCCCGAGAGTTCAGCCGGATAACGGTCGGCAAAGGCGCGCCCCATCTCGATCTTGTCGAGCAGTTCGGCGATGCGCTTGTCGCGCTCGGTGCCGCCCATGCCGAAATAGAACTCAAGCGGCCTGCCGATGATGGTGCCCACCGTCTGGCGCGGGTTCATCGCCACGTCGGCCATCTGGTAGATCATCTGCAGTTCGCGCAGATCGTCGCGGCTACGGTCGGCGAGACGATTGGATAGGGTGCGACCAGCGAAGGTGATGCTGCCCTGCTCGGGCGGCAAAAGCCCGGTGATGGCGCGTGCCAGCGTCGATTTGCCGGAGCCGGATTCGCCGACGACGGCGAGCGTCTGGCCGGGCAAGATGTCGACCGAGACGTTCTCCAGCACCTTAATCTTGCCGCCGCCATAGGCGGCCGTGATGTTCCTGACCGACAGGAAGGGGGTGGCGCCCGGTTTTTTTTCCACGTGCTCGATCTCGTGCACCGAGACGAGCGCTGAGGTGTATTCCTGCCTCGGCTCCTTGATGATCTGGCGCGTGCCCCCCCATTCCACCAGCTTGCCGTGCCTGAGCACCATGATCTCGTCGGAGACCTGGGCGACCACGGCGAGGTCGTGGCTGATGTAGAGGGCGGCAACGCCGGTGTCGCGGATGGCCTCCTTGATGGCGGCAAGCACGTCGATCTGGGTGGTCACGTCGAGCGCGGTCGTGGGCTCGTCGAAAACGATCAGATCGGGCTCGGAGCACAGCGCCATTGCCGTCATGACACGCTGGAGCTGGCCTCCCGACACCTGGTGGGGAAAACGCTGGCCGATGTTTTCGGGGTCGGGCAGGCTGAGCTTCTTGAACAGCGCGACCGCGCGTTTTTCCGCCTCGGCCCTGGTAGCCACGCCGTGCAGGATCGAGGCTTCCACCACCTGATCCATCAGCCTGTGCGCCGGGTTGAAGGCTGCCGCAGCCGATTGGGCGACATAGCAGACTTCGCGCCCGCGCAAGGCGCGGATGCCCTGGGTGCCGCCCTTGCGGATGTCGCGGCCGTTGAGAATGATCTCGCCGCCGGTGATCTTCACGCCACCGCGTCCATACGCCATCGACGACAGGCCGATTGTCGACTTGCCGGCCCCGGATTCGCCGATCAGGCCAAGCACCTTGCCCTTCTGCAGCGACAGCGACACATCGTGTACCAGCGTGATCGTGCGCGGCGCTTCGCCGGGCGGATAGATTTTTGCCTCGATCCTGAGGTTGCGGATGTCGAGTAGGGGGCCGGAGCCATCAGATGGTGCCTTAGCCATTGCCACGCCCTCCCTTGAGATCGGTGGTGCGATTGAGCACCCAGTCGGCGACGAGGTTGACGGAGATGGCAAGGGCTGCGATTGCCGCCGCCGGGATCAAGGCCGCCGGAATGCCGAAGACGATGCCGTCCTTGTTCTCCTTGACCATGCCGCCCCAGTCGGCGTCCGGCGGCTGTACGCCGAGGCCGAGGAAGGACAGTGCCGAGAGAAACAGCACGGCATAGATGAAGCGCAGGCCGAGTTCCGAGACCAGCGGCGACAGCGCGTTGGGCAGGATCTCGCGGAAGATGATCCAGCCCTTGCCTTCGCCGCGTAGCTTGGCAGCCTCGACAAAGTCCATAACGTTGATGTCGACGGCGACCGCGCGCGACAGGCGGTAGACGCGGGTGGCGTCGAGGATGCCCATGACCAGGATCAGTGTCACCCGCGTCGAAGGCAGCACCGATAGCACCACGAGCGCGAAGATCAGCGTCGGGATCGCCATCAAAAGGTCGACGAAACGCGACATGCTTGTGTCGAACCAGCCACCGACGACAGCTGCTGTGAAGCCGAGGATCGCGCCGAGCGAAAACGACAGCGCGGTAGCCAGCACGGCGATGAAGATGGTCGTGCGCGCGCCATAGATCATGCGCGATAGCAGGTCTCGGCCGAGATTGTCCGTGCCGAGCAGGAACTTGCTCGACATCGGCGCCCAGACATCGCCGACGATTTCGCCAAGGCCATAGGGTGCGATCAATGGCGCGAAGATCGCCGCGATCAGGAAAAGCGTCGTCAGGATCAGGCCGATCCAGGCCGCGATGGGGATGCGTTTCAGATCAAGCATGGCGCGCCCCTCATTTCGGATGCCTGAGGCGTGGATTGGCGATGATTGCGGCAATGTCGGCGATGATGTTGAGGCCGATGTAGACCGCAGCGAAGATCAGCCCGACGGCTTGCACCACCGGCACGTCGCGCTTGGCGACATGGTCGACCAGATATTGCCCCATGCCGGGATAGACGAAGATCACCTCGATGACGACGACCCCGACGATGAGGAAGGCGAGGTTGAGCATGACGACGTTGATGATTGGCGCAATGGCGTTGGGAAATGCATGCTTGCGTATGATTTCGAAGGGCGAAAGGCCCTTGAGTTCGGCTGTCTCGATATAGGCTGACTGCATGACGTTGAGGATCGCCGCACGCGTCATGCGCATCATGTGGGCGAGCACGACGAGGGTCAGTGCCGTTGCCGGCAAGGCGATCGCCTTCATGCGTTCGAGGAAGGGCATGCCGTCATAGACGGTGGAGATGCCGGGAAAGATCTGCCACTTCACGGCAAAGAAGTAGACGAGCAGGTAGCCGACGAAGAATTCGGGCAGCGACGTCGAGGCGAGCGCCAGCCCCGAGATGGTCTTGTCGATCCAGCCATTGCGGTAACGCACCGCAAGCAGGCCGAGGATGATGGCCAGCGGGATGGAAACAATTGCGGCCCAGAATGCGAGGAACAGCGTGTTCCACAGCCGCCCGCCGATAGCGTGCGCGATATCCTGCCGGCTCGACAGGGCGGTGCCGAGATCGCCGGTCAAAACACCGCCGAGCCACCTGAAATACCTGATGTAGGCCGGGTCATTGAGGCCGAGTTCCTGGCGCAGATTGGCGAGTGCCTGCGGCGTTGCCGACTGGCCAAGAATGGATTGGGCAACGTCGCCGGGCAGGATTTGCGTACCGGCGAAGATCAGGACCGAAACGGCCAGAAGCAGCAGCAGGCCCAGCGCGATGCGCTGGGCTATCAATTTCAGGATTGGATTGGCCATGCGGACAACGCCGTTGTCACGCGTTGAGCCAGCACTTGGACAGCGCGTAGCCGCCCATCATCTCCTGGTTGCCATCAGGGACCCAGCCGCCGACCTTGGCGCTGGTGGCGTCGATGAAGTCGTTGAACATCGGGGTGATGACGCCGCCTTCGTCGCGTACGATCTGGCCCATGTCGGCGTAGATCTTCTTGCGCTTGTCCTTGTCGAGTTCGGAACGCGCCGCAAACAGCATCTTGTCGAAATCGTCGCGGAAGAAGCGCGTGTCGTTCCAGTCCGCCTTCGAATAGTAGGCGGTCGAGTACATCTGGTCCTGGGTCGGCCGACCACCCCAGTAGGACGCCGAGAAAGGCTGCTTGTTCCAGACTTCCGACCAGTAGCCGTCGCCCGGCTCACGCTTGACCTCAAGGGTGATGCCAGCCTTGGCGGCACTCTGCTGGTACAGCTGGGCGGCATCTACGGCGCCCGGGAAGGCCACGTCCGAGGTGCGCAGCAGAACCGAGCCGGAGTGTCCCGATTTTTTGTAGTGGAACGCTGCCTTGTCTGGATCGTACTTGCGCTGCTCCATTTCGGTGAACAGCGGATAGGCCTTATTGATCGGCGTGTCGTTGCCGACCGAGCCGTAGCCCATCAGGATCTTCTGCAGCATCTCGTCGCGATCGAGCGCGTATTTCAACGCGAGCCTGAGATCGTTGTTGTCGAAGGGAGCGGTGTTGCAATGGGCGATGAAAACGTAATGACCGCGACCGGCGACGTTTTGGATGACCACGCCTGGCACGCGCTTGATCAATTCGACGATCTTGGGCTCGACGCGGTTGATGATGTCGACCTGTCCGCCTTGCAGCGCCGATGTGCGCGCGGTCGCGTCGTTGATGACGATGATTTCGATCTGGTCAGCGAAGCCGCGGTCGTCGCGCCAGTAATTGGCGAACTTCTCGCCGCCGAGCCGCACGCCGGCTTCGTTGACGGTGATCTTGTAGGGGCCGGTGCCGATGCCCGCATCAGGCTTGTCCTTGCCGCCATTGGGCTGGATCATCAGGTGATAGTCGTCGAGCAGGAAGGGCAGGTCGGCGTTGGCGTCCTTGAGCGTGAAGACGACGTTCTGGCCATCGGCCTTGACCGAGGCGATGCCGCCCATCAGGCCAAGCGCGCCCGATTTCGCCTTTTCGTCGGAATGGCGTTCCATTGTCGCCACGACGTCGGCGGGGGTCATCTCCTGGCCGTTGTGGAACTGCACGCCCTTGCGGATCTTGAAGGTCCAGGTCTTGGCATCGTCGGATGCGCCCCATTCTTCGGCAAGGGCCGGCTTCGGCTCACCGTCGGCCGAAATCTGCACCAGCTGCTCGGCCCACTGGCGGCCGAAGAAATAGGGAACCTGGCTCGACCATGACGCTGGGTCGAGGCTGTCCGTGGCAGCGCCACCTTGCATGCCGGCGCGCAGGATGCCGCCTTTGACCGGCCCCTCGGCCTTTGCCGCGCTTGCCAGCAAGGAGTTGGCAAAGGTTGCCGCGACACCCAGGGCCGCGGCGCGGCCGAGGAAATCGCGGCGGCTCAACTTGCCCGCAGCTACGCTACGGCTCAGGAATTCCAGTTCATTGGACATTGGAAGGCTCCTCACTCTGGCGGTCGTTATTGTTCGACTTCTGTCAGCAATATTGACCGTAACGTAAGGGCATCAGCAAGGCCGAATGCGACATGATGTGGCGCAATCGGCGTGTCGCATCTGGGCCAACGGCACGAGGGCGTCAGATGTGGTTGCGCGGAATCTTTTCGTCGAAATCACGCTCAAAAATCAGTTTCTCGCCCTCATATGCCTCGATCCGGCCAGTGAGATGGAAATTTTGCCCGTCAGAGTGCATCGCGGTGAACGCTTCGGTTCTGATCGCCCAGTCGTTTCTGGACAAAGCCTGAGTCCAATGGGTTTCGCCGTGTGCCGAGAGCGGGTTTTTCGGGTCGATGGTCCACAGCTCGCGGGCGATCTCGCCGATGACCAGTCCGTGGTCCATGTCGCGGATTTCGCCGAAGTCATCGACGATGCGCAGGCTGGTCGAGCCTGTCGCCTCGTCGCGCTCGACCGTACGGCTATTCGAACTCTCGCGCAGCGTTTCGATCTGCCACGGTGTTGCCGCTTCCGGCTCGGCGAAGGTCCATTCGTCGTAGCTGCCCGAAGGGCGCACCGGCAGGTCGATGCCGCCTTCATGCAGCGTGAGCGTCACCTCTTCCGGCGACGGCCAGACCAGCGGCCAGTAGGTCGACGACACAGCCACACGCAGCTTGTTGCCCTTGGCCACGCGGTAGGCGATGTCGTCGAGCTTGAAGACAATCTCCATCGTCTCGCCGGGGCGCACGTTCTCAGGGTGTTCATGACCATTGCGATGGCAGAGGTTGAGCACGCCATAGGTGATGCGGGTCGAGGCACCGTCCGGCTGGACATCGCACAGGCGCACCGCCACCATGCCTTGCCGGCGGTCGGCCGAAAGCTTGAGGCGGATGACCGGGCCACCTACGATATCGAGCGGAGCGTCGAGCGGGGCGCTGTCGAAGCAGGCTGATCTTGCGTCGTCGACGCGCTGGTCGCCCGGCAATTCGGGTCCGAGCCAGATGGCGCAATATTCACCGCCTGCCATGCCGCAATCTTGCGGCGAGTTGATCGCGACAGGTGTTGTGAGACTACCGGCTTCTGCCAGCTTGCCGCCCGCGCCGAGTGAAAGGCGCTTCGCAGCGATGTTCGGCGACGGCCATTGTTGCTCGGCGATCCACCGTCCCTTGCGTTCCAGATACCAGTCGCGCGGCGGCTCGGAATCCATGACGTAGAGCCGCAGCGCCGGATCGTTCTCGACGCCGGTCTCGATGCCCTTCAGCCAGCGGTCCCACCAGCGCAAAGCCTCCTGCAGGAAGCCGATGGCGGGCTTTGGTACGGCGAAATGCGGGTATTTGTGCACCCACGGTCCGACGATGCCCTTGACCGGCGCATGCACGCCTTGGACAAGGCGCGACACGGTGTTCTTGTACGCGTCTCCCCAGCCGCCGACAGCCAGCACGGCCGCCTTGATCGCCGGAAAGTCCTCGCAGACCGAGCCGCGTTTCCAATAGGCGTCACGGGTCTGGTGCCGGAGCCAGAGCGCAGGCAGGAACGGCTCATTTCCGAGCCGGTCGAGCCACATGTCGCGCCATTTGTCGCCGACCAACGCGGGGTCCGGCGGCCTGGAGGAGTAGGACAGCATCGTCGCGCCCCAGCCCATGTTCTCGTTGAGCAAAAGGCCGCCCTTGTAGTGAATGTCGTCGGCATAGCGATCGTCGGTCGAGCACAGCGTGATGACCGCCTTGAGCGCCGGCGGCTGCTTTGCCGCCACCTGCAGGCCGTTGAAGCCGCCCCAGGAAATGCCCATCATGCCGACATTACCGTTGCACCAGGGTTGGCTTGCTGCCCATGCGATCACGTCGCATGCGTCCTGCCATTCCTGCTCGGAGTACTCGTCCTTCATCAAGCCTTCAGAATCGCCATTGCCGCGCATGTCGACGCGAATGCAGGCATAGCCATGACCGGCAAAATAGGGATGAGTGAGGTTGTCGCGCGCCGTGGTTCCGTCGCGCTTGCGGTAGGGCAGGTGCTCCAGGATGACAGGCACCGGGTCCTGATCCGCGTCGACGGGCATCCAAACCCGCGCCGACAGGCGGCAGCCATCGGGCATGAGAATGCCCATGTCCGCAAACTCGACGATGTCTCGGGGAAACTCGGTGATGGTTTTCATGCTGGGCTCCTGCGCCATCAGTAGAGCGCAGGTTGGCCGAAGCAAGGGCGACCCGTGGGCCGGCGAACGGAATTCACTGGCCAGTTCGCGTCAATTCAGCGGAATGTCGTTGTCGGCCTTGCTGGCCTGGTAGGCACCGGACATCTCGTCGTAAAGCGCCGAGATTTTCGCAATGCGCGCTTCCAGCCGCTTGCGGTCGGCTTCGGGCAGTTCGCGCACCAGCTTGCGCAGCGAATAGCTCTTCCAATAGGCGTTTTCGGCGTTGTAGCCGCCCGGCTCGAGCGTGAAGACCTCTTTCAATATCTTCAGGTCATGCGGGATGGCGAAGCTGTCGCGCGAATCCTCGTGGCTGAACAGGTAGTAGAAGTTGTCGAAGCCGGCCCAGGTGATGGCCGACAGGCACAGCGAGCAAGGCTCGTGCGTCGACAGGAAGATGCAGTCCTTGGTCTCTGGCCGGTCAGCCTTGGGCATCTCGTAGAAGCGTTTCAGGCAGTGCATCTCGCCATGCCAGAGCGGGTTTTCGATCTCGTTGTTGGTCTCGGCCAAGACCAGCGAACGGTCGTTCTTGTTGAGCAGCGCAGCACCAAACAGCTTGTTGCCCTTGGCCACGCCTTCGGTGGTCTTGGGCACGATGTCGTCTTCGATGACGTCGAACAGGCGCTCGATCAGGGAAAGCTCGGCCATGGTGTCAGAACCCTTCGGGCAGGACGATTTCGTAAGGATGCGAGAAGTGGAATTCCTCGAGATTAGAGCCAGCGCCGCCGCGGTCGACGACGACGAAATCCTGGTTCTCGCCGATCGGCGTCAGCACCCCGTGCCACAGATTGCGCGGGTAGTTCACGCCCTGTCCGGGCGAGGTGACGAAGGCGTGCGGCTCGCCCGGGCCGTCGCCGATGTCGTGGCAGACGACGACGAGATAGGGCCGAGGCGACAGCGGAATGAAAGCCTGGCTGCCGAACGGATGACGCTCGACCATCGAAAGCCTGAGCGGGAAGTCGTAGGGCGTGCCCTTGAAGATGTTGATGATGACATGGCCGTCGGGCCCCGCAGCTTCGGCGCGGGCGAGCGCATGGTAGCGCTCGCATTTGCCGGCATTGATCGGGTAGTGGCTGTCGCAGTTGGTGTCGATCACCTCGCCGAATTCGGCGAAGTTCTCCCGCGTCAGGGGCCTGGCCACGATCCGCTTCATCTCGCCTGACATGGCATCCCCTCAGCGTCGCGAAGCGAACGGCGCGCCGAGCTTCATGTGGCGGTTGACGTCCTTGTAGAGCAGGTAGCGGAACTTGCCGGGGCCGCCAGCGTAGCAGGCCTGGGGGCAGAAGGCGCGCAGCCACATGAAGTCGCCGGCCTCGACCTCGACCCAGTCATTGTTCAGCCGGTAGACGGCCTTGCCTTCGAGCACGTAGAGGCCGTGCTCCATGACGTGGGTTTCGGGGAAGGGGATGATGCCGCCCGGCTCGAAGGTTACCACCGTCACGTGCATGTCGTGGCGCAGGTCGTTGGGATCGACAAAGCGGGTTGTCGCCCAGCGGCCATCGGTGTCCGGCATGGCGTTCGGCTCGACGTCGTTGTCGTTGAGGAACAGCGGTTCGGGCGCGTCGAGGCCGTCGACATATTCATAGGCCTTGCGGATCCAGTGGAAGCGCGCGACCTCTTTGCCGGCATTGCGGACCGTCCACTTGCTCGCCGGCGGCAGATAGGCATAGCCGCCCGGCGTCAGCACGTGGCTCTTGCCTGCCACCGACACGGTCACTTCGCCTTCGACGACGAAGAATACACCTTCGGCGCCCGCATCCGGTTCCGGACGGTCGCTGCCGCCGCCCGGCTGAACTTCCATGATGTACTGCGAGAAAGTCTCGGCAAATCCCGACAGGGGACGCGCGATGACCCACAGCCGCGTGCCGTCCCAATGCGGCAGGAAGCTGGTGACGATATCCGAGAATTCGCGCTTCGGGATCACCGCATAGGCTTCGGTGAAGACCGCGCGGTCGGTTATCAGGTCGGTCTGGGGCGGCAAGCCCCCTTTCGGTGCGTAGTAGGAGCGGTGTGCCATGTTCTCTTAGCTTGGAAGGAGGTCGTGAAGTCGATACCAGGCGATGCGTTCCACCTGCTTGCAGGCGGTCAGGAATTCCTGGTCGCGGTTGTTGGCGATGCGGGTCTCGAACGCCTTCAAAATGCTTGCCTTGTCGTTGTCGCGGACCGCGATGATGAAGGGAAAGCCGAACTTCTTGACATAGTCGGTGTTGAGCTCGGTGAAGCGGGTACGTTCGGCGTCGGTTAGCGCGTCGAGCCCGGCGGACGCCTGCTCCTTCGTCGACTCCTCTGTCAGGCGCCTGGCCTGTGCAAGCTTGCCGGCAAGGTCGGGGTGGGCGGTCAGAACGCCGAGGCGTTCGGTCTCGCTGGCCGAGCGGAAGGCGCGGCACAAGGCATTGTGCAGTCCGCCGGCACTGTCATGTGCTGGGCCGAGTTCCAGTTCGAAGGCGCGCTCGGCGATCCATGGCGAATGCTCGAAGATCGAGCCGAAGCGCTGCACGAATTCTTCACGGCCCATGCGCGAGGGCCGAAGCGCCTGCGGCTGGTAGGGGTGATGCTGCTGCCAGTGCGCGGCGATGTCCTGGCGGCGGGCGAGCCAAACCTTGTCGTGGCCCTGCACATATTCGATGAAACGGCGCAGCGCTTCGGCGCGGCCGGGGCGGCCGACGAGGCGGCAGTGCAGGCCGATGCTCATCATGCGCGGCCGGCCGGCAGCACCTTCGCGGTACAGCGTGTCGAAGCTGTCCTTGAGATAGGCGTAGAACTGGTCGCCCGAATTGAACCCTTGCGCGGTGGCAAAACGCATGTCGTTGGCGTCGAGCGTGTAGGGGATGACAAGCTGAGGGGGGATCGCGTTGCCGTGGCCATCATGGTCGAGCCAATAGGGCAACTCGTCGTCATAGGTGTCGGAAATCCACTCAAAGCCGCCTTCGGCGGCGGCGAGGCGAACCGAGTAGACCGAGGTGCGGCCGAGATAGAGGCCCTTGGGGCGTTCGCCCACGACTTCGGTGTGAAGGCGAATCGCTTCCAGCAGGTCGGCGCGTTCGACGGCTTCGTCGTGGTCGCGATAATCGATCCAACGCAGGCCGTGCGAGGCGATTTCCCAATCGGCCTCCTGCATTGCCGCGACATGGTCGGGCGAACGGGCAAGGGCGGTCGCCACGCCATAGACTGTCACCGGCACATTGGCTTCGGTGAACATGCGATGCAGCCGCCAGAAGCCGGCGCGGGCGCCGTATTCATAGATCGATTCCATGTTCCAGTGGCGCTTGCCAGGCCATGGGGCTGCGCCCATCACCTCGGACAGGAACGCTTCGGAGGCGGCATCGCCATGAAGGATGTTGTTTTCGCCGCCTTCTTCGTAGTTGACCACGAACTGCACGCAGACATTCGCATTGCCTGGCCACTGCGGGTGGGGTGGATTGGCGCCGTAGCCGCGCATATCTCTTACGTAACGCATGGTCCCTCGAAATTCGGTCTTTGCCGGGCACTTGAGCAGAATAGCGAAAGGAGCGGCAGACATTCCCTCGAAAAAATTTGAAAGTCTTTTTGTAGTGCTCTGCTCGACCACACCTTATGCAATGGCCTTAAATGGCGCAAAATCTACAGTGATGGCGCATGTCGCCAATTGGGAGAGCGAATGACAAAGGCCGAAGGCGGACGCCTTACCACCCATGTCCTTGATACTGCGACCGGAAAGCCTGCCGAAGGGCTGTCGATTTCGCTGTTCCGGATCGAAGGCGACGTGCGGACGCTGCTCAAGAAGGTTGCGACAAATTCCGACGGCCGCTGCGATGCGCCGCTGCTGATCGGCGACGAATTCCTGACCGGCGAATACGAACTGGTCTTCGCCGCCGGCGACTACCTGCGCCGACAGGGCACCGACCTGCCCAAACCGGCCTTCCTCGACATCGTGCCGATCCGCTTCGGCATGGCCGAGCGCACGCATTATCACGTGCCGCTGTTGATCTCGCCCTTCGGCTATTCCACCTATAGGGGGAGCTGAGACATGACGACGGTCAAGACACGCAATGAGATCCGCTTCATCCTCAATAGCGAGGATGTGGCGCTGGGTGATGTCGCGCCTTCCGAGACACTGCTCGACTTTCTCAGGCTGAAACGCACGCTGCGCGGCACCAAGGAAGGCTGTGCGGAGGGCGACTGCGGCGCCTGTACGGTGCTGGTTGGCCGGTTGTCGGGCGGCAAGCTGGTCTACGAAAGCGTCAATGCCTGCATCCGCTTCATGGGTTCGCTCGACGGTTGCCACGTCGTCACGGTCGAACACCTGCGCGGCGAGAACGGCAATCTGCACCCTGTCCAGCAGGCGATGGTCGATTTCCACGGTTCGCAGTGTGGCTTCTGCACGCCGGGCTTCGTCATGTCGCTTTATGGCCTGTGGATGAAGTCGCCCGAGCCGTCGGACGCCGAAATCGAAAAGGCGCTGCAGGGCAATCTATGCCGATGCACTGGCTACGAGGCGATCATGCGCGCCGCTCGCGCCATTTCCGACTATGGCAAGGTCGCCAGGGACCCGCTGTTGGCTGAACGCAGGGCAGTCACTGCGCGGCTTGAGGCGCTCAAGGATGGCTCCCGCGTCGAGATCGGCGCGGGCAAGTCGCGTCTTGTCGTGCCGGCTGATGTGGACGACCTGGCAGCGGTGCTCGAAGCCGAGCCGACCGCTACCGTGGTTGCGGGCTCGACCGATGTCGGCCTGTGGGTCACCAAGCATATGCGCGAGATCGCGCCGGCGGTCTTCATCGCCAGTATCGACGGTCTGCATGGCATGTCGGAAGACAAGGGCGTCATCACGATAGGCGCAGGCGTCACTTATACCGAAGCCTTCGCCACGTTGGCGAAGCGCATCCCGGCACTTGGGCCGCTGTTCGACCGCCTCGGCGGCGAGCAGGTCCGCAATATGGGCACCATTGGCGGCAACATCGCCAACGGCTCGCCGATCGGCGATACACCGCCACCGCTGATCGCGCTTGGGGCGACGCTCACCTTGCGCAAGGGCACGGTGCGACGGACCATTTCGCTACAGGATTTCTTCATCGCCTATGGCAAGCAGGACCGTGCGCCGGGCGAATTCGTCGAAGCTGTACATGTGCCGGTGCCGGCGAAGGGCGAAAACTTCGCCGTCTACAAGGTGACCAAGCGCCGTGACGAGGACATCACCGCCACGCTCGGCGCGTTCTGGCTGACGCTTGCCAAGGACGGAACGGTGGCTGAGGTGCGCATAGCCTATGGCGGCATGGCGGCGACGCCGAAACGCGCGTCGGCGGTAGAGGCGGCGCTTGTCGGCAAGCCGTGGACCGAAGCGACGGTGGAGGCAGCGATGGCGAAATACGCGGAAGATTTTACCCCGCTGACCGACATGCGCGCAACAGCCGAATATCGTGCGCTGGCGGCAAGGAACCTGCTTTTGCGCTTCTACATGGAAACGACCGGCACCAAGGCGCCGCTGCAAGTATCGAGATACGAGGCTGCGTGAGATGACCGAGCACACTCCAAACCTCAAGGCCGCGAAAATCACCGGCGGTGTCGCCACCGATCAGCGCCACGATTCCGCGCACAAGCACGTCGCCGGCACCGCCGTCTACATCGATGACATGCCCGAGCCAGCGGGCACGCTGCATGTCGGTCTTGGCCTTTCCAACGTGGCGCATGGCACGCTGAAGAACGTCGATCTTTCGGAGGTTCGCTCCGCTCCCGGCGTGGTCGACGTGCTCACTTATGCCGATGTGCCCGGCGAGAACGATGTTTCGCCGAGCGGGATGCATGACGACCCGGTGTTTGCCCAGGGCAAGGTGCAGTTCCATGGCCAGCCGATCTTCGCTGTCGTTGCTGAAACGCGCGAGCAGGCCCGTCGCGCCGCGCGGCTTGCCAAGATCGAATATGAAGAGCTGCCGGCGATCATCAGCATCTGGGATCTCGATACTGAGAAGGACAAGCAGGTTGCGAGCCCACTGACGTTGACACGCGGCGACGCTGCAGCTGCCATCGCTGCGGCACCCCGTCGAGTGAAGGGGCGCATGAAGCTCGGCGGCCAGGACCACTTCTATCTCGAAGGCCAGATTTCGCTGGCGGTCCCCGGTGAAGACGACGAGGTAACAGTCTATTGCTCGACGCAAGGCCCTAGCGAAACCCAGCATCTGGTCGCCCACGTGCTCGGCGTTCCGAGCCATGCCGTGACAGTCGAAGTGCGTCGCATGGGCGGCGGTTTCGGCGGCAAGGAAACCCAGGCCAACCAGTGCGCGGCGATTGCCGCCATCGCCGCCAAGAAGCACAAGCGCGCCGTGAAGGTCCGCCTCGACCGCGACGAGGACATGACCGCCACCGGCAAGCGGCATGATTTTGCCATCGACTACGAGGTCGGATTCGACGACGAAGGCAACATCCTTGGCGTCGACTACATCTTCGCGCTTAATGCAGGCTTCTCGGCCGACCTTTCAGGACCGGTTGGCGACCGCGCTCTTTTTCACTGTGACAACACCTATTTCTACCCGAACGTTCATGCCAAGTCGGCGCCGCTTTACACCAACACGGTGTCCAATACGGCGTTCCGAGGCTTCGGCGGCCCACAGGGCATGGTCGGCGCCGAACGCGTCATCGACGAGGTCGCCTTCGCTGTCGGCAAGGACTCGCTCGAAATCCGTAAGCTGAACTTCTACGATCCGATGGGCGCGCCGGGCGATCGCAACCTCACGCCTTATCACCAGAAGGTCGAGGACTGTATCATCCAACGCATCGTCGCCGAACTCGAGGAAAGCGCCGACTATGCACGGCGCCGGCGTGAGATCGCGGCGTTCAACAACAACAGCCGCTTCATCAAGCGCGGCATGGCGTTGACGCCGGTGAAGTTCGGCATCTCGTTCACCAAGACCGAGTCCAACCAGGCTGGCGCTTTGGTGCATGTCTATGCCGACGGTTCGGTGCACATGAACCACGGCGGAACCGAGATGGGGCAGGGCCTGCATCTCAAGGTGGCGCAGGTGGTGGCGGAAGAATTCCAGATCGATCTCGATCGGGTCAAGATTACCGCAACCACCACGGCCAAGGTTCCCAACACCGCGCCGACAGCGGCATCTTCCGGTGCCGACCTCAACGGCATGGCGGCACAGGACGCCGCGCGGCAGATCCGCAAGCGGCTCGCTGCCTTCGCCGCCGAGAAGTATCAGGTGCCGACCGACCAGGTGGTGTTCCTGCCCAACCGGGTGCGCGTCGGCAACCAGGAGATCAGCTTCAACGATCTCGTCAAGCAGGCCTATCTCAACCGCATCCAGCTTTCGGCCGCCGGTTTCTACAAGACGCCGAAGATCCACTGGGATCGAGCCAAGGGCCGTGGCCATGCCTTCTACTATTTTGCCTATGGCGCGGCGTGCTCGGAGGTTTCGGTCGACACGCTGACCGGAGAGTATGTGGTCGAGCGTGCGGACATCCTGCACGACACCGGGCGTTCGCTGAACCGGGCGATCGACATCGGCCAGGTCGAGGGCGGCTTCATCCAGGGCATGGGGTGGCTGACCACGGAAGAACTGTGGTGGGACGGCAAGGGTCGGCTGCGCACGCATGCGCCCTCGACCTACAAGATCCCGCTCGCATCCGACCGGCCAAAGATCTTCAATGTGGCGTTGACGGACTGGTCAGAAGCCTATGAACCGACGATCCACCGTTCGAAGGCTGTAGGCGAACCGCCTCTGCCCCATGGCATGTCGGTGCTCCATGCGCTGTCGGATGCTGTGGCGAGCGTTGCCGATCACAAGATCTGTCCGCGTCTCGATGCGCCGGCAACACCCGAGCGCGTGCTGATGGCGATCGAACGGCTCAGGGCCGAGGCGGCCCCAAAAAAGTGACCACGACGGCCAAGAGCCTCAGGGCATTTCTCGGTGCAGCGCCTTCGGTGGCGCTGGTCGAGGTGGCCGAGGCCAAGGGCTCGACGCCGCGCGAAAAGGGCGCGTGGATGCTGGTGTCGCCGCAGCGCATCTTCGGCACCATCGGCGGCGGCCAGCTGGAATTCATGGCGATCGACGCAGCACGGGCGCTGCTCAGTGCTGCCCCTCACCCTTACCCTCTCCCCGTGGATGACGGGGAGAGGGGGGCGTCGACGTTGACGCCAGCCTCCTTCTCCCCGTTCACGGGGAGAAGGTCCCGGCAGGGGGATGAGGGGCAACTCGACAGCGCCGAGCAAAACATCACCCTCGACATTCCCCTCGGGCCAGAGATCGGCCAGTGCTGCGGCGGGCGTGTCGAGATCGCCATCAGGAATGTCGATGAAAAAATGCGCGCCGATCTGCTTGCCGCATCCGAAACCTCGGACGCCGCGCGGCCGCATGTCTATGTCTTTGGCGGTGGTCACGTCGGCCATGCGCTAGCTTCGGCCTTTTCGCTTTTGCCGATCAATGTCGTGGTCGTCGAAACCCGCGCCGACGCGCTCGAAGGCATGCCCGACAACGTCGTCACGCGGCTCACGCCAATGCCTGAGGAGATGGTGCGCGAAGCGCCCGCAGGGGCTGCCTTCGTCGTTTTGACCCACGACCACGCGCTCGATTTCCTGATCGTCGGCGAGGCCTTGAAGCGCGATGACGCGGCCTATGTCGGTATGATCGGTTCGAAGACCAAGAAGGCGACGTTCAAGAGCTGGTTTCTCAAGACGACCGGCGGCAGCGAGGACGTCTTTGCCCGGCTGGTGTGTCCGATCGGCGGCGATGCGGTGAAAGACAAGCGCCCCGCCGTGATCGCCGCCCTGGCAGCTGCCGAAATCATGACCGCGCTGGTATCCAGCGCGGCCTGATTTTCGTCTGTTGTTACGCGTTTTCCTGGGTGTGCGCCTCGAGGAACCAGAGCGACTTGTCGAGCGCCCTAGAATAGGCGGTGAAGATGTCGGCGGTGTCGGCGTCGCCTGCCTCGCTCGCCTCGTCGATCGCCTGACGTACTGTCTTTGCCACTTCGGCATAGCGGTCGATCAGCGCTTCAAGGTGGTCCCTGGTCTTGAAGATGTCGGTCGGATAGGCCTTCACCTTGCTTGCTTCCGCAACCACCTGGGTGGTGCCCAACGCCGTGCCGCCAAGCTGCACTGCGCGCTCGGCGATGTTGTCGACATGAATGTCGAGTTCGGTGCGGAACCCATCCAGCATCTCATGGATGGCGATGAACTGCGGACCCTTGACGTTCCAGTGTGCCTGCTTGGTGAGCAGCGCCAGGTCGATCGCATCGGCGAGGCGTGCGTTGAGGAGTTCGATCGAAACCTTCTTGGCGTTTGACTTGAGATCGTTGCGCGTCGGGTGGGTCATCAGCTACTCCTTGATCGTATGTTCGCGCCGCCCATCAAGAACCGGCGGCGCATGCAGGCTACAACAGCCCGATGACATTATCCGTTCCGATCTGCCGGCTGCGTCAAGGTGTCATCCAGTGGCTGCGTTGAGCGCCACGACCGCGAGATAGGCTGCCTGCAGCTCGGCGCGAACCGGAATGCGCCCGGCTTTGGCGGGCAGGGCCTCGCCCAGATGCTCGGCGCGCAACTCTTCCATGAAGCGGCCCCACATTTCCGGCCCGCCCTTTTCCAGCAGCTCGGCGCGGATGCTGAGTTCCTCGCTGACCGGCAGCCATTTGCGGCCCCACGCGCCGATCTGCGCGAACACCGGCAATAGTTCGATCGCCATCTCCGTCAGGCTGTAGATCGCCTTTTGCTTGTGGCTGGGGTCGTCCGCCTTGGTGAGCAGCCCATCTTCAAGAAGGCGCTTCAGCCGGTCGGCGAGGATGTTGGAGGCGATGCCTTCCTGGGACTGGGTCAATAATTCGCGGAAATGGCGGCGGTTGCCGAACATCATGTCGCGCAAAACGATCAGGCTCCATTTGTCGCCGACGACCTCAAGCGTGAGGTTGATCGGGCAGCCCGACCGGTGAGTCTGGTTCATGCAAATGTCTCCAAAAAACCAGTTGCAATATAAAAGCAGTTTAGCTAGCGTACAACTGGTTAGTGATCGCAACCGGTTTCATTAGGCCTGACGCGGCCGGCAACCTTTCTGATGGAGTGAGAAATGACCGCAACAGCAGCAGTCCACACCAGCTTCAGCATCGACCGCTTTTACGCCGCCTCGCCCGCCGAGGTGTTCGCCGCCTTTTCCGATGCCGAGCGCAAGCGCCGGTGGTTCGCCGAAGGCGAAGGCTGGCAGGTCGACGAATTTTCAGTCGATTTCCGCGTTGGCGGCTTTGAGCGCAGCCGCTTCCGTTTCCAGGGTGGCCCCGAGATTTCCAACGACACCACCTATCTCGACATCGTTGCCAACCAGCGCATCGTCATCGCCTATGTCATGGCGCTTGCCGGGACCCGTTTTTCCGCCTCGCTCGCCACCATCGAGTTCAAGCCCGAAGGCTCCGGCACAAGGTTGGTCTATGTCGAGCAGGATTCGTTCCTCGACGGACAGGACGGCTCCGCAGACCGCGAGAGCGGCTGCAGGGAACTGCTCGAGACCTTGGCTATCGAAGTCGAGAGGGCGCCGGTCGTGGCCAATTGACGGCGGCTGGACGAAACTGCCCAGGAGGCCAAGATGTCCAAGTCTTCTGCATTGAATCGCCGCAGCCTGATGAAAGGCGCGGCAGTGTCGGCGGCCCTGCTGGCGCCGAAAAGCGTCGGCGCTCAGGAAGTGCAAGCACAGCAGGTTACAAGCAGCATTTCATCGGTAAGGAGCACAGCTGTGAGCATGGAAAATTTCGCACCTGACCGGCTCGAGCGGATGCGCCAGGTCATGGCCGGCCATGTCGAGCGTGGCGACGTGCCGGGGCTTGTCTGGGCGGTCAGCCGCAATGGTGAGACCCATGTCGACGCAGCGGGCACGCTTGCTTTCAACGGCGCAGCGCCGATGCGCCGGGACAGCATTTTCCGCATCGCGTCGCTGACCAAGCCCATTACTGCGACTACGGCGATGATCCTGGTCGAAGAGAGCCGGCTCAGGCTCGACGATCCTGTCGACCAATGGCTGCCGGAACTGGCGAACCGAAAAGTGCTGAAAGCGATCGACGGTCCGCTTACTGAAACAGTGCCTGCCAGACGGCCGATCACGCTGCGCGATCTGCTTACCCTGCGCTTCGGGCTTGGCGCCATCATGGTCTATCCGATGCGCTACCCCGTGCAGCACGCCATGGAAGAAGCGGGCATCGCCCCCAGCGCCGACATCTTCGGCGGCTCGCCCGACGACTACATGAAGCGTATTGGCAGCCTGCCGCTCATCCACCAGCCCGGCGAGGGCTGGCTCTACCATACCGGCCTTGACGTTGCCGGCGTGCTGATCTCGCGCGCTTCCGGCCAGCCGCTGTCAGTGTTCATGCAGGAGCGCATCTTCGGGCCGCTCGGCATGAAGGATACGGGGTTTTCGGTGCCGGCCGACAAGGTCGACAGGCTTGCCACTGCCTATTCCCGGGATTTCGAGTCCGGGAAATTCAATGTCCATGATGAAGCCAAGGGCGGACTGTTTGCGCGCCCAGCCGCCTTCGAATCCGGTGGCGGCGGCCTTGTCTCTACCGCCGACGACTACCTCGCCTTCCAGCACATGATGCTCGGCAAGGGCAAGCTCGGCAGCGAGCGCATCCTGTCGCGCGCGTCGGTCGAACTGATGACCACCGACCACCTGACGCCGGACCAGAAGGCTGGTGCGGAGATGTTCTTCAACGACAACACCAGTTGGGGCCTTGGCATGGCGGTCGCCATCAGGCGTGACGATCTGTGGCTGACACCTGGCCGTTTTGGTTGGGACGGCGGCTATGGAACGTCCGCCTACGCCGACCCGACCGAGGGATTGGCAGGCGTGCTTTTGACCCAGCGCATGATGGATTCGCCACATGCGCCGAAGCACTACATCGACTTCTGGACCTCCGCCTACCAGGCGCTTGAGGGGTGAGGTGCAAGACTTACGTCTGCGCCCGCCTCATTTGCCGGCCAAGATGTCCTTGATCAGCTTGTGGCAGCGGTCGGCCATGAAATCGAGCAGCAGCCTGACCTTCGGGTCCTGCAGCTTCTTGTGCGGATAGACGGCGGCGAATTGCACCGGAGTCGGCGGGGTCTGGGGTAGGATCACCTTCAGCCGCTGGTCGCGGATGAAAGGCTCGACCTCGAAGCGTGGCTTGTTGATGATGCCGCGCCCGGCCAGCGCCCAGCCGGTCAAGACGTCGCCATCGTCCGAATCGAAGGGCCCATGGACCTCGAACTTTGTCGGTCCGGCCGCAGTTTCCAGCATCCAGTAGAATTCGCGCGAGCCGGGATAGCGCAGCATCAGGCAATCATGCTTCCTGCCGATCAGATCGTTGGCGCTCTCGGGCTCGCCGCGTCGTTCGAGATATTTGGGCGAGGCGACCAGCACGCGCTCGCACTCCATGATGCCGCGCATCCTGAGGCTCGAATCCTCGATGACGCCAAGGCGGAAGGCGACGTCGATGCCTTCCTTGAGAATGTCGACATTGTGGTCCGAGAGCCTGAGCCTGACCTCGATATCGGGGTATTTGTCGTGGAATTCGGGGATTCCGGAGGCGACAAGCCGACGGCCAAGGCCAAGCGGAGCGGTGACGCGGATTGTGCCGCGCGGCTGGCCGGAAAGTGCTGAAACCGCAGCTTCCGCCTCGGTGATAGCTTCCAGCACCTGCTTGGCACCGGAATAAAACACGTTGCCATGTTCGGTTGCCATCAACTGCCGGGTGGTGCGGTTGAACAGCCGCACGCCGAGGTGCTTTTCCAGCTCCTTGATGCGGTTGGAAGCAACCGCGGGGGAAATACGCATGTCGCGGCCCGCGGCGGAAAGATTGCCGAGTTCCACGACACGAACGAAGACGGCGATGTTGTCGAGATAAGCCATGCGAAGCCGAAGGTTCCCTAGCCGGCTTTTGCCGTGCCGCGATACGGTAGTATTTTCCAGATTTTTTTGAAAGTCATCGCGAATCCTTTCACTTCCCCAAAGCATGGGGCATCGTAAGATCGGCACTGCTGCGGAAAAGGGACGGCGGATGTACGACTTGGCGTTTTTTATGGAATGGGCGAGCTTCGCCGTGCGGTGGCTGCATGTCATCACCGCAATGGCCTGGATCGGCTCGTCCTTCTATTTCATCGCGCTCGACCTTGGGCTGAGGAAGCATGCCGGCCTGCCCGTCGGCGCCCATGGCGAGGAGTGGCAAGTCCATGGTGGCGGCTTCTACCACATCCAGAAATATCTCGTGGCGCCCGCGCAGATGCCGGAGCATCTGACCTGGTTCAAATGGGAATCCTACGCCACCTGGCTGTCGGGCTTCGCGCTGCTTTGCCTCGTCTACTACGGCGGCGCCGAACTTTTCCTCATCGACCGCAACGTGCTGGACGTCTCGGCGCCTATCGCCATCGCCATTTCGCTTGCCTCGATCGGCATTGGCTGGGTCATCTACGACCAGCTTTGCAAGTCGAAGCTCGGCGACCATGACACGCTGCTGATGATCATCCTCTACGCCGTCGTCGTGTTCATGAGCTGGGGCTACACGCAGCTGTTCACCGGCCGCGCCGCCTTCCTGCATCTAGGCGCCTTCACGGCGACGATCATGTCGGCCAACGTCTTCATGACGATCATTCCGAACCAGAAGATCGTCGTCGCCGACCTCATTGCCGGCCGCAAGCCGGATCCGAAATACGGCAAGATCGCCAAGACACGCTCGACGCACAACAACTACCTGACACTGCCCGTCGTGTTCCTGATGCTGTCGAACCACTATCCGCTGGCGTTCGGCACCGAGTTCAACTGGGTCATCGCATCGCTGATCTTCATCATCGGCGTGCTGGTCCGCCACTACTTCAACACCATTCACAAGCGCGGCGGCAACCCGCACTGGACCTGGTTCGTGGCCGCCCTGCTGTTCATCGTCATCATGTGGCTGTCGACCGTGCCGAAAGTGCTGACCGGCGAAGACAAGAACGCCTCGGTTACCACGGCCCCCTTCGTCGCCTCGGCCCAGTTCCCCAAGGTGCGCGACACGGTGCTCGGCCGCTGCGCCATGTGCCATGCCAACGAGCCATCCTACGAGGGCATCTATCACGCGCCCAAGGGCGTGATGCTGGAGACCGACACCGCGATTGCCCAGCACGCCCGCGAGATCTATCTCCAGGCTGGTCGCAGCCATGCCATGCCGCCCGGCAATGTCACGCAGATCACGCCGGAGGAGCGCGCGCTGCTGGTCGCCTGGTACGAACAGGCGCGCAACTAGCGCCCGGAACGCGAAACACAGACTGAGACGTTCAGGCGCCTGGCGGCGCCCAAATCGACGCGCGGTATTCCAACCGCGATTTCGCCACGCCAGAAAAAGCTTGTAGAGTTCGATCATGACCACAACACTTCTTCGCGGCCGTACCTTGTCGTTCCTGCGCTGGCCCGACAGTGCCGACGATCACGCCTCTTACACTTATGAGGAAGACGGCGCGGTGCTTATGCGCGACGGCAAGATCGCAGCCGTAGGCGCCTACGCCCAGGTTGCCGCCCAGGCCGGCAGTGGCGTTGCGGTCATCGATCACCGCCCGCATCTCATCTTGCCAGGCTTCATCGATGCGCATGTCCACATCCCTCAGATGCAGATCATCGCCGCTTATGGCGCCGAGCTGCTGGAGTGGCTGAACAAGTACACTTTCCCCGAGGAAACACGGTTCATCGACGCCCAGCATGGCCGCCGCATCGCCCGCCTGTTCCTCGACGAGATGGTGCGGCAGGGCACAACCACGGTTGCGGCCTACTGTTCGGTCCACAAGCAGTCGGCCGAGGCCTTTTTCGCTGAATCTCACGACCGCAACATGCTCAACATCGCCGGCAAGGTGATGATGGACCGAAACGCGCCTGATGGCGTGCTGGACACGCCGCAGACGAGCTATGACGACACCAAGGCGCTGATAGCGGAATGGCGTGGCAAGGGCCGGCAGCACGTTGCCATCACCCCGCGCTTCGCAATCACCTCGACGCCGGAACAGATGGAAATGGCCGGGCAGCTGGCCCGCGAGCACCCCGACCTGCATATCCAGACGCACCTGTCGGAAAACCACGCCGAGATCGCCTTTACCCAGGAGCTTTATCCCTGGTCGCGCGACTACACAGACGTCTACGAACATTACGGCCTGCTCGGCAAACGCACGCTTTTGGGCCACTGCATCCATTTGGGCGAGCGCGAGTCCGACGTGATTTCAGAGCATGGCTCGATCGCCGTGTTCTGCCCGACTTCGAACCTGTTCCTCGGCTCCGGCCTGTTCGACTACCAGCGTTACCGGCAGCGTGCCAAGCCGCTGCGTATCGCTACCGCGACCGACGTCGGCGGCGGCACCAACTATTCAATGCTGCGTACCATGGACGAGGCCTACAAGGTCATCGCGCTCAATGGCGAGAAGCTCAATCCGCTGGCCTCCTACTGGCAGCTGACGCGCGGCAACGCCGAGGCGTTGTCGATCGCAGACAAGGTCGGCACGCTGGAAGCGGGCACCGACGCCGATATCGTCGTGCTCGACGCGCGGGCGACGCCTGGCATGCGGCTTCGCATGGAGCGTACCCAGACGCTGGCCGAAGAGCTGTTTTTGCTGCAGACGCTCGGCGACGACCGTGCCGTGGTCGAGGTCTACGTCGCGGGACGGCCGGCCAAGTCGACGCTGGATGCGGCGGCCTGACCTTGCGCCTTTACGCTGCGTCTGGCATTTGAACCGTGGACGCAGGGAGAGGAGCGGACGATGGCAGCAGCCGATGATCTCGAAAAGATCGCCGAGCAGGAGGCGCGTCTCGTCTTTGAAGGCTTCGACGAGGCCACGGCGTTCGAAATAGGATCTGCCATCCGGGCCCGTGGCTTGGCCGATAGCCTCCCCATCATCGTCGATATCCGCTTGTGGGACCGCGCGCTGTTTTACTGCGCACTGCCCGGTTCGACGGTGAACAACACCGAATGGGCGCGGCGCAAGTTCAATGTCGTCAAGATGTTCCACCGCAGCAGCTACCGCATGGTGCTGCAGAAGGCGCGTGCGGATCGCACCTTTCCGGTCGGCGATGCGCTGCCGATCGAGGACTATGTGCTGGCCGGCGGCGGGTTTCCGATCCGAGTGAAAGGTGTGGGGGTCATCGGCGTCATCGCCGTTTCGGGCCTGCCCGAGCGGCAGGATCACGAGGTGGTGGTCGGCGCGATCTGCGATCATCTCAGCATCGACCGGCAGGACCTTGCATTGCCGCCCGTTTCGAACAGCTGAAAGAGTTTTGGCCTCCCGATGACCACGACCGACCCGAAGCAATTTCTGACCAAGGTCTTCGAGGCCGCCGTCGCGGCCGCCGACCCCGAATTGACCATCCGCCGTCATCTGCCGGAAAAACCAAAGGGGCGCACCATCGTGATCGGTGCCGGCAAGGGCTCGGCGCAGATGGCCGCCGCCTTCGAAAAGGCCTGGGACGCGCCGTTGGAAGGCGTTGTCGTCACCCGCTACGGCTTCGCAGCCCCTTGCGAACGCATCAGGATCGTCGAGGCCTCGCATCCGGTACCTGACGCCAACGGTCTCGCGGCAGCGAAGCTTCTGCTCGAGACTGTGTCTGGCCTGACCGAGGATGATCTGGTCGTGGCGCTGGTCTCAGGTGGCGGCTCGGCGTTGCTGCCGTCGCCGGCGGGCAACCTGACACTGGCTGACGAGATCGCCGTCAACGAGGCGCTGCTTGCCTCAGGCGCGCCGATTTCAGCAATGAACACCATCCGCAAGCATGTCTCGACCATCAAGGGCGGCAGACTTGCGGCCGCCGCCTATCCGGCGCGGGTTGTCTCGCTGGTGGTGTCGGACATTCCAGGCGACAATCCCGCGCTCGTCGCATCCGGGCCAACGGTGCCTGACGAGGCCTCGCGCGCCGACGCTCTGCGCCTGATTGAGACTTACAGGATCGCACTGCCGGCCAATGTCATGGCGCATATCAATTCGGCTGCCGCCGATGCGCCTTCGCCAACCGATCCTCGCTTTGCCCGCAACGAGGTCCATGTCATCGCGTCTGCCACAGTGTCGCTCGATGCGGCAGCGGACGCGGCTCGTAAACTTGGCGTCGAAACCGTGATCCTGTCCGACGCCATCGAAGGCGAGGCGCGTGAGGTCGGTGCCGTTCACGCCGCGATCGCGCGTGAGGTTGCCCTGCGCGACCGTCCGTTCAAGAAGCCCGTCCTGATCCTGTCGGGCGGCGAAACGACGGTGACGCTTCGTGCCAAGGGAAAGGGCGGGCGCAACAGCGAGTTCCTGCTCGCCTTTGCCATCGGCGTCGACGGTGTTTCCGGGATCGACGCGCTGGCGGCGGATACCGATGGTATCGACGGCTCCGAAGACAATGCCGGCGCCTTCGCGGACGCCACGACCGTCGCTCGGATGCGCGCCGTTGGTGTCGATGCCAAGGCGATGCTTGCAGGCAACAATGCCTGGACGGCGTTCAATGCTGTCGGCGACCTGTTCGTGCCGGGCCCCACGGGCACCAATGTGAACGATCTCAGGGCGATCTTGGTGCGGTGAGGGCGCTCGCCCTCACACCTCGTGCAGATAGAGATGATAGTCCAGTTCGCTCACCGTGCGGGCGACGCGGAAATACTCTGCTTCCTTGATTGCCGTGAAGGTGCGGTGCAGATCGTGGCCCAGCGCCTCGCGCAGGAACTCTGACGCTTTCGCTGCTTCGATGGCGGTGCGCCAATCGGCCGGCATCACCCCGTTCGCACCAGCCGCGTGCTCGTAGCCATTGCCCGTCGTCTCGGGGCCGGGATCGAGTTGCTCATCCAGGCCCTTGGAAATGCCGGCGAGAATGGTTGCTGCCACCAGATAGGGATTGGCGTCGACGCCTGAGGGACGATGCTCGATGCGGCGGTTCTTGGAGTCGCCGGCTGGCACGCGTAGCGCCACCGAACGGTTGTTGACACCCCAGGTGGGTGCCACCGGGGCGTAAGACTGCGACACGAAACGTCGCCAGGAATTGGCGTGCGGTGCGAACACCAGCATCGATTCCGCCATGGTCGCCGCCAGACCGCCGAGCGCATGCAGCAGCGTTGGCTGCCACTCGCCTTCCTTGGCTTCCGTAAAGACGTTGTTGCCGTCCTTGTCGAGCAGCGAGGCATGGAAATGCATGCCGGAGCCGGCATATTTCTCGATCGGCTTGGCCATGAAGCAGGCGGTAACGCCGTGGCGGCGCGCCTGGGCGCGCACTATGCGCTTGAGCATGATCAGGTCGTCGGCGGCCTGCAGGACGTCCTTGCGGTAGCGCAGGGTCAGTTCATATTGCCCTGGCGCGTATTCTGAAATCACGGTCTCTGCCGGAATGCCCTGCAGCTTGGCGGCTGCATAGATGTCCGAAAATAGCGGCTCCATGCCGTGCAGATGGTCGACCGAATAGACCTCCGTCTTGCCCGAGGCGCGGCCGTCGAGCACCGCACGCGCCGGCTGCACCTTGCCGTCGCCGTCGCGTTCGTTGGAAAGCAGGAAGAATTCGAGCTCGAACGCACCGGCCGGATGCAAGCCTTTTGCGGCCAGCCTGTCGACCTGGCGTTGCAAGGCCAGCCTGGGGTCGGAGGTCATCGGTGCGCCGTCCAGATGGTACATCGACATCAACAGCTGGCCGCGCGCCGGGCTCGTGCCATGGAGCGGCTTCAACGTGCCGGGAATTGGCCATGTCCTGAGGTCGCCGTCGCCGGAATCCCAGATGAGGCCGGTTTCGTGAACGTCCTCGCCTGTGATGTCGAGGCCGAGGATGGAGATCGGCAAGTGCCGTCCGCCTTCGTAGAGGCCAATCAACTCGTGGCGGCGGATGATCTTGCCGCGGCCCACGCCATTGGCGTCGGTCAAGACGATGTCGAAGGCTTCGATGTCGGGATTGGCGTCGAGGAAGGCTCTGGCCTCGTCGATGGTCGAGCCGGAAGGAGATGTCATGATCTTACTCAATTGTCCTGATGCCTTGTCTCATGCCGAAAGCGTGGCGGCAATATCGTCGAAAGCCGCAACCAGCCTGTCGACCTGCCGTGCGGTGGTCCCCGGCGAAACCAGCATCATGTTGTGGAATGGCGCGATCAGCACGCCACGATTGACCATTGCGACATGCACCGCCGCCTCAAGCCGCGAGGCGTGCGCCGTCTCGGCCTCGCCTCCGTTGCGCAAAGGCCCCGGTGCACAGATGAACTCGACCCGCGCGCCAACCCGCATGACGTGCCAAGGCAGCTTGTACTTGTGGATGGCCTTGTCGAGACCCGATGCCAGCCGCTCCGCCAGCTTCTCCATGTGGGCGTAGTTCTCTTCGGTCATCACCTCTTCGAGGGCGGCGCGCATCGCTGCGAACTGCAGCGGGTTGGCCGAAAGCGTGGTGCCCATTCCGGAATAGCCCGGTTGCTTTGTCCTGTTGTAATTGGCGTAGCGGGCCGCGACCTCTTCGCTCATGCCCCATACACTCGCCGGCACGCCGCCGGCGACAGGCTTGCCGAGCACGAAGAGATCCGGTTCCAGCCCATGTTTCTTGGTGTAGCCGCCGGGACCAGTGGAGATGGTGTGCGTCTCGTCGATCAGAAGCAGCGTGCCGGCCTTGCGGGTCAGCTTGCGCATCCCTTCGAGGAAGCCGGGTTCGGGCAGAACCATGCAGCTGTTGGTCAGCACCGGCTCGGTGATGACGCAGGCGACGTCGCCATGGGCGAGTGCCGCTTCAAGTGCCGGCAGGTCGTTGAACTCGACGATGCGGGTGCGGGCGGTGAGATCGCGGAATTCGCCGGCGAGGCCCGGTCGGTTGACTGGCTTGCCGTCCTTCAGCCGCACCATCGTTTCGTCGACGGCACCGTGATAGCAGCCGTTGAAGACCAGGATCTTGTCGCGCCCGGTCACGGCGCGCGCCACGCGCAAGGCGAAGCGATTGGCGTCGGTGGCGGTCGTGGCGATCTGCCAGTGCGGGAGGCCGAAACGTTCTGCCAATAGCAGCCCCAGCTTCAGCGAATCCTCCGATGGCAGCATGTAGGTCAGGCCGCGGCTCGCCTGCCGGCGAATGGCGCGGGCAACCGGGGCAGGGGAATGGCCGAACATCGAGCCGGTATCGCCCAGGCAGAAATCGGCAAGCCTGTTGCCGTCGATGTCGGTGATGGTGGCACCGTTCGCCTTGTCGACGAGGATCGGGAAAGGCGTGGGCCAGTCGTTCATCCAATGCATCGGCACCCCACCGAAGAACCCTGCCATGCCGTTGCCAAGTGCCGCCGCGGATTTCGGCCGCGCCCGGCGAAAGATCTCGGCCTCGGTCTCTGCCAACTCGGAAATGCGCGATAGCGACACGCCGCCCTCACTGGCTCCTGGTCGTTCGATGCGGTTCATCATGGCTCCCGAATGATATCAGGCGCCACTTTAGCCAGTCGGCTGCCGAAACTTCAATTGGCCGTGCGCGTGGCGTCGATTGGCGCAGGCAATCGCCTCGAGCGTCAGTCTCGGTGCATGGCGGCGATGGCTCGCCGCATCAACTCCACGAAGACCTGCCGCTCCTGCTCGGTGAAGTCAGCCAATGCGGTTTCGTTCTGCGCCCGGGCGGCTTGGGTTGCGGGATCGCGCAGGGCGATTGCCTTCGGTGTCATGTGAATGGACTGCGAGCGTCCGTCGTCGAGCCTGGTGCGCCGCTCGATCAGGCCGTCGCGTTCCATCCTGGTCAACGTGTTGGCCATCGTCGCCTGTTCGACGTCGAGCCGGCGGACCAGTTCGCTCTGCGTTTGCCCGTCTTCATCCCACAGCGCCAGCAATGTCATGAATTGAGCCGGAGCCAGGCCAAGCGGACGGATGCGCTGCTGCAGGCCCTTGGCGAAAAGTCGTGCCATCTGATTGGCGAGGAATCCGGGCGAACGTTCTTTCTGGAAAGCCATGGGCAACAGATATCTGTTGAATAGCATGCTATGCAATGATATATAGCTTGCTATTCAAATAGAGGAGGCCTGACGATGAAAACGAAGATTCATGCGGCGGCCGGTGCCGTCGCCTTGATTGCGGTGGTTTGCTTTTGGCTTGCAACGGTCACGGCCGAACTGTCCGGCCATGCTGGAGCCATTGCCGCGGTCAAGGCTGCGGTGCTTGCCGGCATGGCGGTGCTTGTCCCGGCCATGGTCGTCGCCGGCGCTTCGGGCTTTTCGCTTGGCAAAGGATGGAAAAGCCCTGTCGTGCAGAAAAAGAAACGCCGCATGCGCTTCATCGCCGCCAACGGTATCCTGGTGTTGCTGCCTTCGGCCCATTTGCTTGCCGGCTGGGCCGAAGCTGGCCGTTTCGATGCGGCCTTCTTCGTCGTGCAGGCGCTGGAGCTTGCGGCTGGCGCGGTCAACATCACCTTGTTGTCGCTGAACATGCGCGACGGCCTGGCCTTGCGGCGCAAGCCATCCAGATTGGTGCGTGCGGGCTAGGTTCAGCCCGCAATATCGATGACACCGCAGTCGCCAGCGGCGCTGCCGAAGGCGAGGCGACGCTCTTCCCTGTCCCAGGCCATCGAGGTGATCGCGCTCTTGCCGGGACGGCGCAACAGCACCTCCTTGGCATCGGCAAAACGCACGGCCAGCACCATGCCGTCTTCATAGCCGATGGCGACTATGTCCTCGCTCGGGTGGCAGGCGACAGTGGTCACCATGGAGTTGCCGCGCGTGCCGAGTTCGAGCGGGGCCTTGCCCATCGGGCCGTCCTTGCCGACGAAGGGCCAAACGATCGCCGCAGGCGCGCCGGAACTTGCCAGCCACTTGCCCTTGGCGCTCCATGACAGGCTTTTCACCTTGGCGGGATAGCCGGTCATGCGCATGTGCTTGGCATCGACCAGCTTCCAGCCATGCAGGGCGTTTTCCTGCATCGTCGTCACCAAGAATGCGCCGTCCGGCGAAAATGTGACGCCGGTATGCGCCCCAGCCCATTCAAGCTCCACCGGCGTGCCTTCGGCGGCTGGGAAATGCAGCGTCGCGCCATTGTAGCGGGCAACGCCGATGCGCATGCCCTTGGGCGAAAAGGCTAAGCCTTCGACCGAGCGCGGATGCGTAAACTCCTTGGCCTTGCCATCGGCGAAGCGCACCCAGGCACTGCGGCCGCTAGCATAGGCGACAGCGCCTTGCGGGCCCGACGCAACCGAGGTGACCCACTTCTTGCCGATGCTGGCGAGCTCTTCCATCGTGCCGGAAGAGGCCAACGACATCACCTTGCCGTCCTCGCCGCCCGAAATCATCAGGTCGTTCTTGGTCGTTGCTGAAAGCAGCCCGTCATGCAGCCTGACCGACTTCTGGCCGTGGTCGAGCCAATGCACCATGCCGTCGGCGAGCGCGAAGAATGGGATATCGTCGAGAAAAGCGGCGGTGACGCAATGTCCGTCGAGATCAAGCGGGGCGACTGTCGGCATAAGAGACTATTCCATTCGAGATTTATGCTGCCCCTCACCCTTACCCTCTCCCCGTAAACGGGGCGAGGCGGCCGTCGACGTTGCAGCTTGTCCCTTCTCCCCGCATACAGGGAGAAGGTGCCGGCCCTTCGATGAACTCAGGGTCGGATGGGGCAGGGCCTTCGGTGTTGGCTTACGCCGCCTGACAGGCTTCGAAACTACGCTTCAGCCGCTCGGCGTCGAGTTCGCGGCCGATGAACACCAGCCGGCTCTCGTGCTTCTCGTCGTCCTTCCAGGCGCGCTGGTGGTCGCCCTCGATGATCATGTGCACGCCCTGGATGACGTAGCGGTCCGGGTCGTCCTTGATGGCGATGATGCCCTTGAGGCGCAGGATGTTCGGACCTTCCATCTGGGTGATCTTTTCGATCCAGGGGAAGAATTTCTTGGAATCCATCTCGCCGCCGCGCAGCGACACCGATTGCACCGTTACGTCATGAATAGGCGAAACCGCGCCGTGCTCATGGTGATCATGATCGTGATGATGGTGGTCATGATCATGGTGGTGATGATGGTGATCGTGGTCGCAGTTCGGGCCGCATTCATGGTCGTGGTCGTGATCATGGGCGTCGAGGAAATGCGGGTCGTCGGCCAGAACGCGCTTCAGGTCGAAGGCGCCGCGGTCGAGCACCTGGTCGAGTGCCACGCCCGCGCGGGTGGTGCGGTGGATCCTGGCGGACGGGTTGATGGCGCGGACGGCGGCTTCGACATCGCGCAGCTCGTCGGCATTGACCAGGTCGGTCTTGTTGAGCACGACGACGTCGGCAAAGGCGATCTGGTCTTCGGCCTCGCGGCTGTCCTTGAGGCGCAGTGGCAGGTGCTTGGCGTCGACCAAGGCCACGACCGCGTCGAGCTTGGTCTTGGAGCGTACATCGTCGTCCATGAAGAATGTCTGCGCGACCGGCACCGGGTCGGCGAGGCCGGTGGTCTCGACGATGATGGCGTCGAAGCGGCCGGGACGGCGCATCAAGCCTTCGACGACGCGGATCAGGTCGCCGCGCACCGTGCAGCAGACGCACCCATTGTTCATCTCGTAGATTTCCTCGTCGGATTCCACGATCAGGTCGTTGTCGATGCCGATCTCGCCGAATTCGTTGACGATGACCGCATAACGCTTGCCGTGGTTTTCCGACAGGATCCGGTTGAGCAGGGTCGTTTTGCCGGAACCGAGATAGCCGGTCAGCACGGTCACGGGAATTTGGGTCTGAGCTTCGGTCATGGTCGTCCTCGGGATCGAATAGAGGCTCCATATAGGATGCCGAAGACGCTTTTGCACGTCTCAAACGACATCACGAGGGTGCCCGCCGGACATTACCGAAATTTCATTAGGAAGACGGCAGGTCGCTGCCTAGATTGATGGACGGGCCGGGGGGCAACCGACCCAACAATAAGGGAGCCGGGCGCCGATGAAGGAAGGTCCGTTCCGCGCCAATTTCACCCGTCGCCGGGCGCTCGGCTTCATTGCGGTGACGGCGGGCGGCGGGGCGCTGGTGCCCGCGCAGGTGTTCGCTCAGCAAGCTTCTTCACAATCTGGAGCCTTGTTGATACCGCATGCCGGCGTCTGCTCGATCACGCCGGAAGTGACCGAAGGTCCTTATTATTTCGACCCGGAACTTGAGCGAAGCGATATTACCGAGGGGCGCAAGGGCGCTGGACTGACTGTGCGCCTGCAGGTCGTGGATGAGGCCTGCAACCCCATCGAAGGCGCGCGTGTCGACCTTTGGCATTGCGATGCCCAAGGGCACTATTCGGGCTACCCTGGCCAGGGGGACAAACGCGACGTTGATACCACAGGTGAAAAATTCCTGCGCGGCTGGCAACGCACCGACAAGAACGGCATCGCTGCCTTCCAGACCATCTATCCCGGCTGGTATCGCGGCCGCACCACGCACATCCATTTCAAGGCCTTTCCCAGCGAAGGTTCGGTCATGACCGGCCAGATGTTTTTTCCCGACGATGTCAGCGAGCGCATCTTCTCGACCATCGCGCCCTACAACCAGCGCAGCGGGGAGCGCGACACGATGAACGCCGACGACGGCATCCTGCGCCGCGCCGGTACCGGCGTGCAGAGCGCGGTGAGCGAAAAAGCTTCCGCCTATGAGGCCGTCATGATTGTTGCGGTAAAAGGAGCGGGATGAGGCTATTGTGCCGGAAGATTTGCCGGCGAATGGTTTCTGTCATCGAACTGTAACATCCGTCTGGCAAGAGCGCTCATGCGGTTGGTCGGTTGCCGGCAAAGCGACATGGCAACAATTGACCGCGAAAGTCGATTGCCAATGGCCGCGCGACAATTTTCCTCGCCCATGACGGTGCGAGGGGGCGTGGCGCAGGAGATGCGGATGTCCAAGTCCAACAAAGGCGCGGCGATGAGCCGGCTTCATTCCGTGGCCCGGCTGGCGCGAACTTCGCTTGCCGCGCGGCTGCTTGCTCATGGTTTCTATGCCGGCCAGGACCAGATCATGCTGTCGCTGCACGAAGACGACGGCCAGACGCCCGGCCAGCTTGCCTCGCGGCTCGGCGTGCGCCCGCCGACGATCACCAAGACCATCAACCGGCTGCAGGCGCAGGGCTTTCTCGAAAAGCGCGCCTCAGATACCGACGCCCGCCAGGCGCACATCTTCCTGACCGAAGCCGGTACGGACGCCATTCGCGCGGTCGAGAAATCGGTCAAGAAGACCGAAAAGCAAGCCCTCAAGGGGTTTGACAAGAAGGACGTGAAGCAGCTTTCCAAGCTTCTGCTGCGCATCGAGGCCAATCTGTCGGACCTGACCATCGTCGATGACGAAGCCACGGCCGAAGCGCAAGGTGCGGTCGAGGTCGAGCACGAAGTGGAAGCCGAAGCGGCGGAGTAACCGCTGCTTCGGCAAATGAGCGCTCCATCCCGGCCGATCGGGATGGAAAATACCCTGGATCATGAATTTTGCCTTGCCGGATGGCGGCTATGGGCGCAATAGCCATCACTCCTTCCGTCATTTTCCCGGCCCGCCAGCGTGTCTCCCCAAAAACCAGCAGAATCCGCAACGCCCTCGTCGGCGATCCTGCTGATATTTGCCTCCGGCCTGATCTTTTCCTTCCTAGACACCAGCGCCAAGCATCTGGTGACATCTGGAATGGCCGCGCCCTTCGTCACCTGGGTGCGCTTTGCGGTGCACGCGGTGATCGTGATCGTACTGTTCAAGGCCTGGCGACGGCCCGAGCGGCTGGTGCCGCAGAGCTTGAAGCTGCAGATCCTGCGCGCCGTGTTCATGTTCGGCTCGACGATCTTCAATTTCCTGGCGCTGCAGACGCTTCAGCTTGCGGAGACAGTGTCGATCAATTTCGCCAGCCCCATGGTCATCACCGCCCTTGCCGGGCCGCTGCTTGGCGAGTGGGCCGGCTGGCGGCGCTGGCTCGCAGTGCTCGTTGGCTTCATCGGCGTGATCGTCATCACCCGGCCGGGCTTCGGCGGCTTCGACATGGGGCACGTCTTCTCGCTCTGCGCCATGCTGAGTTCCTCGCTGTACACCATCATGACGAGGCAGATGGGCAATCGCGAAACGGCTGAAAGCCTGATCCTCTATTCGGCAGTGGTGCCCGCGATCTTCATGCTGCCCGCAGTGCCGTTGGCCGGTTCGTTGCCGGTCCACGTCTATGACTGGCTGGTACTGTTCGGTCTCGGCGTGTTCGGAGGTTTCGGCCACTGGCTCTTGATCAAGGCCTACCAGCGCGCGACTGCGACAGCGCTTGCGCCATATCCGTATCTCCAGATGGTGTGGATGATCATTCTGGGCTGGTTGGTGTTCGATCAGTTGCCCGACCGCTGGACCCTTGCGGGGGCTGCGATCATCGTTTCCAGCGGCCTCTACATCATCCACCGCGAACACATGCTGAGGGTCCGCAACCGGGCCGCGCCCAATGCGGAAACCGAGGAGCTGGCAAAAAAGCTTTGATTTGCCGTTGAACAATGGCATACGGCTTTAAACGGTTTAAAAGACCGTCGGTTCACGCTTGCGGATGGAGGGCCCGCTGGCTCAGAAGATCAAGCTTTCGACGATCGCCGACGCACTAGGCGTTTCGACCGCCACGGTGTCGCTTGCGCTACGCGACAGTCCTCTCGTCGCCGATGCCACGCGTGACCGCATCAAGCACCACGCCCGCGAGATCGGCTACATCTACAACCGCCGTGCCGCCAGCCTGCGCACCTCGCGCTCGGGTATCGTCGGGGTCGTCGTCCACGACATCATGAACCCGTTCTATGCCGAGATCTTGCGCTCCATCGAGAGCGAACTCGACCGCAGCGGCCAGACGTTCATCCTGTCCAACCACTATGACGACCTGGAAAAGCAGCGCACATTCGTCGACACGCTGCTGCAACTCGGGGCCGACGGGGTCATCATGTCCCCGGCCATCGGCACGCCGGCCGAAGACATCGTCATGGCCGAGGAAAATGGCCTGCCGGCGGTGCTGATCGCACGCTCCGTCGAAGGTGCGGAAGTGCCCGTCTTCCGGGGCGACGACGCCTATGGCACCGCGCTCGCCACCAACCACCTGATCTCGCTTGGCCACAAGCGCATCGCCATGATCGGCGGCACCGACCAGACCTCGACCGGTCGCCACCGTTACCAGGGCTACCTCAATGCCATGGAAGCCGCAGGGCTCGAGGTGCTGTCGACCTGGCGGCTGGCCGGCCCGCGCACCAAGCAAGGCGGCTTCGAGGCGGCAGGACAGTTTCTGGCGCTCAAGGACAAGCCGACTGCGGCCTGCTGCTGGAACGATCTCGTCGCCATCGGCCTGATGAACGGCATCGCCCGCGCAGGCCTTGTGCCCGGCATCGATGTCTCCGTCACCGGCTATGACGACCTCGAGGAAGCCCAGATCGCGACGCCGGCGCTGACCACGGTGTGGAACGGCCAGCGCGAAGTTGGCCGCCGTGCGGCGAGCGCGCTTCTCGACAAGCTCAACGGCCAACAGGTGCGGCCGTCGCAAGAGCTGATCAAGCCCGAGCTGCATGTCAGACAGTCCACCGGAAAACCCAAAGAGCGTACATGAGCGCTTCGAACATTGAAGCGCCGGCGATCCTGATCCCCGGCCGGATGCATCCGCATGTCACCGAGCGGCTCAAATCGGCATTCCCGCTGATCCATATCGCCGATGGCGATCCGGCGTTGCTGAGTGCAGAGATGAAGGCGAGCGTTCGCGGGATCGCCTCGATGGGCACGGTCAACGCAGCCTTCATCGACGCGCTGCCCAATCTTGAAATCATCGCCAATTTCGGCGTCGGCTACGACGCGGTCGATGCCGCTCATGCCGCATCGCGCGGCATCATGGTCACCAACACGCCTGACGTTTTGACGGAAGAAGTCGCCGACACGGCCATTGGCCTTCTCATCAACACCGTGCGCGAGTTGCCTCGGGCCGAGGACTGGTTGCGGCAGGGGCGCTGGGTCCGCGAGGGCGGCTACCGGCTGACGGCTACGCTGCGCGGCCGCCGCATCGGCATCTTCGGCATGGGCCGGATCGGCCTCGCGGTCGCACGGCGATTGGAGGCCTTCGGGCTGCCGATCGCCTATCACAATCGGCGCCGGATCGATGGCATCGCCTACGCGTATTTCCCGACTTTGAAGGAGCTGGCTGCCGCGGTCGACACGCTGATTTCGGTGGCGCCCGCCACCCCGCAGACCGAGAAGATCGTCAACGCGGAGATTTTTGAAGCCTTGGGCGCCGATGGCATCTTCGTCAATGTCGGCCGTGGGGCTACGGTCGATGAAGCCGCACTCGTCGAGGCGCTGTCGAAGGGAACAATCCTTGCCGCCGGCCTCGATGTTTTCGCCGACGAGCCGAACGTGCCTCAGGCGCTGATCGACCTTCCCAACGCTTCACTTTTGCCGCATGTCGCCTCGGCGACTGTCCATACGCGCCAAGCCATGGCCGACCTTGCGGCCGACAACATCTTTTCGTGGTTTTCAAGCGAGCGCCGGGCGCTGACGCCGGTGCCCGAGACCGCGCATGTGACGGCCACTGGCTAGCTGAGCATTTTCTCTCCCCCGGGAGGGGAGAGTTCGGCCGGGGCGAATGCTACTCCGCTGCCGTCCGTGCCGCCTGACGGGCGATAGCATGGGCTCTCACGGCATCGCCAAAAGCCTTGAAGATACGCTGCGAGGCGTTGTCGGTGCCGACCCAATACTCCGGATGCCATTGCACGCCGACGGCGAACGCGCGTGAATCGCGAACGGAAACCGCCTCCACAGTACCATCGGGCGCCACCGCCTCGACCTGCAGCTTCGGCCCAAGCCGGTCTACCGCCTGGCGGTGGACCGAGTTGACCATGATGTCGCCTGCGCCGAACACCCCGGCCAAGCAGCTGCCCGGCTTGATGGTCACGGCTTGACGGATCGCGAAGCGCTCGTCCTGAAGGTCGCTGACAGGCGCGCGGTGATCCATGGAGCCTTCGCGTTCCTGGATCTCGGTGGCGAGGCTGCCACCAAGCGCGACGTTCATTTCCTGGATGCCGCGGCAGATCGCAAGCAGCGGCACGCCGCGCTCGATCGCCTTGCGGATCAGCGGCATCGTCGTCGAGTCGCGTGCCGGATCGTAAGGGCCATTGGCGTCTGTGGCTTCTTCGCCATAAAGGCGAGGATCGACGTTCGACTTGGATCCGGTCAGCATGACGCCGTCGACTGACGACAAGAGTTCGTCGAAGTCGAGCCGGTCGCCGAAGGACGGCACCAGCAATGGCAGCACGCCCGCTCCCGAAATCGCGGCTTCAAGATATTGCTGGGGCGCCGCGTGCCAGGTGTAGTTTTCAAACTGGCGGACATCGGTCGACACGGCGACGAGCGGCTGGTGCATGATGCGGTTCAAATCCTAATGGGAAGCGACTGTTTCCTTGCCTGTAAAATAGGCGAACCCAAGGCGCTTTTCCAACACAAGTTTGCATATCTCATATGCGCCCGGCAGCGAGGGTTAGACTATAGTTTTAGATGCTTGCGTTGCCGGAAGGTTTTCCGTGCCCAAACACTCCTGGCCCGGTTTGGCGCGCTTTACTCGCCCCCTTCGCCGTGTATTGTCGCGAGCGGCGTTAGTGGTGGGAGGCAACGATTTCCCCTGCGTCGCATTCGTTCTTTCGGTCCAGTATGGGAGGATTTTAATGGATCGCCGTTCATTTATCAGGAAGGCCGGCACGACCGGCGTTGGGGCGGCCGCCGCTGCCGCCACGCTGGCCGCTCCGGCAATTGCCCAGTCCAATCCGAAGGTTACCTGGCGCCTGGCGTCATCGTTCCCGAAGTCGCTTTCGGATACGATCTTCGGCGGTGCCCTGACGCTTTCAAAGTATGTGTCGGAAGTCACGGACGGCAATTTCCAGATTCAGGTCTTCGCGGCGGGCGAGATCGTTCCTGCGCTTCAGGTCGCGGACGCTGTAACTGCTGGCACGATCGAGGCGGCACACACGGTGTGCTACTACTTCTGGGGCAAGGATCCGACCTGGGCACTCGGCTCGGCGGTGCCCTTTTCCCTCAATGCGCGCGGCATCAATGCCTGGCACTATCACGGCGGCGGCATCGACCTGTTCAACGAGTTCTTGGGCACGCAGGGCATCGTCGGCTTCCCGGCCGGCAACACCGGCGTCCAGATGGGCGGCTGGTTCCGCAAGGAGATCAACACGGTCGCCGACCTCCAGGGCCTCAAGTTCCGCGTCGGCGGCTTTGCAGGCAAGGTGCTTGAGCGCCTCGGCGTCGTTCCTCAGCAACTTGCCGGCGGCGACATCTACCCTGCGCTGGAAAAGGGCACGATCGATGCCGCTGAGTTCGTCGGACCGTTCGACGACGAGAAGCTCGGCTTCGTGAAGGTTGCGCCTTATTATTACTATCCCGGCTGGTGGGAAGGTGGCCCGACCGTCCACGCTCTGTTCAACAAGGCCAAGTTCGACGAACTGCCGAAGCAGTACCAGTCGGTGCTCAAAGTCGCCGCTCAAGCAGCGGACGCCAACATGCTGTCGGCGTACGACTGGCTCAACACGGCGGCGTTGAAGCGCCTTGTCGCGGCCGGTGCCCAGCTTCGGCCGTTCAGCCCCGAGATCATGTCGGCATCGTTCGACGCGGCAAACCAGACCTATGCCGAGATCGAAGCCAGCAACGCCACCTTCAAGAAGACCTGGGACTCGATCAAGGAGTTCCGCAAGGACTACTACCTCAACATGCAGGTCGCCGAATACAACTACGACACCTTCATGATGATCCAACAGCGCGGCGGCAAGCTCTGAGCCTATTGCCTTGCAAGGAACACCCCGGGGCGCCTCGCGTGCCTCGGGGTTTTTCTTTGCCCGCGATTGCCACGGCCATGGTCCGGGGCTGAAACGAAAAAAGGGCGCCCCGAGGGCGCCCTTTTCGCTTTCGGATCGGCTGGATCGGTTCAGTTGAAGCTCGGCGGCTTCGACAGATCAGGGGCTGCCGGTTGGGCCGGAGCCGGCGCCGTACCAGGCGCGGGGGCGGTGCCGGGTGCCGAGGGCGCGCCGAGCGGAGGCAGGCCCAGGCCACCACCCAATCCGCCGCCGAGCCCCGGCATGTCGGGCATCTTGATCTCGATCGTCGAGGGATCGACCGTCTTGCCCTTGTAGTGCATGACCATCTGCGGGAAGGCGATGGTGAGGCCGATCATGATGATCTGGATGCACACGAAGGGAACGGCGCCCCAATAGATTTGCCCGGTGGTCACCGGCTCGATGTTCTTGCCGGTGATCCTGTCGAGATAGGGCACGCGTGCCGCCACCGAACGCAGGTAGAACAGCGCGAAGCCGAAGGGCGGATGCATGAAGCTGGTCTGCATGTTGACGCCGAGCAGGACGCCGAACCAGATCAGGTCGATGCCGAGCTTGTCGGCGGCTGGTGCCAGCAGCGGCACGATAATGAAGGCGAGCTCGAAGAAGTCGAGGAAGAACGCCAGGAGGAAGACCAGGACGTTGACCGCGATCAGAAAGCCGACCTCGCCGCCGGGCAGCGACACCAGGAGGTGTTCGACCCAGAGATGGCCGTTGACGCCGTAGAAGGTGAGCGAAAAGACACGCGCGCCGATCAGGATGAAGATGACGAAGGACGACAGCCTCGTCGTTGAGGCCAGCGCCTGCTTGACCACGTCGAAGGACAGTCGACCCTTCACCGCCGCCATGATCAGGGCGCCTACCGAGCCCATCGCGCCGCCTTCGGTCGGCGTTGCGATGCCGAGGAAAATAGTGCCGAGAACGAGAAAGATCAGTGCCAGAGGCGGGATCAGCACGATGATGACCTGCTGAGCCAGCCGCGACATCATGTTGATCTTCAGGCCGCGATCGGCGATGGCGACGATGTAGATGACGACGATGCCGACGCACGCACCGAGGATGTCGGCATTGGCGCCATGGGTCGGCGACAGGTAGACATGGGCCGCATAGGCGATGACGGCGGCCACGGCGAGTGCCACGAACAGCGATGTCACGCCATGGCCGAGCGTACGCGCCTCGAGCGGCAGTGCCGGCATCGATTTTGGCCGGATGATCGACATCAACAGGATGTAGCCCATGTAGAGGCTGGTCAGCACCAGGCCGGGGATCAGCGCGCCCTTGTACATGTCGCCCACCGAGCGGCCGAGCTGGTCGGCCAGAACGATGAGCACGAGCGAGGGCGGGATGATCTGCGCCAGCGTGCCGGATGCCGCGATGACGCCCGAGGCGACTCGCCGGTCATAGCCGTAGCGCAGCATGATCGGCAGCGAGATCAGGCCCATGGCGATGACCGACGCAGCGACAACGCCTGTCGTGGCGGCAAGCAGCGCACCGACAAAGATGACCGCATAGGCGAGGCCGCCGCGGATCGGGCCGAACAGCTGGCCGATCGTGTCGAGCAGGTCCTCGGCCATGCCGGACCGTTCGAGCACGATGCCCATGAACGTGAAGAACGGGATCGCCAGCAGCGTCTCGTTTGACATCACCCCCCAGAAGCGTTCGGGCAACGCATAGAGCAATGGCCACGAGAGGTTGACCGTGCCGTTTGACAATGGCGCGAGTTCGACGCCGATGAGGAAGAACAGCAGGCCGTTGGCCGCCAGCGAGAAGGCGACCGGATAGCCAAGCAGCATGAAGACGATGAGCGAAAAGAACATGATCGGAGCCATGTTCTGGGCGATGAACTCCATCATGGGCGCACCTCGTCGGCCAGCGCCTTGCCTTCGAGCTCGGCCGCCTCATGAGCCGAGATGAAGGGGTTGGGGTCCTCCAGGTCGCCACGCATGATGGCGATCTTCTTGATGATCTCGGAAATGCCTTGGAAGAAAAGCTGGATGAAGCCGATCAGCAGCAGGGACTTGGCCGGCCACAGGACCAGGCCGCCGGCGCTCGATGAAACTTCGCCGGAACGGAACGACAGACCGACATACGGCACGAAATAGAAGATCATCAGGATGACGAAAGGCATCAGGAACAGCAGGTGCCCTAGCAGGTCGATCCAGTGCTGCACACGGCGCGAGAACATGCCGTAGACGATGTCGATACGGATATGCTCGTTTTGCTTCAGGGTGTAGGCGGCGGCCAGCATGAAGGCGGCGCCGAACAGGTACCACTGCAGCTCCAGCCATGCGTTGGACGACATGTTGAACGTCTTGCGGATGATCGCATTGCCTGCGCTGACAAGGATGGCGACAAGGATAGCCCAGGAAATGGTCTTGCCGATGATCTCGTTTATGCGGTCAATAAATCTGGATAGAGCCAGCAGCCCTGCCATGCATTCCTCCCTGATTTGATGGGGCAGCCGTTGTTCCCCCGACGTTCTTTTTTCCGGCTTCCCTCGATGTTCATGGGTATGCCGGTCATGGGTGTCGCGTCAACACAACAGCCCGGTGCCGTCAATCGCTGCAAAGCCCGCAAAGACTGGGAAAAGGGGCTGTGACGCTGCGGCATGCAACCAAAGTCGCAAGCAAAAAAACGATAGGTCAAACCGAGTTGGGCGCGTCCTTGCGGTCACCGGTCAAGACGAGCATCGCCGCGAGTAGCGCATACATCCACGCGTCACGCCATTCGATCGGGAAGTAGCCGGCCCACAGTGCCTCGGCGAAGCCAAAGCCGGCTGCTCCCAGGGCGGCGCGGCCGGGGGCGTAATAGCCGCCGACCGCAGTGACAAACAGGATCTTCAGGCCATAGACGAGCCCGGAGCCGAAGCCGAGGTTGCCATAGTATGATGCGGCAAGCACGCCGGCGAGCCCGGCGCACAAGCCACCGATCAAAAGGGCGCGATGGAAAACGCGCGCCGTGTCGATGCCGCAGAGTTTTGCGGCGAGCGGATCGTCGGCGGTCGCCCGCCAGTATCGGCCGAAGTTCGACCTACCCAGCCAAAACGCGCCGCTGATGATAACAGTGGCTGCAATCACCGTGTTGATCAGCTGGATGACCGTCAGTGTCGCGACGAAATTGTCGCCCGAGGAAAGGACCACCGGTGTCGAAAGCATTGGCGGCAGCCAGTAGTCATGCGTATCGGCGGCAATGCGGCTGAATTCCATTAGTACCAGCAGCGCTCCAAGGGTGGCTGTAACGATGGCGTTGGGCGATCGGCCGGCAAGTGGGACGAATACAGCGCGAGACAGCAGCCGGCTGAAGAAGGCCGCATAGGCGAGCGCGATGGAAATGCCGAAGGCGATGGTTGCCGGTAGCGTCAGCCGCAGCACCTGCCAGCCGTAGACGGCGGCGAGGATCATCGTCTGGCCGCTGAAGGCGAAGATTCCGCCATAGGCCAGGTTGGTGCGCTTGAGCAGGGCGTTGCCGAGCGCGTAGCCGAAAGCAAGCAGGCCATAGATGGCTGCCGAATGCACGCCATTGAGGAGTTGTTGGAAGAAGTAGAGCATGTGCTGTCCGGCTGGGGCGGCACCTTCCGCGCCGGACAAAATTGCACCTCGAGATCTAACTTGTCAAATTGAGTTTACCAGTTAGATTTGAAGCATGTCAGTTGCCTGGACCCGTCATCGTTTCTCTGGCGGCGCGCTCGCGCTCGATACCGCCAACACGGTCGTGTTGCGCGGCGATGGAGAGCGAAGCTTCGACCGCTTCGACGACCCGTTGGAGATCGCACGGTTCGCCGCTTCTGCCAGCGGCTATCGCGCCGATGAGTTAAAAGGCAGGGCGCTTGCCGCGCCCGATCCACATGCAATTGTCACCAAAGTCATTGCCATCCGTGAAACAACGGACCAACTGTTCCGGCGCACGGTGATCGCCCGCGCTCTGCCAACAGCAGGCATGCCGGCCTTCCTCAATGCCTGCGCTGATGGGCTTGCCGGCTCGCATGAGCTGCTTGGCCCGAACAAACCCTTCGGCGCTTCGCAAGAGCCGCTGGCCTTTGAGGTAGCGCTCGCCGTTTCGGCACTATCGCTGCTGTCGTCAGACACCGTATCGCGGATGAGGATATGCCCGAATTGCGGCTGGCTGTTCGTCGACCGCAGCCGCAATGGCAGCCGCATGTGGTGCGACATGGCCGTCTGCGGCAACCGCCAGAAAGCCAGGCGCCACTACAACAGGCGCAAGGAGGTGGCGAATGCCTGAGCGGAGTTTCTTGCGCATTGCCTATGCCGTTTCAGCGCTTGCATTGATCGGATTGGCCGGTTGTCGCGAAAGCGGCGGCGAGGGCGAGTACTTCGAATTGTCCGGTCGCCTGTTCGTCTTCAATTATCGGGTCGCGACGGTGCGCTACTTGGTGACCTTGAGGCCTCTCAAGCCGGTCGGCGACGGCGAAGTCGCGGTGGCGCGCTTCGAGAACCCCGCGGGCGGCGAGCCGATCGTGGTGCGCCAGAAGATCTGGCCGATGAGCGAGAAGGTGACGATTGAAAGCCCGCCGCTCGAGTGCGTGGTCAAGGATCTTCCCTACAAGGTGTCGATCCTCATCGAGGATAAGAAAGGCACGGCGATGCAGGCATTGGAGACAACCATGGTTTCGTCGCAGGATCAGTCGGTGCTGCCCGACAAACCTCTCGCCGTCGGACCGTTTTACGATCCCAATCCTGAGCTTAAAGGCCATCCGGACGGGCATGTGCCCGGTGGCCGCGGCGTGCGCTGTCCGGCTTCGGCCTGAGCATTCCGACTGACAGAAGATTCGCGCGCCGACAATATTAACATGCGGATTCGTAGTGCTTCGCCGGCTTGCGCATCTTCGATGTTCTTTTCCCCGTGCAAAGAAATTCGTTTGACGCGACAGCCGTGCCCAGAAAAGCTATCCCTGAGCTACCCAAGGTCAGCCGCCCGAATCGTGGGCGGGTCGGGCACAGGAAATGCGGATGACGCTTCACGACGTCGCTCTCGATGACAAATTCGATCTGGGCAAGGAGCGGATATTCCTCTCCGGCGCGCAGGCCGTCATCCGTATGCTCGTGATGCAGCGCGAAAGGGACCGGCTTGCCGGCCTCGATACTGCGGGGTTCGTGTCGGGCTATCGCGGTTCGCCGCTCGGCGGGCTCGACCTGCAGCTATGGAAGGCCAAGAAGCAGCTCGCCCAATCCAACGTCGTCTTCCAGCCCGGCCTCAATGAAGAACTCGCCGCCACGGCTTGCTGGGGATCGCAGCAGGCGGAAATCCTGGGCGAGGGCAAGCATGACGGCGTTTTCTCCGTATGGTACGGCAAAGGCCCTGGCGTCGACCGCTCCGGCGACGTCTTCCGCCACGCCAACCTTGCGGGATCGTCTAGATATGGCGGCGTGCTGGCCCTGATGGGCGACGACCACACCGCAGAGTCGTCAACCAATGCGCATGCCACCGAGTTCCTGTTCGTCGACACGATGATCCCGATCCTCAATCCGGGCGGAGTGCAGGAGCTGATCGACTACGGCCTTTACGGCTTTGCGCTGTCGCGTTTCGCCGGGACCTGGGCTGCGATCAAATGCGTCAAGGACAACATCGAATCCACGGCATCCGTCGACGCTTCGCTCGACCGGCTCAACATAGTCATCCCCGAGTTCGACATGCCGCCTGGCGGGCTCAACATCCGCAACGAGCTCGACCAACTGGGCCAGGAAGCGCGGCTGCACGAATACAAGCGCGCCGCCGCCGCCGCCTTCATCCGAGCCAACGGCATCAATCGGATCGTCTATTCCGGCGGCCGCAAGCCCAAGATCGGCATCATCACCGTCGGCAAGAGTTTTCTCGACGTACGCCAGGCGCTCGACGATCTCGGTATCGACGAAAGGCGTGCCAACCAGCTCGGCATCCGCCTGTTCAAGGTCGGTTGCCCATGGCCGCTCGACATCGAGCATATCCGCGACTTCGCCCGCGGCCTCGAGATGATCGTCGTCGTCGAGGAAAAGCGTTCGCTTCTCGAGACCCAGGTGCGCGAGGAGCTGTACGGCACCTCGATGCAGCCCAAGGTGGTCGGCAAGAAGGACGAGCGAGGGGATTGGCTGTTTCCGGCCAAGGGTGCGCTCGATCCCAACGATATCGCAATCGCGCTGGGCGAGCGCATCCTCAGGGTGATCGGCCCGTCGGAGGAGATCGCCGGCCGCGTCAGCCGGCTGCGCCAGTACCAGGCGATGCTTGCGGACACCAAAGACGTTGCGTCGCGCACGCCGTTCTTCTGTTCCGGTTGCCCGCACAACTCCTCGACCAAGGTGCCCGAGGGTTCGATCGCCGGTGCGGGGATCGGTTGCCATTTCATGTCCTTGTGGATGGACCGCAGCACCGTCGGCTTCACCGCGATGGGCGGCGAGGGCGCGCAATGGGTCGGGCAGGCGCCATTCTCCAAGCGCGAGCACATCTTCCAGAATCTTGGCGACGGCACCTACAACCATTCGGGAACGCTGGCGATCCGCTTTGCGCTCGCCTCGGATGCCAACATCACTTACAAGATCCTCTACAACGATGCCGTCGCCATGACCGGCGGCCAGCCGCATGAAGGCAGCCTGAGCGTCGACATGATCGCCCGCCAGGTGCGCGCCGAGGGCGTCGAGCGCATCGCCGTCGTCACCGATGAGCCCGACAAGTATGGCGGGCGTTCGCAGTTCCCGAGCGGAACGACATTCCACCACCGCGACGATCTTGACCTCGTCCAGCGCGAACTGCGCGACATCAAGGGCGTGACCGTTCTTCTCTATGATCAAACCTGTGCCGCGGAAAAACGCCGGCGCCGCAAACGCGGCACGTTTCCCGACCCCGACAAGCGTGTGTTCATCAACGAACTGGTCTGCGAGGGCTGCGGCGACTGCGGCGTCAAGTCGAACTGCGTTTCGATCCAGCCTGTCGAGACCGAGTTCGGCCGCAAGCGCAAGATCGACCAGTCGAGCTGCAACAAGGACTTTTCCTGCGTCAACGGCTTCTGCCCGTCATTCGTGACGGTGCATGGCGCCAAGATCCGCAAGGCCGAAGGCATTGCCGGCACCAGCGATGCGCTGCAAGGCGTGCCCGAGCCCCGGCAGTTTCCGCTAGACCGAGACGGCTGGGCTGCGATCATCGACGGCGTCGGCGGCACCGGTGTCGTCACTGTGGGTGCGGTGCTCGGCATGGCCGCCCATCTGGAGGGCAAGGGCTGCGGCATGATCGACATGGCCGGCCTCGCCCAGAAGGGCGGCTCGGTGTTCACTCATGTCCGCATCGCTCGCTCGCCCGACGACATCAACGCCATTCGCGTCTCAGCCGGAAAGGCCGACCTGATCCTCGGCTGCGACCTTGTCGTGTCGGGCGCCAAGAAGGTGCTGGCCGCGGTTCGTGAGAACCACACCATCTTTGTGGCCAACACCGCGGAGATCATGCCGGGCGAGTTCACCCGCTCGGCCGATTTTTCATTGCCCACCGAACGGCTCAAGAAGAGCATTCGCGAGGCGGCAGGCGAAGCCAAAGCCCATTTCTTCGATGCAACGCGCGCGGCCTCGACGCTGTTTGGCAATTCTCTCGGCGCCAACATGTTCATGCTTGGTTTTGCCTTCCAGCATGGCGGCCTGCCGTTGTCGGCGGAGGCTGTCGAAAAGGCGATTGCGCTCAACGGCGAGGCGGTAGCGATGAATGTTGCCGCGTTCCGCTGGGGCCGCCGTGCCGCGCATGAACCGGATTTCGTCCGGACCATGCTTGCCCGCTCCGGTCGTGGCGAGGCGCCCGCGATAGCTCAGACGCTTGACGAGATGATTGCGCGCCGTGCCGACTTCCTGAAGTCGTACCAGGACGCATCCTATGCCGAGCGGTATGTCGGGCGCATCGCCTCTATCCGTGCTGCCGAGCACAAGGCAAAGCTCGGTTCGACCGTCGTCACGGAAGCGGCGGCGCGCTCCTTGTTCAAGCTCATGGCGGTCAAGGACGAATACGAGGTCGCACGGCTTTACACCGACGGTTCGTTCAAGCGCGAGTTGGCAAAGCAGTTCCAAGGCTATGACCGGCTGGAGTTCCATTTGGCTCCGCCGATTCTTGGCCGCAAGGGGGCTGACGGCGTGGCACGCAAATCGAGCTTCGGCCCATGGATGATGACCGGTTTCAGGCTGCTGGCGGCGATGAAGGGGCTGCGTGGCGGAGCCTTCGACGTCTTCGGTTACACCGCTGAGCGGCGCATGGAACGTGACCTGCTCGATAGCTATGAGGCCGACCTCGAACTGATTCGCGGAGCGCTTTCGAGCAACAACATCGAGGCGGCAGCAGCACTTGCATCGGTGCCGCAACTGATCCGCGGCTATGGTCATGTCAAGCATGCGAGCGTGGAAAAGGCGACGGGCGAGCGGGAACGCCTGGTCAAGCGGTTGACGGTGTTGCCCGCCAATTCGGCCCTCCAGGCGGCTGAATAGCCGATACTACTTGTTTACCTGAATCTAAATTAGAGGTTGTATCGGTCATTTGAGTGGCCGGGAGCCCACTTGGGCTTCCGTTTCTAAGCCTTTCTTAAGGCGAGTGTGGCAGTTCTTGGCCTCCCAGGCGGGCCTCGGATGCGCAGAAGAAACAACGAGATACCGGTCGACGTTTACATCCCTTTCGTGGAAACCCTTTTCCGCGATGGCGCGACGCTGGCTGTTGGTATGGTCGCACAAACGGCGCTGATCGGCGTCGTGTGGTGGAAAACCGCCCATCCGCTCTATCTCCTGGTTGCGCTCTTCATGGTGCTGGTCGGCACGTTGCGCATGCGAAACTTCCGTAAATATAATAGCTTGCCATCCCCAACGACTTGGGAAGAGGCGCGTCAGCGCGAGAATGACTACATCCTGTACGGCTCGCTGCACGGTGCCGCGCTAGGCGCTTTCTGCCTTGCCGGCATCTATTTCGCGCATGATCCCTTCGCCGAGATCGCCTCTGTCTGCGTGACGCTGGCGTCGGCAACGTCGATTGCGGGCCGCAACTACGGTTCGCCGCGCATGGTGATGATCTTTACGGTCACCATGACCTGGGCAATTTCCCTCGGCTTCCTGCTGCGCGGCGACTTTTACCACGTTTTCCTCGGGCTGCTGTCTGCGCCGTTCCTTTATGCGATCCGCAAATTCGCCGACACCGTGCGCGATGTGCTGTTCACCGCCGTTTCGGAGGAAAAGAAGTCCAACCGTCTCGCCCAGCGTTTCAACCGCGCGCTCAACACCATGTCGCATGGTCTTGTCATGCTTGGCCCCGACGGGCGCGTGGCAGTTGCCAACGCAGAGGCTGCAAATCTGATGTCGGTCAAGTCGCCCGAGGCGCTGCTCGGCCGCTCGATCCATGGACTTTTGATGCGTGGTGTGGCCGGTGGCCAGCTTGCGCTCAAGGATTGCCGCTACATCGAAGCACAGCTGACGCGGGCGCTGCGCGAGGGCAGGGACCGCAAGGTCCTGGTGTCGCTGTCCAATGGCCAGTGCTTGGAGTTTTCCGCTCGCGAAGGCAGCCAGGAACTCGGCGTCATCACCTTCGAAGACGTGACGGCCCGCGTCGCGGCCGAAGAAAAGATCCGGTTCATGGCGCGCTACGACAGCCTCACGGGGCTGGCCAATCGTGCCTATTTCCACGAGATGGTGGCCGAATGCGTCTTGGCCGGCGACCGCGACCGGCTTTGCGCGCTTGCCGTCCTCGATCTCGACGACTTCAAGAGCGTCAACGATACGCTCGGCCACCCTGTCGGCGACGGGCTGATCTACGCTGTGGCCGAACGGCTCGCGGCCTTTGCCAGCGACAACGTCAAGGTCAGTCGCTTTGGCGGCGACGAATTCATGATCTATTTCGACAAGGTGGAAGACGAGAGCCACCTGACCGAAATGTTGGACCGCATCTTTGCCGAGATGCAAGGCGAGGTAGACGTTGCTGGCCACGCACTTCGCATCCAGGCGAGCGGTGGTGCGGTTCTGTCGCAAGTGCGCGACTCCGACGTCGATGCGATGATCGTCAAGGCCGATCTCGCGCTCTACAAGGCCAAGGAGTCGGGCAAGAATAGCTGGCATCAGTTCGAGGCTGTCATGGATGCCGCGTTCCGCAACCGCCAGCTGATGAAGGCGGATCTGCGCAGCGCGGTCGAAGCGCGTGCCTTGCGGGTCGTCTATCAGCCGATCGTTTCGATGACCACGATGCGTATCGCCAGCTGCGAGGCACTGTGCCGCTGGGATCACCCCGAACTCGGGCCGGTGTCGCCCGCCACGTTCATTCCGCTAGCCGAAGAGATGGGCATCATTTCCGAGATCAGCACCTTCGTGCTGCAGGCGGCTTGCGCGGAATGCGCCAAGTGGCCGACGCCCATCGGCGTCTCGGTCAATCTCTCGGCCAAGGATTTCCGCAATCGCGATGTCGTCGACAAGGTGAGGAGCGCACTTGCGATCTCGGGACTGGCGCCACATCGCCTCGAGATCGAAGTCACCGAGACAGCGCTGCTCGACGACAAATCGCTGACGCGCAGCTATGTCGAGGAAATGAAGGCGATCGGCGTGCGTATTGCGCTGGACGATTTTGGCACCGGCTATTCCAGCTTGAGCTATCTGCACAAGCTGCCGCTGGACAAGGTCAAGATCGATCGCAGCTTCCTGGCCGATGTCGCCCAGAATCCTCGTTCGCTTCAATTGCTCAAGGGTATCGTCGACCTGTCGCGCCCGCTCGGGCTGTCGGTAACGGTCGAAGGTGTCGAAACCTTCGAACAGCTCAAGATCCTGGCCATCGAGGTTCATCCCGATCTGGTCCAGGGCTTCCTGTTCGGTTCGGCGCTGTCATCGTCGGGAATCGAAACGATGTCGAACACCGTCTGGCCCTTCGCCAAGGATATAGGCCTGGCCCGCATCACAGCCCGTCGTTGAGGTGACGGAGATCCGTGCCGCGAAAGTGGCGAAAATGCTTAATTTTCCATTAATTGTTAACCTTAACGGAGGGTAAACACGAACAGTTTGATTTTCATCTTTACATCACCCCGACCTCGGCTACGTTTCAGCCGGGCGGATATACGGGGAACACCATGACCATCCATCAAGTGGCGTCCAGCGGCGACGCGGAAGCCAAGAGTAGCAGTGCGTCTGAAGAAGGCTCCTCATTTGCAGGTCACGTTTCAAGTCTGCTAGAACGAGCCGAGTATCGCCGTTGCGACAAGGGTGAAGATCTCGAAGACATCTACAGGCTGCGCTACAAGTCGTATCGGCTGAGCGACATGGTCTCGGAGAATCCCGACCACACCATCCATGACGACCTGGATGATGCCGAAAATTGCTACAAGTTCGGCATCTACATTGATGGCCATCTGGTCAGCACGCTGCGTATCCATCACGCCTGCCGCGAAACTCCGGCATCACCGTCAACAACTGTCTATGGCGATGTGCTGCGTCCGCAGTTGGCCGCGGGAGCCAATTTCGTTGATCCCAGCCGCTTCGCCGCGGATCCGGATTGGTCGCGCATCTATCCCCAAATTCCCTACCTGACGCTTCGCCTTGCTGGCATGGCCTGCTTCTACTTCCAGGCGCCCTATTGCCTGTCGACGATCCGGCCGGAGCATGCCGGCTTTTATCGCCGCATCTACAAATCGGAGCAGATCGGCGAATTGCGCGAGTATCCAGGACTAAACTACAAGGTTGTGCTCTACCGCGCCGATGTGAACAGTATCCGCGAGCGCTCTTTCCAGCGCTTCCCGTTCTTCAAGTCGACGCCGATGGAGCAGCGGCTGATGTTCGGCAAGCCGGCTTCCGGCGAACTGGCACCGCTGACCATCCTGCCGACGGCAAAATACTATCGCGAAGCCGCCTGAGCTTCGCGTAAGGTCGGCGGCACTGTAATCCGGAACGCGGAAACGATGACGACGCCGACCTTCAAGCACCTTCTGCGGGCAGCGTTGCTGCTTGCACTGGTCCAGCCCGCACCCGCGTTCGCCGAGGATGCGCTCTCCATCGCCAACATGTCCTTCCGTACCGGTCCGTTCGCGGCCACCGGTGCGCCGCTGATGGATGGCCAGCGCGACTACATGTTGATGCTCAACGAACGCGACGGCGGCATCAACGGCATCGTGCTGAACTTCAACGAGTGCGAAACGGCATTCAGCACCGAAAAAGGTCTCGAATGCTATGACCGTTCCAAGGCAACAAGCCTCGCCATCCAGCCCTGGTCGCCCGGCATTGCGCTCGAGCTTCTACCCAAGGCCAGCGTCGACAAGGTGCCGGTTCTGGCGCCTGGCTACGGCTTTTCGGCCATGGCCGACGGCCAGCATTTTCCATGGGCCTTCAACCCGCCGGTGACCTATTGGGACGGCGCTTCGATGATGCTCAAGAGCATTGCCGGCGACGACCTCGATAGTTTGCGGGGCAAGAAGATCGTGCTCCTGCATCTCGACGCGCCTTACGGGGAGGAGCCGATCCCGCTGCTCCAGACCTATGCCGACAGCTTCGATTTTTCGCTGGTTCCGGTTCCGGTGGGCGTCAAGGAAATGCAGAACCAGTCGGCGCAATGGGCAAGGATCAAGAGCGAGCGCCCGGACTTCGTGCTGTTGTGGGGTTGGGGCGCGATGAATGCCGGTGCCTTTGCCGAGGCGGTCAATACGGAGTTTCCGATGGATCGCCTCGTGGGTATCTGGTGGTCGGCCCAGGACGACGATCTCAAACTGCTTGGCGACGCCGCCAAGGGGTACCGGGCGCTGTCGTGGAACGTGCCGGTATCAAATGCCGAAGCAATCCAAGACGTCCGCAAGTATGTCGTCGACGCCGGCAAGTCGCAGACAGCGGTGGAAGCGCTTGACCAGCTCTATTACCAGCGCGGCGTGCTGATCTCGATGTTCACTGCCGAGGCGATCAAGGCCGCTCAGGAGCATTTTGACAAAAGACTGATCAGCGGCGAGCAGATGCGCTGGGGTCTCGAAAACCTCAAGATCGACGATGCAAGGCTGGCGTCCCTCGGCATGGCCGGCATGATCGGACCGTTCACAACCTCCTGCGCCGATCACGCGGGTCACGGTGGGGCGTGGATGCTGGAATGGGATGGGGCCAAATTCGTCAAGGCCTCCCATCTCTTGACTGCCGACCGCGAGATGATTGCGCCGCTGGTCGAATTGGAGGCCGGAAAATTCGCCGAGGCGCACGCGCCCTGGCCGCTCAACGAAGCGTGCGGCAACTAACGCTGCGCCCTGCACGTTCCCCGCTGGGGATTGATAATCTTGTCGCAGCAAAAGGGGCAATCTTGCCATTGCCCTGCAGCGCGCATTTAGGTATGTGCCCTTGAACTCGTTTTCCGGAGGGGACTCTCATGGCTGATAATACGCCGACCGGCCCGATCGAACTTGGCGCCCAGATGGACTACGCCGAGCACGAGAAAACTTATTCGACTTTCATTACGCTGTCCAAATACGGCACGCTGGCTTGCGTTGCATTGATGATCGCCATGGCCTTCGGGTTCTTCACCCCTGCTGGTTTTTTCTCCAGCCTGGTGCTGTTCCTGATCATCTGCGCGGTTGGCGGTTTCCTGCTGCGCGACGTTCCCACCCATATTCGCTGACATTTCTAGGCAGCCGCGGCTCCCACGTCAGTTCTAGTTCCGGACAAATTGGGCCGGAGCGGAACAGGCGACCTTTCTGAGTAGCGGGTGGGCCAAAAGCGGCTCCGTGCAATAGCCTTGCCGGTTACGTGTCTGGCAAGGAATGGTCCTGATAAGATTGTGGGTTCGGGTGCGTCGGCGGTTCTCCCGCCAGTATCCATTGTAGATTTCGTTGGTAAGGCGCCGACGCGTTTTTTTGCGTCCGGCACTTTACGTTTGGTAAGGTTCCAGCCGAAAGGACGTAGCGGTGGGCCAGACAATTTTCATACCCAAAGAGCTTGAGTTGATCGAGAGCCGTGTTGGCGCTTCGCCGGAGACGGTGAAACGGCTGGTGGGGCTTGGTTTTGAGGTGGTTGTGGAGACCGGTGCTGGCACCTTGTCGCGCATTCCCGACGCCGAGTTTGCCGCTGTCGGGGCCAGGATCGGCAAGGCGGCGGATGCCGCCAAGGCGGACGTCGTGCTGAAGGTGCGCCGTCCCTCGGAAGCCGAGCTCAAGGGCTACAAGGCTGGCGCCGCGGTGCTTGCCACGATGGATCCCTACGGCAATGACGCCGCGGTTGCGGCGATGGCCAAGGCCGGGGTGACGGCGTTCGCCATGGAGTTCATGCCGCGCATCACCCGTGCCCAGGTGATGGACGTGCTGTCGTCGCAGGCAAACCTCGCCGGCTACCAGGCGGTGATCGACGGGGCCGCCGAATATGACCGCGCGCTGCCGATGATGATGACGGCTGCGGGCACGGTGCCGGCTGCAAAGGTGTTCATCATGGGTGTCGGCGTCGCCGGCCTGCAGGCGATAGCAACGGCGCGCCGCATGGGCGCGATCGTCACCGCCACCGACGTGCGCCCGGCGGTCAAGGAACAGGTGGCGTCGCTTGGCGCCAAATTCCTCGCCGTCGAGGACGAGGAGTTCAAGGCGGCCGAAACCGCTGGCGGCTACGCCAAGGAGATGTCCAAGGAATACCAGGCCAAGCAGGCGGCGCTGACCGCCGAGCATATCGCCAAGCAAGACATCGTCATCACCAC
>NZ_QGGX01000017.1 GCF_003148805.1 Aminobacter sp. AP02
ACGAGCCCACTCGACAAGCTCGGCCTGTTCAAGCCGGCGGAGATCGCGCCCGATGGCTGAGGCGTGCGCGCCTCCATTGAGGTCGCCGACATCTTTCGTGCTGCCGGGCATTTGAGCCTGCAACAGCTCAAGGTCATGTCGGCGATCGAACAATGTCGCACCGCAGCCCTTGGCGGTCATGTCGAGGCCTGCACAGACTGCGGCCATTGGCGGATCGCCTATAACTCATGCCGCAACCGGCATTGTCCCAAGTGCCAAGGCGCGGCGGCACGGACATGGCTCGCGGAGCGAGAAGCCGACCTGCTGCCGGTCGGCTACTTCCACGTCGTCTTCACGCTGCCGGCCGAGGTCGCCGATATCGCCTTCCACAACAAGACGCTGGTCTACGACCTTCTGTTCAAGGCGGCGTCGGAGACGATGCTGACCATCGCCACGGATCCGAAGCACCTCGGCGCGCGCATCGGCATCACCGCCGTGCTCCACATGACCCGGCATGGGATGATCCAGCCTTCAGCCGCGGGCACTCAGCCTCCGGCAACGGACCCACGCGTATCCATGATGATTGCTGGCGTCGACAGGCGAATGGCCGGACCAGCGCCGGGCCGACAACACCGCGCGATGGAGCAACGAAGCGGCCTGTCCGCATCCACCTCGCGCTTCCCATCGGCGGCCGCGCCAACGCCGGCATCGGCCGCAGATCGAAATTTCCATAGCCGTTGACTGTGGCCCGCGGGTTCCTTCCTCGGGGACTTTCGTACGCCTCCCGGCGCCCGAAACTCTTCACGACTGCGGACTGACAACTATCGGCAGCGAATGTTCACAAGCGGACCTTCACGTTGACGTGGCCACGTCGTGAGTTGAATGCGGCCTTCCGCGCAACGTCGGACGTTTTGGCTATCGCGCGCGCTGATCTGAAGCGATGCTGAAAGTCGGAAAGTGGCGTGCTGAAATGATGCCCCTGACCGCTGACAGGGTCCCGGAGGCGGCATTTGAAATAATTTGGAAACTCCAACCGACCGGTCGCCACTCGCACTGGATGCACATGGGAACGAACTAAACGCCACGGGTGGGAGGTCCCGTGGCGCTTGTCTGCTTGGACGTGGTGGCCGTGCCGACTAGTTCGGCTTCAACACGGTGGTCACGCGGTCTCGTTCGCCGTTCAATTGGATCGATACCCTGTCGCCGGCCTGGAGTGGCGGCAAGGCGACGTCGCGCGGCACCGTAAAGCTCTTGCCGTTCTCGAGCGTGATGACCCGTACGTTGTGGTTGTATTTGGCAACAACGCCGTCACTGGAGGATGCGAGTGCTGCGCCCGCGAGGAAGATGAGCGGTGAAGCAACGAGGAGGATTTTCTTCATTTGGGTGTACCTTCTATTTTTGAACAATGGATGGGCGTTACCCGGCATCGCTGGATGCCTGGATTGTCCACGCCAGTGTTTTTGGTGAAGATCTGACTTCGGTCCGAGGACCGGTGATGCGGGCCTGCAGCCTTGCTGCAAGCCGTTCGATTATCAGTTGAGCATTTCCGTCTCCTGTCTGGTTGGCGGCTTTCGAGCCGTTTTTAAGGCTGTTCTTTCCAGTCACTAGAAAGTCAAGCGTTGTGATGGACGACTGTTTCTGATGGCTTTGCCGGCAGAAATCTCGTCACCGGCGTCATGCTGGAGCGTACAGGTAGCGGGCGCATGCTCGACGGAAACTCCCTGAAAATCGGCGGAAAGCATCCTCGATCTGGCCTTTCGTCGTGAGGGATCGGGCGTGAATGATTCGCTTCAGAAGGCGATTGACCTTCCAGTCACTGGAAAATCTAGCGTTGTCGGAAATCATCCAGCGGCGTCATCACAGACGTCGCGCATTTCACTCGGCGGGGCCGTTTCACATGACTAGGAAGATCAGAATAATAGTGGCCGCAGCGGCGCTGAGTGGCGCCTCATGGTTCGCTTATCCCGATGGCGTACCAACGTATGTTGGGCAGGTTTTGGCGTCGGGCGAGATGAATCAGACTGCACCGACGCCTGCGCCGCCACAGGTGCCTGTGGCTGAAGTGGTCACCCGCGTACTCGCGCCGTCGTCGGAGTTTACCGGCGTGGTGACAGCCGCGAAGACCGTCGAACTCCGCCCTCGTGTCGGCGGAACGATCGAAGCGGTCAGCGTTCCCGAGGGCGGGCTGGTCGAGCGCGGTCAGGTGCTTTTCCAGATCGACCCCAGGCCGTTCGAAATCGCGCTCCAGAATGCGGAGGCCCAGCTGCGGCGGGCCGAAGTTCTGCTAACGCAGGCCAACACCGATCTCGACCGATCGAAGCGCCTGGTCCCGAGCGGGGCGATTGCCGAAAAGACCTTTGACGATGACGCCGCGCGCAAGCGGGAGCGGGAGGCTCAGGTCCAGGAAGCGAGGGCTGCAGTCGCCGCAGCGAGGCTTGACCTCTCCTACACGCGTGTCACCGCGCCGATCTCGGGGCGCGTCGACCGCGTGCTGGTGTCCGAAGGCAACCTTGTCACCGGCGCGTCAGGAGCGGCGACACTGCTCACCACCATCGTCTCCGTTGATCCCGTCCACGTCTATTTCGACATCGATGAGGCGACCTATCTGGGGTTCGGGGGCCAAGGCAGGCCCGAGGCCAAGGGGCGACCTGCATCCCAATTTCCCGTCGCCGTGGGCCTCACTGCGGAGAGCGGTTTCCCCCATGTCGGCCGGCTGGATTTTCTCGGCAATCGCGTCGACCGCACCACGGGAACCATCAGGGCCCGCGCCGTCCTCGACGATCCCCAGGGACAGCTGACACCCGGGCTGTTCGCGCGAGTGAAGCTCGCCACGAGCGCGGCCCGCGAGACCGTACTCATCGACGACCAGGCCATCGGGACCGACCAGGGGCGCCGTTATGTGCTGGTGTTGGGTGCCGGCGACATGGTCGAGTACCGGCCGGTCGAGCTGGGCGCGATGATCGAGGGTCTTCGTGTCGTCGAACACGGTCTCAGCCGCGGCGACTCGATCGTCATCAAGGGGCTCGTGCGGCCGGGCATGCAGGTGACGCCGAACCGGATCGCGATGGCGCCCGATCCAGGCTCGGCCATCGGCGGCACCCAGGAGGCGCGTCGATGAGCCTGCCCCATTTCTTCATCAATCGCCCGATCTTTGCGATCGTGCTGTCAGCTCTCATGCTGATCGCCGGTGCGATGGCTCTGTTCCGGCTCTCTCTGAGCGAATACCCGTCAGTCACCCCGCCGACCGTGCAGGTGACCGCAAGTTATCCCGGCGCCAACCCGCAGGTGATCGCCGAGACCGTGGCCTCGCCACTCGAACAGTCGATCAATGGCGTCGAGGGCATGCTCTATATGAGTTCGCAGGCCGCGACCGACGGTCGGATGACGCTCACCGTCACCTTCGCTCAGGGCACGGATCCGGATATGGCCCAGATCCAGGTGCAGAACCGCGTGTCGCGCGCCCTGCCACGCCTGCCGGAGGAAGTTCAGCGCATCGGCGTCGTTACCCAAAAGACGTCGCCCGACATCCTGATGGTGGTGCACCTTGTATCGCCAGACAAGCGCTATGATCCGCTCTACATCTCCAACTTCGCGACCCTCCAAATTCGCGATACGCTGGCCCGTCTGCCGGGGGTCGGCGACGTCATCATATGGGGCGCTGGCGAGTACGCCATGCGCGTCTGGCTGGACCCCACCAAAGTTTCTGCGCTTGGTCTGACGGCAGGGGACGTCGTCGCTGCCATTCGCGAACAAAACGTCCAGGTCGCAGCCGGCTCGCTTGGCCAGCAGCCGTCGGAGGCAGCCAGCTATGAGGTCACCGTCAGCACGGTGGGGCGGCTCACAAGCGAGGAGCAATTCGGCGAGATCGTCATCAAGACAGGCGATCACGGGCAGATCGTGCGCCTGCGCGATGTTGCGCGGATCGGTCTCGGTGCCGATGCCTATGCCCTGCGAAGCCTCCTCGACGGCGAGCCGGCCGTCGCGATGCAGATCATTCAACGACCCGGTGCAAATGCGCTGGACGTCTCCAACGCCGTGCACGCCGAGATGGAGCAGTTGAAACAGGGCTTTCCAGACGGCCTGGAATACCGGATTGCCTACGATCCGACCGTCTTCGTGAGCGCGTCCCTTGCCGCCGTTATGACGACGTTGCTCGAAGCGATCGTCCTCGTCGTTCTCGTCGTCGTCCTGTTCCTGCAGACGTGGCGTGCTTCCATCATTCCGTTGGTTGCCGTGCCGATATCGCTCGTGGGCACGCTGGCGGTGATGTATCTGTTGGGCTTCTCGCTCAACACCCTTTCGTTGTTCGGCCTGGTGCTGTCGATCGGCATCGTGGTCGACGACGCCATCGTCGTCGTCGAGAATGTCGAGCGGCATATCGGGCTCGGCGAAACGCCGAAGGAAGCGGCCCGCAAGGCGATGGACGAGGTCACCGCACCGATCATCGCAATCACCTCCGTTCTCGCAGCCGTGTTCATCCCTTCCGCCTTCTTGTCCGGCCTCCAGGGCGAATTCTACCGGCAGTTCGCGGTGACGATCGCCATCTCGACAGTGCTTTCGGCGATCAACTCGCTGACGCTATCGCCGGCATTGGCCGCCATGCTCTTGAAGCCGCACAACGCGGGAGCCGGCCGCGATTGGCTGACCCGTGCCATCGACTTCATGTTCGGAAGGTTCTTCGGCCTGTTCAACCGCTTCTTCGACCGAGCGTCGAATGCCTATGTCGGAACCGCGCGCCGCGCCATCCGCGTCAGCGGCGTGGTCTTCGTCATCTATGCGGGGCTGCTGGGTGCGACGTATTTCGGCTTTCAAAGCATCCCGAGCGGCTTCGTGCCTGCGCAGGACAAATATTATCTCGTCGGCATCGCACAGTTGCCCTCCGGCGCCTCTCTCGACCGTACCGAAGCCGTCGTCAAGGAGATGTCCAGGATTGCGCTGGCCGAGCCCGGTGTCGAAAGCATCGTCGCTTTTCCCGGCCTCTCGGTGAATGGCTTTGTCAACCTGCCCAATGCCGCCGTGGTCTTCGCAATGCTCGACCCCTTCGATCAGCGCAAGGATCCGTCGCTCTCGGCCAACGCCATCGCCGGACGACTGATGGGCAAATACAGCCAGATCCCGGACGGCTTCGTGGGCATCTTCCCGCCGCCGCCCGTCCCTGGGCTCGGCACGACAGGCGGCTTCAAGCTACAGGTCGAGGATCGCGCCGGCTTGGGTCTCGAGGCATTGGCCAAGGTACAGGGCGAGATCATGGCCAAGGCGTCCGCGGCACCTGAACTCGCCGGCATGATGGCGAGCTTCCAGGTCAATGCGCCTCAGGTCCATGTCGACCTCGATCGGGTCAAGGCAAAGACGCAGGACGTTCCGCTGACGGGGATCTTCGAGACCCTTCAAGTCAATCTCGGCTCGCTCTACGCGAACGACTTCAACCGCTTCGGCCGCACCTATCGCGTCATCGTGCAGGCCGATGCTCCCTTCCGCGCCCAGGTGGACGATATCGCGCGCCTGAAGGTTCGCAACGGCGCCGGCGAAATGGTGCCACTTGCGGCACTTGCCACCATCGCAACCAGTTCAGGCCCCGACCGTGTGATGCACTACAACGGCTATCCGTCGGTTGACATTACAGGAGGGCCTGCCGCCGGCTATTCGTCCGGGCAGGCAACGGCCGCAATTGAACGGATCATGAGCGAGACGCTGCCAGCCGGAATGGCCTTCGAATGGACCGACCTGACCTTCCAGGAAAAGCAGGCCGGCAACACTGCCATGATCGTGTTCCCGCTCGCAGTCCTGTTGGCGTTCCTGATCCTGGCGGCACAATACAACAGCTGGTCCTTGCCCTTTGCCGTGCTGCTGATTGCCCCGCTGGCTCTGCTCTCGGCCATCGTCGGCGTCTGGCTCTCCGGCGGCGACAACAACATCTTCACGCAGATCGCGTTTGTCGTCCTGGTCGGGCTTGCAGCCAAGAACGCCATCCTCATCGTCGAGTTCGCCCATGAGGAGGAAAAGAAGGGGCGAGATCCCCTGGCGGCAGTGCTCGAAGCCGCGCTCTTGCGCCTGAGACCAATCCTGATGACGTCGCTTGCCTTTATTGCCGGCGTTGTGCCGCTGGTCATCGCCACTGGCGCTGGCGCAGAAATGCGGCAGGCCATGGGCATGGCAGTTTTCGCCGGCATGCTCGGCGTTACAGTGTTCGGATTGGTGCTGACGCCGGTCTTCTACGTCGTGATCAGGCGGCTCGTGCTGCGGCGCGAGCGCAAAATGGGGGCGACGATGGCCGCCTCAGACAGCGATCTCGTTCATTAGGCATCTGGCAGTCAGACGGATCGTCTATGCCGCAGAAATGCGGCTGACAAAAACAGCTGGAGCGGCGGAACTGCATTTGTCACAATGCCCGCCGCTCTAATTTAGATGCTCAGTCTGGGCATTGGCTTAGCAGGCAATGCGCAAGACGACGCTCTTCCCGAACTCCATCAACCTGCGACCAAGCTCTGCGCACTCGCACTGTTCCTGCTATGATTGTCGAGGATCTGCGTCTTCGCAACCATGCGTTGCGCGCCTAACAGCCAAGGCAAGCCCCGCTTGGAAGCCATGAACCCCTACGACTGGCAAAAGCGTGAGCTGGTCCGTCTACATTTCTCCGTCGTCCGACAACCGCGACCTCCGGCGAGTCGTCAGCGATGGTCTACAACCAGGCTTAGGGCGCGGCGATCGACATTTGCGGGGACTTCTCTATGAGGCCGCGGTGGTCATCCTGACACGCAGCTCGATCGACAGTAGCCTGCGCACTTGGGGCAGCTCCGGGAGAGCATCGGCTTCAAACGGGCTGCCGTTGCCGTGGCCCGCAAACTGGCGGTGATAATGCATTCGATGCTCAAGACCGGTGAGTTCTTTGATCGAAATGCAGGCGCGACAGCATGAAATCTCGTGAATAGCGCTCAGGGTCTGAGCGCGTGGGGCGTCCCTGCCGGGACGTGAGCCGAGGCATCCGTTGACGCGGTTGCACCGCTGTCTCAGCAAAGTGCGTCGTCCACATTGAAGGCTCGTTCGCGAAGCTCCATCATGCGGCGACCGATGTCGACCGCGAAGACAACCATGCACCCGGCAAACATGCCTCAGAGATCGAAAAAGGCTTGACCGCAACTCAGCGATTAGACAACCGCATCAAACGCGGACTGGCAGCTTCCAGCCCCAGATCTGTGATTGCGGACGTTAAGGTCGGCGTGGGCATCGTCGCGACCTGACAGGGAGCAGACGACTGGGATATTTTGGTTTGTACGGTAAAAATCAGAAGGGTTTCCTGCCGTTCGACCTGTCGATGTATCGAGCGCATTCATATGTCCATTCTTAACTCATTCGCCGACCAATTTAAAGCGAAGTCACGTCCACTCTTAAGCAAGTGACCGTCAATCTCCAGCCACACAGTCAACACGCTGCCGAATGTGCTCGTCCGTGACTTCCGCCTTGCGCTTGCCGCATCGGTAACAAAGACAAGCGCCGCCGAAAGTACGTTCAACGAGATGGATCAGGTTCAAAGAGCGGCATCGAGGGCGGAACAATAACGGGTGTATGTCGCCGACCGTCGATCCAGGCATCCACCATGTCCGACCATTCCTGCATCATATGGCGGCGCGCAACTCGTATTCGGCCTCGTTGTAGACGCCTCGTGAAGAACGGCCGTCCTCATGCGCGAGGCATTCTTCGATCCAATCGCTGTTGAAGCCCAGTTCATTGAGCAGCGTCGAACCAGTTCGCCTCAGATCGTGCACGGTGAAAGGCTCAAGGGGCATACCGTCCTTCTTCGCCTGCTCGACGACCAAGTAAGTGATCCGGTTAAACGTGGCCCGCGACATTGGCGCGCCAGCATCGTAGCGTGATGGCAGGACATAACGAGAGTTACCAGCGCAGGTCTTCAGCGCGATGAAAATGTCGAGCATTTGACGCGACAGGTAGACATTATGCGCCTTGGACCGTTTCATGCGCTCCTTCGGGATCGACCAGACGGCGTTTCCGAAATCTACCTCGTCCCAGGTCGCATCCTGAAGCTCGCTCTTTCGAACCATCGTGAGCAGAAAGAGCTTCATCCCCAGGCGGATGGTCGGAAGGGTTGCGATCTTCTCCAAGGTCTTCAACATCACACGGATCTCGGCCGGCGAAAGCGAGCGATCGCGTGGCACAAAATGGGCGATCGATGCGGGGCCGACATCGTCCGCGGGGTAGAAACCTTCTCCCCGTGCAGGATGGCAAAGCCAAAGATCTGTTTGAGGATATCGCGAACGTGGATTGCGGTTGCCGGCGCCCCGCGCTCGACGATTTTTGCACAATGCGCACGTAGGTCGTCGGGCGTGATTTCGGTGAGCAGGCGGTTTCGCCAGACCGGCAACAGGTCACGCTCGAAGGATGAGCGGCGCATCGTGCGTGTGCTCTCCGCCATGGGCGCACCTTCCAGCCACTTCGCGCCGAACTCGCCAAAGCTCTTCGCTTCCTCAAACTCATTTTTATTCAATGAGTTAGGTGTCTAAAAGTACCTCACGACCCTCATTGCCCGTGACGGTACTTTCGAAAATCGGGGAAATCAATATGGGGGAGGTCCGTCTGCCGCCCGTCGATTGCTATCGACAGGCGGTGACAGAATTTATTTTTTATTTCAATTAGTTAGATCGCATCGTTGCGTATTTTTGGATGCGCTCGGATGGGCCTGAATCATTCCCACTCGATCGTGCCCGGCGGCTTGGACGTAACGTCGTAGACGACACGGTTGATGCCGCGCACCTCGTTGATGATGCGGGTGGCGGCGGCGCCGAGGAAGTTCATGTCGTAGTGGTAGAAATCGGCGGTCATGCCGTCGACCGACGTCACTGCACGCAGCGCGCAGACGAATTCGTAAGTACGGCCGTCACCCATGACGCCGACCGTCTGCACCGGCAACAGAACGGCGAAGGCCTGCCAGATGGCATCGTAGAGGCCGGCCTTGCGGATCTCGTCGAGATAGATCGCATCGGCCTGGCGCAGGATGTCGAGCTTTTCGCGGGTCACGCCGCCCGGGCAGCGGATGGCGAGGCCCGGTCCGGGGAATGGATGGCGGCCGATGAAGCTGTCGGGCAGGCCGAGCTCCTTGCCAAGCACCCGCACCTCGTCCTTGAACAGCTCGCGCAACGGCTCGACCAGCTTCATGTTCATGCGGTCGGGCAGACCGCCGACATTGTGGTGCGACTTGATGGTGACCGAAGGACCGCCGGTGAAGGATACGCTTTCGATGACGTCGGGGTAGAGCGTGCCCTGGGCGAGGAAATCTGCGCCGCCGAGCTTCTTGGCCTCTTCCTCGAATACCTCGATGAAAAGGCGCCCAATGGTCTTGCGCTTGGTTTCCGGGTCAGCCTGGCCTTCGAGCGCATCGATGAAGCGGTCGGCGGCATCTACGAGGATCAGCGGCAGATTGTAGTGCTCGCGGAACATGGCGACGACATCGGCCGCCTCGTTCTGCCGCATCAGGCCGTGATCGACGAGGATGCAGGTGAGCTGGTCGCCGACAGCCTCGTGGATGAGCAGCGCCGCGACCGAGGAATCGACGCCGCCCGAAAGCGCGCAGATGACCTTCTTGTCGCCGACCTGCTTGCGGATCGCCTCGACGGCATGCTCACGATAGGCACGCATGGTCCAGTCGCTCTCGATGCCGGCGATCTTGTGGACGAAATTGCGCAGTAGTTTTGCGCCGTCGGGCGTGTGCACGACCTCGGGGTGGAACTGCACGGCGTAGAAATTGCGGGCTTCGTCCGCGATGGCAGCGAAAGGTGCGCCGTTGGAGGTGCCGATGACGCGGAAGCCAGCGGGAATTTGAGTGACGCGGTCGCCGTGGCTCATCCACACCTGGTGGCGGGTGCCCTTGGCCCAGACGCCGTCGAACAGCGGACTGTCGTCCTGGATTTCGAGATAGGCGCGGCCGAATTCGCGGTGGTGGCCAGCCTCGACCTTGCCGCCCAGCTGGGCGCACATGGTCTGCTCTCCATAGCAGATACCGAGCACCGGAACGCCGGCGCTGAAGACGGCTTCAGGGGCGCGCGGACTGCCGATGTCGACGGTGGAGTGAGGGCTGCCGGAGAGGATCACCGCCTTGGGGCTGATCCGCTTGAAGGCCTCGGCGGCCGACTGGAAGGGCACGATCTCGGAATAGACCCCGGCCTCGCGGACGCGACGCGCGATCAGCTGCGTCACCTGGCTGCCGAAGTCGATAATGAGGACGGTTTCAGGGTGCTCGGAGTTCTTCATGGCGGGCGTTTAAAGAAAGATTCGAGTCTGCGCAATGGGTTGGTGCGCATGGCTGCCTGTGCGAATTCGCATCTTCATGCAAGGCTGAGACGCTCGTCAACGATTTGAGCCGTCGCCGAGCCTGCGCAACGCTTGCATGAGAGCCTCGAAGCTACCCTGCCCCAGCCTTTCGCGGTAGCCACTTTCAATCTCGAGCTTGATGCGGTCGCCGTCGCGAAGTGCTGCCAATCCAAGTGCGGTGTAGTGCACAAGCTTGCCACGCTTGTCGTCTGGATCGGCCAGGCGTTCGATCACGCCTTCGGCTTCGAGGCCATCGAGAAGCTGCTGCACCGCCTGCTTGGAGATGCCGGCGCGCTCGATCAGGGCGGACTGGCGGGTGCCACGGCGCGGTATATGACCGAGCAGACCCGCGCGGCTTTCACTGAACCAGACGTGGCCGGCCGTCCGCATGGCCGCGGCAAACTCGGCCTGCCAGGCGCGACTTGCCTGCCAGAGTCGCCAGCCGAGATGGTCCGGCAAGGGCTCTTCCGTATTTTCGTCAAGCTGCTTGACCATTTTTCCATTCGCGCATAACGTCAAGATACTTGACGATCTTGATAGCGAATGGAGACGACGATGGCAATTCTCGATCAAGTTACCCTGGCGGTACTGATACCGGGCACAACCCATGTGCTCGACCGTAACGGCAAGGAGGCATACGTCTATTTCGAACAAGGCGAAACAGCGCACATGCTGCTCGAAGACGGCGAGACCCGGAAGGGCGTGTGGAAACTCGCGGACGGCGGATATGTGGTCGACTGGGACAATGGTGCGGTCGGGCGGTGGAAAATCGACCACGAGGCCGGTGCGGCCACCTATATCAACAGGGATCGCGACGTCAGGGTGAGGCTGATCGGCGTCCTGTTCGGCAACGCCAAGGACCTGCCGCGCGCGGCGCTGTAACAAAGGATGGTCGCCCAAGGGACAACCATCCTTTATTTCGTCAGGCGAGTTCTTCGTCGCGCTGGGCAACAAAGACCAGCACAAGCAGAATGGTGATGAAGAAACGGAAGGCGTCGGGAACGCCGTTCCATGTCTTCGACATCCACATGCCGAACCATTCGCCACCTACCGACATGAAGCCGACCTGCCAGACGAGGAAGCCGAGCGTCAGGCCGGCAATCGACAGCGTCTTGGAGGCATTGAAGCTGCGCGCATCATTGCGAAGGTTCGTGGCGAGGCGATACGCCCCGATCCAGCACAGGATGGCGGTCAAGGATTCGGCGGCGATGATCAGAAGGTAGAACAGGTTGTGAAGCGTTGGACTGGTGATCGCGCGGTACTTGATGGCCGCGTCGGGGAAGATCGTGTCCATGCTCATAACATGCTGCACGAAGGCGAAATTGGTGCCGTAGTCGGTCAGATTGCCGAAGGCGACAAGGGTGGAAAACAAGGCCGTGGCGGCAACCGCGGCCGTCTTGGATATGCGGATGATCATCATTTCGTAGGCTACTCCTGAAAAAGCGCGTGCACGCCTCGACGCTGCCACCCCCACGCGACCGAGCAGAATGCTCGGATCAAGCAAAGGCATCAGCGTCGATGAGCGTGCACGACCAGGCGCCGCATACATCAAACAACTTGGCAAAGCTCATGACAAAAGAGCGCAGTCGCAGCCGGAGCGGTTGCTAGAATGCTAGTTCGCCGCTGGTTATCGCCTGGCCCAGCAGGCGCACGGCATGCGCCAGCTTCTCATCGACGACATGGAGGTATTCTGTCCAGTCATCGACATGGCCGATGTCGGTGGCCCCATCGGAGATGCCGCGCAGCGCGATGAGCGGCACGGAAAACATCTGGCAGGCGCGCAGCACGGCAAAGGTCTCCATGTCGACCATGTCTTGTGCAATCGCGTCGTAGCCGGCGCCTGAGATGACAGCGCCGCCGGTCGACAGGCTTGCCTCTTTCACGCCAGGAATTTTCAACGGCAATGTCACGGTGACCGGCAAGTCGAGGAACGGTGTCGCACCTTTTTCGAAACCGAGCGCGGATGCGTCCATGTCGCGATAGCTGACCGAGACGGCCTGATAGACTTCCGTCTGTTCGAGCTTGCGGCTGCCGGCGGATCCAAGGCAGACAACGAGATCGGGCAGGTAGTTGGAGGCAGCGAGCAGCGCAAGTTCACCAGCGACCCTGACGCCTGCTTCAACCGGCCCGACACCCGTCATGACGGGGACGAACAGCTTTTGCAGGTGCGGTCCATATTCGGCATCGGCCGCCATGACAAACAGCACGTTGCGACCGGCGAACTGCGTAACGTCGGGCATGTTGTCAGCCCTCGATACCGTCGCGGCCGGCAATGGCCATCATGGTGCCGGTCATGGTGGCGATCAGCTTGGCCTCGCCGTCGGACGAAATCGCATAGGCCTGGCCGTCGGCGACAACGATGGTGCGGCCGGGCTTGGTGACCGAGCCGCGAAACAGGAATCGCTCGCCCTTGCCGGGCGCCAGAAGATTGACCTTGAACTCGATGGTAAGCACGCTCGAGCTTTCGGGCATGAGCGAAAACGCTGCATAGCCGCAGGCGGAATCAAGGGCCGTCGAAATGACGCCGGCATGCAGAAAACCGTGCTGCTGGGTCAGCTGGTCCGAATATGGCATCTCAATCTCGATGATGCCTGGTGTGACAAGGGTGAGTTCGGCACCAATGGTCCGCATCACGCTTTGGCGCGCGAAGGAAGCCCTGACACGCTCGTCATAATCAGGTGCGGGTACGATCTTGGCAGCCATTTGCAATGTCCTCTTGCCATTGCTTATCGCAAAGCCGGCAAATGCAGGCAATCGGAAATGCTGCAATGCAAAATCATATCAGTTGAGCCACCAGATCGAAGCATTGAGCAGCGTGGCAAAAGCGACCCAAGCCGCATAAGGCGCAAACAGCCAGGCAGCGACGCCATCGACTTTTCGCGCTGTCGCCATGAAACCCAAGATGGCAACGAGCAACGCGACAATGACCAGCAAAGCGAGACCTGTTTGCTGCAGGCCAAAAAAAGTCGGCGACCACAAGAAATTGAGCACAAGCTGGCCGATCCACACCCGCATGGCGACACCGCCGGCATCTGCCAGCCAGACGCGCCAACCGGCGACGGCGACGAGGATGTAAAGGACGGACCAGACCGGACCAAAGATCCAGTTTGGCGGGTTGAAGAAGGGCTTTGCGAGCCCGGCATACCATTCGCCCGGCAATGTCAGGTAGCCGATAAGCGACCCGCCGCCCAGAACGATCACGATGAAAGCAAGTAAAGCGACGTATCTATTCATCCACCCTCCAGCAATGCGAGCCCGATATGGACAACGCATCTGGAGGCAACTGGTTGCACATTTTGCTCCACACCAGATGGAGCAAAATCATCTACCGGCGGATTAGGCAGCCCGGCGCATGGCGGCGAAGTAAAAGCCGTCTGTACCGCTTCTGGCCGGCGTCAGCGACAGACCCTGTGCGCCAAAGCGCACCGCGCCCTCGCGTCCGGGGAACCTTGCCTGCCATAGCGCGCGATGATCGATCGCCGCAAAGCTCTTGTCGCGATCCAGGAACGCCGTGACCTGGTCAGCGTTTTCCTCGTCGAAAACCGAGCATGTGATGTAGACCATCAGGCCGCCCGGCTTCACATAGGCGCTGGCGGTATCGAGGATCGCCGACTGCTCGGCTTTGCGGACGTCGAGCTGCCTCTGAGTGAGACGCCATTTGGCGTCGGGCCGGCGGCGCCACGTGCCGCTGCCGGTGCAAGGCGCATCGATCAAGACGAGATCCATGTGACCGGTGAGTCCGGAAAGTTCCGATGGCTTGGTGACAACTTGGACATTGCGGTTATCCGACCGGCGCAGACGATCGAACATCGGCGCCAGGCGCGACTTTTCCGAATCGTGGGCGAATATCTGGCCGCGATTTTCCATCGACGCCGACAGAGCCAAAGTCTTGCCCCCGGCACCAGCGCAATAGTCGAGCACCTGCATGCCAGGTGTAGCGCCGGCGAGTTCGGCGGCAAGCTGCGACCCCTCGTCCTGGATCTCGAACCAGCCCTTCTGGAACGCCGGCTCGGCCTGGACATTGGGATGGCGGCCGCTGCCGTCGATCGGCGGAATACGCACGCCATGCGGGGCGAGCGCCATCGGCGCTGCCTGGGTGCCTTCGAGTTCGCCGATGACACGGGCGCGGTCGGCCTTGAGCGTATTGGCGCGGATATCCAGCGGCGGACGTGCTGCCAGAGCCGCACCTTCGGCCACCCAGTCGCTGCCGAAAGCGCGCTCGAGCAGCGGCGCGCACCAATCGGGCGAATCAGCGCGGACAACGTCAGGCGCATCGGTGAGCTTGCGTTCGGCGATGGCCTTGAGCTCTTCGGCACTCAGCGGCTCCGGCGCGAACTTGTCGCCTTCGAGCGTCTGGTTGAGTGCTTCGGCCGACTGATCCCACTCAAGCAGCAAGGCGCCGAAGCCGAGCGCACGTGACGTATCCTCGCCAACGAGCCAGGCAGCGGAGCGCTTGCGGCGCAGCGCGTCATAGACAATGTTGCCGATCGCGGCGCGGTCGCCTGCCCCGGCAAAGCGATGCGAAAGCCCCCAATCCTTGAGTGCATCCGCGGCGGGCCGATGCCGCCTCTCGATATCGTCGAGTACCTCGATGGCCGCAGCCAGTCTTCCGCCAAGTCGCATGTTCGGTGTTCCGTTTTCGGTTGACCCGTATCAGGCCTAGCTAAACAGCGAAGACGGTTTGCACAAGCACCGGCAGAAGCTTGCAGGGTAAAAACATCCCCCGAACGGGTCAGGCATGAAACAGGCGCGGATTGCTCCGCGCCTGCCTCGTTCGTTTGATTCCGAATTGTTATTCTGCCGCCTGCCACGTCTCGCCAAGGTCGAAGCGGTCAGCGTTCATCACCTTGGTCCACGCCGCCACGAAGTGCTTCACGAATTTTTCATTGGCGTCCGAGCTGCCGTAAACTTCAGCAAGAGCGCGCAGCTGCGAGTGCGAACCGAAGATCAGGTCAGCGCGCGTGGCGTACCACTTGACCTCGTTCGTTTTCCTGTCGCGTCCCTCGAACACGTCCCTGGCTTCCGAGACCGCCTTCCATTCCGTGCCCATGTCGAGCAGGTTGACGAAGAAGTCGTTGGTCAGGGTTTCGGGCTGCGTTGTGAAGACACCATGCGCGGACTCGTCAGTATTGGCACCAAGCACGCGCAGGCCGCCGACCAGCACCGTCATCTCGGGCGCCGTCAGCGTCAGCAGCTGCGCCCGATCCACCAAGGACTCCTCGGGCGACAAGCGCTGCCTGCCACTGAGATAATTGCGGAAACCATCAGCGGCCGGCTCGAGCGGGGCGAAGGAGTCGACATCGGTCTGCTCCTGCGAGGCGTCCATGCGGCCCGGCGTGAACGGCACCTTGACGTTTTGTCCCGCGTCATTCGCGGCCTTCTCGATCGCAGCGACGCCACCGAGAACGATCAGGTCGGCAAGCGAGACTTTCTTGTTGCCGGTCTGCGAAGCGTTGAACTCCTTCTGGATCGTTTCGAGTTTTGCGAGAACCGACGCCAGCTGGGCGGGCTGGTTTACTTCCCAGTCCTTTTGGGGGCTGAGACGAATGCGCGCGCCATTTGCACCGCCGCGCTTGTCGGAACCACGGAACGTCGAAGCCGAAGCCCAGGCCGTCGAGACCAGCTGCGACACCGAGGGCACCGCTGCGAGTATCTTGGCCTTCAGGGCCTCAACGTCCTGCTCATCGACCAGAACATGATCGACCGCAGGGATCGGGTCCTGCCACAGCAGCTCTTCCTTGGGCACGAGCGGGCCGAGATAGCGCGCGATCGGACCCATGTCGCGATGTGTGAGCTTGTACCATGCTCGCGCGAAGGCATCGGCGAACTGATCGGGGTTCTCGAAGAAGCGCCGCGAGATCTTTTCGTATGCAGGATCGGCCCGCAAGGCGATGTCGCTGGTAAGCATCGACGGTGCGTGACGCTTCGAGGGGTCATGCGCATCCGGCACGGTGCCGGCGCCCATGCCGTGCTTGGGTGTCCACTGATGGGCACCGGCCGGGCTCTTGGTCAGTTCCCACTCGTAGCCGAGCAGGTTCCAGAAGAAGTTGCCGCTCCATTTCGTCGGCGTCGTGGTCCAGGTGACTTCAAGACCGCTGCCGATCGTGTCGCCGCCCTTGCCGGTGCCAAAGCTGCTCTTCCAGCCGAGGCCCTGCTGCTCGATATCGGCGGCTTCAGGTTCCGCGCCGACCAGCGAGGCATCGCCGGCGCCGTGGGTCTTGCCGAAGGTGTGGCCACCAGCGATGAGGGCTACGGTCTCCTCGTCGTTCATCGCCATGCGCGCGAAGGTCTCGCGGATGTCGCGTGCGGATGCGAGCGGATCGGGGGTGCCGTTCGGCCCTTCAGGGTTGACGTAGATCAGGCCCATCTGGACTGCGGCGAGCGGGTTAGCGAGATCGCGGTCGCCGCTGTAGCGCTCGTCGGCCAGCCATTTGCCTTCCGAGCCCCAGTAGATGTCTTCTTCAGGCTCCCAGACATCCGCGCGCCCACCGGCGAAACCGAAGGTCTTGAAGCCCATCGATTCCAGCGCGACGTTGCCGGCGAGGATCATCAGGTCGGCCCATGAGATCTTGCGGCCGTACTTCTGCTTGATCGGCCACAACAGCCGGCGCGCCTTGTCGAGGTTGACGTTGTCTGGCCAGCTGTTGAGCGGCGCGAAACGCTGCTGTCCGGCTCCCGCACCGCCGCGGCCGTCGCCGATGCGATAGGTGCCCGCGCTGTGCCATGCCATGCGAATGAAAAGCGGCCCGTAGTGGCCGAAGTCGGCTGGCCACCAATCCTGCGAGTCCGTCATCAGGGCATGAAGATCCTGGATCACGGCATTCAGGTCGAGGCTCTCGAATTCCTTCGCGTAATCAAATGCTTCGCCCATCGGATCGGACAGGCCGGAATGCTGGTGCAGAACCTTCAGGTCCAGCTGGTTCGGCCACCAGTCACGATTGGTTCTACCGGCAGAGCCGTGCGCGACCGGGCATTTGCCCTCGCTCTTGTCAGTTGCGTCCATGTTCATCTCCGAACGTAGTAATGTCGATGTGATTGCGGTCTGTAGGCCAGATCCGGCCGGAGCAAGCAGCTCTACAGCCGGGCCGGGTAGCGCTCGCCAGCCGCGAGTGATTTGTGATCGTCCGGCGCACCTGCTCTGGTGGTCGTCGTCGGTTTTGTCATGGCTTGCGCCTCCCTCAAGGATCGTACTCGCTAGACCGTCCAGGCAGCAAAAAGGCTGCTGCCCGATTGGAACTATTCCAGTCTAGGACGCGATTATGATAAAGCCAAATTGCCTTTTCTGACAATCTTGATAACTTGTGATTATGATCCGCCTCACAATCCGACAGATGGAATATTTCGCAGCACTGGCCCAGACGCTGCATTTTGGCCGCGCGGCCGAATTCGCCGGTGTCAGCCAGCCGGCCCTATCGGCGCAGATCGCCGAGATGGAAGAGCGGCTGGGATGCACGCTGTTCGAACGTGGCGGCAAGGCGGTGCGCCTGACCGAAGATGCGTTGGAGCTGCAGCCACGGATCGAGAATATTCTGGCCGAAATTCGCGAGGTCGAATCGACCGCCCGGCGTGGCAGGGTGGCGATGGAGGGACGTCTGCGGCTCGGCATCATCCCGACGGTGGCACCTTACCTTTTGCCGCACGTCCTGCCGGCTCTGAAGCGCGAATACCCCAAGCTCAGGCTGGAGCTGCGCGAGGCCATCACGGGGTCGCTTGCCGAGGATGCGCTGAACGGCCGTATCGACGCCTTTGTCGCCGCCCTGCCCCTCGACTATCCCGGCCTGACGTCGCAGGAGCTGTTTTCGGATCGTTTCTATCTGGCGGTGCCCGCCGACGACCCGGATTTCGTCTCACCGCCGGTGCCGCCGGAAAGCCCCGCGCTGGAACGGCTGATGCTTCTCGAAGAAGGCCACTGCCTGCGCGAACAGGCGCTCGCCGTGTGTGGCAGTGTCAAGCCGGTGGCGATGGCCAACTATGGCGCGACCAGCCTGACTACTTTGCTGCAGATGGTGGCGCATGGGCTTGGCGTGACGTTGATACCGGAGATGGCGTCAGGGCCGGCTCATGACCAGCGCGACCTGAAGATCGTGCCGTTCGCCGAACCCGTGCCGGAGCGCCGCATCTGCCTTGCCTGGCGCCGCAACAGCCCCAGGCACAATGAGTGCATCGAGCTTGCGCGGATTATCCGCGGACTGCAGCCGCTATTGCGGCATTGAACTCGGACAGCACCGCATCATCGGCCGCGCTGCGGGTTTTGCGCGATTGCACCAGGCACGCCTGCGAGCGCAGGATGACGCCGTCCGACAGGATCTTCAGATGATTGGCGCGCAGCGTCGAGCCGGTCGAGGTAATGTCGACAATGACATCGGCCGAGCCGGCAGCCGGAGCGCCCTCGGTGGCGCCGAGGCTTTCGACGATGCGGTAGACCTGAATGCCGTGCATTTGGGAAAAGAACTGCTGGGTCAGCCGCCAGTATTTGGTGGCGATACGCAGGCGCCGACCGTGGCGCTGGCGGAAATCGGCCGCGACATCGTCGAGATCGGCCATGGTGTCGACGTCGAGCCAGATGTCGGGCACGGCAACAACGACATCGGCGTGGCCGAAGCCCAGTCGGGCGACGATCTCGGCCTTGCTCTCCCAATCGGCGAGGTTTTCGCGGATCAGGTCCTCGCCCGTGATGCCGAGATCGACATTGCCCTGGCCGATCTCGCCCGAGATTTCGGAGGCCGACAGAAAGGCGATCTCGATATCCGCCCTGCCCTCGATCGAGGCGCGGTAACGCCTGCTGTCATCGGGCAGGGTGACGGCGAAACCAGCCTTGGCCAACACGTCGAGCGCCTGCTCCTTGAGCCGGCCCTTGGAAGGGAGTGCGATCGATATCGCCATCAGTTGGTCTCCCTCAGGGCTTCGATACGGTCGAGCCAGACGGAGAAGCCGACGCCGGGAATGGGCTTTGCCGCGCCGAGCAACGTCAGCAGACGGTCGTAGCGGCCGCCACCGGCCAACGGGCGCTCGGCGTCAGGACCGGAAATCTCGAAGACGAGGCCGGTGTAATAGTCGAGCGGGCGACCGAAGGCCGCGTCATAGCGCACGGAGTTGGCGGCGAGGCCATGGTCGGCAACGGCCTTGGCCCGGGCAGCGAAATTGTCGATCGCAGAACCCAGCGTGAGCCCGGCGCCGGCGGCGAATTCCTTGAGCGCTGCGGGTGCCTCGTCGAGCGCAACGTCGATGGCAAGGAAGCGCTCGAGCGCCTCGAAGGCGTCGCTTGACAGACGTACACTGCGCAGCTCGGCCTTTTCGATGAGACGGCGGGCGATGTCATTGGGCGTGCGGCCGGCGGAAGGCGACAGGCCTGCCTGCTCCATGCCGGTAGCTATATGCGCTGCCAGGGCGTCGCGGTCGCCGTCCGCTACCAATGAAGCAACTGGTTCGCTCAAGGCCGAGGTGCGCGTGGGTGCTGCGAGATCGCCAAGTGCCGCAGCCAGAAGCTCAGCCGAGCCGAAGGCGCGGGCAAGGCGCATGCGCCAGCCGCGCGGCAGGCCAAGGGCCGCCAGCACCGCCTCGAAGATCGCCTGGTCGCCGAGCGTGACGGTGAGGTCATGGCCGGGCAGGCAAAGCGACAGCAGCGCGTACGCGTCGGCCACCGAACGCGCGTCGGCCACCGCCGTGTCGGTGTCGCCCAGATCCTCGACGCCGGCCTGGAAGAATTCGTTGCCGCCTTCGCGGCGCTGGCGGAATACCTCACCGAGATAGGAATAGCGGCGCGGCGTGCCGGACTGGGTGTGGATGTGGTCGAGACAGACCGGAATGGTGAATTCCGGCCGCAAGCAAAGCGACGCCCCCGTCTCACTTTCGGTCAGGAAGATGCGGCGGCGCAAATCCTCGCCGGCCATGTCGAGGAACGGGTCGGCCGGCTGCAGCACCGGCACGTCGACCGCATCGGCCCCGCGCGCGGCGAAGAGTTTCAGGATATCGGACGCGATGGCCGGGTAACGCGCGTTCATGGCCTAAGGAACTCCATGAAAGGGGTGCGCTGCCCCTCACCCTTACCCTCTCCCCGTAAACGGGGCGAGGGGGGCGTCAGCGTTCCAGCCATCCTCCTTCTCCCCGTTCCACGGGGAGAAGGTCCCGGCAGGGGGATGAGGGGCAGCGCGGACCGCTGCATGCATTCGCTAGCCACGGCCGCGCTCTTCTGCCTGAGCGGCCAGGATCTTCTTCACTTCATCAACGAGGCCTGCCTCGGGCACGGTGATTTGTGCCGGACGTGCGGCGCGCCACTCGGCATTATCAGTGATTTCGGCCGACAGGCGCGCGCCCTCGATCAGGTCCTTGATCTGGAGTTCGCCACGGGCGCGCTCGTCGCCGCCCTGGATGATGACCACAGGCGAGCCACGGCGGTCGGCATATTTGATCTGCGCCTTCATGCCGGCGCCGCCGAGATACATTTCGGCGCGGATTTTTGCCGCGCGCAACTCGGCGACCATCTTCTGATAGCGGCCGAGGCTTTCGGTGTCCTTGTCCATGACCAAAACGACGACCGGCGCGATGACATCAGAGGTGTCGAGCTTGCCGAGGTTCTTCAGCGCCGTCATCAGGCGCGAAACGCCGATGGAGAAGCCGGTAGCCGGCACGGGCTCGCCACGGAAACGCGAGACGAGGCCGTCATAACGGCCGCCGCCGCCAACCGAGCCAAAGCGCACGACCTGGCCGTCGTCATTGGGAATTTCAGCCAGCAGCTCGGCCTCGTAGACAGGCCCGGTGTAATATTCGAGCCCACGCACGACCGACGGGTCGATCTTGATGCGGCCATCGTCATAGCCTGCAGCTGCGACCAAAGAGCCGATCTGCGCCAGCTCGTCGACACCTTCGGTGCCACGAACATTGCCGGAAACGATGGCCTTGAGATTCGCAGCAGTGGAGTCGGAATTGGCAGCACCAGCTTCGGTAAAGGCGATGACGGTGTTGATCGCCGCGTCATCCAGCCCCGCACCCTTGGTAAAGTCGCCCTCGCCTTCAGCACCTCCGTCCCAGCGGCCCTTGCCGAGCAGGAGCTTAACGCCCTCGGGGCCGAACTTGTCGAGCTTGTCGATGGCGCGCAAAACAGTTAGGCGGCGGTTGGCGTTCTCGTCGCCGCCGAGGCCGATGGCCTCGAGCACGCCGTCGAGCACCTTGCGGTTGTTGACGCGGATGACATAGTCGCCGCGCTTGATGCCGAGCGCTTCCATGACGTCAGCCATCATCATGGTCATCTCGGCATCGGCCGCGACACCCGGTGTGCCAACAGTGTCGGCGTCGAACTGCATGAACTGGCGGAAGCGGCCGGGACCGGGCTTTTCGTTGCGGAAAACCCAGCCGGAGCGGTAGCTGCGATAGGGTTTGGGCAGCTTCTCGTAGTTTTCGGCGACGAAGCGCGCGGTCGGCGCGGTCAGGTCGTAGCGCAGCGACAGCCACTGCTCGTCGTCGTCCTGGAAGGAAAAGACGCCCTCGTTGGGGCGGTCCTGGTCGGGCAAGAACTTGCCGAGCGCATCGGTGTATTCGATCAGCGGCTGCTCGACCGGTTCGAAGCCGTATAGTTCATAGACCTCGCGGATCGCGACCATCATCTTCTCGACCGCACGGATGTCGTCCGCGCCACGGTCGACGAAGCCACGAGGCAGCCGCGCTTTCATCTTTTCCGATTTGTCGGCCATGGTCGAGATTCCGCTATTTTCCAGATGTTTTGGCCGCGATCACGGCGCGGCGTGTCGTAACCGAAATGGGATGGAGCGGCAAGCGTTTGGCGCGGTGAGCGGCTACTGGGCTGAAAACAAAGCTCGGTCGCAAAGCGTTACCCCCACCCCTAACCCCTCCCCACAAGGGGGAGGGGGACCCTTCAGTACGGCCTTCTCGCACCAACTTTCGAAGACTTTGATGTAGCGGCGGCGCTGGCATTCCCCTCCCCCTTGTGGGGAGGGGTTAGGGGTGGGGGTGCTTTTTTCTACTAACCCGGCCGCTTGAACGCCTTGCGTTCGGCCTCGACCTTGCTCCGGCACATGCAGCCTTCGATATGGTCGTTGACCAGCCCCATCGCCTGCATGAAGGCATAGACGGTCGTTGGTCCGACAAAGCTCCAGCCACGCTTCTTCAGTTCCTTGGAAATGCGCGTCGAGGTCGGCGTCGTCGGATTGGCGATCAGCGTGGGATAGTCGACCACCTCAGGCCGCTCCTGCTCACCCGGCTCGAACTTCCAGAACCAGGCAGCGAGCGAGCCAGCCTCATCGGCCAATGCGCGGGCGCGCCTGGCGTTGTTGATGGTCGAGACGATCTTGCCGCGATGGCGCACGATGCCAGGATTGCCCAGCAGCCGCTCGATGTCGGTCTCGCCGTATTCGGCGACACGGTCGAAGTCGAAGCCGGAAAACGCCTCGCGGAAATTGTCGCGCTTGCGCAAGATGGTCAGCCACGACAGGCCGGACTGGAAACCTTCAAGGCAAACCTTTTCGAACAGCCTGTTATCGTCCGCAACCGGCCGACCCCACTCATTATCGTGGTAGTGCAGATAGTCTGGCAGCACGCCCGGCCAGAAGCAGCGCGTCGCGCCGTCAGCCCCCAACATCAGCCCAGTCTTTTTCTCTTCCATCACAAATCCGTTCGTTAACAGCGACAAGCGCTGATTTACTGGTGCTTTACCAGACTCCTGAACCGGCCGGTAACCACACCAAAAGGTTTCCTGACAATCTCGCATTTTACGCAACCCGATTCACGTTTCGGTGGGTAGGCACAGACAACATGACCCCGAACCGGGGAGCGGGCAGTGCCCTGCCCTCGCGGCGACGATCGAGTTGAGAGTGCGTCCATGAACAGACCTCTGATCCTTCTGGCCTCGGTAGCCATGCTGGCCGAGTTGGTTTCGCCGGCAATGGCCTATGACCGCTACGCCGAGCGGCCCCCTGTGGTGGTGAGCCCCGACCTCTCGGCACCCTGGGTGCTGCAGCTCGGCCGCAAACCCGGCGAAGTGATGCCCAGTCAACAGCGCCAGCAACGCGCCCAGCAGCCGGTCAAGCCCGCCGCACCGCGCTCCGTCCAGCGGCGTCAGGCCCAGCCCGACCGCGTACAAACAGCCGCGCTGCGCGCGCCCGAAAAGCGCACGGTCAAGCCGCAGATCAATCCGATCTACCTGCCCCAGACGGTTGCCTACGAGGGCGGCGAAAAGCCGGGCACCATCATCATCGATACCAACGAGAACTTCCTCTATCACGTGCAGGAGGATGGCCAGGCGCGCCGCTACGGCGTCGGCACCGGCAAGCCGGGCTTCGAATGGTCCGGCACGCACAAGGTGACGTCGAAGCGCGAATGGCCGGATTGGCGTCCGCCGGCGGAGATGATCGCGCGCGAACGCGCCAAGGGCCGCGTGTTGCCTGCAATGATGACAGGCGGCCCGGATAACCCGCTCGGCGCCCGCGCGCTCTATCTAGGATCGACGCTCTACCGCATCCACGGCACCAACCAGCCCTGGACGATCGGCGGGGCCGTGTCATCGGGCTGCATCCGCATGCGAAACGAAGACGTCATGGAACTCTACGAAAAGGTCTCGGTCGGCACCAAGGTCGTCGTCAGGTAATCACGGTTACGGGGGCGGAACCTGTCCCTAGACATGGTTCCCAAGCAAAAGGGCAGCGTGGCGGAAGATCGCGCTGCCCTTTTCGCTTTTCCGGAAACACGAACCCGATCGCCCGGCTCGATCTCTTGGGAAAAATTGTTTAACATGGATGAAATTTGATCCAATCGACCCTTTTCATCCCACGCCTGCCGAAGTATCCGGGAGGCTGTCCCAGGTCGATGACCGCCGAAGGAAGACATATGCCGCCGCTCGACGACAACCGCTATCTCAAAGGCGGCCCCGTTGCCGCCCGTATCATCGCCGAAGTGCGCGCCGCCGCGCAAAAGGCGACCGACGAAGGCTTCCGCCCCAAGCTTGTATCGATCACCGTCGGCGATGTGGCCGCGGTGGACGTCTATGTCCGCAACCAGCGCGCCAAGGCCGAACTCGCAGGTATCGACTTCGAAGAACGGCGCTTTCCCGCCGAGCTGACGGCCGGTGAACTCGAAGCTGCCATTCACGGCATGAATGCCGATCCGCGCATCACCGGCATCATCATCCAGCGGCCGGTACCGGCGCACATTCCGATCAAGGCTATCCAGGCAGCGGTGCATCCGCTGAAGGATGTCGAAGGCATGCACCCGGCCTCGATCGGCAACATCGTCTACAACCAGCTCGACCTGGCGCCGTGTACGGCGGCTGCTTCGGTCGAATTGCTGAAAGCCACCGGGCTCGATCTCAAGGGGCTGGAAGTGGTGGTCGTCGGGCATTCGGAAATCGTCGGCAAGCCGATCGCCTTCCTCTTGATGAGCGAAGGCGCGACAGTGACGGTGTGCCATCACATGACACGTTCGCTCGCAGCCCATGCACGCCGCGCCGACGCGCTGTTCGTCGCCGTGGGCAAGCCGCGCCTGATCAAGGCCGACATGGTCAAGCCAGGTGCTGCCGTCATCGACATCGGCATCAATGCCGAGACCTTGCCGGACGGTTCGAGCCGCATCGTCGGCGACGTCGATACCGACAGCGTCAAGGAAGTAGCGTCGTGGATCACACCGGTGCCTGGCGGCGTCGGCCCGGTGACAGTGGCAATCCTCTTGCGCAATACGATGGTGGCGCTCAACCGCCAGCGCGCGGTCTATCGCGCCACCTTCGGCACTGCCGAAGAAACGCTGGCGGCCGAGTAACCGCGGCTCCTAGAGCCTGACAACGTCACCCGAGATTTGCGATGTTGCCGGCTGACCGCCGGCCGGCAGTCCGCTGGTGACGACGATCGGCGTGCCGTCGGCGACGCGCCCGTACAGGTCGATGATGTCCTGGTTGATCAATCGCACGCATCCAGACGACACCGACTTGCCGATCGATGCCCATTCGGGCGAACCATGCAGCCGGTAGAGCGTGTCCTTGCCGTTCTGGAAAATGTATAGCGCCCTGGCCCCGAGCGGGTTCTGGACGCCAGCCTCCATGCCACCTTCCCATTCGTTGGTACGAGGGATCTGGCGCGCGCGGTATTTTTCCAATTCAGGCTGGCGGTCGATCATTTCATTCGGCGGGAACCAGCGCGGCCACACCTGCTTCCACTCGATCACCCCGCGGCCCGCCCATTCGAAGCCCGCGCGGCCAAGCCCAACGCCATAGCGGATGGCTTCATCGGAATTGGCCACGAAATAGAGGAAATGGGCCGACGTATCGATGACGACCGTGCCTGCCTGCTCGCCCGTTGGGTTGGACACGACCTGGCGATAAAATCGCGGATCGATCTTCTGGTACGGAACGGCAGGAATGTCGTGGCCGTTGTCGGAAACAGCCGCATACATGATGCTCGGGTTGCCGAAGGACGGATCGTTGCTGAGCGACGGCGGCTGAGGAAATGCTGTCCCGGAATAGCCCGACCGTTCGCTGCGTGTCGTGGAGCAGGCCGAAAGGGCAGCAGAGGCGATGCCTGTTGCGCCCAATGCCAGAAGACTGCGTCGGCTGATTCTTGACATTGGGTCCTTTAAGCGCGTTTCGAAACCCAGCAACGCTCGAAACAATCGCATGTTCCACCAGCAGTGTTCAATCCGTGAAGGCAGCAACGACCGAAACTAATTCTCGTTGTGGTCGCTGCGCAACGGCTGCCACATGGAAATGTCTCGTGGCGTGGCCAGAAGCTCCTCAAGGGCAGCATGCCACGCCGCGCGGTACGGCCGCTTGAGCTGCACCACGAGCACGTCCTGGTGATCGGCCCAGGTTTCATGCAGCAGGAAATGGTTGGCGTCGCTTGGATCGCCGTGCAGCGTCGCGCTGACGAACATGTCTTCATGGCGCATCGCATCGAGCACGCCGTTGAGCAGCTTGAGGAAACGGCCGCGCTGCTCCGGGCGGACGGTGAAGCCGATCAGGTAGGTAACGCTCAATTCATTGTCCTCGAAATCGTTGGGCCGACCAGCGACCGCGTGACGAGGAAAATGAATTGAGCGTCTGCCGGTTTCAACGACCCCCGAGGTAATAGAACGACATCATGCTCGGCATTCGCGCTTGCTCAAGTGATGTCCGGAACACCCGCCGGCTTGTCTCCGCCATAGGCCCAGTCGAGCAGCTTGACCGTATGGACCACCGGCAAGCTGGCGCCGGAGGCGATCTGGGTGATGCAACCGATGTTGCCGGTGGCAACGAGTGCCGCACCCGTCGCCTCGATGTTCTTGACCTTGCGGTCGCGCAAGCGAGCCGAAATCTCCGGCTGCATGATGTTGTAGGTGCCAGCCGAGCCGCAGCACAGATGGCCCTCGCGCGGTTCCTTGACGACGAAACCTGCGCGGGAAAGCAAATCCTTGGGTTGGCGGGTGATCTTCTGGCCGTGCTGCATAGAGCACGCCGAATGATAGGCAACCGTCAGGCCTGGCTTTCGCTTGGGTTCCGGCAGATCGAGCGTGGCAAGATATTCGGTGACGTCCTTGGCGAGCGCCGACACCCGCGCTGCCTTTTCGGCATAGGCCGGGTCAAGCCTGAGCATGAAGCCGTAGTCCTTGATCGTCGTGCCGCAGCCCGAGGCAGTGATGACGATAGCGTCGAGGCCGCCATTGTCGAGTTCACGTGTCCAGGCGTCGACATTCTGCCGAGCCGAGGCAAGCGCTGCTTCCTCGCGCCCCATGTGATGGACCAACGCGCCGCAGCAGCCCTCGCCCTTCGGCACCACGACCTCGATGCCAAGCCGGTTGAGCAGCGACACCGTCGCCTCGTTGATGCCGGGCTCGAGCACCGGTTGGGCGCATCCGGTGAGGATAGCGACGCGTCCGAGTTTCGTGCCCTTGGCGGCATGAGCGCCGGGCGAAGCCATTCTGGACGCCGCCGGAATCGAGGCCGGCGCCAGCCTGAGCATCGCCGCAAATGGCTTCAGCGCCGGCACAGCATCGAAAGCCCGGGCAAAAGGCCGGCCGAGCTTTGCGAGCTTCAGCGCCGCGCGGAACCGTGCGGGATAGGGCAACACCGCAGCCAGCACGCCGCGCGTAAAGCGGTTCATCAGCGGCCGGCGATAGGTCCTTTCGATATGGGCGCGGGCATGGTCGACAAGGTGCATGTAGTTCACGCCCGAGGGGCAAGTCGTCATGCACGCAAGGCAAGACAGGCAGCGGTCGATATGTGTGACGATTTCCTTGTCGGCCGGCCGGCCGTTTTCGAGCATGTCCTTGATCAGATAGATGCGGCCGCGCGGCGAATCGAGTTCGTTGCCGAGCGTCACATAGGTCGGACAGGTGGCCGTGCAGAAACCGCAATGCACGCATTTGCGCAGGATCTTCTCCGATTCCGCGACATGCGGATCGGCGAGCTGGGCGGGGGTGAAATTGGTCTGCACGGCGTTTTGGGCTTTCTCAGATAAGCCAGCTGTCAGGGTTCTTGATCGGCTCGCCGCGACCAAGCGCCTGCAGGCCAAGGATGCAACGAACGATGAACCAGACGGCCACGGCGAACATCAGCAGGAAGCCGACGAACAGGAACATCAGGACAAAAGAGACCAGCGCATAGAGCAGGCCGATCCAGAAGGTGCGGATCAGCCAGGTATAGTGCGTCTCGAGGAAACCGCCGGCCTTGCCGCGGTTCATATAGGCAAGGACGATTCCGACCAAACCGCTGATGCCGATGACCAGGCCAGCGAGATAGAGGATGTAGATGACCTGGACATTGGTCTGGCCTGGATCGAGCCAGCGGTCGGTCTGGCGCGGGGTGAAGTTCGGCTGATTGTCGCTCACGGTGTAGCTCCCTCTGATACACCCGCCACGGTAGCAGAGTCGGACGAATGCACCATCCGGCCGGGATTGAGGATGTTCTTCGGATCGAATTCGGCCTTGAGGCGCGCCGAGAGCGCCGCCAGCGCGGCCGGCTGCGGCTCGAAGACCGGGATCGCGGCGCGCCAGGCGGGTGCAGCACGAACCAGCGTGGCGTGGCCGCCGCCGAATTTCCGGATCAGCGCGCGCAGCAGTTCGGCCTCGGGCTCGCCCTCCATGCGCAGCCAGACGAGGCCACCTTGCCAATCGTAGAATGCATCGGCGGCCGCTTGCATGCGCAAAGCCAGCACCATGTGGTGGGCGTCCGCTGGCGGCATCGAAACGCGCCAGACCGGCTTGTCGGTTCCGTCGGCAAAGGGCCTGACATCGCGCACGTCGCGCCAAAGCGTCTTCGACGCCTCGCCCGCGATCTCCTCGATCGGGCCGGCGTTGCCGAGCAAATCGCTGAGATGGGCAACGCGATAGGCAACGGAAGGCCCAAACCCTTCGACGCGGAGAAGCGTGGCGGGATCGCCGCCCAGCTTGCCATCAAGCACGCGCGCGGCCATGCGCTCTGGCAGGTGGGCTGCCGACGACACCTCGCCGCTGGACCCCATGGCCATCGCCATTGCTGCGGCTGCGCTGTCGTCGAGCAGGCCACGTATGGCGAGCGTGGTTTCGGTTTCGGCCGACGGCAGCACCTTGAAGGTGACGTCGGTCAGCACGGCGAGTGTACCCCACGAGCCGGCCATCGCCTTGGAGAGGTCGTAGCCAGTGACGTTCTTGACGACGCGGCCGCCCGACTTGAAGGCCTCGCCACGCCCGGAAACCGCATGGATGCCGAGGATATGGTCACGCGCTGCACCTGCCTTGAGACGGCGCGGGCCTGCGAGATTGGCTGCCAGCACGCCGCCGAGCGTTCCCTTGCCTGTCTCGCCGCCCAGCAGCGGACCGTAGTCCATCGGCTCGAAGGCAAGCTGCTGACCGTTTTCAGCAAGCAGTTGTTCGATCTCAACCAGAGGCGTGCCAGCCTTTGCCGACACCACCAGCTCCGCCGGCTCGTACAATGTGACGCCCGACAGGCCCGACAGATCAAGCGTGTGCTCGGTTTGCAGCGGACGGCCGATACCGCGCTTGGAACCATGGCCGAGGATTTCGAGCGGCGTTTCATCAGCCGTTGCCCATTGGACTGCGGACAGAACTTCAGCGGCGGAGGTGGGCGTGAAGGTGGTCATAGCCGGTGCTCCCGCAGCTTTTCGAGTGCGGCTTCGCCGCGCGGCGACACGCGATAGCCGACATCGAGGCTTTCGGTCAGACCGAGTTCCTTGAGCTTGCGCACGTCCTGCTTGAATTTCAGTTTCTCGACACCGAGGTCTTGGGCAAGCACGGCGGCCGGCGTCGCGGCATGCTTGGCAATCGAGCTCAGGATCGAAGCGAAATAGCCCGGTGCCGTCTTGTCCCAACGTGCGAAACGCGCGGCGAGCTCGTGCCAATCGGCGTCGGACAGCGCCGAGCTGTTGCGCAAGCCAATCCTTGGGTCAGCCTCGATGCCATCGAATACGATCCTGTACAGCGCCGTGTCGCCATCGGCGCGCAGATCGGAGATCAGTGCCGCGCGATCGGTGTAACCGGCAGCGATCGCGTCGGCGTCGGACAGCTCGGCCTCGTCGACCGCCTCCACCTTGCCGATCCGGACGATGCCGGCCGCCGCGCGCAGGCCGGTCCCAGCCTTGACTGTCGGCCGCCGCCAGCGCCGGAAGGCAAGCGTGACGTCGCCGCGCGCGATACCGTCGAGGATGGATTGCTTGAGCAGCATCGCTCAAAACCTCGGAATGTCGGGAAAAGCCATCTGGCCACGATGGACGTGCATGCGGCCAAGTTCTGCGCAGCGGCGGAGTTGGGGAAACACCTTGCCCGGATTGAGCAAATGGTTCGGATCGAATGCACATTTGACCCGCATCTGCTGGTCAAGATCGATCTCGTTGAACATTTCAGGCATCAGGTCGCGTTTTTCGACGCCGACGCCATGTTCGCCAGTGAGCACGCCGCCGACCTTGACGCACAGGCGCAAAATGTCTGCGCCGAAGGCCTCGGCCTTTTCAAGATCGCCGGGCACATTGGCATCGTAGAGGATCAGCGGGTGCAGGTTGCCGTCGCCGGCATGAAAGACGTTGGCGACGCCAAGACGATATTGCCCTGACAATTCGCGCATGCCGGCGAGAACGCGCGGCAGTTCCTTGCGCGGGATGGTGCCGTCCATGCAGTAGTAATCGGGCGATATGCGCCCCACCGCTGGAAACGCCGCCTTGCGTCCGGCCCAGAAGGTCAGCCGCTCCTGTTCGGACTGCGACATGCGGCAGGTGGTGGCGCCGTTCTTGTAGGCGATTGCCTCGACGAGGCCGATCAAATGGTCGACCTCGACACCCGGCCCGTCCAGTTCGACGATCAGCAATGCTTCGACATCGAGCGGATAACCGGCATGGACAAAATCCTCGGCCGCGTGAATAGCCGGGCGGTCCATCATCTCCATGCCGCCGGGAATGATGCCCGCGCCGATGATGTCGGCGACGCACTGGCCGCCCTCCTCGCTGGTCGGGAAGCCGATCAGCAGCGCCCGCGCCGTTTCCGGCTTCTTGAGGATGCGGACCGCAACCTCCGTGACGACGCCCAAGAGACCCTCGGAGCCGGTCATGACGCCCAGCAGGTCATAGCCTTCGGCTTCGAGATGCTTGCCGCCCAGGCGCACGACTTCGCCATTCATCAGCACCATTTCAATGCCGAGCACGTTGTTGGCGGTGAGCCCGTATTTCAAGCAGTGCACGCCGCCTGAATTTTCAGCGACATTGCCGCCTATCGAGCAGGCGATCTGCGAGGACGGGTCGGGCGCGTAATAGAAGCCGTCCTGCTCGACTGCGGTGGTGATACCGAGATTGGTGACACCCGGCTGGGCGACGACGACGCGGTTGGGGTAATCGATCTCGATGATTCGGTTGAAGCGGCTCATCACCAGAAGCACCGCATCCTCGAGCGGCAGCGCGCCGCCCGACAGCGAGGTCCCCGAACCGCGCGGCACGACGCGAATGTTGCGCTCGTTGCAATATTTGAGCAGGCGCGAGACCTGCGCCACCGTTTCCGGCAGGACCACGACCATCGGCAATTGGCGGTAAGCGGTCAGGCCATCGCTTTCGAATGCGCGCATCTCGTTGACGGCATCGACCACACCTTCACCCGGCACGATGATGCGCATGTCGGCAACAATTTCGTCGCGCCGGCTCAGCGTCGCTGCATCTGGTTTGGGCATCAATATGCCGGACATGGATCACCTGCATCGATCAACTGGTAAAAAGCTTTTACCAGTAGTGCCGGCATCCTGTAAACCGCACGCTTTCTCGACGCAGGATGACACCCAAACGAGGTTCACGCAGCGTCAATCTGACGCTGGTGGGATCGGCCCGCCCATTCGGGCAGGCCAGTTCCTGCCGATTACTCGCCGGCAGCCGTTTTGGGCTCTTCGTGGGCGCGACGAACCCGGCGCACGCCCCACCAGACGAGCAGGATCGCGATCGGCACCGAGGCAGCCGTAACGATCTCGGGAGCGAAGAAATGATCCACGGTCGATGCCCCCTTGGCGACATAGCCGATGAGGCCGACGACATAGTAGGACACGGCGGCGACCGACAGACCTTCGACGGTCTGCTGCAGCCGCAGTTGCAGGCGGGCACGGTTGTTCATCGAGGCAAGCAGGTCGCGATTCTGCTTTTCAACCTCGACATCGACCCAGGTGCGCAGAAGCGTGGTGGCGCGGGTCAGCTTGCGTGAAAGATTGGCCTGGCGTTCCTCGACAGAGCGGCAGGTGCGCATGGCCGGCGCCACGCGGCGCTTCAGAAAGCCGGCCCAGGTATCGTAGCCCGGGACAACTTCTTCCTCGAGCGCCTCGAGGCGCTCGCGGACGATGCCGTCATAGGCGCGGCTGGCGCCGAAGCGGTATAGGCTCGACGCGGCGTCCGCCTCGAGTTCGGCTGCAAGCTCGGTGAGATCGGCGAGCAAGGCCTGGCTGTCGCGGGTTTCAGTCGCCTTCATCTCGCGTGTGGCCAAGGCAAGCCGGTCCTCGATGCGGCGAACCCGGCTAGACAGCGACAGCGCCATCGGCAGGCCGAGCATGGCGAGCGTGCGGTAAGTCTCGATATCGATCAGCCGTTGCGACAACGCGCCGGTTCGGGCGGGCGTGAGGCCGCGGTCGAGGATCAGGATGCGAGTGAGCCCATCGCCGTCCTGGCGGAAGTCGGTGACGATGCCGGCAGCGCCGTTCTCGACGAGGGAATAGCACAGGCTGGTCGGGTCGAATCCGGCGATCAGCTTTTCGTTGTCGGCCGTCCACTTGCGGATCTCCAGCCTGATGCCCGATATGACTGTGCCGGGCGGGCTGAAGCCGTTGCCAAACGGAGAATCCTCCTGGGAACGGCCATTGTCGGAAAGTGGCCCTTCCCAGAGATAGGTCGAGAATTCGGTGTGCCGTTCCCAACGCAGCGACCCCTGCCCCCATTTCATGGCGTGATGGCGGGCGTGGCGATCGGGCGATGCTATACCGAGCCGACGCGACAATTCGGAAAGCACCGCGTGATCGACGCTGGAGCCACCCTCGGTCATGAATGAAAGCTGGACCAGCACGCGCGGGGTTTCGACAAGTGGATGCGGCCTGGAATGCACCTCGCCAAGTGCGCCTGGACGGCCCTCATGCGCCGGGAAGCCCATGACGCTGCCAGTGGCGCGGGGAAGGAATTCGAGAGAGGATGGGTCGAGTGTCACCAATGGCTCCATCTGTGCCCGGAATTTTCTGGCTCTAGGTAAATTCGATGCAACAGGCAAACGCCAACTTTAGCGCTGACTGATAAGCAGGCATCGTCGAAAGCCGGCTCCATTCGGCCTGATTGGATAAATAATTTGACCAGTTGCCGAGGCGGCTCCTATCTTCGGCCTCACCGCAGAGGCTTCGGATACGACCTTGAACGACATCTTTTCCCGGATCGAACATTCGCGCACCGCTGACGAGGTGGTGCAGCAGATCGAGAGCCTGATCCTCGAAGGCGTGCTGCGCGCCGGCGACCGATTGCCTGGCGAACGCGAGATGGCCAAGCAATTCGAGGTGTCCCGGCCAATCCTGCGCGAAGCGCTGAAAGTGCTCGAGGGGCGAGGACTGATGGTGACGCGCCATGGTGGCGGCACCCATGTCGCCGATGTCATCGGACAGGTGTTTTCCAAGCCGGTGATGGAGCTGATCGTCCACCACCGCAAGGCTGCGGCCGACTATCTCGAGTATCGCCGTGAAATCGAAGGGCTGGCGGCTGAATATGCCGCGCGGCGCGCAACTCCCGAGGATCTCGCATTGCTCGACGGCATCATGGCGCGGATGGAAGCAGCGCACGCACGCGCCGATTTCGCCGAGGAAGCTGAAATCGACGTCGAGTTCCACCATGCCGTCGGCGAATGCGCCCACAACATCATCCTGCTGCACACGCTGCGCTCCTGCTACCGGCTGCTGTCCGACGGCGTTTTCCAGAACCGGTTGGTAGTGTTTGCCCTGCCCGCCGCCCGTGAGGCACTGCTTGAACAGCACAAGGCGATCCACCGCGCGGTGGCGTCAGGCGACACTGAGGGCGCGCGCAAGGCCGCCATGGCCCACATCACCTATCTCGAACGCGCCATGACCGAAGCGGAGCGAAGCGGCGACTGGCAACGCATCTCGCGATTGAGGCTGCGGCAGCGTACGGACATCAGCGACACGGGTCGCAAGCTATGACAGGCATGCACTATCTCGACGCCAGGGGGCCGGACGGCATCCGGATCTACGCCATCGGCGACGTGCATGGCCACCTCGAACTCCTGACGGAGATGCATGCACGTATCGCCGCAGAGATCATGCGCGACAGACCTGAGGACTGGCGCATCGTCCACCTCGGCGATCTCGTCGACCGAGGGCCGGACTCCAGGGGCGTGATCGAATATTTGATGGCCGCGACCGCCCGCGACAGCCGCAACATCGTTTTGACAGGCAATCACGACGTTGGTTTTCTGGATTTTCTCGCTGCGCCCGATCCTGACGGGCTGTTTGTCCGGCATGGCGGGTCGGAAACCGCCTGGTCATACGGCGTGGTGCTGCGGACAAACGATGCCGGAGGCCTGCGTGCCAGCCACAGCGAGTTGGCGCGTGCCGTGCCTGACAGCCACCGTCAATTCCTGCGCGCGCTGCCCTATTCAGTTTCGTTCGGCGATTTCTTCTTCTGTCACGCCGGCATAAGGCCGGGCGTCGCACTCGACGAGCAGGACCCGCAGGATCTCATCTGGATCCGCAAAGAGTTCCTGAATTATCCGGGACTGCACCCAAAAGTGGTGGTGCACGGCCACACGCCGCAGGCCGAGCCCGAAGTGCTGGCCAACCGCGTCAATGTCGATACCGGAGTGTTCTATTCAGGCGCGCTTACGGCGCTCGCCATCGACGGCACCGAAAAACGGCTGATCTCGGTGCAAATACCTTGGCTTAGCGGGCAGCGGTGACGCCGTAACCATCAACCACGCGATGGTCGGCCGCGGCATCCGCGGCGTAAATCCCAAATCCGCCGAGCACGATTGCCGACAGCATGGCGAAGGACAGGAGCGCTGCTTTCAAGGGAGTCATCTCAGGTTGAGCTTCCTGCATTCTGCATGAGCAGAGTTACGAATAAGTTTCCGAAATGTTTAATCGACACCGTCGACGCGCGGCATCACCGCCGTGCTTCTAGTCTCGTTCTGTATCGGGCTTGTGCCGCGCCGCACTCAGTGGTGGTTCATTCGCGATACCATCACCAGCTGGCGCGGGCTGTCCTTAGAAAGGCTTTCGGGCACAATCCAGCCGCCAAATGGCTATGCACAGCGGATTTTTTTCGACGTGCCAAAAATGTCACGGAACCGCCGGTTGGCTGCTCAGATCGCCGCCACCCAGGCGCGTGCCAGCGCCATACCTACAGCATCGGCCTCCGGGCCGTGGCGGGCAGCCTCGCTATCGTGACGCGCCGGCCAATCGGGATGGCGCTGGGCAATCACTTCCGCGAACGCCTCGTTCCATTGGCGCACCATTGGCCGGTCGGCCTCGAAGTGGAACTGGATGCCATAGCCGGCACGGCCGATGCGAAAGGCCTGGTTGCCGGTGACGGAGCTGCCGGCAAGCCGCACGGCGTCCTCGGGCAAGGTGAAAGTGTCATCGTGCCACTGGAAGATCGGGAAGCGCTGGGGCAGGTCGCTGAAGACCAGATCGTCCTGGGCTTCATCGGTCAAGGTGATGCCATGCCAGCCGAATTCGGTCGAACCGCCGATGCGGTTGTGGCCACCGTATGCGCGCGCCAAGAGTTGGCCGCCGAGGCAGATGCCGAGCACTGCCTTGTCCTTTTCGACAAAGTCGCGGGCGAGCTCCAAAAGGGCGGGGAAATACGGCGAATGCGCATCGTCGCGGGCGTTCTGGCCGCCGCCAAGCATGATCATCGCGTCATGGCCGTCGGCATCGGCAGGCAGCGCGTCGCCGAGATAGGCGTTGCACTGATCGATGACTGCCTCCACTTCGGCGAGGGCGGAACCGACCTGGCCAAGGCCGGTATCGGCAAAATTCTGGACGATCAGAACGCGCATTTCGGCCCTTCCGCAGCAGCGTGACAAAGTTGCGGCGAGCCCTATCATGCGCCGCGCGACGCAGCCAAGAAGGAACAGCTATGCCACTGCAGAACAGGGTCGACCCTTTCGGCGAGATCCATGCCGACCCCGCGCGTGGCATGTTTACCGGCAACCGCGGCATCATCCACGATCCCGAGACCAAACAACTGCTGAAAAGGCGCTGGGCGAGCAAGGCCTGGATCACCTGTGCCTTGGACTACAAGGGCGCGAAACGAGAGCCGATGGGCCGGAACCGTGCCGGCGCCAAGCCAGGCTGGACAGAGCTGTTCTTTCTCGACGAGGTGACCGCTCTCGCAGCCGGACACCGCCCCTGCTTCTACTGCCGGCGCGAAAGGGCACAAGCCTTCAGTGCAGCCTATGCCTGCGCCTTTGAGGCTGAAGATCCGAAAGTTGGCGAAATAGATGCCCGGCTGCATGAGGAGCGACTCGCGTCCGGCGGCAAGGCAATCGAAGTCGACCGGCACGGACTGACGCTCTTGCCCGAGGGCGCTATGGTCTCGGACGGAGAAGCCGACTACGCCATTCGCAACGGACGTGCCCTGCGCTGGTCGTTCTCCGGCTATGGGCCGAGCCTTGGCTTCGACGAATTCGGCGCAACCGAGATGTGCTTGGTTACGCCAGCAACAACCCTTGCGATATTGCGCCAAGGCTATCTACCAACGTGGCATCCGAGCGCCGCGCCAGCATAGATCGCCGGCTCTGCCCTCAAACCAGCGGAATCGATGCCGCGCAGGCGCGGGGCTTGACCGCCGACGTGGCCTGCCGCATTCCTCGCCGATGCGCGCAAACTACAAGATGCAACGGCTTTTCGTGCCTGATGACCTGACCCACGGTGCGGGCTTCGACGCCAGCCCGCAACAAAGCCACTATCTCGGCAACGTGCTTCGCCTCGGCGAGGGCGCGGAGATTCTGCTGTTCAACGGCCGCGACGGGGAATGGTCGGCCAAGATAGCGGCGAAAACCAAGAAGGCTGTGCGGCTCGAAGTGCTGGAACAGCAGCGGCCGCAGCCCGATCACCCTGATCTCGTCTACTGCTTTGCCCCGTTGAAGGTGGGCCGGCTCGACTATCTCGTGCAAAAAGCCGTCGAGATGGGCGCAGGCACGCTGGTGCCCGTCATCACCCAGCATACGCAATTGGCCAGGCCCAGCATCGAGAGGCTGCGCGCCAACGCGGTGGAAGCCGCCGAGCAGTGCGGCATCCTCGCCATTCCGGAAGTGCGAGAAACCGAAAAACTCGAACGGCTGCTCGGCAACTGGGACAAGGAGCGGCGGCTGATCTTTTGCGACGAGGACGCGTCGACCAACAATCCGACGTCCGCGCTGCAAGGTGTCAAGGAACGAAAACTTGCCCTGCTTGTCGGACCTGAGGGCGGTTTTTCCGACGAAGAGCGGCGCATGCTGCGCGCTTTGCCCTTCGTTACTGCCATACCGCTTGGCCCACGCATCCTGCGCGCCGATACGGCGGCCGTAGCGGCTCTCGCTGTGATCCAGGCTGCAATCGGCGACTGGTAGAACGACCGGCGGAGGCGTATTGCTTCCTGTAAATTGACCAAGAAGTGGAATGGGCAGTCCGCAACGGGACAATTCCAAGCATCAACATTTCAATACCGGCTGCGGAATCGATCAATTCCTGTTGACGAAGGCTCAGGATTTTTCGCTTGATCGGCGAGCGCTCGATCGTTCATCAAGCGCCCGCGGTCCTTCCGCCTTCAGGAGAAGCATACATGGCGCGCGACACCACTGATTACCGGCCGATCGAGGGGATGGACGAGCTCGTCGACTATCTCGCCGCCGGCAACAAATCGCGCGACAAGTGGCGGATCGGCACCGAGCACGAGAAGTTCCCATTCTACGTCGATGGCAACGCACCGGTTCCATATGGCGGCGAGCGAGGCATCCGCGCCCTTCTGGAAGGCATGCAGAAGACACTTGGCTGGGACCCCATCGTCGACGCCGGGCGCATCATCGGCCTCGTCGAGCCGACCGGCCAGGGCGCGATTTCGCTGGAGCCGGGCGGGCAGTTCGAGCTTTCGGGCGCGCCTCTCGAAACGATCCACCAGACCTGTCGTGAGGGCAACGCACATCTGGCGCAGCTGCGCGAGATCGCCGAGCCGCTCGGCATCCGCTTCCTCGGCCTCGGCGGCAGCCCGAAATGGACGCTGGCAGAGACGCCGCGCATGCCGAAATCGCGCTACGACATCATGAGTGCCTACATGCCCAAGGTCGGCACCAAGGGCCTGGACATGATGTACCGCACCTGCACCATCCAGGTGAATCTCGACTTCGAAAGCGAAGCCGACATGCGCCGCAAGATGCAGGTTTCGCTCAAGCTGCAGCCCCTTTCTACAGCGCTCTTTGCCAACTCGCCCTTCACCGACGGCAAGCCCAACGGCATGCAAAGCTGGCGCGGCGACATCTGGCGCGACACCGACAACCAGCGCTCGGGCCTGCTCGAATTCTGCTTCTCGCCGGAATTCGGCTTTGCCGATTATGTCGAGTGGGCGCTCGACGTGCCGATGTATTTCGTCATCCGCGACGAGCAGTACCGCAACATGACCCACATCACCTTCCACCAGTTCATGGCGGGTGCGGCGCGCAACGAAATTCCCGACGGCATGCCGACGATGGGCGACTGGGCCAATCACCTGTCGACGCTATTTCCCGATGTGCGGCTCAAGCGTTTTCTTGAAATGCGCGGTGCCGACGGCGGCCCGTGGCGCCGCATCTGCGCGCTGCCAGCCTTCTGGGTCGGCCTGCTCTATGATCCGGCAGCCCTCGACGCCGCCGAGGAATTCACCAGAAACTGGACCTATGCGGAAGTGCTGGCGATGCGCGACGCGGTGCCCGAGCAGGGCATTACAGCGCCGTTCCGCAACACCACGCTGCGAGAGATCGGCCGCGAGGCGCTCGCCATTTCGCGCCAGGGCCTGGTCAACCGCGCCCGCAAGAATCGCGAAGGCTTCGACGAGTCCGGTTTCCTCAACACGCTCGACGAGGTCGTGGCGCGCGGTACCACCAGTGCCGAGGAAATGCTCAACGCCTACCATACGCGCTGGGGCGGTTCGATCGAGCCAGCGTTCCTGGAATACGCATACTAGGGGCTCCGAAAGCCCCTTCAACCGCTTGCCAAAACGCACTACGCTCCTCCTCGGCGAATGACCCGAGGAGGAAGAAATGCTGCCACTGTTCGAGATGCTGGCCAATGCCCAGAACGGCAATGGCATGGAAGCGCTGTCGCGCCAGTTCGGGCTGAGCCAGCAGCAAACGCAATCGGCTGTCGAAGCGCTGATGCCCGCGTTCAGCCAGGGACTCAAGCGCAACGCGTCCGACCCCTACGGCGTGGGGTCGTTCCTGCAGGCCATGGCGAGCGGCCAGCATGCGAAATATTTCGACGACGCTTCGCGCGCCTTCTCGCCACAAGGCGTCGATGAAGGCAATGGTATTCTGGGTCATTTGTTTGGCTCGAAGGACCTGTCGCGAGCGGTTGCCGGCCAAGCGGCACAGGCGACCGGCATCGGCCAGGACGTGCTCAAGCAGATGTTGCCGGTCATCGCCTCGATGATCATGGGCGGGCTGTTCAAGCAGTCGACCGGGCAGATGCAGGCGGCCAGCGGTTTCGGCGGCGGCAACAATCCGCTCGGCGACATCATCGAGCAGATGATGCGGCAATCTGGCGGGATGATGGGCGGAGGAACAGCGCCCCAACAGGCACCGCAGCAAACGCAAGCTCCCGATCCGTTCGACAACCCTTTCGGCAAGGTCTTGAAGGATATGTTCGGCGGCGGCCAGGCGCAGCCTCAGCCTACGCAACGTCAGCAAGCGCCGACGCAAAGCCCTTACGGCGACAATCCGCTTGGCAAGATCTTCGAAGAGATGCTTGGCGCCGGCAGCCAGACCGCGGCGCCGGAACCGCAGGCGCGCCAACAGGCACAGGAACAGGCGAACCCCAGCGGCCGGCCGAAGAACCCCTATGACGACCTATTCGGCAAGATGTTCGAGACGGGCCGGCAGCAGCGCGACGACTACCAAAAAGGCGTCGAGTCGATCTTCGACCAGTTCAACAAGGGTTTGGACCGATATCGCTAGGGGAGCAAGGGAGCAGGGCAATCAAAGCCCAACCTACTGCCCTACTGCCCAAAAAAATGCCCGGTCCTTGGGAGAACCGGGCAAACGTGCAGGCAAGGCCGGCGGGGACCGGCTGGGAGTGGGGAGCCTGCAAAACTCAAGCGACGCGGCGGGCCATGGCCTCGACATTTTCGCTGCGCGATTGCCTGATCGAGCGCAACCGGACGGTCGGATCGCTGGCGAACGGCAGGTCGACGGCGACGTGCAGGTCGCCACGGGTGAGGCCGACATCGGCCAATTCGGCGTCGGTCATCTCGCCGAGGCGATAGAAGGCGCGTCGATTTTTCCAGGCACGCAAGAGATCTGCGGCATAATTGACGATACGCATCGCATTCACCGGCCGAGCCGCGGAACGCGTCGTCTCAGTTGAATGGTCGAGCGTAGTCATTACGATCTCCTCTCAGATCGGGGACAAACGGGTCCCGTTCCGGTCGACGCTCCTTTTGCCGCCGCACCGGTTCCGATTCACATGCCTCATGTGGACGGTGCGAGAATGTCACCGGCGTATTGATTAATCCAACGAATGTTTCTAATCTTTACCATCAATGTTCATGATGGAAACGACGATGGCCGCTCCGCTCGATCTTGACCAGCTTCATACCTTCATCTCGATCGTCGATACCGGCAGCTTCACGCGCGCCGCAGACGAGGTGCACCGCACACAGTCGGCGGTGTCGATGCAGATGCGCCGCCTCGAGGACCGCATCGGCAAGGCCCTTTTCGAGAAGGACGGGCGAATGAACAAGCTGACCGAGGATGGCGAGCGCCTGTTGACCTACGCCAGGAGGCTTTTGCACCTTAACCGCGAAACTCTTGCCGCCTTCGACGACCGCGCTTTGGAAGGCACGATCCGGATCGGCGTGCCGGACGATTATGCCGACCGTTTCCTGCCCGAGATCATGGCGCGGTTCTCGCGCTCCAACCCGCGCGTCGAACTTTCGGTGCTGTGCGAACCCACGGTCAATCTTGCCGACCAGATCCGGCGCGGCAATCTCGACATCGCACTGGTGACCCAATGCGAAGAGACCAGGCCTGCCGAGATCGTGCGCAACGAACCGCTTCTCTGGGTCTCATCGGCGAGTCACATGGTGCATGAGGAAGAAATCCTGCCCATGGCCTTCGGCCGGCCGAACTGCCAGTGGCGGCGGACCGCGACCGAGACTCTCGACGCATCGGGGCGGCAATACCGGGTGTTGTTCACCAGCTGGTCGGCGACGGTCATTGCCGCGGCCGTACTTTCGGGACTCGCCGTTTCGGTGCTGGCCGAATGCGCATTGCGGCCCGGCATGCGCGTGCTGGGCGAAGCCGACGGCTTCAGCCCCCTGCCCGATTGCCGAATCGGCATAATGCGCGGCCATACCAGCCGGCCGGACATCGTCGATGCGCTTGCCCGCCATATCTCGGAAAGCCTCGACAACATTTCGGTGCCGACAACCGAAGAGACCGGCACGTTCGATTTCGCCGCCCTTGCAGCCGCACGTGGCCGCAGGCTGAGACCGAGCCACATCATGCCGGGATGGTAGCCATCAACTGATCGGCAAAGCTTGACGAGGAGTGCCCCCCGGCCCTCAATCGCGCCATGAACGAACTTGCCACCGAATCACGAACCAACGCTGCCGAATATACCGTCAGCGAAATCTCCGGCGCGCTGAAGCGCACTGTCGAAGACGCTTTCGGAAATGTCCGGGTTCGTGGCGAAATTTCCGGCTACCGTGGACCGCATTCCTCCGGCCATGCCTACTTCTCGCTGAAGGACGACCGCTCACGCATCGAAGCGGTGGTGTGGAAAGGCACGATGAGCCGGCTGAAATTCCGTCCCGAAGAAGGGATGGAGGTGATCGCCACCGGCAAGCTGACGACCTATCCCGGCTCTTCGAAATACCAGATCGTCATCGACGGCCTGGAACCGGCCGGCGCCGGCGCGCTGATGGCGCTGCTCGAGGAGCGCAAGCGCAAGCTCGCCGCCGAAGGCCTGTTCGACGACAGCCGCAAGCGACCTCTGCCGTTCATGCCGCTGGTCATCGGCGTGGTGACATCGCCGACGGGTGCGGTCATCCGCGACATCATCCACCGCATCAAGGATCGCTTTCCGCTGCACGTGCTGGTCTGGCCGGTACGCGTGCAGGGCGAGACCTCGGGTGGAGAAGTCGCTGGTGCCGTCAACGGCTTCAATGCACTCGCCGATGACGGATTGATCGCACGGCCCGACCTGTTGATCGTGGCGCGCGGCGGCGGCAGTCTTGAAGACCTGTGGGGTTTCAACGACGAGGCGCTGATCCGCGCGGTTGCCGCTTCGCACATCCCGGTCATTTCGGCCGTTGGCCATGAGACCGACTGGACGCTCATCGACCTCGCAGCCGACAGGCGCGCGCCCACGCCTACCGGCGCGGCAGAGCTCGCGGTGCCCGTCAAAGCCGAGCTTGAGGCGACACTCGCCAATCTTGGCGCGAGGTTGCGCGGCGCCGTTTCTCGGATGATCGACAGGCGCAGCCAGGCCGTACGCGCAGCGGCACGGGCGTTGCCCACGCCCGACCAGTTGCTGGCGCTGCCACGCCGACGCTTTGACGAGGCGACGAGCCGCCTTGGCCGAGCGCTGACGGTTGCCACCGAGCGCAAGCGCGCGCGCCTTTCGGCAGTGCGGCTGTCGCCCGCGACGCTGTCGCGGCGGATCGGCGAAACGCGGCGTCATCTCGACCGTGACATGTTGCGGGCGGACGCGGCACTGCGGGCCATGGTGCGCGAAAGGCGCATCCGCTTTGATCGCACCCAAGGCCGTCTGTCGCCGGAACCTCTGGTTCGCCGCCAGGAGGCCTATGGCCATCAACTCGTGGCACTGGAGCGGCGCGGCACGCTGGCGATCGGGCGCAGGCTCGAACGGGCAAGGACTGGACTATCCCAGGCAGACCGGCTGTTGGCGACGCTGTCGCACAAGGCGGTGCTGGCGCGCGGTTTTGCGCTGGTGCGCGATAGCGACGGTGCCGTACTCAAGCGTGCGGCCGACTTGGCCACGGGCGCCTCGCTGTCGATCGAATTCGCTGACGGTACGGCAAATGCCATCGCCACCAGTGGCGACGCCAAGCCCAGGCAGGTGGCCAAGCCCGCTGCCAAAATCAAGGAACCCGGCAACCAGGGCAGCCTTTTCTAGTCACCTACTGGCTTGGAAAGTACCGGCGCGACGAGCGGCGAAACGAACGGCGCACTCCACGAGCCACCGACGAAGAAGGCTGTAGACTTTGGTGCCGGCGCGGTTGCGGTCGTCGGATCCCTGGCTTCGATGGCCCCCGACAAGGCCAGCCCGCGACCGACATAAGGCACGATGCCTGTCAGCCAGATGCGGTTGGTGGCGGTGCGTGCCTCGGCCTTGTCGATCTTGGCAACACCATTGGCGATCGTCGCCTTAAGCTCCACGCCGTCAACTGGCACCGTGCCGCCTGACACTTCGCCGAGAGAGAAGAAGCCCCCCTGTGAGGTGCGTTTCAAGAACGCCTGAAGATCGAGACCGGCTATGGCGCCGACGCCGAACGTGGCCGCCACAGAACCGTTGGCATTCTCAAGCAGAGCATTCCAGCTCACGCCAGGCCCGTTGAGGATGACAGACACGGTTCCGCGGCCGATAGGCACGATATGGCTCATGCCGGCGGCGGCACCAAAGGCACCACCATCGATGTCGGATGCCAGAAGCCGCATCTCGGCCTGCGTGCCACCGGCCTTGCGGTCAAAGCGAATGCTGGCCTGGACATTGCCGCCGAAGGCTTCGGCGTCGGAAATGTCGAATGCGGCCAACCCACCCTTTACCTGTGCGGTGGCCGCGACCTCGGCAAGAGCGATGGACCCGGCGGTTGCCTTCGTGGCCGAAAGCCGAAGATCGAGATTGACGCGGTCGGCGAAGCTTGTGTCGATCTGGGGCGCGCTGGAGCCATTGGCGGGAACCATTGGCGTAAAGGACGACGCAAAGGTCATGAGGTCGAGCGTGTCGAATGCAAGTGTGCCCGAGACCGACGGTACAGGACCAGCCAGCGACAGATCGAGGACCCCCATGCCCGGGTTTCCGTCGAGCGTGACCTGAGCGTTCTCGACCTTGAGACGCGAAAGGTCTCCAGTCACCTTTGAAGCGACAGAAATAGACCCGATTGGACTGCCCGGCAGGACGCCGGGCTGCGACCATTCCAGCATCCGCCGCAGTGAAGGTGCCGACAGCTTGACCTGACCTTCGACATGCTTGTCAGCCATCAGGCTGGCCGAGCCGTCGAATGAGGCCTCCACCGGCGCTGACTTGACCGAAGCGACGATGGGGGCCGTCCCTCCTGCGAAAAGCACCAGCGGGCGCGGCGAGGAGAGCTCGAGCGCCACCTGTTCGCCGCGCCAGACGCCGGTGGCGGTCAGCTTCCCGGCCTTGTTGAGCGCTGGCAGGCTGGCCTTGCCGGTGAGATCGCTCAGCACTTCGTCCTCGCCCTTGTCCGAGACCGAGACGACACGACCGTCGATGAATTCGACCGTGCCGAACTGGTCGGATGGCAAGCTGCTCAGATCCGGGTCGGCGGGATTTGCCGCAACGGCGGTCTGGGCGCGTTCGATTGCCCGGCTCAGTCGTCCGCCGCGCGAATGGGGCAATTCAAGGCCGCCATCGGCCAGGCGCTTGAGGCGCAGTGTCGGCCTGACGAAATGTGCATCTGAGAAATCGACGTTGCCGCTCAAGGCCGAGAGTGCCGACAGTTCGATCTCGACACGTTCGGCCTCGATGACCGGCGGGCCGCCGGCGTCTTCCCAGTCCGTCAACGTCACGTCGGTGAGGGTTGCCCGGAAGACCGGCCAGATCTCGATATCGGGCGTGCCGTCGATGGAAACGCGAAAGCCGCTCCACGCACTCATCTCGAAGGCGATGCGGTCCTTGACGATCTGGGTTGAAGCGACGAATGGCACGGCCGCAAGAACGATGGCGATCAAGACGGCTATGCCGACGATCGCCCAAATGCTGCGCCTGAACAGTGGTGATGGCATGTTGCCCTTATGCTGCCCGTGCTGCGCCGTTGTGGGAACCGGGTGTAACCGAGCTACACCGCATTTCAAGCCTTTGTGACCTTGCGATGACGTTTGCGCACAGCGCAATGGCGCAATTCGACATTTCCTTGATCTGCTGCAGTGCGACATGCATAACCATGCACGGTTCTGGGAGAGATGCCGATGACTGTTGAAACGCCGCTTTGGGTGCCGTCTGCGGAGCAGATCGCGGAGGCGCCGCTGACGGCGTTCATGACTGAGGCCAGCGAGCGTGCCGGGCAGGAGTTCTCGAGCTATGGCGACCTGCACGCCTGGTCGATCGAAGATCGCGAGGCTTTCTGGGACCTGGTGTGGGACTTCTGCGGGGTGACCGGCGACAAGGGCGGCCGCGTTCTGGTCGATGGCGACAAGATGCCCGGCGCTTCGTTCTTTGCCGATGCGACACTGAATTTCGCCGAAAATCTGCTGCGCCGCTCGGGCAACGCTGAGGCGATCGTCTTTCGCGGCGAAGACAAGGTCGAGCGCCGGCTGTCATGGGACGAGCTTGCGGCCTTGGTGTCGCGGCTGCAGCAGCTGTTTGTCTCGCTCGGCATCAGCAAGGGCGACCGGATCGCTGCGATGATGCCCAACATGCCCGAGACGGTGGCTGCCATGCTGGCCACGGCGTCGATCGGGGCGGTGTGGTCGTCATGCTCGCCGGATTTCGGCGAACAGGGCGTGCTTGACCGGTTCGGCCAGATCGAGCCGAAGATATTCATCGCCCCTGACGGTTACTGGTATGGCGGCAAGCACATCGAGGTCGGCCAAAAGATCGCGGCCGTTGCCGACAAGCTGCCCAGCGTGGCGAAGGTTCTGGTCGTCGACTATCTCGGCACGTCAGGCGATGTCGCAGCCGGCATCGCCAAGGCCGACGCACTCGAGGAGGCTCTGGCTCCGTTCGTGGCCAAGCCCGTCACTTTCGAGCAGCTGCCGTTTTCGCATCCACTCTACATCCTGTTTTCGTCCGGTACGACCGGCATTCCCAAATGCATCGTGCACTCGGCCGGCGGGGCGCTCCTCCAGCATCTCAAGGAGCATCGCCTGCATTCGGGACTGAAGGCGGGCGACCGCTTCTTCTATTTCACCACCTGCGGCTGGATGATGTGGAACTGGCTGGTCTCGGGTCTGGCTTCGGAAGCCACGCTCCTGCTTTATGACGGCTCACCCTTCCATCCCGATGGCAATGTTCTGTTCGACTTCGCCCAAGCCGAGGGCATGACCTATTTCGGCACCTCGGCGAAGTTCATCGATTCCGTGCGCAAAGCTGGCTTGCGGCCAATCGCCAGCCATGATCTGTCCACCGTGCGCACGATTTCGTCGACAGGCTCGCCGCTTTCGCCTGAGGATTTCCAGTTCGTCTACGACGGTATCAAGCGTGACATCCACCTCGCCTCGATATCCGGCGGCACCGACATCATGGGCTGCTTCGTACTCGGCGTGCCAACCGAGCCGGTCTGGGTCGGCGAGATACAGGGCCCCGGCCTCGGAATGGCGGTCGACGTCTGGGACGACAACGGCCACCCGGTGCGCGGCGAAAAGGGCGAACTCGTCTGCACCAAGGCGTTCCCGACCATGCCGATCGGCTTCTGGAACGACGCGGACGGGAAAAAGTACCACGCCGCCTATTTCGAGCGTTTCGACAACATCTGGTGCCATGGCGACTTCGCGGAGTGGACAGCCCATGGCGGCATGGTCATCCATGGCCGCTCGGACGCGACGCTCAACCCCGGCGGGGTGCGCATCGGCACCGCCGAGATCTACAACCAGGTCGAGCAGATGCCCGAGATCCTCGAAGCCATCTGCATCGGCCAGGACTGGGACGACGACGTGCGCGTGGTGTTGTTCGTGCGTCTGGCCACCGACATCGTTCTCGACGAGGAGTTGGAAAAGCGCATTCGCACCAAGATCCGCACTGGCGCGAGCCCGCGCCACGTACCGGCGCGCATCGTCGCTATCACCGACATTCCGCGCACCAAATCCGGCAAGATCACCGAACTTGCGGTCCGCGACATCGTCCATCACCGCGCCGTCAAGAACAAGGAAGCGCTCGCCAACCCCGAAGCGCTGGAGCTTTATCGCGACATCCCGGCGCTGCAGAAATGAGCACGGGACGGCGACATGCTTAATGAAAGATGAAGTGTAAATTTACCTAGACTTCAGGAGTGGTACACTTTCGTAAATTTTTCATTATCGCGGTAAGGAGCTGTTAATGTTCGGCGCCGATATTCGTGGCTAACTTGAGGGAGAAATCCCTTTCCTCGTCTCCGAGGTCAGCTCCTCAGCTCAAGTCCCCGTTGTAAACAGCATCTCCTTAAAGGCGCCCGTTCCGGCGCCTTTTCTTTTTGGGAAGGTGCTTAGAGCGAGGCCTCGGCGTCGCGTACAAGCGCGCCGGAAAGCAGCACCACCGGCACCATGGCCGTAATGATGATGACTATCGCCGCGACAGCCCCCTCCTCCGGCACGCCGCGCGAGGCGTTTTCATAGACATGGGTGGCAAGGGTGCTGAAGCCGAAGGGCCTGAGCAGGATCGTCGCCGACAACTCCTTGACGGTATCGACAAAGACCAGCACCGCAGCCGTCATGATGGCTGGCTTGAGCAGCGGCAGCAGCACGCTCGTGGCACTTTGCGCCGGCGTCTTGCCCAGGCTCCGCGCTGCTTCGTCGAGGCTTGCGGGCAGCTTTTCCATGCCCGAGCGAACAGCACCTTCGGCGAGCGCGACAAAGCGGATGGTGCAGGCAAGGATAACGGCTGCGGCCGAACCGGTGAGCAAGAGTCCGGTTGAAAAGCCAAGATAGGCGCGCGCGAAAGCGTCGACCGAATTGTCAAAGCGCGCGAGCACAAAAAGCAGACCGAGACCGAGAATGCCGCCGGGCAAGGCATAGCCCACGGAGGCCAACCGCACCGTGGCGGCCATGGCGCGGGTTTTCGACAGGCGCTGGGCGTTGAGCAGGAACAGTGCGATGGCGACGGTCAGCGTTGCCGTCAGCGAGGCCGTCATCAGGCTGTTGCCGAAGGCGCGCCCGACATCAGGCGAGGCGAACTGCTCAAGGCGGCGCGAGGCATATTGGCCGAATATTGTGATCGGCACGCCGAAGCCGCTGAGAATCGGCAATGCCACGGCAACTGGCATGGCGAAGCGCGTCCAGCCCTTCAGCGCCACCCGTGGCGGGTGAACCTTGAGATGGGTGCCGCGGCCGGCGTGAAAGCGCTGGCGCCGGCGTGCCCACTGCTCGGCGACGAGCAACAGCACCACGAGAACGAGCATAAGAAGCGCGATCTGCGCCCCGCCTTCCAGGCTGCCGCGGTTGAGCCAGGTGGTGTAGACCGCGACCGTCAGCGTGCGGACGCCGAAATATTCGGCAGCACCAATGTCGTTGATCGTCTCCATCAGCACCAGCGCCACGCCGGCAACGATGGCCGGACGTGCGACCGGCAGAAGTACGCGCCAGAACACCCGGCGCGGCCGCGCACCGAGCGTGCGCGCGACATCGGCGATGTTGCGGCCCTGCATGAGGAAAACGATGCGCGTGGTGAGATAGACGTAGGGATAGAGCACCGAGGCGAGCACGAAGGCGGTGCCCCAGGTCGAGCGGATGTCGGGGAACCAGTAGTCGCGGATTGTCTGGAAGCCGAAAATCGTCCGCACCAGGCTCTGAACCGGCCCCTGGTAGTGGAAGAATTCACCGAAGGCGTAGGCGGCGAGATAAGGCGGCACGGCAAGCGGCAGCACCAGCGCCCATGACAGGATACGACGGCAGGGGAAATCATAGGCAACGACAGCCCAGGCGCAGGCAACGCCCGCGACCGAGGTGAGCGCGGCAACCATGGCAAGAAGTGCAAGCGTCGTGCGCATTGCGCCCGGCAGGACGTTTGCAATCAGATGCGGCCAGTCCTCGCCGGTGCCGGAAAGCGCAACGAAGACAAGCGAAATGACCGGCAGGATGACAACGATTCCGACAGCAAGCGCCAGCGCGCCGATCAGGGGATGGCGCAGGCGCTTGACGGGCAAGGCTCGGGCGTTCGCGGCAAATGCCGTGTCTGAAACTCCACCTGCTCCGCCCGTTGTCGGCACGGCAAATCCCCTGTAACGCGGAAAAGCCGGGCCGATTGCCCGGCCCGGCTCTTCCTCAGTTCATGACCCGGCCTATCAGCTGCTCGGGCCGTCGTCGAGACCGACGCGGTCAACCATTTCGGACGCCGCCTTGCGGCCCTTGGCGATGTCGACCAGCGGCAGCGTGTCTGCCTTGAGCGTGCCGAACGCCTTGACCGTCTCGGACGGCTCCAGGCCCGGCTCGACCGGATACTCGTAGTTCTTCTCGGCGTAGACCTGCTGTGCTTCATGGCTGGCCAGGAAGCGGATCAGCTTTACGGCGTTGTCGCGGTTCGGCGCGTTCTTGGCGAGCGCGGCACCCGAGATGTTGACGTGGGTCAGGCCGTTCTCGAAGGTCGGGAAGAGGACGTTGATGGCGTTGCCCCATTCCTTTTCCTTCGGATCCTTCTCGTTGTTGCGCATCAGGCCGACATAGTAGGTGTTGCCAATGGCGATGTCGCATTCGCCGGCGGCAATTGCGCCAGCCTGCGGACGGTCGCCACCGTCCGGCTTCTTGGCCAGATTAGCCTTGAGACCCTTCATCCACTCTTCGGTCTTTTCCGGACCCCAATGCGCGATCGCGGCGGAGAAGAGCGCGAGATTGTAGTCGTGCTGGCCCGAGCGAATACAGATCTTGCCCTTCCACTTGGGATCGGCGAGGTCGGCATAGGTGATGGCGGTGTCCTTGACGCGGTCCTTCGAGGCATAGACGACGCGTGCGCGCTTGGTCACGCCGAACCAGTTGCCTTCAGGATCGCGATACTCGGCGGGCAGCAGCTTGTTGATCTCTTCATCGACCAGCGGCTGGGTGACGCCCTTTTCCTTGGCCGAGGTGAGACGGGCGATGTCGACGGTCATGATGACGTCGGCAGGCGAATTCTGCCCCTCAGCCTGGATGCGCTCCTCAAGACCCTTGTCGAGGAACAGCACTTCGGTCTTGATACCGGTGTCGGCCGTGAAGGCATCGAGAACCGGCTTGATCAGGTCGGGCTGACGATAGGTGTAGATGTTGACGACACCATCGGCGAGCGCCGACGTGGTGAAGAGCGCCGCAACCGCAAAAGCGTAGCCGGCAATCGCCGAGCGGGCGTTGTTGATCTTCATTTCTCTCTCCTGGCCAAAGGGGTCAAATTCCCTCGAGGAATAAGTCAAAGCCTCAGTTTGGAGGCTGCTTCCCCTATGGTCATTGTGAGGTATCCAGTCAAGTTTAAAGGTCAACCTTTTCAATAGTTTAGAACCGTTCTAAACTGGAATGTTTCGCACCGGATTCAATGACTTGTTCAACAAATGCTAACACAGCCGGGACCCGTTCACGCTATTGTGCGCAAAATGTCGCACCCGCCGGCAAACTGCTACTCGGCGAGAACCCGCGTCGAAGGGAATGTCACCTCCACCAGAGTGCCCTCGCCCGGCGTCGAAGCGATGGCAAAACGGGCGCGATTGGCCTCTACCATGGCCTTGGTCAGAGGCAGGCCGAGACCGGTTCCGTCGCCACGGGTGCGCTTGAGCGAATTGATCTGCTTGAACGGCTTCAGCGCCTGCTCGATCTCCGCCTGGCTCATGCCGATGCCGGTGTCGCGCACGCGCATGACGATATCACCAGAAGTCTCGTAGGCGGTGGAGACGATGACCTGGCCGCCAGCCTGGGTATAGCGCACCGCATTGGACAGGATGTTGAGCGCGATCTGGCGAATGCTGCGCCGGTCTGCAACGATCTCGGGAAGGCGCGAGGCGAAGCTTGAGCGGATGATAACACGTTCCCGGTTGGCCTGGGGCTGCATCATGGCCACGGTTTCGGCCAGCGTGTCGTTGAGTGACACTGCCTCGTAGTCCATCTCCTGCTGGCCAGCCTCGATCTTGGAAATGTCTAGCAGGTCGTTGACCAGATCGAGCACGTGGTTGCCCGAGCGGTTGATGTCGCGGAGATAGTCGCGGTAGCGGTCGTTGGCGACTGGGCCGAACTTCTCGTCGACCATCAATTCGGAAAAACCAATGATCGCGTTAAGCGGCGTGCGGATTTCGTGGCTGATGCGGGCAAGGAAGTCGGTCTTCTGCGACGACGAGCGCTCGGCCACGGCGCGCGCCTGGGTCAGTTCCTCCTCGGCCCGCTTCCATTGGGTGATGTCGCGAACCACCGCGCAAAAGCCGCTGTCGTTGGGCAGGCGGCCAATGGTCATGAACAGCGGTATGAAGCGCCCTTGCGCCTCGCGGCCGATGACCTCGCGGCCGTCGTTTAGCACGCTTGCGACGCCGTGTTCGGAAAGGCCAACAAGATAATCGCGCGCGGCGCGTTGGCTTTCGATGGCGAAAAGCGAATGGAACGGCTTGCCGGTGACCTCGTCGCTGTCGAAGCCGAACAGGGCTTCCGCTGGACGGCTGATCGAGCGGATTCCGCCGTCACGGTCGATCAACACGACGCCGTCAGTTGCCGTGTCGATGATGGTGCGCATTTCGGCAAGACGTTCTTCGAGTTCCGCGATCTGTTCGGAAGCATCCTCGACATCGTCATCAGCACTGATGCGACGCACGACCAGCATCAGCGCCTTGCCATCCTGCCACGGCACGGAACGCAGCACCGCCTCGATCGGAAATTCCTCGCCGGCGCGGGTCTTCAATCTGAGGTCATGATCGGAGCCCGGCTCGTCGCCGTAGCTTTCGGCAAACAACGCGTCGAGGCCACCGGCCTTTTCCAACTCGTCGACCGATTCGTAGCCGGTCAGGTCGAGAAACTCGGCGTTGGCATAATGCAGCACATCACCGGCATGAATGAGTACCGGCACGGGCAATTGTTCGAGAATTGGCGCGTCGACAGGCGTATCGCGACCGGCGGCGAAGGAAGGGATGACGTCTTCGGCACGCAACGGCGGCTTCTCGGGCTCGTCGCGTTCAACATCGGCTAGCTCGACGGTGGGACCGACCGGACGTATTGATGACAGCGCCACGACCTCGGCGGTCTCCAGTTTTTCTGCCGGCATCGCCCCACTGGAGCCTGGTGCCACGGTGGCGGCCGGCTCAGCTATCGCGTCATGGGCCTCGGACTCAGCGGACACATGCTCGGCGATCTCAGCCGCGGCGGCTTCCGAATAAGCTGCGATCTCGGCTGATGCCGCTTCGCCGTTGTTCTCTGCGATGGGCTCCTCAGCAGCATCGACATCAGTGGGCACTGACTGTTGCCTGGCGGCGACGATCTCGCTCGCGCGCTTCAACTTCTCGCCGATTTCGCGGAATGCGCTGCGCTCGACGCTGGAAAGCCCCTTGCCGTTGGCAGGCTCCTCGGCAGCGGCTGGCCGATGCTCGGCAAGCCGGATCACCTTGTCTGAATAGCGGCGGTCGTGCGTAGGCCCAACCTCTAGAGCAGGCACTTCCCCGGCGAAAGGATCGGTCTGAGGCTCGGTCCCGGCGGGAAGCTCCTCGGCAGGCTGTTGCGGAACTTCAGGCTGACTTGTTTCGAGTTGCTTGGCCTCAGGCTGTGCGACATCAGGCGGGCTGGCTTCTGTGACGGGCGATTCGGTCGCTACTGGCACAACCGAAGCAGGCTGCTCAGCGGTGCCCTCGCCTTTCGGCTCGGCCTCTTCGGGATGCTTGCCGTTGGGCACCAGCGCCAGGCCGATACGCTCATGGTCAAGCACGGCTTCGCCGGGGCGCGCCACCCCAAAGCCGCGGAACCCTTCAAAGCTGCGGTCCCGGCCATAGACAGGCAAAGCTGCCAGGTCGACGGGAATACGCTTGTCGGATCCAGCGACTGGCCAAAGCACCGAGCGACCCGACCAGGTGTCGCGCCGTTGAAGCAGGCCTGCTATTTCGCCGGATGGGTCGAGTTCGAACGTGTTCGACACGTCCTGGAAGCGGCGTCCGACGACATCGGCGGCATGTTCGCCAACGACTGCGCCAAATTCCGGGGAAATCGCGCTGAAGCGGCCTTCGGCGTCGGTGCGCCAGACGAAGCGCACCGGAGCGGTGGAGCGCTCAAGCGCCGGCGCGGCTTGTGCCGGCTGGGCTTGCGCCGGCGAGGACTCGACAGGCTCAACTACGGTTGCCGGCACTTCGACCGGCTCCGGCGCAGCAACCAGTTCCGCAATCGGCTCTGCGTCAGAAGCCCGCTCGTCGGCCGGCGCCCCTGTCAGTGCTGAATTGACAGGTGTTTCGGCCTGCTTTGCAGCCATCGCCCGAATGGTCGCACCGGCCTGGCTTTCGCGCTCTTCGGGGCTGAAGTACCAATGATCGTGATCACCATCATCCTGAGGACGTGGCGTTTTTGGCGACGGCGCTTCGTCGCGTGGGCGTTCCGAGGCCGGCAGGGCTGGCGGGGTCGGGGTGATGGCTGCAGGCGCGACGATCTCTTGATCGGTTTCTTCAAACGCGTCGAGGCGCTCGTCGACGACCACCAGCAGATGCCGCGCCGGATCGTCAGCCAGCCGCGCCAGCCCGGCCGGCAGGTAGCCGCCGGTTGCGGGGATGGCCCGTTTGATGATGCGGTCTTGCTCGCGAGCGACGGCGGAAACCAGTCCGGCTAGCGTCGACGTGGCAATGCCGAGCTGGTCAAAGCCTTCGGTCGCGGCCTCGACCTCGCCGCCGCCATCTACGAAAGCGAGAAAGTGTCCCGGCTCGGTGAAGCCGCTGATGGCGTTCGCGGCAATGTTCTTGGTCCCGTGCAGGCCGGCTTGAGCTGCGGGAACGGCAAGCATGATCGCCGTTTCGCTGTCCGGCAGCCGGACCGCGCTCGCCACGAAGGCGACGGCGCTGCTGGTCATGCCCGAGGCAACGCGCACCATTATCGAGCGGTCGCGGCCAATGTCGGGGAATCCAGACGTGGCGGCAATCTGGCGGCGCGCAGCCATGCCCAGGCGCGACGGCGCACCGATCACCGCATCGATGTCGTCATAGCCAAGCACGGCAGCGCCGGGGCCATTGGCCCACAGCACCTGCTCGAGATCGACGGACAGCACGACGATAGCGTCACCGGCAGCGAAACGCTGCCTGACACGATCGACGACCGCGACGTCGATGAAGGAATAGGCTGCTGACGGCATTCACATAACCCGCAAGGCACGCATTCTCACAATTAATGCTTTGTTAATAAAAGCCGTCATCGCCAAGGTCTAGCAAACAGGTGGGTCCTAGCGGCATTATTCTCGCCACGTGGTTAACCCCATCGGATTAAAATGGTGCACTGCAACATTGATATTGCAATGCAGCATAATATGCCCTATATCGAGGATGCGAATAAACGAGACGGGTGACAACACCCCGTCCAGTCCACAGGGTGAGACAATGTCCAAGACCAAGACCGCAGAATTCGCAGATACCATTGAATTGCCGAGCTTTGACGTTTCCAAGGCAACCGACCAGTTCCGCGTCTTCGCCGAGAAGGGCGTCGAGCAGTCCAAGGAAGCCTACACCAAGCTCAAGTCTGGTGCCGAAGAGGCTCAGAAGACCCTCGAGAGCAGCTACGAGACCGCCCGCAGCGTGACCAACGAGTTGTCGCTCAAGGCTATTGCTGCGCTCCGCACCAATGCCGAGGCTGGTTTCTCCCATCTTGAAGCCCTGGCCGGCGCCAAGACGCTGTCGGAGATCGTCGAATTGCAGACCTCTTATCTGCGCAGCCGAGTCGAGCAGACCGTCGAGCAGGCCAAGGAATTCCAGGCAGTTGCCTCGAAGGCCGCCGAAGACGTTTCGAAGCCGGTCAAGACCGCTTTCGAAAAGGCACTGAAAGATCTCAAGGCCGCTTGATAGCGCCTGAACAGATACCCGGCGGGCGGTTCCTCCTCCCTCTGCCTGTCGGGCGAAGCGGCCAGCACCTCCTCCCGCTGGTCATCACAGGAAAAGGCCGGCTCCTCCCGCCGGCCTTTTTCTTTTTCCACGGCCGATTTCATCAGGCTGAAAGGCCCTGTAATCAAGGACTTCGCGACCCAGGCATAAATCGCCGCAGTGGAATATGCGCAAAGCTCTTGAAATGGGATGGAATTGTCCGTATGGACGCGGCATCAAAGCAAGGCACGCGGTTGTAGCTCAGTTGGTTAGAGCGCCGGATTGTGGATCCGGAGGTCGGTGGTTCGAGCCCACCCAACCGTACCATTTCTTCTCCAAATAGAATCAGCACCTGAGAGCGACGTCATGTGCCTGCAGTAGGCTCGTCGTGTCGAATTCATGTTGCAAGCCGATTCCCTTGGTTTCCAAGGGTTCCCGCAAGGCGACGGCTAATCCATGCGACATGGACGCAACATGGAACGTGCCGGCGGGAAAATGTTCCAGGCAGAGACAAAATAGCCTGAGCCGTGATTCGCCGTTGGCGTTGCCATACGAAAAGCCATCATACTAAAACGCAGAAAAAGCCCCGCCACTTTTGGGCAGCGGGGCGATCGCATGGCGGTAAGGCGGCACATTCCCTAGACCTTGAGCCAATATGCAGCTGCTGATACCGTTTCCAGCGCGGCCGCATTCTGTCCGCAGGCCGGCGCAGCTTTGGAAGACTCAGCCGGGAGGCGCCGGCCAAGTTGGGAGCCTTGGATGCAAGATCGCACCCCATCTGCCAGATTGATCGTCGTGGCGGCGTTCAATCGAGATACCGAAGGCGACCTTCAGCCTGCGTTCGATACCCGAAAAATGCAGAGCGAAGATGCCGCTGTGCGCTTGGCCAAGATGGTCGAAAGCGAGCATGCCGGCGTCATCGCCTAGTCTCGCGATGCCTGACATGGAACAAGGTTGCCTCGAAACGTATCCCGGTGTCCCGGCGACGCTCAGTTTCCCGTTCAAAGTCGCCCGGTTTCCAGCTGGTGTGGCGAGCGCCAGCGCGACTGCGATCGCAGAGATCGATGTTCAAAGCATACAAATTTCCTTTGCTGCAAATAGTGTCTCTGACCAGGGAATGGTTTGGTCGTCGGGACGTGAACCGGTCAGGTCCCGACGGCCATTTCTGAGCTACTGGATTTTTTCCAGGTCGCCGGGCTTCCAGCTCTGGTCAAAGAACGGTTCCTTCGGCCCATAAAGCCGGAGGATGGCGAAGAAGCCTTCGCCCGGCACCGTCTTCAGCCAGTTCTTTTCGTGTCCCTTGGGCGCTTCGGGTCCGAAATACATGTCGATCGAACCGTCGGCATTGGCCTCGGGCTTGTCCATCGTGTTGATCGAGGGGAACGCCTGCCCGTTCGCGAGGCCAGATGCCGTCTCGGGCCGATAGACGGTGACCGACCAGAAAATCCCGGCTGGAATATCCTTGGGCAAATGCAGCTTGTAGGCCTTGCTGCCCGACAGGGGATCACCGTCCGCATCGGTGAAGGCGACGGGGTATTTCGCACCCATGCCCGCCATGTTGACGGCCATCGCGGGACTTGCCGAATAGGCCAAGGCGAAGAAACCGGTCCGCAGATCAAGGTACTTGAACGACGGTCCAGTGAACTCGGTGTTTGCGGGGAACGGGTTCACCCACTGCCTGTCGCTGTACCAGCGCGTGTTCGGCACGATCTTGGGGGGATCGTAGGCAATGGCGCGGCCGATGCGGAACGCTGTCTTGCCGGCCTTGTCGAGGATTTCACGCGTATGTGCGTCGGGATTGAAAGGCTGGCCCTTGATGATACCGATGCTGGCAAGCATGCCGCGCATGTCGGCATCCACGGGGTCGGCATATTCGCTGTCGATGAAGCGCGATAGCATGTCGAACGCGCTGCCGTCGGTCGGATATAGCATGTTGGGCGACGCCTTGGACCCGTCGGGAAACTCCATGGGCTTGGCGCTGTCTTTTTTGCCCAGCGGATAGATCTTGGTCTTGGTGACGAGGTCGACAGGCTCGGACAGGTTTGCCGGATCCTTGAAAAATGCGCGCCAGAAGACGAAGACGTTATAGGTCCGCGACTTGTAGACGATGAAATCTTTCGGGATTTCACCCGTGTAGTCGGGCGGAATGATGAGATAGTTGGCACCTTTGCCCTTGTCCGGGCCGGGCAATCCCACATCGCCGCACCAGATGTCCTTGGAATAGGGCTCCGGATACCAGGTCTTCTCGGCCACGGGCTCGGGATTGCAGATCGGCCGCTGGAAGAAATCGTCGAGAATGCCCTGAAGGCCGGGCGGCACCTCAAGCACCATGGGCCCATCCTGCTTCAGGTCGAGATAGCCCATGGCGTAGATGACGTCGGAATTCGGGGTGGTGACTTGCGTATTGGCGTTGAGGCGCTCCTTCCACACCGGCAAGACATTGTAACCCTTGCCGAAGAGTTTTTCGGACCCTTCCTTCATGGCATAGATGTTTAGCGCCGGCTGCGCCCAGAGGTAGCTCTGGACCGCCCGCTGAAACAGCAACTCATCCTTGAGCTTGGCATTGTCTTCTTTCGAAAGATAACCTTCCGTCAGCGGAATCTTCGACAGGTCGTCGTATCTTGACGACTGTGCGTGCGCGGCTGCACTGGCACCGATCGCCACCAAGGCGAAAACCGCCCCCCGCAAGGCTTTGAACATATTGGCTTCCATACCTCATCTCCTGCTGCACCCCTAGGAGTGTCAGAGTAGATGGAGGCGCGCAACAACGACAAGCCAGTTACGGTTACACAGGGGTTATCGATAGACATTCATGATTTGCTCTTGCACGCCCGCTGGCCGACAAGCGAAGAGGGCGAATCGATTCGCCCTCTTCGCCACTCGCGCCCTTATTGCGGCATCAGCCGCTCAAGTTCGCCAAGTCGTTTCATTGCAGCCTGCTGCTGCAACCAGCCATAATTGATACCGCTGGCATTCAGCGTGCTGCCCGCCTGGAACGGGAACTTGTCGAAGTCGGTGAAGAAGTCCTTGATCTTGCCCTGAATGGGCACCAGCAGCCAGATGTTGCGCGCCAGGAATTCGGTGGCGCCGCCACCTTCGTCCATGCCTCGCTCGTAGGGATCCATGCGCAGATTGGCGATCAGGGCCCAACTCGGCACCTCACGCGTCGCCGTGGCAATGTTGCCGTGGCTGGCGATCGCGAAACTCAGTTTCCAGTCGTTCCAGCGGATAGCGTTGAGATTGCCGCCCTGGTCGAAATAATAGACGGTATCCCGCGGCGGCTCCTTCGCCTCGCCTTTCAGCAGAGCGGTCAAGTCATAGCCGTCGAGGTGGACCTTGAATGTCTTGCTCCCGGACTGGAAGCCCGTCTTCATCTGCTCCTTGATATCGGTGACGCCGACTGCCGTCGCAAAGGTCGGCATCCAGTCCATCAGTGTCACAGGTTCGTTGATCTCAGTACCCGGCTTCACCACGCCCGGCCAGCGCACCATCATCGGGATGCGGAAGCCGCCTTCCCAGGTCGTGCCCTTTTCGCCGTGGAACATCGTCTGCGCGCCGTCGGGCCACAGTGCGAGTTCGGCGCCGTTGTCAGTGGTGTAGAGCACGATCGTGTCGTCGGCGATGCCGAGGTCGTCAAGTTGCTGGAGGAGTTGGCCGACGTGCCCGTCATGCTCGACCATGCCATCGGCGTGGATGCCCTTCCCCGTTTTGCCAAGCGACTCCGGCTTCAGATGGGTGAAGACGTGCATTCGGGTCGAGTTGAACCATACAAAGAACGGTTTCTCGGCCTTGTGCTGACGGTCGATGAAATCCTTGGCGGCGGCGAGGAATTCTTCGTCTACGGTTTCCATGCGTTTGGTGTTGAGCGGCCCCGTATCTTCGATCTTTCCATCCGCGCTGGACTTGATGACTCCGCGGGGACCGAATTTCTTCAGAAATTCCGGGTCTTTCGGATAGAAGTAACCCTCCGGCTCCTCTTCGGCATTCAAGTGGTAGAGGTTGCCGAAAAACTCGTCGAAGCCGTGATTGGTCGGCAGGTGCTCGTCATGGTCACCGAGATGGTTCTTGCCGAACTGGCCCGTGGCATAGCCTTTGGACTTCATGACATCTGCAATGGTCGGCATCCACTCCTGGATACCGTGCGGATCGCCCGGCATGCCGATCGTCAAGAGGCCGGTACGGAACGGTTCCTGCCCGAGAATGAAGGAGGCACGTCCGGCTGTGCAGCTCTGCTGACCGTAAGAATCGGTGAAGATCGCACCTTCCTTGGCGATGCGGTCGATGTTGGGCGTGCGGTAGCCCATCAAACCCATCGTATAGGCACTGATTTGGGGGATACCGATGTCGTCGCCGAAGATGACGAGAATGTTCGGCGGCTTGCCGCTGGGGGTCGAACCCTGTTGTTGAGCCTGTGCTTTGGTCGTGGAGGCCATCGACCCCATGGCGCCGGCTGCCGCCAGTACGGTTCCCCCAAGTAGCACGCTGCGGCGGCTTACAGCTGCTGCGGCAGTTTCATCTTTTTCGGTAGAAACATCGTTGCGAAACACGCTCATCTTCTACTCCTGCATAATTGCAAATTTCGAATGCACGTGAACAACGCATCCCCCTATCCAGTATCGGCAATCGGGAGTTGCTTCCCCAACGTAAACATTACGGCGGCGTCGGCAAGCGCAGGTTTGCCCAACCGCAAAAAGCCCCCTCTCGGCAGCGGCCTGCTACCGGGTGCCAAAATGCAAAACGGCGCGCTTCGAGCGAAGCGCGCCGTTTTTTGTCCCAAGGGACAACAGGTCAGAATTGGCGGGGTTTTATTACCGGCAAGCAGCCTGGAACGTTACCGGGTTGCCGTTGCGGTCGTACATCGGACGGCCGCGGCTGTCCTGCTGGTGATACTGGCATTGGCCCGGGGCGGTGCCGGCACCGATCATGGCACCTGCGAGACCGCCGATGACCGCACCTGCAACGGTCGCGCCGGTGTTGCCGCCGATGGCCTGGCCGACGAGTGCGCCGCCCGCTGCGCCGACGGCGCCGCCGCCCAAGGCACGTTCCTGCGGGGTGTTACAGGCCGTTGCGGCCAGTGCGACGAAAGACAAAGCTGCGGCCGTAGCCATAAAACGCGTCATGAACCCTACTCCTCAAGATTATCGCCATGACGCTAACATGGCGACTTTGGCTTATCCAGTGGCATATCCTTGGAAAGCCTGACCTTTTCAGCCCTCCAAAATCGTTGCATTTGGTTCGCATCACCTGCGGCCCACCGTTGCTAGCGACAAGCCAGGCGTGCCCGATCATCCCCGCTGCGCGGCCTGCTCGTCGCGCAGCCGCTGCACCTCGCGCTGCTTGTTGACCAGCGACGCAGCAATGACGCCGACCGCGACGATACCGATCAGGATAGTACAGGCAGCGTTGATCTCGGGCGTCACACCAAGGCGGACCTGGCTGTAGATCTTCATCGGCAACGTTGTCGCGCCCGGGCCAGAAGTGAAGCTCGAGATAACCAGATCATCGATGGACAGCGTGAAGGCCAGCATCCAGCCGGAGATGATCGCCGGCAGGATCACCGGCAACGTGATCTGGAAGAAGGTTTTGACCGGCGGAGCCCCCAGATCCATCGCCGCCTCTTCGAGCGAGCGGTCGAAGGTGACCAGGCGCGACTGCACCACCACCGCGACAAAGCACATGGAAAAGGTGATGTGGGCGAGTGTCAGCGTGACGAAACCACGGTCGAGCCCGACCGCGACGAACAGCAACAGCAGCGACAGGCCGGTGATGACCTCGGGCATGACCAGCGGCGCAAATACCATGCCTGAAAACAATACCCTGCCGCGGAATCGTGTGTAGCGGGTAAGCGCCAAGGCGGCGAGCGTACCCAGTATAGTGGCGAGCGTTGCCGAGATCAGGCCGACGCGGATGGTCACCCATGCCGCATCCATCAGGCCCTGGTTGTGGAACAGCGAGACGTACCATTTGGTCGAGAACCCGCCCCAGACGGTGACGAGCTTCGATTCGTTGAAGGAAAAGATGACCAGCAAGACGATGGGCAGATAGAGGAAGGCAAAGCCCAAAACGATGGCCGTGATGTTGAAGCGACTCCAGCTCGAATTCATCTCAGCGCCCCTGTTCCTGGGCGCGTGCCTGCGCCTGCTGGAAGAACATGATCGGCACGACAAGCAGCAGAAGCAGGATGACAGCCACAGCCGATGAAACCGGCCAGTCGCGATTGGCGAAGAACTCGTTCCACAATGTCTTGCCGATCATCAATGTCTGCGAGCCACCGAGCAGGTCGGGAATAACGAACTCACCGACGGCCGGGATGAAGACCAAAAGGCAGCCGGCGATCACACCGGGTAGCGACAGCGGGAAGGTGACTTTCCAGAATGCGGAGATAGGCGTGCAGCCGAGGTCCTGCGCCGCCTCGATCAGCGAATAGTCCATCTTCTCGAGCGCCGAATAGAGCGGCAGGATCATGAACGGCAGATAGGAATAGACGATGCCGATGAAGATCGCCGTATGCGTGTTCAGGATCACCAGCGGCTGGTCGATGAGCCCGGTGGCGAGCAGGAACTGGTTGAGCAACCCTTCGGGCTTCAGGATGCCGATCCAGGCATAGACTCGGATCAGGAAACTGGTCCAGAACGGCAGGATGACCAGCATCAGCAGCGTCGGCCGGATGGTCGCCGGCGCGCGCGCCATGCCATAGGCGATGGGATAACCAACCAGCAGCGCAAGGAATGTCGATATCGCAGCGATGACGACGCTGGAGACATAGGCGTTGAAGTAGAGTGCGTCCTGCGTCAGCCAGATATAGTTGTCGAAGCTGAACTCGCCGAGCTGCGACATGAGGGCGGCAACGCCGTCGGAAAGGCTAAGGACCGGCGTATAAGGCGGCATGGCGATTGCCGTCGTCGACAGGGAAATCTTGAAGACGATGAAAAACGGGATGAGGAAGAAAAACAGCAGCCAGAGGTAAGGAATGATGATGACGAGGCGATCGGTGACGGCTGAGAGGGGGCGTTTCATCTCTCCACCTATCGCGTGAGAACGACGCCGGCGTCGTTGCGGAAGGAAATCCACGCCTTGTCGTCCCAGCTCAGCGGATCTTCGGTGGCGCGCGTCGCATTGAGCGAGCTCGCCTTGACCACCTGGCCGTTGCCGAGCTGGACATGGAAGATGGTCATGTCGCCGAGATAGGCGATGTCGTAAATTTCGCCTTCCATGACATTGTCGCCGCTCTCGGGCTTCTTCGACGAAACCTTGATCTTCTCCGGCCTGATGGCGAAGGCTACCTCGGTGCCCGCCGCGGCGTCGCCGGCGTTGGCAGTGCGGATGGTCAGGCCATTGGCGCCGGCGATGGTCGCGGCCGCACCGTTTCGGTCGGCGACCTTGCCTTCGAACATGTTGATGTTGCCAACGAAGTCGGCGACGAAACGCGAACCTGGCGCCTCGTAGACCTCGGCCGGCGTCGCCACCTGCATCACCTCGCCCTTGTCGAGGATGGCGATACGGTCAGCCATGGTCATGGCCTCTTCCTGGTCGTGGGTGACGACAACGAAAGTAAGGCCAAGCGTCTGCTGCAGGTCCATCAGCTCGAACTGGGTTTCCTCGCGCAGCTTCTTGTCGAGCGCGCCGAGTGGTTCATCAAGCAAAAGCACCTTCGGGCGCTTGGCAACCGCACGGGCAAGGGCAACGCGCTGGCGCTGGCCGCCCGACAGCTGGTGCGGCTTTCGCTTAGCGAACTGGCCAAGCTTGACCAGCTTGAGCATGTCGGCGACACGCTGTTCGATCTCGGCCTTGGGCATTCCGTCCTGCTTGAGGCCAAAGGCAATGTTCTGCTCGACCGTCATATGCGGGAACAGAGCGTAGGACTGGAACATCATGTTGACCGGCCGCCGGTAGGGCGGAATGCCGCGAAGATCCTGGCCATCGAGCAGGATCTGGCCTTCGGTCGGCTCTTCGAAACCCGCGAGCATGCGCAGCAGCGTCGACTTCCCGCAACCCGAGGCGCCAAGCAGCGCGAAGAACTCGCGCTCGTAGATCGACAGGGAGAGGTTGTTGACGGCGGTGAAGTCACCGAACCGCTTGGTAATGTTCTTGAATTGAATGTAGGGCTTGGCGTCAGGCTGGTTCCAGGGCGCAAAGTCCCTGCGGATATTGCCGAGCGATTTCATGTCCCCTCCGTCCTGCCCCGGGTGAAAAAATCCCGGCGCCGATGGCGCCGGGACGATCCCCAATAACTACTGCCCCGTGACGACCTTGGTCCAGCTGCGGGTCACCGCGCGCTGTGTCTTGGGATCGTAGGGCGCCACGGTGAAGAGTTTCGCCAGCATCGCCTCATCGGGGAAGATCGCCGGATCGCCAGCGATATCCTTGTCGATGAACGGCAGCGACGCCTTGTTGCCGTTGGCATAGAAGATGTAGTTGGACGCCTTGGCCGCGACTTCCGGCTTCATCATGTAGTTGATGAACTCGTGCGCTTCGGCAACGTGCTTGGCGTCGGCCGGGATCGCCATCTGGTCGAACCACATCTCCGCACCTTCCTTGGGGATGACGTAGTTGACCACAACACCCTGGTCTGCTTCCGCTGCGCGGTCGCGCGCCTGGAAGATGTCGCCGGACCAGCCGACGGCTAGGCAGATGTCACCATTGGCGAGCGCGTTGATGTATTCCGAGGAGTGGAACTTGCGGATCGACGGACGGATCTGGAGCAGTGCTTCTTCCGCCTTCGACAGGTCGTCGAGCGCGGTCGACTGCGGCTTGAGCCCGAGATAGTTCAGAGTGGTCGGGAAAATGTCGGTTGGAGAATCCAGGACATAGACGCCGCACTCGGCAAGCTTGGCGATCTGCTCGGGCTTGAAGACGACATCCCAGCTGTCGATCTTGTCGATGCCGAGCGCTTCCTTGACCTTCTTTTCATTGTAGCCGATGCCGACCGTGCCCCACATGTAGTTGACCGAGTACTCGTTGCCTGGGTCGTAGGCGGCAGTGCGCTCGCTGACCACGTCCCACATGTTGGTGAGATTGGGCAGCTTGGACTTGTCGAGCTTCTGGTAGACGCCCGCCTGGATCTGACGCGCCAGGAAGGGGCTGGCCGTCGGCACCACCACATCGTAGCCACTGCCGCCGGCGAGCAGCTTGGTTTCGAGAATCTCATTGGAATCGTAGACGTCGTAGACGACCTTGATGCCCGTTTCCTTGGTGAAGTCTTCGATGATCGAGGAGTCGATGTAGTCCGACCAGTTGTAGACGTTGACGACGCGCTCCTGGGCTGCGGCCGGGGTTGCGACAACGGCAATGAGGGCTGACGCAGCTGTCAGCCAAAGCGCTCTACGGTTCATGACATTCTCCTTTCGCGGACGCACCAATCCCGGCAGCATCCTGATCCCTGTGCAAATCTTGTGATGAAGGTAGCGCGCTTTCGCCGGCTTGCCACGCGGCGCAAAACGTTTTGGCGAATTACATCTGCGGACACCGAAGCCCCGGCAGTGGAACCTGGCAAGATACGCCTGTGTTGTTGTTACCCTCGGGTCGCAGCCTGCCCGCCCGACCGCCGCATTGTCAATGGTAAACAATACATTGATCAATCAGGGATAGGCATGCCCGTCACGCCCGGCCTCTGGGGCCTTGCCTGGCGTCTGAATTCGAGTGACAGGTGCACCAGCAAGGCCGTGAAAATGACCGCGCCGCCAACGATGGTGCGGACTGACGGCACTTCGCCATGGATGAGCCAAACCCATATCGGACCAAGCAGCGGCTCGAATGTACCGATCAGGGCGGCAACGGCGGCCGGGATGAGCCGCGCGCCGGTAGCGAAACAAGCGAGGCCGAGGCCGAGATTGACCACGCCGAACGCAACCAGATATCCCATGTCGCGCGGCGACACGGCCAGCATCGTGGCTTGCGACGCAGCAAAAGTCGCGGCGATCAAGGTGCCAAGGCATGTGGCGGGCGTCATGCGCACATGAGCGAACCGGCGCGTGATGACGGTGGCAATGGAAAAGACCACGGCGATCAGCAAGGCGAGCCCGTCGCCGACCGGTGAGACCTGGCCGCTGAACGATTCGGAAACCATGATGGCGACGCCCGAGATGACGGCGAAAATCGCCACCCATGTTGCGACAGCCACGCGCTCACGAAACAACACCCAGGCAAACAACGCCGCCAGCAACGGCACGCCGGCCTGCATCAAGAGAATGTTGGCAACGGTCGTGTAGGAAAGGGCGACGACGAAAGAGGTCGAGGCGGTGGCGAAACAGATCGCCACCAGCAGGCCAGGCAAGCCCATGTCGCGGAATAGTTTCAGCATTCCGCGCAGACCGTCGCGCCAGACCATGAAAGCCAGCAGGAAGGCGGCTGCCCAGACCGAGCGCCAGAACACCACCGTCCAGCTGTCCGCCACCTCGATGAAGCGGGCAATGGCGCCGCCCAGGCTCCACATCAGCGCCGACATGAACACCAGGAACACGCCGAGGCGCTCCTCGCGCCGCGAGACGTGCGGCGTGGCACCTCTTGGTGACTGCGAAGCGGCGAGATCTGTCATGGCGCTAATCTCGACGACTTGCGAGCGGCACGATGCGCTCGGAACGACTGGGACTTGCGCGTTCGCGTAAAGCAAAGTGACCTGTGCGAGGAGGTCCAGCGCTCCGATCCCATTGTGGCACAAGGCGGGCAGCCTTGCCTGTTCGCATGCCAGAGGCCCTTTCCAACAACTCAAATAACTGCTTGACCTCAATCTTAGTTGAGGTTTTAAAGACGTGGCTCCACACAAGCATGAAACGGAGCTACCCCAAAAAATGCCTCAGAAAATCAAGCTGGCCCTGATCTATGGCAGCGCCCGCGAAGGTCGTTTCTGCGACACCGTCGTAGATTGGGCAGCAACCGAGATCCGTGGGCACCAGCAGTTCGACATCCGATTGATCGATCCACGGGAGCTTGCCAGCAATCGAGCCGATGTCACGCGCCGGCTAGGCGAGGCCGATGCATTCATTGTGGTGACGCCCGAATACAATCATGGCTACACCGCCGATCTCAAAGCCCTGATCGATGCCCACAGCAAAGAGTGGCAAGCCAAACCGCTGGCATTCGTGTCGTATGGCGGCATCTCAGGCGGCCTGCGCGCCGTCGAGCAGTTGCGGCTGGTCTTTGCCGAACTTCATGTCGTGGCGATTCGCGACACCGTGAGCTTTGCCTTCGCCTCAAGGCGGTTCGACGCCTCGGGCGCGCTGATCGAACCACGCGACGCGCGCAAGGCGATGTCGCTTCTGTTGGCTCGCCTGCAATGGTGGGCGATCACCCTGCGCGAGGCTCGCACCAACTCGCCCTTTCTCGAGGTGGCGGCATGACCGTCGCACATCAGGTTCAACTCGTGCCGGCGACTCCGTTCCCCGAGAACCATGCCCGGCGTAATGCGACGCTGCTGCTTATCAGCACACTGACGATCATGTCGGGCGCGACCATCTCGCCCTCGCTGCCGGCGATCGAAAGCCATTTCGCCGGCAGCGACAACGTCGAAATCCTGACCCGGCTCGTGCTGACGCTGCCGGCATTGTTCATCGTCATTTGCGCACCCTTCGCCGGTGGGCTGGCAGACCGCTTCGGGCGCAGGCCGCTGCTTATCGCGGGCGCCCTGCTATACGGGCTGAGCGGCATGTCGGGCCTGCTTGCTGACAGTCTGGCTGGACTTCTTGTCGGACGCGAGCTGCTCGGTATCGCCGTTGCCGGCGTCATGACCACCGCGACAGCGCTTGTCGGCGACTATTTCGCAGGATCGGAACGTGACCGGTTCATGGGCTATCAGTCGGCTTTCGTAGGCATTGGCGGGCTGATCTTCTTGACCGGCGGCGGCATGCTGGCCGAACTGCACTGGCGCGCGCCGTTTGCAGTATACGGCCTGTCGCTGTTGCTGATCCCTGCCGTTCTGGCTTTCATCAATGAGCCTTGGCGCAACAATCCACCAATTGCCCGCGCTCCCGAGCTAACAGGCAAGACGATCTGGGTTGCGGTCTTTGCCGTCTACATGGCGGCCGTTCTCAATAGCGTCGCCTTCTACCTGCTTCCAACGCAGTTGCCGTTCTACCTCAATGCCATGGGCATCGGCTCACCAACCGTGGCCGGGCTTGCGATCGGCCTGGGCAACATGATCGGGGCAGTTGTCGCGCTGTTTTACGCCAGCCTGCGCGCCAGGCTGGGAGTGACCGGCGTGTTCGCCCTCGCATTTGGCTTGATGGCCATCGGATACGGCCTGCTGGGAGTGACCGATACGCTGGTGACAGTGCTGGCGGCGGCGGGCGTTGTCGGGCTGGGGCTCGGAATGATCATGCCCAATATTGCCGCTGCGGCGATGGCAGCCGCGGCGCCCAAAATGCGTGGCCGCGTTGCTGGCGGCATGACTGCGAGTATCTTTGCCGGCCACTTCATATCGCCCTTCGTCAGTCAGCCGATGATCGCGGCGTTCGGGTTTGCGAGAACCTTCCTGTATGCCGGCCTCGTCACAGCCTGTGTCGCAATCCTTGTCGGGGCAGCGACAATGATTCATGCGCGCCGTGGCCACGCGATCGAGCCGGGCTTCTGAACCCCAAGGGGCCAGTCTTGGCCCCTACTTGCCCTGTTTCGCCATCCTCAGAACTTCCGACATGACAGCATCATCGCCGGCGGCGTAGCTGGCGAAGGTCTGGGCAACGGGAACCTCAGGCAGCAGGGAGCCTGCAGCCGTGCCGTAGAAATAGTTCAGGAAGAAGCAGGTCCCGATCTGCAAGAGACTGCAGCCCTTCTCCCAGTCGTGGTAGGCCGTGGTATATCGGAACGCGATCTTCGAGTTGGGCATGATCGTCGTGCCGCCTTCGCCCCACATCTGGCCGGCGTCACCCATCTCCTCCCCGACCAGCACCGCCCGACCGCCCGAATAGTATTTCAGCCGCGACGCGATGCTGATCGCCGCCGAGAAGGTGTTGCCACTGGTCAGGATGAATATCCGGCCATTGGGTACCGCTTCGGGCAGCAGCCGCGAAAAATCGGTCGCAAGCATGTAATTGCCACCGGGGCTGTACCTGAGATCGACGATGGCATGCTTGACCTTCCGCTTGCCGGCTTCGGCGAGCAAGTCGGATAGATAGTCCGACATCGGACGTGCTTCCTGATCGCGGAAACGGTTGATCTGTACGTAAAGAATGTCGTCCGTTTCGAGATAGGAGTGCCAAAAGTTCTCATCTGGGCGTGACAGGTGGCGCGGCGCTTCAACGCCATCCAGGACATGGACCCACCCGGTGTCGCTACCTATTGGGGGAACAGGGCTCAGGTCCCGCTTTGGCCAGACGGTTCTAGCCGAAGGTTCACCCTTGTCCGACGATGCCTCAAGCATGCGCTTGACCTCGGAGCCATCGGCCTTTCGCAAGCGGAATTCGCCTTCGTCCGGCTTACCCGCCAGCGTGGCCGCGTGGAGGAGCTCAGGCGAGATCATGAAATTCGGTGCAAGCTCCCGTGCATATTGGTCGGTGCCGCCGACATATGGACGTAGCGCTTCGACCAGGCGTTCGGGCGACTGGCCGTTCACGGCCAGGACTTGCGCGCCCAAGAGATCACTATGCTCGGCAATGGCGCGGACGACAAAAGACCGTCGGCAAACCAGCCGAGACGCAGAGGAACGGCGTTGAAGCCTTGTCCGCCGGCCAGACCAAGAACGTTGGTATGCCCATTTTGCGCAAGTGCGACCGCCTTGGCTGCTCCCATCGCCAATTCAGGCCGATCGAGTTCGGAGGCCCGGGCGGCAAGCTCGTCGAGCGCTTGGCCAAACGCTTCGCTGAATTGGGCCGTAAAGCTTCGTTCGATCTGCTGCATATTGCGAAGGTGCGCCAAATCCCCGGCATTGTTGCCGGCCAATGAGCCTCCGGTGGATGAAACCGCTGCCGGATAGGGCTTGAAGACTGGATACAAGATCAAGGTGAGTGGCAGCACAAGGATAATCAGCAACGCAAATACGGCAAGCGCTCCGCGCTTCAGCCACCGCCTCCACCTATGTCCGTCACCAGGATTACTCATAGCCCGCTCCCAAAAACTGCTCAATTTGGAACAGCACATGGGTGGCGAGCATGCGGCGTTCAATTACCCGGCAAGTCAACTGCGTATGCTGCCCGAGGGTCAGGAAACGAATCGGCAAGGTTTGCCGCCGATAACGTGGGCAAACTATTAGAATCTGTGCATCCGCCGGCTGGAAGCGAACCAAACTTTTCGAACCGATGCACTGGAGACCGCCATGCTGACCGTACTCAACTGCCTCGTCACCGAACATGACTACCGCTTTGTCGCGGCAGCATTGGCGATATGTGCCCTCGGCTGCGTGGTGTCGATGCGATTGTTCGCGCGTGCCCGCAACGTCAGGCGCGCCAAGCACGCAGCCTTCATCGTCATGGCTGGCGTCGCTGGCGGCATGACCATCTGGACGACGCATTTCCTGGCAATGCTCGGCTTCATCCCCGATGTCGAACACGGCTTCGAGCCCAATTTCACCTTGCTTTCCCTGGGCTTCGCCATAGCCACGTCGATGGCTGGCTTTCTGATCGCCGCCAGTCGCGAACGCGCCTGGATGGTCGAGGCGGGTGGCATCATCATCGGCACAGGAATTGCGCTGATGCATTTTACCGGGATGCGCGGTTTCGTCGTTGCCGGTACCGTTTCCTACGATCCTGCTTTCGTTGCCTTTTCGATCGTGGCCGGGGCGGCGCTCGGCATGCTGGCGACCAATCGCGTGGCTCGGGGAACTACAGGCCGCAGCCAGTATGTCGGCATGGGTGCGCTTATCCTCGGAATCGGCATGATGCACTTCACCGCCATGGGTGCGGTACAGATCACGCCTGACCCGCGCGTAGCCGTTCCCGGTCAACTCATGTCGGACAGCGTGCTGGCAATCCTGGTCGTCGCGGTCACCGGGCTTGTCGTGCTGCTCGGCGCCGTTACTCACCTAGCCGAGGAACAGGGCCAGCAGGATACCGTCGCGCATTACAGGCATCTTGCCATGCATGACCCGCTGACCGGCCTGCCCAATCGTGCCGCGGTTCGCGACGAACTTCCGGTGCGCCTGAAGCAGGCCGGTGGCACGTCGCTGGCAATCATTGCCATCGACCTCAACCGCTTCAAGGAAATCAACGACGTCTACGGCCATGCCGCGGGTGATGCTGTGTTGATCCAGACCACCGCGCGAATAAAGACGTCGTTGATCGAGGGCGAGTTCTTCGCCCGTCTCGGCGGTGACGAATTCATTGCCGTGAAGCCGTTCACCCGAGAAAACGAAGTCGAAGAATTCGCCGCTCGCATCAGCGACGCCTTTTCACGGCCCAACGAGCTTGGCAACGGGCGCTTTTCCACCAGCGCCAGCATCGGCATCGCCGTCTACCCCAAGGACGGCGACAATGTCGACGAGCTAACAATGCGCGCCGACCTTGCCATGTACCGGTCGAAAAAGGTGTCCGACGGAAACTGGTGCTGGTTCGACGCCGATGCCGACGAAGACGGCCGCCGGCGGGGACAGATCGCGATCGGCCTGCGCAGTGCTGTTGCCGAAGGTTCATTGCGCCTAGTGTTCCAGCCACAGATATCGATGAAGAAACGCGAGTTGCTCGGCTTCGAGGCCCTGCTGCGCTGGACCAGCAGCGCACTCGGCGAGGTTTCTCCTTCAGACTTCATTCCTGTTGCCGAGCAGACCGGCATGATCGTCGAGATCGGCGACTGGGTTCTCATGCAGGCCTGCCGCGAGGCGAGCCAATGGCCGGCACCACTCAGCATCGCCGTCAACGTGTCGCCGATCCAGCTGATGCGGCCGAACTTCGCCGAGAGGCTCAAGGAGATCTTGACAGAGACCGGCTTGGCCGCCACCCGGCTTGAGATCGAGATCACCGAAACAACGCTCATCGACAATCCCGGCCAGGCGCTGCTGATCCTGCGCCAGATCAAGGCGCTGGGCGTCCGGGTTGCGATGGACGACTTCGGCACCGGCTATTCGTCGCTGTCGACGCTGTTCTCCTTCCCCTTCGACAAGATAAAGGTCGACCGCAGCTTCCTCAACGCGCTCGGCCGGCAGGCGCAGGCGACCAGCGTCATCGAGATGGTTATCGAACTGGGCCACAAGCTGTCGATCCCCGTACTGGCCGAAGGCGTCGAGAACGATTTCCAGGCAGCTTTCCTCAAGGATCGCCGCTGCGACGAAGCGCAAGGCTTCTTGTATGGGCGCCCCCTCGATTCCGGCACGGCACGCACCCTGGCCCATACCGGCCTGAGCCCCGATGAGGCGACCCCCAGGCTAATTGCCTGATCTTTATTGGAAATCGAAAGCCGACAGGCCCGTCACCATTTCGTCGAGACCAAGCGGGCGGGTGATCGGCGGCTCTGCCCGAGACAGACAACCTGAGCGCTCGCAAAGACGGCAGGCAGGGCCGACGGGTGTTGCGGCCACAGCGCCCGGCTTGGCGCCGACAGCAGGCGCGGGCAAGGCCGCGCCATAGACGATCTCGTCACGAAAGGCGATGTCGCAGCCAAGCAGGATCGCGGTACGCCGCGGCCGCTCGCTGAAGGCGCCCTGCGGACCTTCCAGGGTGCGGGCGACACACAGGAATTCGGCACCATCGGGCATCTCCACCGCCTCGACGAAAATCTGGCCGGGCTGGGTAAAGGCGGCATGGACTGGAAGCTTCGGGCAGCCGCCGCCAAAACGGCTTTGCGGGAACCCTTGCGCACCGGCCTTGCGGAAGCGGTTGCCGGCATTGTCGACCTCAAGCATGAAAAACGGCACCGATGAGGTGCCCTGGCGTTGCAGCATGGTCAGCCGGTTGGCCGCTTGTTCGAACGACACGCCGAAGCGCGAGCGCAACACGTCGACATCGTAGCGGGCGCGCTGGGCCGCCGAGTGGAACGCCTGGTAAGGCATCATCAGCGCGTGCGCCGCGTAGCGGCCAAGTTCGAAACGGGCGAGCCGTCGCGCCTCGTCCGAGGTGAGTTTCAGCGACTGCAGCTCGGCCGCGACCGCCACCTGCATGCGGATCAGGCTCGCTTCCATCGCCACCTCGCGCAGTTGGTCGAACGGCGACAGGCGCTCGGACAGGAACAGGCGTTGCGAGTGCCGGTCGTAGCGGCGGCGCCAGTTGGGCATGGTGGCGACCGGCAGCACTTTCACGACAATGCCGTGCTCGCGCCTGAGCCAGCCCTTCAACGCCCCGAACAGGTCGTCGCCGGGATCGAGCAACGAGGTGAAGGCTTCGGCTTCCTCCTCCAGTGAATTGAAGTGGTTGGGCCGGCGCTCGAACACCTCGTGGACTTCGTCGATGGGCAGGCGGGCACCCGACAGCGCCGTGGTGTGCCCCTCGCGCGCCAATAGCTCGGTTAGGTCGGACAAGCGCTCAGCCTGCTCGCGATAGGCGCGGAACAGCTTTATCACGGCCGCTGCCGCGTTGGGTGCGGCCTCTGCGATCTCCACCAGTTCCTGGTCGCCAGGCAGTTCGCCGGACAGAAGCGGATCGGCGAAGACCTCGCGAAGAGCCGCGATCGAACCGCGCGCCTCCCCCTGCAACTCGTCGGGGTCGACCTTATAGACCGAGGCGAGCTTGAGAATGAGCTGGACGGTTAGCGGCCGCTGGTTGCGTTCGATGAGGTTGAGATAGGACGGCGAAATGCCGAGCCCCTCCGCCATGGCCGTCTGGGTCAGCCCCTTCTGGTTGCGGATGCGCCGGATGCGCGGCCCGGCGAAGATTTTCTGTTCGGCCATGGCATTTACACCATTTTTACAACGAAAGTAGGGGATTTACCCTACCCGTCCTTTTACATTCTTTACAAATTTACAGCGACGTTCTGTCAAACGCAACACAGGTTTTCCCTATTGTATGGCCCAGTTTGTTGAATTTTCTGGCTGCTTTGGCGCCGCAATGTCAAACAAGTCACATAGAAATCGCCGCAACAAACCCAAGACGCGGTGCCGCCCCCCAAGACCAAAATGACCCGACGGAGTCGACAATGACTGATTTTTACAACCTCGTCCCTTCAGCCCCGGAAGGCCGCTTCGACGGCATCGAGCGCCCCTACTCGCCGGAGGACGTGAAGCGGCTGCGCGGCTCCGTCCAGATCAAGCAGACCCTGGCCGAAATGGGCGCCAATCGCCTGTGGAAGCTGATCCACGAGGAGAACTTCGTCAACGCGCTCGGCGCCATGTCCGGCAACCAGGCAATGCAGCAGGTCCGCGCCGGCCTCAAGGCGATCTACCTCTCGGGCTGGCAGGTTGCAGCCGATGCCAACACGGCTTCCGCCATGTATCCGGATCAGTCGCTCTATCCGGCCAACGCCGCGCCCGAGCTGGTCAAGCGCATCAACCGGACCCTGCAGCGCGCCGACCAGATCGAGACCTCGGAAGGCAAGGGCCTGTCGGTCGACACCTGGTTCGCCCCGATCGTGGCTGACGCTGAAGCCGGCTTCGGCGGCCCGCTCAACGCCTTCGAGATCATGAAGGCGTTCATCGAGGCGGGTGCCGCCGGCGTTCACTTCGAAGACCAGCTCGCTTCGGAAAAGAAATGCGGCCATCTCGGCGGCAAGGTTCTGATCCCAACCGCAGCACACATCCGCAACCTTAACGCGGCGCGTCTCGCTGCCGACGTGATGGGCACCTCGACGCTGATCGTCGCCCGTACCGACGCCGAGGCCGCGAAGCTTCTGACGTCCGACATCGACGAGCGCGACCAGCCCTTCGTCGACTACGATGCCGGCCGAACCGTGGAAGGCTTCTATCAGGTGCGCAACGGCATCGACCCGTGCATTGCGCGTGCCATCGCCTACGCTCCGTTCTGCGACCTGATCTGGATGGAGACCGGCAAGCCTGACCTTGCCCAGGCGAAGAAGTTCGCCGAGGCAGTGCACAAGGCGCATCCTGGCAAGAAGCTGGCCTACAACTGCTCGCCGTCGTTCAACTGGAAGAAGAACCTCGACGACGCGACGATTGCCAAGTTCCAGCGCGAGCTGGGCGCAATGGGCTACAAGTTCCAGTTCATCACGTTGGCTGGCTTCCACCAACTCAACTTCGGCATGTTCGAGTTGGCCCGCGGCTACAAGGATCGCCAGATGGCTGCCTATTCGGAGCTGCAGGAGGCGGAATTCGCCGCCGAGGTCAACGGCTACACCGCGACCAAGCACCAGCGCGAGGTCGGCACCGGTTACTTCGATGCCGTGTCTATGGCGATCACTGGCGGCAAGTCGTCGACTACAGCGATGCATGAATCGACCGAACACGAACAGTTCCGCCCGGCCGCCGAATAAGCCTGGCGACAGACGACAGCTCCGGAGGCGATCGTGCCTCCGGACAGAGCAAGGCAACACTCCGAGGAGAACCACAATGGCACCGCGCACCCGCGTCAAGGAACGAGCCGAAGAACAGGCCACGACCATGAGTGCTGACCAGCAGGCCGTGATCCGCATCGTCGCCAACGACCTGCACCGACTCAACCAATCGGTCATGAAGGCCGTCGAGGCAGGCGTGTCGGTCGAACTGGTCCGCTCGGCCCGTCATCACGGTGGCGACGGCAACTGGGGCGACCTGCTGATCCCTGTCATCGTGACCCAGCAGCCGCACGGCTAACAGTCAACCCATTCCCCTGCCCTGCCCCCCGGACCCCGTTCGCAGCCTCGGCTGCGGGCGGGGTTTGTCTTTACGTCGTCGTCGTTGGACTTTGATTAGCAAAGAGAAATGCTGTCGCCCGCGACTAAAGTCGTATGCCATTTTCAGCGTATTACTTGACACTTCTCGCAGTTGACGCGAACGTAAGGAACCGAACGCAACCACGCATTGAAACAGACGCCCCCCAGCTGTCGGCTAAGCCAAATGAACCGGAATGACCTAGCTTCGGGCCAAGACCTGGATGCAAACGCGCGCACTCCCGATCGCCCTATTGCCGACCTTGCAAAGGTGCTCGTCGTCGGCCGCTCGCAGATCAACCGCGTCGTCGTCGCCAAGATCGTCGAGCGCTCTGGCCTCAAGACGATATCGGAATCACCCGACACAGCCATGGCCATGCTGCGCAAGATGGCGCCAGGAACCATCATCCTGGACGGGGGTAGCGACAACAAGGACTGCGATGCGCTGATGGCGCCGATCATGTCGCTGAGGCAAGCCTCGGGCACCAATCTGCCGTCGGTGATCCTGCTCTCCAACCGTCCGGGGACACCGGAAAGCCTGTCCCTGTCGAGCGCCGTAGACATCGTGGTGGCCAAGCCGATCACACCGGAACGATTGCAGCCAGTCGTCGACAAGCTCGTCGGACGAGCCTGACTTCAGCCAAGCGCCTTCAAAAGTTCCGCGAGTTCGCCGAGATGCGGCAACTTGCGGAAGCGCTCGGCCGTTGTCGGCTCATCCACATGTTCATAAGCCCAGGTCAGATCGTGAGGAATGTAGACACCCCAACTGCCGGCCTCGATCGCAGGCACGACGTCCGATTTCAGGGAATTGCCGATCATCATGCTTCGGGCCGGGCCGTCGCCATGGCGAGCGAAGATGCGCTCGTAGGTCGGGCGCGACTTGTCGCTTACGATCTCGACCGCGTCGAAGAAATCGCCGAGGCCCGATTGGGCCAGCTTGCGCTCCTGGTCGAACAGGTCACCCTTGGTGATCAGCACCAGGCGATAGCGGCCGGCGAGCGCTTCGAGCGTGTCATGGACATGCGGCAGAGTCTCGATAGGGTGGCTCAGCATCTCGCGGCCAGCGGCCAGGATCTTTTCGATCACCGGAGCCGGCACCTGGCCATCCGTGACCTCGATCGCGGTTTCGATCATCGACAAGGTGAAGCCCTTGATGCCGAAACCATAGGTGCCAAGGTTGCGCTTTTCCGCATCGAGCAGTCTCGCCATCAAATGCTCCTGCTCGCCATGCTCGGCGAGCAGTTCGGCAAAATGCTTTTCCGTCATGCGGAAGAATTGTTCATTCTGCCACAGCGTGTCGTCGGCATCGAAGCCGATCGTGGATAGTTGGGTCGAATTGGAGCTCATGGCGATCATCTAGGTCACAAACTGGCTCGAAACCAGCTGCTTGGACCTATCAGTTCGCCGGAATCGCCTGCCAGCCCCCCTTTTCTTCCTTCGCGGGCCACGGCTATACTCGGCAATCTGCAACGACAATCTGGTGATTGATGCCGCCTGCAAAGAAGGAAGTCCGTCCGTCCAACCGGGGGGGACGAGCCCGCACGCCCGCATTTGTGAAGAACAAGCGCGGCGTGAAGAACTGGAAGGAAGCCTCCGAGTGGCTCGAGTGGCGCGGCATCGAAGACATAGAGTGCATCACGCCTGACCAGGCTGGCGTGGCCCGCGGCAAGATGATGCCGTCAAGCAAGTTCACCTCCAACACCTCGCTGGCGCTGCCGTCCGCACCGTTCATGATGACGATCTCGGGTGACTATCCGGAGGACGGCAACGGATTTCAGTATCCGGAGGACGATGGCGACCTGAAGCTGGTGCCTGATCTGTCGACGCTGTCGGTGGTGCCGTGGGAAGACGACCCGACAGCGCAGGTGATCTGCGACCTTGTCCATCAGGACGGCCGCAACGTCGAGTTCACCCCGCGCAACGTTCTGAAGCGCGTGGTGGCGGCCTACGACAAGCTCGGCCTCAGGCCCGTGGTGGCGCCAGAAATCGAGTTCTACCTCGTCCGCAAGAACCCCGACCCCGACTATCCGCTGACCCCGCCCGTGGGACGCTCGGGCCGCCCCATCGGCGGCGGTGCCGGCTATTCGATCGCCGGCGTCAATGAGTTCGACGAACTCATCGACGACATCTACCACTTCTCCGAGGCTCAAGGGCTCGAGATCGACACGCTGATCCACGAAGAGGGCGCTGGCCAGCTCGAGATCAACCTGCGTCATGGCGACCCGATCGAACTGGCCGACCAGGTGTTCCTGTTCAAGCGCACGATCCGCGAGGCAGCGCTGAAGCACGATACCTACGCCACCTTCATGGCCAAGCCGATCCAGGGCCAGCCGGGCTCGGCGATGCATATCCACCAGTCGATTCTCGACAAGAAGACCGCCAAGAACATCTTCACCGCCGAAGACGGCTCGGAAACCGAAGCATTCTTCCACTTCATTGGAGGCATGCAGAAGCATGTGCCCAACGCGCTGGTGATGCTTGCGCCTTATGTGAATTCGTATCGCCGGTTGACGCAGGCTGCTTCCGCACCGGTCAACAACAAGTGGGGCTACGACAACCGTACCACCGCCTTCCGTGTGCCTCGTTCCGATCCTGGTGGGCGCCGTGTCGAAAACCGCATCCCGTCCTCGGACGCCAACCCATATCTTGCGCTGGCGGCATCGCTGGCCTGCGGATTGATCGGGCTGACCAACAAGCTGCCGTCCGAACCGCCAGTGCTGACCACCGCCAACGAGGACGAGATCGATCTGCCGCGAGGGCTGCTGGAAGCGGTCGACCTGTTTGAAGGCGACGAGGAACTGGCAACGATGCTTGGGCGGTCGTTTGCTTCTACCTACGCGGCGATCAAGCGGGCTGAATTCGAGACCTTCATGGAGGTCATCAGCCCGTGGGAGCGAGAGTATCTGCTGCTGAATGTTTGAAGGGTGAGGCGGTAGGGCAGTAGGGCAATAGGGCAGTAAGGCAGTAGTGCGGCAGCGAGGGGGTTCAGCGTGCCGAGCGAGATCAACTCGTATCAAGACCTTGTCGTCTGGCCGCAGGCGATGGAGTTGGCGCCTGCCATCTACAGTTCGACCAAAACGTGGCCGAAAGAGGAGCAATACGGACTGACCAGCCAAGTTAGACGCGCTGCCGTCTCTGTTCCGGCTAACATTGCCGAGGGCTACGGTCGTGAAAACCGTGGCTCCTACCAACAATTCCTAAGGATTGCGCAAGGATCGCTCAAGGAGATGGAGACGCACCTGCTGATAGCCGAGCGTGTCGGGATCACCACCCCCGATGTAGTTCGGCAAGCGATGATAATGAGCGAAAGCGTCGGCAAGCTTCTGCGCCTGCTAATCCGCAAGCTATCGAACGAATGACCCTACTGCCCTACTGCCCTACTGCCCTACTGCCCTGCTGCCCTGCTGCCCTGCTGCCCTACTGCCCTACTGCCCTGCTGCCCTGCTGCCCTGCTGCCCTACTGCCCTACTGCCCTACTGCCCTGCTGCCCTGCTGCCCTGCTGCCCTACTGAAAGCGCACCATGCCTTACCTTTCTCCGATCTCTCCTGGCCTTTCCTGGTACGAAGACACTGCGGGCCCGCGTCCGGAGTATCCGGCCCTTGACGGCGACAGGCAGGCGGATGTCGTCGTCATTGGCGGCGGTTTTACCGGGCTCTCGGCAGCAGCCCATCTCGCCAAGTCCGGCACCAATGTCGTGCTGATCGAGGCGCATCGCTTTGGCGACGGCGCATCGGGCCGCAATGGCGGCCAACTCGGTACGGGCCAGCGCGCGTGGGCGGAGGAACTTGAGGGCGAATACGGCTTCACCCGCGCCAAGGCGCTGTTTGATCTCGCCGAGGAAGCCAAGGCGCATCTGTTCGATTTCGCTTCAACCCATGGCATCGACATCGACTATATGCCGGGGCAGATGTCGGTGGCGCACAAGCCGCGCTTTGTCGACGACTACAAGGCCCATGCCGAGATCATGGCGAGCCGCTTCAACTACCCGCATGTCAAGTTCATGGACGCTCGGGAGACCGCCGAGCGGCTGGGTTCGACGCACTATTACGGCGGCACGCGCGACACCGGCACCGGGCATATCCACCCGCTCAAACTGGTGATCGGCACGGCACGGGTTGCTGCCGAGGCCGGCGCGCGGCTGTTCGAGAACACCCAGTCGATCGGCATTACCTCACAAGGCGGAAAGGTACGCGTGACAACGCCGCGCGGCACGATCACCGCGCAAAAATGCCTGATCGCCGTCAACGCCTATGGCGGTAATCTGGAACCGATAAGTGCGTCTCACATCATGCCGATCGGGTCGTTCATCGGCGCCACTGTGCCGCTGGGTGCCGACTCCAAGGTGATCCCCGGCGGCGAGTCGGTCGACGATTCCCGCTTCGTGGTGCGCTATTTCCGCAAGTCGCCCGACGGCCGACTATTGTTCGGCGGACGTGAAATCTACGGCGTCAACGACCCCAAGGACATCCATATCCACATCCGCAAGCAGATCGCCGAGATTTACCCGGCGCTCAAGGGTGTGGAAATCACCCATGGCTGGGGCGGCTATGTCGGCATCACGATGCCGCGCAAACCTTTCGTGCGCGAGGTGATGCCCAATGTCATCTCGGCCGGCGGCTATTCCGGCCATGGCGTGATGCTGTCCAATTTCTTCGGCAAGCTCTATGCCGAGACGGTGGCCGGCAACCGCGACAGGCTCAAGCTGATCGAGGATCTAAAGATACCGCCATTCCCCGGTGGCCGGCGTTTTCGCGCGCCGCTGCTGTTCCTTGCGCTCAACTGGTTTGCCCTGAGGGATAGGATCTAGCTTCCGCAGGCATAGTCTTTGCTTCAATGAGCGGCAGACGCAGCCTGATGCGTGCCCCGCGCCACGGGCCGCTCAGGATTTCTACGCTACCGCCATGCAGGCGGGCTATCTCGCGCGCAAGATTAAGCCCAAGGCCGGCACCGCTGCTGCGCGGACGCAGGCGATAAAAGGGCTGAAATACACGTTCGTGTTCTTCGCAAGGTATGCCGGGACCTTCATCCTGGACTTCCAGGCTTCCACTCGCATGGACCAGTATCGTGATGGTCCCTTCGCCACCGCCATGGTCGATGGCGTTGCGCAACAGATTGGTGACGGCTTGCTGGACCTGCGAGGGTTGGATGCTGACGAGGACGCTCGAAGCTGCTGGCTCGAAGGAAAATTCATAGCCTGCCGACAAGGCGAGCGGCGCAAAATCGGCGGCAAGATGCCGTGCGAACTCGACAAGATCGACGACCTCGCGCGCACCGGCGGAGTGGTCGAGCACCTGCCGGTCGAGCAGTTGCTGCGCCAGATGCGACAGACGTTCGATGTCTTTGAGCAGGCGCGTGCTTTCGGGATCCTCGCGCAATAATTCGGCGCGGGTGCGCAGGATGGCGATCGGCGTGCGCAATTCGTGCGCCGCGTCGGTGAGGAAGCGGTTGCGCTGTTCGTAGCCTTGCCCAAGGCGCGAAAGCGCGTTGTTGAAGGCCTGCACCAGCGGCCCGATCTCCGCCGGCACATCGACGGTCGGCAGTTGGACTCCACGGTTGTCGATATCGATCTGCTTGGCCTGACTGGCGGTGGCGACAAGGCCGGCGAGCGAACGGCGGACGACCGCAGGTGTGGCAACGAGGGTCGTCCCGCCCATGACGATGAAGAAGGGCGCCACGAAGGCCACGATGATCAGCGCGATGGCGGGACCGATCTTCATCCAGTCGATCTGGCCCGTCGCGTAGCGCGTGCCGTCGAGGCTGAGCTGGAATACAACGTCGACGCCGTTCGTCTCCATGCGTGAAAGGATTGTCGAGGTGAGTATCTGAACCCGTCCGGCGGCGGTCGGGCGATTGGCGAGGATCGCATCAGGACGGAGATCGTGGATTGGAAAGCGCAAGAACGCGTAGTCGATCGCCCATGGCAACCCGATATGTCCATCTTCATAAGCGTCAGGTACCTTCCCCTCCCGCAGCGACTTGCCAGCCTGGTCTCGCACGACCAGCCACAGGTTCGGATAGTTCTGGCGTGCCCAGCGCATGTCTTCAGTGTCGCGCACGACGAGGTTGCCGCTGGCATCGCGGCTCAAGGCTGTGGCAACTGCCTCGACCGCAGTTTCGTTGTCGCTAAGCAGCCGGGGCTCGAGCAGGAACAGCACGAACCAGATGAGACCGACAAAGGCGAACAAGGTTGCCGCCTGAAGCAGGATGAGCTTGCGCACAAGCTGCCATTGGAGCGAAGTGGGGCGCGGCTTCTTCATGCCACGGCGCGCAGGAGGTAGCCAAGGTTGCGTATCGCCCTGATTTCCACGCCGGCTTTGACATCGTCGAGCTTGCGGCGCAGGCGAGAGACATGGGAATCGAGGGCATTGGAGCCGATCTCGTCGTCCATGGCATAGACCGACTCCTCGAGCGTCGCCCGCAAAACCGTGCGACCGGGACGGCGGAGCAGCGCTTCCAGAGCCAGTTGCTCGCGGCGCAACAGCTCAAGCGGTTGGCTTCCGACGCTCGCCTCGCGGTGATGGAAATCATAGGTGAGACGGCCGACGACCGTCTGCTCGGATCGCAGGGCGACGGGGCGGCGGTGCAGCGCCCGCAATCGCGCCATCAGCTCTTCCATCGCAAACGGCTTGACCAGGTAGTCGTCGGCGCCGGCATCAAGGCCAGTGACACGATCATTGAGGCCGCCGAGTGCGGTCAGCATCAGGACCGGCGCATCGACACGCAGCGCCCGTAGTTTCGGGATCAAGTCGAGCCCCTCGCCATCAGGCACGCGGCGGTCGAGCACGACCGCATCATAGGGCCCGAATTCTGCCGCAGCCTCGGCGTCAGCAAGAGTAGCGACATGGTCGACGATCACATTGCGGCGTGCGAGCGCGGACTTCAGCACCGAAGCCATTTCCGGCTCGTCCTCAAGCAGCAGAATACGCATGGGAGGCTACCCCTTCAACAAGGCCTGGCAACGACAATCGCAAGGCCGGCTGGCGCGGATTGCATAATATCTAAATGTCTACAAGTGGACAGTGTCACTCGCATTCGAACTTTGGCTTGCGGAAGTTGGTGATGTACCAGCGGCCGCCTGAAATACTGGCGTAGTAAGTGTAGAAACACTCTCTTTCTTCGACATAGCCTGGCATCGTCGTCTCTTCGTAACGTCTTCCGCGCCGAGTGTCCGTGACTTCGCCACTTGTCGAACCAGAGACTACGTTCGTCGAAATCTTGCGCCATTGGTATGCGCGTTCGCCACGGCCGAGTTCAAGCACCGCCACCGGCGGACCATAGTCCATGACGACCGACTCCACCGGCTGGCCAATGTAGGTTCTCATCGTATCGGACATGCAGCCTGAAAGAAAAACGCTGGCAGCGGCAACGAAGGCGCCGACAGCGCAGTTGGCAATGCTGGAAGACATGTCTGACCCTGGTTCTAAACGATATGCCAGCAGCTACGCAGCAAAGATTGCACCTACATTACAGGCCCTTGCCGCCACCATTTCCGGGAACTTTTTTGCCAACGCCGCATCCAATGGTTCGGAGCCGCCGCGTCATGCGGGGCGTTCACAGGGAGATGCTCCAATGAAAATGGTTTCCGCCGCACTCGCTCTCATGCTCGCCGGCACCTGGCCCACACTCGCCCAAGAGGTGGCGAAGGCTCCACCCCCAGGCGCGTTCAAGGCGGTGAGCAGCCTAGTCAAGCTGCCGGACTTCCTGCCCGGCATGGGTCAGCTCTTCGTCGATCCGGCAACCCTGCCAGCCGGCCCGTTCCTCGCCTACGACCATGACGGCAAGCTGGTCAGCACCATCTACATGCTGCCGATCAAGGACCTCAATCCCAACAAGCGCTTCGACGATCTCGCCTCGCCGGGCGGCAATGTCGATCACGTAAGCGTCTACTACAATGCCGGCCATCCCGGGGTAGAGGAGCCGCATGTCCATGTCGTGCTGTGGCATGTGGCCAAGGCCGACGAGGCGCGGGTAGCGAAATGATCGCGACCCGCCGACAGACAATCGAAGCCGGCGGGGGCTTTTCCTCGCCGTGCTTTTCTTCCCGCAGGCGCGCGCCACAGGCAACGACATCATCGACGTCGAGATGCATGGCAAGGACGATGGCGCCCATGTCTGGTTCGACCCTGCCGGCATTCATGTCGAGCCGGGACAGACGGTGCGCTGGACAAATCGCGACCCGGGCAACTCGCACACGGTGACGTCATATCATCCTGATGTCTTCGACCGGCCACTGCGCATCCCGGCAAACGCCAAGCCCTGGAATTCCGACTATCTGCTGCCGGGCCAATCCTTCTCGGTGACGCTGACCGTGCCGGGGGTGTATGACTATTACTGCGTGCCGCATGAGCACGCCGGCATGGTCGGGCGCATCGTGGTCGGCACGCCGCAGCCGGTGGCGCCCAGTGCAGTGGACCCCTCGCTCACGCCGCTGCCCGATGTGGCGCTGAACGGGTTTCCGCCGGTCGACGAGATCATCGCCAAGGGCATCGTGCGCCGCGTCTGAACGGCGACGGCAAATGGAGGCGATAGCATGCAACTGGCAATCTTGCGGCAACAGGTCGATCTCGACGGACGCCGCGACGAGGAACTGGTGGCACTCGCGCGCCAAGGCGGCGAGAACGCCATCCGCGCGCTCATCAAACGTAACAACCAGCGGCTTTTTCGCGTCGCCCGCGCCGTCATGCGAAACGACGCGGACGCCGAGGACGTGGTGCAGGAGGCCTATGTCAGGGCTTTCACGAGGCTCGACAGCTTCAAGGGCGATGCGAACTTTTCGACATGGCTCACACGGATCGCGCTCAACGAGGCGCTCACGCGTATCCGCAAGCGGCGGCCTGTGGCCGAGCTGGACGAACTGGATATCGCGGCCAACGGAGGCCAGGTGATCATGTTCCCGACATCGCTGACACCACCGAGTGCGGATGCCGAGTTTGGCCGCAGGCAGGTGCGCGCTCTGCTCGAACAGGCGATCGACGAGCTGCCGGCGGCCTTTCGCATCGTCTTCATTCTGCGCGACGTCGAGGAGATGAGCATCGACGAGACCGCAACGCAGCTCGCGCTCAAGCCGGAGACGGTCAAGACGCGGCTGCACCGCGCCCGCAAACTGATGCGGGCGGCAATCGAAAAACGTCTTTCGAACGGCTTTGCCGAGCTGTTCCCGTTCAACGGGGCGCGCTGCGAGCGCATGGCCGATCGGGTGGTCGAGCGGCTGCGCGGGCTTTAGCGACCGGTCACATCTTCCTGACGATGACGCTACCCGCCGAGTAGCCCGCCCCAAAAGAGCAGATCACGCCCAGGCTACCCACAGGCAGGTCGTCGGAGAATTTCGAAAACGCGATGATCGAGCCGGCCGACGAGGTGTTGGCATAGTCCTGCAGCACGTTGGGCTGCTCAGCGCGTGTCGCCTCGTGGCCCAGGACGCGGGAGCCGATCAGGTCGTTCATGGCCTTGTTGGCCTGGTGCAGCCACAGCCGCGACAGGCTGGCCGGCTCTATGCCCTGGTCGGACAAATGACCGAGCATCAGTTCGGCCACCATCGGCACCACCTGCTTGAACACCTTGCGGCCTTCCTGGTGGAACTGCATGTCGCGGCGGTCGGCCATGTGGCCTTCACGCGTGCGCCTGAGGAAGCCGTTGTTGTTGCGGATGTTGTTGGAGAATTCGGTCAGGCAACGGGTGGCCAGCACCTCGTAGGCGTTGTCGGCCTTCACATCGTCGGCGCGCTGCAGGACAACCGCCGTGCAGACATCGCCGAAGATGAAGTGGCAGTCGCGATCCCGCCATTCCTGATGGCCGGAGGTGATCTCGGGATTGACCATCAAAATCGCGCGGGCCGAGCCGGTGCGGATCATGTCGGTGGCAAGCTGGATGCCGAAGGTCGCCGAGGAGCAGGCGACGTTCATGTCGAAGGCAAAGCCCTTGATGCCGAGCGCCTGCTGCACCTCGATGGCAATCGCCGGATAGGCGCGCTCATGGTTGGAGGCAGCGCAGATGACGGCGTCGATATCCGCGGCGGTCAGCCCCGCCTTCTTCATCGCCTCGTCGGCTGCTTTGACCGAAATCTCGGCCATCAGCGACAGCTCGTCCTCGGCTCGTTCGGGCAGTACGGGATGCATGATGCCCGGATCGAGGATGCCGAATTTGGAGATGACGTGACGGCGCTCGATGCCCGACGCCTTGACGATGAACTCTTCCGACGACATCGCCATCGGCTCGCGCTCGCCGGCCTCGATGGCGTCGGCGTGAAGCTTGTTTTGGCGGTGGGCATATTCGTTGTAGGCGGCCACCAACTCGGCGTTGGTGATGACTTCCTCCGGCGTGAAGATGCCGGTTCCGCTGATCGCGACCCTATGCATGGCGTTTCCTGCTCGTTTTGACCCATTGGAATAGGGTTCCGGCATCGCCGGTCAAGCGCAAACGCCGCAATTCAGGCTCGGAAAAGCGGTTACCTCAGGGAACAATCACTTAAATGCAGCGGCCACCGTCGACTTCCATCGCCACGCCGGTGATCAGCGAAGCCTCGTCGGAGACGAGGAACAGTGCTGCGTTGGCGATGTCGAGCGGCGTCGAGAACCGGCCGAGCGGGATCGAGGCTTTGAACTTCTCACGGATTTCAGGAGTGTCCTTGCCCATGAATTTCTCCAGCATGCCGGTTTCACCGGCCACCGGGCAGAGGCAGTTGACGCGGATGTTCTTCGGCGCCAGTTCGACCGCCATCGACTTGGTTGCGGTGATCGCCCAGCCTTTCGACGCATTGTACCAGGTGAGGCCGGGACGCGGCCTGAGGCCCGCGGTCGATGCGGTCGTGAGGATCGAACCGCCGCCCTGGCGCTCCATGATCGGCACCACGGCACGGGCCGCATGGTAGATCGCCTTCATATTGACGGCGGTGATAAGGTCGAAGACGTCTTCTTCGACATCGACCAGGTCACCGTTGCGGTGAGTGTAACCGGCATTATTGACAATGATGTCGATGCGGCCGAATGCACTCTTGGCGGCATAGACGAGTTCGTCGAATTCGGAGCGCAGCGACACGTCCGTAGTGACAGCGATCGCGTCCTTGCCGATCTGGGCCACCACACGCTCGGCTTCCTTGGCATTCAGGTCGGCGACGACCACCTTGGCGCCCTCTTCGGCAAAGCGCTTGGCCATGCCCTCGCCGAAACCGGCCGCAGCCCCCGTGATGATCGCTACCTTGTCCTTGAGACGCATGATCTTTTCCCGCCCTGTCGATTTGCTTCCTGATCGATCTAGCCGCCGCCACAGTCCACCGCAATGCTCGTAGCGGCGTGGAGCTGGCGATGTTTAGGGCCCAGCGGCTTCTGCTTGGATTTCCAAACGCCGAAGCCTTATGTTGGGTTGGTATAATCGCTGTGTCGAAAACGAAACTGTGACACCGAGGCACTGGCGTTTTTAAATCGATTAGCATATATCGGGCGGCGACACGACGACCGTCTTGGAAACGGATAAAACATGACCAGCCAGATCATCCCTGTCGATCCCTTCGACTTCATCATTTTCGGGGGCACCGGCGATCTGTCGGAACGCAAATTGCTGCCGGCGCTCTATCACCGCCAGCGCGACCACCAGTTTTCCGAGCCGACGCGCATCATCGGCGCATCGCGCACCAAGATGGAAGACAAGGAATTCCGCGCCTTCGCCAAGAAGGCGATCTCGGATCACGTCAAGCCGGAATACATCGAAGAAGCCGAGCTCAAGAAATTTCTCGACCGCCTGAGCTACGTCGCGATCGACGCCAAGTCGGGTGATGGCTTTGCCGAGTTGAAGAAGTCGGTGGCCGACAGCAAGCGCATCCGGGTCTTCTACCTCGCCGTGGCACCCAGCCTGTTCGGCGACATCTCTGACCATCTCAAGGAACACAAGCTCGTCACCGCGGATTCGCGCATTGTCGTGGAGAAGCCGATCGGCCGTGACCTTGAGTCGGCCAAGGCGCTCAACGACATCATCGGCGACGATTTTGGCGAGCACCAGATTTTCCGCATCGACCACTATCTCGGCAAGGAGACGGTGCAGAACCTGATGGCGCTGCGCTTTGCCAACGCGCTTTACGAGCCGCTGTGGAACTCGGCCAACATCGACCACGTCCAGATCACCGTCGCCGAGACCGTCGGCCTCGAGGATCGTGTCACCTATTACGACAAGGCAGGCGCGCTGCGCGACATGGTGCAAAACCACATGCTGCAGCTGCTCTGCCTCGTTGCCATGGAGGCGCCCGCCTCGATGGAGGCGAATGCGGTGCGCGACGAAAAGCTGAAGGTTCTGAACGCACTGAAGCGTGTCAACGGCAATGAGGCGCCCAAGCATACCGTGCGCGGCCAGTACCGCGCCGGGGCTTCCGCCGGCGGACCGGTCAAGGGTTACATCGAGGAACTCGGTTCGGAGAGCACCACCGAGACCTTCGTCGCCATCAAGGCCGAGATCGCCAACTGGCGTTGGGCTGGTGTGCCGTTCTACCTGCGCACCGGCAAGCGGCTGGCGTCGCGCGTCTCCGAGATCGTCATCGAATTCAAGCCGATCCCACATTCGATCTTCGGCGAGAGCGCCGGGCCGATCTTCAACAACCAGCTGGTCATCCGCCTGCAACCCGACGAAGGCGTCAAGCAATTCATCATGATCAAGGATCCGGGCCCGGGCGGCATGCGCCTGCGCCAGATCCCGCTCGACATGAGCTTTGCCCAGTCCTTCGACGGTCGTGCGCCTGATGCCTATGAGCGCCTGATCATGGATGTCGTGCGCGGCAACCAGACGCTGTTCATGCGCCGCGACGAGGTCGAGGCGGCGTGGAAATGGATCGACCCGATCCAGCACGCCTGGGAAGCCAGCCGCCAGGAGGCCCAAGGATACACTGCCGGCACGTGGGGCCCATCGGCGTCGATCGCATTGATCGAGCGCGACGGCCGCACCTGGCACGAGAGCAATTGAACGCCATGGCCCTGCCCCGCTGGAACGAATTTGCAACACGCGAGGAACTGGCGGCAGCACTTGCCGCCAAGGTCGCCGATGCGCTTCGGACAGCGATTGCGCAGCGCGGCGAGGCCTTCCTCGCAGTGTCCGGCGGCACCACTCCGGGCCGCTTCATGGCGGCATTGTCGCGGGAAGAGCTCGACTGGAACAAGGTCACGGTGACGTTGGTCGACGAGCGCTTCGTTCCTGAGTCTTCGCCGCGTTCCAACGCCTCGCTCGCCAAGGCGAACCTGCTTCAACACAACGCGGCGGCCGCCCGTTTCGCACCGCTCTATCACGAGGCCGCCACCGTCGAAGAGGCGGCGGCTCGCGCCGACACCGGATTTCGCGCCCTGCCCTGGCCGCTTGATGCCGCCGTCCTGGGCATGGGCGGTGACGGACACACGGCATCGTTTTTCCCCGACGCACAAGGCCTCGATGCCCTGCTCGACCCGGCTTCCGCGCGCATTGTCATGCCCGTGCATGCCGAGAGCGCAGGCGAGCCGCGACTGACGCTTACGACCGCACCCCTGATCAATGCCAGGTTGTTGGCCGTGCATATCGAAGGTGCAGAAAAGCGTGCCGTTCTTGAAGCCGCGATGGCGGCGGAGAAGGCCCTGCCGATCCGCACCGTTCTGGACCGATCGCCACGCGCCGCCGAAATCTACTGGGCGCCCTGAGCAGGACGTCCTAACGTGCCCTCAGGGCACTGTAGACTTTGAATTCGTGCCTGACCCTGTTTGAAAGTCGCTCCTGATTTTCATGGTCATGCACCGGCCCGAAGCATCCTCCCAAGCTTCGGGCGCCGAGTTGAAAGGACTGAGGCCCATGACCGCCAGGAACGACATCCAAGCCATCACCGAGCGCATTCGCGAGCGCTCGAAGGTCAGCCGCGAGATCTATCTCGGACGCATTGGCGACGCCGCCGGCAAGACAGCCAACCGAGGCGTGCTCTCCTGCGGCAACCTCGCCCATGGATTTGCCGTGTGCAGCCCCTCTGAGAAGGTGGCGCTCGGCGGCGACAAGGTCGCCAATATCGGCATCATCACTTCCTACAACGACATGCTGTCGGCGCATCAGCCGTTCGAAACCTATCCGCAACTGATCAAGGACGCGGCGCGCGAAGCCGGCGGCATCGCCCAGGTGGCGGGCGGCGTGCCAGCGATGTGCGACGGCGTCACCCAGGGACAGCCCGGCATGGAGCTGTCGCTGTTTTCGCGCGACGTGATCGCAATGGCAGCAGCGGTCGGGCTCAGCCACAACATGTTCGACGCGGCAGTCTATCTCGGTGTCTGCGACAAGATCGTTCCGGGGCTGGTGATATCAGCACTGACATTTGGCCATCTGCCGGCGATCTTCATTCCCGCCGGGCCGATGACCTCGGGCCTGCCCAATGACGAGAAGGCCAAGATCCGCCAGCTCTACGCCGAGGGCAAGGTCGGCCGCGCGGAACTGCTCGAAGCAGAGTCGAAGTCGTATCACGGCCCTGGAACCTGCACCTTCTACGGCACGGCCAATTCCAACCAGATGCTGATGGAGATCATGGGCCTGCACACTCCGGGCGCCTCTTTCGTCAATCCCGGCACGCCACTGCGCGACGCGTTGACGCGCGAAGCCGCCAAGCGCGCGCTGGCGATTACTGCACTGGGGAATGAATACATGCCGGTCGGGCGCATGATCGACGAGCGCTCGGTGGTCAATGGCGTCGTCGGCCTTCACGCCACCGGTGGTTCGACCAACCACACCATCCACCTGATTGCCATGGCGGCGGCCGCCGGCATTCGACTGACCTGGCAGGACATTTCAGACCTGTCCGACGCTGTGCCACTACTGGCCAGAGTTTACCCGAACGGCCTTGCCGACGTGAACCATTTCCAGGCCGCGGGCGGCATGGGCTTCCTGATCCGCGAGTTGCTCGACGCCGGCCTACTGCACGAGGACGTGCAGACGGTGTGGGGCGAAGGCCTGCGTCCATATGCAGTCGAAGCCAAGCTGGGCGCCGATGGATCTGTGGTGCGCGAGGCCGCCCCAAAGATCAGCGGCGACGAAAAAGTGCTGGCGCCCGCATCCAAGGCGTTCCAGCCGAGCGGCGGGCTCAAGGTGCTGGGCGGCAATCTCGGCCACGCGATCATCAAGACTTCGGCGGTAAAGCCCGAGCGACGCATCATCGAGGCGCCGGCTGTGGTGTTCGACAGCCAGCAAGGCCTCAACGATGCCTTCAAAGCAGGCCTGCTCGACCGGGACTTCATTGCCATCGTCCGCTTCCAGGGCCCAAAAGCCAACGGCATGCCGGAACTGCACAAGCTGACCACCGTGCTCGGCATCCTGCAGGACCGCGGCCACAAGGTCGCGCTGGTCACCGACGGGCGCATGTCGGGCGCGTCGGGCAAGGTGCCGGCGGCAATCCACGTCACGCCAGAAGCGCTCGAAGGCGGGCCGATCGGCCGTGTGCATGACGGCGACATCGTCCGGCTCGATGCTGAGGCCGGCACGCTGGAAGTCCTGGTTCCAGCAGGCGAACTCGCCGCACGGCCGAAGCCGGTCTGCGACCTCTCGGAGAACGAGTACGGCATGGGCCGCGAACTGTTTGCCGGCTTCCGCCAGATGGCAGGCCGTGCCGACCACGGCGCCAGCGTGTTCGGAACCGCCTAGCCAGCCTTCGTGCAGGAATGCAAGGGCGGGGCATCCTCGCCCTCGGTCAGGTCGTAAAGGTCGGCGTTGTCGCCCTTGGTCCACCAGACATATTGCTGTCCGGCGTATTTGGCGCCGGAACCGCTTAGCACAGTCACGGCAACGACGGTCTCGTCGCCCATGGTGAGCACTGCGAGAGAGTTGCTGCCGGCATTGATGTATTCGGCCTTGATGTCGCGGTCGCCGCACTTGTAGCTGACGGCCTGGCGGTCGACCGCAGCGTTGCCAGGCAATTCCAAAGTGATGGTTGACGCCAAAGCCGAGCCTGCGGCCGATGCCAGCAAGATTGCTGTCAGAAACAAGCGCATTTCGGTCTCCATCGGCTCCGGTTTGCAACGATAGCATGGGGCAAAGGCCTGCCGAAACCCCGGCAAGCCTTTGCGCATCGGGGCTACGCTCCGTTTGTGGCCACGTCGGCGAAGAATGCGTCGGGACTCTCGACCTCAACCAGACGCTTCTTCTCGATCTGCCAGAACCGGTTGCCGACGGAGCGAACGAAGCTGCGGTCGTGCGATACCAGCAAGCAACTTGCCTCGTGCTTCAGCAGTTCGGTTTCCAGCGCTTCCTGCCCATCGATGTCGAGATGGTTTGTCGGTTCGTCGAGCAGATAGAAGTTCGGGTTGGTCAGCCTGAGCACCAACATGCCGAGCCGCGCCTTTTGTCCACCGGACAAACGGCTGATCTGGCTCGTCTGCATGTCAACGCTCATGCCGGCACCGGCAAGCAAGGTGCGAGCACGCTGCTCGCCCAGCTCGAAGCGCCGGGTCAGAACGGCGAGTGGTGCGTCACTGTCCTTGAGATCGGAGAGACCCTGATCGCCATAGCCAAGCACCAGTGACGGCGTCGCCTTGACGCCGTCGACAGCAACATCCGGCTGGGCAATGGCACGCCTGAGCATGTTGACGAGGCGCGTCTTGCCGGTTCCGTTGCGACCCAGCAGCACGACACGGTCGCCCTGGCGAATCCAAAGCCTGCCGGTTTTGAACAGCAGCGAGCCGTCCGGCGCTGTGACTGGTGCATCTTCCAGCGTCACCAGCACCTTGGCGTGCGTGCCACGATTGGCGAGCCTGATTGAACCGGCCGAACGTTCCTGATGGGCGGGACGAGCGGCATCCTCCAGCTTCTCGGCTCGTTCCTTGAGCTGCTTGGTCTTCACCACCAACAGGTCGCTACCCGAATTGATGCCGATATTGTTGAGCTTGGCCGCCTGGCGCCGCAATTGCTGTGCCGTCTTCATGTCCTTCTGGAACCGGCGCTCGTCGGACGCGTCGATCTCATCGAGTGCCGACCGTGCCCTGGAATAGGGCAGCGAAAAGACCTGCGAATTCTCAGGGCGCAGGAACAGCGTCTTGTTGGTCACGGCGTCGAGGAAGGCCCGGTCGTGACTGCAGATCACCACCGGTACGTCGCGCGGCAGCGCGTTCAGCCACCCTTCGAGCTGGCTGATCCGGGCAAGATCGAGGTGGTTGGTCGGCTCGTCCAGCAGCAGCATGTCGGGCTCGGTTACCCACACACGGGCGAGCATGGCCAGCCGCTGCCAGCCGCCGCTCAGTTGCGAAAGCGGTCGTTCACGCATGACCTCCGGCACATCCAGCTCGTCGAGCACGATGTCGACGCGCCAGCTTTCGCTTTCGGCCTGTTCGGCCGGCAGTGCCCGAAGCACCGCCTCATAGAATGCCATATCTCTCAGGCCTGGCGGCACGTCCTGCTCGACATGGCCGACGCGCAAACCACGCGCGCGGGTGATGTCGCCGATCGTTGGCTCAAAAGTCCCCGCGACCGAGCGCAACAGCGTGGACTTGCCACGGCCGTTGGCTGCAACGATGCCGAGGCGGTCGCCCGGCTCTACGGAAAGGTTGAGATTGGAAAAAAGCGGGGAGCCAAGGGTTACGCCGAGGGACCTCAGATTGATCAAAGCCATAGTCGTTTCTCTGGTCTGTCCGGACCGTCGTCCCGCATCCGGTCATGGGATGCATATGGGGAGATTGGGCCCGGTGGATTGTCACGGTGCAGGCACGAGCTCAATGCTCAGCGCTGCATCACCACGAAGGGCAGACCAATAAAGAGATACGCTTTGGCGATCGTCTGTGGTCAGCCCTGCAAACGTATTTGCAGGGCGTGGACGGGGCCGCGCTGACGATGGTGACGAAAAAACGTGTACACGCAGCCCTCCTTTGTTTGTTTGACGAGTTGCGCTGTCTAAATAACCGCGCTTGCACCAAGTTGCAATCCTACTGGATGGTTACTTCGCTGCGCTCGCCGGCATGGACTGTGGCAATGCCTTCCTTCTTGCCGCCATTGGCCTCGCGATCGACTTCCACGACATAGTCGCCGGCAGGCAAGGTCACCTGGTGCTTCTCGTCGTAGCCTAACCCGAAGTCCTTTCGCTGGCCCTGGATGTCCTTCTTGGCCGAAAACACCTTGATCGTCTTGGCGCCCGGAGCGCTGACCGCCAAAACGCCAGCATCGAGAACCGCCGTCACGTCGCCGCGCTCGCCCACTCGTACGTTGAAGGGTTGCTCGACTTCGGCCTGGTCCATTTTGACCACGGCGACATAGGCGCCGGCCGAAAGGTCAAACTTGGCGTCGGGTCCAAAGGCGTAGGTGACCTGTTCGCGCGTGCCATCGATCCTCTTGTCGGCCTTGTAGATCTTCACGTCGAGACCCGAGGCATCGACCTTCTCGCCACCATCGGCGTAGAGCGCATTGACCAGCACGTGGCCGACGCCGACGACGACGTCCTTTTCTATGGTCTGGCCAGCGGCAATCTGGATCGCCTCGCTCGCTTCGCCTTCTCCTATCTTGACCGTCAGCTTCTGCTCGCCGGCGGGCAGCACGATCTTTGTCTGCCCGTAATTGGTGCTGGGACCAGTGCCGCCGGGATACTCGACGACGACGGTTGCGCCATCGTTGACCTCAGCACCTTCACTCGGGCGCGGGCGGACTATCAGCGTGCCGGCGTTGAGGACATAAAGCGGCTTGTAGACCTGGCCGGCTTCGACCTTCAGCGGCTGTTCGGCGGCTGCCTCGCCAAGCGTGGCGCGGACGATGTAATTGCCGGGTTCGAGCGAGCCCTTGTAATTGTTGTACTCGGTAGTGACGCGCTCACCTTTGGTGCCGTCGGCACCGGCTTTGTAGATTTCCCATGCGTTTCCGGCATCCTTGAGCGGTTCGCCCCCGGCGGCCATCGTCACTTCAGGCACGAAATTGAACCCGGGCTTGGCCGGCTCGACTGCCGGAACTGGGGCGGGCGCGGGTGCAACAACCGTCTGCACCAATGCCTCCTCCAGCGCCTTGGCGTCGGAGGCCTGGATGTATTTGCCGCCGGTGTTTTCAGCGAGGCAGGCAACCTGTCGACCTTCTTCCGCGGTCAGGCCGAATCCGACGACATGCGCGGTGAAGTCGACGCCCGATTGCTTGAGCTCCCTACCGAGCGCGCAAGGGTCGGCGTTGCATGTCTCCAAACCGTCCGTGATGAGGATGACGGTCGCCTTCTCCTCGGTGTATTTGAGGTCTTCGGCAGCCAGCTTGACGGCGGCGGATAGCGGCGTCTTGCCGAGGAACCTCATGCCGTCGGCGGCAGCGGTGATCGCACTTGCCGAGCCGGACGCGGGAGGCACGACAAGTTCGATATCGGTGCAGCTGCCCTTTTCGCGGTGACCATAAGCCATCAAGCCCAGCTCGGAGTCGGCCGGCACCGTCTTCAGCACAGTGCGCAGCGCCTCGCGCGCAATCTCAAGCTTGGGCTTGCCGTCGATCTGGCCCCACATCGAACCCGAAGCGTCCAGCACGATAATGGTTCGGTCGGCGGCATCGGCTGCCGCCATTGCCGACATCATGAAGACTGACGCAAGGATGCCTCGTGTAACCGCCTTCATGCCGTCCCTCGCCGATTCAGGTTGATGGCGGCGAGGCTAGACAAGGGGGCACTGGCTGACAACCCCGATGCGTCCGATCAATAGGTGGTGCGGCGCTCTTCGCTCGGTGGACGGCCAAACTGCAGCCGGTAGCTCTGGGCAAAGTAGGAGTGCGACGTGAAGCCCGTTGCAATCGCCACGTCAAGGATCGGCATGTTCGTTTGCCGCAAGAGCTCGCGGGCGCGTTCGAGCCTGAGGCGCATGTAATAGCGCCCAGGCGTGACGTTGAGATGGCGCAGGAACAGGCGTTCGACCTGGCGTACTGAGAGCCCGGCGGTCTTGGCGAGCTGTACCGCCGACAATGGCTCGTCGAGATGGTCGGCCATCAGTTCGACGATACGCTTGAGCTTGTCGGACTTACCGGTGAGGTCGCGTTCGGGCCCGACGCGCTGGCGGTCGCCTGCCGAACGGATACGCTCGTGCTGGAACTGGTTGGCGACTTCGTTGGCGAGGTTTGTTCCGAAATCGCGTTTGATGATTTCGAGCATCAGGTCGATCGATGTCGTCACACCAGCACAAGTGTAACGCTTGCGATCGATCTCGAAGACATTGTTGGTACATTCTATGTCCGGGAACTTCTCGATGAAACCGGCACGGTTTTCCCAGTGGATGGTGCAGCGGTAGCCGTCGAGCTGGCCGGCCTCGGCCAGCAGGTAAGACCCGACCGAAAGTGCGCCGAGTGCCGCGCCGCGACGACCCCATGAACGCAGCGCGCCGAGCACCTTGCTCTTGCCCGGAAACTCAGTGGCGACACCGACGCAAACGAACATGATGTCGACCGCGGGCACATCGGCCACGGAGTAGTCAACCTTGAGCGGCAGCCCGTTGGACGCGATCACCGCCTCTCCGTCAGCGGAGACCGTAGTCCAGCCATAGACATCGCGGCCGAGCAACCGGTTGGCCGACCGACAGGTGTCGATCGCGGCAACCAGCGAGAACATCGAGAACTTGTCGACCAACAGGAAAGCGAACTGGCGACCTTCGGGATGAGGCTCTGACATGGTGGCCAAATCTACAGAAAGCGCAGGCTTGGGCAAGGAAGCGGCGCCGGTATCAACAACGCCGCTTGCATTCAGAGCCCCCGATATTCGAGGCCGGCATGGCGATAGGCCGAAACTAGCGTATTGGCCATCAGCATCGCGATTGTCATCGGGCCGACACCGCCCGGCACCGGAGTGATGGCGCCGGCGTTTTCGGCAGCCGAGGCAAACTCGACGTCGCCGACCAGGCGCGACTTGCCTTCGCCCTTTTCAGGTGTGGCAATGCGATTGATGCCGACGTCGATGACGGTCGCCCCTGGCTTGACCCAGTCGCCCTTGACCATTTCGGGCCGACCGACGGCGGCAACAAGAATGTCGGCGGTGCGGCAGAGCGCCGGCAGGTCCTTGGTGCGGCTATGGGCGATGGTGACCGTGGCGTTTGCGGCAAGCAGGAGATTGGCCATCGGCTTGCCAACGATGTTGGAGCGGCCGACCACGACGGCGTTGAGACCGGAAAGATCCTTGCCGTGCTTGCGCTCGATCAGCAGCATCGATCCAAACGGCGTGCAGGGCACCAGCGCCGTGTCGAGTTCGCCAGTGGCGAGCTTGCCGACATTGATGAAATGGAAGCCGTCGACATCCTTGTCGGGCGCGATCGTCTGGATGATCTTGCCGGCGTCGATATGGCCGGGCAGCGGCAACTGCACGAGAATGCCGTGGATTTCAGGGTCGGCATTGAGCGCCTCGACGAGCGCCACCAGATCGGCCTCCGAGGTTTCCGCGGAGAGCGTGTGCTGGACCGAATGAAAACCGCATTCCTTGGCGGTGCGCGACTTGTTGGCGACATAGACCTGGCTGGCCGGATCCTCGCCGACAATGACCACCGCCAGACCAGGCTTCACCCCGTGTCCGGCCAACGCTGACGCCGACTTCTTGACGCCTTCGACGACCTCGGCCGCGACACGCTTTCCGTCAATGATTTCAGCCATGGCTCACTCCGTCTGCTGCATCGTTCGAGGCGGCATTGTCATCAAATTTCCGACCCGCAATCTCGCCATTGCGGCGTCCGGTGCCGTAAACTCGAAACCGCTGGGAGAATTTCAGAAGTAGCGACGTGTACGCCGCTCCCTGAGCTGGTTCAATTCCTTGCGAACCTCGCGCAGGCTCTCGCTGATCTCGTCAATCTGGCTTTGAGGCGCGGGCGCTTCGGCATGCGGCCGCCTGGTTGGGTACGCCGGTGGGTAGGGATACGGCGCTGCGTAACCTGCAGGGGGTACCGCAGGCCCATAGCCCGCTTGCTGAGGCACTGTTGGGCCGTAGGCTGCCTGCGAATAGGGCGGGTATGGTGACATGATACCGCCCTCGGGAGGGTTTGGACCACCCATCGGCTGCATTGGCTGCGGCTGGACCGGTGGTGCAGGCGCTGCCTGTTCGAAAGCGGGATCCTGTGGCGCGCTGGCGATTGGCGGAGTTGCTCCCGCCACAGGCGCAGATGCTTTGGGCTCGCTATCAGCCGCCTTTTCGGGTCTACGGCGCTGCGCGGACGTGGCACGGCGGTTGGCGGTATCGCGCAGGCTGTCGAGCGCGCCGCGCAAGGCACCGATGCCGACGCCGGAGGCAAAGCCAAGCAGCATGCCGGCGATCGAGATCATGGCGCGTGACGGTCCGGTCGATTGAAGCGGCGGAGAGGCTGTGGAAATGACCGTCACGTTGGCCGAGTTGATGTCTTTTTGCTCGCCCGTTTCACGCGCTCTGAGCAGGAACGCCTCGTAGACGGCGCGCTTGGCGGCAACGTCACGTTCGAGTTCACGCAGCGTGACGAGTTCATCGCCGACGTTGCCCTGGCGCACCTTCAACTGGGCGAGTCGGGCGGCAAGCTCCTGTTCCATCTGGACAGCCCGCTTGAGCTCGACCTGGATGGAAGCAGCGACACGGCGCAGCTCGGTTGCGATACGCGCGCGGGCACCGGTCAACTGGGCCTCGACGGCCAGACGTTCGGGGTGGCGAGGACCAAGCCTCACCGCCACCCGATCGGCCTCCTGGGTGAGTGCTGCGTACTGCGCCCGCAATTCATTGATCGTGGGAGAGCTGATCGCCTCCGGCAAGGTGCCGCTTAACACCGCGTCGACGCCGAGATTGCGTGTCGACGCGGCCCGTGCATTGAGTTCCAAGGTACGTGTCCGCGCAGCGGTAAGCTGGTCGTTGACGCGCTGGATTTCGTCGTCGGTGATCAGCCTGCCTTGCGGATCGATGAGCTCATTTTCGGCCTTGAAGGCCTCGACCTTGCGCTCGGCGGCCTCGACAGACTTACGCATTTCATCAAGTCGGGCGTTGAGTTCGCCGGTCGCGCGCGCTGCTGTCCCCGACTGCAGCTCGCCAAAGGTCTGCATGAAGACTTCCGTCATCGTGTTGGCGATGAGCGCCGACTTTTCGGCATCCTCAGTCTTTGCGCCAATCGAAACGACGAACGTATTCGAGCTACGCTCGATCGTCAGTGCCTCATAGAGGTGCGCTGTTGCGAGCGTGTGCCTGCGGGAAGCCGATGCGCCGTCAGCATCGTCGCGCGAGACGAGCGAACGCAGGAAGGAGCGCAGGCTGAAACCACCGCCTGCGGTGCCATTGAACTCCGGATCTTCAGCAAGGTTGAGCTTGTCCACGACCTTGGTCAGCACCGACCCCGATGTCAGCACGCGCACCTGGTTTTCGACGATGGCAAGCGTCGCGTCCGAAGGCAGGTTGCCAACGGTCAGCTCTTGGTCGGAGAGCTTGAGGTTGCGCGGATCGACGATCATCTCGGTCCACGCCTGGTACATCTTGGGCGTAGACAGCGCGATCGCCACGCCCATGAGTGCGCCAACCAGCGTCGTCGAGGCGATCAGCAGCTTGGAACGGCTGATGCCGCCGACGACTTTCATCGGATCGATCAGCGGCTTCCAGCGGACATCATCGAGATCGCCTTGATCCTGGTATGATGCTACATCCGGGCCCTCGGGCTGCGCCACGGCAACAGGGGCGGCTGGCCCATGCAAGCGGTCACGCCAACCACCGAGCATCGACGACGAAGCCGGCACGGCGCTTTCACTTGGCGATACCGATTCGTTGTTTGGTTGCAGGTCCGCAGCGGGCTGGCCCCCGCCGGCTGCGTCATTGTCAGTACGTTCGGCTTCACGCCGCAGGCGGGCCATGCGATGGCGGGTAGCCGGGTGCTGTGCCCTGGCCTGCTCGTGTTCGTCGACAGAAATCGAGAGAAGCGAGGCCCCCTTGGACTTTGGCGTAGCGTCGTCCTGGTCCAGCGCGAGCAGCGAGCGCTTGCGCCTCCAGTCGTCGCGATTTCCGGGTTCGGCCATATTTGGGCAGCTTCCAACAGAATGCGCCGGATCAATGTCCGGTCGTTAACCCAAGCTAAACAGGCATGGGAAACAAAAGGTTAACAATCGGCTTCCCTGGCTGTTTGCACCCTGTCGCGGAACGGCACATTAAGCTTTGAACCCTATCTTCCGCCCAGATCATGACCCAGGCAAATGACATACCGCGCATGTCGCTGCGCAAGCGTATCGGCAGCTTCCTATCAGCTCGGCGCACGGTCCTGCGCGACTATTTCTCTGCGGTCAGCGGTTCAGCGGGACGACTGGTCTTTTCGCTGATCTATTTCGTAGCGCTCGCGAACACATTGACCATCGCCGATTTCGGTCTATTCGCGACTGCCTCGGCAGCCGGCGTGATGCTGTCGCGCACCCTCGCCTTCGGCTTCATCTCGGCCCTTTACCGCACCGCGACGATCCGTCCCCGGCTAATCGGCAGGTACACCGCAGGCTTCTTGATGCTGGCCCTGCTATCGCTGCCGCTGCTGGCGGCTGCCTCAGCGCTGACCTGGTTCCTGTTTTTCAAAAGCACATTGTCCGCCGGGATTTTCGCCACCGTCATCTTTGCAGAAGCCCTGCTTTGGCGGCCAATCGAAGTGGCGATGATCGTCAACAACGGCCTCGGACGCTTTGGCAAGGCGGCGCTTCTGGCGATTCTGACGTCAGCCATCAAAGCCGCGGCAGCCGCACTGTTCATCCTGTGGCCGACACATACGATCGAGGCATGGGCCGGTTTCTACGTCGCCTGCAATCTCGTCTCGCTCGCCTTGGCCTTCGGCATGTTCTATCCGCGCCAGCGGCTCAGGCTGACGCCGGATCTCTACTGGCGCAGGCTGTCGGATTCGGTCTATGTCGCCGGCGCCGAGGTGCTTTTTTATCTGCAGATGGAGTTCGACAAGTTGCTGGTGCTGGCCATGGGCGGGCCGCATCTCGCCGGCATCTATGCAATTGTCATGCGGCTGGTCGACCTTACGGCCATCCCGATCCGCACCTTCTCGATGATGCTTGTGCAACGCATAATGCGGGCGCCGCAGATGCTGGCCAGGCTGAAAGTCAAGATCGGCATCGAAGCCGGCATCCTGATCGTTTCCACCTCGGCCCTGCTGTTTCTTGCGGTCGTGCTGTACTTCTATCCCAATTTCCTTGGCCGCAATGTCTCGGAGGCTGCGCCGCTGGTCGGGCTGGCGCTGTTCGTGCCGGCCTTGCGCAATCTCGTCGAGTACCACGCCGAGCTCTTGTTCGCGCGCGGCCAGACGTTGATCCGCGCCGGCAACCTGGCGCTTCTCGCTGGATTGAAAGCAGCTCTGCTGTCGATGCTGCTGCTCCGCGTCACCGATACCGAGACGCTGGTGTGGTCGCTGAACGGAATGTTCGCGCTGCTGTACCTCGCATCGGCAGCGGTGACCTATGCGGCGCTGCGTCGGCCGGTGCGGGCGATCTGAGCGTCAGGCGGCGACCAGCCTGCGGATACGGCCTAGATCGGTGCCGATGAAGGATTGCATCCCGATCGCAACTTGTTCAGGCGACATATCAGCCACGAAAGCTTCGAACTGCGCATCCGAAAGCGCTTTTCCCGTCCAGTGGACCCGGCAGAATTCTTCCGAGCCGTGGTAGTGCCCTGCACCTGCGGCAACCTCATCGACGAAGCGGCCGTAAATCATGCATTCGGAGAACTTCCGCCGCGCGCACACCGCTTCGACCCAATGCCGGCCGCTGATCTCTTCGATATGGGCGAGCATGTCGCGCGTGCTCGAGCGGCGCCAGGCGATCAATGTCGAGATGTAGTCGTGCGGGGAAACTTCAGGCGCAGCGATGCCGAGCACGGCCGCCCCGTTCGCAGACCAGACACGATGGTTGTCATGGCCCGGAGCAAGCAGGGCATCGTCTCGGCGAAACAGGCGCAGCTTGCCGTCGCGCCAAAACCGCGCGCAGTGGAACGGCCTCAGGAACGCTACGTCGGAATCGACGTAGACAAGCGTCTCCTGTTCGATCCTTTCGGCGATGGCCATACGCCGCAACTGCTGAACGTGCCAACCACGCAGCGGCGGCGCCTTGAAGCTTAACCAGATCCGGCGCCTAAACAGGCTTGTCGGGTCGGGCATGTCGCGCAGCCACGATGGCAAAAGCTCGCGCTCGTCGATTACCGTGCGGCGGCTACCTTCCAGCTGCCTGAAAAGTGCCACGTCGCGGTGTTCGACCAGAAGGTAGTGATGTGAGGCGCCTGAGACATGGCAGTCAACCGTCTCGCACAGCAGGCGGCAGCGCTCGAAATCGGCGGCATAGCTTGCCGTCACCAGGGCTGCGTCAGGAGCCACCGACGTGCCTGAAACGTTCAAGGGCGGTCCTCCCCACCATGCCCGCCAAGCTTTTGGCGCAGCACACGGAACAGGAAGAGCGGGTTGCCGATGATATAGCGCCGCCACAGCCGACTCGGTTCAATCAGCAAGCGGAACAGCCATTCGAGACGAAGCCGGCGCATCCACTCTGGCGCGCGCGGCAGCGCGCCGCTTAGGAAGTCGAGCAGCGCGCCGACGGCGATCGGCATAGTGCAATGCTCCGGTCCCAGGTTGCGCTCGATCCACATTTCCTGGCGTGGGACCCCCATGGCAACGAGCAGGATATCCGGGCGCAGCGCGCCAACATCCGCGACGACCCTGGGCTCGTCTGCAGCACTGAAAAAGCCGTCATTGATGACAACGAAACGATGCTGCGGTGCAATCTTCGCCAGCTGTTTCGCAGCCCTTTCGACATTCACGCGCTTTGCGCCGAGCAGAGCGACGGTCAGCGGTGTCCTGGTAGCCTTGATCAAGGCCGGTACGAAATCGGTGCCGTTGAGATTGTCGGGAAAAGGCGCGCCATAAAGCCAGCGCGCGGCGATATCGACACCGACGCCGTCAGCGAGAACCAGGAAGTCGTCAAGTGCCTCGGCAAACTCCTTGTCGGAACAGGCGACGTTGGCGCTATGGGCATTCAGGAATGTTACCTTGGTGAAAGTCCTGTCCTGGAGCGCCCGAGACAGATGAGCGATCGCCGCGCCGTGCCGCAGACTGGCGACCCGTACGCCGAGGATACCCCGGACCGGGATCGCCGCGCTGGCAACAGTGACGTTCACGCCGCCACCTCTTGCGCGCCGGCCCCTAGTCTTGCGACCCCAAGCGCTACCGCGCGGTCAAGTGCCGCGATCTGCCGGCGATGGAAATCACTGCCATCGACGTCGGCGACCCGCTGATCAACTGTTTGCTCGAGTGCCTTGGCGAAGGCTTGGGGATCGTCGGTCATGATGCAATTCTGAGGTTTGTGGGCAATGCCGCGCAGCGAATGCGCAGTTGCCACTGAAGGCAGGCCAAGTTCGAAGGTCTCGATGGTTTTGAGCTGGACGCCGCTGCCCGAAGTGCTGATGAGCGGGATGACGGCGGCGCTGCGAACAAATGCGCGGGCATCCGGCACCCGGCCCACGAACTTGACACCAGGATGCGGCGACGACACGCCCGCAGGGACGCTGCCGGCGATATGGATGCGAAAATCTTTGCGCAGGTGTGGAACAACCTTGCCGAGGAACCAGTCGAGGCCGATGCGATTGGGCTCCCAGGTCCAGGTGCCGATCAGGGCCGCGTCGCATTCGATCTTTCGTTTGCAATGCGCGGTTGAAATCTCCGAACGAGTGACCAGCGGAAGCGCCACGGAACGCGTGTCGGAGGCAACGCCTAGCTCGGCGCGATCTTCCTCGGCCAGCGTGAAGACGAAGCGCGCATTGCGGCACAAACGCTTCTCGATCACTTCGAGCAGTCTTGATTCCCGCCGGAACAATGCACGTTGAATCGCGCCGCTGGCGGCTTGCGCGTTCTGCGCCGCCGATCGGAACTCGACATTGTGTGCAACGAAGATCGAAGGCCTGTTCTGAAAGACCTTTTCGAACGCCGCCGCCATCTGGACCGAATTGAGGATGTAACCGTCGAACGGTCCCGCTGCGTCAATCGCATGGCGTACCGAATCATCAGAAACGACGCGCAGCTTGGCCGAGGCGAAAGTCAGCCCTGAGGCTACCGCGTTCGCAAGCCAGGCCAGTTTTCGCGGCAAGGGGGCCGCGTCGGTGCGCACATCGATCGAACCGAGGAGAATGGTGTTTTCGGGATCGGACGGCGCTTTGCCCGGCCAGCCAAAACCGAGCACGGTTACGCGCACTCCAGCACGGCGCAGCGCTTCGATGATCGCTCGATTGGCGATTTCGTAGCCCGAAGAAAGCGCTCCGTCAGGCACGATGGATGTGGCAAACAGCAGATGCATCTAACTTATTCCTGCCTATGCCGTAGCAGCGTGCGGTGAAGTCTTCTTTAAGGAATTCGGTCCAGCTGCGGAACCCGACAGTCGAATGGCACTCGCCGGTTGTTTAACTGACCGTTATCGTGCCGGTGTTAGGCAGGGGCATCAAAAGTCGGCGCGCCCTTTCAATGAATTCTCTTCCACCACTCAGATCCGTGACCATTGCAGGCATGTCGCCCGCATTGGCGGTGGACGATGTGGAAGTGGTGGTCACGCTGCCGACTTTTCGCCGGCCACAGCAGTTGCTGGCAGCGCTCGATTCGCTTGCCAAGCAAAAGACCGCACGCCGATTCGCAGTCATCGTCATGGAGAACGACGACGAAGGCAAAGAGGGAATGCGCGCGGCATTGCCTGTGTTTGAAAGCGGGCGGATGTCAGGGCTGGTCATCGTCGCGCACGAGCGTGGCAACTGCAGCGCCTACAATGCCGGCTGGCACACGGCACTCCTCCGCTTTCCGAACTTCACCAGGCTTCTTGTGATCGACGACGACGAGCTGGCCGATCCGCTTTGGCTGGAAACGATGTGCAAAGCTGCCGATAGCCTTGGCGTCGACATCGTCGGTGGCCCCCAGCAGCCCGTCTTTGCCGATCCAGCACACCAAGCGTGGGCCACGCATCCCGTTTTCGCGCCGCCCTACTCCACCACCGGGCCGGTCGCAGCACTCTACTCGTCCGGCAATCTTCTCGTCAGCCGCCACGTGCTCCTGACGATGGGCCCGCCCTTCCTCGACCTGCGCTTCAATTTCATGGGTGGTGGCGACTCGGATTTCCTCAGCCGAGCTGGGCAAAAGGGTTTCAAGCTCGGCTGGTGCGCGGAAGCAAAACTGTTCGAGACGGTGCCGGCGCGGCGACTCGAACCCGACTGGATTCGGGCCCGGTCGTTGCGGAATGGCGTCATTTCCACACTGGTTGCCAAGAAGAAATATGCAGGCACGGCATTTGCCAATACGCGCGTGTTCTTCAAAAGCCTCGCACTACTTGCAGCGTCGCCGCTACGTGCCTTGCTGCGCCTGCTCGTCACCGGCTCGCCCTCGGTGGCAATCTATCCGATCCATGTGGCGCTCGGTCGCGTGATGGCCGATTTCGGTTATGCCAATGAGCAATACCGCCAGCCTGAAAAGAACTGACACGGCGCCGCTTTCGGCGGCGTTCACACCCGCGGGCATCGCCACGGCGGTCGCTTCGGTCGTGCTGACCGTCGTCATCGTATCGTTCCGGCCGTTCCAGCCGGCGAGCGCCAATCTCGATGGCGGCGGCGATATCGTCAACCAGCTCGGCTTCGGATCGCTCGGCGCGTTTGCCATGTTCTCGCTGCTGACACTTGCCGGTCCTGGCAGGCTGCGCGCGCTGGCGAGCCTGCCCTGGCTGCTGCTTTTGTTTTTCTTCATGATTTCGGTTGCCAACGCCATCGATCCCAATGCAGCGTTCCGGGCCGCGGTATTCACCCTCATCGGCATCATTGCCATGGCTACCGTGCTGGCGCTGCCGCGTGACGGCGAGGCTTATTCGACCGTGCTGGCCTTTGCCGGCTTCGTCGTCGTCGGGTTAAGCTATGGCGGCGTCATTTTCTACCCGAGCGTTGCCATCCATGGCACCGGCGGCTTCGAGCCCGAACATTCCGGGCTTTGGCGCGGCGCGTTCTCCCACAAGAACATCGCAGCGCCCGTCATGGCCGGATTCAGCTTCGCCGCCATCTATCTGTTCCGCCGCGGCTGGCGCTGGTCGGGCGTGATCCTGTTTCTGCTGGCCATGGTCTTCATGGCGCATACGGGATCGAAGACTACGGCGGGCCTTGTCCCGCTGTCGATCCTGCTGGTGCTCGTGCCCGGAATGATCGGAATGCGGCTTGGTGTGCCCTTGGTGTTTGCGCTTGCCGTGACCGGCACCGCGCTTGCCACGCTCGGCATCGTCTTCATCGACCCTCTCAAGCAGCTTGCGGCTCACCTGTTTCCAGACCTCACCTATACCGGACGCACGACGATCTGGGAGTTTGCGGGCAAGATGATCGCCAAACAGCCTTGGCTCGGCTACGGCTATGAAAGCTTCTGGGGCACGCCCATCGTCACCCGGATCGACCAGACCTTCGACCAGGGCTGGGACATCAGCGGGATCGTGCATGGTCACAATGGCTACATCGATCTCTCGGTGGCCATGGGACTTCCGGCACTCGTCGTGGCGGTCTACGTTTTCCTGATCGCGCCGATGCGCGACTACATGCGTATCCCGCTCTACAAGGAAAACGTCTTCCTCGGCGACTTCTTCATGATGGTGGTGCTGTTCACCTCCCTCAACGCCTTCCTCGAAAGCTTCTTCTTCCGTCGCACCGACCCGGTGTGGATGTTCTTTGTCTTCGGCGTGCTCGGGCTCAGGCTGGTGTCACGGACAGTCATCCACAAATCGAGCGCCTGAGCCGCGCTCTTGATCCTGCGCGGCGAGCGAGACATTCTCGCGCCATGATGAGGGCAGTTTCCAGACGCCAGATGCTGGCCCAGACGCTGGGCATCGGCCTCGCCTCGTTGCTCAAGGTGCCGGCGGCACGCAGTGCCAGCTGGCCGAAGATCGATGCGACCTTCCTGTTTTCCGCCGATATCCATGCCTGCCGCATGGCCAGCGGTCTCAGCCCCGACTGCCAGGCCGAAGGCAAGACTGACGAAAACCTGCGCCGGCATATCGCCGCATTGAACAAGGTCGGCGAATTCGAATGGCCGCGCGAGGTCGGCGGAGCGCAGAGCGGATTGGCAGGCGCAGGTCAATGGATCGGCCGTTCGCTCGGCCTGGTCATCGGCGGCGATGCTACCGATGACGGCGGCGGCCAAGTAACGCAGCCGCATGAAGGCACCCAGCTTCTGCAATTCAGCCAGCGCTACCAGCAGCGCAACGGCTCCGACCGTGTGCATGTACCTGTCTATGTCGGACTCGGCAATCACGACCTCGACCAGGACGGCCCGCCGCCGCATGTCGACTGGTACCGGCGCGAGATGCGCGACTATGTCGAAATCAATCATCGTCCAAGCGTGTTCTTCAAGCCGCCGGTGCCGGCCACCAACTACGATGCGCCATCCGACTGCTATTCATGGGACTGGGGCGGCCTGCATCTGGTCCAGTCCCACAGGTTCGCCGGCGATACCGCCAAGGGCGCGATCAGCGGCCTTGAATGGCTCAAGCAGGACCTGAAGACGTTTGCCGGCGACGGGCGTCCGGTGATCCTGTTCCAGCACTATGGTTGGGATCCGTTCTCGATCGAGCGATGGGACGCGGATGCCCACACATTCAATGACACCGGCAGCGGCAAGCCGCACTGGTGGAGCGATGACGACCGGCGCGCGCTGTTGGGAGCGATCGAAGGTTACAATGTCGTCGGTGTATTCCACGGCCACCAGCACGAGACCGCCATGATCTACCGGCGCGACGGGCTCGACCTGTTCAAGCCCAAGGCCGCCTTTATGGGCGGTTTTGCCGTGGTGCGAGTGACCGACACCTCGATGGACGTCGTTTTGGCGGAAGCCGGCCCGCGAGGAAGCGTCACCTTCACCAACGCTTTCAGCAAGGTGCTGGACGACACACGCTGACATTGCGGTGTACCCTTCCGCCGGGCCCCAAGAAGGGTTATGTGAGGTGCCTCGGAGGGCTTTGCATGACCATCAGACTGATCCTCGCCGGCTGCGGCAACATGGGCTACGCCATGCTCACGGGCTGGCTCCATTCGGGCAAGCTCGCGCCGGAGGAAACCTTCGTGGTCGAGCCCAATGCCGAACTGCGGACGCGCGCCGCTGCCCTTGGCAGCCGGGTCGCCTCTGAGGTCGCCGGCATTCCTGCCGATGCAGATCCCGAAATTGTGGTCATCGCTGTCAAGCCGCAGGTCATTCGCGAGGTCACCGCAGGATACCGCCGCTTCGGCAACGGTCGCACGACCTTCGTCAGCGTTGCAGCCGGTACGCCCGTCACCACTTTCGCCGAAATCCTCGGCAGCCAAACGCCCATCGCGCGCTGCATGCCCAACACGCCAGCTGCCATCGGCAAAGGCATGATGGTGGTCTATTCTAACGAACACGTCACCGAAAAGACCAAGGCCGTCGTAGGCGACCTGTTGTCGGCCAGCGGCGAAGTCGCGACTATCGCCGACGAAGGGCTGATGGATGCGGTGACGGCGGTTTCCGGATCCGGACCGGCCTACATCTTCCATTTCATCGAATGCCTGACGGCAGCGGCGGAGAATGCCGGTCTTCCCTCGAAAACGGCGTCGCTCCTGGCGATGCAGACGGTCTACGGGGCAGCGAGCCTTGCTGCGGAAAGCCGCGAAGACCCAGCGGTGTTGCGCCGGCAGGTGACCAGCCCCAATGGCACCACCGCCGCGGCGCTTGGCGTATTGATGGGCGAGGACCGCCTCAAAAACTTGTTGTCCGAGGCCGTCGAGGCAGCCCGGCTGCGCTCGATAGAACTCGGCAAGTAGCTATTTGGCGTCAGCCTCGGCTTGCAGCGCCTCGATGTGAGGTGCAGCAGCCTCATTGACCGCGCGCTCCATGTCGCGGAACTGGCGTACGACCTCTTCGCCGACAGTCGTAAGTTCGGCGCCGCCGCCATGCTTGCCGCCGGTCTTGGCGGCGACCAATGGCTTGCCGAACATGTCCTTCATCTCTTCGACCAGGTCCCAGGCGCGCTTGTAGGACATTTCCATGGCGCGAGCCGCCGCCGAAATCGAGCCGGTGGCAGCAATCTGTTCGAGAAGCTCAACCTTGCCCGGTCCCAGGCGGCCCTTCGGGTCGAGATACAAGCGCAAGGTCAGAGACGGCATCGGCTACTCCAGTCAGTCGCTGGTTAGCACAAGCGGCGCCCCTGGAGAAAGATTGGCGCGATCGAATGCAACGGTCTTGATGACGGCAAAGACGTCGCGGCCGACACGGAGCTGAAGTGTCTCCAGCGACTGGCGGGTGATCCGCGAGACGAGCATGTCGCCGTGGCAGTCGAGCCGAAGGTCTATCTGCGCACCGTTGACCTTGCCTATCTCGGCGATGCGGCCGGGCAGGATGTTGAGCGCGCTTAACCCCTGCGGCCGTTCGGTTGCGATCATCACGTCGCGCGCCCTCACCCGGACGCGAACGGTCGTGCCTTCGGCCAGCCCGATGCGCGGTACACGCATTTCGCCAGCTGCAGCGCCAAGGACGGTCATGCCAAAAATTTCGTCATGGTGCAGGACTTTCATGTCGAGCACGGCACCACCCTCGCCCACCTCTTCGGGCGGCAACAGGTCTAGGCGCTGCATGATCTCGATTGTCGGCCCGGACGCCGCAACCTTGCCCTCGGCCATCACCACGATGTCGGTAGCAAGCCGCGCCACCTCCGCAATGGAGTGGCTGACATAAACGATCGGAATCCTGGTCTCGTCGCGCAAGCGCTCGAGATACGGCATGATCTCGGCCTTGCGGGCATCGTCGAGCGACGCCAGCGGCTCGTCCATCAAAAGCAATCTCGGGCTCGCCAGCAACGCGCGGCCAATGGCGACACGTTGCTTTTCGCCACCCGAAAGCAGTGCCGGTCGCCGCGCCAGCAAATGACCGATGCCGAGCATGTCGACGACACGCTCGAACTCCGCGTAGCGTTCGCTGCGCGGCGTGAACCAGCGACCGTACAGCAAGTTGGAACGCACGTTGAGGTGCGGGAACAGCCGCGCGTCCTGGAAAACGACGCCGACCCGGCGCCTGTGCGCAGGTACGAACTTTCGAGCCGCCGTATCGACCAGCGTCCTATCGCCGATGACGATGCGGCCGGCATCGGGGCGAATCAGGCCCGCAATGATGTTGATGAGCGAGGTTTTCCCCGAGCCGGATGGGCCGAACAATGCGGTCAGATGGCCCGCACTTTCGAAACTGGCTTCCAGGTTCAGCGCGCCGAGGCGGTGGCGGACATCGACGAGCAGGGTCATCCGACGTCCACGCGTTGGCCGATGCGGCGCGCGAAGATCTCGGAGACGATCAGCGCGATCATCGAAATGGCGATCGAAATGAGCGTCAGCCGCATGGCGCCGGCGTCGCCACCGGGCACCTGGGTGAAGGTATAGATTGCCGACGGCAGCGTCTGGGTCTCGCCGGGAATGTTGGACACGAAGGTAATGGTGGCGCCGAACTCGCCCATCGCCTTGGCAAAGGACAGGATCATGCCGGCGACGACGCCTGGCAGGATCAACGGCAGCGTCACGGTCAAAAACACCCACAGCGGGCTTGCGCCGAGCGTACCTGCCGCCGACTCAAGGCGCCGATCGACCGCCTCGATGGACAAGCGGATGGCTCGCACCATCAGCGGAAACCCCATGACCGCGCAGGCAAGGGCGGCACCGGTCCAGCGGAACGAAAAAACGATGCCGAAATGCTCGTCGAGGAATGATCCGATTGGCCCGCGTCGACCGAAGCTCAAGAGCAAAAGATAGCCTGTGACGACGGGGGGGAGGACGAGCGGCAAATGGACAACGCCATTGAGCAGCGACTTGCCCCAGAATTTGCCACGCGCCAGCAACAGGGCAATCGCAATGCCGAAAGGTAGGCTGGCGGCCATCGCCCACAGCCCAACCTTGATCGACAGGTGGACCGCATTCCATTCGTCAGGAGTGAGGTCCAGCCATGTCATGCGTCAGTCTGAATGCCTTTAGTTGGAAGCGACGGGCGCAAGCATAGTGAAACCTTGCGCTTCGAACAGCTCCTTGGCCTTGGCGGACTGAAGATGTTTCACGTACGCAGCTGCGTCAGCGCTCTTCGAACCCGCCGTCACGCCAACCGGATAGACGATGGGAGGATGCGAGTCTTCCGGGAAAATGCCAACGATCTTCACGCCAGGCTCGGCGGCCGCGTCGGTCTGGTAAACGATGCCGAGCGGGGCTTCGCCGGTCGAGACCAGCTTGAGGGCCGCGCGCACGTTTTCAGCCTGGGCGATCTTGCCTTCGACCGACGACCAGACGCCGAGCTTTTCCAGCGCCGCCTTGCCGTATTTGCCGGCGGGCACCGCCTTGACGTCGCCCATGGCGAGACGGCCGTCGCCAAGAAGTGCTGCGAGGTCGAAATTCGGGGCGATCTCGGCCTTGGCGGCGGAATCCTTCGGCGCAACCAGCACGATGCGGTTGCCGAGCAGCTTCACTTCGGAGCCATCCTTGATGAGTTTCTTGTCGGAGAGATACTTCATCCAGTCGAGGTCAGCGGAGATGAACACGTCGGCCGGGGCGCCCTCTTCGATCTGCTTGGCGAGCGCGGAGCTGGCGGCATAAGAGGCGGTGGCGGACTTGCCACCTTCGGCCTTCCAGGCAGCATCGACGGCATCAAGCGCGTTCTTGAGGCTGGCTGCGGCGAACACGACGACGTCGCCATCGGCGCGCGCTGCCGGCAGGCCGAGCGACAGCACGGCTGCAAGGCCACCCACCATCGCGGCAAGCCGCACCCCAAATCCCCTACGCGTGAACATCGTCAGTCCTCCATGACTATTCTGGCTGCGGTATAGCAGCCGGTTCGTTATATTCTTATGGATATAACACATTTCAAGCAACCACCCATCGGGGTGGTTTTCAGCGAAACTGCTACGATGTTTTGACGGCCAATCGACCCGGAGCCTGGCTTGGCATTCAGGGGGAGACTGACAGGATGCTTCGTGCCATATGTGGCGCCGCTAACCTAGGGGGAGGCCGAAGGACGCGCCGCGCCCTGCAGACCCAGCCCCTCATCACTATCGCATGAGTTTCCCAGACATGGCCGGCATATCGACGTATGAAATCATCTGGCTCGCCATCGCATTGCTGAGTGCAGGCGCAGTCACCGGCCTTCTGGCCGGCGTGTTCGGCGTCGGCGGTGGCACCGTCATCGTGCCGGTACTGTACGAACTGTTCCAGGCTGTCGGCGTGCCGGAAGAAGTGCGCATGCCGCTCTGCGTCGGCACCTCGCTCGCCATCATCATTCCGACCTCGATACGTTCCTTCAAGGCCCACCACGCCAAAGGCGCAGTCGATATGGCAATTCTGAAGCAATGGGCGGTGCCGGTTGTGGTGGGCGTAGCCATGGGCAGCGTGATCGCGCGCTACGCACCCGCCGACCTTTTCAAGGCGGTGTTCGTCATCGTCGCCGGCTTCTCGGCGATCCGTCTTCTGTTCGGCAAGGATTCATGGAGGCTCGGGCTGGACATGCCAGGCAAGCTCATCATGAACATCTACGGCTGGATCATCGGCGTGCTGTCGAGCCTGATGGGGATCGGCGGCGGCCAGCTTTCCAACCTGTTCATGACCTTCTACGGCCGGCCGATCCATCAGGCGGTGGCGACGTCGTCAGGCCTGGGCGTGCTGATCTCCATCCCCGGAGCGCTCGGCTACATCTATGCCGGCTGGCCGCGTGCGGCCGAGTATCCCGACGTCGCCGCACTGCAGTTCCCGCTCTCGCTGGGCTATGTCTCGCTCGTCGGCCTGATCCTGTTCGTTCCTACGAGCGTGCTCACGGCCCCTTTGGGCGCACGGCTCGCGCATTCCCTGTCGAAACGAAAGCTCGAAGTCGCCTTCGGCATCTTCCTGCTCTTGATCAGCCTACGCTTCCTCTTCAGCCTGATCGGCTAGTTCCAACAACGGCGCGACGCTGACAAGAAAACGCCCGGCAACTACCGGGCGTTTCGATGATCGGCAGATGGAAAGGCCTGGCTCACGCTCTTTCGAGCGCGATCGCAATGCCCTGTCCGACACCGATGCACATGGTGGCAAGCGCCAGCTTGCCACCGCGCAGGCCGAGCTCCAGCGCCGCGGTACCGGCGATGCGGGCGCCCGACATGCCCAGCGGGTGGCCCAGTGCGATGGCCCCGCCATTCGGGTTCACGTGCTCCGCGTCCTCGGCAATGCCAAGGTCACGGAGCACGGCAATGCCTTGGGAGGCGAATGCTTCATTGAGTTCGATGACGTCGAAATCGGAAGGCTGAATGCCCAACCGGGCGCACAGCTTCTTCGTCGCTGGTGCCGGACCGATGCCCATGATGCGAGGCGCAACGCCGGCAGCCGCACCGCCGAGCACACGCGCGATCGGCGTCAGGCCATACTTCTTCACCGCTGCTTCAGAAGCAACGATCAGTGCCGCCGCACCGTCATTGACGCCCGAAGCGTTGCCTGCCGTCACCGTGCCGCCCTGGCGGAACGGCGTCGGCAGCTTGGCCAAAGTCTCGATAGTGGTACCGGCACGCGGATGCTCGTCCTTGGCAACGACGATGGCATCGCCCTTGCGCTGCGGGATAGTCACCGGCGTGATCTCCTTGCCGAGACGTCCATTCTCCTGGGCAGCAACGGCCTTGTTTTGGCTGCGAACCGCGAACGCGTCCTGATCGGCCCGGGATACGGCAAAGTCTTCCGCCACGTTCTCGCCCGTCTCGGGCATCGAATCTATCCCGTACTGCTTCTTCATCAGTGGATTGATGAAGCGCCAGCCGATGGTGGTGTCATGGATCTCGGCATGGCGCGAAAACGCGGCATCCGCCTTTGGCATGACGAAGGGCGCGCGGCTCATGCTTTCGACGCCGCCTGCAATCATCAGCTCGGCCTCGCCGGCCTTGATGGCGCGGGCAGCTGCAATCAGCGCGTCCATGCCCGAACCGCAGAGCCGGTTGATTGTCGTGCCCGACACGTCCTGCGGCAGTCCGGCCAGCAGCAGCGACATGCGCGCGACGTTGCGGTTGTCCTCGCCGGCCTGGTTGGCGCAGCCGAAGATGACGTCGTCGACCGCCGCCCAGTCGACCGAGGCATTGCGCTCTATCAGCGCCTTGAGCGGCACAGCACCAAGGTCGTCGGCGCGAACCGATGACAAGGAACCGCCGAAGCGGCCGATCGGCGTACGGATATAGTCGCAGATATAGGCCTCAGCCATCCTTGGATCCTCTCTTTGCGCCAACCGCCTCGCCCTTGTGGGCGGCATCGGTGCGTGCCTTGAGATCACGCAGCGTATTCAGTTCCAGTTCGGTCGGCGCAGGCGTTTCCTCAAGCGTGTCGGCAAACTTGACGGTCCAGCCGCAGGTCTCTTGCACCTTGTCGCGGGTGACACCCGGATGCAGCGAAACGACGGTGAACTCCTTGGTCTCAGGGTCAGGCTTCCAGATCGCCAGATCGGTGATCAAGAGCGTCGGGCCCTTGGTGTCGATGCCGAGACGCTGGCGATGATCGCCGCCCTCGCCGTGACCGAAGGAGGTGTAGAAGTCGATCTTTTCGACCATGCCGCGCTTGGTCTGCGCCATGGTGATGTAGATTTCCTTCGACGAGGTCGCGATCTCCGGCGCGCCGCCGCCACCCGGCAGGCGGGTCTTGGGGTGGGCGTAGTCGCCGATGACCGTCGTGTTGATGTTGCCGAACTTGTCGAGTTGCGCAGCACCGAGGAAGCCAATCGAAATACGACCGCCCTGCAGCCAGTAGCGGAACATCTCGGGTACCGAGACGGTGGTGACGGCAGTGTCGCAGAGCTCGCCGTCGCCGATCGACAGCGGCAGCACGTCGGGTGCGGTGCCAATGGTGCCCGATTCGTAGATCAGAGTGATGTCGGGCGCATGCGTCAGCCGCGCGACATTGCAGGCGGCCGAAGGCGCGCCGATGCCGACGAAGCAGACGTCGTCGCCCTTGAGCGCGCGCGAGGCGGCAATCGTCATCATCTCATTGGGGGTGAAGCCGAGTTCGCTCATGCGACGTTCCTCAGGTGTTCGACGCGGGCCGCGAAATCGTCGGCGCTCTTTTCGATGACGTTCTCTTGCATCCACTCACGGAAGCGATCGCGGTCGGCAGCGATCTCATCCCATTCGAGATAAGAAGCATTGTCGCGGATGTAATAGCCATGCGCGTAAGATGGGTGCGCCCCGCCCGGCACGACGGAAATGGCCGTCACCGACCAGTTGGGCAGCACTGTCAGGTTCGGGTGCAGGTCGTCGAAATTGTCGACCACCTCCTCGACCGTGACCACGGCGCGCTTCGCGGCAAGGGCTGCTTCCTTCTGGATGCCGATGATACCTTCGACCAGCACGTCGCCCTTCTTGTTGGCCTTCTGGGCGTGGATGAAAGTGACGTCAGGACGAACCGAAGGAACGGCCGCCAGCACCTCGCCGGTGAACGGGCAGGTCACCGACTTGATGTTCGGGTTGACCTGGGCGAGTTCGGCGCCGCGATAGCCACGGAAGATCGCGCAAGGCAGGCCGGCGGCTCCCGCCTCATAGGCGTTGGCCATGGCGGCGTGGCTGTGCTCCTCGATCTCCAGCGCATGCGGAAAACCGTTCTCGACGGCGTCGCGCAGGCGGCGCAGCAGGCCAACGCCGGGATTGCCGGCGTAGGAGAACACCGCCTTCCTGGCCATGCCCATGCCGATCATCTGGTCGTAGATCAGGTCAGGCGTCATGCGGACCAGCGTCAGGTCCTTGAAACCCTGGCGGATCGCCTCATGCGCGGCAGCAGTTGGAATGAGGTGCGTGAACCCTTCGAAGGCCACGGTGTCGCCGTTATTGAGATTGTCGGCGACCGCCTGCGACAGGGGGAGAAATTTGGTCATCGCGTTTCGTCCCGTTTATCCAAAGTTCGCTCGAAAGTTCGTATTGCGAACATTTGTTTTCTATGCGATACATTTTTGAGCCAAGATCACGCTGGAGTCAATGAGATGACTTCGCTGCACAGCTATTTCCTGAGGAATGCCGCATGAGCGACGCAGAAACCGGCCGAGATCATGTCACTTCGCTTGAGCGCGGCCTCGCCGTCCTGGAAATCCTGGCCGCCAATCCTGCCGGACTGACGCTCACCGAAACCGCCGAAAAGGCAGGCCTCACCCGCGCGGGCGCCCGGCGATTCCTGCTGACGCTGGTTGCAACGGGCTATGCCGTGCAGGCAGGCCGCAACTTTTCGCTGTCACCCAGGCTCTTGGCGCAAGCCCGCATCTGGCTGCATGGCGTGCCGCTATGGACCTTCGCAGAGCCTTTCATGCGCAAGACCGCGGCCAAGCTGCACGAGTCCTGTTCGGCGGCGATCCTGTCGGGCGAAGACATGGTCTACGTCGCGCGCGTCCCCGGCCCGCGGATCATCGCGGTGGACCTGCAGGTCGGCGCACATTTGCCCGCCCACTGCACGGCCATGGGGCGCGTTCTACTTTCGGGCCTCAAACAAGGTGAGATCGAAACGTTCCTGACGCGGGCAACGATCACACAACGCACGCCCAAAACCACGACAGACAGGACGCTGCTCGCCGCCATCATCGCAAAAGTGCGGGCGGACGACTTCGCCATCGTCGATGAAGAGCTGGAAATCGGCCTACGTTCCATCGCCGTACCGTTGCGCGATCGCTCGAATGCGATCATCGCCGCGATCAACGTCTCGACGCAGACCTCCCGTCATTCGCCTGCCGACATGGAAACCGAAATCCTGCCGATCCTCAGGCAGATGGCTCAGCGGATCAGCGACTTCTTCGTCGTGCAGTAACGCTATGCCCGCATCGAGCCGGTCTCGATGTAGCGCTGATGCCACGACAGCGCTTCGTTGAGCAGCGACGGCGACTGCAATCCATAGGAATGCTTCAACGCGCGGTCGAAATAATCGGCCAATGCCGGCCGATAGTCCGGATGCGCGCAGGTTTCGATGATGAGCCGCGCGCGTTGCTTGGGCGACAGGCCACGCAGGTCGGCGAGGCCCTGCTCTGTGACCAGCACCTGCACATCCTGGTTGATATGGTCGACATGGCTCGCCTGCGGCACAATCGCCGAGATCTTGCCGCCCTTGGCGGTCGACGGCGTCATGAAGATCGAGACATAGGCGTTGCGGGCAAAGTCACCCGAGCCGCCGATGCCGTTCTGGATACGCGAGCCCATGATGTGGGTCGAATTGACGTTGCCATAGATGTCGGCCTCGATCAGCCCGTTCATGGCGATGCAACCGAGGCGCCGGATCAGTTCCGGGTGGTTGCTGATTTCCTGCGGCCGCAGGATCATCTTGTCTCGATAGCGCCCCATATCCGTGTTCAGCCGGTCGGCGGCGTCGGGGCTAAGCGAAAAGGCGGTGGCCGAAGCCATGCGCAGCTTGCCGGAATCGATCAGGTCCAACATGCCGTCCTGGATCACCTCGGTGTAGGCGGTCATGTTTTCGAACGGACCGTCGACCAGGCCGGTCAGCACCGCATTGGCGATGTTGCCGACACCCGACTGGATCGGCAGCAGCGACGCCGGCAGCCGGCCCTTGGCGACTTCGTGGCTGTAGAATTCCAGCAAGTGCCCGGCGATCGCATGGGCGACGTCGTCGGGCTTCGAGAACGGCAGGTTGCGATCGGGCGCATCGGTCTCGACGATGGCGACGATCTTGGCAGGGTCGCAGCGAAAGACAGTTTCACCGATACGGTCGTCTGGCTTCACCAGAGGGATCGGCACCCGATGCGGGGGCAGCGCCGTGCCGTAGTAGATGTCGTGCATGCCTTCCAACTGGCTGTTCTGCCAGCGGTTGACCTCGAGGATCACCTTGTCGGCACGGTCGAGCCAGGTCTTGTTGTTGCCGACCGACGACGAGGGGATGAGCGAGCCGTCTGGAAGAATGCCCGAAACTTCGACGACAGCGGTGTCGAGGGGGCCCAAGAAGCCCTGCCAGGCCATCGGCGCGACCTGGCTCAGATGCATGTCGAAATATTCCATCTCGCCGCGATTGATCTTTTCGCGGGCAATAGGATCGGAATTGTAGGGGAGACGGAACTCGATACCGTCCGCCTTGGCGAGCGCGCCGTCGAGTTCTGGGCCAGTCGAAGCGCCGGTCCAGACACGCAGGCGGAACGGATTGCCCTTGGCATGTTCCGCCTCGATGCGAGCGGCAAGCGCCAAAGGCACGGTCTTGGGATAGCCCGAACCCGTGAAGCCGCTCATCCCGACCGTGGTGCCCGACTTGATCAGCGATGCCGCGTCCTGCGCACTCATCACCTTGGACCGCAGGCTATCGCAGCCTATCCGCGTTCGCACCATGTCTCGCCTCGCTCAACCGTTGCGCTTCGTTCCTCGCCCCCCAATCGAGGCTACCTGATATGACATCCGCCTGTCGGTGCAAGGGGTGATTGTGACGCGGCGCGGCTATGCGTCAGGCAGCCTCGGCGAGGCCGTTGCGCCTGGCGTTCAACCTGATGACGGCCCTAATCGGCAGGTGGTCGGAGGCGATGCGCGCAAGCGCAGTGTCATGCGCTTCGAGCTCGGTGAGCAAGTTGTGCGGCCTGGCCATGACGCGATCAAGCGCCAATACCGGGAAGCGCGAGGGAAAACTCGGCACGATCGCATGCATCGGCCCGAAAGCCGGTTCCAGGCTGCGCAGCGACGAGCGCTTGCCTAGCCGCCACTCGTTGAGATCGCCAACGAGCACCGTCGGCTTGTCGCTGTGCAACTCGGCCGCCGAAAGCAGCGTGCCGGCCTGTAGCTTGCGCGAGTGACGCAACAGGCCAAAATGGGCGGCGATGAGGCGCAAAGGGCCAGCGTCCAGCTCGAGGTCGACGACGACCGCCCCACGTGGCTCGGCCCCGGGCAGCACGATCTGGCGCGCGGCGCTCACCGAACCCTTGCGGAAAAGCACGACATTGCCGTGCCAGCCATGGCTCTTGAGACGGCCGGCCAGCGGAACCGGAACAAGCCCGGTCTCACGCTCGACCGCATCCAGATCGAGCAAGCCGGCTCGGTCGCCAAAGCGCTGATCGGCCTCCTGTAGCGCGATCACGTCGGCGCCGATCTCGGAGATCACCTCCATGGTGCGCTGCGGATCGAAACGACGATCCAGTCCAACACATTTATGGACGTTGTAGGAGGCAACTACGATTTCGCTGTGGGTGCCTGTTGCAGCGGTCGAAGACGCATCCTGCCTGGCATGTGCTGCGGGCGGGTGCCCGGCACTTGTTGCAGCGGGAATCTTTAAGCCTTGCTTGCTAGCCATCACTCGTCTGGAATCTCTGGGAAATTCATGTTCAGTTGCGGCAGGCGTTGTTGCCAACTGTAACCCATATGGTCGTGGTGTTCGAGATTTTCCACATGCGTCACGATGGCCTTCCACCAAAATGGTATCGTGAGGTTATGGTTCCATCCTTAACAGATTGGCCGCCCGACGCATGAAATTCATCGCAATCGCCATAGCTGTCGTCGGAACGCTCGTCCTTGCCTCCCTTCTGGCGGTCTATGCCTATGGCCGCTTTGCCAAACGTGCTCGCGGCGCGCCGTCCCAGGCGCTGCCGACAGCTGAAAACGATACCCAGTTCGATGCGCTGGTGGCCCCGCTTCTGTCAAACCGCCCGCGTCAGAGCGGGCTGGCGCTGCTTTCCTCCAATCTGCACGCCTTTGCCGTACGCGCCTATACGGCGCGCAACGCACAGCGCAGTCTCGACCTGCAATATTACTATTGGAAGGACGACCTGACCGGCGGCCTTTTGGCGCGCGAGGTGCTCACTGCCGCCGATCGCGGCGTGCGCGTAAGGCTGATGCTCGACGACATCAACGCCAAGGGGTACGACCCGAATTATCTCGCACTCGACAGCCACCCCAACATCGAGGTCCGCCTGTTCAATCCGAGCTGGGCACGGGCCTTCGGCCTGCAGCGCGGGCTGGAACTTTTGCTGCGCGCGGTGCGGACGACTCGGCGCATGCACAACAAGGCCTGGATCGCCGACGGCAGGCTGGCCATCGTTGGCGGACGCAATATCGGGGATGCCTATTTCGACGCGTCCGAGGACGCCAATTTCCGCGACATGGACCTTTTGCTCGTCGGCGACGTGGTCGACCAGACGGAAGCTATTTTCGACCGGTTCTGGAACAGCGAAGCGGTGCTGCCAATCCGTCATGTCACCGGCATGGCGAAAGGCGACCTGCCAGCCCTACGCGTCCGCCTTGAGCGCACGGCGACCACCGGCCTGGCCGAGCCTTACATCCATCGTGTTACCGAAGAGAGCCGGCAATGGGCGTCGTCGGGCATGGGCAAGCTGCGCTGGACAATCGAGGCTGAAGTCGCCTCCGACCCACCGGAAAAGGCCTATGGCGGAGGTCAGGACAGCTGGCTGATGACGGCTATCAGACCAATATTGGCTTCAGCGAAGCGCGAGCTGAAGATCGTTTCGCCCTATTTCATCCCCGGCGAGGCTGGCACCCATCAGTTGACGACACTGGCCAAGGATGGGGTTGCGGTCACCGTGCTGACCAATTCGCTCGCCGCCACCGACGTCGCCGCGGTCCACGGCGCTTATGTTCGATACCGCAAGCCACTGCTGAAAAGCGGCATCGAAATCTACGAATTGAAGCCCGACGACGAGCGCACCGACATGTCGCTGTTCGGCTCCAAGGGCGCGAGCCTGCATACCAAGGCGTTCATCGCCGATGGACAGGCAGGCTTCGTCGGATCCTTCAACTTCGACCCGCGCTCGACCTCACTCAACACCGAGATGGGGGTGCTGTTCCGCCAAAACGATTTGGCCGGCGAAGTGGAAGCGGTGATCGCGGCACAGATCTCACCGCGCGGCAGCTACAAACTTTCGCTGCAGGGCGGCAAACTGACCTGGAGCGACCGTGCTGCCAACGGCGCACGCGAACTCACGCACGAACCACGCGCCAGCCTCCGGCGTCGCCTGCTGGCCAAGGTCATCAGCTATCTGCCGATCGAGTCGCAGCTGTGAACTGACAAGCTCGGCCAAACGCACCAATCGACGTCACATCAAAAGCCGCGCACTGAACAAAAAGATGCAATGCAGGCGCAATGCGGCTCGCCCTTTAGATCGCCCGGCCGGTTCCAGAATTCCGCGGAACCGGCGCAGGCAGTCTAAAGGAGCCTTCCCGTGCGACATGAATGGAAGCCGGAACTGGATCAGTGCGTCGCGCCGGTCCAATCATTGCCGGCACACGCCACGAGGCGGCCCTCGGTCTTCCTCCAGACGCTCGGCCTTGGCGCACGCATTTCGCGCAAGCGCTCGGTGGTGTTTTGCCTGCGATTCGCCTGCCGTCCGGTCAGCACCTTTGGCTGGATAAAATTCCTCGACGTTTTTTCGCGACAGCACTCGCTTGGCCGTCCGCATGACGACCTGTTGCGCAAGTCGCTGGATGTCTTTTTTGTCCAGGGGATCCCAAGCCCCGTTCGTCTCAAGCTGATGACGGAGCATTTCCGTATCGCGGCCATGATGCTGAGGCACGACGATCTCGCGGCCCTTTGGCGGGGCGAGCGCCTCGATCTCGGCAGCGTCAGCGGACGCGGCGAAAACTACAACATGCAGATGCTGCTGGCCGCTCATTGCGGCAGCCGTCACGAAGGCGTCTTCGCCCTCAAAATGTCGCGAGCGAGCGACGATTACAGCTTATGGACGGCCAGCTTCGTCTTCGTTCGTGGCGCAGACGGCACCCCCAGCCTGGCGATCGGCGGCATGCAAGGCCCCAAGGGCACCGAGGCGAAGCGCTCGGTCATCACCGCAACCCGTTGCCTTGGCGGGTTGCGGCCCAAGGATGCGATGTTGCTCGTGCTTCATGGCCTGGTTTCGGTGACCAATGCGCCGCACATCATGGCCGTTTCCAATGCAACGCATGTCATCAACCAGCGCCGCCGCAAGCGCCGGCGGCTGATGCAGGCCGATCTGGACGAATACTGGACCGAACGCAGAGGCACCGCCGCAGAACCGTTCGGCTTCCAATTGCCTGCGCCATCAGCACCTCAAATCGACAGCCCAAACAGGCGCGAGCAAAGCAAACGGGCTTTTTGGGACATCGGCATCGGGATTTGCAGTGCGTCGGGCAGAGATGCGGTGGCCCACTGGCACAAATGACGTTCCGCAAATATCCTAGGCCCTCAGACTCGCCCTTCCAATGTTACTCAATCGAAAACTGCCGATAGTTATAGATTGCACCATCCACTTCCCATCTGCTGATCGACAGACTGATCTCGCCTACCAGCTTGCGGCGGAGAGCGGTCGCGTAGTCTCCCTTGGCGGCAGGCGTGAGAACGAAAGCGTTCGGACCGCCAATGACATTCGCAACAAAATAGCTGGCGAGCTCATATTTTACCCCACGTAGACGCGGCGACACTGCGATTGCATTAATTGTATACCACTTCGCGATCGCCTGAGTTCGGCTCTGCTGAACGGGCAAGCCGTCGTTGTTGGTGCCATTGGCAGAGATATCAATTATCTTTCTGGTCGCCGCTCCAGGGAACTGGTCGAGAAGTAGACTTCCCTGGTCAATGGCGAAGGAAATGGATGTATCGCCACCAACGCGACCGGTGGGCGAACCGCTTTTGAGGATAATCGAAGCCGCGGTTTTCGCGTCCTCCAGCCCACATACCGTTGACCACGGCAAAACGTTGCGCAAATGCCCGTGGCTGGACCACTCAAAATAGGTGATCCCCACGCATCCAAAATAGTTGCGGGCAATTGCTGCGAGGACCTCTGGCGCCACCAATGCTTCTGCATGGCCCTCGCGCTGCATATCAGCTGTAGATGCATCGACAGACGATGATACATCGACCGCGAAAGCGATCGCGACATCTACATCGGCGGAATGTGCGGGCAGCGCGACAAATGTGGCTGCGCCGACCCCCATGAGAACGCCAAGCGACTGGACGTTCACCTTGGCCTCCGGTCAGCCCCCGGCCTCATCTCAACAATACGTTATATTCCAAGTTTTGGTAGATCGCCGCTTCGCGGTTTGATGCCCGCCAGCCGAAGCTCCTTCCGAATCGCAAGACAAGCGAAATAGCCGCCCGCCTCGATTGATGTGATGCCGAACCTTGCCAGCCATCGATTCCCACGCTGATTTGTTACAGGACTTGTAACGTCAGAATGGGCGGCAACCCCGCAGCGCAGGATCCAACGATTTCAATTTAGGGAGGAGAATGGTGCTGCCAGAGAGGATTGAACTCTCGACCTCTCCCTTACCAAGGGAGTGCTCTACCACTGAGCTACGGCAGCAACCGTGAACGGGGCGGCTTGTGCCACATGATTCCCGGGAGCGCAAGTTATGAGTTGCACCAAATCGTGTATCATTTTCCACAGGCCCGCTTACGCCACAATACTGGCCATTTCCATTGCCAAGCCGCTATGAACGATCGACAAGCGGGGACCACCACATGTCTTCGAAACCAAAAATGCCCTCTAGCGGTGCCGACAAGCGTCAGGCGCGGCTCGCAGCCGAGTTGCGCGCCAACCTGATGAAACGCAAGGCGCAGGCCCGATCGCGACGCACAGGCGAAGCCGATGCGAGGCCGGAAGGCCTTGCCGCAGCCGAGGGAGAGACGGAAAAACCCGAGAAAGCCTGACCGGCGACGGCAGGCGCTTGGCGCACAGACCGGCAAAACCGGGTTTCTTGAACCTGAAAGCGCGATGGTCTAGACGGCGGCAAGAAAATTTCTCGCCAGAACCGGGTTCCCCCGGAGAAACGACGGCCAATGGATCGCATCAGAATTGTCGGCGGCAACGAGCTGACCGGAATCATCCCGATCTCGGGCGCGAAGAATGCAGCCCTTCCCCTGATGATCGCCTCGCTGCTCACCGACGATACGCTGACGCTCGAAAACGTGCCGCATCTGGCCGATGTCGAGCAGCTGATCCGCATTTTGGGCAATCATGGCGTCGACTATTCCGTCTCCGGCCGCCGCGAGCGCCAGGGCGAAGGTTATTCGCGCACCATCTCGTTTACCGCCCGCAACATCGTCGATACGACAGCTCCTTATGAGCTGGTCTCCAAGATGCGCGCCAGCTTCTGGGTCATTGGACCGCTGCTTGCCCGCATGGGCGTAGCCAAGGTGTCGTTGCCGGGCGGTTGCGCCATCGGCACGCGGCCGGTCGACCTGTTCATCGACGGCCTGCAGGCGCTTGGCGCCAAGATCGAGGTCGAAAACGGCTACATCCTGGCTTCAGCCAAGAACCGCCTCACCGGCAATCGTTACACCTTCCCCAAGATTTCGGTCGGTGCCACCCATGTGCTGATGATGGCAGCAACGCTTGCGCGTGGCGAAACAGTGCTTGAAAACGCCGCGCGCGAGCCGGAGGTCGTCAATCTTGCCGAGTGCCTCAACGCCATGGGCGCCAGAATCACCGGCGCAGGCACTTCGACAATCACCATCGAAGGCGTCGATTCGCTGTCGGGCGCACGCCACCGCGTCATCCCCGACCGCATCGAGACCGGCACTTATGCCATGGCGGTCGCCATGACCGGCGGCGACGTTCTGCTCGAAGGCGCGCGCGCCGACCTCTTGCAGGGCGCGCTCGACGTGATCTCCCAGACCGGGGCCGAGATCATCGAGACCAATTCCGGCATCCGCGTGCTGCGCAACGGCTCGGGCATTTCACCGGTCGACGTCACCACCGAGCCATTCCCAGGCTTCCCGACCGATCTGCAGGCGCAGTTCATGGGCCTGATGACCATGTCGAAGGGCAAGTCGAAGATCACCGAGACGATCTTCGAAAATCGCTTCATGCATGTGCAGGAGCTCGCCCGCCTTGGCGCCCACATCACGCTTTCTGGCCAGACGGCGATCGTCGAAGGCGTTTCCAAGCTCAAGGGCGCGCCCGTGATGGCGACCGACCTGCGCGCTTCGGTGTCGCTGGTCATCGCCGGCCTTGCCGCCGAAGGCGAAACGACGGTCAACCGCGTCTACCATCTCGACCGCGGCTTCGAGCGGCTGGAAGAGAAGCTGTCGCGCTGCGGCGCGGTCATCGAGCGCATCAGCGGGTGATTTAAGGCAGTAGGGCATCAAGGCAGTACTGCAGTAGCTCTGCTGCCCTATTCCCATACTACCCTACTCCCCTCACGCGCGGTTGCGCGCTGCACCAAGACCGCCTAACAAAGCCGGACGCATCACCTTCCCGCACAGGCAGCCGACCGGACATGAATCAGCTCAAGCTAGTCGCCCTCGACGAAGAAGACCTGGAGATCGTCTCGGCGCATGTGCAGGATGCGGTGATCAAGGTCGGCGACCTCGCATTCGATGCGCCCGCCAAGCGCTTTGCGCTGGCGATGAACCGCTTCGCGTGGGAAACCAAGAAGGGCTTTTTCAGCCCGAAATATGAGCGCCGGCGCTCGATCCTGCATTTCGACCGCGTGCTGTCGGTCAAGATGTTCGGCATTTCGCGCACCAAGACCGACGAGGTGCTGGAGCTTCTGGCCATCGGTTTTGCGCAGGACGAAGATCCAGCCGGCGAGATCGAATTGCTGTTTTCGGGCGACGCCGCGATCCGGCTCGAGGTCGAGTGTATCGAAGCGCGGCTGACCGACACCGGTGCTGCCTGGCAGGCCTCCTCCCGCCCCATTCACAAGACCTGAGCATTTTCCATGGCCATCACGCTTAGCCAATCCGCCGCCGATTTCGAGAAGCGCTTCGCTGCCTTCCTGACCACCAAGCGCGAGGTTTCGCCCGACGTCGATGCGACGGTGCGCGCCATCATCGACGACGTGCGCATGCGTGGCGACGCGGCCCTGATCGACTACACCAAGAAATTCGACCGCGCCGACCTCACCGCGCTCGGTATCGCCGTGACCCGCGCGGACATCGACCAGGCCTATGTCGACGCCGATCCGGAAATCGTCGAAGCGCTGCGTTTTGCGCGCGACCGCATCCGCTCCCACCATGCCCGCCAGATGCCCACGGACGACCGCTATGTCGATGCGGTCGGCGTCGAGCTCGGTTCGCGCTGGACCGCCGTCGAAGCGGTCGGGCTCTATGTTCCCGGCGGCACGGCGAGCTATCCGAGTTCGGTGCTGATGAATGCGGTTCCGGCCCAGGTTGCCGGCGTCGAACGCATCGTCATCGTGGTGCCCGCCACCGGCGGCGTCATCAATCCGCTGGTGCTGGTTGCAGCCGACCTCGCCGGCGTATCCGAAATCTACCGCGTTGGCGGCGCGCAGGCGATTGCAGCCCTTGCCTATGGCACCGAAACCATCCGCCCCGTCGCCAAGATCGTCGGGCCCGGCAACGCCTATGTCGCGGCTGCCAAGCGCCAGGTGTTCGGCACCGTCGGCATCGACATGATCGCCGGCCCCTCCGAAGTGCTGATTGTTGCCGACGCCGACAACGATCCGGACTGGCTTGCCGCCGACCTGCTGGCCCAGGCCGAGCATGACGTGTCGGCGCAGTCGATCCTGATCACCAACGATGCCGCGTTCGGCAAATCGGTCGAAGCGGCTGTCGAGCGCCAGATCAAGCTCTTGCCTCGCGCTGAAACCGCTGCCGCAAGCTGGCGCGACTTCGGCGCGGTGATCCTGGTCGAGGACTTCGACAAGGCGATCCCGCTGATCGACCGAATCGCTGCCGAACATCTCGAACTTGCCACCGCCGAGCCGGAAGCATTGCTTGCGCGCGTCCGCAACGCTGGATCGATCTTCGTGGGCAAGCATACGCCCGAAGTCATCGGCGATTATGTCGGCGGTCCGAACCATGTACTGCCGACGGCACGTTCGGCGCGCTTTTCCTCCGGGCTGAGTGTGCTCGATTTCGTCAAGCGCAGTTCGATCCTGAAGCTCGGTCCAGAGCAATTGCGTGCGCTCGCACCCGCGGCCATCGCCCTTGCCAAGGCCGAAGGTCTCGACGCCCATGCGCGCTCCGTCGCCATCAGATTGAACATGTAGGCCGCGATGTCCGACAAAGGCCACGCACGCTCCCGCCTGGTCGACGTCGAACTCGACGAATCGATCGGCCGTTCGACGCCCGACGTCGAGCATGAGCGCGCGGTCGCGATCTTCGACCTGATCGAGGAAAACTCGTTCCACCCGATCAATGACGATGGCCACGGCCCCTACCGGCTCAAGCTGTCGCTGGTCGACGCCAGGCTGGTCTTCGCCATCTCGCGCGAGCATGGCGAGGCAGTGGTCACCCACATCCTGTCGCTGACGCCATTCCGCCGCATCGTGAAGGACTACTTCATGATCTGCGAAAGCTACTACGAGGCGATCCGCTCCTCGACGCCCAGCCAGATCGAGGCGATCGACATGGGCAGGCGAGGCCTGCACAATGAGGGATCGCAAACGCTGCTCGACCGCCTGGCCGGCAAGATCGAGATCGACTTCGACACAGCCCGCCGCCTTTTCACGCTGATCTGCGTGCTTCACTGGCGCGGATGACATATGGCGGCAAACGGCAGCTCCCCGCGCTCCATCTTGTTCATGTGCCGAATGAATTCGGTTCGCTCACCGATGGCCGAAGCGATTGCCCGTCACCAACTGCCGCCCTCGATCTTCGTCGCCTCGGCCGGCGTGCGCGCCGGCGACCGTGACCCGTTCGTCGATGCCGTGCTTGCCGAAGAGGGCATGGGGCTGAACGAGCACCAGCCCCGCACAATCGATGATCTCGAAGACGACTATTTCGATCTGATCGTCACGTTGGCACCCGAGGCGCATCACGCCGCACTCGAGTTCACCCGCTCGATGGCAGTCGACGTGGAATATTGGCCAACCCCGGACCCGACCGCAGTGACTGGCACGCGGGACCAGATCATGAGCGCCTATCGCGATGTGCGTGAGCGGCTGAAGGCCAGAATGGGCGAAAGATTCGCCCAAAACGCAGCCGAAAACGACGCCGATTAAGCGTGTTCACAAACCGTGGATAATCATATAGGTTCCGCCCAATTCCGGCCGGGACGCCGGCCAAGTCATCCAAACCAAAGGTACCGAATGCCGAAGGAAGAAGTCCTCGAGTTTCCGGGCGTCGTAACGGAATTGTTGCCGAATGCGATGTTCCGGGTCAAGCTCGAAAACGAACACGAAATCATCGCCCACACCGCCGGCCGTATGCGCAAGAATCGCATTCGCGTTCTGACCGGCGACAAGGTCCTCGTCGAAATGACGCCTTACGACCTGACCAAGGGCCGTATCACTTACCGCTTCAAGTAAGCCGCGACAGCCCACCGGGCGCTCGGCCGGCCCCAGCCTACAGGATCTTGGATTGAGCGATCTGCAAAAGCTTGTGCTTGCTTCGGGTTCGCCCCGCCGTGTCGAGCTGTTGCAGCAGGCCGGCATCGAGCCGGACCGGCTGTTTCCGGCCGACGTCGACGAACGTCCGATGCGTGCCGAGCACCCGCGCTCGCTGGCAAAGCGCCTGTCTGTGACCAAGGTCCAGAAGGCGTACGACGTTCTTTCCAGGGAAGCCGAGCCGGCTTCCGGCTTCATCCTTGCGGCCGACACCGTGGTCGCCGTCGGCCGACGTATCTTGCCCAAGGCGGAGACATCGGACGAGGCGCTGCACTGCCTGCAGCTGCTTTCGGGCCGATCGCACCGCGTCTATACCGGCCTGGCGCTGGTGACGCCCGTCGGCAAGCTGCGTCAGCGGCTGGTCGAAACGCGGGTGCGCTTCAAGCGCCTGTCGAAGCAGGACATGGAAAACTACCTTGCGTCGGGCGAATGGCGCGGCAAGGCTGGCGGCTATGGCATTCAGGGCCTCGCCGGCACGTTTGTTGTCAAGCTTGTCGGCTCCTACACCAATGTGGTGGGCCTGCCGCTCTACGAGACGACATCGCTACTGTCAGGCGAAGGTTATCAGGTCCAGCTCAACTGGCAGGCTGGCGCGCGCATATGAGCGACACCAACGACACGGTCGCGCCGCTGCGCGCCAAGCGCCCCTGCCCCGAATGTGGCAAGCCCTCGGCCCGAGACAGCTACCCATTTTGCTCGCCACGCTGCAAGGCGGTCGACCTCAACCGCTGGCTTTCGGGCTCCTATGCCATTCCGGTGCGTGACGACGAGGAAGAAGATTCGGACGGAAACGGCGAAGCCGGCGAACAACGCTAAGCGAGGTTCGCAGCTTACGCTACGGCCTGTGATTTCTTTCTGGAAAAAGACATCTCAGGCGCTGGACAGCGGCAAATCTCGTGTTATAACCCACCCGCTTTCAGGGGTGCAGCGCACCACTCGAAGCCCCCGGGATCAAGACATTTGGCTCGATCCCGGAAGTAGGCCCAGATAGCTCAGTTGGTAGAGCAGCGGATTGAAAATCCGCGTGTCCGTGGTTCGAATCCGCGTCTGGGCACCACTCCTTCCCTCAACAAATTCAGTATTTTAATGTCGATCGATGGCAACTGATCGGCCGAACTTATGTCGCGTCGTGTTGCAACTGAGTTTCCTTGATTTTCAAGGGTTTTCGCGCAACGACGGCAGATCCATGCGGCATGGAGCGCGAGAGAAAAAACTGGTCTGCAGATCGCCTGAATACCGGGCGTAAAGAGCTGCGCCTTTTCGCGGGCTCATCCGGTGTGAGGCCATCTGCGATTTCGTCTTGGCAAGCTCAGGTTCCAAGCCAAATAGAGGTGGGACGATCGGCTGCCTTCTCTTACCTATCGGCAGATTAGCCAAGCATCGATCAATCGAAGCAGCAATCCTCCTCGTTGCCGTACGTTGCCTCTGAAAAACAAACAAACCCCGGTGTAGGAAATCAAACATGTCTCGGCGGCAATAGGCAGGGTGCCGGGCCGCCATGTCGCGCAGTTCCGGTTGACGGTTGCGCATTCCGCGTGAGAATGGCGCCCATGCTTGATCCCGAGACTCTCAAGTTTATCGATGCGGCCCGGGGGCACCGGCAGATTGAACTGTCAGTACGGCTAATTGAGTCTGCAATTGATCATCTGGGGGATCGCGGCCGCGCCGCTGAGGCAGTCCGAGCGCAAGCGTGGAAGGATGCTGAGGCAGCGGTGATACGTGCTGTCGATAAATATGCGCAAGATGGCCTGCGTGTTGCGAGGCCGGAGCGGACGCGGCATGGCATGATCCTCACCGCATCGGCCCTGACATGGCGGCTTTTCCTGAAAGAGCAGCGGTCGCTAGTTGGGAGTCGGGAGATCGAATTTCGGCAGTACACCAAATCTTGGAGCTACGGAATGCCCGGTTTCCCGGAGTGAACCGTGGCCGAGGCTTGGGCCACAAGCTACTGGCGAGACCCATCCCAGTTCTAGTAGCGGTACACCCCAAACCCATGCCGAGATGCAGAAAACGAGCAAGATAAACACCGTGACGGTGCCCACCCGAGCGTTCTACAACAGCGCGCGTCCGCACTCGAAGCTCGGCTGGCAGACGCCCGACGAGTTCCCACTGACGTTCCACACGCGACGGGCCCTGGCGCTGAGCAATGCGAAAAGCCACGCGCCAGCGCCCGCCGCTTCCACCGCCCAGCAGGGCAAACTCAACGCCGGAAACGAACTCAAAACTGGGCAAATCTTGGGGGCAACGTCGCGGCCGCCGTCATCTTTCTGCTGATCGATCCTAGGCAATTCCCGTGATCAACATGGATACCGCCGTTACCATTCCAAAAAGAAACAGAACCAGAGAGATGTTCACTGACCATTTGACCAGCAAATAAAGACGCTTGTTGGTCTGCTTGAGAGATTTTGTCTGTGCAAGCACGGGTGCCAAGCCGGAAAATATACGGTTCGCCAGGCCTCTCTTATCTTCCAACGTGTTGGGTACAACGGAAGCGCGCGTCAGGCCGTGATAGAAAAAAGTTGGTCGTGTCCCATCAGGTGGTGTAGCTGGACGGTTACGGAGCCGCTCGCGAGCGCGCCGTTAGCAGCGCCGTAGCGAGTGAGCGGCGTGTCGGTGGTCATCGGCGCTTTCCGGTAGGGTTTGGTTGTTGACGCCAACCCATTTCGGAAGGAC
>NZ_QGGX01000018.1 GCF_003148805.1 Aminobacter sp. AP02
CGATCAGCACGCGCCGAGAGATCGACAACAACTACCGCAACCAAAACAATCAGCATGTGCCTCGCAAGCACAGGGCGGAAAGCTGTGCTTGACAGCCCCAAAAGAGAAGGCCCCGGATCGCTCCGGGGCTTTTTGCATTCATGCCTGATGGCGGGGTTTAGGCAGCCTTTTCCAAGCCTGACTTCCACTGGCCGAGCGCGGCCAGGTGGTTCATGTGGGCGCGGTGGGTGAAGGCGGCCTGGCCTGCGCCGAGGTTCTCGGCCTTGCCCGACCATGCCTTTTGCGGCGCCGCCTGCAGGGCGCGGCCGTAGGAGAAGGTCAGCTTCCACGGATGCGGGCCGATCGCGTTGATGGCGTTGAGGTTGGCGGTGGCCTCCTCGTCGGACTGGCCGCCCGACAGGAAGGCGATGCCCGGGACCGCAGCCGGAACCGTCTCGCGGAACAGCTTGATGGTCTTTTCGGCGATCTCTTCGGCGCTGGCCTTCTTGGCTGCCTTCTTGCCCGAAATGACCATGTTGGGCTTCAGGATGGTGCCTTCGAGATTGACGCGGGCGGCGTAGAGCTCGTCATAGAGCTTGACCAGCGTTGCCTTGGTGACGTCGTAGCAGGTGTCGATGTCGTGGGCGCCGTCCATCAGCACTTCCGGCTCGACGATCGGCACGATGCCGGCTTCCTGGCAAAGTGCCGCGTAGCGGGCGAGTGCCTGGGTGTTGGCCGAGATCGAATAGGCCGACGGAACGTTCTTGCCGGTGTCGATGTCGATCACGGCGCGCCATTTGGCGAAGCGGGCACCGAGCTTGTAGTACTCGGCCAGGCGCTCGCGCAGGCCGTCGAGGCCTTCGGTGATGGTGTCGCCGGGGAAATTGACGATCGCCTTGGCGCCGGCGTCGACCTTGATGCCGGGGATCGCGCCGGCGGCCTTGATGAGCTCGACCAGCGGGGTGCCGTCTGCGGCGTTCTGGCGAATGGTCTCGTCGTAGAGGATGACGCCGGAGATGTACTTGGTCATCGCCTCCTTGGTGCGGAACATCATTTCGCGATAGTCGCGGCGGCTGTCGGCCGTCGACTCGACGCCGATGACGTCGAAACGCTTCTTGATGGTGCCGGAGCTTTCATCCGCAGCCAGAATGCCCTTGCCGCCGGCCACCATGGCGTCAGCAATGTCTTCGAGACGTTCGCTCATACAAATACCTCCTGAACAGATGCTCCGGGCGCATAGCAGATGGTTTTCCGGAACGGAATGCCGCCCGCGAGCCTATAACCGATTGAAATTATTTCAATCGTTTTAGGACGGGTAGCCATCCGCGTGAGGCCGGCGCGCTTATCACAAATATAAGCTGGTGCTAAAATATATGCCGTCTGCGCGCATTCGCGCATGTAGGGAGGATGCCATGGCCGACGGCGGAATGAACGTCACGAAATTCGAGTTCAAGTCTCACGACAGCCCCGATGAAGTTCGCGCGCCCGACAAGACGCGCGTCGAAGTGGTTCGGCTTGCAGGGTTCACGCTGGGCCGGCTCAACATGGAGCCGGGATGGAGGTGGTCCGAGTGCGTGAAACCTGTCGTCAAGACGGATAGCTGCCAGGTGTCGCATGTCGGTTACGTCGTCTCCGGCGCCTTGACCGTCAGACTGAACGACGGAACCGAAAAGACGTTGAAGAAGGGCGCGTCCTATACAATTCCGCCGGGCCACGACGCCTGGGTCGAAGGCAACGAACGCTTTGTCTGCATCGAAGTGATGAGCGCCGAGCAGTATGCCAAGCCGGCATAGGCAGTTGCTGAAGCAGCCGGATCACGAAAAAGGGGCGCCGCAAAGACGCCCCTTGTCGTGTCCGGTCTAGATCCACGCTGCTTTCGCGGGAAAGTCTAGAAGCCTCAGGCCTTGAGCACTTCGACGCCGGGCAGTTCCTTGCCTTCCATCCATTCGAGGAAGGCACCGCCTGCGGTGGAGACGTACGAGAAGTCGTCGGCAACACCGGCATGGTTGAGTGCGGCGACCGTATCGCCGCCACCAGCGACGGAGACGAGCTTGCCGGCCTTGGTGCGGGCAGCCGCATGTTGGGCGGTGGCGACCGTCGCCTTATCGAAAGGTTCGATTTCGAAGGCACCGAGCGGGCCGTTCCAGACCAGCGTCGCAGCGCGGTCGATCCAGTCGTTGACGGTAGCAACCGTCTTGGGGCCGACGTCGAGGATCATGGCGTCCGCCGGCACGGCGTCGATGGCAACGACCTCGTTGGCGGCACCCGCCTTGAATTCGCGGGCGACGACGCCGTCCGACGGCAGGATGATGGCGCAGCCGGCCTGGGCGGCCTCGATCATGATCTGCTTGGCGGTGGGGGCGAGGTCATGCTCGCAAAGCGACTTGCCGACATCGGTGCCGCGCGCCGCGATGAAGGTGTTGGCCATGCCGCCGCCGATCACCAGTGCATCGACCTTTTTTACCAGGTTCATCAAGAGGTCGATCTTGGACGAGACCTTGGCACCGCCGACGATGGCGACGACCGGCTTGACGGGGTTGCCGAGGCCTTTTTCCAGCGCCTCGAGCTCGGCCTGCATGGTGCGGCCGGCAAAAGCGGGCAGCTTGTGGGCGAGGCCTTCTGTGGATGCATGCGCGCGGTGGGCGGCGGAGAAGGCGTCGTTGACGAAGATGTCGCCATTGGCGGCGAGCTGCTCGACGAAGGCCGGGTCGTTTTTCTCTTCGGCCTTGTAGAAGCGGGTGTTTTCCAAAAGAAGAATGTCGCCGTCCTTCATGGCACCGACGGCGGCAGCGGCCTTCTCGCCGATACAGTTGGCGGCAAAGCCGACCGGACGGCCGATGACCTCAGCGGTGGCGGTGGCGATGGGCGCCAGCGACAGGGCCGGATCGGGGCCCTCCTTGGGACGGCCGAAGTGGGCAAGCAGGATGACCTTGGCGCCCTTGCCGGCAAGCTCGGTGATGGTGGGGGCGACGCGCTCGATGCGGGTGGCGTCAGTCACCTTGCCGTCTGATACCGGCACGTTGAGGTCGACGCGGACCAGGACCCGCTTGCCGCTGACGTTGCCGATGGTGTCGAGGGTCTTGAAAGCTGCCATGGGGTTCCCTTTCGCTTGGAGAGATGGCGCGGACCATAGCCAGCGCAGGCGCGGATGCAAGGTTTGCGCAATGGCGTGGGCGAAATTTTGATGCTGAGGGCCCTTCCGGTTGCGGCCACGAGCGGCTATCGCCGGGGAAACGAGGGGGCAAGCATGCGCATCGCGGTCACCGGCACGCACGGCAGCGGCAAGACGCCCCTCATCGACGACTTCATCGCCGCATATCCCGGCTGTGAGCACGAGCAGGAGCCCTACTGGGCGATGGCGCAGCAAGGCATTACGGGCCGGACTGGTATTCCGCCTACGTGCGTGATCCGGCAGGCAACAAGCTTTCGGTTGTCTACAACGGTTGAGATTGAAGAGGCGGGATTTCCGGGGCGAATGCTTCCCGCGCTCCCTGTCCAGGTGGCTTGTCTGGAGTGGCGGCAGCCCACCTTTCCCGCGAGAAATCGGTGCGCTCAGGCGTCTTCGGACAAGCCTTCCGAGGTTGTCGGGGGTTCTTGCGTAGTGGCCGGCTTCTGGGGGCGCTTGGCAAAGAAGCGCCTGATGCGCTGGCTGATCTCGCTACCGCTCAAGAATACGGGCACCGGCGGCGGCGGAGGTGCAGGCTCGATGGACAGGCCGACGGCGACGATGCGGCCCTTGTCGTCGACGTCGCGCACGATCAGGTCGATCGGGCCGAGGGAAACGCGATCGGCGTATTCGACGTGGCCGCGCAGCCGCTGCTTGATCAGGTCGCCGATGGAGAGCTTGCGCTCTTCTTCCTTGATGGTTGCGCCGTAGATCGCCTCGAGCTCGCCGGCGAGATGGGTCTGGTCGACGGTGAAGGCGCCGAAGAAATCCTCGTCCTCGGCATCGACCTCGGCGCGGGAGGCAAACAGCCGGTCGAGGAGGCGGGGATAGCGATCGGGCACGAAGATGTAGACGTTGTCGCCCGCCTGTAGGCGGCCCATGTCGGCAAAGCGCATCGAACGGCCCTCACGCACGACCAGAGACGGTCGTGCCCAGCGCGGGATGCGCTGGCCCTTGGCGACCGGCGAGCCCGGCACGACCTTGTAGGCGAGCAGTTCGTGATGGGCGGAACCCGGCAATTCGAGCTCGACCTTGTCGAGCGGGCCATAGCGCTGCGGCACGATGAGGCCGAGGCGGCGGGCGAGCGGGCCGACCGTCCAGCCCTGGATCACCAGCGATGTCAGCACGATGATGAAGGCGATGTTGAAGATCGCCCGGCCGTTTTCCAGCCCGCCCAGCAGCGGGGTGATGGCAAGCAGGATCGAGACCGCGCCGCGCAGGCCGACCCAGGAAATGAAGGCGGTTTCCTGGCGCGGGATGTTGAACGGGATGAGGCAAAGCCAGACCGCAATGGGACGGGCGACGAACATCAGGAACAGGCCGAGCACGAGGGCCGAAACCACGATGGCGGGGAACTGCGAGGGCGTGGCGAATAGGCCGAGCACCAGGAACATGATGATCTGGGCGAGCCAGGACATGCCCTCCTGGAAACGCTTCAGCGTGGACACCGCGCGGATGTCGGAATTGCCGGCGACGAGGCCGGCGAGATAGACGGCGAGGAAGCCAGAGCCGCCGACCGCGCCCGCCATGGCAAAGACCAGCAGCGACAGCGTCAAGACGAAGATGGGCAGCAGCCCGCGGTCGAGATTGAGCCGCTCGACCAGCTTGACGATGACAAAGCCGCCGAGCAGGCCGATGGCGGCGCCGAGGGTCATCTGGACGAAAAAGCCGATGACAAGGTCGACCAGCAGCAGGTCGGCGTCGGGTTTTGCTCCAAGCGCGATGATCTCGACTAGCGTGATGGTGAGGAAGATGGCGATGGGGTCGTTGGTGCCGGACTCGATTTCGAGCGTCGAGCGGACGCGCTCGCGCAGATTGATGTTGCCGGCGCGCAGAAGGAAGAACACGGCAGCGGCGTCGGTGGAGGCGACGGCGGCACCGAGCAGGAAGGATTCGAGCCAGGTGAAGCCGGTGAGGTAATAGGCGGCGATACCAAAGATGACAGTGGTGATGCCCACGCCGATCGTTGCGAGCGTGAGCGCGGGCAGGCCGGCCTGGCGCAGGACGCCAACAGGCGTGCCGAAGCCTGAATCGAACAGGATGACGGCGAGTGCAATCGCGCCGACGAAATAAGCGAGGTGGGCGTTGTCGAAGACGATACCGAGGCCGTCGACGCCGCTGGCGAGACCGATGCCCAGGAAGAGCAGCAAGAGAGGGGCGCCGAAGCGAAACGCGATCAGGCTCGAAAACGCCGCGGCCACCACCAGGGCGGTGCCCACCAGCGTGATTAGGTATACCGCCTGTTCCATCCCGACCCGTCCGCGAAGCACTTGTTAGCTGCGTCGGGTCAGAGTGCGGCGAAGAAAAGGCCGGGTGCAAGCAAGAATGGATTTTTGCCGGCTTGGGCCAAAGATTTTCTTGCGGGCAGCAAAAACGAAAACGCCCGGCCGAAGCCGGGCGTCGAAGCGTCGATAGAGCAGGCCCAATCAGGCGATGGTCTTGCCCATGGTGACTGCGGTGTCGGCCATGCGGTTGGAGAAGCCCCACTCGTTGTCGTACCAGGACATGACGCGCACCAGGTTGCCGTCGATGACCTTGGTCTGGTCGAGCGCGAAGGTCGACGAGGCCGGGTTGTGGTTCATGTCAATGGAAACCAGAGGCTCGTCGGTGAAGGCGAGAACGCCCTTGAGCGGGCCGTTGGCGGCAGCGACGAGCACGGCGTTGACCTCGTCAACGGTGACGTTCTTCTTCGACACGAACTTGAAGTCGATGCACGAGACGTTCGGGGTCGGTACGCGGATTGAAACGCCGTCAAGCTTGCCCTTGAGTTCAGGCAGCACCAGGCCGACCGCCTTGGCGGCACCGGTCGAGGTCGGGATCATCGACATCGCCGCCGCACGGGCGCGGTAGAGGTCCTTGTGCATGGTGTCGAGGGTCGGCTGGTCGCCGGTGTAGGCGTGGATTGTGGTCATGAAGCCCTTTTCAATGCCAAAGGCATTGTTGAGGACCATGGCGACGGGTGCCAGGCAGTTGGTGGTGCAGGAGGCATTCGAAATGACGATGTGGTCCTTGGTGATCTGGTCGTGGTTGACGCCGTAAACCACGGTCAGGTCGGCACCGTCGGCGGGAGCCGAGACGATGACGCGCTTGGCGCCGGCGGCGAGATGCGCCGAAGCCTTGTCCTTGGAGGTGAAGATGCCGGTGCATTCGAGCGCGATGTCGACACCGAGTTCCTTCCACGGCAGCTGCGAAGGATCCTTGATCGCGGTGACCTTGAACTTGTCCGAGCCGATGTTGATGGAATCGCCCTCGACCTTCACTTCGTGGGGGAAGCGGCCGTGCACGCTGTCGTAGCGCAGCAGATGGGCGTTGGTCTCGACCGGGCCGAGATCGTTGACGGCGACGACGTCGATGTCCTTGCGGCCCGACTCATAGATGGCACGCACGATGTTGCGGCCGATGCGGCCGAAACCATTGATGGCAACTCTAACGGTCATGTCTGATCCTCCTGGGGGAACGTCTTAAAGCCGAGCCTTGGCAGCGTCTGCGGCTGCCTCGGCGGTGATGCCGAAATGCTTGTAGAGGTCTTCGATCGGGGCGCTGGCGCCGAAGCCGTGCATGCCGATGAAGACGCCGTCCGTACCGATGAAGCTGTCCCAGCCCATGCGGATGCCGGCTTCGATCGCAACCTTGACCTTGGCGTTGCCGATCATCGCCTTGCGGTATTCCGGGCTCTGCTGTTCGAACAGTTCGAAGGCAGGCACCGAAACGACGCGGGTCGGGTGACCGGCATCCTGCAGCAGCTTGCGGGCTGCGAGGGCGATCTCGACCTCGGAGCCGGTGGCGAAGATGGTGACCTGGGCATCGCCATCGGCGGTCGCCAGTTCATAGGCGCCGTAGCCGCAGAGGTTTTCCTCGACATATTCGGTGCGCACGGCCGGCAGGTTCTGGCGGGTGAGTGCCAGCGTCGACGGCGTCTTGCGGTTTTCAAGCGTCAGCTGCCAGCACTCGGCGGCTTCCATGGCGTCGGCCGGGCGGAAGACGATGTGGTTGGGGATGGCGCGCAGGGCCGCGAGGTGCTCGACCGGCTGGTGGGTCGGGCCGTCTTCGCCGAGACCGATGGAATCATGGGTCATGACGAAGCCGACGCGGATGCCCATCAGCGACGCCAGGCGCATGGCCGGGCGGGCATAGTCGGAGAAGCACAGGAAGGTGCCGGAATAGGGGATGACGCCGCCATGCAGCGCCATGCCGTTCATCGCAGCCGCCATGCCGTGTTCGCGGATGCCGTAGTGAACGAAGCGCTGGCCGTAGTCGCCGGGTGCGATGTTCTTGGTCTGGCTGGTCTTGGTGTTGTTGGAGCCGGTGAGATCGGCCGAACCGCCGATGGTCTCGGGCACGACGCCGTTGATGACTTCAAGCGCCATTTCCGACGACTTGCGGGTGGCGACCTTTGGCTTGTCGGCGGCGAGCTTCTTCTTGTAGTCGGCGATGGTGGCGTCGAAATTGGCCGGCAGGTCGCCGCGCATGCGGCGCTCGAACTCGGCGCGAACTTCGGTCTCGGTCTCGGCGAGGCGCTTTTCCCAATCGTTGCGCTTCTTGGCCGAGTTGAGGCCGGCAAGGCGCCACGCGTCGAGAATGTCCGAAGGGATCTCGAAAGCCGGATAGTCCCAGCCGAGCGCCTTGCGGGTGGCTTCGACTTCGGCGGCGCCGAGCGCCGAACCGTGGACCTTGTTGGTGCCGGCCTTGTTGGGCGAACCAAAACCGATGGTGGTCTTGGCGGCGATCAGGGTCGGGCGGTCGGAACGCTTGGCGGTCTCGATGGCGCCGGCGATCGCCTCGGGGTCATGGCCGTCGACGGCGATGGTGTTCCAGCCCGAAGCGGCGAAACGGGCGAGCTGGTCGGTCGAGTCGGCGAGCGAGATCGGGCCGTCGATGGAAATGTTGTTGTGGTCCCAGAAGACGATCAGCTTGTTGAGCTTGAGGTGACCGGCAAAGGACAGCGCTTCCTGCGAGATGCCTTCCATCAGGCAGCCGTCGCCGGCGAGCACGTAGGTGTAGTGGTCGACCAGCTTGTCGCCGAACTGGGCATTCATGATGCGTTCGGCGAGCGCCATGCCGACGGCGTTGGCAAGGCCCTGGCCGAGCGGGCCGGTCGTCGTCTCAATGCCGGCGGCGTGGCCGTATTCGGGGTGGCCGGCGGTCTTGGAGCCGAGCTGGCGGAAATTCTTGATCTGGTCGATGGTGATGTCTTCGTAGCCCGAGAGATAGAGCAGCGAGTACAGCAGCATCGAGCCATGGCCGGCCGACAGCACGAAGCGGTCGCGGTCGTGCCAATGGGGATTGGCCGGATCATGCTTGAGGAAGCGGGTGTAGAGCACGGTCGCGACGTCTGCCGCGCCCATTGGCAGGCCGGGATGGCCGGAATTGGCCTTCTCCACGGCATCAATGGACAGAAAGCGGATCGCATTGGCCATCCGGTCGTGTTTTTCGCGCGAGGACATCGTCCCTCCCATAAGCCGTGGAAAGCGGGGCGGCGGCACCCCGGAAAAGTGCGCGACACATAGCAGGCACAGGGCTTGAGTCAATAAATCGGTGCGTTTTCACAGCCTCCTTGCGGCGCCAAGTCACGCCTGAGCCGGTTTCCGATATCCGGGCCGATGCGCTTAACGGGGGAAAGGCGAAACAGCTTTGTTGACGCCTCGTTCAACCGGTGCCTAATGTTTCAGAGGTAACGCGTTCTGAAACGTGCGCGATTCGGTGATGGGCGAGGGTCTACGGGAGCCATGACCGGGGATACGACACTCAGGGAAGTCATTGGCCGGCTAGGCAAGGCGATCGATACGCTGGAAAGCGCTGTCGCCGCGCGGCTGGAGCATGAGCAGGACTACGGCGAGGCAGAGGCCGAGGTCCAGCGCATGAACGCAGACCGCGCCCGCCTCGCGCAGGAGCTCGACAATTCCGAAGCCCGCGCCGAACGGCTGGAAGAAGCCAACAAGGAAGTCTCGCGACGGCTCGTGACCGCCATGGAGACGATCCGCGCCGTGCTGGACAGGTAGGGTGGAGATGGCGCAAGTCACTGTAACCATCGACGGCAAGCAGTACCGCATGGCCTGCGACGAAGGCCAGGAAGAGCATCTCATCGACCTTGCCAACCGTTTCGACCGCTACGTGCTGCATCTCAAGGACTCATTCGGCGAGATCGGGGACCAGCGCCTGACGGTGATGGCCGGCATCATGGTGATGGACGAGCTGGCGGAACTGCAAAAGCGCGTCAAGGGCATGGAGAGCGAAGTGCTGACGCTGCGCAAGACGCGCGACGATGCGCTCACCAAGGCCGACAAGAATGACGCGGCACTGACCGGCGCGCTGGGCTCGCTGGCCGAGCGCATGGAACAGCTTGCGATCAGCCTGGCAAAGAAAGTTTAGGGACGGGCCTTGCATCCTTGATCGAGGATGAAGACCAAACGAAAAACGCGCCGGTGTTGCCGGCGCGTTTTTTGTTTGTTGAAGCTTTCAGCCTCAGGCGTCGATGGTGCGGAGTGCCTGGGCTTGCTTCTTGGCGGCGGCCTTGACCGCGTCCTGGACCTTTTCGAAAGCGCGGACCTCGATCTGGCGGACGCGCTCGCGGGAGATGTCGAACTCGGCCGAAAGCTCTTCCAGCGTCAGTGGCTCGTCGGAAAGACGGCGCGCCTCGAAGATGCGCTTTTCGCGGTCGTTGAGCACCGACAGGGCGCCCGCCAGCATGCTGCGGCGGTTGTCGAGCTCGTCCTGCTCGATGAGCATGGTTTCCTGGCTGTCATGATCGTCGACAAGCCAGTCCTGCCACTCGCCCGATTCGCCTTCGCTGGCGCGGATCGGCGCATTGAGCGAAGCGTCGCCCGACAGGCGGCGGTTCATCGACACCACCTCGGCCTCGGAGACATTGAGGCGCGTTGCGATCTCGGTGATGTGCTCGGGCTTCAGGTCGCCATCATCGAGCGCCTGGATCTTGCCCTTGACCTTGCGCAGGTTGAAGAACAGACGCTTCTGGTTGGCGGTGGTGCCCATCTTGACCAGCGACCACGAGCGCAGGATGTACTCCTGGATCGAGGCCTTGATCCACCACATGGCATAGGTGGCGAGACGGAAACCACGCTCCGGCTCGAATTTCTTGACGGCCTGCATCAGGCCGACATTGCCTTCCGAGATCACCTCGCCGATGGGCAGGCCATAACCACGGTAGCCCATGGCGATCTTGGCCACGAGGCGCAGGTGGCTGGTAACCAGCTTGTGGGCGGCGGTGGTGTCTTCATGCTCCTGGTACCGCTTGGCGAGCATGTACTCTTCCTGCGGCTGGAGCATCGGAAAGCGGCGGATTTCTTCCAGGTAGCGGCTGAGGCCGCCTTCGCCGGAGACGATACTTGGTAGTGACTGGGCCATAAAGCGCCCTCCCTCTCTACGAGAAATGCTCCCTGATCCTGGCGAGCATGTGGCGCGACTGCCGAATGCACGATCGCGCCATGGGTCTTATACAGGAACAAAACCAGAAAAGACACGGTTTGTTCAACGCGAAACAGAGTGTCACGCCAAAGTGAACAATGCGAGTCAGGTTTTCTGATCGAGGGTTCAGAGATTCCGAAAGCCTTCGACCAACTCCCCCATGTCGCGAGGCAAGGGAGCCTCGAACCGCATGATCAAATGGGTAGCGGGGTGGCGAAATGCAAGAAGTGTCGCGTGCAATGCCTGGCGCGGAAACGCCTTGACGGCTGATTTCAGCGGCTCAGGCAGCCGGTTCGACTTGGTGCGGAAGGCCTGGCCGTAATCGGGGTCGCCGAGGACAGGATGGCCGATATGGGCCATGTGGACGCGGATCTGGTGCGTGCGGCCGGTTTCCAGCCGGCACTCGACCAGGCTTGCTGTGGCAAATTCCGCTTGCTCGGCGCCAAAGCGCTCCAACACGGCGAAGTGGGTAATGGCGTGGCGGGCATCGTCGCGGTGTTCGGGCACCACGGCGCGGCGGACACGGTCGGCATGGCGGCCGAGCGGTGCGTCGATGGTGCCCGTCAGGCGCTGGGGAATGCCCCAGACCAGCGCATTGTAGGCACGTTCGAGGTCGCCGGTGCGGCCGTGGTCGGCGAAGGCCTCAGACAGCGACTTGTGGGCGCGGTCGGTCTTGGCCACGACCATGACACCTGAGGTTTCCTTGTCGAGGCGATGGACGATGCCCGGCCGCTTGACCCCGCCGATGCCCGAAAGGCTGTCGCCGCAATGATGGATCAGCGCGTTGACCAGCGTGCCGGTCCAGTTGCCGGCGCCGGGATGCACGACCAGGCCGGCCGGCTTGTTGATGACGATCAGCTCGTCGTCTTCATAGAGGATATCGAGCGCCATCGCCTCGCCCTCTGGCGTGGCCGGTTCGGGCTCGGGCATGTCGATGGCGACCTTTTCGCCCGAAACCAGCTTGCGCTTGGTTTCGTCGACGACCTTTCCATCGACGTGGACGGCGCCTTGCTTGATCAGCGCCTGAATGCGGGCGCGCGACAGATCGGGGGCCAGGCGCGCGGCCAACCACTGGTCGAGCCGCAGGCCTGCGGCATCGGCGTCGGCTTCGAGCACTATCAAAGTGCCTGTCGCTTCGCTATCTGATGCGCTCATCACAATTGTTCCGGAAGTTTTGACATGTCTCGGCCCGCCATTGAAGAAGAAGACAAGCCGCTCGACCCATCGGTTGAGCGCGTCCGCAGGAAACTCGTCCGCTTCTTCATCATCAATTTAGGGCTGTTGTTCATCGCCCTTATGGCTGTCATTGGCGGCGTTGTCTACAAATCGCGGACGGCGGCTCCCGTTGCATCAGTTACGGGCGGCGAGATTGACGTGCCCGCAGGCAGCCAGCTGACCGGCGATATCATCTTGCCCGCGGGTGCAAAGATTGCGTCACAGACGCTCTCCGGCAACCGCATCTCGATCGACGCTGAACTCGCCGACGGCAGCCACACGATCTTTGTCTACGACATAACCCAGCGCAGGCTTATCGGCCAGTTCGCGGTCAAGGCGCAGTGAGCGACGCCTTGGGTCGCAAGGTCGCGACGGTTGCGGTTGTTGTCGCCGACTACGATCAGGCGATCGCCTGGTATGTCGACAAGCTCGGCTTCGCGCTTGCCCAGGACGTCGATCTCGGGGGCGGCAAGCGCTGGGTGACCGTCGAGCCGGGCGGCGGGCAAGGCGCCAGGCTGCTGCTCGCCAAGGCCGATGGAGAAGTCCAAGCGGCCAGCGTCGGCAACCAGACCGGGGGGCGGGTGTTTCTGTTCCTCGAGACCGACGATTTTGCCCGCGACCATGCGCTGATGCTTGAAAAGGGCGTCGAATTCCGCGAAGCGCCCCGCCGCGAGGCCTATGGCACGGTTGCGGTGTTCGCCGATCTCTACGGCAATCTGTGGGATTTGCTCGAACCCAAGAGGTAATTGGCACATAGCGATAATATCGCGGCTTGGGCTGTTGCTTTTTCAAAAACGCCCGCCTATATCGCGGTTCTCGGCTGCGCCCATCGTCTAGCGGTCAGGACACCGCCCTCTCACGGCGGGAACAGGGGTTCGATTCCCCTTGGGCGTACCAGGTTTTCCAGGCACTTAGCCGAGCCGCTGCAAAATCCATCGAATAACGGTCGAGCAAGGGCTTCACGAAGCTGATCTCGGCTGGTTGCCGTCCAGCGCAAGACTGCCGCAGGGGATACCTCGCAATGGTGCGACTTGGTTTTCGCACGTGGCTGATTGTCCGCAACCGGCCCGCAGCGTATGCTCATGAGCGAGGGGAAGGTCTCCGTCATCAAGGGCCGAATCGCTCAGGGTCGCCAGTCACAGACCAGTAGCCGCTTGGGTCGGCGGGTTCGATCGCCTGCTCTGGCGTTGCCTATCGCGGAGAAAGTGGCATGCCCGATTTCAATGTCGGATTCGTCATCTTCCCAGGCATCACCCAGCTTGACTTCACCGGTCCGTTTGAAGTCCTGAGCCGCCTTGGAACGCCACCCTCAATCTCGACGCCCAGCCAGTTCGGTCAATCGAAAACCCATGTCGTCGCAAAGACCATGCTTGCTGTTGCGAGCGACCGTGGCCTCGGCATCTTGCCTACCTGCACGTTCGAAAGCTGCCCTCCACTGGATCTGATTTGCGTGCCCGGTGGCGCGGGTGTTGCGGAAGCACTCACCGATGTGGAGACATTAAGTTTCATTCGTCGCCAAGGACAAAACGCAAAGTACATAACCTCCGTCTGCACCGGCGCCTTTCTTCTTGGTGCAGTCGGCTTGCTGAAGGGGCGCCGGGGCAACGACGCACTGGGCCTTTGTCGATCTGCTGGCGCTGGTCGGCGCCACCTACGAAAAGGCCAGAATCGTTCGCGACGGCAATGTCTTCACTGCCGGCGGCGTCACTTCCGGAATCGACTTCGCGTTTAGTATCGTTGCCGAACTTGCCGGGCCGCAGGTCGCGCAAGCCGTCCAACTTGCGATCGAGTACGACCCGTCGCCTCCCTTCGCTGGAGGGCATCCCGACAAGGCATCCGATACGGCCATTGCGCTCATGCTTGGCCGCAACGAGGCCGCTCGCGCGGGGGTCCGGCAGGAGCTCGAAAAGCTGGCCGTTGCTGGCATGGACCGGCGGCGGGACTGAATGGCACTCGGATTTTCCAAAGCAGAGTCCGGCGGAACCTTGGCTCAGCGCAGGCGGTTCAGGTCGGCTGCCCGACCGTCGATGATGGCTTCCATCGAGAAGAAGCCGGTTACCGTCGCCAGGTCGAAATTGGTGATGAGCTTCTGGTAGAAGGCGTCGTAGCCGGACATGCCCTTGGTCACCACCTTAATCAGATAGTCCCAGTCGCCGCCGATGCGGTAGAAGTCGATCACCTCGGGCATGCGTTCGACATGCTTGCGGAAACTGTCGGCCCATTCCTTGGAGTGATGGCGGGTTCGGATCATGACGAAGACCGTCAAGTCGTAGCCGAGCGCCGACAAGTCGATGTCGGCATGCGTTCCGCGAATGAGGCCGCTTGCATTGAGGCGCTGCAGGCGGCGCCAGCAGGCGTTCTGCGACAGGCCGACACGCTCGGCCAGATCGCGTTGCGAAATCGCGCCGTCCTTTTGCAGGCACGAGAGGATCTTGAGGTCAATTTCGTCGATCTTTTCCATCTTGACGATCATATGACCCAATCGGGCCGAAAAGTCGCGTTAAAACGATGAAGTTTCAACGCTAGCGTCGTTCTAGAATCACACCCTGTACCTTCCCGGGAGAGATTCGATGGAAACCATGTGCTCCGACAAGCCTGGCGGCACTGGCCTGCTTCACAAGTTCAGGCGAGACATCGCGGCCGGCGATGTGGTTTCAAAGCTGCGCGACGGCCTTGTCGGCAATGGCGCCAAGATCGAAGGACCGTTCGGCGCAAAGGCCATGGTCTATGCCGACTATGTCGCTTCGGGGCGGGCGCTGATGCAGATCGAGCGGTTCGTGCTCGAGGAGGTCCTGCCTTACTACGCCAACAGCCACACCGAGGCGTCCTATTGCGGCGGCATGATGACCCGCCTGCGCCGCGAAGCGCGCGCGACGATCGCCGATTGCTGCGGTGCCAGCGACAAGCATGCGGTCATCTTTGCCGGTTCGGGTGCTACCGCCGGCATCAACCGGCTGGTCAAGCTTCTCGGCGTCGCTGATGCAGTCGCCGCCGGCAAGCGGGTCCGCGTCATCATCGGACCCTACGAGCACCATTCGAACATCCTGCCCTGGCGCGAAAGCGGAGCGGAGATCGTCGAGATCGCAGAATGCGCCAAGGGCGGGCCCGATCGCACCGCGCTCGGCGAGGCGCTGCAAAATACTGCCGACCTCACGGTCTGTGCGTTCTCGGCCGCGTCCAACGTCACCGGCATCATCACCGATGTCGCTGCCGTCACCAAAATGGTGAAGGCGGCGGGAGCGAAAGTGGTCTGGGACTATGCCGGTGCCGGGCCCTACATGCCGATCGAAATGTCGCCTGAAAGCGGTGCCGACATCGATGCTGTGGTGATCTCGCCGCACAAGTTTCTCGGTGGCCCCGGTGCTTCGGGCGTGCTGATCGTGCGCCGCGACGCCGTGACGACGTGCAAGCCGTCCTGGCCCGGCGGCGGGACCGTCAAGTTCGTGTCGCCCACCAGTCACGACTACAGCACCTCCTTGGAGGCACGAGAGGAAGCCGGCACGCCCAACGTCGTGGGTGATATCCGTGCTGCCCTTGCCTTCCTGGTCAAGGACGCTCTGGGCGCCGACGCGATGCAGGCCCGCAACGCCGAATTGACCAAGTGCGGCATGTCCGCGTGGGGCGAAGTTGAAAACATCGAGCTTCTCGGCGCGCTGTCGCCGCAACGGTTGCCGATCTTTTCGTTCCGCGTCAGAGACGGCAAGGGCGGGTACGTCCACCAGCAGCTCGTGACCCGTATGCTGAGCGATCGCTTCGGCATCCAGGCGCGCGGCGGCTGCGCCTGCGCTGGTCCTTATGTGCATCGCCTCTTGTCGATCGACGAAGCGGAATCGCAGCGTATGCGCGCGGCGATCCTGGCCGGCGACGAGATCAGCAAGCCAGGCTTCATCAGGCTCAATTTCAGCGTGCTGTTGCCGGAAGATAAAGTGCAGTTCATCCTCGATGCGGTGAGGCAGTTGGCGGGGGACGCGATGCAGTACCAATCACGCTATGATTTCGACGCCAGCCGCGCGATCTTTTACCCGCGCAATGTCGAAATGGCGGAGGCTTGAGAGATGGCAAGACCCGATATCGCCGCCTTCTTCGATCCGCGGACATGGTCGGTGCAGTATATCGTGTCCGACCCGCGCACCAGGCAGTGCGCCGTCATCGATCCGGTTCTCGATTTTGACGAGAAGTCGGGTGCGACTGATACCGCCAATGCCGACCGGCTGCTCGAGTTCGTTCGTGCGCAGGATCTCGAGGTGCAGTGGATCCTGGACACGCACCCGCATGCCGACCATTTCTCGGCGGCGTCCTATCTGAAAGCCAAGACCGGCGCGCCGACGGCGATCGGGGCGCGCATCGTCGACGTGCAAAAGCTGTGGGCCGGCATCTACAACTGGCCGAGCCTGCGTACCGACGGCTCGCAGTGGGACCGCCTGTTCGCAAAGGGCGACACGTTCGAGATCGGCGGCATCAAGGCCGGGGTGATGTTTTCGCCCGGCCATACGCTGGCGTCGGTCACCTATGTCGTGGGCGACGCGGCCTTCGTGCATGACACCGTGTTCATGCCCGATAGCGGCACCGCGCGCACGGATTTCCCCGGCGGCAGCGCCAACTCGCTGTGGGCCACGATCCAGGACATCGTCGCACTGCCCGACGATACCCGCATTTTTGTCGGCCACGATTATCAGCCAGGTGGCCGTGAACCACGCTGGGAAAGCACCGTTGCCGCCCAGAAAAACCAGAACATCCACCTGACGCGCTATGAACGCGAGGAAGACTTCGTGGCTTTCCGCAACGAGCGTGACAGCACCTTGCCGATGCCCAAGCTGATCCTGCATGCGCTGCAGATCAACATAAATGGCGGCAGGTTTCCCGAGCCCGAAGCCAACGGCAAGCGCTATCTGAAGTTCCCGCTCAATGCGCTCCATGGGGCAGCCTGGGGCTAGGCTTGCGGGGCGACAGATCGTCCACGGCGACCGGCTGCCCTTGTGGCGGTGATGCCGGTCATCGTAGCTTCTCCGCACTCATACCCGCAGTGCAGGCAAGGTTTTCGCCTTGCGCATTGCCGCTTCGACTGGAGACTGTGCTCATGATGACCGGACCAATCTGCAAGGCTGCCCGTGCGATTGTTGAAATCACGCGCGCGAAGCTGGCGACGGCGTCGAGTGTGGAGGAGCAGGTCATCGAGGCGTTCGAGCGGCAGATAACGATACCTGCCGACGACACCGTCCTTGCGCTGCAATCGGCGCTCGAGCGGCTCGGGGCCGTGTTCATTCCGGAAGAGGGCGCCAATGGCGCGGGGGTGCGCCTCAAGTTCAGCCGTTCGGTGACCCGGCGCCTGTCGACGCTTGAAGGCGAAGGCGGTCCCGTGGCGAGCGATGACGTTCCCTGACGCAGCGAGTGGATCAGGGCTCGGCGGCCTCGCCGTCCTGTGGAGTTGGCCAAGGTTCCGTCGGTGGTGGCAGGGTCCTGGAAAATTCGACGCCGTCGATGACCAGCACCTGGGGGATTGGCGCTGCGGCCACCCGTTCAATGCCGTCGCTACAGGAAAACACTGGCCAGCCGGTATCCGTGCAAAGGATGTCGACGAACCAGTTGCCGAGCTGATCGGTCATGCTGATGCGCAAGGAGCCGTCACGTAGCCGGCGGACGTGAGAACCGTTCGGCGCTGTCCAGGTCCAAGGTCCGCCAAGGGGCCGGCCGTAGGACATGATGAACGGGTAGACCTTTGGCGGCAGCTCCTCGTATTCCGCAGCGTCGCGATAGCGCATCATCGCGGTGACGTAGTCGGCGGCTGTGTTGGGCCATCGTTGGTAGAGCGTCGCCAGATTGTGTTGATGTGGATCGGTGAGCAGGGTTCGGCCACGGCTCGCTTCGACCCCAGCCGCAGGCGATGCGGCGAGGCTGACGACGATGATGGCAACCAGCGTGGCGAGACGTTGCGTCATATGCCCGGATTCGATGGCCCCCTGCCGGGCGTCATTGTCGCTTTTCAGCGGCGCGGGATCAATGGCTGAAAGGCGAACAGCCGATTTACGGAAATTCTGGAGTTCGTCTGGTGGGCCGCACGACGCAAACTGTCAAAGGTGCGCCTCGAAACGGGACCATGCGGCTAGCGATAGGTGCTTCCCTGACCCGAAAGCCGGAGCGCTTTCGGGAAGTCCAGTTCAGCCGCAAGCCGCCTGAGCCTCAGGCAGCGGTTCTTGTCCTGAAGCGGGGTATGCTTGCCAGCAACAGATCCTTGTCACGCACGCCGCTTCGATAGAGCTTGAGAAGTGTCCTCGCAATTTCGCTTGCCCACACCGAGCCCGGGTCTTCGCCGCGTTCGAGGCAAATCTGGTCGAACACGCGCTGAAGAAGCGCGAGATCTTTGGGATAAATCGGGGAGTTAGGCTGGGTGAAAAGTACGTGCTCCATAGTCTTCTCCCATGGGGTGCTTGTTTTTTGTCTTTATGCTTGCTGGTGAGTTTTGCCTGCCTGCTGTCACGGTCAGGGGAACTGACCGCCCCGGTGCTCAAACACCTTCCATGCCTACCGACATGGAATGGGGATAGTGTGGAGCATCGTCACGTCGTGTGGAAACATCTGCCGCAGGCGATTGCATCAAAATGCCTCCTTGAGGCAAAGGTTGCATGCTGGCGTAGGTCATTTTCAGGGCGGAAAGTCTGCTCTACAACCCAAGCTATGTCGAGTCACCCTGGGTTGCATCGGAATTGCAGGACGGCCCGGCCCAATCAATTGAAAAAACCCGCCGCAAGGGGCTGCGGCGGGCTCTTTATGAGCGTGGTTGAAAGGAAAAGACCACGCTCGCTTTCACCTGGGAATGAACTCCACAATGAAGGGAAAGTTCCCTGTTTTCGTGCTTCCGTTACAGGTCGAAATCCACAGTGATCGGCTGCCTTCATCAATTGTTCACCATCAGCTACGCACCATTGGCCTGCGCAATGTATCGAGTGCGCGTCTTCGGCAACGCCCGGCGGGCTGCACACCCTTCTGCCCGCCGGTGCGTCGCAAGACCCGCTGCAGCCTTCCCAACAACCCCGGCATGACTTAGCCTGCCGCAACGGTCGGCGCCGTGGCGCTGAATGGCGGTACCAGACCGCGGATCGCAGGAAAGGCATGAACCTTTGGCTGAAATGACCATCATCGTCGAATTCGAAACACTGGATGGGGCGGAGGAGCAATTCCTCGACCTGATCTCTGAGCATGCGCGCGCGACATTGCAGGAAGAGCCGGGCTGCCTGCGCTTCGAGGTGATCAAGCCGGTGGAACGCGACGGCACGCCGGTCGCCAACAAGGTGATGGTCAACGAGCTCTATGCCGATGAAGCCGCTGTTGCGGCGCATGAGCGCAATCCGCGCATGCCTGACGTGCAGGCGGCCCTTTCGCCCTTGCTCAAGTCGCGCCGGCTGGTGCTGGCCAGGTCGCTCGGCCTTGTCGATCCCAATGGCGGCATGCGGCCCGAAGAATTGAATGCCGCCAACGACGATTAGGCCGAATGGGCCTTGTTAAGGTTAGTCAGTCGTTAATGCTTCTGCGGCAAGGTTCGCTGCGGCGAGTTGCGGGGGAGCAGCATCGCCCTTGCACGCAGGGCTGACGGATGCGGAACATTCTGGGGTCGGACGACGATGATCCGGCCGGCAAGCCGGCAAATGGCCAGGTGCTGACGATCGAGGAACGCAATGTGCGGGCCCTGGAAGCGGCAAACCTGCCTTATGCCGATCTCGAACGCACCATCGATTCGATGAACATGGGCGTCGTGCTGGTCGATGCCGGACTCCGCGTCCTGTTCATCAACAGGGCATTCTACGACATCTGGAACGTCACCGTCGATCAGGTTGCCGCCGGCTGCCCGTTCCGGGCGCTGATGGACGTCAACCGTCACAATGGCGTCTACGAAATCGCCGACGACAAGTGGGAAGGCTATGTCGTCTCGCGCGAGTCCGAGATACTGGCCGGCGATGTCGCGCCGCGCGAGTTCCACCGCGCCGACGGCCGCACCATCATTTATTCGGTCACCGCACTATCGGGCGGCAAGCGGCTGGTCTCCTACTACGATGTGAGCGCGATGAAGCAGCGCGAAGTCGAGGCGGTCGAGGCGCGCCACCGGTTGGCCGAGGTGCTGGAGTCGCTGCCGGCAGGCGTCGTGATCTACGATCGTGACGACCGTTTCGTGCTTGCCAACCACAAGCTCAAGAACGCGCTGCCTGCACTCGACGGTGTCATGACCGAAGGAAGCTCGCTGCGCGACAGCCTGGTTGTGGCGCAACGCTCCGGCTACTACCGCGACACGGGCGACGCCGAACTCGATGCCCTCTACGACGCCGATCCGGAGGCGTGGGTCGAGGGCATGACTGCCCGGTACCACACCAGCCAGGCGGTCAGGGAGCGGCGCAATCCCGACGGACGCTGGTACCAGGTCTTCGACCAGCGGCTGGCCGACGGTACGTTCATCGGCGTGCGTGTCGATATCACCGAGCTTAAGTTGCGCGAACGGGCGCTGCAGGAAAGCATGCGCGAAAACGAGGTGTTCCGCAGCCTCATCGACAATGTACCGGTCTCGATCTACGCCAAGCACGACGACCTCAGGCTGATGTATGTCAACCAGGGGTGGTGCGAACTGACCGGCTATTCCAAGCAGGAAGCGATCGGAAAGACCGACCTCGAGATTTTCGGACCAGAAGGCGAACCCTTCATGGAAGCCGACCGGGAAGTGATGCGCAACGGCTCGACCGTGGAGGTCGAGGAGACGGCGACCGACCCGGGCGGGACGGTGCGACACCAGTTTGCCCGCAAGAGCGCGATGGTGGCGTCCGACGGCTCGCTCTACCTGATCGGGTCAACGACCAACATCACCGAACTGAAGCAGCGTGAGGCCGACCTTGAGGAGGCGCAGCGCCGTGCGGTGCTGGCCGACCGCGCCAAGTCGGAATTCCTCGCCAACATGAGCCACGAAATCCGCACGCCGATGAATGGCGTGCTCGGCATGGCCGAGCTTTTGGCGAAGTCCGATCTCGATCCCAAGCAGAAGACCTTCACCGACATCATCGTCAAATCAGGCAACGCGCTGCTGACGATCATCAACGACATCCTCGACTTCTCGAAGATCGATGCCGGCCAGCTGGTGCTCGATCCCATTCCGTTCAACCTGTCGGAGGCGATCGAGGACGTCGCCACCTTGATGTCGACGCGCGCCAAGGAGAAAGACCTGGAGCTGATCGTGCGCATGCAGCCCGATCTCAGGCATGTCTATGTCGGCGATGTCGGGCGCATCAGGCAGATCATCACCAACTTGCTTGGCAATGCGGTCAAATTCACCGATGCGGGCCATGTCCTGGTGGACGTGACGGGCCGCAACGACGGCGAGCAGACCAAGCTGCATATAGCCGTGACCGACACGGGCATCGGCATTCCCGAGGCCAAGCTCAAACTGGTTTTCGAAAAGTTCAGCCAGGTCGATGCGTCGTCGACGCGGCGGCATGAAGGCACCGGCCTCGGGTTGGCGATTACCTCGCGGCTGGTCGACATGATGGGCGGCGAGATCGGTGTGGAAAGCGCCGAGGGAGCCGGCTCGACCTTCTGGTTCACGCTGACGCTGCCCAACGCAGCGCGGCTGGAGACAAGGCCGGCGGCCTTGATCGACGTGACCGGTGCGCGGGTGCTGATCGTCGATGACAATGCCGTCAACCGCACCATCCTGACCGAACAGATGTCGGCATGGGGGTTCGATTCCTGTGCCGCCCAAAGCGGCGCGGAAGGATTTCGGGTGCTGAGCGCGGCGCACGCACTGGGTGTCAAGGTCGACTGCGTCGTGCTCGATTACCAGATGCCCGGCATGACAGGTGCCGAGATGGCACGGCTTGTGCGCCATACGCCAACCCTGGCCGACACGCCGATTGTCATGTTGACCTCGGTCGACCAGTCCCTTTCAGGCCCCGGATACCGCGACCTTGCCATCGACGCCCAGTTGATCAAGCCAGCGCGCTCGTCGGCATTGCTGGAGGCGCTGGTGGCGACGATCCAGCGGCGGCGAACGCCGAACCTTACGCCGGTGAAGGTGGCCGAGGCGCAGATGCCGGCTAAGAATGCGATCAACTCGATTACCAACGTGACACGGCTTCGTGGCGGCCAGCGGCCGGCAGGGGAGGGCGATCTCGACATTCTCGTTGCCGAAGACAACGAGGTGAACCAGATGGTTTTCAGCCAGATCCTGGCCGAGACCGAACTGAGCTTCGAGATCGTCGGCAATGGCAGGCGCGCTGTCGCTGCCTATGGCGAGCGCCGCCCGCGCATGATCCTCATGGACGTATCCATGCCCGAGATGAACGGCCTGGAAGCGACGGGCGAAATCCGCAAGCTCGAACGTGGCACAGGTATCCGCGTGCCCATCATCGGCGTCACCGCGCATGCGCTCAAGGGCGACAAGGACCGCTGTCTCGAAGCCGGCATGGACGACTATCTGCCCAAGCCGATCAGTCCGCGCGCCCTGCTCGAAAAGATCGAGCGCTGGTCATGGCAGGATGACGAGCGCCGCGGCGCGATCTGACCTTTATCCGTCGAAGACTGTGGAAATGTGACAGGCGAAGGTGGCAAAGGCTGGCTTGCCGTTGGGTAGGCGGCTTGCTTTCGTTGCTTGTCTGTTGTTTGCCTCGCGCCGGCAAAGGATCGAGGAAACGACCCCTTGGCCGCTATGCACAGCGACCGTTACCGGGGTGACACGAAACTGTCATCTAACTGTAATAGAGGGGGGCTATTGGCTCACCGGGCGCCGAAGAAAGGCGTCATACGAGATACTCCAACAGGAGCAGGCCCCAATGAAAAAAGCTCTTCTCACCGCGTCGGCCGCTGCCTTCGCGATCGCAGCCTCGGTAGGCTATGCCTCGGCCCGCGACCAGGTTCAGGTTGCCGGTTCCTCGACCGTTCTGCCCTATGCCAAGATCGTTGCCGAGCAGTTCGGTGAAACCTTCACCAACTTCAAGACCCCAGTGGTCGAGTCCGGCGGCAGCGGCGCCGGCATCAAGGAATTCTGCAAGGGCGTAGGCGAAAACACCATCGACATCGCCAACTCCTCGCGTCCGATCAAGATGGACGAGATCCAGTCCTGCGTCGACGCCGGCGTCAAGGAAATCCAGGAAGTGAAGATCGGCTATGACGGCATCGTCTTCGCGACCGACGTCAAGGGCCCCGATTGGGCACTGACCCCCGAGGACATCTACACGGCGCTGGCCGCCAAGATCGCCGTTGACGGCAAGCTGGTCGACAACCCGAATACCAAGTGGAACCAGGTCAACCCGAACCTGCCAGACTGGGACATCGCCGCTTACATTCCCGGCGAGAAGCACGGCACCCGTGAAGTCTTCGAAGAAAAGCTCCTGATCGCCGGCTGCAAGAAGCTCGGCGGCGTTGAAGCCGGCAAGGCTTCGGGCCTCGACGACAAGGCTGCCGAAGCAGCGTGCAAGGCCGTGCGCAAGGACGGCAAGGCCATCGACATCGACGGCGACTACTCCGAGACGCTTGCCCGTATCGACAGCAACAAGACCGGCGTCGGCGTATTTGGCCTGGCGTTCTACGAAAACAACGCCGACAAGCTGAAGGTCGCCACCGTGGGCGGCATCACGCCTTCGGTCGAGACCATTGCTTCAGGCGAGTATCCGGTGTCGCGTCCGCTGTTCTTCTACGTCAAGAAGGCACATCTCGGCGTTATCCCGGGCCTGAAGGAATATGTCGAATTCTTCCTCGACGACCAGATGGTCGGCCCGGAAAGCCCGCTTGCCGACTACGGCCTGGTTGCCGCTCCGGACGCTGAGCGCGCTGCCCAGCGCGAAGCCTTCGGCGCCGGCAAGACCATGTAATATCTACTCGCATGGGGCGGCGGAAAAATCGCCGCCCCATGGAATATTCCGCCGGCTGTTCCGTTCGGCACAATGATCTGAATTCACCGAGGCCGGCCCATGTCTTTCCTGCTCGTCTTCGCCATCGTACTCGCCATAGGATTGGTCGCCTTCGTGGTCGGCCGACAAAGGGCGCGTGCGCAAGATGACGGAACGGTCAAGCCGCACTCGCGCGCGCACTATCACGGCTGGTGGGCGTTCCTGACGGGCGTGGTTCCGGCAGTATTGTTTCTCGCTGCCTGGGATACCGGGGCGAGCGCCTATCTCGACAGCCATATCCACGCATCCTTGCCCGCCGACGTCGCCGACGGCACGGTTGCGCATGAAGACCTCGCGGCGGGCCTTGTCAAAAGCCTCGCCAGCGGCATGCGCCGGCTCGATAGCCAGACGCTTGCCGCGCTGCCGCAGAGTTTTGCCGAACTGCAGCCGATGCTCGCCGCAAAGGGCGTGGCGCTGGCGCCCGACACCAAGGACTACATGATCCCGATCGCGGCGGACGCCAACCGCGTCTCCGACCGCCTCGACACAATCGCAGCAGTCGTTTCGATCGGCCTCGCATTGATCGGCGTCGGTTTTGGGCTCAGCCGCATCAGCCCGCGCGCCAGGGCGCGCAACAATGTCGAGAAGGTGATGCTGTGGAGCCTGCTCGGCGCCTCGACGCTCGCCATCCTGACGACAATCGGCATCGTGTTGTCGATGCTGTTCCAGACAATCGCCTTCTTCGAAAAGATTCCGCTCACGAACTTCTTCTTCGGCACCGTGTGGGATCCGCGTTTCGCCGCGGCCGGCTCGGGCGGCGCGGAAGGCCAGTTCGGCCTGATCCCGCTTCTGGCCGGCACGCTCTACATCGCCTTCGTTGCGCTGCTGGTCGCTGTACCGATCGGCCTGATGTCGGCGGTCTACATGTCGGAATATGCCGCGCCCAAGGTGCGCGCGGTGGTCAAGCCGGCGCTCGAACTTCTCGCCGGCATCCCGACCATCGTCTACGGTATCTTCGCGCTCGTGACGCTCGGGCCCTTCCTGCGCGACATCAGCGCCGCCCTGACCGGCGGTACGCCGTTCATCCAGGCGCAGTCGATCCTGACCGCCGGCCTGGTGATGGGCGTGATGCTGATCCCGGTCGTTTCCTCGCTCTCCGACGACATCATCACCGCAGTGCCGCGCGCCATGCGCGACGGATCGCTCGGCCTTGGCGCCACGCGCTCGGAAACGATCAAGCGCGTCATCCTCCCAGCCGCCTTGCCGGGTATCGTCGGCGCCATCCTGCTCACCGCATCCCGCGCCATCGGCGAGACGATGATCGTGGTGCTGGCGGCCGGCGTCGCGGCCAACCTGACTCTCAATCCCTTCGAGGCGATGACCACCATCACCGTCAAGATCGTCAACCAGCTGACCGGCGACCTCGAGTTCAACACGCCGCAGACGCTTGTTGCCTTCGCGCTCGGCATCACGCTCTTTGCGCTGACCCTGGTGATGAACATCGTCGCGCTTTACATCGTCCGGAAGTACCGGGAGCAGTACGAATGACCGATATTTCGCTCGACACGCTTGCCACCTCGGTTGCCCGTCCGCGCCGCGATATTGGTCTCAAGAAGCGCTACGCCGCCGAGCGCCGGTTCCGCCTGTATGGCGTGCTGGCGATCGCCATCGGCCTGGCATTCCTGGCCGTCATGCTGACTTCCATCGTCTCCAAGGGCTACACCGCCTTCTGGCAGACGACGGTGACGCTGCCGATCAATTTCGACGAAAAGATCATCGACCCGTCCAACAAGCGGGCGACCGATCCGAATGTCCTGATCACGGCGAACTATCCCAAGCTCGCCGAAGCCGCGCTGATCGAAAAGCTCGGCATCGATCCCAACGACAAGGCGCAGGTGCGCAAGCTCAAGGGCTTCCTGTCCGACAGCTCGCGCGTCCAGCTCAGGGCGATCGTTGCCGCCGACCCGTCCGTCATCGGCACGACGCGCAACGTCGATATCCTTGCAGCAGCCAACCTCGACTCGGCCTTCAAGGGCCAGATCGACCTCGACGTTCCGGAAAGCCGCCGCAAGGTGTCGGACCAGCAGGTCGAGTGGATGAACAAGCTCAAGGCCGAAGGCGTCATGGCCGAGCACTTCAACACCGGGCTGTTCAGCTATGGCGCGTCGAGCCGGCCTGAAACCTCCGGCGTCGGTGTCGCCCTCATCGGCTCGTTCTACATGATGGTGATCGTGCTGCTTCTGGCATTGCCGATCGGCGTCGCTGCCTCGATCTATCTCGAGGAGTTCGCCAAGAAGAGCCGCTTCACCGACCTGATCGAGGTCAACATCAACAACCTCGCCGCCGTGCCGTCGATCGTCTTCGGTCTGCTGGGTCTCGCCGTGTTCATCAACTTCCTCGGCCTGCCGCGCTCGGCTTCCTTTGTCGGCGGCCTGGTACTGACGCTGATGACGCTGCCGACGATCATCATCGCGACGCGTGCCGCCTTGGCCGCCGTGCCGCCGTCGATCCGCTCGGCCGCACTTGGCCTCGGCGCATCCAAGATGCAGATGGTGTTTCAGCACATCCTGCCGCTGGCCGCGCCCGGCATCCTGACCGGCACGATCATCGGCCTGGCTCGTGCGCTGGGCGAGACAGCGCCCTTGCTGTTGATCGGCATGGTCGCCTTCGTCGCCGACTATCCCAAGACGCCTTTCGACCCTGCGACGGCCTTGCCGGTACAGATCTACATGTGGGCGAATGAGGCCGAGCGCGCCTTTGTCGAACGCATGTCGGGCGCCATCATCATCCTTTTGCTCTTCCTCATGGCCATGAACATTGTCGCCATCGTCCTGCGCCGCCGCTTCGAGCGCCGCTGGTAGGGCATGGACAAGGAGTATCCTGCTATGAACATCATGACCGAGAAAAAACTCGAAGACGCGGTGAATGCCGAGATGAACAGACCCAATGAAATCATCAAGATGCGCGGCGACCAGGTTACCGTGCACTATGGCGACAAACAGGCGCTGTTCGGTGTCAATCTCGACGTCCGCCAGAACCAGGTGACAGCGCTGATCGGGCCTTCGGGCTGCGGCAAGTCGACCTTCCTGCGCTGCCTCAACCGCATGAACGACACCATCGACAGTGCGCGCGTCGGCGGCAAGATCACGCTCGACAATGAAGACATCTACGATCCCAAGATCGACGTCGTCGAACTGCGCGCGCGTGTCGGCATGGTGTTCCAGAAACCGAACCCGTTCCCCAAGTCGATCTACGAAAACGTCGCCTACGGCCCGCGCATCCATGGCCTTGCCAAGAACAAGGCCGAGCTCGACGTGATCGTCGAAAAAAGCCTGCAGAAGGCGGCCCTGTGGAACGAAGCCAAGGACCGTCTCAACGAGCCGGGCACCGGCCTGTCGGGCGGCCAGCAGCAGCGCCTGTGCATTGCGCGCGCCATTGCCGTCGCGCCCGAAGTGATCCTTATGGACGAGCCCTGCTCGGCGCTCGATCCGATCGCCACCGCCAAGGTGGAAGAGCTGATCGACGAATTGCGCGAGAACTACACTATCGTCATCGTGACGCACTCCATGCAGCAGGCGGCACGCGTGTCGCAGCGTACGGCGATGTTCCACCTCGGTTATCTCGTCGAGGAGGGCGCCACCGACAAGATGTTCACCAACCCCGACGACAAGCGTACGCAGGACTACATCACCGGCCGCTTCGGCTGAGTGGACGTTTTCGCCGCGGCATACGAGACGAGGAAGAAATCATGGGCGAACATACAGTCCGGTCCTTCGACGAGGAACTCCAACACGTCGACCAGCTCATCCGCGACATGGGCGACCTCGCCGGCTCGATGGTTGCCGGTGCCATCCGCGCACTGTTGTCGTCCGACCAGGCGCTCGGGCAGAGCATCGTTGCCGACGACACGATCATGGACGCCAAGCAGCGCGAGCTCGACAACAGTGCCATCACGCTGATCGCCAAGCGCCAGCCGATGGCGCAGGACCTGCGCGCCGTGGTTGGCGCCATCCGCATGGCGGGCGATCTCGAACGCATCGGCGACCTCGCCAAGAACATCGCCAAGCGCGTCGGCGCCGTCGGCCAGTCGCCGACGCCCCGCAATCTCTCGCATTCGATCGATACCATGGCTCAGCTGGTGCTCGACCAGGTACGCGGTGTCGTTGATCTCTATGTCGCGCGCCAGGCCGAGGGCCTGAAGAACCTGCGCGTCGACGACCAGAAGATCGACATCCAGTACAATGCGGTCTTCCGCGAACTCCTGACCTACATGATGGAAGATCCGCGCAACATCACTGCCTGCACGCATCTCTTGTTCTGCGCCAAGAACCTCGAGCGCATTGGCGACCACGTCACCAACATCGCCGAGAACGCCTATTTCGTGGTGACCGGCACGCAGCTGCCGCTTAACCGGCCGAAGGTCGACGAAACCACTTCGACGGTTTCGGCCTGAGAACTTCCGCAACCGCATGCGTTTGGCGCGGGGGCGCTGCATAGGTTAAATCAGCGTATGGTCCGCAAGCGGCCATGCGCCAGGACAAGGTATAGCCGATGATCGCTCCCAAGGTCATGTTGGTCGAAGACGAAGAGCCGCTGGGCGTGCTGCTTCGCTACAATCTCGAATCCGAAGGCTACCAGGTCGAGGTCGTCACGCGTGGCGACGAGGCCGAGATCAGGCTGCAGGAAAACGTACCGGACCTTCTGGTTCTCGACTGGATGGTGCCGGCACTTTCCGGCATCGAACTGTGCCGCCGGCTTCGCATGCGCCCAGACACCGAGCGCCTGCCGATCATCATGCTGACCGCGCGCGGCGAAGAGAGCGATCGCGTGCGCGGGTTGTCGACGGGCGCCGACGATTATCTGGTCAAGCCGTTCTCGACGCCTGAGTTCATGGCGCGGGTCAAGGCATTGCTGCGTCGGGCCAAGCCAGAGGTGCTGTCTTCGGTGCTCAAGGTCGGCGACATCATGCTCGACCGCGAGTCGCACCGGGTCTACCGCAAGAAGAGCGAGATCAAACTCGGGCCGACCGAGTTTCGCCTGCTCGAATTCATGATGCGGCATCCCGGCCGGGTGTTTTCGCGCAGCCAGCTGCTCGACAATGTCTGGGGCGAGACGATTTATATCGACGAACGCACGGTGGACGTTCATGTCGGGCGTCTGCGCAAGGCGGTCAACAATGGCCGCATGCCCGATGTGATCCGCACCATCCGTGGCGCCGGTTACGCCATCCGCGAGGATTAAGCGACATCGGCCCCGGTATGGCGCGGGGTCGTGCCTGAGGCGAAGATCTCCTGATCGACATAGAGCAGGGCGCGCATCAGGCAGCCCAGGCGGATGAGAGGAACCTCGTTCGGCTCGGTGTCGAAGGAGATCGCCTTTGAATGCAGTCCGCCCGCAGTTCTGGCGATCGCTGCGCGGACATGCGGCTCCATCAGGTCGAAGGCGGTAGCGCCTACGCCGACAAAGGCAAGCGGTGCCGGGTCGATCAGCGCGAACATCGAGCCCAGGCCGAAGCCGATGGCTTCACCTGCCTTGCGGAACGCCTCGCGCTCGGGACCGTCATGGTCGCGGGCGGCGTCGGCAAGAGCCGTGATGTCCTCGTCGGAGAGGTCGGCGAGAGGCTCGGCATTCTCGTCGCCGAGACGGGCATTGCGCCAGATCGCATAGTTGCCGGCATAGGCCTCGACACAGCCGCGCCGACCGCAGCGACAGAGCGCTCCGTCCGGGCGATGGATCATATGGCCGAACTCGCCACCCGACGAATGCGTTCCGGTGAACAGTTCGCCCTTCAGCACCAGCCCCATGCCGATGCCATGCGAAAGCAGGATGGCAATGAAGTCGTCGCGGTAGCGGGCCGGGTCGCGCCAGCGCAGGGCCTCGGCGATCATGTTGCAGTCGTTTTCGACCGTCACCGGCACGCCGAACTCCTGCTCGAGGCTGTCGGCAAAGGGGATGTCGTCATGCGAGGTGATCGGTGACCACAGCAGCTTGCGCGAGCCGGAATCGGTGATGCCCTGGACGGCGAGGGCGATGCGAAGAACCGGCCCGTTCGATGTTTCGACGCGCGCGATCAGGTCCCGGATCATGGCGACGCATTCGTCGATCAGCGCGTGAGCGGCCATACGCTGCGTCACGAGGCGGCGGCTGTCTTCGACGATCGTGTTGCCGGCATAGTCGATGACGGCGGCCGAAAGGCTGTTGAGCGAAAGCACGACCGCAACGATGGATGCAGCCTTGGGATCGAGCGCCAATGCAACTTGCGGACGCCCACGTTTCATTGCCGCCTGTTCGTTGCCCTTGGCTTCGGCAAGGATGCCCTCGGCGATCAGATCGGAAGCTATGGTCGATATGGTGGAGTGGCTGAGGCCAGTTGTGGCGGCAATTTCTGTGCGCGAGGGCTGGCTGGCGCGACGAACGGCGGATATAACCATGGCGCGGTTGCGCCGTCTCAGATCGTCGTGACGTATGCCGACCGACATGTGCTCGTCTTCCTCCCGGCGAAGCGCTGCCCTTCTTATGCGGCAGTCCCTTAGCGCGCCAAGTAATAGTGACAGAGCCGAAGCCAAATGTCTTTATTTATTTCGAGCTCCGAAAAAATAGCAGAGACCGCGCGAAAGCATGTTGACAGCGGCTGGTCGTTGAGTCAGTATTTTTTCGAGGCTCGAAAAAAAGAGCTTCTCCAAGGGCTATCGCGAAGTAGGCGCGCCCATTGGGCGCAGGGAGGAAATCATGAAAAAGTTTACCACCGCCATCCTGGCGGGTGTCGCCATGACTCTGTCGCTTTCGGCAGTGGCTTCGGCGAAGGACAAGGTCATCGGCGTGTCGTGGTCGAACTTCCAGGAAGAACGCTGGAAGACCGACGAAGCCGCGATGAAGGCTGCCATTGAAGCCGCCGGCGACAAGTACATCTCGGCTGACGCACAGTCGTCGCCGGCTAAGCAGTTGACCGACGTCGAGAGCCTGATCTCGCAGGGCGCCAACGCCCTGATCATCCTGGCGCAGGACGCATCGGCCATCGGACCGGCTGTCGACAAGGCTGTCGCCGAGGGCATCCCGGTCGTCGGCTATGACCGCCTGATCGAAAACAAGGACGCCTTCTACCTCACCTTCGACAACAAGGAAGTCGGTCGCATGCAGGCCAAGGGCGTGTTCGCCGCCAAGCCTGAAGGCAACTACGTCTTCATCAAGGGCAGCGGTGCCGATCCGAACGCCGACTTCCTGTTTGCGGGCCAGATGGAAGTGCTCAAGGAAGCCGTCGACGCCGGCAAGATCAAGAATGTCGGCGAGGCCTACACCGACGGCTGGCTGCCGGCCAACGCCCAGAAGAACATGGAGCAGTTCCTGACCGCCAACGACAACAAGATCGATGCGGTCGTGGCTTCCAACGACGGCACCGCTGGCGGTGCGATCGCAGCGCTCCAGGCGCAGGGCCTTGCCGGCTCGGTGCCGGTATCGGGCCAGGACGGCGACCATGCCGCGCTCAACCGCATCGCGCTTGGCACCCAGACCGTATCGGTGTGGAAGGACGCGCGCGAACTGGGCAAGAACGCGGCCGAGATCGCCTCGCAGCTCGCCGACGGCAAGAAGATGGAAGAGATCGCCAACGTCACCAAGTTCAAGACACCTGGCGGCCTCGAACTGAACTCGGTCTTCCTGACCCCGGTTCCGATCACCAAGGACAACCTCAACGTCGTCATCGACGCCGGCTGGGTTGGCAAGGACGTGGTCTGCCAGGGCGTGGCTGCCGGTTCGGTTGCTGCCTGCAACTAAGACCGGATAGATCCGATCGCAGAACGCCGCGGCTTGTCCGCGGCGTTTTTCAAAAGCGCCCGCTTCATGACATGGCGGATTGCCCCTATCATGCGCACACCGGCTGCCGCGGAGACGGCCACCCGGTTGGGAGGTAACAATGACAGAAACGACTTCCAACGCGCCGGCCGACCGAGCGCGAACGACCGAACTCAGTCTGGTCGGACGCTTTCTTCGCGACACCGAGATCGATACGCGCATGCTTGGCATGATCGGAGCTCTGCTGCTGATCTGGGTGGGACTGCATATCCTCTCGGGCGGGTTGTTCCTGACGCCTCGCAACCTGTGGAACCTGTCGGTGCAGTCCGCTTCCGTGGCGATCATGGCGACCGGCATGGTGCTGGTGATCGTCACCCGCAACATCGACCTGTCCGTCGGCTCGGTGCAGGGCTTCATCGGAATGGTGATGGGCGTCACCCAGGCGGAGTTCTTGCCGCGCGTCATCGGCCTGCCGCTTGGTGATCCATGGATATGGGTCATAGCCCTTTGCGTCGGCCTGGCCATGGGCCTTGTCATCGGCGCCTTCCAAGGGTTCCTGATCGCCTATCTCGCGATCCCCGCCTTCATCGTGACGCTGGGCGGCCTGCTGGTCTGGCGCGGTGCCGCCTGGTGGGTCACCAGCGGCCGCACCGTTGCCCCGCTCGACCCGACGTTCCAGCTGATGGGTGGCGGTCCCGCGGGCTCCATAGGAGCAACGGCAAGCTGGGTCATCGCCGTGATCGCCTGCGTGGCTGTCGTTTTGATGCTGATAAACGGACGCAGGCAGCGCAAGCGCTTCAAGTTCCCGCTGCGCCCGGTTTGGGCGGAGGTATTCCTCGGCATCGTCACCTGCGGTGCGATCCTGGGCGCCGTCAAGGTTGCTAATTCCTACCCCTGGCCGATCGGCATCGTGCGCAAATATGCCGAGGCCAATGGTATCACCATTCCCGAGGGCGGCCTGTTCATCGCCCATGGTATCGCCATCCCGGTGCTGATCGCGGTAGCGATCGGCGTGATTATGACCTTCATCACGACGCGCACGCGCTTCGGCCGCTATGTCTTCGCAATCGGTGGCAATCCGGAAGCAGCTGAACTCGCCGGCATCAACACCCGCTGGGTGACGATGAAGATCTTCATGATCATGGGGCTCCTGACGGCGATCAGCGCCGCGATTTCGTCGGCGCGCCAGAACGCCTCGACCAACGTCATGGGCACGCTAGACGAGCTGTTGGTCATCGCTGCCGCGGTCATTGGCGGCACGTCGTTGGCGGGCGGCTCCGGAACGGTGGCAGGTGCCATGCTCGGTGCGCTTTTGATGCAGTCGCTGCAGTCGGGCATGGTGCTGCTCGGCCTCGACACCCCGCTGCAAAACATCGTCGTCGGCATGGTGCTGGTCGTGGCCGTCTGGCTCGACACACTCTACCGCAAGCGCGTCTAACGAAATCGGGAGCCAAGATCATGGAACAGACCCGTATCCCGCTCGTCGACCTGAAGAACATCTCGATCGCCTTCGGCGGCATCCGCGCCGTCGACGACGCTTCGGTCGACCTCTTTCCCGGCGAAGTCGTGGCCCTGCTCGGCCACAATGGCGCTGGCAAGTCGACACTGATCAAGATCCTGTCGGGGGCTTACAAGCGTGACAGTGGCACGATCTTCGTCAACGGCAGCGAGGCGCAAATCGCCAATCCGCGCGATGCCAAGAAATACGGCATCGAGACGATCTACCAGACACTCGCCTTGGCCGACAATGTCGACGCGGCGGCGAACCTTTTCCTCGGGCGCGAGATCATGACCGCCTACGGCACGCTGGACGACGTCGCCATGGAAGCCGAGGCACGCAAGGTGATGGGCCGGCTCAACCCGCGGTTCCAGCGTTTCAAGGAGCCGGTGAGCAAGCTGTCGGGCGGCCAGCGCCAGTCGGTGGCGATCGCGCGCGCGATCCTGTTCAACGCCCGCATCCTGATCATGGACGAGCCGACGGCGGCACTTGGACCGCAGGAGACGGCGCAAGTCGGCGAACTGGTCAAGCAGCTCAAGGCCGACGGCATCGGCATCTTCCTGATCAGCCACGACATCCATGACGTCTTCGATCTCGCCGACCGCGTCTGCGTGATGAAGAACGGCCAGGTCGTCGGCACGGCGCGCACCCAGGACGTCACCAAGGACGAGGTGCTCGGCATGATCATTCTCGGCAAATGCCCGCCCGGGGCCATCCCGGGGCCGGGAGCGATGCAGATCGCGGCCTGAAGTCCGCCTCGAATTGATCAAACTGGCAATCCCGGTTCCAAGCATATCGCGAAAAGCTGTTCCCACTTTTCGCGATCATGCTGTAATGAACGAGGGGAAATGCGAGCCAGCCAGAATTGAGAAAATACTTTCCCAGTCTGATCTTTGCTGCAGTCACGCTGGTCAGCCTGACGATGGCAGCGCTTGTCTATCTGGCGACGGTCGAGGCAGCCCGCATCAAGTTCCAGGCGGTGGCGGACGATGCGCTTAACCGCATCGAGGGCAAGGTGGAGTTCGACCTTGCCCTGCTGCATGCCACGCAGGCGATGTTCGCCGCCCAGAAGGGCGAAATCTCGCGCGACCAGTTCCGTTCCTTTTTCGGTTCGCTCGATGTCGCCAGGAATTTCTCCGGCCTGCGCGGCATAGGTTTCCTGAGGTTCATCGAAACCGGCAAGGAAGACATAGTCACGCGCGAGCTGAAGGACAGCTACGGCATCGACCGTCAGCTTTTTCCGGACACAACTCTGCAATGGCGGGCGCCGATCGTGCTGTTTGAGCCGATGAGCAAGGCAAGCCTCGATGCGATGGGCTTCGACATGGCGACCGACCCGTTGCGGAAAGCCGCCATCGAGGCGGCGATGGCCAGCCATGGTGAATCCAGAGCAACCGGGCGCGTGCTGCTCGGCCAAGCCAACGACGATGCAGCACGCCAGCCGGGTATCTTGGTGTTCTCGCGTGTCGACAGGCCGGATGGCGAAGGGTCGGCACCCGCCGGGTTCCTGTATGTCGCATTCCGCACTGCCGAGCTGTTTCAGGCCGCGCTCGGCAAGGCGCCGTTGCTGCCGGTGTCGGTGGAAGTGTTCGACGGGACGAGAGGCGAAGACACGCTGCTGTTTCGTTCGGAGGCGCCGCCCGACCCCGGTTTTGGCGACAGTTTCTCGGTGGTGCGCGAGACCAGTGTCGCCGGCCGCAAGTGGACGATCAATTTTCGACCGAGCACCGTCTTCGTGCCGCCATCGCCTCGGACGGCACCCTTGATGCTGGGCCTGTTCGGGCTCGTGCTGGCAGGGTCCATCGCCCTTGTTGCCCGCTACCAGCAGCGTGCCTACGAGGCGGCGAGCCTGCTGCACGAGACGACCGAAAAGAGCCTCCTCGAGAAGGATCTGATGCTCCAGGAGATGAAGCACCGCATCAAGAACCTGATCGCACGCGTTCTGGCGATGGCGCGGCAGACGGCTGCAGGCTCCAAGGATGTCGACGAATTCTCGGGATCGTTTTCAGCACGGCTGCAGGCCATGGCCGCGTCGCAGGATATGCTGACGCGCTCGCGTTGGCAGAAAGCCGATCTCAGCGAACTCCTGCGCATCGAACTCGGCCAGGTGTTCGGCAAAGAACTACCCGAGGGCATGACGTCGGGTCCCTCGGTCGAGCTCGACGAAACGACCACGCAGGCGCTCGGCCTGACGTTCCACGAACTGGCGACCAACGCCTTGAAGTATGGCGATGGCGACAACTCCGTTGGCGGGCTGAAGGTGGAATGGCACCTCAATGGCCACGGCAAGGGGCGGCGACTGGTGCTGAACTGGGCGGAGCGCAACGGCAAGGGCGTCTCAGCGCCAGAAAAGATAGGCTTTGGTACCAAGCTGATCGACATGAACATTACCCGCGAGCTGGAAGGCCGCATTGTGCGGCACTATGCGCAGGACGGGCTCAGGGTCGAGATCGACATACCGTTTCACGACTGACAGGCTTTTGCCGGACAAGCAAAACCCGGCGGCGACATCGGTCGACGCCGGGCGATGGAATGCTTGCGCTTAGCGGCAGCGTGCGGTGTAGAGCTGGCCGCGGCTATCGCGATATTCGCAGTAGCCATTGCGGAGGTTGCGGACGAGAAGGCCCGACGCCGCGCCAACGGCGCCGCCAATCAAAGCACCCTTGCCACCGCCGATAAGCCCGCCGGCCACCGCTCCTACGCCCGTGCCAACGGCGAGGTCGCGCTCGGTGGTCGTGCAGCCTGAAATCGCAACGAGCGCTGCAAGGGCAATAATCATCTTCTTCATATGGTTCAGTCCTCTCGCTTCAAAATCGTCCCTTCCGGTACTTAGCGCATCGGCTCAAGAATCGGAATCATTTTCAGCTGCGCGTCCATGTACCGGTGTATCGTCGTATTTGGGGCATCAGTGAACATAGGCCGGCTTGGCGCTGGCCGTACCGGAAGCGACGACGACTTTGGAAACCGAAAGGGACGCATCGAGCGTGCCGTTGGGCAGGACATTCCAGGTCAGCTGATCGTAGTCGTCCTCAAGTGCCGGGTCGACCTGCAGGCATTTTGCGAAGAGCCGCGGATACCCGGGCGCAAGGGTGCTCAAGGCATTGGGTAACTCGCTTTGGCAGTCCTCGAAGGCTTCGAAAACCGCCGTTGGCGGCCGAACCTCTCGGCAGCCAGACAAATCCTGCGAGCAGGAAACGACCAACAAAAGTGCTGCGATGTGTTCCATGGCCAAACCACCTTGCCCATGAAACGGCCATCTACGGCGAAAAGTTCCATGATACTCGTGACTCAAAATGCCTAGAACTTTTGGGCTATAGAGGCTGCCGGCCCGGCAGTCCGGCAGCCTTATTCCAATTCGAAATTGGCCCTGGGCATGACCAGCCTGTATTCCAGCGTATCGGTGCCAAAATCGAGTTGGGCGGACCCGTTGAGTGCGGTCGGCACCACACGTTCCAGCGCCACGCTGCCGAAACGCTTCTTGCGCATCGCGCTGTCAGTCACCGGGCCAATCCCCTCGGACCAATGCACGGTCATATTTTCCACGCCGTCCGGCCCAGCCGACGTCCTGGCCGCAGCAACCTCGACATAACCGTCGGCACGGGAAAGCGCGCCGTAGCTCACCGAATTGACCGCCAATTCATGCACGGCAAGGCCGATATGGAGGGCGGCGTTGGGATTGAGGTAGGGGTCGTCGCCGGAAAAGCGCACGCTGTTGTCCGTATCGATGCTGTAGCGGCCAACCTGTCCTACGACCAGCTCGCGGAAGCCCGCGCCTCGCCAGTTGGACGAGGTGACGAGGTCCTGCGACGAGGCGATGGACTGGAGGCGACCACGGAAACGCTCCAAAAAACCGTCAATGGAGCCGGAATAGTGGCCGGTCTGGCTGGCGATGCTCTGGATGATGGCAAGCAGGTTCTTGGAGCGGTGGCTGACCTCGCGCAATAGCGCCTTCAGCGTCTGCTCGCGGCGCTTCTGCTCCGTCGTTTCGATGACGGTAACGACCACGCCCTGGATTTGGCCGCGATCCGAGACATCGGCATCGATGCAGACCTCGAACCAGCGCATGCCCGAGGTGCTGTCGGCGACGCTGATCTCAAGCCCGTCCGGATGGCCGGTCGCAATAACGTTCTTTTTGGCTGCCGCGAGGCGGTCGGCCTGCTGCTGCGGCAGAAGACTGCCGTCGCCGGGCTTTTCCTCAAGCGCTTCCGCCCAAGGCGGCTGCAGGTTGTGCGACCAAACGGTGCGCAGCTTGCGGTCCTGGTACAGCACTGCGATGCCGGCATTGCGGGAAGCGTGGAGGAGGGCTGCGTCCACCCGTGAACTTTGTCCCGTTGGGGAGGGGGATGGATTGGCCATGCGACGAGAGCCTTTGCTCTACTCAGCGTATTGTTCGGACTGGCCAAAGAACAAGCCGGTGCCGAAATGGGACCGCCGGGCAACGCCACAGAATTGCAGCGCTACCCGGCGGCGCTGGATTCCGACTGAGGGGGCCGGCTTCCAGTCTCGGGTTTGTCTTCATTTTGCCAACGCCGTCATGCGCGCCTGAAAAGGCCCGCGATCAACGAAATGACCAGGAACGCCAGGAAGATGAAGAACAGAATCTGCGCGATGCCAGCGGATGTTCCGGCGATGCCGCCGAAGCCGAGGGCGCCGGCGATGATCGCGACGACGAGAAATACGAGCGCCCAATAAAGCATGGTCTATCTCCTTCAAATGACAAATGAAAAACGTATCGCCACAAGGTTGGTTCCCTGTGGCGGCACCAAAAAAGGGCTATGCCGCAGCTTTCGCCTGTCTGTCAAAGAACAAAGCCTGACTTATCAGCGCCTTGACCATGTCGGGGTTGAAGGGCTTGGTGACGAGGAACGCTGGCTCCGGGCGTTCGCCGGTGAGAAGGCGTTCGGGGAAGGCGGTGATGAAGATCACCGGCAGCGGAGCCGAAGACAGCATCTCGTTGACGGCTTCGATGCCGGAGCTGCCGTCGGCGAGCTGGATGTCTGCCAGAATCATCTTGGGCCGCGTCTTCTTGAACATGGCAGTGGCTTCCGCATGGGTGCGTGCGGTGCCCACGACCCGATGGCCGAGGCTTTCCACCATTTCCTCGATATCCATGGCAATCAGTGGCTCGTCCTCGATGATCAGGATGTCTGTTGCCACCTGGCGCGATATTTCCCCGCTTGCTTCCTGCAGCAGCTGGGCGAATTCCTCGTGGTCGGCGTCGAGCACCTCGGCGGCTTCGACATCGTTGAACCCTTCGACAGCGACGAGCAGGAACGCCTGACGCGGGCGCGGCGAGAGCGCGGAAAGATTGGCCGCGGCGCGCTTCTCCCAGGCGAGAGGAGACGATTCCTGCGGCACGCGAATAGATACCGAAGTGAACAGGCGGGCAAATACCTTGTAGAGCGCGATGCGGTCGCTTGATGCGGACGGGAAGACATCGATGTCATCGATGAGCGCTTCGAGCATCGCGGCTACCAGCGCATCGCCGCTCTCCTGGGAACCTGAGACCGCGCGCGAGAAACGGCGGAGATAGGGCAGGTGGGGGGCGATTCTCGTGGATAAAGTCATAGTCGACGTCTCCCTCATGTGACGTTGTCAAATCTGCGTTGAAGCGAGCACACAACGCATTGTCTGTGCAAAAGTTCCTCTTTTGTGGAACCTATCTGCATTTGGGGAGTTGGGTGCAAAATTCGGGAAACCGGACGAGGTTGTTGCGCGCCGTCAATTCGGAAGCGGGACGTCTGACGGTGCAAAAGGGCAAAGCGAGCATATGACCAAGCAGACCAGTGGCGCAGGCAACGCCGGGGTGAACCGCCGCCGCGATGGAGAACCTTTAGGGGCAAACTCCGAAATAGGCCGAAAACTCAAACAATATTACGATGAGCTGGTGTCCGACGAAGTTCCGGATCGCTTCGCGCAGCTGCTCAGCCAGTTGGAAGAAGCTGAACCCGCGCAGCAGAAGGACTGACGCGCATGGCAGCTTCCCTCGGTTTCAAGGGCGACCTGCTCGCGACAATTCCGGGCCTGCGCGCCTTCGCCATGTCACTTTCGCAAAACGCTGACAGGGCCGACGACCTGGTCCAGGAAACGTTGGTCAAGGCGTGGGACAAACAGGCCAGCTTTCAGCCCGGTACCAATCTGAAGGCTTGGCTGTTCACCATCCTGCGCAACGAGTTTTACTCCCAAATGCGCAAGCGCGGCCGCGAAGTACAAGACAGCGACGGTCTTTTGACGGCACGCCTGGCTGTCCACCCAAGCCAGCCCGGCCGGCTTGATCTCGACGATTTCCGCAAGGCGCTCGAGCAACTGCCCGAAGACCAGCGCGAGGCGATCATCCTGATCGGCGCTTCCGGCTTTTCCTACGAGGAGGCTGCGGAAATCTGCGGCTGCGCCGTTGGCACCATCAAGAGCCGCGTCAGCCGTGCCCGCAACAGGCTGCAAGAGATACTCGATATCTCGGGCGAGGCCGACTATGGGCCGGATGCTATCGCGGCCCAGGTCATGGGATCAACCGGCTGAGCGGGCAAGCTTGCGGATGCTTTGGGCAACGGCCTCGACGAGGTCGTCGCCAGCATAGGGTTTGCTTACCAAGGTGACGTCGGGGAACCCTTTGAAAATTTCGTCCAGCTGATCGTAGCCGGAGGCAAAGACGAACGGCACGCCTGCCGCTTCCAGGGAACGCGCGAAATCGAATGTCGGCTCGCCATCGAGCATGACATCGATGATGGCGGCGTCATAGGGTTGTGAAGCTTGCTGAGCCTCGCGCAGGTTGCTGGCTATGGCGACCTCTCCCGCGCCATTGTCCCGGCACAGCTGCTCGACGTCGAGAGCGATCAGCGCCTCGTCTTCGAGCACAAGGATACGCAGTCCTGAAAGCGGGGTTGGCACGTCGAGGGGCACTCCATGAATTCCAGATCGAACATGGCGGTAGTCGAGCCCGCTGTCATTTAAAAAAGACATGACCTCGCAAGGAAGCAAGCCTTGAGTTCATTGGCGAGGAACTTTTCGCGCCGTGAAGGCGTTGCCACTCACTTAGCTGGAGGGTTCCATGTCCGTGCAGAGCAGTCCGACCGACATGGCGCGGCAGGTGTCGTGCGCGAACTGCCCGCTGCGGGCGTTGCCGACGTTCAGGGCATTCGACGACGAGGAGCTGGCTTTCGTCAGCAGTTTCAAGCGCGGAGAACTTTCCGTCGACAAAGGCGCGACGCTGCTGTCGGAAGGCAGCAACAGCGCGCATCTTTTCACCGTCCTTGGAGGATGGGGCTTTCGCTACAAGCTGCTTGAGGACGGCCGCCGCCAGATTCTGAACTATGTGCTGCCCGGCGACATGATCGGATTGCAAGGCAGCCTGATGGGAAAGATGCAGCATTCTGTGGAAGCACTCTCGCCGATGCTGTTGTGCATGTTCGAACGCGACCGCCTGATGGAGCTCTACCGAGGCTATCCCGGTCTCGCCTATGACATCACCTGGATCGCGTCGCGCGAGGAGCGCATGCTCGACGAGAACCTGCTGAGCGTTGGACGCCGATCGGCGCTCGAGCGCGCGGCCTATCTGCTCGCCTTCGTCGCCAGCCGGGCACGAAAGGTCGGCATGGGCGGTTCCGGCAAGGTCGAAATCCCCATCACCCAGCAGCATGTGGCCGACACGCTTGGTCTTTCGCTCGTCCATACCAACAAGACGATTAGGAAGCTGTTGGATCGAAAGCTGGTGCAGTGGCGCGATGGTGGCTGCAAGGTGCTCGACATTGACGGGCTGATGGCCCTTGCCGACTGGACCGGCCTCGACGAAAGCACACGCCCACTGCTGTGAGTGCCTAGCGGCTGTAGCGCCGGTCGAGTTCGTCGACGCCCCAATTTACGCCCGGCAGCACATTGCGGATTATGGCATAGCCAACCAGCAGTGCAGGGATGGCGATGAAACCGCCGACCGCGCCCCAAAGCCAGATCCAGAAGGCAAGCGCCAGCAAGACGACGAAGGGGTTGAGCGTCATCGTCTTGCCGATGACGTAGGGCGTGACGAACTGACCTTCGACCGTGTTGACACCCAGATACAAGATCACTGGAAGCAGGCTCATGCCGAGCGTGTCGAACTCGGTCAATCCGACCGCAAACAAGATCGCGACCATGACCAGCGGGCCGACGAAGGGCACGAAATTCGTGACGATCGCAAGCGCGCCCCAGAGCGGCGCGGAGGGCACGCCGAGCAGGTATAGGCCGATGCCTACCGTCAGCCCTTCGGCAACATTGATGACGGTGATCGACAGAAGATATTGCGAAACCAGCTGTTCGACATCCCGGAAAATATGGGCGACACGCCAGCGCAAGCGTCGGTTGAAGCAGACTCTCAGGATGGCGGTTCGCGTCTGGTAGCGTGTAGCTACGAAGAAATAGAGGCTGGCGAAAAACAGCAGCACCCGGGCTATGACGGCGGGCGCCAGCGTCGCCATGGTTTCGACGCCCGTGCCCTCGTCGACCGAAACCGATAGGCCTTCGCCGCCGGTCACCTGGCGCAATTGGTCGCGCATGCTCTTGAATGTTTCGAGCGGGCCCTTGAGGTCCGACAACTGAGTGGCGAGCTGCGCCCAAATCTGGGGCAAGCGTTGAAGCCAGAAGCTGAGCGGCGATGCGACCAGCATGGCAAACAGGCAAACAGACAAGATGAAGAGCAAAACGACGATGGCCGCTGACAGTGCAGAGGGCACGTTGAAACGCTCGAGCCTGGTGGCGATCGGACCGAGCATCAGGCCGATGACGATGCCAAGGCCGATCGGCGTGAGGATGAACTCGCCCGCATGCAGGGCAAAGACGGTGGCGATGATGCCGACAAAAATCATCGCCACCTGAGAGCCGCGAACCAGCAGAAGCTCGAAATTGGATTTTGGCGGCAGGCGTACTGTTGGCGCCTTGTTCATGGTGCGGGTGGGCATCTTCAAGGTGCGAGTGGGCATCGACAATTTCCAGCTGAATGAGGCTGGCAAAACGTCCGGCGGTCAGCGATGGTTCCTCCGACGACGGAACCGACAAGCCTATGAGGCGTTTCGGCCCCATCGAATGCAAGGAGCAATGACATGGCGACAACCGCAGGCAAGACCGGCAATGGGACCAAGACAACACCGGACCTCGAGGCCGACATCAAGCAATTGAAGGCCGATATCGAAATGCTCGCCAAGCAACTGGCCGCAACCGGCGAACACAGCTATGGCGCTGCTCGCAGGGCCGCGTCGCAAGGTGCTGATCATTTGAAGGCGCAAAGCGATGCCGCGGTTGAGGCATTGCGCGCCAACGCCAAGGACATCGAGGAACAATTCATGGCGACCGTGCGCGAAAAGCCGGTCACGTCGCTTGCCATCGCTGCCGGCGTCGGCTTCCTCATCGCCCTTCTGGCGCGGCGCTAGAAACTGGCCGGGGGACACATGCTGGCATCGTTGATTGCGAGTTTCGCCACCGGCGAGACCACACTTGCGCTCAGGCGCACACGCCGCGCGGCGGTGGCTTATGTGGCCGCCGCAATTGCAGGGCTCTGCGGGGTCGGCTTTCTCGTCGGCGCTGCCTTTGTCTGGGCGGCGCAAAGGTTTGGCCACATCGAGGCGTCTGTCGGCTTTGGCCTTGGCTTCCTGGTGCTGGCGGGGCTGATCCTGCTGTTTCACCGCCTGATGGCCGGTTCGCGCGCCCGCGAAGACCAAAGGCGGCGACGTGCCGACGTTGCCGCGCTTGGCACAACAGCGGCGATGGCCGTTTTGCCGACATTGCTTCGCTCCAAGGGCGGCATCGGCGCCCTGCTTGGACCGGTGGTGGCGCTCGCTGCCTATGCGATCTACCGCGAGAATCACAAAGTTGACGATAGCGACGGGGTAGCCGGCGAATAGTTCAGCGTGCCTAAGTCCTGGCCTCGGCTGGCTCGCCGAGCGGCATCGAGATATGAGCTCGAACACCTTCGGGCAGATATTCGTGCTTGACTTCGCTCGAGATGACTTTCGCCAGGCTGCGGCGAATGAGGATCGAGCCGAAGCCATGACGCGTAGGCGGGGTGACCTTGGGTCCGCCGCTCTCCACCCATTCTATCTGCAACCGCTTTTCGCTCCTTGCGCCCCGGATCGTCCAGGTGAGGGCTACCTTGCCGCTCAGAACCGACAGCGAGCCATATTTGAGGGCGTTGCTGGCGAGTTCGTGGAGGATGAGGGCGAGGCCGAGAGCCTGGTCTGGCGTCAGCAAGGCATCCTGACCGACGATCGAGATGCGAGGCGCCTGTGTGTCATCAAAAGGACTGAGCTCGGTTTGGGCCAGATCGCGGATGCCGATGCCGCGCCATTCATATTCCGACAAAAGGCCATGGGCGAGCCCAAGCGCTCGCAGGCGCTGACTGAATGCCTCCAGGAATTCGCGCGGTTCGCGGGCGTGCCGCACGGTCTGGGTGGCAAGCGCTTGTACGGTCGCGAGCGTGTTCTTGACCCGGTGGTTGATCTCGCGCAGCAAAAGGCGTTGTCGCTCTTCAGCACTGCGGCGCTCGGTGATGTCGTAGTTGACGCCAAAGACCAGCGTCGGCCTGCCATTGGCATCGCGCTCGACGACGCGGCCGCGCGCGGCGAGCCAGCGCGGCGGTTCAAAGCCCCTGATCCGATACTCTCCGGAATAGTCGTCGCTGCCTTCGAGCGCTTCCTGAAACATCTTGCGGGTCTTGCCGATGTCGCGGCGGTCGATGGCGACGACGATGTCGCGCGCCCGTATTTTTGCTGCCGGTGGCATGTTGAAGAGCTCGGGCAGAAGCGTGTCGCATTCAACGACGCCGCTACGCGGGTTCCACACCCAGCTTGCGAGCGCCGCAGCTTCAAGGGCGACCGCGCGACGGCTCTCGGCATGCACCAGGGCAGCCTCGGCCCGCGCGCCGGCCTTGGAGCTGTCGCGCAACGCGATCAGGCTTGCGGCGAGCGCCGCCAGCGCCTCAAGCTGTTCGAGCCTGGCCGGTTCAGGTCTGGGGCGCTCGCTCCTGTCTAGCACCAGCAGGGCGCCCACCGGGGAACCTAGTACGACAATCGGCACGCCAATGTGGACCGGAAATACCGGATCATGCGTGGTGTCGGCTACGTCGGTGGCGGTGAGGACGCGTTCAGCCAGGCGGGCAGCCGCGTCAAGCTGCGCGGGATCGATGCCGCAGTGAGACTGGACGACTTGCCGTCCGTCCAGGCCGGTCAGCGTGAGCAACGCAGCAGGGGTCTGCATGAGCGCTCCAGCAATGCCGACGAGCCGGTCGAAATCGGGGTCCGCGGCAGCTTTCAACGGCGCCGCGGTCTCACTTCCTGCAACGCCGTGGACGCTGTCGCCAGTCATCTCCGTTGCGATGATTTCTTTGTCCTGCACCCGGCCATCCCTCTTGGCTTTGAGGAAACTAGACGGGCCAGCGCAGCTTGAAAAGCCTTGGCGGACACTTGGAACCATGCTGAGGACGCGTCGTTAGCCTCCTGGAACCATACGGGAGATTGCACATGACCAAGATCATTCCAGCTCGAAAGGCGCGTCAGGGAACGTCTGGCCGTCACCTTTTGCTCATGCTCGTGGCCGGCTTGTTTCTTGCCTTGGCTGCTTGGGGCGGAGCTGAATTCTATGGCGAGATGATCGACAAGAACGTCAACCAGACCACCGCCGCACCGGGCTAAGTGCCCTTGCGGAAAGGAGATTTCAGAATGCGCATTGGAACGCAGAACATCGGTCCACGCAAAAACATCCCTGGCGAAAATTCGGAACCATGATCGGGTCACGACGTTGTGAACCCGTAAAGGGGCCGCGCCGGACCCTTCCCGCAAAAGACTGGTCGAGGCGCGGCATGCATGAAAACACGCACGAGGAGAGAATATCATGATCCGCAACCTTTTGGCCACGACCGCCTTCGCAACGCTTATCGCGACGGGCGCTTACGCCCAGGACACCACCGCGCCGGCTCCGGCGCCTGCACCGGCCCAGGCCGTACCGGCGACGCCGGAAGTGATCCCGCATGCTGAAGGCTTCCTTGCCGCCAACGTCATCGGCGAAAAAGTCTACAATGGCACCGCCGAGGACGCCGAGAACATCGGCAACGTCAAAGACATCGTGATGACCGCCGACGGCAAGGCCGACCAGCTGGTGATCGGCGTCGGCGGTTTCCTCGGCATCGGTGAGAAGAATGTCGCCGTCGGCTTCGACAAGTTCGACTGGGCCGAGAAGAATGGCGACCGCTGGCTGGTGATGGCAACGACCAAGGAACAGTTGCAGGCACTGCCCGATTTCGACCGCCGCGCTTATGATCCGGCTCCCGCACCCGTAGCGGCGACGGATCCGGCAAGCCCGGCGGTTGACCAGACGGCGCAAGCCCCGGTGGCACCGACCGCGCCCGACGTGACGACTACCGACAAGACCACGACCTCTGCCATCGACAAGTCGACGCTCAAGGAGCTGCCGAGTGCCGATCTGCGTGCCGAAGAGCTGATGGGCACCACGGTTTACGGGGCCGATGACGCCAGCATTGGCGAGATCGGCGACATCCTGATGACCGCCGACGGCAAGATCGATGCCTATGTGATCGACGTCGGCGGCTTCCTCGGCATGGGTGAGAAGAAAGTTGCCGTTGGCAGCGACAACCTTGCCTTCATGGTCGACACGCAGGGCAAGAAGTACCTCTACACTACCTTCACCAAGGAGCAGCTCGAAGCGCAGCCGGCCTATGATGCGGGCAGCTGGGCCGCCAAGCGCGACGAACAGCGCCTGATCATCGTTCAGTAGATGCGGCGGAACTGAGCAGAAAAGCCCGCGCTTCGGCGCGGGCTTTTTTGCGTCTATGGCAAGCTTGCGAAGTGGCCCACAGCTCCAACTTCCGCGAGCTCCGACAAGGCGAGCGACTGGTCGAGATGTCGGGCACGCCAGGCAAGAAGCCTTTCGGCGAATTCGAGCCGTACCGGCAGCCACTTCGGGTCCTCGGCGAGGTTGCGGGTTTCGCCGGGATCGGTAGCGAGGTCGTAGAGCAGCGGCGGCAGCCCGCCGCCGAAATGCACGTATTTGACAGTTTCTGTGCGGATGACCGCCAGGTTGAGCGAACGCGAGCCGATGCCGAAATAGGCTTCTGTCTTTCCGTCCGCGACCGAGCGGAAGTCGTATTCCCAATGGGCGGCATCGCGCCAGGCTGCCGGCTCGCTGCCCTTGAGGAACGGTGCCAACGACTGGCCGTCGAGATGCGGTTGCGCTGCCCCGCCGATGAGGTCGAGCAGCGTCGGCATGACGTCCACGGCGGCGGTGAAGCGGTCGACAGTCGTACCTGCCGCCTGCTCGTGGCCGGGCGCCTTGACGATCAGCGGGATGTGGTAGCTGCCGTCGAACCAGCCGCCTTTTCCGAGCATGAAATGGTCGCCCATCATCTCGGCATGGTCGGAGGTCAGGATAATAATGGTGTCGTCCCAGCTGCCTGCCGCCTTGATGCCTTGCCAGATACGGCCGAGCTGGGAATCAACTTCCGAGATCATGCCGTAGTAAAGCGCGCGGATCTTGCGAAACGCGTCCTCGCTCCATTCGCCGACATTGCCCGATGCGCCGGGGATAAAGCTCGATTTCTTCTGATGATGGGCCAGGTGATAGGCGAGGAAGGGATGGCTTGCCACTTCTGCCTGCCAGTTTTCAGCGCCGGCATAAGCTGGCCCCTCCGCGGGGTCGTACATGGTGTTGAACGGCTCGGGCACGATGAAGGGCGGATGCGGGCTTAGGAAGGAGACATGTGCGAACCACGGCTGGCCATCGTCCTGTTCGCCTAGCCAGCGCAGGAACTCGCCTGTCAGGAAGGCTGTTGGCGTCTCGTCCTTGGAATAGACCGGCACGGCTGCACTTACCTGTGGCGCGGATGTGTCCACCGGGCGGTGGATGTCCGGAAAGCCGGGGCTCGAATCGATGCCGCGCGCCGCGAGCCATGACAGCCAGGCCTTCTGATGCTCGGGCAGGAGCTGGCGCGTGGTGAAGCCAGGCAGCACGCCCTCATAGCTGCGCAGGAACGGATCGCCGGGCGCGCGATTGCGTGGGTCGGGCGAAACATCGGTGTATCCGAACAACGTCGGATCGTAGCCGACACGTCGCGCGGCACGGGCGATGTTGTCGTGGCGGTCGTCGAGCGGTGTGCCGTTGCGGCAGACACGATTGTTCATCTGGTAGAGGCCGGTGTAGAGGCACGCGCGCGCCGGCGAGCAAGGTGCGGCTCCGGCATAATGACGCCTGAAAAGGACACCTTCGCGGGCCAGCGCATCGGCATTGGGGGTTTTCACCTGGGGATGGCCGACAGCCGAGAGGGAGTCGCCGCGCCACTGGTCGCAGGTGATGAGTAGGATGTTTTTCCGTCCGCCGGTGTTCGCCACGCTTGCCCCCAAAATTGACCGCGCCAAGGAAGCCGGATTCACAATGTCTTGCAAGCGCCTCGGTCGCGATAAATCCTGCCACAATAGGTGAACGCATTCGCTTGTATTGTTCACTTATTGAGCACAGTGCATTCTGCGACCAGCCACTATGCCCTGACAATCGATGCGCCCATATTCCTGCCAACGCGGCAGGGGCCGCACGCAAAGGGAGCAAAACCATGCTCGACCAGATCAAGGGCCTGCATCACGTCACCTCGATGGCCAGGGATGCGGCTGAAAACAACCAGTTCTTCACCCACAAGCTCGGGCTGCGCCGGGTCAAGAAGACAGTCAATTTCGACGCGCCAGATGTCTACCATCTCTATTATGCCGACGAGCTTGGTACGCCTGGTTCTGTGATGACCTATTTTCCGTTCCCCAATATCGGCCAGGGCCGGCCGGGTGTCGGCGAGGTTGGAACCACGGTGTTTTCGGTTCCCGAGGGCACGCTATCTTTCTGGGAAAAGCGTTTCGCCGACGAGGGCGTGAGTGGGCTCGTCCGCGACGAGAAGTTCGGCGAAAAGCGTCTCGGCTTTGCCGGTCCCGACGGCGACGGTTTTGCGCTTGTCGAGGCCAAGGGCGACAATCGCGCGCCCTGGGTCAGGGGTGGTGTTGCCGCAGACGAGGCGATCCGTGGTTTCCATTCAGCGACGCTCAGGCTGCGCGACGGTGGCGCCACTGAAGAGTTGTTGAGGTTCATGGGCTACGAGGACGTCGATACGTCCGGCAGCATCAAGCGGCTTGCGGTGAAGGATGGCAATGGTGCCGATTTCATCGACATCGAGACGCTGCCAGGCGCGTCCTTTGCCGGTCTCGGCGCAGGTTCGGTGCATCACATCGCCTTTGCAGTGGAGAACAGGGCCAAGCAGCTCGAGGTGCGCAAGGCGCTGATGGATACGGGTTACCAGGTGACCCCGGTGATCGACCGCGACTATTTCTGGGCGATCTATTTCCGCACGCCAGGTGGCGTGTTGTTCGAGGTGGCGACAAATGAGCCCGGCTTCGACCGCGACGAGGATACCGCTCATCTCGGTGAAGCGCTGAAGCTGCCGACACAGCATGCGCATTTGCGCGATTATCTCGAAAAGAACCTGCAGCCGCTGGGCGACTGAGGAGGAGACGATGAGCAAGGAAAGCTACATCCACAAACTTCTGCCCGGGGAGCCGGGCAGCCCGATGGTCTTTGCCTTCCATGGTACTGGCGGTGACGAAAACCAGTTGCTGGGCTTTGCCAGGGAGCTGGTGCCCGGTGCGACGATCGTTTCGCCGCGTGGCGACGTTTCCGAAATGGGTGCGGCCCGCTTCTTCCGCCGCACCGGCGAAGGCGTCTACGACATGGACGATTTTGCCCGCGCGACCGGCAAGATGGCGAGCTTCGTCAAAGCCCATGTCGAAGCGGCCAAGCCCTCGCGGGTTTTGGCGCTCGGTTACTCCAATGGCGCGAACATTCTGGCCTCGGTGCTGTTTGCCGAACCCGGCCTGTTCGATGCGGTGGCGTTGATGCACCCGTTGATCCCGTTCGAGCCCGAGGTGAAAGGCAGTCTCGCCAACCAGCACGTGCTGATCACCGCTGGCCGGCGCGATCCGATCTGCCCGCCCGATGTCACCAGCCGGCTGGATGCCTATTTGCGAGCGGCAGGGGCGGACGTCAGGCTTGAGTGGCACGAGGGCGGTCATGAAGTGCGCCCCAACGAAATCGAAGCGGTGAAAAGCCTTTTCACGACAGCAACCAAAGGAGCGGGCCAATGACTGAAGAACTGGCGGCGATCGAACTCGAAGACCGTGGCACCAAGGGCCGCTACGTCATTCGTGCCCCTGGTGGCGACGAAGCCGAGATGACCTTCACCAAAGTCGGCGAAGACCTGCTGATCATCGACCATACTGGCGTGCCGGATTCGTTTCGAGGCCAGGGTGCGGGGTTGAGACTGGTAACGCGGGCGGTGGACGACGCGCGAGCTGCGGGAAAGAAAATCATCCCGCTCTGCCCGTTCGCGGCAGCCCAGTTCCGCCGGCACCCGGAATGGGCCGACATCCTCAAAAGCTAACGCGCCGTCCGGGTGGCCTGCTGATCCCGAACATTCAAACCAACATGAAGGGCCGATGCGGGCGACCGCGTCGGCCCTTTCGTTATTTTCGATTTTTCCGACATGACAGGGGATGCTGTTACAAAGCGAAGTTCGACGACGCTCTTGGGTGGCGTCGGCGGTCTGATCCAAATGACTGGTTTATGGGCAAATTGCGCCCGATTTGGCAATATTGCTGACCGTTTTTGATGTGTTACGAATGTTTCATTAGATGCCGCTGATCGGCATCGACGAGATACAAAGTGCGGTTACATTCATATCAACAGGGGAATGAAATTTACCGAAAAGGTAATCCAATGTCCGGTTCCAGGCAGGCTTCCGAATTCGACCGTCAATTCCAGCCGCGCTCGCGTATTTATCGCCGTCCGCGTCTCGCCATTCGCCAGCGTGCCAATGAGCACCCGATGGCCATGTTTTCAGTTCTGGTGATTGCATCCCTGTCGTCGATGGCACTTGCGCCGACAAGCGGTCCCGCTTTCGCCTCGATGGGCTCAGCGCCGCGGATGATCGAAGGTGTACACACCACCGCCAAGACCGGCCGGTTGCCGGCGTCGCAGGCCGACATCGCCTGCCGTGGGCAGGCCTGGGGCGCGGAAAACGAAATCTGTGTCGAGGCCATTGCCAAGGAATCCGGAGCACACGATGCCCGCAAAGTGCGGCTGATCGCCAGTGCGGAGCCTGTTCGGACCACACCCAACATCTTCTAAGCGTAGGGGCCTGCCGCGCTCTCAAATCCTCCAGCGCGTACCTCCCCCGCGGCTTCCGCTGCGGGGGCTTTTTTTGTCCTGCCGACACCCTTAGTCCCTAGGGACGATGCAACCGCGACCGTTGTCGCGCGACCATCGCCCCCTCAACAGGGGATCAGCGATGGGACGCGTCGAGGGAAAAGTTGCGATCGTTACCGGCGGTGCATCGGGCATGGGCGCGGCGACGGCGCGGCTTCTGGCACGCGAGGGAGCTGCGGTCTTGGTTTGCGATCTGCAGGCGGACAAGGGCCGGCAGGTGGCAGATGCCATCCAGGCGGCCGGCGGGCGCAGCCGCTATGTCGAACATGACGTCACTTCCGAAGACGCATGGAAGACTGCAATGGCGCTGACACTCCAGGCATTCGGCGGTCTGCACATCCTGGTCAACAATGCGGGTGTCGGCGCTCCGTTCGGCAACGTAGAGGATCTGAGCCTCGACGACTGGCGCAAGGTGATGGCCGTCAACATGGAAGGGGTGTTCCTCGGTACCAAGTATGGCATCGAGACGATGCGCAAGACCGGCAAGGGCGGTTCGATCGTCAATTTCTCCTCGACCATGGGCATCGTGGGCAGCCCCTCGACGGCAGCCTATGTGGCGAGCAAGGGTGGCGTGCGGCTGTTCACCAAGTCGGCTGCGCTTCATTGCGCAAAAGAACGCTACGGAATCCGCGTCAATTCCGTGCATCCGGGCTGGATCCGCACGCCGATGTCGTCGGCGGCACTCGACAAGCTTGCGGAAAGCGGGGCCGGCAACAAGGCGCTCGAGCTGACGCCGCTCGGCCGGGTCGGCGAGCCCGACGATGTGGCCTATGGCGTGCTCTATCTCGCTTCGGACGAATCTGGTTTCGTCACGGGCACTGAGCTGGTCATCGACGGTGGATACACGGCGCAATGAGGCGGTCAGGCGCCGTCCGCTACCTGGTCTGAGACTGCGCTGAGGGCGCTGCGCACGTCGAAGGTGCTGAAGGGTTTTTCCAGTATGTGCGGCTTGAGGTTTGGCGGCAGCTGCTCGAGCTCGGCCTTGGCGCCGATCAGGTCGCCGGTGACGAGTACGAAGCGTCGGGCCATGTCGGGCTGCTCGGCGACGATCTCGCGGAAGATGGTGATGCCGCTGCGCTCGGGCATGCGAAGGTCGGAAAAGATGATGTCGGGTTGCTCCGCCAGCGCTTCGGCGACCGAAACCCAAGTCGAGATGATGTGCGACTTGACGCCCATGAGCTCGAGAATATCGGACAGCGAGCCTGCGACATCGGGCTCGTCGTCAATAATGACGGCATGGCGCAAGCCGCTCGACTTGGGGATGGTTTCCAGCACCGCGCTGTGGCCGATGCCCAATGGCGGCAGTTCCACGACGAAGCGCGCACCGGTCGGCTCCACCGGCTCGAACCAGACCTTGCCGTTGTGACGGTCGACAATGGCTTTCGAGATCGATAGGCCTATGCCCGTGCCGACGCCGACCGGCTTGGTGGTGAAATAGGATTCGAAGATGCGGTCGCGGATCGCCTCGGCAATGCCGGGGCCTGTGTCTTCAACCGAAAAGCCGGCGCTGCCATCGGCTCCGCGAAATGTCTTGACCCGAATGATGCGCTCGCCACTCGCGGCGGCGAGCGCATGCTGGCTGTTGACCAGGAAGTTCGCGGCCACCTGGGTCATGTGATCGGCGTCCGCCATCACGCTGAGTGTGCCCTCGGCAAGATTGGCGTCGATGCTGATGCCGCTTGATCGTGCGCCATAGGCAGTGACTTCGAGTGCCGAGCGGATCACCTGGTTCAGGTCGGTCTCGGCCCTTGCTGTCGGATGCAGGCGCACCATGCCAAGGAAGCTCTTGACGATACGGCCGCAGCGTTCGGCGGCGGCTCGTACCTTTTCCGCACGCACCTTGGTCTGGGCGTCCGGGGCGAATTCATGCAGCAGCGTCGACTGGGCGACGACCACGGCAAGCGGGTTGTTGAGCTCGTGTGAAACGCCGGCGAGCAGCGAGCCCATTGCCGCCATCTTCTCGTTCTGGTGGAGCTTTTCGCGCTGGCGGTTGATCTCTTCTTCGGCGCGATGCTTTTCACGCAGGTCGCGGATCGACCCGAAGATGAGACGGCGGTCGGCAAGCCGCATCTCGTTGGCCGTAAGCTCGATCGGGATGATTTCGCCGGCGGCGTTCTGCGTTACCGTCTCCATGCGCTGGCCGACCATCGGCGCGCCGCGGCCAACCATGTATTCGGCGCCGTTGTTGAAGCCCTTGCGGTAGTAAAAAGGGATGACCGTGTCGAGCAGGTCCTTGCCGAGGATCTCGTCGCGGGTCCAGCCGTACATCTTTTCCGCCGCGGGATTGAACTCGATGATCGAGCCGGTCTCGTCGACCACCATGATTGCGTCGAGCGAGGACTGCAGCATGGTGCGGCGGATGATTTCGCTGACATGATACTCCGACAGCGAGCGTTCGATCGCATCGCCAAGGGCGGCGGCGATGATTTCGAGCGCGGCGATCTCGTCTTCGGTCCAGTTGCGTTCGACGAGGCAATCGTTGACGGCGAGCGTACCCCAGAGATGGCCGTGCGCCGAAACCGCCACCGACAGGAACGACTTGATGTGCTGCTGGTCGAAATCGGTACGCAGGAAACCTGTCAGGTCGCGTGTCAGCCCAGCAAAGATCTTGCCCTGGCGACCCTCTTCGGCAAGGCGCTCGAGCAAGGGGTCGGCTTCGACCATTGCCTGGTTGATCGTCGTAGGCGGAGCTGCAAACGCGTCGATCTTGGGATCGACCCAATAGGCGGCGACCGACTGCGCGAAACCCTGGCCAGGCAGGTCGCGCAGTCGGAACAGGATAGTGCGATGACCGCCGAAGCCCTGCGCAAAGCTTTCAAGGATATGGTCGATTTCGATCTGCCAATCCTGGGCCTGACGCAGGCGGCGCACGATCTGCCCCGCCACAACGGTGGGGCTCTGCGTGCCCGACGAGTTGTCGGTGCGTGAGACGGTCGACACGGTCATCGCGGTTCCTGGCGGGGCCGGAGGCTTCAGTAGCCCTCGCTGCCGGGCAAGGAGAAGATATAGCCTTCTCCGCGCACGGTGCGCAGAAATTTCGGATTCGCCGGATCATCCTCGATTTTCTTCCTGAGCCGCATGATGCGGATGTCGACGGCACGCGAGGATTCGGGGTCTTCGGCAAAGCCGATCGCCTCCGAGATGGTGCTGCGGCTGAGAAGCCGGTTGGGCCGTGTCAGGAAGACCTCGAGCATGTCGAATTCGCTCTTGGCCAGATCGATGATGGTGCCGCCGCCGCCGGTGACGATGCGGCCGTCGAGGTCGGCCAGGAAGGGACCGAATGCGATGGTGCGGCGTGGCGGCTGAGCTGCAAGCAGGGATTGCCGGAAGCTATCGGGCTGGGGTACGCGGCGGATGACGCTGCGCACGCGCGCCAGAAGCTCGCGCAACTCGTAAGGCTTGACCATGTAGTCGTCGGCGCCGATTTCGAGGCCGACGATGCGGTCGAGGGCGGTGCCTGCCGCGGTGGCGTAGATGATGCCGATGGGCATGCGCGAGCGCAGCCAGCGACCGAGCGAAAGCCCGTCTTCGCCGGGCATGGCAATGTCGAGAATGGCAAGCTGGTACTGTTCGCTTTCGATGCGGGTACGCAATGCCGAGGCGCTCTCGACGGCGGTCACGTCGAAGCCGTTCGCACCGAGATACTCGGCAACGGCATCCCTCAGGTCGGGTTCATCTTCGACGATGACAATCCGAGCGCGCAGTTTGGTCTCGCCTCCGCTACCGGCGGAAAGTAGATTGGGTATAAACATAATGTCCAGTGATCATTTCGCGTGGGCAGTTGCTAAGGGTGTCGTGCCTCATTAGGGGCGAAAGAGGCTTCGGGCAGCCTAGACTGGGGACCCATCCCCGGCCGAGCGCGTCTCGCGGCATCTTCTTGCCCCGGTAGGCGCCGATGCGGCCGCTGCGGCAGGCAATGATCGCAATGATACTGTTGCTGCGAGGTGAAGCATGGCTGGAAGATCGGTCGTAGCACTTGTCGCCATAGCGGAGGTCATATCCTCCGACCTCATCGATCATCTCGACCGGCGCGGCCATTACGTGCGCGCGGCCAAACGGTTGTGGGAAGCCGAGTCGCTGCTTTCCGCCAAAGGCATAGATGTGGTGGTGGTCGGTGACGGGGTGACGCCGGCCGAAGGGCGCGACCTGTTGCGCAGGTTCGGTGGAGACAGCGGGCCGGACTTCGTGTTGATCTGCCGCTCGGGCGAGCTTGTCGACAAGGTGCTGGCGCTGGAACTGGGCGCCGCCGATGTCGTGGAGAGCCCTCTCAACGTGCGGGAACTCGCCGCGCGCATTGGCGGCCTCCTCGCTCGCCGGGGACGCGGCACGCAGGAATTGGTTGTGCTGGAGAACTCGACCGTTGATTTGCGCTCGGCGCTGGTGATGCATCGTTCGGGCGAGGAGGAGCAGCTTTCGCCCGGTCAGATCGCGCTGCTCAAGCTGTTTCTGTCGAAACCCCAACGAGTGCTGACGCGCGACGACATCATGGCGGCGGCGCCAGCCGAAAGTGCCGACGCATTCGACCGCTCCATCGACTCGCGCATCGTACGCCTTCGGCGCAAGCTGGACACCGAAAGCATCACGACGATCCGCGGATCGGGCTACCGTTTCGATCCACCGACAAAAACAGCCGGCCGTGAGGCCGGCATTGCTCCAACCGAAAATCAGGACTGATCTCTCACGGGCGCCCAAGATTTCAGCGCGCCGACGCGGCAACAGCCGGCGTGGCGGTCTCGACGATGGAAACTGTTTGAGCGTTTGCCCTGTCCTTGAGAAGCACGGTTGCCAGGCCGGCAAAGCCAAGCAGCCCCTGGGCATAAAGCAGTGCCGAAAGCACTGATGCTGCGACATTTCTTTTCATCGACGTCGGCCCTGTTTCCGTTCCCATGGATTTGACTAACCAGCCACCGAGATACCCGCGCCGCCTGACCTGCCGTGGACGGCGCGGGTACTCTGTCCTCGCTGCGAAAGACGCGCGAGGTTTCTGTTCACCGCCGCCCGGCATCAAGCCGGGCACCCACGCCCATGGGCCCGGCGGATGCGCAGAGTTGCGACGAACAATGCTGCTGAGAAATGGGGGGCAGCGCGGGCTGCCGGGCCATGTCCTGCGCCGGCAAGAATTCCATAGCCATCGCGTTACCGGGGTCGGCCAGGATGCCAATTCCCGCCAGGACCGCCGTAGCGACCCCCACCCGCAGGAACCATCTTGCTGCCAACCGTATCGCGCCCATCCAGCTTTTGAATTGTCCGTTTCGTCGCGCTGAATGTGCAGCGTGGCTGTATCGGGAAGATGCCGCCGGACGCGCTTTAGTGCTTCGAAATGTTTCAGGATTGTTGCGATGGCCACGCCCCTGACGTGTCCTCGCAGGCGGGGCCCGTTCATGCGAAACAGCTTTGCGGAAACGTATATGAAACACAAAAGATAATTAAACGAAATAATTGCGAAACATACGAATGGCAAAAGGCGTGCATTCCGAAACGCATTTTGCCGGCGCGGCCGGCCGAGGGGACACTATGAAAAGCGGGTTCAAGGGAATGCTGATCAATGTTGCTGCCACTGCCATGACCGGCGCCGCCTTGTTGCTGGCGGCTGGAGGCAGCGCCGATGCGGCGAGCAAGATCGTTGCCAAGATATCGCTCGGCGAACAGCGAATGCGCATCCTGATCGACGGCCGCACGACCTATGTTTGGAAGGTCTCCACCGCAGGCAGGGGGTATGTCACGCCGAGGGGTGCGTACAAGCCGACGCGTATGCATGAGATGTGGTATTCCAAGAAGTATGACAACGCGCCGATGCCGCATTCGGTATTCTTCAACGGCGGCTATGCTGTTCATGCCACTAACCATATCAGCCGGCTCGGCCGGCCGGCTTCGCATGGTTGCGTTCGCCTGCATCCGGACAATGCAGCCAACTTCTACGAACTGGTCCGGGCCTATGGCCCGTCGAACACCAGCATCGTCATCGTCAAATAAGCGCTAGCGCTGGCACGCCAAAGTTGCTCCTACCTGCACCCGCCCAAGGCCAGCGAAGGCTGATCCTGGGCGGGAACAGCTTTTTTCCACGTCGGCTGGCGGATTTGCACGGCAGTGCACAAAATCCCACAATCTGCTTTTATTGCGGTGCAATTTCCTGCAATAGGCCCAGAAAATATGGGGATGCAATACATTTTGCACGCCTGTGCAAAAATTTGCGGAATCTGGATTGACACGAACGTACCGGCGATGGAATGAATATGCCAACAGGTACGGGAATGTACCGCACCGCCCGGAGGAGGGCGGTGGCGCTGCAAGCGGGATAGCAACGAGTGGGCCGTGCGGCGAAGCGCGCTTGGCCAGCCATCAGCTTCGAGCGCCCAAGGGAGGAGGGTTCATGTTCGTGCCATTGCATGAAAACCGTACCGCGCATCTGCAGATGGGCGCGCGTGGCGTCGTCCCGGCCGGCCGGTATGAGCGGGGCTACGCCTCGTGAGCGGTTCATCGTCCCAGACATCCGCCAAGGCGGCAGCGATGCGCCCCCTGAAGGGTTCGCTTGCGGCGCCGACGCGCGGCCAGCGGTTGCGCTACCGGCTGAAGGTCGCGCTCCGCGAGCCCACGACCACCATCGGTTTCCTTGCCGCGGCACTGTTTGCCTATCTCATCGTCGTGCCGATCATCTCGATGCTGTCGGACGCCGCGCGCGTCCAGTTCGGCGACGAACGCCGCATCAAGCAGGATGTCGGCGAACTAACCTGGTACTACATCGAGCGCGTGTTCACCTCGCGGGTATCACGTGACCTGTTCTGGGAGCCACTGGTCAATACGTTGAGCGTGGCCGTCGGTGCCATCGCGCTTTCCATGCTGGTGGGTGGCACGCTCGCCTGGCTGCTCAGCCGAACCGACATGTTTGGCCGTCGGTGGTTCTCGACCGCGCTGATCGTGCCTTACATGCTGCCGGCCTGGACCTTCGCGCTGGCCTGGACGACGCTGTTCAAGAACCGCACCGTCGGTGGCCAACCCGGCTGGATGGAGTCGCTCGGCTTCTCGCCGCCTGACTGGCTGTCTTATGGCCAGCTGCCGGTGACGATCATCCTGGCGCTGCACTACTCGCCCTTTGTCATCCTGTTGTTCGGCAACGCATTGCGTCGCTTCGACTCGCAACTCGAGGACTCGGCTCGCATTCTCGGGGCGAGCCGGCTGACGGTCGCCCGCAAGATCATCATGCCGCTGATGCGCCCGTCGCTGATCTCGGCGATGGTGCTGATCTTCGCCAAATGCCTCGGCGAGTTCGGCGTGCCTTACGTGCTTGGCTTGCCGGTCAATTTCGACGTGCTGGCGACTTCGCTCTACCAGAACATCGCCTCGCGCCAGGTTGGGGTGGGTGCCGTGCTCGCCGGCTCGATCATGTTGATCGGCATCATCACCATCACCATCGATGCAAAGCTGATGAAAGAAGCGCGCCGCTTCGTCACCATCGGTTCGAAAGGCTCGATGAACAGGCTGAGCCCACTCGGCATCATGCGCCTGCCGGCAACCGGCTTTGCCGTTCTAATGTTCCTGCTCAGCGTCGGCCTGCCGATCGCGACACTGTTCCTTTCGACGATCATGCGGGTGCCGGCGCAGTTCAATCTCGACAATTTCACGCTCGAATACTGGATCGGCACCGACCTCAACACGATTGCCCTGCAGACTGGCATCCTGCTCAGCCCCGACCTGTGGAACGCTGCCTGGAACAGCTTGCGCATCGTCGGCGTCGCCTCGGTAACCTCTGGTATCCTCGGCCTGCTCGTCGGCTATGTAGTGGTGCGCACGCCGGTCAAGCCGCTTGGCACCTTCCTTCGCCAGGTGACGTTCCTGCCTTATCTCGTGCCGGGCATCGCCTTCGCCGCAGCCTATCTGTCGCTGTTTGCCGTGCCGCGCGGGCCGATCCCCGCACTCTACGGCACCACGCTGATCCTGATGCTGGCGCTCATCGCCGACCAGATGCCCTACGCCTCGCGTGCCGGCATCGCGGCCATGATGCAGCTCGGCAAGGATCCCGAAGAGGCCGCGCAAATCGCCGGTGCCGGCTGGTTCCGCCGCATGACCTCCATCGTCATCCCGATCCAGAAGGGTTCACTGACGACCGGCATCCTGTTGCCCTTCATTTCCGGCATCAAGGGGCTCAGCCTGTTCGTGGTGCTGGCTGTGCCCTCGACCGACGTGCTGACCACCTATTCGCTGCGCCTGGTCGACTACCACTACACCCAGGCCGCCAACGCGGTGGTGCTGATCATCGCCGGCCTCGCCTATTTCGGCGCGCTGCTCGGACAGAAGCTGACCAAAACCAATCTCGCCCAAGGACTGGGGAACTGACATGCCGAAAATCAACCTGCGCGGCGTCGAGAAGAACTATGGGGCCAATGCCGCCAATGCGGTGGCCGACCTCGACCTCGAAATCGGCGACGGCGAGTTCATGTGCCTTCTCGGCCCCTCGGGCTGCGGCAAGACAACGACGCTACGCATGATCGCCGGGCTGGAGCATCTGACCGCCGGCGAGATCAGGGTCGGGCCGCGCGTCGTCGACTCCGTGGTCGAAGGCGTGTTCGTCCCGCCGGAAAAGCGCGAGATGGGGCTGGTATTCCAAAGCTATGCGCTGTGGCCGCATCTGACCATCGAGCGCAACACCGACTTTGGCCTCCGGCTGCGCAATATGCCCAAGGCCGAGCGCGAACAGCGCGTCGACAAGGTGATGAAGACCCTCGGCATCGAGAAATATCGCGACCGCTATCCTTCGCAACTGTCGGGTGGGCAGCAACAGCGCGTGGCGCTCGCCCGCATGCTGGCGGTCAATCCCGAAGTTCTTCTGCTGGACGAACCTCTGTCCAATCTCGATGCGGCGCTTCGGCTCGAGATGCGGGCAGAACTCAAGCGTCTGCATAACGAGTTCAAGACGACGATCGTGTTCGTTACCCACGACCAGTGGGAGGCGATGACGCTGGCGACCACGATCGCGGTGATGAGCGAGGGACAGCTGCAGCAGGTCGGTACGCCCAACGACATCTACGACAGGCCGGCCAACCGCTTCGTTGCGCAATTCGTCGGCAACCCACCGATCAACATCGTGGAACTCGGCAACGCCAAGTCAGAGATCTCAGCTCGTGCCGGAGCGTTTCTGGGCGAGCGCTATGCGGAACTGCGCGAGGCCGGGTCCATCGGGATCAGGCCGGAGTCGATTCGGTTGGCGAGCGAAGCAGCCGAAGTGCCGGAGGGCGCATTTTCGGGCCAGGCCGAGGTGACCGGCATCCTGCCGACCGGGGGAAGCTGGATCATCGAGCTGACGCGTGCCGGCGAGAAGTTGTTCATGACCACACACCAGTCCCCGGAAATCGAGGTGGGCGAGGCCGTGGCCTATTGGGCCAAGCCCAAGGCGCTGCATGTCTTCGACACCAAGGGAGACCGTCTCGAAGCTGCCGACCGGCTGCTCAGGCCAGGCAAGATGCATTGAAGGAGAGAAAGCGCGCTGCGGGAGGAGCTTCGCGTTTGAAGTTGATGGGAAATGGTTTGGGCAACGGGAAACAACGTTGCCGACACAGGGAGGAAAGCATGACCGGAATATTCGACACCAGGACGAAAAGGCTTCTGTCGGCGTCTGCGCTGGCGGTTGCAGCGGGGCTGCTCGCCACCGCCGCGCAGGCCCAGGAAAAGTTCGACCTCAACGCGCTGGTCGAGGCTGCCAAGAAGGAGCCCCCGATCAACGTCTATTCGAGCACTGGCAAGATTGTGAAGCAGGCCGAGGCCTTCACTGAGAAGTATGGCGTGCAGGCGACCGGCACCAAGGCCAATGCCGCAGCGCAGCTCGAAATGGTGATCCGCGAAGGCCAGGCCAAGAACGTGCAGGGCGACGTCATCCAGATCAGCGACGTGCCGGCAGGCGTGGCGCAGCTGGTGCCGCAGGGCTTCGTCGACAGCTGGCTTCCGCCGGATCTCGCCGACAAGATCCCGGCCCAATACCAGAACCCGCTGGTCGTTTCCAACGAGGCCAACGTCTTTGCTTACAACACCCAGCTCAACCAAAGCTGCCCGGTCAAGAACATCTGGGAGCTGACGGAGGCCAAGTGGAAGGGCAAGGTCGCCATGCAGGACCCGCTCAACAAGGCGTCCTATGTCGACTGGTTCAACCAGATGGCAACCAACGCCGACGACAAGGTCGCTGCCGCATACAAGGCCCATTTCGGCAAGGATCTGGTGACCGACGAGTCGGGTGCGACCGCTGCCTGGGTCAAGGCACTGGCCGCCAACGGCCCGCTGCTGACCGACGCCGACGAAGGGGCAGCGCAGGCGGTTGGCGCGCCGGATCAGAAGGAGCAGTTCGTCGGTCTCGTCAGCTCGGCCAAGTTCCGCAACAACAAGGATGTCGGCTCGAAGCTCGGGCTGTGCGAGGGCCTGCAGCCTTTCGCCGGCTGGATGTATCCGAGCCTCGGCTTCATCGCCAAGGGCACCGATAGCCCGAATGCCTCGAAGCTGTTCATCCACTATCTTATGACCGAGGAGGGCATTGCTCCGCAGGCGGCCGACGGCAAGATGTCGACCAATAGCGACGCCAAGCTGCCCGACGACGAGCCTTCCGGCATCGGCAAGGTGCTCGACCAGATTTTCCCCTACGATGCCGCGTCCGCCCAGAGCGACTGGGATGCGCGCCAGGATTGGCAGGACCTCTGGCGCGTCAACTACCAGAAATAGACACATGCGACTGCGGCGCCCGGCATGATGCCGGGCGCGTCTGGCCGGATTTAAACGGGAGGAAACCATGAAACCGGCATTTGACATGAGCAGCAAGACAAACAGGGCGTTGGCCTCGACCGCGCTGGCTGGCGTGCTTGCGGCAGCGATGTTCGCTATCTCTCCGGCGCGGGCCGAGACCTTCGACCTCAATGCGCTGGTCGAGGCGGCGAAGAAGGAAGCGCCGATCAATATCTACGACAGCACCGGCAAGATCGTCGAGATGGCCGAGAACTTCACTGCCAAGTACGGGGTGAAGGCGACCGGGATCAAGGTGTCGGCAAGCGCGCAGCTCGAGATGATCGTACGCGAAGGACAGGCCAAGAACGTCAAGGGCGACGTGGTGCTGATCACCGACGCGCCGGCCGGGTTGGCGCAGCTTTTGCCGCAGAAGTTCGTCGAGAGCTATCTGCCGCCTGATATGGCCGACAAGATCCCGGCCAAGTTCCAGAACCCGCTGGCGATCACCACCAATGCGGCCGTCTGGGCCTACAACACCGAGGCTTATGACGCATGCCCGGTGAAGAACATCTGGGAGCTGACCGACGCGAAATGGAAGGGCAAGGTCGCCTTCTACGACCCGTTGTCGAAGGGCACGTACCCGGACTGGTTCAACCAGACAGCGACCCATGACGACGACAAGATGAAGGCTGCATACAAGGCGCATTTCGGCAAGGACATCGACGTTGGCGAAGACAGCGCCACGGCCGCCTGGGTGAAGAGTTTTGCCGGCAACTCGCCGCTGCTTGCCGACGCCGACGATGCGATCTCGGAAGCAGTCGGCGCTCCCGGACAGAAAGAGCCGTTCTTCGGATTGATGAGCTCGGCCAAGTTCCGCGACAATGCCGACAAGGGCTTCAAGCTCGGCCTGTGCGAGGGGCTCGAGCCATGGCCGGGCTGGACCTATGTGAAGCTCGGGCTGATTGCCACCGGCACCAAGAGCCCGAACGCGGCCAAGCTGTTCATCCACTACATCCTGACCGACGAGGGCATTGCGCCCCAGGTGAAGGACGGCAAGCTGCCGACCAACCCCGATATAGGCCTGCCCGCCGACGAGCCATCGGGCATCGGCAAGGTGCTCGACAAGCTGCAGCAATACGACGCCTCGACGGCGCTCGAGGACTGGGACGCTCGCCAGGATTGGCAGGACCTCTGGCGCGTCGCCTACAAGAAATAGCTTTCCGGTGGACTGGGGCGGAGCCCTTCTCCTTCGGCTCCGCCCGCTTTTTTCACCGGTTCGAATTGGAGATTGTTTGGATGACCGGAACCTTGGCGAGGAAACTCGCGGCTCCCAAAGCGCTGTTGCTCGATTTTGGCGGTGTCATTGTGTCGACGAAGCATCTGCCTGGCTGGCAGGCGCGTCTGGCCGGCCATGTACGCGGCCTGCTCGACGCGGCCGGCGTGGCAGCGCCGGAACTTTCGGTCGAGCAGATCGCAGATGACATCAAGGCTGCGGGCATCGCCGACTCGCATTGGAAGGACGCGATGTCACGCCCCTTCGCTCCGCGCGAACTGCGGCATGAAGAGTTCTGGGGCGATTTCGTTGCCGGTGACTGGGTGAAGCCGGCTAACGACGTCGTGGTCGCTTCGGCCTTCGACCTGTGCCGCAAGATGGGCAACTGGAAGAGCACCCGCGTTTTGCGCAACGGCATGCTCGACCTACTCGATGCGGCGGATGCGGCAAGCGTGCCGGTCGGCATCGTCTCCAACGCGCTTTGTGGCCGGGTGCATCTCGACTTCCTCGATGCGCACGGGCTGACCGACCGGTTTGCGGTGGCGATCCACAGCGACGAGGTGAAGGTCCGCAAACCAAATCCCGAGATGATACATCTCGCAACGCGAGCGCTCGGTGTCGATCCGTCCGAGGCCTGGTATGTCGGCGACAATTTCGACCGCGACGTGCTGTGCGGCAAACGTGCCGGCATCGGCGGCAACATCCTGATGGAAGACAAGGGCACCTACGATCTGCCTTACGAATTGAAGCTCAAGCCCGACGCCATCGTTGCCGATCCTGTCGGACTGCTGGGTCTTTTCAGACAGGCAACGCGCGGGATCGCAGCATGACGGGCATCGAAGAATCAAAGCGCCTCCGAGCGGTAGCCGAGCAAGCGTCACAGCTGATGCGCGAGCCGCTGCTGGAGGCTTTCAGGTCTAACATGGCTGTCGACTACAAAGTCGATCTGCACGACGTCGTGACCAGGCACGACAAGGAATCGGAACTGGCGATCCGTGACTTCATTCTGCGCGCGGTGCCCGATTCAACCGTACTCGGCGAGGAAGACGGGGCCAGCGGCGAGGGCCGGGTGAAATGGTATGTCGATCCGATCGACGGCACTTCTAACTTCGCGCGCGGCTTTGCCTTCTGGTGCGTGTCGATTGGGGCGGCGGTCGACAACGAGATCGTCGCCGGCGCCGTCTACGACCCGGTCGCCGACATGATGTTTTCGGCCGACCTGACCGGCGCGTGGCTCAATGGGGAGCCGTTGCGCTCGCGCGCCATTCCAGACGAGCGGCATGCGACGCTGATCACGGGCTATCCGGTGGAGCGCGACTTCAGGTTGGACGGGCGCGAGCAGGCGCTCGGGAATTTCGGCCAGCTGGTCGAGACCTTTTCGACATTGCGGCGGCCTGGCAGCGGGGCGCTTAGCCTCTGTCATGTCGCGGCCGGCTGGGTCGATGCCTCGGCCGGATTCGGCTCTAACCCCTGGGACGTGGCGGCGGCGGTGCTCATCCTCAAGCAGGCCGGGGGCAGCTACCATCCCCTGACCCTTGGCAAGGTGGATGCCGATACCCCTGACTTCATATGTCCTGGATATGTCGCGCTGGGTGAGGGTGCCGACTATCCGACGTTGATGCGCGTGGCCCGCGGCATTTCTGATAGCCGCGATGCTGCGCGGGCCAAGCGTCCGAGGGATGCCGCATGACCGTTCACAGCGCCCTGGAATCTTGTGGCACGCGTGTGCATTCATGTGGCGAAGGTGAGCCGTTGGCATCTGCGCTTGGTCAAAAACAATATCCAATATATGGCGTTGACGATATTGCACTCCTGTGCAAATTGACGCCAGCAACGACCCACGGGTGGCATTGAAATGACAGTTCACGCAACGGCCACACAAGCTGCGGAAACCGGGCTCGACCGGCGCGCTGACTTTTGCCGCGACATCGCCCGCTCGGCGGGCGCGGTGGCGCTCGACGGCTTCATCAACCGGGTGGCCGGTTTCGGCATGAAGGGGCCGCAGGATTTCCTGACCGAGACGGATGCCGCGGTGGAACGGCATCTCAAGGCACGCATCGCCGAAGAATTCCCCGAAGACGGCTTCCTCGGCGAGGAGGGCGGCGGGGCGATCAAGTCGGACATCTGGGTCGTCGACCCGATCGACGGCACGGCCAATTTCGCCCGCGATATCCCGCATTTCTGCATTTCGATCGCCTTCGTCAGCAATGGCGAGACCGAGATCGGGGCGATCTACAACCCGGTGCTGGAAGAGCTGTATTTCGCCCGCCGCGGACACGGTGGAACACGCAACGGCAAGCCGTTGTCGGTTGCGAGGACAAGCGATTTCGATGCGGCTTGCGTCGAGTTCGGATGGTCGAACCGCAAGACCAACAAGCGCTATCTCGAAGTGCTGTCTAATATCCTCGAGCGCGGCGCCAATGTACGGCGCGGTGCGTCGGGCGCGCTGGGGCTTGCCTATGTCGCCGATGGCCGCTCGGATGCCTATGCCGAGTTGCACATGCATGCCTGGGATTGCCTCGCGGGCCTGCTGATGGTCAAGGAAGCCGGTGGCGTTGTCGCTCCCTTCCTTTCGCTTGGCGGGCTGACCAAGGGCGGGGCGGTGCTTGCCGCGGCACCAGGCGTGGCGCTCGGCATGAGCGAGGCGACCGGCATCGCGCTCGAAGCCGGCCAGTGAATTTTCCAGACACCAAACATCAAGGCCGCCCAAATGGACACCAACAGCCCGCGATATGAGCGCCCGGCGCTCAGCCTGATCGAACGCGACATCGCCGGCTACGGTGTCGACATATATGTCGGCGGCATGGACGGCGCGGGCGACCTCGATTTGCTGCGCGAGAAGAATATTACCACGGTGGTCAACTGCGCGGTCAATCTTGACTTCAACTATGCGACCGAGCCGTTCGGCGAGGGCGAGGCGGCTGACGCGATCTACGGTGTCGGCGCGGTGCGCTACTACAAGCTCGGGCTGATCGACGGTCACGGCAATCCCGAGACCATGATGCTGTCGGGCTTCTATCTGCTGCGCGGTGCGCTCAGCCAGGTGCTGCCGGAGAAGGCCACCTACAGGCGGCGCGAGAAAGGCAATGTGCTGGTCAATTGCCGTGGGGGCCGCAGCCGTTCAGTGTCGCTGGTGGCGCTGTTCCTGCATGTCGAGATGCCCGAAAAATTCCCGACGCTGGACGCTGCCCTCGACCATGTGCGTACCCAGCGCGAGCTGCGCCGCGATGAATGGCATGAAGCGCCAAAGCCGATGCTGGTCGAGGCCGCTCGCAAGGCGGCGCAGTGGATTGCCATGATCGACAAGGGGTTGCCTGCGCCGGCCTTGGCTTTCAAGGACTGACGGCCGTGGCCGTCCAGCTACGAGACTGACATGAAGATTGCCGTCATCGCCGACCCGCATTTCCACGACATCACCCACCGCCAGGGCGGGTGGTCGGGCGAAGGGGCCGCAATTCGCACGCTTGCCGATACGGCTGCGTCGACGCGGGTGTTCAACGAGAGCTATCATGCGACCCGAGCGCTGCTCGACGACATCGTACGCAAGGGGATTTCGCTGGTGGTTGTTGCCGGCGACCTGACCGACGACGGGCAGGCCTCGACAATGGCCGCGGCGACCGCGCTCTTCGCCGACTACAGCAGGCGTTTCGGCCTGCGCTTTGTGGCAACACCTGGCAATCACGATCTCTATGCGATCCATGGCCGCCACCAGAGCAAGCGCTTTCTCAACGCCGACGGGTCGCATACGCTTGTCACCAGCGATGCGGGGGTGGGGCAAGAAGGCTCTGTCGACCGTATCGTCAGTGCCGAGATGTATTGTGGCGGCTATGGCACCGCCATACCCGCCATGGGCTCCTATGGTTTCTTCCGCGGCGAAAGCGATTTGCATTGGGAATGCCCATTCGGTGCCGATGACGCGCTTGAAGCGCGTACGTTCGAGATCGCCTCGGCTGACGGCCTGACCAAGAGACGCATCATCGACGCATCCTTCCTGGTCGAGCCGGTCGAAGGGCTGTGGCTATTGTCGATCGACGCCAACGTGTTCGAGCCACGCAATGGCGATCTCGATCCGGCATTGGAAAAGAGCTACCTCGACAGCACGGACGCCGGCTGGAACTCGATGCTGAGCAACAAGCCGTTCGTCCTTAAGTGGATGAAGGACGTGGCGGCGAGGGCCAAGGCGTCGGGCAAGCGGCTGGTCGCCTTTTCACATTATCCGATCATCGATCCACTCAACGGCACCTCGGCCGACGAAGCCAAGCTGCTCAACGACACCAGCTTCCTGCGCCGCACGCCGCGGCCCGAAGTGTCGCAGGCCGCTGCGGCGACCGGCATCAAGGTGCATTTCAGCGGCCACCTGCACATCAACGACACGGCCGTCTTCCGCGACGGCGACAATTTCCTCATCAACATCGCAGTGCCATCGATGGTCGGCTTTCCACCAGCCTACAAGATCGTGGACGTTGGCCGCGAGCGCCTCGATGTCGAGACTGTGACCATCGTCGATGTACCTGGATACGACGCGGCCTTTCCGTATTACCGTATCGAAGCGGCAAGAGAGGGGCTTTCAGCAGCGGTCACGGAAGCGCAAAACCACGCCGACTTTCTCAGCCGGCATCTCGCCGAAATGGTGCGTCATCGCTATCTGCCCAAGGAGTGGCCACAGGATCTGGCCTGTCTGGTGCCGCAGCTCACACTTGGCGACCTGGATGCGTTTGCCGGATTGTCCCAACCGCTCACCGTCGAGGAAGCGGGCGCCATCGTCGGGCGCGGGCGCAATGGCGTAGGCGCGATGGCAGCGCTGCAGTTCTTCGAGATGGTCGTCGACTGGTACCGGTTGCGCAAGGGCCGGGAGATCGCGCTCGACTTCATCGACCCCGCGCGCATCTCCGCCTATCGCCAGACTGCGCAGCGATATGCCGCCGGTTCATGGCCGGATGGCAGCCTGCAAGGCCGGCTGGCTGCCTTCATGCGCATGTTGATGGACTGGCTCGAGAGTCAGCCTTCTGTCAATTTTTCCGTCAACCTTGCTACGGGCGAGGTCGAGCGCAACGATCACTTGGGCCGTACGGTGCGGCGCCAGACCGGGGCGGCGTGAAAGCACGCGCGGCCGCCACTGACACTGGCCGGATCTTCGCGTTCCAGCAGGGTGGTGATGTGTTCGGCGATCTGGGCAATTGGCTGGCGGAACGTGGTCAGCTGATATGACGCCCAGCTCGCCTGCTCGATGTCGTCGAAGCCGACGACGCAGAGATCTTCCGGAACGTTCATGCCGAACTCGACACGCGCGGCGTCCATGAAACCGCAGGCCAGGAGATCGGTGACGCAGAAGGCGGCCTCGGGCCGTTCCGAGCCGCTGAGCAGCAGGCGCCCGGCTTCGAAGCCGGCGCCATAGCCAGTCGGGCCGGCGCGGGTAACGGAGACATCGAGGCCGGCCTCATTCGCTGCGAGCTGGAAGCCGCGCTCGCGGGCAACAAGGCTTGGCGTGCCCGCTTGCGAGGAGACGACCGCGATGCGGCGGCAGCCTGCGCGGTGCAGCATGTGGAACGCCTCGCGGGCAGCGACACCGTTGTCGACGGTGATGCTCTCGGGGCCGTCGAGATGATCGTCGCGGTTGATCAGGATGACGTGCTGGCCGCTGTTGATGCAGGTATTGATGAGGGACGCAGGCGGCGTGCCTGAAAGGACGACGGTGGCATTTGCGCGGTAGTTCAGCGTCTGACGCAGGGCCGCCTCGACACTGTCGCTGTCACCCGAAGTGTTGATGACCATGGCGACGCGGTTGATCGCCTGCAGGCGCCTGGTGATCGCATCGAGCAGGCGCGAATGATAGGGCGTATTGATGTCGGCGCCGATGAGGCAAACGATGCCGCTGTTTTCGTGGATCAGGCTGCGGGCGAGGTGGTTGACGTGGTAGCCGAGCTGCTCGGCAGCCTCGAGTACCTTCTTGCGTGTGGTCTCGGAGACGCTCGCCCCATCGGTGAAAGTGCGCGATACCGCCGAACGCGAAACGCCGGCCAGCTCAGCGACCTGCTGTGCGCTGACGAATGACCTGCCCGGCCTCAATTCGGACATTGCACAGCTCCAGTTTGGCCACGCGGCGAACCACATTCCTGGCATTGCACAAATGTGCAACGCGCTATCCCTGATACAATCGGATCGCTGCGTCTGCAATCCTGCGACTGCGATCTTGCAAAGGCCAATTGCTTGGCGGTCACCTAGCGCGCTGCTTCGGCCATCACCTCGGCGGGTGTCGCGATATCGCTGGCCGACAAGTTCCGTATGAGGGTTGCGAGTTCCGGCTCGTCGATCAACACCGCCGCATCAGACGGCGCCAGCCAGGCTCGCTGCCGTGCGCCCGCTTCCTGCCAGTCCTGCAATTCCTCGGACACCTCGATCAGGTAGGCGGTGACGACGACATTGACGAAGCTAGTCGACAGTCGTTTCCAGTAGCAATAGCTGCCTGCCGGCCTTTTCAGGGCCTTTCCACGCACTCCGGCTTCCTCGCGGGCCTCCACGAGAGCTGCCTGACGCTCGCTCTTGCCCTTCATCGGCCAACCCTTGGGCACGATGAAACGGCGCGTGCCACGCGATGTGACAAGCATGACCTCAAGTTCGCCGCCTCCATTCACACGGAACGGGATGGCAGCAACCTGAGCGATGACCTCGCCCTTGGTCGCCTTGCGCAGGGTCTTCTTGTCCTTTGGCATTTTCGCCCAAATTCTCCTTTCGATGCAGCCGTGCAAAGTGTGTATTTACCATGCGTCCCCGGCCGGGTCAGGTTCATGACACCTAAGATAGTGTGATGAACACGATTGCAAAATGCGTAAAAAGCACTCACTCTGCAACAGGCCAAAACGACATAAGATCGTTAGACGGCGAAAAATAAATCGGAGGGAACCAAAACATGAAATCTGCCTATTTGCGTTCGGCCGCCTTGGCTGCCGTTCTTGTCGCCGGCGGTACTGCAGCACAGGCCGAAAGCCTGACACTTTATTGCGCCGCCGATGAGGCATGGTGCCAGCAGATCAAGACCGGCTTTGAGGAAAAGACCGGCATCACCGTCGACATGACGCGCAAAAGCTCCGGCGAAACCTATGCGCAGGTACGCGCGGAGGCTGGCAACCCGAAGGGCGATGTCTGGTGGGGTGGCACCGGCGATCCGCATTTGCAGGCAGCCCAGGAAGGGCTGACGGAAGAGTACATGTCGCCGATGCGCGGCGAGTTGCACGACTGGGCGATCAAGCAAGCGGAAGCCGCCGGCAACAAGACGATCGGCGTCTACTCCGGCGCTCTGGGCTTCGGCTATAACAAGGACCTTTTGGCCAAGAACGGCTTGCCCGAGCCTAAATGCTGGGAAGACCTGACCAAGGCCGAATACAAGGGCCAGATCCAGATCGCCAACCCGAACTCGTCGGGTACCGCGTATACGACGCTGGCAACGATGGTGCAGCTGTTTGGCGAGGACAAGGGCTTCGATTACATGAAGGCCCTGCACAAGAACGTCAACCAGTACACCAAGTCCGGCTCGGCGCCGATCAAGGCTGCGGGACTGGGTGAAACCACCATCGGCATCGTATTCATGCACGACGCGGTGGCGCAGACCGCAGCCGGCTTTCCGATCGTGACCGTCGCGCCATGCGAAGGCACCGGCTACGAGATCGGCTCGATGTCGATCATCAAGGGCGCGCGCAATCCCGAGGCGGCAAAGAAGTTCTACGACTGGGCGCTGTCGGCCGAGATGCAAGGCAAGGCCAAGGACGTGAAGTCTTTCCAGCTGCCGTCGAACAAATCGGCGGCGGTGTCGGAGCTGACGCCCGACCTGTCGACCATCAAGCTGATCGACTACGATTTCGCGAAATACGGCTCGAGCGAAGAGCGCAAGCGGCTGTTGTCGAAATGGGACACCGAGGTCTCGACTTTGCCGCAGTAAGCGATGCGCTCCCGCGACTTTAGCGGTGGCCTTCATCCGGCCGTCATCCTGTGGATGGCGGTCGGTTGGCTTGGCTTTGCCGTGCTCCCCTGGTTCGGTGTCGAAGACGGGTTCTTCGGCTTTTCATGGCTGTTAGAAGGCTATCCGCTCGACAGCGAGTTCGCGCCCGCGCTGGTGCTCAACCTCAAGGGCGAGAAGCTGTGGCTCGCTCCGCTTGGCGTGGCCTTGGCCGCGCCGCTGCTGCTATGGGGGCGCAAGAAATCCGACCCTGTGTTTGGCAAGTTGCTGATCGCCATAGGTGCTGCCGGCTTCGCCTGGATGATGTTCCAGGGTTTTGCCATCGGCCTGCGCGGCTGGCAGTTCGGCTGGCTGCAAGGCCTGTTTGGTGATCTCGGCGACCGCCAGTTCGGAATGGGATATGGCGCGCTGTTGGTAGGCTTGGCCTTTATTTTCCTGTTTTCGCTTGGGCTTGCCGCCCGCGGTGCGGTTGGCGGCGATGTATTCGTGGTTTCGACAATCGCCTTCGTGGTCGCGGCAGTTGGGCTGTTCATCTTCATGCCGATCCTGCAGATGCTGGCCAATGCCCTGATCACGGCTGAAGGCACTTATTCGTTCAGCACATTTCTCGGCAAGCTGTTCAGTGCCCGCCTGTGGGGGCTCGATTGTCTCGCTGGCGGTAGCCGCTGCGGCGTTGCCTGGAATTCGCTGTTCCTGGCAGTGCTCGTCGGTGTGCTGACGACTGTGCTGGGGCTTGTCTTTGCGCTGGTGGTGACCCGAACCGGCTTTCGCCATGGCAAGCTTTTGCGCGCGCTGACGGTGCTGCCGATCATCACACCACCGTTTGTCATTGGTCTCGCCATCATTCTCCTGTTTGGCCTGTCCGGCGCGATCAACCAGTCTGTTTCCGAGATGTTGGGCGTCCAGCCAACCCGTTGGGTCTATGGCCTGCCAGGCTTGCTCATCGCGCAATTGCTGGCGTTCACGCCGATTGCCTTTCTGGTGCTGATCGGCGTTGTCGAAGGCGTCAGCCCGTCGATGGAGGAAGCGGCACAGACGCTGCGCGCCAATCGCTGGCAGACATTCTGGACGGTGTCGCTGCCGTTGATGCGGCCTGGGCTCGCAAACGCCTTCCTGCTCGGCTTCATCGAAAGCATGGCCGATTTCGGCAATCCGCTGGTTCTGGGCGGCAACTTCGACGTGCTTTCGACCGAAATCTTCTTCGCCATCGTCGGTGCTCAGAACGACGAGGCGCAAGCCGCGATACTGGCGATGGTGTTGCTCGCCTTCACGCTGGTCGCTTTTTACGCGCAGCGCTTCTGGCTCGGCAAGAAGTCGTACACGACGCTGTCGGGCAAGGGCGATTCCGGCGTGCACCCGCAATTGCCGAGCGGGCTCAGGCGCGCTGTCTACTGCGTCGCCGGCTTCTGGGCGATCTTCACCATCGTCATCTACGGGACGATCTTCTACGGCAGCTTCGTCAAGCTTTGGGGCGTCGATCACAGCCTGACCTTCGCTCATTACGTCAAGGCATTCGCCGTCGGCTGGAACGAGTTCGGCATCCACTGGAAGGGCTCGGCTTGGAGCTCTTTCTGGACGACGATGATGATCGCGTTGATCTCGTCGCCGCTGACGGCAGCCATCGGTTTGCTGACGGCCTATCTTCTGGTGCGGCAGAATTTTGCCGGCAAGAATGCCTTCGAGTTCGGGACGATGCTGTCCTTCGCGATTCCCGGCACGGTAATCGGCGTCAGCTACGTCATCGCCTTCAACGTGCCGCCGATCGAACTGACCGGCACCGGCATTATCCTCGTTCTGGCCTTCATCTTCCGCAACATGCCGGTGGGGGTGAGGGCAGGCGTGGCGTCGATGTCGCAGATCGACAAGAGCCTCGACGAGTCATCGCTGACGCTCGGCGCCAATTCCTGGCAGACCTTCCGCAAAGTGGTGCTGCCGTTGCTGAGACCCGCGATCGTTGCGGCGCTGGTCTATTCGTTCGTCCGCGCCATGACCGCGATCAGCGCGATCATCTTCCTTGTCAGTGCCCGCTACGACATGTCGACGAGTTACATCGTCGGGCGTGTCGAAAACAACGAATACGGCATCGCGATCGCCTATTCGGCGGTGTTGATCGGCGTCATGCTAGCGGTCGTGGGGCTGATGCAGCTTTTGGTGGGGCGGCGCAATATCGGCCGGCGCGGGCATGATTTATCGCAGTCGCGTACGAATGTGAGCCAACCGGCATTTTCAGGAGGCGGCTGATGGACTTGTTGCTGGCCGCATCCGCGACCTTGTTACCCCCACCCCTAACCCCTCCCCACAAGGGGGAGGGGGATCCTTCCGCCGTCCCTCCCAGTCGCATCCCTGATGTGATGGGAACGCGCCACCAATCCCCCTCCCCCTTGTGGGGAGGGGTTAGGGGTGGGGGTAGCGCCAACCACCAGCCGACAACCTCAAGGAGCCGCTGATGGCCGAGATCAAGAGCAACGCCGCTTCGGTGGAGTTCCGCGAGGTCACCAAGATCTATGGCAAGAGCCCGACCGCTGCGGTCAACAACGTCTCGCTGTTTGTCGAGGCGGGCAAGCTCGTGACGCTGCTGGGTCCCTCGGGCTGCGGCAAGACCACCACGCTGCGCATGATCGCGGGGCTCGAAATGGCGACGCGCGGAAAAATCCTGATCGGCGGCGCAGACGTTACAACGTTGCCGGCGACGGATCGCGACGTGTCGATGGTGTTTCAGTCCTACGCGCTGTTTCCGCATATGAGCGTCAATGAGAACGTCGAGTACGGTCTGAAGTTCTCCGGCTTCGCCAAGAAGGAAATCGGCGAGCGCGCCCGCGCCGGGTTGGAACTGGTTGGCCTTGCCGGCTACGGCAACCGGCTGCCCAGCGAGTTGTCGGGTGGGCAACAGCAGCGTGTCGCGGTGGCGCGCGCCCTGGTGCTCGAACCGCAGGTGCTGTTGTTCGACGAGCCGTTGTCCAATCTCGACGCCAAGCTCAGGCGGCGGGTGCGCGAGGAGATCCGCGACATCCAGACCAAGCTTGGCCTGACGGTGGTCTATGTCACGCACGATCAGGAAGAGGCCCTTGCGGTTTCCGACCGGATCATCGTCATGAACAATGCCGTCATCGCGCAAGACGGCACGCCGCGCGAACTCTACGATGCGCCGGCCGATGCCTTCGTCGCCGACTTTATCGGCGAGGCCAACATTTTCGATTGCGAGATCGCATCGGTCGATGGTGGGCTCGCGCGCGTACGGCTGGGAGGCCTTGAAACCAGGCTCGATGCGCGTGGCATGAAGCCAGGGGCGGCAAAGCTCGCCGTGCGGCCAAGCCGGATCGAAATCCATCCTGCAGGCGCCCCCCGGACCATTCCTGGCCGAATCGACAAAGTGACCTATGTCGGCAGCGACCTTGAATTCATGGTCGGCACCGAGTTTGGCGAAGTCTTCGCAGTGTCGCCAGACGTCGATGCGCCGTTCGTGCCGGGGCAGATTGTCGGCGTCGGGTTTGCGGCGCGAGGCCCGGTGCTGATCAGGGCGTAAGATTCACATGAAACTCTGCGCCGCGGCCGCTACCTCCTCCGGCAAGCAAACCAAAGCACTCGGCTTGGTGCTGGTCCTGCTCCTGGTTGCGCGGCTGAAGAGAGGTTGGGTGGTGGTGCGTCCTTCGACAGGCTCAGGATGAGGGCGCCAGCGCTGCCAGCGTTTTCATCGCGAAGCTCGAAGAGACAGCGATGGCGCCCGCGGTCCTCATCCTGAGCCTGTCGAAGGACGCACTGCTGTTTTTCTCTAGGAAACAAATCCCTGCGCCGCCGCCGCTACGCCAAGGTAACGCACCAGCTTGGCCGAGCCGACGAGTGCCAGGAAGCTCCAAAGTGGCTCCTTCAGCGTTCCTGCTATGAGCGTCAGCGGATCGCCAATGATAGGCACCCACGACAGCAGCAGGCTCCAGCGGCCGTAGCGGCGATACCAGCCTTCGGCGCGTGCCAGTGCGGCGGGGCTCGCCGGAAACCAGCGGCGATCCTTGAAGCGATCGACCTGGCGTCCGAGCAGCCAGTTGACCCATGAGCCCAATACGTTGCCGATCGTGGCGACGATGATGAGCAGGGCAAGCGAGTAGCCGCCGTTGAGGATCAACCCGGCAAGCAGTGCCTCTGATTGCGCCGGCAAAAGCGTCGCGGCAGCGAAGGCCGCGACGAAGAGACCGCCATAGGCGGCAAGACCGGTCACTGCGATATCACGCGGGCTATTGCGTCTGCGTCCGGCCGGAAAGGCCGTCGATGATCGGGCAGTCGGGGCGGCTGTCGCCGTGGCAGTTGTGGACGAGATGGCGCAGCGTGTTGCGCAGTTCGGTCAGCTCGGCAAGCTTGCGGTCGATCTCCACCAGCTTGGTCTCGGCGATGGATTTGACGTCCGCGCTCTCGCGCGCATTGTCGCCGTAGAGCGACAGTAGCTGGCGGCACTCTTCGACCGAGAAGCCAAGGCTGCGCGAGCGCTGCAGGAAGCGCAGGCGATGCACGTCGGACATGGAGTAGTCGCGATAGCCATTGTCGGCCCGGTCGGGGCGCAAAAGGCCGATATCTTCGTAATAGCGGATGGTCTTGGCCGGCAGGCCCGACTTTTCCGATGCTGTACCAATGTTCATGGTCACTCCTTGAGCGAACTTAGCCTCATATAAAGCTTCCAGTAACTGGAAGTTCAAGGGGCTGGCGAAATCGTGATGAGGCCGACGCCAGAAGCGCCGGCCCGCAATTGTCAGGTCAGGCGTCGTAGGCCAGCGAAGTCATCATGCCGCCCGCCATGTGGTAGAGATGGTGGCAATGAAGCGCCCACTTGCCTGCATTGTCGGCGTCGAAGGCGATGGTCACCATTCCCATGTTGGCTGGCACCAGAACCGAGTCGCGAAGCGCGCCGGCAAAGCGCTTGCCGTTGATCGCAACGACCTGGAAGTGATGTCCGTGCAGATGCATGGGGTGCGACATGGTGGTGTGGTTCATGAAGGTGAGCTCAAAGCGGTCGCCGCTCTTCACCGCCAATGGCGTGTCTGCGCCGTGCATGGCGCCATCGAGCGTCCAGACGTAGTTCGGTCCTTCGCCCAACATCATGGTGTGCTCGCGCGTCGCAGCCTTTTCGCTGAGCGGCTTGGCCGCCCGCAGCTTCTGCTCGAGCTCGACGCCGACGGCGGGGAAGTCCTCGTCGGCCATGTCGGCCAACTTGCCGACGGACGCGCCCTTGGCGGCGAGCACGATACCGGTGCGCATGCGCCCGCCCTCCTGGACGGCAAAGACCGGCCAGGCTGACGCTTCTTTCGGTACCTCGACGATGATGTCGAGGCGCTGCGCCACGGCAAATTCGAAGCGCGAGCCGTCGATCGGCTCGACCGGCATGCCGTCGACGGCGATCAGCTTGCCCTGGAGCTTGCCGAGGTCGAGCCACATGTTGGTGCTGGCGGCACCGTTGATGAGGCGCAGTCGAACGCGGCCGCCCGGCTCGATGGAAAAGACTTCGGGGTCGTCGAGGGTGCGGTCGTTGGCAAGCAGGGCATCGTACTGAACGTCCTGGAGGTGGGCCATGCCACCCACCTGGCCGCCCATCTGCATGCCACCCATGTTCATGCCGCCGTGGTTCATCTGACCACTGCCCATCGCCATGCCCGACATGTTGTGGCCTTCATGCCCGCCAGCCGCCGGGGCGGGCGCCTGCATGGCGCCCATGTCGTGGCCGCCGGCCTTGAGTTCGGTGAGGATCTCCTGCGGATCGCGGAAGGTGAAATCGTGGAACAGAACCACCACCTCCTGCACGTCCTGGCCTGCCTCGGCCGGATCGCGAACGATCAGCGGAGCGGCGAGCATCAGTTGCTCCTGCAGCCCGAAATGCGAATGCATCCAGAAGGTGCCGGGACGGGCGACGGGGAAGTCGTAGTCGTGGCTGCCGCCGTCGGGGATCGGATCCTGCGAGATGCCGGCGACGCCGTCCTGCTGCCAGGGCGGGGTGAGGCCGTGCCAGTGGATGACGGTCGGCTCGCCGATAAGGTTCTTCAGCCTGACGCGAAAGTTCTCGCCGGCGTTCATGACGAGGCCCGAAGAGCCATCGTCCTGGGTGAGGCCGAAGACGTTGGCGGCCTTGCCCTTGACCTCGATGACGCGCTTGGCGGCGGTGATGACCTTGTGGCCGTCAGCACGTGCCGGGCGCACCGGAAGCAGGAGTGAGGGAACCGCTGCGACGGAAAGCGTGGCGGCGGATGCCGCGAGGAAACCGCGGCGTGAAAGGGTATTCATTACGATGTTCTCCAAAACTGAAACGGTTCCGGCCCATTGCGAGCCGGATCGAGCGCGTTGGCGCGCGTCAGTCAGGAGATTGACGGTGGTCGGGGATGGGGTGCGGCGATGGCGCCGTGCATCGGGTCTGAGGTGCGAGATTCTGGAGCCCTGTCGGTCGTGACCGCGAAGTTCGCCGGCAACGGCAACGGCGCGCAGTAACCACAAGAAGCCAGACATTGCGCAAGGCAGGCCTTGCCGTCCTCGTCCTGCGAGAGATCACCGCAACACGCGGTGTCGGCCGCTGCGTGATGGGAGGCGGCCTGGCTGACATGGGGCTGGTGTTGCCCGCCCGCAGGGTGGGCGGAGGCAGCCTGGCCGAAGGCCACCAGAAATAGAAGCAGCAGGGGAAGCATCAGGCGGAGAGCCTTCAAGGCCTGGGACCTGCCATCGGCTATCGAAGCAACCCGTCCACGAGCCCGCCCGCGCCTGATGGCGCGGAGCGGATGGGTCGTGGCCGAGATATGCCGCATCGAATGCATGCCCTATTAATGGGTATTGGGACCCGTAAAGGTCAAGCGGCGTTATTGTCGCTTCCCTCAGGCGTGAAGAATACGTCGGCATGGATGTCGCCTGCCGCCACCCCGCGCGTGCCGAGAACGGCCATGGCCGCGTCGACCATCGCCGGAGGGCCGGCGACATAGGCGATGGCGCCGGCCAGGTCGCGATGGTCCTCGGCGAGCGCATCGGAAACGAAGCCGCTGCGCCAGCCATCCGAGGTCGTCTGTGACAGCACCGGGATGAAGGCGAGGTTGGGAAACGTCTTCTCCAGCGCGCGAAACTGATCGACAAGATAGAGGTCGTGCGCGGCGCGGGCGCCGAAATAAAGGTGGATCGGCGCATCGAAGCCGTCGCGCAGCGCTGTCTCGACGATCGACTTGATCGGCGCCAGGCCGCTGCCGCCGGCAATGGCCACGATCGGTCCCGGATGCGCTTCGCGTAGATAGGCCGCGCCGGCTGGGCCTTCGATGTGGACAGTGTCGCCTATTGCCAGCGACGTGTGGATCAAGCTGCTGGCGCGGCCACCGGGTACGGCTCTTACGTGCAGTTCGACAAGCTCTTCGTCGGGGCGATTGGCCATTGAATATTGCCGCGGCGGCGCACCGGGGACGGTCAGCGTCAAATACTGCCCGGCAGCGAAGCGGAAGGCTGCGCGATCGGAAAGCCGCAGGCGCAGAGCGAGGATGTCGTGGGTCATGGGCTCGATGGTGGTGACTTCGGCTTCCTGGGTGACAGCGAGCCTGGCGACGTAGGCATCGTCCAGCCATTCCACGGTCACGTCGTTTGTCGGCACCGACCGGCAGGCGAGAATGAGGCCAGCGGTCCGATCTTCATCGGTAAGGGCGAAAGGCGAGTGCTTGCCGAGTTCGACATCGCCACTGATCAGGCGCGACTTGCAGGAGCCGCAACGGCCGGAACGGCATCCATGCGGATAGGCAACGCCGGCTTCGAGTGCCGCTTGCAGGATGGTCTGTTCGGCAGCAATGGGGAAGCGGCGTCCAAGTTGGGGCAGGGTGATATGGGGCATGGTGTTGCTCACGTGGCCTTGGTCAGGTCAAGCAGCGCCTCGATCTCGGCGCGCTGCACGGCAAAGGTCCCGAAGAAGACGTGCTTGCCGTCGATAATGGTGATGGGAGCCACGCGAACGCCGGTGCGGCGCTTGGCTTCTTCGGCGATTTCGGGATCGCGCAAGTCATGCTCGACGAAAGGCAGGCTCTGCGCGAGCAGCCAGCGCTTGAGGGCGAGGCAATCGGGGCAGGTCGGCGTGGTGAAAATCTCGATCCAAGGAGTGGTGTCGGTCGACATGGGCCTTGCCTTTGGGATGAGGTGTGGGCGGCCCGCCTGGATGGCGGGCCGAGGGGGCTTCACTCGGCGGGCGCGAGCGCCGGGGCGCCAGAGGCGGGCGTCGCCCGCACTGGAGCCTGGAAGCGCTTCAGCCGCATGGCATTGCCGAGCACGAACACGCTGGATAGCGCCATTGCACCTGCCGCCAGCATCGGCGACAACAACGTTCCGCTGACCGGGTAGAGCACGCCCGCCGCAACCGGGATGAGCGCGGCATTGTAGGCGAAGGCCCAGAACAGGTTCTGGCGGATGTTGCTGATGGTCGCCTTCGACAGCGCGATCGCATTGGTCACGCCGAGCAGGTCGCCCGACATCAGCACCACGTCGGCACTTTCGATGGCAACGTCAGTACCCGTGCCGATCGCGATGCCGACATCGGCCTCGGCCAAAGCAGGTGCGTCGTTGATGCCGTCGCCGACGAAGGTCACCGCCCGGCCGCCCGCACGCAGGCGCTTGATCGCGTCGACCTTGCCGTCAGGCAGCACCTCGGCAACCACCTCGTCGATGCCAAGCTGGGCAGCGATGGCTTCGGCCGTGCGGCGATTGTCGCCGGTGATCATCGCGACCTTCAGTCCCATGTCGTGCAGGGCGCGGATCGCCTGCGGTGTCGTCGCCTTGATCGGGTCGGACACCGCGATGATGGCGGCGAGCTTGCCGTCGATGGCCGCATAGAGCGGGGTCTTGGCCTTGTAGCCCATGCGGATCGCCGCTTCCGCGAAGTCCTGAACGGAGATGCCGAGCTTGGCCATGTAGCGGTCGGCACCGACATCGACTTGATTCTTGCCGACGCTGGCGCTGACGCCGAAGCCGGGAATAGCCTCGAATGCGCTGGTTTCACCTGGCGTCAGCCCCTCTTCCTTGGCGGCAGCGACGATTGCCGAGGCCACGGGATGCTCGGACTGGGCCTCCACGGTGGCGACCAGCGACAGAACCTTGGCGCGCTCAAAACCCTTGGCGACTTCGAGGTCGGTCATGACGGGCTTGCCTGCGGTCAGCGTGCCGGTCTTGTCGAGGGCCACGACCTGGGTTGACTTGAGCAACTGCAGTGCTTCGCCATTGCGGAACAGCACGCCGAGTTCTGCGGCACGGCCGGTTCCGACCATGATCGAGGTCGGCGTGGCAAGGCCCATCGCACAGGGGCAAGCAATGATCAGCACGGCGACCGCATTGACCAGCGCGAAGCTCACGGCGGGCTCGGGGCCGAAGAACAGCCACACGGCAAAGGTCAGTGCCGCGGCAACCATGACTGCAGGCACGAACCAGGAGGTGACCTTGTCGACCATCGCCTGGATCGGCAGTTTCGAGCCTTGCGCGGTTTCGACCATGCGGATGATCTGGGCCAGCAGCGTGTCGGCGCCGACCTTGGTGGCACGGTAGGTGAAGCTGCCGGTCTTGTTGATGGTGCCGCCAACGACTTCAGCGCCTTCGCCCTTGCTGACCGGAATTGGCTCGCCCGAGATCATGGATTCGTCGATGTAGGACGAGCCGGAAAGGACGATGCCATCGACCGGCACCTTGTCGCCCGGCCGCACCTGGATGACGTCGCCAGCGGCGACATCTTCAAGGGCCACGTCGACGAACTCGCCGTTGCGCTCGACGCGCGCCGACTTCGCCTGCAGGCCCATCAGCCGCTTGATGGCTTCGCTGGTGCGGCCCTTTGCCTTTGCCTCAAGCACGCGGCCGAGCAGGATCAGGGTGATGATGACCGCGGACGCCTCGAAATAGACGTTGGCTGTGCCGGCAGGCAGGAGGTCTGATGCAAAAGTGGCGACCACCGAATAGGCCCAGGCGGCAGTCGAACCGAGTACGACCAGCGAGTTCATGTCGGGTGCCAGACGCACCAGGGCCGGTATTCCCTTCTTGTAGAAGCGCAGGCCGGGGCCGAACTGGACGATCGTCGCCAGCACGAAGAAGGCGATGTAGAGCGGCTGCTGGCCGACATTCATCAGCAGCCAGTGGTGCATGGCGGGGATGGCGTGCGAGCCCATTTCGAGCACGAAGATAGGCAGCGTCAGAAAGGCTGCGATGGCGAAGTCGCGCTTGAGGTTGGAGAACTCACGGTTGCGCGCGTCCTCGCGGCTGTCGCCTTCGGCGCTCGTCTTGTCGCTGCGGCGTGGCTCGTAGCCGGCCTTGCGGATGGCGGCATCGATGGCGGCACGGGGGGCTGCACCGGCGAAGGCCTCGATGGTGGCGCGCTCGGTGGCGAGATTGACCGAGGCCTTGAGAACGCCCGGTACGGCGGCGATTGCCAGCTCGACACGACGGACACAGGAGGCGCAGGTCATGCCCTCGATCTCGACTTCCGACTTTTCGACCGGAACCTCGTATCCAGCATTGTTGATGGCGGCGATGACCGCTGCGGAATTGGCCGTGCGGTCGAAGGCAACATCGGCGCTTTCGGTGGCGAGGTTGACGGCAGCCGCCGTCACGCCCGGCACCTTGGTGATGGCAATTTCGACGCGGCGCACGCACGAAGCACAGGTCATGCCTTCGATCGGAAAGCTTTGGCGGACAGTGCTGGCGGCCAGGGCCGGTGGGTTTACGGGAGCGTTCATGGTCATGGACCTCTATTTCATCAATTTCGAACCGAGGTCTAAGGCTTCCAGTGTTGGGAAGGTCAACAGGTTTTTCTCGTGTTTTTCGAATTGGCGATAACGATCTGAAATTATTGAATAATATCGTAGAATGCAGCTTTTTTCGGATTTTCTGGTATGACCTTTGACTTGGTAACGAACCCGTGATCGAAAAACTGTTTGACCTTCCAGTTGCTGGAAACACCACATTGCAGACACGGCGCGTTGCCGGCCCGAAAGAGGATTTGAAATGCTGAAGATGAATGTTCCCGACATGACCTGCGGCCATTGCGCTGGCGTGGTGACCAAGGCCGTGCAGAGCGTGGATGCCGGCGCGCGCATTGACATCGATCTGAAGTCGCAGACCGTTTCCGTCGAAACCAGTGCCGATGCTGCCAAGGTCACCCAGGCGCTCGACGCTGCCGGCTATCCGGCGCAGGCTGTCTGATCGGTCAAGCATGCCATCAAGGGCGGTGCGGACGGAGCAATCCGACGCACCGCCCTTTGTGTTTAACTTGGCTGCGAAGAAAATCGGCCCGGTTGCGGAAGAGTTTCCGGGGCCATATGAGGCCTTGCGAATATGACGCGGCCCCTCTCAACCTTCCTCCCCTAGTATTTCCGCGCCAAATCAAGCTATGATGCGGCTGGCCTTCCCTGGGGATTGCGTCCCTCGGAATGCCGGGAGGAACAGAGGATGGCCATTGCGCTCGTACTCGTTCTGATTGTCGTCGGCTCGGTGCTCTTCCATGTGCTGAGCCCTTGGTGGTGGACGCCGATAGCCTCTAACTGGGGCTACATCGACAGCACTCTCGTCATGACTTTCTGGATCACGGGAGCGGTCTTTTCCGCCGTCGTGCTGTTCATGGCCTATTGCATCTTCCGGTTCCGCCACAAGGAAGGGCAGAAGGCGGCCTACGAGCCCGAAAGCAGGAAGCTTGAATCCTGGCTGACGGTCGTGACGGCCGTTGGCGTGGCGGCGATGCTGGCGCCTGGCCTGTTCGTGTGGAGCCAGTTCATCACTGTTCCCAAGGACGCGACCGAGGTCGAGGTCGTGGCGCAGCAATGGCAATGGAGCTTCCGCTTGCCCGGCGCCGACGGCAAGCTCGGCACGTCCAATGCCCGGCTCATCACGGCGGACAATCCGCTTGGCATCAACCCGGACGATCCCAACAGCAAGGACGACGTCGTCGTCCAGGCCGCCGACCTGCACCTGCCGATCGACAAGCCGGTCAAGATGGTGCTGCGCTCGATCGATGTGCTGCACGATTTCTACGTGCCCGAGTTCCGCGCCAAGATGGACATGGTGCCGGGCATGATCACTTATTTCTGGTTCACCCCGACGAGGACGGGGACGTTCGAGGTGCTGTGCGCCGAGCTATGTGGCGTCGGTCACGCCTTCATGCGCGGCACGGTGCTGGTCGACTCCGAACAGGACTATCAGACCTGGCTACAGCAGCAGGCGACTTTCGCCCAGCTATCCCAGCCCTCGAAGGTGGGCGCGCTTGTCGCGCCGTCAGCTAGCAAGGCGAAGGTGCAATAGACCAGCATTGGGCGAGAGTACGGAACGGCAGTCTCGCCAGCGAAACAGGAACGACGAACGCGAAGAGCTGTACCGATGGTCGACGTCACGCCTCATGGAGCAGACTTCATCCCTCCCGCCGAAGTGGCGGAGGCCGAGCTTTACCACCCACACAGCTGGTGGACGCGATACGTCTTTTCGCAGGACGCCAAGGTCATCGCGATTCAGTATGCCGGCACGGCCCTCGGCATTGGGCTCGTTGCTCTGGTGCTGTCCTGGCTGATGCGGTTGAAGCTCGCCTTCCCCGACACCTTCTCCTTCATCACGCCCGACGCCTATTATCAGTTCATGACCATGCATGGCATGATCATGGTCATCTACCTGCTCACCGCGCTGTTCCTCGGCGGCTTCGGCAACTACCTTATCCCCTTGATGGTCGGCGCGCGCGACATGGTGTTTCCCTATGTCAACATGCTGAGTTACTGGATCTACCTGCTCGCCGTTCTGGTGCTGGTCGGCAGCTTTTTCGCGCCAGGCGGGCCGACCGGGGCGGGATGGACGCTCTATCCGCCGCAGGCAATCCTGTCGGGCACGCCGGGCGGGCAGGATTGGGGCATCATATTGATGCTGGTTTCGCTCATCCTGTTCATCATCGGCTTCACCATGGGCGGGCTCAACTATGTGGTGACGGTTCTGCAGGGCCGTACGCGCGGAATGACCCTGATGCGCCTGCCGCTCACCGTATGGGGCATCTTCACCGCAACCGTCATGGCTTTGCTGGCCTTTCCGGCATTGTTCGTCGCCTGCGTCATGATGCTGTTCGACCGCATCATCGGCTCGAGCTTCTTCATGCCGGCGATCGTCGAGATGGGCGAGCAGTTGCCGCACAATGGCGGCAGCCCGATCATGTTCCAGCATCTGTTCTGGTTTTTCGGCCACCCCGAGGTCTACATCGTGGCGCTGCCGGCCTTCGGCATCGTCTCCGATCTCATCAGCACGCATGCGCGCAAGAACATCTTCGGCTACCGCATGATGGTCTGGGCGATCATCGGCATCGGCGCGCTCTCCTTCGTTGTCTGGGCGCACCACATGTACGTCTCGGGCATGCATCCGTATTTCGGCTTCTTCTTTGCCACTACCACGCTGATCATCGCCGTTCCAACCGCCATCAAGGTCTACAACTGGGTGCTCACGCTTTGGCGTGGCGACATTCACCTGACGATCCCGATGCTGTTTGCGCTCGCCTTCATCGTTACCTTCGTCAATGGCGGGTTGACCGGACTGTTCCTCGGCAATGTCGTGGTCGACGTGCCGCTGTCGGATACCATGTTCGTGGTCGCGCACTTCCACATGGTGATGGGCGTGGCGCCGATCCTCGTCATCTTCGGCGCGATCTACCACTGGTATCCCAAGATCACCGGCCGCATGCTCAATGAATGGATGGGCCGCTTCCATTTCTGGGTAACTTTCGTCGGAGCGTATCTGATCTTCTTCCCGATGCATTATGTCGGGCTTGTCGGTGTTCCCCGGCGTTATCCCGAACTCGGCGACACGGCTTTCATTCCACCTTCGGTTCATACGCTCAACGAGTTCATCACTGTCGCAGCACTCACCGTCGGCTTCGCCCAGATGGTGTTCCTTTTCAATCTCATCTGGAGCATTCGACACGGCAGGCATGCCGGCGACAATCCGTGGGGGGCAGCGACGCTGGAGTGGCAGACCGCAGGCACGCCGCCGCCGCATGGCAATTTCGGCAAGGAATTGCCGGTGGTCTATCGCTGGGCCTATGACTATTCGGTTCCAGGCGCGCCAGAAGATTTCATCCCGCAGAACGATCCCGGTCCGCTGACGCAAGGCAGGCCGGCATGAGCGCCATCCTGATCTTCCTCGCTCTGATCACCGGTATCGCCGGCTGGTGGCTGGCGCGGCAGCGGCTGATGTCCAAGCCGTGGCTCGAAGCGGGGACGGTCAATGCTTTCCCTCAAACCGAAGCGCCGCTCACGCATCCGGCAAAGATCGGCCTCGGCGTGTTTCTTGCGGTCGTGGGCACGCTGTTTGCGCTGTTCATCAGCGCCTATTTCATGCGCATGGTCTATGACGACTGGCAGGCGCCACCGATGCCGCGGCTTTTGTGGCTCAATACCGGCATGCTGGTCCTGGCGAGCGTCTCCCTGCAATGCGCGGTGGTTGCCGCGCACAAGGACCAGTTGGACAATCTCAAGCTTGCCTTGCTGGCTGGCGCCCTGACATCGGTGGCATTCCTGGGCGGCCAGTTGCTGGCCTGGCGCGATCTGGCGGCCGAAGGCTATTTTGCCGCCGAAAATCCAGCTGTCAGTTTCTTTTACCTGATCACGGCGATGCATGGGCTGCACGTCATAGGCGGCCTCGTCGTGCTCGGCAGGACCAACGTGCGGGTGTGGCTGGGCGAAAAATCGTCGAAGCTCGTCCTGTCGACCGAGTTGTGCGCGATGTACTGGCATGTGCTGCTGATCGTGTGGCTGGTGCTGTTTGCCGTGCTGATGGGTTGGGCCGCCGGCTTCATCGACGTCTGCCGGCGGCTGCTGAGCTAGGAGAACGCGGATGGCCGAAACCACGCTGGGACACACCGACCACACCGCGCCGCGGCCGCAAGGCCTGCGTGGCATCGTCGCCGACGTGTCGTCCGACCAGAGGGCGTTCAAGAACGTCTCCTGGGGGAAGGCCATGATGTGGATCTTCCTCCTTAGCGACACCTTCGTCTTCGGATGTTTCCTGCTGTCCTACATGACCGCGCGCATGTCGACGACGGTGCCATGGCCGAACCCGAGCGAGGTGTTTGCGCTGCACCTGTTTGGCCGCGACATTCCGCTGATCCTGATCGCCATCATGACCTTCGTTCTGATCTCGTCTTCCGGCACGATGGCGATGGCGGTCAATTTCGGTTACCGCCGGGATCGCAAGAAGACGGCGATCCTGATGCTGCTGACCGCTGCACTGGGCGCGACCTTCGTCGGCATGCAGGCCTTCGAATGGACCAAGCTGATCACCGAGGGCGTTCGGCCGTGGGAGAATCCGTGGGGCGCAGCCCAGTTCGGCTCATCCTTCTTCATGATCACCGGCTTCCACGGCACCCATGTGACGATCGGGGTGATCTTTCTCCTGATCATCGCCCGCAAGGTATGGCGCGGCGATTACGACACGGGCGCGCGCGGCTTCTTCACCAGCAGGCGAGGCCAGTATGAGAGCGTCGAGATCATGGGGCTGTACTGGCACTTCGTCGATCTGGTGTGGGTTTTCATCTTCGCATTCTTCTATCTTTGGTGAGGTAAAGCGATGGCACAGGTCGAAGCGCAGGATCACGGGCTGCATGGGCATGTCGCGCCGGCTCACTCGGTCTCGCATGCCGAGGGCCAGCAGCATCCGATCAAGCTCTATCTCGTCGTCTGGGGATGGCTGTTCATCCTCAGCGCCTGCTCCTATGCGGTCGACTACTTCGCGCTGCAAGGCTATCTCAGATGGGGCCTGATCCTGACCCTCATGGTGCTCAAGGCAGGGCTGATCGTCGCGGTGTTCATGCACATGGCTTGGGAGCGGCTTGCGCTTGCCTATGCGATCATCATTCCGCCGCTGGCGATCCTCGTCTTCGTGGCGATCATGGTGCTTGAATCTCGCTACACTGAAATCACCCGCGTCCTCGCATTCGGGGCGGGTTAGGTAGCCGCAGTGCACTCCGCGAAACCCGCGACAGGCGTTCTTCGTTGACAGGGAAAAAGATGGGAGGAGAATGAGTTTTCTCGTTCTCCGACGCGTCGCCCTCCAACAGAAGGACGCCCACGATGACGATCGCAAGGAAACTTCAAGACTACGTAGCCGGCAGGGGTATCCACTACGATACCGTTGCCCATCACCGAACCTCGACCAGCAGCCAGACAGCGCAGGCGGCCCATGTTCCAGGCCGCAGGCTCGCCAAAGCGGTGCTGCTTCACCATGAAATGGGCTACGCCCTGGCAGTGGTTCCAAGCAGCCACCGGGTCGAACTCAACACGCTTCAGGACGTGATCGACAAGCGTCTCGGGTTGGCATCCGAAGACGAGGTCGGCCAGTTGTTCAACGACTGCGACATCGGCGCGGTGCCGCCGGTGGGGGCAGCCTATGACGTGCCGGTTTTCCTCGACGAAAGTTTCGGTGGGGAAGGCGACGTCTATTTCGAGGCTGGCGACCACAAGACGCTGGTGCATGTTACGGGCGGCGACTTCCGCAACTTGCTTCAAGGCGCGCGCGTCGCTCGCTTCAGCCACCCGGCGTGACTGAAAAACAAGCGCCCCTCCCTTGGCAGGGACGGGCGCGTCTTGCCAGCGCTTGAGAAGCCGGGGGCTGGTCGCCGCCGGCAAATTAGATTAGGTCGCGCGTTTGCGCGATTTCTTGACGGGTGCCGGAGCGGGCGCCGGTTCGATCAGCTTGCGGTAGAGGTGCCAGGTCGAGTGGCCGAGTACCGGCAGGACGATCGCCAGACCGACCAGCAGCGGTATGGACCCGACGACAAGGGCTGCAGCCACGATCAGACCCCAAAGCAGCATTGGTACAGGGTTGGCCATGATCGCCCGCGCCGAAGTTTCGACCGCCGCATAGGCGCCGATATCGCGATCGAGCAGCAGCGGAAAGGCGACGACCGTCGTGCTGAGTGCGACCAAGGCGAAGAGAAAACCTATGAGGTTGCCAAGGACGATCAGCGTCCAGCCACGGCTGGTGGTCAACACGTCGTTGACGAAGCCGGTGAAGGTTGCCGGCAAGGTGTCTCCATAGAGCCAGGAATAGAGCGCATGCGCGCTCAACAGCCAGGCCACGAACAGCGCCATGAGCATGATGCCGAGCACGGCGATGGCCGGCATGGCGGGCGATTGCCTGACTTCGAAGGCGTGCGTCCACGAAGTGTCGAGATTTTTCTCGCGCCGGCGGCTGATCTCGTAGAGGCCGATCGCAGCGAATGGTCCAAGCAGCGCAAAGCCGGTGACCATCGGGTAGATCAGCTGGAGCGCGTTGCCGCCAGATGTCCACGTGATCAGGAGTACGCCGACGACTGGATAGATCAGGCACAAGAAGACGTAGTGCGAGGGTTTGTCCCAAAAATCGTCAAAACCCCGTCGGAGTGCGTCAAGGACGTCGGCGACGCCAATTCGGCGTATGGCGGGATGTTCGACGTTGCTGCCAGTGCCTGCTGCGTAGACATGGAAATTTGCCATGAACCATTCCTCCGGGATCGGGTCCGGTTCGGGTCGCGGCTTGCGGTGCTGCCGTCCAGCGTGTCTGGCCACGCGAAACCGCGACCTGCACCGTTGAAGATAATAGCAATCATCGCCGCACTTGTCGCCTTTCGCGGACTGGCTCCAGCGTTGCAACTGAATGGTGCATGGCGCGTTTGTCTGCGCGGCGCTAGTATCGTTGGTGTCGGCGCAAAGCGCCGGCCAGAGTGAGGAGAAAGCCATGAGACTGACCGCATGGGGCGCGCAGGCCCTTCTTGCAGTTTCGGTTCTAGCCACCAATCCAGCTCATGCGGCAGGCGATCCTGCTGCGGGTAAAAAGGTCTTCACCAAGTGCATGGCGTGCCATGAAGCGGTCACCGAAAAGGACAAGGTCGGACCATCGCTGCATGGCGTCATCGGCCGGACGGCGGGTTCGCTGCCGAGTTTCCAGGCCAAGTATTCAGACGCGATGAAAAAGGCGGGCGCTGACGGACTCGTCTGGGATGAGACGAACATTGCTGCCTACATGAAGGCGCCGAAAGAGAAGGTGCCTGGCAACAAGATGGCTTTTCCTGGCCTCAAGGACGATGCCGATATTGCCAATGTGATTGCCTACATCGAAGAAGTCTCGAAGTAGCGAGGCGGCATCCCGCCGCCACCGCTCTCGCATCACTGGCCGATTGCCTGCTCCAGCCGCCCCGGGCGACAGGTATGGTGGTTCGCATGCCTTGTGCATTACCTTGGGAAAACTGCACAGGTTCGTTGGCGGCAGGATTCAACTTGCTAACATTGTATGAACAATGTATCGCTTGGCTATAGTGCTTACACGTTGGTTTTAATTCACTAAGCTATTCTTACCTTCGCTCGAGGGGAAAATTGCGGCCTGCTTGGGGGGCTGGGCAGCCGCATCATTTCCTTTCTCGACTCCCTCAGTCCGGCGCGTCGAAATCGGGTGTCACCGCCGCGATGTTGTAGGCTTCGAGCCGCGCGGTCGGCGCCTCCGCCGCATCAAAGCTCAGGATCGTTGCCGTACCCGGCGTCACCGGCACCACACGTGAAGGCGGCAGGCCCAGGAAAGCATGGCACGCAGCGCGAATGACGCCGCCATGGACGATGGCCAAGGTGTCGCCGTTGCATCTTCTCAGGCAGTCCCTCAAGCCTTCGACGATCCTGGCGCAAAAATCCGCCCATGGTTCACCCCTGTCGGGCGTAAATGTGCCGGCGCGCCATGCCAGATACTCGTTGGGCCGTTCCTCTTCGAGCTCGTGCTTGATCCGCCCGGTCCAGTTGCCCATGTCGATCTCGCGCAGGCGCGGGTCGAGCGGGGCATCACCATAGCCGAGCAGCTTGGCCGTCTGGCGTGTGCGTCCAAGGTCGGAGACGATGACCTGATCGGGCGCCATCGCCCTGGCGAAGGATGCAAAGCTCTCGACCTGCTTGATTCCGCGTGGCGACAACGGCGCGTTGTCGTGGCCCTGGAGCCTGTGTTCGGCATTCCAGGTGGTCTCGCCATGGCGCACCATTACCAATCTCATCAGTTGATCCTTTCACCAGTCATTGCAAAAACCGCGCTCGGCTCGTTGAGGAAGCTGAGGCGTATCGGATCGCCGATCGCGGCTCGGAAATATCCATCGGCCATGGCGGTAAGCCGCCGCCCGCCGGAAAAGGCCGTCACCATCGTGCGCCCGGCGATGGGGGCCGCCTCCTCGAAGCGTGCCGTGATCGCCGGTCGGCCCGGCACTTCTCCGACCATCAGGTCGTGAGCACGATACAGAAGCTGGGCATCCTCTCGTGCTTCGGCTCGGCTGGCGTCGGCCAGGCGTAGGCCTTCATAGACAAGGCCGTCGCCGCTCTTCCTGACTTCGATCAGATTGGCAGGAGGCGTGCCGAGGAAGGTCGCGACGAAGGTGGTTCGCGGATTTTCCAGAAGCTCCAGCGGTGCGCCAAATTGCTCGACCCTGCCGTTGTTGAGCACGGCGACATGGCTTGCCATGGTCATCGCCTCGACCTGGTCGTGGGTGACATAGACGGACGTAGCACCAGTGGCGCGGTGGATGCGCATCAGCTCGCTGCGCATCTCGATGCGCAGCTTGGCGTCGAGATTGGACAGCGGTTCGTCAAGCAGCAGGATGCTCGGCTTGGGGCCGATGGTGCGGGCGATCGCCACGCGCTGTTGCTGCCCGCCCGATATCTCGGCGGGGTACCGCTCCTTGAGAGCCGAGATGCCGAGCAGCCCGAGCACTTCGTCGACGCGTGCGGCGCGATCTGCCTTGCTCCATTTTGCGACCTTGAGCGGCCACTCGATGTTGCCGGCGACAGTCATGTGGGGCCACAACGCATAGCTCTGGAAGACCAGGCCGGCGTCGCGCGCGCCAGCATCGGCCACGAGACCGCGCGTACCGTCGGAGACAGTGCGGCCCATGAAGGCCATTTCGCCTTCGCTCGGCGTCTCAAGCCCCGCCAGCATGCGGAGAAGCGTGGACTTGCCGCAGCCCGACGGACCGACCAGCACCAGGAACGCGCCTTGCGGCACCGCGATGTCGACATTGTCGACGGCGGTGAAGCCGCCGAAGCGCTTGGTGATGTTGCGGATCGCGATCGCCGGTGCGGAGGAGCCGTTTGTCGTGCTCATGCGGATTTCCACTTCTGGACGCGGTTCTGCAGACGGTGCGCAAGGAGCGTGGCGACGACGCAGAGGACGAGGATCACCATGGTGATGGCGTTGGCGAACTGCATGAAGCCTTCGGCCGCGTAGCGGTAGGCGAGCATGCTGAGCACGGGCGAGGTCGAGGTGAAGAGAAGCACGACCAGCGACAGGTCGCGGACGATCTTGACGAACACCAGCAGAGCGCCGGCAAGCAGGCCGCGAATGGCGAGCGGCATGATGATGGCGCCCATGCGGCGGAAGAAGCCGGCGCCGGTGAGCCGCGCGCTTTCCTCTATGTCGGCCGAGATCTGGCCGAGCACCGAGCGGCCCGACTGCACCGCATAAGGCAGCAGATGGGCGGAAGCCGCGAGCACCAGTAGCAGGAACGTGCCATAGAGCGACGGCAGCGGGCCGATGGGCGCACCGAACAGCGCGATGTAGGCAGCGGCAAAGGCGATGCTGGGGATGAGGATCGGGGTGAACGACACCTGGCCGAGCAGGGTGGCCAACAGGGTTCCCTTGTTGCGGGAGATGGTGTGAGCCAGCGCCAGGCCGAGCGCCATGGTGGTCAGCGCCACCGTGACGGCGAGCTTCAGCGTCGTCCACAAAGCCTCGATCAGCACGGGATTGCGGAATATGCCGGCCTGGCCCTGGGCCATGTCGGTACCGCCTTCGCCGATCCAGAAATGCGTCGTCCAGTTGGAGAAAAGCGAGCCGTTCTGCAGCGCGAAGCTCGAAGCGGTAAGGATCAGCGCTGGCAGGAAGGTGGTGAGCAGGCAAAGCACAACGGCCACGCCAAACAACGGCCAGCGCCATTTGCCGAGGGGGAAGCGCTTGGTGCGACCGCCCTTGCCGGTGACCGTGACATAGTTCTTGCGGCCGGCGACCAGCCTTTCGCCGAGCCACAGAAACGAAGCGGATACGACAATCAATAGGAGCGCGATGACGAAGCCGCGTTCGGTCTGGCCGGTCTCGATCATGCCGAACAGGCGGGTCGACAACGTCTGCATCCTGACCGGCAAGCCGAGCAGGGCAGGGGCGGCGAAGTTGGACACGGCGCCTGCGAAGGTCAGCGAAGCAGCGGCGACCAGCGCGGGCGTCACCACCGGCAGGATGATGCCGAAGAAGATGCGCGAGCGTTTCGCGCCTGCCACTTGAGCTGCTTCGACAAGATCGGCTCCGATGGAACTCAAGGCCGCTGAAATGACGGTGAAGGCGAGCGAGTAGTAGTGCGCTATGAGGACGATCAGTGTCGGGAAAAGGCCCCAGGCAAGCCAGTCCGGCACGACGTAGCTATTGGCTTCGAAGAAGCCGACCGAGCCGCCGAGCCTGCTGTTGCGAAACAGCGCGCCCCACGCGAGCGCCGCCGCAAAACTCGGGATCATGAACGGCATGGTGGCCAGCAGGCCGAGGGTCTTGGGCGCGGGCACGTCGGTGAGCATCACCAGCCAGGCGAGGAAGCCGCCCATCAGGATACAGCCGGCGGCAACGCCTACGCCAAGCAGGATGGTGTTCCACAGCGGGCGCCACCAAAGGTTTTCGGACATCTTGGAGGCGAGCACGGCCTGCCAGGCGTCGCGGCCTTCGACGGTCAGGGTGGACAAGACGATCTTGACCAGCGGAGCGATCACAAGGACTGAAACGATGAGGATCAGGACAATGGGCACGAGCGTTTCGGAGCGCAAAAAGCCTCTCCGGGACAACACGGATGTTGTGACGGCGGACATGACGAACTTTCTCACGGACAAGAGAATGGACGGCCTGACACCACGCTCTGGGGCGAAGTGACAGGCCATGGGAGCGGGGCGGCGCCTTCCCGAAGGCGCCACCCCGTCCGCGCTACTGCAGCGTGAGAACCAGATCGGCGATGCGCTTGCGTGCGGCGGCCGTCTTGACCGGATCGATGCGCCAAGCCTTAAGATCCTTCAGCGGCACCGAATCCGCATTGTCCTTGACGGTGGGACGGACCGCGTAATCGCCGGCAACGTTGAAGGGTTCGAAGGCCGGCCCGCCGGTTGCCGAATTGTCGCCCATCATGAAGTCGATCAGCAGGCGCGCGGCAGCCGGGCTCGGTGCCTTGTCGACCAGCGCCAGTACGGCGGGGAACAGGATGCCGTTGGTCGGCTCGACGTCGTTGGCGACCTGCAGCGCCCAGCCTTCCTTTTCATTGTCGCGGCGATCCGAGTAGGTGGCGAAGCCGACGGGTGGATTGGCCGCTGTCTTGTCGCCGATTGCCTTGTTGATGGCGTCGGAGTTGGGCACCAGCACGAGGTCGTTGGCGAAGAGGTCGCGGATGAACTGGTCGCCAGCGCCCTGCAGGTCACTGTCGACGGCGATCGGCTTGCTGAACTGCGCTTCGTAGGCCTTGGCCATCTCGTCGGGCCGCAGCGAGAATTCGACCAGAAGGTCGAGCAGTTCGCCGCGCTGCATCGGGTCGACCATCAGGACCCGACCTTTCCATTCGGGCGTGGTCAGCTGCCAGAGATTCTTGACCGGCGCGCCGTTGGGATTGGCGGCTTCGTTGTACATCAGCACCTTGGTCGACAGGCGCTGCGTCAGCAGCGGGGCCTTGTACTCGTCGGCAAGCTCGCCGGCTACGCGCGGCGGTACGTATGGGACCACGCGGTTGGTCTTGACCAGGTCCTCATAGACCACCGGCGTGTCAGCGATATAGAGCACGTCGACAGCGTTGACGCCGGCTGTCTGCTCGGCAACGACGCGCGCGATCTGCTTGACCGAGCTCATGTCGATGCCGACCAGATCGATGCCCGGATATGCTTCCTCGAAGGCCTTTTCGACCTTGGCAATGCGGCTCGACAGCGAAAAGACCGTGACCTTGCCTTCTTTCTGCGCGAGCGGCAGCAATTCGGCCGTGCTCATCGCATCGAGTTCGGCGGCGCTGGCTGCCAGAGGCAGCAGGGCGACGGCGGCGAAAAGCGTCAGTTTCATCGACTTGAGCATGTTTTCCCTCCCAGGTTTTCTCAATCGAATTCGTCGAACAGGCCCGACAAGCGCTCGAGCGCGCCCATGACGCGCGTCTGATGCCGGCCGGCAATGGTCAGCAGGATGGCGTTGACGATGGCGAAGGGCACAGTCGGGGTCTGGAATTCGCTGCCCGATCGGCCGCGTGGTGCTGCCAGCACCAGATCGGCCTCAGGCTGCATCATGGTGCCGGCAATGTCGGTGACGAGGACGGCCTTGGCGCCTTGGGCGTGGCAATGCTCGACCAGCGGAGCGTAGCTGGTCGGCTGCTTGCGGAAAGTGAGCGCCAACACCAGATCGCCCTTGCGCATACTGACCACGCGCTCGGCGATATCGCGGCCGCGACCTTCAAGCACGATGGTGGTCATGCCGAAACGGTCGAGCCGGCGGCGCAGGAACTGGGTGATCGACTGGGCATGGCCCTGGCCGAACAGGAAGATGCGCTCAGCGTCGACGATCATGTCGGCGGCGCTGTTGATGCTTTCCTGCGAAACGGCAAGGCGGAGATGTTCGAGCGCCGCGATCTCGCTGCCGATCAAGTCGAGCAGGAAATCGCCATGCTCGACCTTGGCGACGGAGCGGCGCATGCGCTCGGCGGCATCCTGGCTCTCGACCAGCTCGCGCTGCAGCTGCGAGCGCAGTTCGGGATAGCCCTTGAAGCCGAGTTTTTGTGCCAGCCGCGTTGTTGCGGCCTCATGGACGCTGGCGCGTTCGGCGAGCCTGGCGCTCGAAAGAAATGCGGCTTCGGCGGCGTTTTCGAGCAGTGCGGAGACGAGGCGCTGATCGGCCTCGGTAAGGCGGGTCGAATGGCTCTTGATGCGATCCAGCAATGTCATGATCTTGCACTCATGTTGCACTGGACTCATATGATGCAAGGTATCTTGCAGTCAAGTGCAAACGTGTGCAAGATTGGTTTTTCTGTCTTGCAGGCGGAATGAAAAAAGGCGCTCCGGGGAGCGCCTTTGCATGGACGAGTAGGCTAGTCAGAAGCGCGCGAAAGGCATCACTTGTACTTCATGTAGCCGACGAAGCCGGTGATTTTCCAGCGGTCGCCGGCATTGCGGCAGAAGTAGAGTGTCTGCCAGTTGAGCACGTCGTTGGTGCCGTCGGCGCGCCGGACGGCGCCGTCGAATTTCTTGCGGGCGACGGCGACGTCGCCAGTGATGTCGATCTCGGTCAGGCGCGTGGCGCGGTGGATGCCATCGGCAAGCGGCTCGGCGAATTCGGTCGCTGCCGTCTCGGCAGCCTGGCGCAGCCACTCGTCGCGATAGGCCGAAAGCGACGGGAAGGCCGCGTTCCACTCGTCGGGATTGGTCGAGTTGTGGGCATGGATGCCGAGGAAGCGGCTTTCGTCGAAATCATCCGCCACCATAGACCAGTCCTGGCCGACGAAGGCGGCGATGTCGCGCTCGACCAGCATCTCCCAGATAGCGGCGCGGTCGGCGTCATTGGCGAACGGATTTTCGATACGGGCCATTTCAGTCACCTAGAGGCAGCCGAGGGTCGTCGACCTTCAACGTGTTGAGGCTTTGCTTGATGCGGCGCAGGCCTTCGAGCACCCTGGTTTCCCGGGTCTCGGCGGTGGCCGTTGCGATCATGTCGAGGATAGCCAGCAGGGCAAAGCGCGACGACGTCGGCTTGTAGATATTGCCGTCTTCGATCAGTTGGAACGCGATCACCGTGTCGGCGACCTTGGCGAGTGCCGAGCCGGGGGCGGTGATCGCAACCGTACGGGCGCCATATTGCCGGGCGACCTGGACGGCATCGACCACCGAGCGCGCATGGCCCGAAACGGAAAAGGCAACGACAGTGGTCTCAGGCGTTGCGACCGCCGCGTACATGCGCTGCAACTGGCCGTCGACCTGGGCGACGACCGATAGGCCAAGGCGGAACAGGCGGTTCTGCATCTCGGTCGCCATCATCGACGAGATGCCGCCTGAGCCGAGGCAAAGAATGTTCTGCGAGGCCGATAGTCGCTCCGCGACCGCAATCAGTGTTGCCATGTCGAGGTTGTCGGATGCGCGCTGGATCGCGGCGACGGCCGCTTCGGTGACGGCGGAGGCCACACGCTGCTCACGGATATCTCGGTTGAGCGGCTCGGGCTTCAGGTATTGGCCGCCGATTGCGATGGCCTGGGCGAGAAAGAACTTGAAGTCGCGCACGCCGTCGCAGCCTAGGTTACGGCAGAAACGTGTCACAGTCGGTTCGCTGACGCCGGCGCGGGCGGCGATCTCCGAGATGGCGGCCTTGGAGGCGAAGTCGAGATCCGACAGCACCAGGCTTGCCAGGCGCCGGTCGGATTTGGAACCGTCCTGCGCCGCGACCTGAAGCCGGGTGATGATGTCGGCGATGTTGCTCATACGGGCAGGCCGGTCGCCTTGTCGAAGAGGTGGATGTTTTTCGGATCGGCCGTCACAGGCAAGGTGTCGCCCGGGCGCACGGATACGCGATCGCGGAACACGGCGCGCACCTGTTCGCCGCCGATCGAGCCGTAGATATGTGTTTCAGAGCCAGTCGGCTCGATGACGTCGACCTTGAGCTGCAAGCCGTTGGTGCTGTCATCGATGATGAAATGTTCCGGACGGATGCCGGCCTCGACAGGGCCGGAGAACGACGAAGACCTGCCGCCGTTCAGCGACAGCTTTTCGCCGGTAGCCGTCTCGAAATGCGCACCCGATGCCGAGCTGCGCAGGCCGCCCGAGACAAAACTCATCGAAGGCGAGCCAATGAAACTCGCGACGAACTTGGTCGCGGGCCTATCGTAGAGTTCGAGCGGAGCGCCCACTTGCAAGATCTTTCCCTGGTTCATGACCACGATGCGATCGGCCATGGTCATGGCCTCGATCTGGTCGTGTGTCACGTAAACCACCGTTGATTTCAAGCGTTGATGCAGCGCCTTGATCTCGGTACGCATTTGCACGCGCAATTGCGCGTCGAGATTGCTGAGCGGCTCGTCGAACAGGAACACCTTGGGCTCACGCACAATGGCGCGGCCCATGGCGACGCGCTGGCGCTGGCCGCCTGAAAGCTGGCGAGGATAACGGTCGAGATAGTCGTGAAGGTTGAGGATCGCGGCAGCGTCCTTGATCTTCTTGTCGACGACTGCTGCCGACTCGCCGCGGATCTTGGGGCCAAAACCGATGTTTTCGGACGCGGTGAGATGGGGAAACAGCGCATAGGACTGGAACACCATGGCGATGTTGCGCTTCTGCGGCGGCAGGTCGTTGGCGCGTGTGCCGCCGATCAAAAGATCGCCGTTGCTGATCGGCTCGAGCCCGGCCAGCATGCGCAGCAGCGTGGACTTGCCGCAGCCTGAGGGGCCGACAAGCACGACGAACTCGCCGCTGTCGATATCGAGATTGATGTCTTCGAGCACCTTGTGCTGGCCGAACGACTTGGAGAGGTTGCGGAAGGCGACGCCAGTCATTGTCTTCACGCTCCCAGAATATCGTCAATGAAGGGCAGGCAGCCGGCAGTCAGTCCGGCATCGACGGGCAGCACTGCACCGGTGATGCCCGACGCCCGCTCGGACGCGAGGAAGGCGACGGCTTCAGCCACTTCGCGCGTGTCGACAATGCGGCCGAGCGGATAGAGCCGCTGCAGCTTGCCAAGGATGGCCGGATCCTTGGCGAGGCGATGATCCCAGGCGGGTGTGCGGATCGAGCCCGGGCACACCACATTCGCGCGGATTCCCTGTCGGCCGTGCTCGACCGCAATGGCGCGGGCAAAAGCGTTGATGCCCGCCTTGGCCGCAGCATAGGCCGGATTGCCGAAATGCGCGATCGCGTTGACCGACGAGATGAAGACGAATGAGCCGGAGCCGCGCGCCGCCATCGGCTTGAGCAGCGCGTTGGTAAGGGCGACGACACCCGTCAGGTTGAGGTCAATCTCTGTTTCGATGCGCGATTGGGTCAACGCCGGCACAGTCTCTGCTCGCGTCCAGCCAGCATTGTTGATGACGATGTCGGGCACCCCTTCGGCTTCGACAAGCGCCTGCATTGCGGGTTCGATGCTCGTCCCGTCCAGCAGGTCAAAGGCGTGCGCGGCGAGAGCGAGCCCGCTCATCGCCTCGACAGTCTGGTCGCAACCGATGATGCGGGCCCCGCGCTCGCCGAACATTGCGACCAGCGCGCGGCCGAGGCCACCGCCGGCACCGGTAATCAATACGGATTTTCCGTTGAATTCGCTGTGTTGCATTCCTGGCAGGCTCCCAAGCGATCTTGGCCGCTTTACTGCCTCAGGACTATGGTCGAAAATGTAATTTAGCAACAGAAATATTCGGCTTGAAATACTGAAATTGCTGGATACTGTAAGAAAGTCACTTAATCAAACGGCGCGCAAAAGCGCCTGAGGAGCGGGCCTCGGCCCGTGGGAGCAAGGGAACACTGACATGGCGATTGCGAAGTGGAAGACAGGCCTTCTGGCCGGGCTGAGCGTGCTGGCGATGGCGGCTCACGCGAATGCCGGCGAAGTGCGGGTGACGGTCGCGGAATACAGCTCGAAGACGGGTCCTTATTTCCAGGAAGTCGAAAAGGCGTTCGAGGCGGCCAACCCGGGAATCGACGTCAAGTTCGAGATCGTTCCGTGGGATGTGCTGCTGCAGAAACTGACCACCGACATCACCGCCGGCACCAATGCGGACCTGTCCATCATCGGCACGCGCTGGCTGATCGATTTCGTCCAGCAAGGTGTTGCCGAGCCGCTTGACGGCTACATCACGGACGACTTCAAGGGCCGCTTCATCGATACCTTCCTGTCGCCATCTGTCATGGACGGCAAGACCTACGGCCTTCCGATCGCCGCCTCCGCGCGCGCCATGTATTACAACAAGGAATTGCTCGAAAAGGCGGGCGTCGCAAACCCTCCGGCGACCTGGGCCGAACTCAAGGACGCGGCCGCCAAGATCAAGGCGCTCGGCGGCGAGAACTACGGTTTTGGCCTGCAGGGCAAGGAGATCGAAACCGACGTCTACTACTATTACGGCATGTGGTCGCAAGGTTCTGAAATCCTGAACAAGGACGGAACGTCGGGCCTCGATAGCCCCGGCGCCATCGAGGCGGCCAAGCTCTACAAGTCGATGATCGACGAGGGCCTGACCCAGCCCGGCGTCACCTCCTACGCCCGTGAAGACGTCCAGAACCTGTTCAAGCAGGGCAAGGTCGGCATGATGATTACCGCGCCCTTCCTGTCCAACCAGATCAAGGAGGAAGCGCCTAACCTGAAATATGGCGTGGCCGCCATTCCAGCAGGCCCGACCGGTGCGCGCGGCACCTACGGCGTGACCGATTCCATCGTCATGTTCTCCAACTCCAAGAACAAGGACGAGGCCTGGAAGCTGCTCGACTTCCTGTTCCAGACCGACTGGCGCGCCAAGTTCACGCAGGGCGAAGGCTTCCTTCCGGTCAACAAGGAAGAGGCGAAGATGGACTATTACGTCAACAACGCCGACCTTGCCGCCTTCACAGCCCTTTTGCCCGACGCCCGCTTTGCGCCGGTCATTCCTGGCTGGGAGGAAATCGCGCAGATCACTTCGGATGCGATGCAGAAAGTCTATCTCGGTGAAGGCGATCCCGAAGCCGTCCTCAAGGAAGCGGCGGCCAAGGCCAACGGGATCCTGAAGAAGTAATTTCGCCTGCTTCGGACGGCGGCGCACCCTAGATCAGGATGCGCCGCCGGCTTCCATTATGCGCTCTTCGCCAAGGCTCCCATGCACAATCGCGCACTGCCATATCTGTTGACGCTGCCGAGCCTGATCCTGGCTGCGGTGGTGATCTTCTGGCCGGTTCTCGACCTGATCCAGATCGCGACGCATGATGTCAGCCGCTTCGGCCAACTTCGCGATTTCAGCGGGGCGGAGAATTTCCGAGCCCTGCTGGCCGATCCGGATTTCATCAGGGCGTTGATCCGCACCGGCGTGTGGACCGCTGCTGTTGTCGGCGGTGCGCTTTTGGTATCGATCCCGGTGGCGATCATCCTCAATACGGATTTCTACGGCCGCTCGGTGGCGCGCGTCATCGTCATGCTGCCCTGGGCCGTGTCGCTGACCATGACAGCGATCGTCTGGCGCTGGGCGCTGAATGGCGAAAGCGGCATGCTCAATTCGGCGCTTCGCGGGCTAGGCCTGATCGACCAGAACATCCAGTGGCTGGCGAGTGCTGCGACGGCCTTTCCGATGCAGATAATGATCGGCATCCTGGTAACGGTGCCGTTCACCACCACCATCTTTTTGGGAGGCCTCTCGTCGATCCCGGACGATCTCTACGAGGCGGCGGCACTTGAAGGTGCGAGCCCCATGCAGCAGTTCAGGCGCATCACCTTTCCGCTGCTCAAGCCCTTCATAAACATCGCCATCGTGCTCAACACGATCTACGTCTTCAATTCGTTCCCCATCATCTGGGTGATGACGCAAGGCGGGCCGGCGAACTCCACCGACATCCTGGTCACCTATCTCTACAAGCTCGCCTTCCGCATCGGCAAACTGGGCGAGGCATCGGCCGTATCGCTGGTCATGCTGGCGATCCTGCTGGTCTTCACCGCCATCTATGTCAGGCTCGCCATGCGGGGAGAGCGGGCATGATGTCCCCAAAATTCAAACGCACGATCGTTGCCTGGGGCCTGCTGCTGCCGCTGGTCGTCGTCACCCTGTTTCCGTTCGCTGTGATGTTCCTGACCGCCGTCAAGCCGGCGCAGGAAGTGCTGACGCCGAACTGGTGGCCAAGCGAATTCCGCTGGAGCAATTTTTCTGGGATGTGGGCGGCGGCAGGCTTCGGCCGCGCATTGGTCAACTCGCTGCATGTATCGCTGATCGCAACCATCGGCGCGCTCATCGTCTCAATCCCAGCTGCCTACGCTATGTCCCGCTTCCGCTTCGCCGGCCATGGCGCGTTCCGGCAGTTCCTGCTCATCTCGCAGATGATCTCGCCGATCGTGCTGGTGCTCGGCCTGTTTCGGCTGCTTGCGGCATTCGGTCTGATCGAGAACCTGAACGCCGTTGGCGGCGTCTACATGGCGTTCAACATCGCCTTCACCGTCTGGATGCTGCAGAGCTACTTCGACACCATACCGCGCGACCTTGAAGAGGCTTCGTGGATGGAGGGCGGCAGCCGTTGGCTCACTTTGCGCAAGGTATTCTTGCCGCTGTGCGTGCCGGCGATCGCGGTGACGGCCATCTTCACCTTCATCAATGCTTGGAATGAATTCGTCGTGGCGCTGACCATGCTGCGCAGTCAGGAAAGCTACACCCTGCCGATCCAGGTCTTCTCTCTCGTCGCTGGCCGCTACACGGTCGAATGGCACTACGTCATGGCTGCCACGCTCATCGCTACCGTGCCGGTCGCCATTCTGTTCGTATGGCTCCAGCGCTATCTCGTCCGAGGGCTGTCCCTCGGCGCGGTCAAATGAATGACGCCGCGCAACGGGCCTTCTTGGCGCAACCATAAAGAAACGAATTGAGCATGCGCATCTTCACCGCCTCGCTGGCCACCGAGACCAATACGTTTTCGCCGGTGCCGACGGACCGCGCCTCCTTCGAGATGGCGTTTTATGCCGGGCCGGGCCAACATCCGGATACGCCGACGCTGTGCTCGTCGCCGATCGTGGCGCTGCGCAAGCGCGCTGCTGGGGAAGGTCTGACGGTCATCGAAGGCACCGCCACCTGGGCCGAGCCGGGTGGACTGATCCAGCAACAGACCTTCGAGGCACTGCGCGACGAAATCCTGGACCAGCTCAGGGCAGCCCTGCCGGTCGATGCGGTGATCCTCGGCCTCCATGGCGCCATGGTGGCGCAGGGCTACGACGACTGCGAAGGCGATCTGCTGGCCCGGGTGCGCGAGATCGTCGGGCGTGACGTTGTGATTGCGTGCGAATTCGATCCGCACAGCCATCTGACGCCCAAGCGTGTTGCGGCCTGCAATATCCTCGCGGCCTTCCTCGAGTTCCCCCACACCGATTTCTACGAGCGCGGCGAACATGTGGTCGAGCTAGGGCTTGCCGCAGCCAAAGGTGAGATCACGCCCGTCATCTCTGCCTTCGATTGCCGCATGATCGCCGTCCTGCCAACCAGCCGCGAGCCGATGCGCTCCTTCGTCGACCGCCTCAAGGCGATGCACGGCAAGGACGGAATATTGTCGGTTTCGGTGATCCACGGTTTCATGGCCGCCGATGTCCCGGAGATGGGCACGCGCATCGTCGTCGTCACCGACAACGACAAGGCGAAGGGTGACGCGCTGGCCGAGAGACTCGGCATGGAACTCTACGCCATGCGCGGAAAGACGGCGATGGACATGGTGGACACCGACGAGGGCATCGACAGGGCCCTTGCGGCGCGCGCGGCCCATCCGGCCAAGCCCGCCGTCATTGCCGACGTCTGGGACAACCCTGGCGGCGGGGTTGCCGGCGACGGGACCATCGTGCTGCGAAGGATGCTGGAACGCGGTATCGATAGGGTTGGCGTCGCGACCATCTGGGACCCGATCGCCGTGACCTTCTGCCATGCCGCGGGTGAAGGTGCCCTGATCGACCTACGCTTCGGCGGCAAGGCAGGCCCTCAGGCCGGCGAGCCGATCGATGCCCAGGTTCAGGTGCTGAAGGTGGCCGACGAAGGCTGGCAGAGCTTCGGGCCGAGCCGCGTGACGCTCGGGCCTACGGCATTGGTTCGCATCGTTGGCACCGAGGTCGACGTCATCCTCAACACCAACCGTACCCAAACCTTTGAGCCCGACATCTTTTCCAATCTCGGCATCGATCCGGCAAGCAAGGACATTCTGCTCGTCAAGTCGACGAACCATTTCTACGCCGGTTTCGCGCCGGTGGCGGCCGAGATCATCTATGTCGAAGCGCCGAGTTCGTATCCGAGTGATCCGCGCGAGACCAACTACACCAAGTTGACCCGCCCGGTCTGGCCGCGCGTCGAAAATCCCTGGGCGTAAGCGCCTGTTACGCTGGAGGCCGGTACGGCTTGGCGAGTGAGGCGGGGAAGTTCAGCGCCAGCAGCTGGCGGTTTGGCGACATGACCACCAGCACGATGATGATTGCGAGGTAGGGCATGGCCTGGAGCAGTTCCAAGGGAACCGTGACGCCGAGCGCCTGTCCCTGAAGCTGCAGGACACTCATGCCGGCGAACAGCCAGGCGCCGAGCAGTACGCGTAGCGGCCGCCAGGTGGCGAAGACAACCAGCGCCAAGGAGATCCAGCCCTTGCCGGCGGTCATGTTGTCGACCCACAGCGGGGAGGAAGCGAGCGACAGATACGCGCCCGCAAGACCTGCCATTAGCCCGCCGAACAGCACCGAGAGATAACGGATCCTGATCACCGGGTACCCGATGGCATAGGCCGTCTCGGGCGCCTCGCCGATGGTACGCAGCACCAGCCCGTCCTTGGTTCGGTGCAGAAACCAGCAGACCGCGAAGAACATGACGATGGCGAAATAGACCATCGGGTCGAAGCGGAACAACATCGGCCCGATCACCGGAAGGTCGCACAGGTACGGCACGTTGAGTGTCTGGAGCGTATCGATAGGTTCGGAGCCGAAGTTGCGACCCACCAAGGTTGCAACGCCGGCGCCGAGAATGGCCAGCCCTAGGCCCGTGGCAACCTGGTTGGTCTGGCAGGTAAGTGCCAGCACACCGAACAACAGCGATGCAGCCGCACCGGCGAGCGCGCCTGCCGCAATAGCGACCGGCAGCGGAAGCCCGCCGATCATCGCCCAGAAGGTGAAGGCCGCGCCCACCAGCATCATGCCTTCGATGCCGAGATTGAGGACGCCTGATTTTTCGACGACGAGTTCGCCCAGGGCGGCGAAGACGAGTGGGGTTGCGGCAATGATGGTGCCGGTGAAAATGGCGATGAACAAGTCCATCAGGCATGCTCCGGAATACGGCTAGCCGGTAGAAAATGAAAAAGTCAGCGGCAATCAAAAGAACAGCAACATGCCCTGGAGATGCGGGTAAACGCAGCAGACAGGCCAGAATTCATTTGCACTGCTTCGCCGCTGAGGAAAAGCAGGGACATTAACAATCCACCGAGTCCGCGATGCAGAAGGGGCTCATGGCACCGCCCCAACGTCTCCGGCCCGCCTGACGTGGAAAATCATGGCAAGCCGGTGTTCCCAGACAGGACTATCCGGCGACCCGCTGCAGATGCAATCGTGCCCGGAACGACTATCCACGCTGGGCAATTGGTCCGGCGTCCGAGACTGGGAGACAGATAAATGAAAACCCGCGCCGCCGTAGCCGTTGGAGCCGGAAAGCCGCTCGAGATCATGGAGGTGGACCTTGAGGGGCCGCGCGAGGGCGAGGTGCTGGT
>NZ_QGGX01000019.1 GCF_003148805.1 Aminobacter sp. AP02
CTCAAGAACGAAGCCGGCGTGCTGTAAGCGAAGCGGAAAGGGATCAAAGACATGGCAATTCTCCTCATCGCCGAACACGACAACGCTTCGCTCTCCGACCAGACCGCCAAGGCGCTGTCGGCAGCGCAGAAGATCGGTTCCGACATCGACGTCCTGGTGGCCGGCAAGGGTGCGAAGGCAGCCGCCGATGCGGCCGCCAAGCTCAAGGGCGTGCGCAAGGTTCTGCTGGCCGAAGCCGAAGAACTGGCCGAACGTCTGGCCGAGCCGACCGCAGCGCTCGTCGTCGGCCTCGCCGGCAACTACGACACCATCGTCGCCGCCGCCACCTCGACGGGCAAGAACGTCGCCCCGCGCGTTGCGGCGCTGCTCGATGTCGCCCAGGTCTCGGAGATCATCGAGGTCGTCGCCCCGGACACCTTCAAGCGTCCTATCTATGCAGGCAACGCCATCCAGACGGTGCAGGCGACCGACGCCAAGAAGGTCATCACCGTTCGTACGGCCTCGTTCCAGGCAGCCCCTGAAGGCGGTTCGGCCGCAGTCGAGACGGTTTCGGCTGCAGCCAACCCCGGCCTCTCGACCTTCGTTGAAAACAAGCTGTCGGAAAGCGACCGCCCGGAACTGACCTCGGCCAAGATCATCATCTCGGGTGGCCGCGCGCTTGGTTCGTCGGAAAAGTTCCAGGAAGTCATCCTGCCTGTCGCCGACAAGCTCGGTGCCGCCGTCGGCGCTTCACGCGCTGCCGTCGACGCCGGCTACGCCCCCAACGACTGGCAGGTCGGCCAGACCGGCAAGGTTGTGGCGCCCGACCTCTACATCGCCTGCGGCATTTCGGGAGCGATCCAGCACCTCGCCGGCATGAAGGACTCGAAGGTCATCGTCGCCATCAACAAGGACGAGGAAGCCCCGATCTTCCAGGTCGCCGACTACGGCATCGTGGGTGATCTTTTCGTCGTCCTGCCGGAACTCGAAAAGGCGCTTTGACGCCCCAACGCGTGCCGTATTAAAATATGATGGCCGGGGTAGACGAGTGCTACCCCGGCCATTTAGTTTGCATTGCACAAAACTAAAAAAGCCTTCGACGGGATAGGTGTGATGACGGGTAAGATCGAGACGATCGGTATTGTCGGCGCTGGCCAGATGGGCGGCGGCATCGCACATGTTTCCGCGTTGGCTGGCTACAGCGTTTTGCTCTACGACGTGTCACCGGAGCGCATCGAAAAGGGCATCGCAACCATCAACGGCAACCTGGCGCGCCAGGTCGCTTCGGGCAAGCTCGAAGACCAGGCCCGCAAGGACGCCATGGGCCGCATCTCGTCGGCGCCTGCCATGGCCGACCTCGCCAGCGCGGACCTCGTCATCGAGGCGGCGACCGAAGACGAGACCATCAAGCGCAAGATCTATGCGCAGCTTTGCCCGCAGCTGAACCCCGAAGCGATCCTGGCCACCAACACCTCGTCGATCTCGATCACGCGCCTCGCCGCGCAGACCGACCGTCCCGAGCGCTTCATCGGCATCCACTTCATGAACCCGGTTCCGGTGATGAAGCTGGTAGAGCTGGTGCGCGGTATCGCCACCGAAGACAAGACCTTCGAGACGGCCAAGGCCTATGTCCGCAACCTCGACAAGACGGTGACCGTGTCGGAAGACTTCCCGGCCTTCATCGTCAACCGCATCCTCTTGCCGATGATCAACGAAGCCATCTACACGCTCTATGAGGGCGTCGGCACGGTGGAAGCCATCGACACGGCGATGAAGCTCGGCGCCAACCATCCGATGGGACCGCTGCAGCTTGCCGATTTCATCGGCCTCGACACCTGCCTGTCGATCATGCAGGTGCTGCATGACGGCTTGTCGGACTCGAAGTATCGCCCCTGCCCGCTGCTGGTGAAATATGTCGAAGCCGGCTGGCTCGGCCGCAAGACCGGTCGTGGCTTCTACGATTATCGCGGCGAACACCCGGTTCCGACGCGCTGACGAAGTTCAGTTCAGCTGGGGCTGATACCATGCCGGTGTCCGGTCAGGCGGCATCGGCGCGAGTTCAACGCGATTGCGCCCGGCGCCCTTGGCTTCGTAAAGATTGAGATCGGCGATGCGGAAGAGCTCCGCGAAGCCGACGGGACGTTCGAACACCGCGCCGCCGACACTGACAGTCAGCCGGTGATCGCGGCCACCAGGCTGGAACGAAGCCTCGGCCACCGACCGGCGGATCCGCTCGGCGATATCGGCAGCATTAACCGGTGAAGCCCCCGGCAAGAATACGGCAAACTCTTCACCCCCGAGCCGGCCCAACATGTCGTCGGCACGCAGGCATGGCTGGATGGCGGCCACGATGATACGCAGCGCCTCGTCGCCTTCGGCGTGGCCGAAGCGATCGTTGATCGACTTGAAGTGATCTGCGTCGATGACCAGCAGTGCTCCCACTGATCGTCGACCGCGGCGCGCGATTTCGCGGGTGAGCACGTCGTCGACACGGGTCGAAAATGCTCCTCGGTTGAGGCAGGCCGTCAGCGCATCGGTTGACGCCGCGACCACGAGCTTGTGGTTGACGATCGCGAGCTCGCGCAGCTTGAGCGTCAGGTAGAAGAACAAAGGTGCCGCCAGAAGGATCGGCACTAATGTGGCTTCGATCAGCACGAGATCGAAGACTTCGGCGCTGGTGTTGCGGAAAAGCACATAGGTGACGGCAAGGGAGACCGCGACGCAGCCGAGCGTGCCGAACACCGTCCAGCCGGCGAGCTGCAGCCAGGCGCGTGGCGACAACTTCTTCAACGATGCCCGCAAGTGCCGTCACCTCCTTGAACCGGCCACGATCTTCCGTCGGGCCGCATGAACAGGAGGTTATCACTCGGGTGCAAATGCGAGCAATGACGCGATCAGTTGCACGATGCGGTGTGTGTGCCCGGTTGTGCGTCCTTCGACACGCTCAGGATGAGGGTCGCTTGCGCCGACCGCATCTTCGGAATCGCAGCGCAAGACCCGTTGGCACTGCCCGAGGATACCGAGCCGGACTCTCCAAACGGGGGCGCCAGCACCAACCGCCCTCATCCTGAGCGTGTCGAAGGACGCACGACCGGGCAGCCCAGGCCTAAACCCGCTTGCCGTCGCTGCCGAAGAAATGCAGCTTTTCGCGTCGGGCAAATATCGGCAACTGGTCGCCGATGCGCACCTCTGTGCGGCCGGGCACGCGCACCACGATCCGCCCGCCGGCAGCATCGCAGTAGAGAAAGCTCTCGGCTCCGACCGGCTCGACGCCAGCGACGTTTGCCATGAGCCGGAGTCCGCCGTCGAGGGCGGCATCGTCGGCGCCTACCTCGCAATCCTCCGGCCTGAAGCCGAGAGTCGCCGCGTTGTCGGCAACGGCCGGAAGCGTGACTGCGCCTTCAAGCTGGCCGCTTCGCAGGGGCAGAAGGTTCATCGGCGGCGCACCGATGAAAGAAGCCACAAAGGTCGAGGAGGGCTTCTCGTAGATGTCGAGCGGTGCGCCTTGCTGTTCGATCAGCCCGGCATTCATCACCACCAGAACGTCGGCCAGCGTCATCGCCTCGAGCTGGTCATGCGTGACATAGACCGAGGTGACGCCGAGCTTGCGCTGCAGGTTCTTGATCTCTACGCGCATCTGGCCGCGAAGCTTGGCGTCGAGGTTGGACAGCGGCTCGTCGAACAGGAAGACCTTGGGATTGCGCACGATGGCGCGGCCCATGGCGACGCGCTGGCGCTGGCCGCCCGACAGCTCGCGCGGGCGGCGTTCGAGCAGGTGTTCGAGCTCCAGCGTCTTGGCGGTGCCACGCACCCGCTTGTCGACCTCGTCCTTGGGCATGCCGCGATTGCGCAGGCCGTAGGCCATGTTGTCGTAGACCTTCATATGGGGATAGAGCGCATAGTTCTGGAACACCATGGCGATGTCGCGCTCGGTCGGGCCGATGGTGTTGACCACCTTGCCGTCGATGGAGCAGGTGCCGGCCGAGATGGTTTCCAGCCCAGCGATCATGCGCAGTAGCGTGGACTTGCCGCAGCCGGAAGGGCCGACGAGCACACACAGCGCCTTGTCGGGAATGGCGATGGAGACGCCCTTTACCGCTTCGACACCGCCTGGATAGACCTTGCGAACGTCCTTGAGATCGACGGTTGCCATTATTTCTCCGTATCGACGAGGCCGCGGACGAACCAGCGCTGCATCAGCACAACGACCAGGATGGGCGGCACGATGGCCAGCATGGAAGTGACCATCACCAGATGCCATTCGGTATCGGCGTCGGCGAACGAGATCATCTTCCTGAGCGCAATGACGATGGTGTTCATGTCGTTGCGGTTGGTGACGAGAAGCGGCCAGAGATATTGCGTCCAGCCGTAGATGAACAGAATGACGAACAGGGCCGCGATGTTGGTCCGCGACAAAGGCAACAGGATATCCCAGAAGAAGCGCCAGGGTCCGGCGCCATCGACACGTGCGGCCTCGACCAGTTCGCCCGGAATGGTGAGGAAGAACTGACGGAACAGGAGCGTCGCGGTGGCCGACGCGATCAGCGGCACGATCAGCCCGGTATAGGTGTCGATCAGGCCGAGATCGACCATCACCTTGTAGGTCGGCAGGATGCGGACCTCGACAGGCAGCATCAGCGTGATGAAGATCAGCCAGAAGAAGAACATGCGGCCAGGGAACCGGAAGAAGACGATCGCATAAGCCGACAAGATCGAGATGATGATCTTGCCGATGGCGATGCCGAAAGCGACGATGGTGGTGTTGATGAGCAGGGTCGCGACGCTGACTCCGCCGATACGACCAACGCCACCGAACAGCGCCTCGGAGTAGTTTTCGAGGAACCGGTCGCCTGGGAGCAATGGCAGCGGCGGGCGCAGGATGGTCTGCAGCGAATGGGTCGAGGCGACGAAGGTGTAGTAGATCGGGAACGCCACGATCAGGATGCCGAGGATCAGGATGGCATGCGCCATGTAGATGCCTGCCTTCGACTGGCCGATCATGAGCTTGTCGTGCCCGCTTGCGGGCGGAAGCGCCTTCGGCTCAGCCATAGTGCACCTTCTTTTCGACATAGCGGAACTGGATGGCCGTGAGCGCGATGACGATGATCATCAGGATCACTGATTGCGCCGCTGAGTCGCCGAGGATCAGATTGACGAAACCGTCATTGTAGACCTTGTAGACCAGCGTCTCGGTGGCCTTGCCCGGCCCGCCGCCGGTGACCGCGTGGATGATGCCGAAGGTGTCGAAGAAGGCATAGACCGTGTTGACCACGAGCAGGAAGAATGTGGTCGGCGCAAGCAGCGGAAAGACGATCGTCCAGAAGCGCTTGAACGGCTTCGCGCCATCGATGGCGGCAGCCTCGATCAGCGTCTTGGGGATCGCCTGCAGCCCGGCGACAAAAAACAGGAAGTTGTAGCTGATCTGCTTCCACGACGCGGCCGCGACGACGAGCGCCATCGCCTGCGAGCCGTCGAGCAACGGATCCCAGTTGATGCCGAGCCAACGCAGGCCATAAGCAAGCGAGCCGATCGACGGGTTGAAAAGGAACAGCCACAGCATGCCGGCGATGGCGGGTGCCACCGCATAGGGCCAGATCATCAGCGTGCGATAGAGGCCACGGCTGCGCACCACCTTCTCGGCCATGACGGCGAGCAGCAGGGCTGTACCCATGGCGACGGCGGCCACGGAAATGGAGAAGATTGCCGTGACTTGGATCGAGTTGAGGTAGTTGGGGTCCGACAGCACCTTTTTGAAATTGTCGAACCAGACGAATTTCGATGACAGGCCGAACGGGTCTTCCCTGAGCATCGACTGGCGCAGCGCCTGGCTGGCCGGCCAGTAGAAGAAGACCAGCGTGATCGCCAGCTGCGGGGCGACCAGCAGGTAGGGCAGGATCTTGTTGGGAAAGACGACGCGTGGGGACAATGAGGGCCTCGAGTCAGACGTCAGACGTTGATGCTGCCCCTCATCCGCCTGCCGGCACCTTCTCCCCGTAAACAACGGGGAGAAGGGACAAGCGGGAACGTGGACGCCCCCTCTCCCCGTTCTTCACGGGGAGAGGGTAAGGGTGAGGGGCAATTCCGAGCAGACGACCGAGATCAGTTGCCGATCGCTTCCTGGATCGCCTTGTTGCCGCGCGCGACGGTGTTATCGAGCGCCTGCTGGGCGGTCTGCTGGCCAGCGAGCATCTTTTCGAGCTCTTCGTTCTCGATGTCGCGGACCTGCGGCAGGTTGACGAGGCGCACGCCCTTCGAGTTTTCGGTCGGGGCCTTGCCCATCATCTGCTTGATCGGGATCTCGCGGGCCGGGTTCTTGTCGTAGAAGCCCGACTTCTTGGTTTCCTCATAGGCAGCGAGCGTGACCGGCAGGTAGCCCGATACCTGGTGCAGGCGGGCCTGGATCGGCGTCTGCGAGAGGAAGTTGAAGAAGGCGGCTACGCCCTTGTACTGCTCTTCGGGCAGTCCGGCGAAGACCCACAGCGAAGCGCCGCCCGGGATGGTGTTTTGCGGCGCGCCCGCGGCGTCTGCCTCGTAAGGCAGCTGGCCGGTGCCGTAGTTCATGCCCGACTTGACGATGTCGCCGAGACCGCCCGAGGATTCGGTGAAGATGCCGCATTCGCCGGCGAGGAAGATCTGCTTGGCTTCGGAGGTGCGGCCGCCATATTTGAAGGTGCCGTCCTTGGCGAGATCGGCAAGCTCCTGGAAGTGCTTGACGAAGGCAGGAGCGTTGATCTTGAGCTCGACGTCGGTACCGCCGATGCCGTTTTCATTGGTGCCGTAGGACAGGTTGTTCCAGGCGGCGAAATTCTCGGTGTGGATCCAGCTCAGCCAGGTCGAGGTGAAGCCGCAGGGCGCGGCACCGCTCGACTTGATCTTCTTGGCCGCGTCCCAGACCTGGTCCCAGGTCTTGGGCGGGTTGTCGACGTCGAGGCCGGCTTTCTGGAAGATGTCCTTGTTGTAGTAGAGGATCGGCGACGACGAGTTGTAGGGGAACGACAGCATGGTGCCGTCCGGCTTCGAATAATAGGCGACGATACCCGGCAGATACTGGCTCTTGTCGAAGGCCTGGCCGCCCATCGACAGGATCTCGGCGACCGGCTTGATGGCGCCTTCGGCACCCATCATCGTGCCCGTGCCGGCATCGAAGACCTGCATGATGGCAGGTGGCTGCTTGGCGCGGAAGGCGGCGATGCCGGCGTTCAGCGTCTCGGGATAGGTGCCCTTGAAAACCGGAACGATCTTGTAGTCGCTCTGGCTCTTGTTGAACTCGTCGGACAGCTGGTTGACGACCTCGTTGTTCGCGCCCGTCATGGCGTGCCACCATGAAATCTCGGTGACTGCGAAGGCGGAGGTGCTGGATAGCAATGTAATGGTGGCGGCAACTCCGGCCGCGAAGCCCAGGGTCTTCATGTCTCGCTCCCGTTCTGGTTGGCGAAATGTTTAGTTCCGCGAGGAGCAGTATTGTCGGATTATGACAGCGCGACAACAGTTTTGTAGCGATCATATGAAGGTCGCATTCGGCTCGCTTCGATTTCGCTTTCGCCACAACCTTGAGACATGTTTTCGTTTTCATAAGAAACGAAAGAAACTTGCCGAGAATTAGACTCGCCTCAACTATGGGCGGCGCCGGCTCACGAAAGGCTGGAAATGGAACGGGCATGCCGCCGGACACCCTTCGCGGACGAAAGCCGCGAAAGTCTTGTCTCAAACCACGCAATCATGAATTGCAGGCGCAACAGGTTAAACGTGTGTGGAAACTCTCGCCGCTATTTGGCGAGCGCGGCCTCGATCAGCTTCTTGGCGTCGGGGCTCGCCCACTCCGCCGGCCCGTTCATGTTGGCAAGCAGGCAGCCTTCGCCGTCGATCAGCAGCGTCACCGGCAGGCCGAGCGCCAGACCACGCTTCTTGAGATCGTTGAACACGCCGAGCGTGTTGTCGCGGTAGTAGCCCAGCGAGGAGACGTTGATTTCTTCGAGGAACTTCTTGGGCTTGGTATCGTCGCCGGTATCGACATTGATCGCCACCACCTCGAAATTCTCGCCGCCCATTTCGCGCTCGAGCGCATCGAGCGCCGGCATTTCGGCGCGGCATGGCGCGCACCAGGTCGCCCACAGATTGACCAGCAGCGTGCGCCCGCCATGGTCGGCGACCGTCATCGGCTTGCCCTGGGGATCGTTGAAGGCGAGCGTCTTGAGCGACTGCGGCGGATCGGCGGGCAACATCGCCGCCACGTGGCCGGTGGCCGCAGCGCCGATCGCCTTGGCGGCATCGGCCTTGGCGGCGCACAGCTTGTCGTCGGCGCTGGCTTGCGCACTTGTGTCGGCTGCCACTGTCGGCGACGGCGTCTTGTTGCCAGAAAGGGTGGTGCTGACATATACCGCGACCGCGCCGGCGAGCACGCCCGCGACGGCGGCAACTACAATATGGCGTGGGGCGGGAAACATTTTTCTGCGGTCCGACATCTAAACCAATTTTCTCCGGAGCCCGGTTATCACGATGAGCGACAAGAAGGCCAGCAACCAGATGTGGGGCGGACGTTTTGCCTCGGGCCCGGCCGCGATCATGGAGGCGATCAACGCCTCGATCGGCTTCGACAAGAAGCTGTACGCCCAAGACATAAGAGGATCCGTTGCCCATTCTGAAATGTTGGCGGAAACGGGCATTATTTCGGCTGGCGATCAACAGAAAATCGCTCACGGGCTGAACACGATCCTGCGAGAAATCGAAGACGGCAAATTTGCCTTCTCGACCCGTCTCGAAGACATCCACATGAACATCGAGTCGCGACTGGCCGAGCTGATAGGCCCTGCCGCCGGGCGCCTGCACACCGCACGCTCGCGCAACGACCAGGTGGCGGTCGACTTCCGGCTCTGGGTCAAGGACGAGTTCCACCGTGTCGCCGAAGCGCTCAAGGGGCTGATCGCGGCCTTCCTCGAACGCGCCGAGCAGCATGCCGCGACCGTCATGCCCGGCTTCACCCATCTGCAGACCGCCCAGCCAGTCACCTTCGGCCACCACTGCATGGCCTATGTCGAGATGTTTTCACGCGACCTTTCCCGCGTCCGCGACGCCATCGAGCGCATGAACGAGAGCCCCCTTGGCGCAGCCGCACTCGCTGGCACCGGCTTCCCCATCGACCGGCACAAGACGGCAGCAGCACTTGGCTTCCGCGAACCGACCCGCAATTCGCTCGACTCCGTGTCGGACCGCGACTACGCGCTCGAATTCCTGTCGATGGCTGCCATCTGCGCCACGCACCTGTCGCGCCTGGCTGAAGAAATCGTCATCTGGTCGACGCCGCAATTCGGCTTCGTGCGCCTGTCGGACAGCTATTCGACCGGCTCGTCGATCATGCCGCAGAAAAAGAACCCCGACGCCGCCGAGCTGGTGCGCGCCAAGACCGGCCGCGTCAACGGCCACCTGATCGGCCTGTTGACCGTCATGAAGGGCCTGCCGCTGACCTATTCCAAGGACATGCAGGAAGACAAGGAAGCGGTGTTCGACGCCGCCGAAACGCTCGACCTGATGCTGGCGGCGATGTCGGGTATGGTCACCGACATGACGATCAACGACCAGGCGATGAAGAAGGCCGCCGGCTCGGGTTATTCGACCGCGACCGACCTCGCTGACTGGCTGGTCCGCACCCTCGGCCTGCCCTTCCGCGAGGCGCACCATGTCACCGGCCGTGCCGTGGCGCTGGCGGAGCAGAAGAAGCTCGGGCTGGAAAAGCTCGCTCTTGAAGACCTGCAATCGATCCATCCCGGCATCACGGCCGACATCTTTTCGGTCCTGTCGGTGCAGAACTCTGTGAAGAGCCGCACATCCTTTGGCGGCACCGCTCCTGCCGAGGTGAAGAAACAGATCCGTTACTGGAAAAAGCGCCTCGCAAAAGCTTGATCGAGCCGGGGTGCAATGACCAAAAATCTCCGCTACAAGCGGCGGGGAAAATTTCTCGGACGGATGGATCGATGACCGCTGGCAAGATTGTGATGACGCTCGGGCTTATCGCGGCGGTCGGCCTGGTTTCGGCCTGTGGGCGCAAGAGCGGTCTCGACACGCCTTATGAGGCCGCCGTGCAGGCCCAAAAGGATGCACAAAAGGCCGGTCAGCCGGTCGGGCCCGCGCCACAGCCACCGGTCGCTGACAAGCCTTTCATCCTCGATCCGCTGCTCTGAGCGGCGCCCTGTTTTCGAAAGCCTGTTGCCGTGAACCATTTCGACTATCGTGACGGCGTCCTGCACGCCGAAGACGTGGCGCTGACCGACATTGCAAAGGCAGTCGGCACGCCGTTCTACTGCTATTCGACAGCGACCCTGACGCGCCATTTCAACGTCTTTTCCAAGGCCTTCGCCAACCTCGACTCATTGGTTTGCTACGCCCTGAAGGCGAATTCCAACCAGGCGGTGCTGAAGACGCTGGCCAGGCTCGGCGCAGGTGCGGACGTGGTGTCGGAAGGCGAGATGCGACGCGCCCTCGCCGCCGGCATTCCAGCCAGCAAGATCGTCTTTTCAGGCGTCGGCAAGACGGCACGCGAGATGGATTTCGCGCTGCAGGCCGGCATCTTGTGCTTCAACGTCGAATCCGAACCCGAGCTCGAGCTGCTTTCGGCGAGGGCCGTGGCCAACGGCAAGACTGCGCCGGTGTCACTGCGCATCAATCCCGACGTTGACGCAAAGACCCACAAGAAGATCTCGACCGGTCTCGCCGAAAACAAGTTCGGCATTCCACGCCAGCGCGCTCGCGAAGTCTATGCTCGCGCGGCCGCCCTGCCCGGCCTCAAGGTTGCCGGCATCGACATGCATATCGGCAGCCAGATCACCGAACTGCAGCCCTTCGACGACGCCTTTGCGCTTTTGGTCGAACTGGTCGCGACGCTGAAGGCCGACGGCCATGCCATCGAACATGTCGACCTCGGCGGCGGGCTTGGCATTCCCTACAAGACCGACAATTCGCCTCCGCCGCTGCCTGATGCCTACGCCGCGATCGTACACAAGCATGTCGGCAAGCTCGGCCTCAAGGTGATGTTCGAGCCTGGCCGGCTGATCGTCGGTAACGCCGGCGTGCTGGTCTCCGAGGTAATCTTCGTCAAGGAGGGCGACGCGAAGAACTTCCTGATCGTCGACGCAGCGATGAACGATCTCATCAGGCCGACGCTGTATGACGCCTTCCACGACATCCGCCCAGTGGTGCAGACGCCGGCCGATGCGCCGCGCATGATGGTCGATATCGTTGGGCCGGTTTGCGAGACCGGCGACTACCTCGGCCTCGACCGCGACCTTCCGAGGCTCCAGTCGGGCGACCTGATCGCGGTGAGCACTGCCGGCGCTTATGGTGCGGTCCAGGCAGGCACCTACAACACCCGTCTGCTGGTGCCCGAAGTGCTCGTCGACGGCGATCGCTTCCATGTCGTGCGCAAGCGTCAGACTTACGAGGAACTGATCGGGCTCGATTCCGTGCCCGACTGGTTGGCCTGACGAGCCGCGGCACCAGCGTTCCTTGCACATCCAACGGGATGTACAGCGCAATTACTGCACTTCACGTTTGCGTTGGCCGCCTCGCCTTCGCCGTGATTGATGGTATTCTGCCATAGGCAGGTGGGCCGCATCCCGCGCCACCCAAGCGGAAGGGCCGATGACGGAACAAACCAGATCAGCGCTGCATCGCGACATCAACGCCAGCCTGGGCAGGACACGCCTGGCCATCGGCGCTGCGATGATCGTCGAGCGCGGCTGGCCGCTGGTGCTGCCTCTGGTCATTGTCGCAAGCCTTTTTGTCTCCCTGTCCTGGCTCGGCCTGTTCCGGCTGATGCCCGACATGGCGCGGCTTGCGCTGACGGTTGCCTTTGGGCTCGCCGGGCTGGCCTCGCTTTATCCGCTTCGTTTTTTCCGCCTGCCGTCATGGGCCGCGATCGACAGCCGCCTCGAACGGGCCAACGAGCTTCTCCACACGCCTGTACAGGCCCAGACCGACCGCCCCTCGGGAAAGCCTGACCATTTTGCCGATGCCCTGTGGCGCGAGCACCAGAAGCGCATGGCCGAGAGGCTGGGCACGCTTGGCGGCGACCTGCCACAGACCCGCGTTCCGGAACGCGACCCATGGGCGCTGCGCGCGGCGGCGGCGCTGCTGTTTGTCTGCGCCTTTGCCTTCTCTTTCGGCCCCATGGGCGGCCGCCTCGGCGATGCGTTCAAAGCGCATGCTACACGCGACGCGGTTGCCCCGCGCATCGACGCCTGGGTGACGCCGCCGACCTATACCGGCAAGGCACCGATCTTCCTGGCCGCCGATGCCAGCCCCGATATGCCCGTCATCAGCGTGCCCGAGGGCAGCGAACTGTCGCTGCGCGTCACCGGCGGTTCAGGTGAGGAAACGCTTGCCTTCACCGACGCATCGGGTGCTGCGCGCGACATCGCGCCAATGGGACCGGCAGCCGATCCCGCCAGGCCCGCCGCGACCGGCCCGGCCGCCACCGTCAGGCAGTTTTCCGACAAGCTGGTTGCCGAAGGCAGGATGACGCTGAAGTCCGACGGCGACGAGCTCGACAGCTGGGGCTTTACCGTCATTCCGGACAACCCGCCGACGATCAGCTTCGTCGGCGAGCCAAAGCGCGCGGTCAATGGCACGCTGGAACTCAACTACAACATCGAAGACGACTATGGCGCGGCGTCCGCCAAGGGCGAATTCGCCCTGGAAGAAGTCCAGTCGCCAAACGCCCGCCCGCTCTATGGCGCCCCTGAAATGCCACTGACGCTGCCCCGTCGCGGCGCGGCCAAGAAGCCGGTCAAGGCCACGCGGGACCTGACGGAACACGTCTGGGCTGGAGCGCCCGTGAAACTCACGCTGCATGCGGTGGACGATGCCGGCCAGGAAGCCGAAAGCGAAACCAAGACGTTCATCATGCCCGAAAGGCCGTTTGCCAACCCGCTTGCCCGGGCAGTGATCGAACAGCGGCGGCTGCTGGCGCTCGACGCCAACGTCAAGCCGCGCGTGCTTGACCTGATGGATGCGATCACGCTGCGCCCGGAAGACACGATCGACAATCTCTCGCATTATCTCGCCTTGATGAGCGCCCGCACCCGCCTCAAGATGGCCGGATCCGACGACCAGTTGCGCGAGGTGGTCAGCTATCTCTGGCAGGTCGCGCTCGGCATCGAGGACGGCAACCTTTCGGCGGCGGAAAAGCGCCTGCGCCAGGCGCAACAGGCCTTGCAGGACGCGTTGGAGCGCGGTGCCAGCGACGAAGAGATCGACAAGCTGATGGCCGAACTGCGCTCGGCAATGGACTCGTTCCTGCGCGAATTCGCCCAACGCGCCCAGCAGAACCAGCAGTCGGCGCAGTCACAACAAGGTCAGGAGCTGCGGCAGAGCGACTTGCAACGCATGCTCGACCAGATCGAGAACCTGGCCAAGTCGGGCAACCGCGACCAGGCCAAGGAGCTTCTGTCCCAGCTTCAGGACATGATGAACAATCTTCAGGCAGGGCGGCCGCAGCAAGGCCAGCAGGGCCAGCAGAACTCCCAGATGCGCCAGCAGATGGACAAGCTTGGCGAGATCATGCGGCGCCAGCAGGAGACGATGAACGAGACATTCCGCCTCGACCAGATGCAGCGCGGGCAGCAGCCCGGCGACGAACAGTCCGACCCCTTTGGCGACAATCGCGACCCCGGCCAGCAGGATCGCTCTGGACAGCAAGGCCAAGACCAGCAGGGCCAGGGCCGGCAGGGCAAGTCGATGACCCCGCAGGAATTCGCCGACGCGCTGAAGCAGTTGCAGGAAGGCCAGGGCCAGCTGGAAAAGGACCTTGAGGCGCTGATGAAGGGCCTCGAGGGCATGGGCATCAAGCCGGGACAGGGTTTTGGTGAAGCTGGCGAGTCGATGAACCAGGCCGAAGGCGCGCTCGGCAAGGGCGAAGGCGACCGCGCCGTCGGGCATCAGGGCCGGGCGCTGGAAGCATTGCGCAAGGGCGCCCAGGACATGATGCAACAGATGCAGGCCATGCAGGGCGACCAGGGCGGCAACGGCGAAGGTGGCCGCCAGCAGAACGCCGACCGCGACCCGCTCGGCCGACCGCGCGCCACCACCGGTCCCGACTTCGGCAATTCGGTGAAGGTGCCGGACGAGATCGACGTGCAGCGCGCGCGCCAGATCCTCGACGCCATCCGCAAGCGGCTCGGCAACGCGCTGAGTCCCGAGCTGGAGCGGAGTTATCTCGAGCGCCTGCTGGAGCTGAAGTAGCTATCAGCGGCGCGCCTGTCCGGGGCTCCCGGCCTCAGCCCGTAACCATGCCCGCCGCTTGCGCCATCTCGAAATCCTTCTCGGTCGCCCGCTGGAACGCCGGCCTCGCCGCAAGCCTTTCGACATATTCGAGGAAGACCGGCTTCTCGGGCAATGTCTTCAGCACACGCATGCCGAAGTTGATGCCACCGCCCATCTGCGTGTCGGCCGCCGTGAAGCGGTCGCCTGCAATGTGGGGCCGCGACGACAGTGTTTTTTCGATATTGGCGACCATCTCGCTGAACGAGCCATAGGAATAACCGCTGCCCATGAATTCGTGGCCATGCGCCTTTGCCGCCAGGACGGGATCGAACACCGAATCGGCATAAACGAGCCAGGTCAGATAAGGCGCGCGCATCTTGTCGCCGATGGCGGGCGCGAGCCCTGCTTCGGGAAAGGCGTCGCAGAGATAGGTGCAGATCGCCGCGCGCTCGGTGACCACGACGCCGTCATGGTCTATCGCCGGCACCTTCTTGTTGGGCTGGATCGAGCGATAGTCTTCCGATACCCCGCCAGGCGCACGGATGTCGACCCTCTCGATCTGGTAGGGCGTTCCAAGCTCCTCCAGCAGCCACAGCATGTTGGACGCGCGCGACCAGGGCGCGTGGTAAAAGGTGATCATCGGCTTCCTCCTCGTTTGGATACCCTCGGATAGCACCACCCCTCCTGACACCATTTTGTCAGCAGGATTGGCAAGGAGTCCAATCAGCCTCGAGATCAGCGCCGCTGATGAAAGGCATCGCGGATGGCGTCGGCCATCGCGTGGACGGCTTCGCTGTTGGCACGCGGATTGCGGTGCATCACGACCCTGCTGGTATCGATCTGCCCGAAGCCTTCGGCTTCCGTCAGCTCGCGGCAGTCTTCGGGTATGTTGCTACGCGCCATGGGCGCCAGCGCCAGACCGGCGGTGACGGCAAGGGAAAGTCCGTTGGTGGTGTCGCTGGTGTAGGCGAACCGATAGTCGATCCCGCGCCGTTCGAGCGAGCGGAGCGCATATTCTCGAGTCCACCCATGGCGCGTGTACATGGCGATCGGCAGCGGCCGTTCGAGGTGCAGGTGATGATGGATGGAGGTCACCCAGACGGTGGGATCGTTCATCAGCACTTCAACGCCCGATGACTTTTGCCACTCGAAGACCACGGCCAGATCAAGCTCTCCAGCCACGAGCGCCGCCAGTTGGGAGACCGAATAGCCGAACCGGACGGTTACCTCGACCTGAGAGTGACGCTTCGCAAAAGCCCCCAGCGCGCGCGACAGGACGGGCTGCCCGTACTCTTCCGGCAGGCCGATCCGAACCGGTCCGCCGAGCGGCGGCGTCCGCATCGACGACTCCGTTTCCTCAAGCAAAGCGACGATGCGGCGGGCATTGCCGACGAGATCGGCACCGCGTTCGGTGAGCGAGACGCCTCTGGCGCCGCGCTCGAAAAGGCTGTCCCCGACAATCTCTTCGAGCCGCTTCATCTGCATGCTGATTGCCGACTGCGTACGCCCGACTGTCCCGGCCGCGCGGGTAAAGTTGCCGGTCTCGGCCACCGCCAGGAAGGTACGCAGCAACTCGCTGTCGAGACGGGCGCTCATGGCCGTGCACCATCAGTCATCAAAAAATCTAATCGCTGTCATAATTCCAATTCGTTTGCATCGTGTCAAACGCCGATGAATAGTCGGCTACCCATTGGAAGGTGGCCGTCAGATGCGGCTACGGACTGGTAGTACCGTCCTTACTTTCACCCGCCGCAACATTGCCGGCGGGTATTTTTTTGGCCGAACCACTGGCCCAACAGGACGGCGCGACAAGCGCTCTCGCCCGGCCCCGACCCAAGATAGAACTGACCCCAAGATCTCATACGACAGCCACACGGACACCATGCCCAACAGAACACTTCTCGGCATCTTGTGCCTTTGCCTTGGCGTGCTGGTGTTTTCGATCCAGGACGCGCTGATCAAGGCCGTTGCCGGAACCTATCCGGTGAGCGAAGCGCTGCTGATTCGCGCCATGGTGGCGCTGCCGATCCTGCTTGTGATGGTGCATCGCGATGTCGGCCTGGCAGCGCTCGCCTCGCCCAACTGGCGTTTCCTCGCCACGCGCTCTTCGATCCTGTTCATTTCCTACTGCGCCTACTATCTGGCGATCCCTGCCCTGCCTATCGCCGATGCGGCCGCGCTGTTTTTCCTGGCGCCGCTGCTGATCATGACCATGGCCGGCCCTTATCTCGGCGAACGGGTGCCTTGGCAAAGCCTTGCCGCGGGCGCCGTCGGCTTGCTCGGCGTGATCGTCATGGTCAGTCCGGGGGCTGGTATCTTCGAATGGGCGGCACTGCTGTCGCTGGTCTCGGCGTTCCTCTACGGTTTCTCGCAACTGATGGCGCGCAAGATCGGCGTCGCCGAGAGCGCCACAACCATGGCCTTCTACCAGAACGCCGCCTATCTCATCGGCGCAGTAGCCATATCGGCGATCTTCTCCGCCACCGGCTTCCACAAGACCGGCCACCCAAGCCTCGACTTCCTGATGCGGCCGTGGGTCTGGCCAAGCCTGGGCGACTTCCTGATGATGGGTGCCTGCGGCGTGATTGCAGCGGTCGGCATGGTGTTGCTTGGCCAAGCCTACAGGCTGGCACCGGCCAACAAGGCAGCGACGTTCGAATACACCGGCCTGCTATGGGCACCGCTCTGGGGCTTCCTGTTCTTCGCAGAAATCCCCGACAGCGGCACCGTTGTCGGGGCGCTGCTGATCGTGGGCGCCGGCATCTTCGCGCTGAACGCCGGCGCAAGAGCGCGTCAGGCTGCGCCGGCGAGTGCAGCCATCGACTGATTCGTCTTTGCCAGCGCCAGCGAGACGCGGTCGCGGATGTCGGCCAGCGTGAAGGGCTTCTGCACGACATCGATGATGATGGCGTCGAGTTCCTCGGCACGCTCGCGCTGGTCGGCATAGCCGGTCATCAATAGGATCGGCAGGCCGGGATAGGAACGGGCTGCCGCCTGCGCCATCTCGATGCCATCCATCTCCGGCATCCGGATATCGGAGACAACAAGGTCATAGATGCCGAGTTCGGCGTGGATGCAGTCGAGCCCATGCGCGCCGTCGAAGGCGACATCGACACTATGGCCAGCGCGTTCGAGCGCGCGGGCAGCGAGGGTGCGGACGGACTCGTCGTCCTCAACGATCAGAAGTTTTGCCATGGCCGCGATATTTGCCGCGACTGGTTGACGATTTCTGAAAGTCGAAGACGCAAGCCATCAAAAAAAAATTAGGCTTCGCCTTTGACCACCCCGACGAAAGGCAGTTCGCGGAAGGCGTGCGCCACGTCCATGCCGTAGCCGACGACAAAATAGTCCGGGCAATCGAAACCGACATAATCGGCATTGAGATCGGTCTTGCGGCGCATGCGCTTGTCAAGCAGCACGGCGATCGAGCAACTCTTGGCGCCGCGCGACATCATCAGCTCACGAGTGAACTTCAGCGTCTTGCCCGACTCCAGAATGTCGTCGATCAACAGCACGTCGCGGCCTGCGACCTCGTTGTCGATGTCGCGCAGCACGCGGACCTCGCCGCTGGTCGTGCCCGCGCCATAGCTGGAGATGAAGATGAACTCGACTTCCGGCGACAGTCCGACATCGTGCATCGCCCGGATGAGATCGGCGGCGAAGATGAACGAGCCCTTGAGCACCGAGATGACCAGGAGGTCGGTGTATTCGTGTGCCGCAATGTCCTTGGCGAGCTCGAGATTGCGCCGAGCGATCGCCGAGGCGGAGAACAGCACTTCGATTTCCTTGTCGCGCACGACTGGCATGACAGTATCCTATTCCGAGAAAGCGACCGTGACGGTCTTTATCCCGTTCATAGGCACGTCGAGCCGGCTCGAAAAGGCCCATCTTGCGCCCGGAGCCACCGCGGCGGCCCCTGTCCCCAGCCTGTAGCGCAGGATTTTGCCGTCATTTCCGACCACTGCAATATCGATCGGCGGCAAGGATACGGGGCTTCTACCGTCGTTGAACGCTGCGCCATCAACGAGCAAAACAGGCTTGTGGCCGGAGCTGTCGATGCGCGAAATGACATCGGTTATCTGCAGTTGCCGTGCCTGCCAGGACGGCGGAAAGCCTGCCGCGCGCACGATGGCATGCCCACCCGAAACCCAGAAAACCATTGCCGCCAAGGAGATACCGGCAACCCAAAGAACAGGACCGCCACGCCCGCGAGGCTTGACGCCAGCCATGCAAGCGGATCGCAGCATCTCCATTCCGCCCGCATCCGCTGCATACCTGGCGAAAACGGGCTGGTCGGCAGGTGATTCGCCTGGAGTGTGCGACGGTGCCACGACCTCGAAATCGGCGTCGATGATGTCGGCTTGGGCCACGCACGACTGCTGGGCGAATGTGTCGCGGCCTTCCGCGGTCATTATTTCGCCGGAAACCGGGCGTGCTTTCCGCTGCTCAGCCATCAGACCCCTTAGACATTTTGCCGAGAGGGGGTAAACGGAAATGGTTAATGCTTCGCCATCGAGGGGCTTTCAGGTCCCATCCCGGACGGAAATTTAACCGTCCATTAACCATGCGGACCCATGGTCGTTTCGTAGAAACGGGCAGCCAGGGTCCCGATGAATCTCCGTGGATTCGCAAGTTCAAGGTCTGCAGCACGTGATCCGCTTCGAGAATGTCGGCCTCAGATACGGAATGGGACCGGAGATCCTGCGTGACATCTCCTTCCACATTCCCGAGCGCTCGTTCCAGTTTCTGAGCGGGCCTTCCGGCGCGGGCAAGACCACCTTGCTGCGCCTGCTTTTCCTGTCGCTCAAACCGACGCGCGGGCTAATCAGCGTCTTCGGCAAGGACCGCTCCCGTATCTCGCGCACCGAACTGCCGCTGATGCGCAGGCGTATCGGCATCGTGTTCCAGGATTTTCGCCTGCTCGACCACATGACCACCTATGAGAACGTCTCGCTGCCGCTGCGCGTGCGCGGGCGCGAGGAATCAAGCTACCGAACCGACGTCACCGAGCTGCTGAAATGGGTCGGACTGGGCGAGCGCATGCACGTTTTGCCGCCGGTACTGTCTGGTGGCGAAAAGCAGCGCGCAGCTATTGCCCGCGCACTGATCGAGCAGCCCGAGGTGCTTTTGGCCGACGAGCCGACCGGCAATGTCGATCCGCCACTCGCGCGGCGCCTGCTGCGCCTGTTCATCGAGCTTAATCGCCTCGGCACCGCCGTGGTGATCGCTACCCACGACCTCGGGCTGATGGACCAGGTCGACGCCCGGCGCATGATTCTCGCCGGCGGAAAGCTCGACATCTATGACTGAAGCCCCCGCCGACGCCCGCGCTCACGACGAAGACTTCGAAGACGAGTTCGAAGATACGCCGTTGCAGCAGCAGCCGCCGCCACGAACGCAGCGCAAGACGGCCCCCATCGTGCCGTCGCAGAATGTGGCCGGCCGCGCGCTGGTGCTGGTCATCGCCATAATGACCTTCCTGTCGTGCCTGACGCTCGGCGCGGTCACGCTGGTACGCGATACGGCGTCGGTCTGGGAAAACCAGATTTCGCGCGAGGCAACGATCCAGATCAAGCCGGCCGACGGCCTCGATATGGAGGCGGCGCTGGAGACCGCCGCCCGCATCGCCGGCGAATTTGCCGGCGTGCGCGCGACGAAGGTCGTGGACCGCCAAGCCACTGCGCGTCTGCTCGAGCCTTGGCTCGGCTCGGGGCTCAACATCGATGAGTTGCCGGTGCCGCGGCTGGTGATCGTGACCATCGACGAAAACAGCCCGCCTGATTTTGCCGCGATGCGCCAGGCGATCACCCCAAAAGTGCCAACCGCCACGCTTGACGACCATCGCACCTGGGTCGACCGGCTGGTGGCGATGGCGCGCACCACCGTCACCATCGGTACCGGCGTCCTGGTGCTGATGCTGGCCGCGACCGTCTTGTCGGTGGTGTTTGCAACACGTGGTGCCATGGCCGGCAACGGCCACATCATCGAGGTGCTGCACTTCGTCGGCGCGGAGGCTGGCTTCATCGCCCGCGAGTTCCGCCGCCACTTCCTTTTGACCGGCATGAAGGGTGCGGCAGCCGGTGGCGTTGCGGCGGTCATCGTCTTCATCGTCTTTTCCTGGTGGTCTTCGCGCAATCTTGCGACGCCGGAAGCCGACCAGGCGACAGCGCTGTTCGGCAACTTCGCCATCGGCGCCAACGGTTATCTAGGCGTCGCCGTCATCGTCGCGGTGATCGGGGCGCTGACCGCCGCAACCTCGCATTTCACCGTCGTCAACTATCTCGGTGACATCGACACGCATCAGCCGGACGGGATGTAATCACGGATGATGTCAATTTGTCACCGAATGTGCATAATTGGGCTCTCCAAAAGCCGCATTCCCTGCTTAACCATGAGTTAGTGATGGGACAGAACGTGCTCGCAGCGCCGGGGACAGTTTCAGGAACCGAATTCTACCCTGCCGGGCGCAAACCGCGCCGGAGAACGATCTTTTTGCGCCGCATACTGTTCATCCTGGTTGCCGCAGCCTTCATCTTCACCGGCGGCTTCGCGCTTTTTGCGACTCACGTCAGCGGCCTGAGCACGCCTGCAGATCCTGCCCGGGCAGACGCCATCATCGTCTTGACCGGCGGCCAAGCGCGGCTGGACGCCGCGCTCGACCTGCTGAAGGCAGGCAAGGGCGAACGTCTTTTGATCAGCGGCGTGCATCCTGCGGCCACGCGCCGGCAACTGCAACTGGCCACCCGAAGCGACAAGTCCCTGTTCAGCCGCGTCGACATCGACCGCGCCGCGCTCGACACCATCGGCAATGCCGAAGAGAGCGCCAAATGGGTCGAGAGCCACGCCTATCAGCGCGTCATTCTGGTAACAAACAACTATCACATGCCCCGCAGCCTGCTGGAAATGGGCCGGCTGCTGCGCCATGCCAACCTGGAGCCTTATCCGGTCGTCAACTCCAAGCTCGACGACGGCAGCTGGCTGACCAAGCCCGAGGCATTGCGCGTGCTGTTCACCGAGTACAACAAGTACCTTCTGGCGCTGGCGCGAGGCATCGTGCCCGTCAAGCCTTCGTCTGATGGCGAGCTTGTTGCGCAGGCCCAGGCGGACGAATAGGCGCCCCCTGCCCTAAAGGCACTGCAGCAGCTACGCACCGTTTTCCTTTTTGGACGGCTTGGTGTAACCAACGGCAAAATCCGTCCTCAGGCGCTTCTCAACAATGCTCTATATCCGCTCGCTGGCATTCAACTTCGTCTTCTATGTCAGCCTGGTCGTCCAGATGATCCTGTGGACGCCCTACTACTTCCTGTCGCCGCGCCATCGCGCCTGGTTCGTGCCTAAATTCTGGGCGCGGAGCAGCCTGTGGCTGCAGGACAAGATCGCTGGGACAAAAAGCGAGATTACCGGACAGGAGAATTTGCCCGAGGGCTCGTTCATCCTGGCACCCAAGCACCAGTCGTTCTGGGACGCGATCGCCTTTTTCCCCTACCTGCGCGACCCGCTCTACATCCTCAAGCGCGAACTGATGTGGATCCCGGTGTTCGGCTGGTATGTCGCCAAGATGAAGATGATCCCGGTCAATCGCGGCAAGCGCTCGGTGGCGCTCAAGGCCGTGGTCATTGCCACTCGCAAGGAGATGCAGAACGACCGCCAGCTGATCATCTATCCCGAGGGCACACGCCGCGCGCCGGGAGCCGAGCCGGCCTATAAATGGGGCATCGCCGAACTTTATTCGGCCCTCAACCTGCCGGTCGTGCCAGTCGCCCATGTTGCTGGCCTGTACTGGCCGCGCCGCAAGTTCCTGCGCTTTCCCGGCACCATCAAGGCGCGTTTCCTGCCGCCGATTCCCGCAGGCCTGGACAAGGAAGAGTTCATGAAGCGCCTGGTCGCCGAGACCGAGGCTGCTTGCGACGCGTTCCTGATCGAGGTTGCCACGTCAGCCAACCCGCCGGACATGCCGCCTTCGGCGGTCAAGCGGCTGAAGGAATTGGGCGTTAGCGTCCGCTAGCCATCCGCCGCTCATGCTCGAGCAGCCAGCGCTTGCGCCAAAGGCCGCCGCCATAGCCGGTGAGATCGCCGCTTGTACCGATCACTCGATGGCAGGGAATGACGATAGCGATCGGGTTGGCGCCGTTCGCCCGTCCGACGGCCCGCATGGCAGGGGGATTGCCGATATCGGCAGCGAGGCCTGAATAAGTGGCAGTTGTACCTACCGGAATCTGCCGCAGCCCATCCCAGACCTTTCGCTCGAAGGCCGAGCCCTGCGGCGCAAGCCGGGTCGAAAAGCTCGAGGATCTTCCCTCGAAATAGCCGGCGAGTTCGGCTGATATCTGGTCGATGGGTGCGGCGCGACCGAAGACGATGGCCGAACCGGTCACTGCCTGCAGTTTGGCCACTTCGGTCGCCAACGCCTTGCGTTCCAGAAATTCGAGGATGTGCAGCGCATGCGCGTCGGCGATCGCAATCATTGGGCCGATCGGGGTTTCGACCCAGTCTGCCTTGAGCATGGTCTTGCCGCGCAGCCTGGCCGGCGCTTCGCCAAGCATCCTGGTGATCGCGGCGCGAAAACCGCTGCCGGAATCGAACCCTGCTTCGATCTGCGTGTCGATGACGCTGTCGCCCGATGCCAGGCGCTCGGTCGCCTGTCCGAGGCGCCGCAACCGCGCCATTTCGAGAAAGCTCATGCCGAAGCGCTTCTTGAAGGCACGCCTCACGGTGGAAGCATCGAAGCCCATGGCGATGACGTCGGTTTCCAGCCACCGCCGCTCCGGCTCGCGATCAAGCGCATCGACGAGCGTTGCGACAAGCGGTTCCGGCTCGCCGGTGCCCGTCATCGGCCGGCAGCGCTGGCAGGGGCGAAAACCGGCATGCAGACATTCGGCGGTCGTGTCGAAGAACTGCACGTTCTCGCGCTTGGGTTTTCGCGCAGCGCAGGTGAGCCGGCAGAAGATGCCCGTCGTTCTGACGCCGACATAGGCAAAGCCGTCATACCCAGCGTCGCGCGCGAGAAGGGCATCGTAGAGCGTGTCGTCGTCAGGGCGTTGGAAAAGCATGGCCAATCCTTAGCGCGAGTCCGCACGGGGCACCGCCGAAAATCGCGCATGTATTTTTCGCTGCTGAGAGCGCTTCATTGGTGGCTGACCAACCGCGCTACCTCTTCCAGCCAGTGGTCGCGTATGCCGAGCGCGCGCAGATGCTCGACCGTGCTTGCCACATAGTCCTCGTTGCGGCCGGATTGGCCGACCGCTCCTGTGACAATTTCAGCGGCATGGACCGCGTCGAGCTTCCCGGCATATTGGACGTGGCTGCGGTCAGCGATGTAGCAAACAGCTTCGGCAACATTGCCGTCATCGAGCCGGATGCGCAGCGTGCGTTCTAGATAGACGCTGGTGACAAGCTCACGCTCGCGCAGATAGGCCAAGACCTCGTCGCCAAGGTCAGCAGGCACGCGGAAAGCAAGGCCGACGCATGAGCCGCCACGGTCGAGGCCGAGCACCAGCCCCGGCCTCTGTTCGGTTCCGCGATGCACAAACGAGCGAATGCATAGCGAGCGGCGAAAGCCCATCAGGCGGGCACGCCGCGTCTCGATATGAGCGAAACCCGGCCGCCACATCAGCGAGCCATAGCCAAAAACCCAAAAATCGCCCATATCGCCAAGCCTGTTGGTGTTTCGCGGGTTTCCCGCGTTAACGAGAGCCCGAGCATGACGTCAAGCCACGAACCGAAACCGAGTTACAGCCGCCGCTTCCTGTGGCTCGCAATTTTCATCGTAGTTTTATTCGGCGGCTACAGCGCGGCCTGGTTCTGGTTTGCCGGAAAGGCCGAGAACGAGGTGCGCAAGACGATCGCCGGCTTGAACCGCGACGGCGTCTCGGTCGAATGCGTGAACTCCACCGTCAGGGGGTTTCCCTTCCGCATCGGCCTGTTCTGCGACAGGCTGGAGTATGAGGATGCTGCCCGCAGGATTTCCGCCAGCGCCGGCAACCTGCGTACCGCAGCCCAAGTCTACCAGCCGATGCGCACGGTGCTCGAACTCGACGGGCCGCTGCGCGTGACCGCACCCGACATGCCCCAGCTTCAGCTCGACTGGGAGCTCATGCACGCCAGCGCCCGCATCGCCAACCCATTGCCCGAACGGCTTTCAGTGGAAACGCGCAAGCTCTCCGGCCAGGCCGCCTTCAGCGACGGCGCGCCGACACCGCTGTTCACCGCCGAGGAAACGCAGATGCATCTGCGCCCCAATGGCGCCAATGTCGACCTTGCCGGCACTTTCACCGGGCTCGCCATCGACCCGCAGGTGACGGACGGCCGCTCGCTGCCCAAGCTCGACGGCAGCGCCGACACGACGCTCAACAATGGCGTCGACCTCGTAAAAAGCAGACAGCCTGTCTTGCGCGGCCAGTCAGGTACGATCCGATCGATGACATTGACGTCAGGCGGCAGCTCCGGCGTGGCACTCAGCGGGCCATGGTCGATCGATACAGACGGGCTCGTCGACGCCGATTTGAAAGTGACGATTCAAAACCCTCGCGAATTGTCGCGAATCCTGTCCGAGATCATCCCCGAGCAGCGTCAGCAGATAGGGTCGGCGTTTGCCGGCCTGGCCTTATTTGGTGATGCCCCAACCTTGCCGCTGAAGATCGCCAAGGGCCACGCCACGCTTGGCTTCATTTCGCTTGGGATGGTGCCGGCGGTAAAGTGAGTTAGGGGAATAGGGCATTGGGGCAGTAAGGCAGCAGGAAAGCGCCAGTGCGGCAAACATTACTGCCCTATTGCCCTATTCCCCTCCTGCCTTAACTCTTCGCCGGATGCTCGATGGCCTCACGTCCGAAGTTCGGCACATCGACTTCCTGGCCGGCCTCGATGATCGACCGGCGGATGGCGCGGGTTCGCGTGAACATGTCGAACAGCTTGTCGCCGTCGCCCCAGCGGATCGCCCGCTGCAGCGAGGCGAGATCCTCCGAGAAGCGCGCCAGCATTTCAAGGATCGCGTCCTTGTTGTGCAGGCAAACGTCGCGCCACATGGTCGGGTCCGACGCCGCCAGGCGCGTGAAATCGCGGAAACCGGAAGCCGAGTACTTGATGACTTCCGACTTGGTCACCGCTTCGAGATCGTCGGCGGTGCCAACGATGTTGTAGGCGATGATGTGCGGCAGGTGAGACACGATCGCGAGCGTCATGTCGTGATGCTCGGGGTCCATCGTGTCGATGTTGGAACCGCAGCGGCGCCAGAACTCCGACAGTTTCTCCAATGCCACCGGATCAGTATCCGGCAGCGGCGTGAAGATGCACCAACGGTTTTCGAACAGGTCGGCGAAGCCCGCGTCTGGACCTGACTTTTCGGTACCTGCAAGCGGATGGCCGGGGATGAAATGGACCCCCTGCGGCACGAATGGCTGCATCTGAGCGATGACCGAGGCCTTGGTCGAACCGACATCGGTGAGGATCGCGCCCGGCTTGAGCGCCGAAGCGATGTCGCTGGCAACGGCGCCTGACGAGCCGACCGGTACCGAGACGATGACAAGGTCGGCATCCTTCACCGCAGCCTTGGCGTCGGTCGAATAGCTGTCGCCGAGGCCGAGTTCCTCGGCGCGGGCGAGCGTAGGAGCGCTGCGGGTGGAAATGGCGATGTGTCGGGCCAGGCCCTCGCGCCGGATGACCCGGGCAAGCGAGGACCCTATCAGGCCGATGCCGATGAGGGCGATCTTTTCAAAAAGAGGATCGGACATGGTTCAACTTTTCAGGAATTCTGTGAGTGCGGCAATCACGCCGCGATTGGCCTCTTCGGTGCCGATGGTCATGCGCAGCGCGTTGGGGAAGCCGTAGCCGGCGACCCTGCGCAGGATATAGCCCCGCGCGCTGAGATAGTCGTCAGCAGCGGCGGCACCGTGCCTGGTATCGTCGGTGAAGTGGATGAGCAGGAAGTTGCCGACGCTCGGCGTGACACGGAGGCCAAGGGCGGTGAACTGTTCGATCAGCCATTCGGACCACTGGGCGTTGTGGGCCACCGTACGCTCGACATGGGCCCGGTCCTGCATGGCTGCAACACCTGCCTCGATCGCCGCGGCATTGACGTTGAAGGGGCCGCGCATGCGTTCGAGCACGTCGATGACGTGCGCCGGCGCATAGATCCAGCCGATGCGCATGCCACCGAGACCGTGGATCTTGGAGAAAGTGCGCGTCATGACGACGTTTTCGTTGCCAGCCACCAGTTCGACACCCGACTCGTAGTCGTTGCGGCGGACATATTCCGCATAGGCCCCGTCAAGCACGAGAAGCACGTTCCTAGGCAGTGCCGCGTGCAAGCGGCGCACTTCCTCGAACGGCAGGTAGGTGCCGGTCGGATTGTTCGGATTGGCCAGGAAAACGATCTTCGTCTTGGGCGTCACTGCCGCGATGATGTTGTCGACGTCGGCCTTCTCGCCAGTCTCCCTGGCAACGACCGGCGTGGCACCGGCGGCCTGGGTGTAGATCTTGTAGACCATGAAGCCGTGTTCCGTGTACACGGCCTCGTCGCCCGGCGAGAGGTAGCTCTGCGCAAGCAGGCCGATCAGTTCGTCGGAGCCGTTGGAGCACAGGATGTTTGCGGGGTTCAGTCCGTGCACGGCGGCAATCGCCTGGCGCAGGCGCGACGACGATCCGTCGGGATAGAACTCCATCTTGCCGGCTAGTGCTTTCACGGCCTCGATCGCATGGGGCGACGCACCCAGCGGATTTTCGTTCGACGAGAGCTTATGGACCTTGGTGACACCAGCGCCGGCTGTGCTCTTGCCGGGCACGTAGGCTGCGATTTCCATGATGCCCGCGCGGGGTTCGGGCCGAATCTGTTCAGGTGCCTTGGTCATGTCGAAAATCCTGGATTGGCGCCTCCGGCCGGAGGTCGCAGCGGGAATACCGCCCGAGGCACAGAATGTCGAGAAAAACCGGCAATTGTGGCAGCTCTGGCGCCCTATTTGGGTCGCAGTTGACGCAATCGGCCACCGGGCGTAATAGCAAGCATCGATCCGTGGTGATTTGGCCGGTCGGCTTGCAGCCACGTTAAACAAGTCGCTAAAGGGCCGTTTGCGATCCGTAAACCGGCTTTGCGACAGCAATGCCGGTTTTTGTTTTTTGGAGTTCGCACAGTGCCAATCAAGATTCCGGATCAACTCCCCGCCCGCGAAGTACTGGTGAAAGAGGGCGTCTCCGTCATGGACGAGCAGACAGCGCTGCGCCAGGACATCCGTCCGCTGCAGATCGGCCTGCTCAACCTCATGCCAAACAAGGTGCGGACTGAGACCCAGATCGCCCGCCTGATCGGTGCCAGCCCGCTGCAGGTGGAACTGACGCTGGTGCGCATCGGCACCCACAAGGCCAAGAATACGTCCGAGGACCATCTCATTGCCTTCTACCAGACCTGGGAGGAGGTGAAGAACCGCAAGTTCGACGGTTTCATCATCACCGGCGCGCCAGTGGAACTGCTGCCGTTCGAGGAGGTGACCTACTGGGACGAACTCAAGCAGATCATGGATTGGACCACCACCCACGTGCACTCGCCGTTCTTCATCTGCTGGGGAGCGATGGCGGCTGCATGGCATTTCCATGGCGTGCCCAAACACACCCTGGAGCAGAAGGCCTTCGGCGTCTTCCGCCACAACAACAACGCGCCCGCCTCCCCCTACCTCGCCGGCTTCTCGGACGATTTTGCCATTCCGGTGTCACGCTGGACGGAGGTTCGCGCCCAGGACATTCCCGAGGGCTCCGGCCTGGAGTTGCTGATGGAGTCCGAGGAGACCGGCCCGAGCCTGCTCTCCGAGGACGCCGGCAACCGGCTCTACATGTTCAACCACATCGAATACGACTCAACCTCGCTCAAGGAAGAGTACGACCGCGACGTGGCCGCCGGCGTGACCATCGCCGTGCCGCATGAATACTACCCCGACGACGATCCGAAGCGCCGGCCGCTCAACCGCTGGCGCTCGCACGCGCATCTGCTTTTCGGCAACTGGATCAACCGGGTCTACCAGACGACGGCATACGATCTGGAGAATATCGGCAAGGATCGCTAGACGGTCGTCTCGATCGCGCTCGGCATCCGGGCGCGATCTGTTGCCCTACCCCGCATTCGCCCGGTGTTCGCGGAAGGCGCATGCGAGTATCCGCAGCGCCTCGCGAGACCGGCGGTCGGTCAGCGTCGTATGCAGCACGATTTCCGACGACGGCACCGCCGGAAGGCCAAACTTGCGGCTGATCTCAAGGGTGCCGGGCGGCGCCAGCCTGTTGGGAAAGACGGATGTCGCAAGCCCGGCTGCGACGCCTGCCGTGACCAGCGACGAGCCGCCGCCGACGAACACCTCGACCCAAGGAATACCGGCATCGTCGAGCGTGCGCGTGGCCACGTCGCGCACGCCACAGGCCCGCGACAGCGTCGCCAGCCGGATCGGCTCGCCCGGGCGGTGGTGGAAATCGGGCGTCGCAAACCAACCAAAATGCTCCGGCCCCAGCACCTCGCCATCGCGGCGGTCATCCTCGCGCCTGACGATCGCCGCATCCAGCTTGCCGCGGTCGAAAGCGTCGAGAAGGTTGCTCGAATTGTCGACCTGGACCTCGATGGTCAGCGCCGGATCGTGCTGGTTGAGCCGCGCCAGCAAGGTCGTCACCTCCGGCCCGGCGACATGTCCGGCAATGCCCAGCGCAAAACGACGCGTCCCGCATGACAGGCCGGCAACCGCATTGTCATGGGCGGCCAGGAACGCACGCGCCGAATCGATGAACAACGCGCCCTCGGCAGACAACCGCACGCGCCGGGGCGTGCGTTCGATCAGCTTGCGGCCAACCCGCTCCTCAAGGCGCTTCAGCTTGATGCTGACCGCCGCCTGCGTCGAACCCATGGCGTCGGCAGCGCGGGTGAAACTTTGCAGTTCCGCCACCATGACAAAGTTCCGCACCGCTTCAGCATCGAGCCACAGCATCGCATCTATTCCAAGTTGTTATCACTGAAATAGAAATACATGCCATTTCGATATGTTCAAGCTTCACCTATCTCGATTGCTCAAAGCAACGTAACGGCAAGGCACCCGAGTCTCTGCCGCCGGCCAGAGGTATGGCATGAACCTGATCAGCAGAGACAATCTGGCGCTGGGCGCGATCTGTCTGTCCGCACTGATGTTCGGTCTTGAGATATCGAGCGTACCGGTGATCGTGCCGACGCTCGAGCATGTGCTGCAGGCCGACTTCAAGGACATGCAGTGGATCATGAACGCCTACACCATCGCCTGCACGACGGTGTTGATGGCGACGGGTACGCTTGCCGACCGTTTCGGACGACGGCTGGTGTTTGCCATCACTGTCACCGCTTTCGGCGCAACGTCGCTGATGTGCGGGCTCGCCCCCAACACGCAGACACTGATCATCAGCCGCTTCCTGCAGGGCTTGGCCGGCGGCGCGATGTTCATCTGTTCGATCGCCATCCTCTCGCACCAGTTCCAGGACGTGAAGGCACGCAGCAGGGCGTTTGCCATCTGGGGTGTCGTGTCCGGCATAGGCCTGGGCTTCGGGCCGGTGATCGGCGGCGTGATCGTTGCCCTGTCGACATGGCAGTGGGTATTCCTCGTGCATGCGCCGCTGGCGCTGCTGTGCCTCGCACTCACCTACAGCAGCGTGGAAGAGTCGAACGACCCGCAGGCCAAGAAACTGGATATTCCAGGCATCGTCACTCTAAGTGTCGCGGTCTTCGGGCTGACCTACTACATTACCCAAGGTGCCGATGTTGGCTTCATGAGCCCGACCGCTCTCGCTATTGCCGCCGTCACCATCATCGGCTTCGTCGCGTTCATCCTGGTCGAGCGCTTTCACGCTCACCCGATGTTCGATTTCTCGGTGTTCAGGATCCGTGATTTTTCCGGCGCGATCGTCGGCTGCATCGGTATGAACTTCAGCTACTGGCCGCTGATGATCTACCTGCCGATCTATCTTACCGTCGGACTTGGCTATGACAGCACGACCACGGGGCTCGCACTGCTCGCCTACACAGTTCCATTCCTGGTGATGCCCCCGGTCGCCCAATATCTGCTATTGCGCACAAGCGCCCGCACCATCATCCCGCTTGGCCTGTTCACTATCGGTCTCGGCTTCATTGTGATGTGGTTCGGCAGCGGCCTGGAGCAGGCGACCGGAGCAGTCGTGCTCGCCGGCGCCTTGATCTCCGGCATAGGCCTTGGCCTGACGACCACGCCTGCCACCAACATGACCACCGGATCGGTGTCGGCGAACCGCGCCGGCATGGCTTCGGGCATCGATGCCAGCGCGCGCCTGATCACGCTCGCGGTCAACATCGCTGTGATGGGTTTTGTTCTAGTCGAAGGCATTCTCTACACGTTGACAGACGCGCTTCCTGAAGCGACCAACGCCGGGCAGTTGCGGGCGCTGGCGGAACTCATCGCCGCAGGCGGCGCGGTTTCGCCCGAAAGCGCACCATCCGCCCTGGACGTGCCTGCCGCCCTCGCTCACGCGGCACTGGTCAACGGCTTTGGCTGGACGGCACTCTATGGCGGCATCGGCGTCTGGATCCTCGCTGCCATCAGCTTCGCGATTTTTGGGCCAAGCAAGGCGACCGGCGCTTCCGAACGCTGCCCGGAAGCCTCGGCCACCTAGTGCGACGAACCGGGCCGCGTCAGGCATCGGCCGCGGCCCGCGTCCTTCCTTCAAGGCGTATCTTCTTGAGCGCCGGCCCACGCTTGTCCTTGGCGAGATGGACAGTCCTGTCGAACAGGCCGCCACTCTGCCGGGCCGGACCGAAATAGATGACGCCGGTGTCGGCGAGTTCGCCTTCGAACATTGCCCTGACACGCTCGTGCGCTGCCGCATCGATCGTGTCGAACGCCTCGTCGATGATCACCCAGTCGGGCCGGTGCAGGCGAAGCCTGGCGAATGCGACAAGCCGCAACTCGTCGGTATTCAGCTCCTCGCTCCATGATGCGACACGGTCGAGCGATCCCGTCAGGCGCTCCAACCCGACAGCCTGAAGTGCTTCGGCGAATTCAGCCTCGGCAAATTGCCGGTCAGCCGAGGGGTAGCACAGCACATCGCGCAGCGTGCCGGGTGGCACGTAGGACGCGCGCGGCAGGAAGGCGACCTGCTTGCCGCCCGGAAGTTCGATGCGGCCCTTACCCCACGGCCACAGCCCCGCCAAGGCACGGAACAGCAAGGTCTTGCCGGCACCTGCCTCGCCGACGACGAGCACGCGTTCGCCTGGCTTGACCCTGAGATGCGGCTCCGAGAGCCTGGTGCAGCCGCTGGGCGAAACGATCTCCAGATTGTCGAAGGCGAGACTGCCGTCACTGCTTTCGCCGAAGGCGATGCGGTCCTCCTTGTCGTGCAGCACGTCGGCGGCCACCAGCACGCTGCGGATCATGCCAACCCGCATCAGGGTCGCGCGCCAGTCGGCAATGGCACCGACATTGTTGATGAACCAGCGCAACGAGGCGTGGACCTGATTGAAGGCGCTGACCGCCATCATCAGCCCACCGAAGCTGAGATCGCCGGCGAAATAGACCGGCGCCGCAACCAGTATCGGCGCGACTACCGTGAACCAGCCATAACCGTCGGTGACCCAGGCAAGGTTGATCTGGGTGGCGAAGATGCGCCGCAGCGCGGCCAAGACGCTCGCGAGGTCCAGCTCCAACCGCCGCCTTTCGTCGGCTTCGCCCCGGGCCAGCGAGATCGCATCGATGTTCTGGTTGATGCGGACCATGGAAAAACGCAGTTCCGCCTCGCGCGAGTAGCGGTCGGAGTTCTGGGTGATCAGCGGCCGGCCAACAAGCCAGCTCAGGAACGAGGCCGAGCCGGCATAGATGATGGCGGCCCAGACCATGTACCCGGGGATGCTGAACGAGCTTTCGCCGACATGAAAGACGAAGCCAGACGACAGGCTCCACAAGACGCCGACGAAGGAGACGAGAAGGATCGAGGCCTGCAGCAGGCCGATGCCCAGATCGGTGGTCAGGTCCGCAAGGTGACCGGCATCCTGCTGCATGCGCTGGTCCGGATTGACCCCGACAGCACCGGCATTGGCAAGCCGGAAGGCACGCCCCGGGCGCAGCCACTCGGTGATCAGATCGAGCGTCAGGCCCTCGCGCAGCTTGAGCCGGATCATCTGGTTGAGCCATTGCTGGCCGACATTCAGCACCAGAAGGCAGCCAGCGATCACCGCAAAGATCATCAACTGGTCCAGGAAGGCGGCAAGGTCTCGCCTTTCCAGCGCGTCGTAGAACGGCTTGTTCCAGCGGTTGAGCACGATCTGCCCAGCCGAGGTGGCAATGATGACGCCCAGGATCGACAAACTAAGCCAGGTCAGCGTCTTGCGCACCGGCGAAGACGCCAGCGCCTGCCGTGCCATCTTCAGATGATTGAAAAACCCACCGTCGAAATCAGGCGCCAGAGGCTCGCGATTGGCTTGGGTGAAAGATTTGCCTGGCATGCGCTTCCTCCGACTGGCCCGCTCCGCTCGAATCGAGGCGTCCATAGTGCCATTCAACGACAGCTACGTATCAGCGTTCGTTGAGAAAGGCCGTGAGCGAAGCCGGGGCGCTAACCGGTCAAGCTTAGCGTCAGGTCCTGGGCGCGAAAACGCGCACCGATTTCGGCCGGATACGGAAATGCGCCGGTGTCCAGGTGACCAGCTCGCCGTCAGTGTTGACCGGGCGCGGGCGCTTGGTGCGGATGGTCACTTCGGTGGTCTTGAAGGCGCGAACATCGTCCCACTGGCCTTGCGTGCCCTTGCGCAGGCTGGGCAGCAGGCGAAGCAGCCGCCACCAGTGATCGACCTCCAGGCTGTAGAAATCGAGCCAGCCGTCGTCGGCAGTGGCCGTTTCCTCCACGGTCATGCCGCCGCCATAGTGGCGGCCGTTGCCGACCGAGACCTGCATCGTGTGGATTTCTTCGGTCGTGTCGTCATGGTCGACATAGGCCGTAAACAGCCGCGAACGCATCAAAAGCCGCGCCGCAACAATGCCGTAGCCGAGCGTGCCCCAGCGCTTCTTGGCGTGCTCGGTTAGCTCGCCCGCGAGTTCCGCGCTGAAACCGATGCTGGCGACGTTGAAGAAGAGATGGCCGTTGACCTCGCCGAGATCGACTGTCGTCTGGTGGCCGGCGGCGATGATCTCGGCCGCTTTGACCGGGTCCGGCGCAATGCCCATTGTGCGGGCGAAATCATTGGCGGTGCCCAGGGGCAAGACGCCAAGCGTCAGACCCGTATGGGCAAGCCCGGCCGCCGCATTGTTGAGCGTTCCGTCGCCGCCGCCGACGATCGCTATGTCGAAATGATCGGCATGGCGTGAAATCAGCTCGGAGGCGTTCTCGTCCTTGCTGGTCGCCATCTCTTCGATCTCGAGCCCGGCATCGACAAGCACCTGCCTGGCGGCGTCGATCGACCCGCCGCCACGGCGCGCGCGCGGATTGACGATCAGCATCGCGCGCTTGCCTTTTGAGTGCTGGACAGCGCGTTTTTGGTGGATGACGTCGGTCAGGTGAAGAATTCCTGTTGTTGTCGAGGAAGCGGATCTCGTTCCTGCCGACGCATTTAAGACGGGTTCTTGCAGATTTGAAGGCCGCAGCTCGAATAAGGCTCCGGACAACCGAAAGTGATCGGCCCGAACATTACAGCAAAACCAAGGGCTAGGTGCCCCTTGAACTGCACGCCAACTGGCGACGATGGCATCCGCGGCGGCCACGCCCGCAGCTTCATCAGTCAGCCACGAGATGACCGAAATACGCATCACCTCGCGACCGCGCCATTTGGCGCCGCCGGCGAAGACAGCGCCATCAAGCTGGATGCGCGCGATGGCCGCCCTGGTCAGTTCGTCGCCGCGCTCGGCGGTTTCATCTGCGCCGAAACGCACGACCACCTGGTTGAGCACGACGTCGTTCAGCACTGCGATCGCATTTTCGCTGCGGAGCCGGTCGGCGATCAGGCGCGCCCCCGGCAATGCCGCTCGACCATTGCAGCAACTCCCTCACGGCCGAGATGGCGGATGATCGCCCAGGTGGCGAAGCCGCGTGGGCGCCGCGACAATTGGGGCACGAAATGGCTTGGATCACGCTCGCCTTCCACTGACGAAGGCAGTGCTATCTGTCGAGTTCGGGGAAGTAAGGATCGGAGTAGATACGCCGGTCACGCTCGCCGGCCATGCAATCGACAGGAGCTGTGGCATCCGCCTTCACGATTGCCGGAATGTCAGTTCCGCCACTGACTTCGAGGACAAGCTTGCGCCTGATCGCCGTGGCGAACTCCGACGCCGCTCGGATCGGCAGGACGAACGAACCGGGTCCACCAGTGACGCACTCCGCATAATATCGATCCAGCTGACCCGCCGTACGAGAAGGCCTGATAAGAATCGGCAGCCCGTTGATGACGATGCCCCTTCCCACGGCGGCATCTCGCGCACGCGTAACGGGGGTGCCGAAATTGTTCGGACCGTCGCCGGAGACATCGATGACGCGGCGCCAGCTATCGGCATTGTTGCGGTCGAACAGCCCCGCGCCATATATCACGGCACCCGAGATCGAGGTGCCGCGAAATCCGCTGAAAGGTCGCGCCTCAAGCCTTTCGGCGAAGGCAGCCGCGCTCTCCGCACTGTCGATGATCTGCCATGGCACAACCGATTCTTCGCGCACCGTTCCCGCCCATTCGAAATAGGTGATGGCAACGCGATGATTTTGGCCGGAAAGCACCGCATCGATGAAATCGGGATGCCGTAGAGCTTCGACGTAGCCGGCACGCTGGAGGGTGAATTCCTCCAGATCCATCGAGCGCGAAACATCGACCGCAAGCACCAGCTCGACATCGACGGCCAGACCGGCTGCGGGCACGACAGCAGGGCTGGGCAACTCGCAGCCCATGCACATGACAATTGCCAGTGCTCCAAGCATCGCCTGACAACCCTAGTTGATGGGCCGAGTGTCGCGGCAAAGGCGTCCAAATGGAAGTGGGCAAGCTTCACCCCTTCGTGAGCTGCCGATCAGCCACCACCCTTGTCGCCGCGCCTGAGCGCGGGAAATCCGCGCGTAGCGCCGCTCGGCGTGAGCACCGGCACGAAGACGCGGCGCGAGGCTCGCTGCGCCACTGGAATGCCCTGATAGACGCGCTTCTGCGCCTCGACGACGATGACGCCGGAGAAGATAGGCCACAACCGGCGGCCGGCGCGTTCGAACAGATGGTCGAAGCGCATCATCCATTTGCGCCGCGACGGCGGGAAATGCAGCGCGTCGGACCATGCCGAGACGGTAAAATTGGCCTCGCGCAGCAGCTCGTTGAGCTGGCCGGAAGAAAACGGCCTGCCAGTGCCGAACGGCGTGTGTTCGAAACGCGCCCACACGCCCCGCCGGTTGGGCACAACGATGACGATGCGGCCGGCGGGCGAAAGCACGCGCCAGATTTCCTTCAGGGTCTCGCGCGGGCTCTCGGCATGTTCGAGCGAATGGACGAGCAGCACCCGGTCGATGGACGAATCGACAAGCGGCAGCTCCTCGTCGAAGACGAGAGCGGTCGCCGACGGCCCTTGCATCGGCCACACGACCGCGCCTTGCGTCGCCGGCATGAAAGCAAAGACCCGCTCGGCGTCTGACCCGAAACGGTCGAGCCAGGGCAACGTGTAGCCGAGACCGACCAAGCGCTCGTTGGGCAGGCCTGCCCAGACCGACGACAGCCCCATGGTGATCGATTGCTCGGCCAGGCGGCCAAGCGGTGTCGAATAAAATGAGCGAAGGTCGACGATGTCGGAATTCATGGCGTGAAGGTAGACGCCCGCAACGACGACTTCAACGACTGCCGCCAATTGAGGTGACAGGGGGGAAAGCGCGCCCTATCGTTCGCGACGGAACGGAGTTTTGCCATGCCAGTCGAGACCAAGCTTTTCATGTGCCGCACCGATAATTTCGGCGCGTTGCTGCACGACCGCGAAACCGGCGAGACGGCGATCATCGATGCTCCCGAGGAAGGCCCGATCCTGTCGGCGATCGAAGGTAGCGGCTGGACGCCGTCGATGATCCTGACGACGCACCATCATGGCGACCACGTCGAGGGCAATCTGGCGCTGAAGCAGCGCTTCAAGCTGCGTATCGTCGGCCCCGAAGCCGAGCGCGACAAGATCCCCGGCATCGACGACACCGTCGAGGAGGGATCGGTCATCCCCTTTGGCAACGAGACCATCGAGGTGATTTCGACGCCCGGCCACACCGCCGGTCATGTCTGCTATCACCTGCCCAGATCGAAGATCGCGTTCACGGCCGACACGCTGTTTGCGCTGGGTTGCGGCCGGCTGTTCGAGCGCCCGGCACCGGTGATGTTCGAGTCGCTGAAGAAGCTCGCCGCCCTGCCGCCAGAAACGGTGGTCTATTGCGGGCATGAATACACGCAGTCCAATGCGCGCTTTGCGCTGACCATCGATCCTGACAATGCGGCATTGCGCGCTCGCGCCGAAAAGATCGACGCGCTGCGGTCGGACGGCAAACCGACATTGCCGACGACGATCGGCGAGGAATTGGCCACAAATCCGTTCCTGCGCTGGGCTGACCCGGCGATCAGGAGGCATCTCGGCATGGAAAAGGCCACCGATAGCGAAGTGTTCGCCGAAATCCGCAAGCGCAAGGACAACTTCTGACATGTACGCAGCCGAAATCATTGCCATGCTCGGTATGCGCCGCCACCCCGAAGGCGGCTGGTATACGGAGACCTTTCGCGACAATCCATATGGCGGCCCGCACGGTGCGCGTGGCAATTCCACGGCGATCTACTTCCTGCTTGAACATAACGACGTGTCGCACTGGCACCGCGTCAGGGACGCGTCCGAAGTCTGGCACTTCCATGCCGGCGCGCCGATCGAACTCAAGCTGCATCAGGAAGGTGGCGGCGTCATCGCCTACACGCTCGGCATCAACCTCGCCGCCGGCGAGCAGCCGCAATGCGTGGTCCCGGCAGGCTGGTGGCAGACGGCGCGCAGCCTGGGCGACTGGACGCTCGTCGGCTGCACCGTATCGCCCGGCTTCGAATTCGAAAAGTTCGAACTGGCCGAACCGGGTTGGGAGCCAAAGGTGGCCTAAGCACCCGCCCCGTCGGTGGCGGGACGATTGTCGTTGCGCTCGCCAAAGATCAACGACTTCGCCGCAAGCACCGCACCGCCGGTGATCAGCACGCAAGCCGCGACGATGCGCAGGCTCGGCTCGGCGAAACCGGCAACGATCAGCACCAGCGTCGACAGCAGCGGCGCGGCGTAGCTTGCCGCCCCCAGCACCTGGATGTTGCCGCGCTTGACGCCGATGTCCCAGGCGTAGAAGGCCGCGCCCACCGGCATCAGGCCGAGGCCAAGCACGGCAAGCCATTGACCGGCATTGGCCGGCAGCACCGTCTCTTCGAGCGCCAGATGGCAGGCGAACGACAGGATCGACGTCGCCAGGCAGAACCAGGTGACGATGGTCGTCGGCACCGATGGAAAGCGGCGCGACAAAAGCGAATAGCCCGACCACAGGAAGGCGCAGACGAAGGCCATGGCGTAGCCGAATGCGTAGCGCGGATCGAAAGCCAGTCCGCCACCCTTGGTGACGATTAGGAAGGTGCCGGCGAGCCCGAGCAAAGCGCCCGCGATGTGGTTCCAGCGCAGCCGCTCGCCCGGCATCAGGGCGGAGCCCAGCACAATGAACAGCGGCCAGAGATAGGCAATCAGGCTGGCCTCGACGGCCGGGGAGTTACGCAGTGCGGTGAAATAGAAGAAGTGGTAGCCAAACAGGCCGGCGATGCCGATGACCCAGACCTGCGGCGGGATCTTCTCGGACTTCTCCGGCTTGGCCATGAACAGCCTGGCAACAAGCCCGACGCAGGTGCCGATGGCGAAGGTGATGGCCGAAAGCAGGAACGGCGGCACCGAACCTGACGCATCGGTGAGCAGCGCCAGCAGCGCCCACATGGCGACCGCCGAAAATCCAATCAAAGTCGCGCGCCCCACTCACCCCTCCCGGTCTAATCAGTCGCCTCGAAACGCCTGGCCTTGACGGTGATCGTGCCGATCTCCGTGCCGATGGTGGCGTGGATGGGCGCGTATACCCCGGTTTCGCCGACAGGCGCAAACGTCACCATGATCCGGCTGCGGTCCCTGAGATAGGTCAGCGCCCGCTTGTCCGTGCGATAACCCGACACAGGCTGAAAGCCCATGCGACAGGTGACCGTCTGGCCCTTGAATCCGGGAACCGACATTTCACGTGTCGAGACTGCCGTAAGCTTGAGGTCGACGCGCATCTCGCCGTCATACATCTTCACCGTGCGGCCGCAGACCTTGTCGAGGCTGGGCGCGCGGATGATGGTGGCAGCGATCGGATCGGCAACCCCGCGAAGATCGCCGGCGCCAAGCGGGATCCAGGTCTTGCCACGCTTCTTGGGCGCCGGCACGACCTTGCTGCTGGTAACCCGGTCGCCGGCAAACCTGATATCGACCAGCGATTCCTTCTTGCCCGAGACATAGTCGGCGCGAAAGGCGCTTGGCTGCATGCGGCCATCGCCCAGGCGCCCGCGTGTCGAGATCGTGCCGCGCGTGTCGTCGAAGAAAGCGGCCAGCCCCGCACTGGTCACGGTGCCGTTCACGGCATAGGAATTGCCGTCATAGCTGCTTTCGAAAGTTGCCTTGGCAACGGGTATGCCCAGGAAGGATAGCGAATAGTCGCCACGAAACGACTTGCCGGCGGCCATCACCTGCGACGGCGACAGGACGACAGCAAGTGCGAGGAAGACAAACCCAGAGCGGCGCATTGATAGCAACACCTCATCTCCAGCGGAAGCTGGCTTCCGGCTGTTCGCATCCCTCGCAATCGGTTATAGAAGCAATTCCGGCCATTCTGTGGAGTTGGGGACAACACCCTGAAACGACCGGGACGCTTGACGCGTCAGCCAAATACAACTATGGAACGCCAACTTTTTCCATGAGGCCGCCTGACTGAGACCGCGCGCCATTCCTTAATTGGTGCGTTATCGTCGCTTGGTCCGCCAGAACTGAAGGTAAGTAACATGTCCCGCGCTTGCGAACTCACCGGCAAAGCCGTCATGACCGGCAACAATGTGAGCCACGCCAACAACAAGACCCGTCGTCGCTTCCTGCCGAACCTGGTCAACGTCACGCTCATCTCCGAGGCGCTGAACCAGAACGTTCGCCTGCGCATTTCGGCCAACGCCCTGCGTACGGTCGAGCATCGCGGTGGCCTCGACGCCTTCCTGATCAAGGCCGACGCTGAAGAGCTGTCGCAGCGCGCTCGTCTGCTCAAGAAGCAGATCGCCAAGAAGACCGCTGAGCAGGCCGCAGCCTAATCGACGAATCAAGGCGGGGGACGACCGCCTGGAGCCTCTGACGGCCGCAAGGACGATGGGGGCTCCGACCAATCCGCCCGGGCTTTGCCCGTCGAGCTGGTTCCATTACCCAGGATAAAAAAATGAACTCCGGTTCACGTTATCTGCCTTTCGTGGTTGCCATGGCACTTGTCGTCCTGGCGTCAAACATTCTCGTCCAGTTCCCGATGCAGGGACAGGTCGGATCTCTGGCGCTTGCCGATATCCTGACGTGGGGCGCCTTCACCTACCCCTTCTCATTCCTGGTCACCGACCTCGCCAATCGCCGCTACGGGCCGAAGATGGCGCGGCGGATCGTCTTTGTCGGCTTCATGACGGCGGTCATCTGCTCGATCGTCGCGCCGCCGCTTCTGTTCCGCTACGGCCTCATTCCCTTCGACACCGCAGCAGACCGTCTGGCGCGCATAGCCGCCGCCTCCGGTGCCGCCTTCCTGACCGCTCAGCTGCTCGATGTCACCGTGTTCAACTGGCTGCGCCGGCAGAGCTGGTGGCGCGCGCCGATCTTCGGCACGCTCGTCGGCTCGGTGTTCGATACCGCGATCTTCTTTGGTATCGCCTTCTCCGCCGCCTTCGCCTTCATCGGTCCCGAGGACGCTTTTGCGGTCGAAGCTGCACCACTTCTGGGCATGCTGTCGACGGAAGCACCGCGCTGGGTTTCCTGGGCGCTGGGTGATCTCACCGTGAAGCTGCTGATCGCCATTTTCGCGCTGATTCCTTATCGCCTCATCGCGGCCCGCTGGAGCCAGCCAGCCTTGGCCGCGAACTAGCGATCGCTACCTGTCGATTCGCGTCGACAGGATGATCGAAGATAGAGTGCGCTCGACGCCTTCGAGCGCACCGATTCGGTCGATCAAGGCGTCGAGATCGCGCACCGATGGCGCCTCCACGACGATGATCATGTCGAAATTGCCGCTCACCGAGTGCAGCGTGCGCACCTCGGGGATACGCCGCAGCACCGCCTCCACCGCAGCCGATACCTTGGGTAGAGCCGTCACCAGTATGTGCGCCCGAACGAGGTTCTTCTCATAGTCGGACGACAGCTTGACGCTGTAGCCCGAGATCACGCCGCGCTGTTCCAGCCGCTCGATGCGGCTTTGCACCGTGGTTCTGGACACGCCGAGCTTGCGTGCCAGTTCGGCGGTCGAGGCGCGCGCATTCTCACGCAGGAGGCTCAGCAGCGCCCGGTCGGGATCGGTCGTCATTTCGTCAATACTCTTCGTCGTTCTGCCAAATACATACCGTCTTTTCGGCGAAACCGACACTGCCTTTCGACGAGACGCGGACATAGAATCCGCGCGAAATCCATTCGAAGGGGACATGACCATGAAACAGATCGTAGTCGTAGGCGCAGGCAAGATCGGCTCGACCATCGCCGACATGCTGGCCGAAACAGGCGACTATAACGTCACCGTGGTCGATCGCTCGCAGGCAGCACTCGATTCGCTGGAGACAGGCAACGCCGTGCAGACGCTGAAGGTCGAAATCGCCGAAGCCGGCGCGCTCGACCCAGTGCTTGCCTGCAAGTTCGCGGTGCTCTCTGCAGCCCCCTTCCACCTCACCACGCGCATCGCACAAGCCGCCGCCAAGGCCGGTGTGCACTATCTGGATCTCACCGAAGACGTCGCCTCGACCCGCATCGTCAAGGAACTCGCCGCGACCGCCAAGAGCGCCTTCATCCCGCAGTGCGGCCTCGCGCCGGGCTTCATCTCGATCGTTGCCAACGACCTCGCCAAGCGCTTCGATTCGCTGGAAAGCGTACGCATGCGCGTCGGCGCGCTGCCGCAGTATCCGTCCAATGCGCTCAACTACAACCTGACCTGGAGCACCGACGGCGTCATCAACGAGTACTGCGAGCCCTGCGAGGCGATCGTCGAAGGCTCGCTGGTCGAAGTGCCCCCGCTCGAGGAGCGCGAAGAGTTTTCGCTCGACGGCATCACCTATGAAGCGTTCAACACCTCTGGTGGCCTTGGCACGCTGTGCGAGACCTACAAGGGCAAGGTGCGGACGCTGAACTACCGCACCATCCGCTATCCCGGCCATGCGGCGATCATGAAGGCGTTGCTCAACGATCTCGGCCTGCGCCATCGCCGCGAGGTGCTGAAGGACATCCTGGAAAACGCCCTGCCCGCCACCATGCAGGACGTAGTGGTGATCTTCGTCACCGTCAGCGGCCGCAAGAACGGGCGCCTGCTGCAGGAGAGCTACGCCAACAAGATCTACAGCCGCCAGATGGGCAAGATGACGCGCAGCGCCATCCAGATCACCACTGCATCCGGCATCTGCTCGGTTCTCGACATGCTCGCTTCCGGCGCGCTGCCGCAGCAGGGTTTCATCCGCCAGGAAGACATTGCGCTCGACGCTTTCCTCGCCAACCGCTTCGGCCACAACTACGCCCAAGCCGCGACAAGCCATCTGGCAGCCTGATTTCAGGACGCCTTACGGGGAGGATACCCCGGTGGTCCGATTTTGCAGCGAGGGGTTAAGGGACCCCTCGCTTTCTTTTTGCCTGAATGTCTGCGGTGGGAACGCACGTGCCTCAGGCATCAATGGGTCGCGCAGATCAGATCGCCGCCATCGGCCCGAAGAAGCCGACGATACGCTCGATGCGCGTTTCGTCGGGTGCCAGGAAGGCGATGTCGATCCCTTCGGGCAGCGGCGTGCCATCGGCCTCGACAACACGCCAGCCGAAACGGGCAATGCCATGGTGATGATCGACGGCGGTCGTGCGCTTGATGGCCGCCCCCGGGCGGCTCGCCCTGATGCTTGCGATATGGGCCAACAATGCGTCGGCACCGACAGTGTCGGCGCGCGGATCGGTGTACGTGGCATTCTCCGCCCAGACGGCATGGAGCAGCGCCCTGCGATGCCCCTCGTCAGGTTCGTTCCAGACCGCGCAATAGCGGTCGATGAGGCTGGTGACATCGGACGACATGGCTTGCTCCCGTATCGCAGGTGCCAACCATAGCGAAAAATCGCCGCTCAATCGTCGTGCAGGATGAATTCCAGATAGAGATTGCGCTGCAGGATCGAGTGGTTGTCGTCGGAAATCAGCGACACCATCAGCGCCCCGTCGCTGCGCTGCCAGACATCGAGCCCTTCCATGTTGTCGATCTGGTAGCCCATATTGGCCTCGAGCAGCACCGGGCCGTCGGCGACCTTGCCCCTGGCGATACTATCCGACGCGATGCGCCTCAACCGCATCTTCACCCCAGATGCCATCGAGAAGCTGCGCTCCAACAGCAACAGATCCCCATCGGGCAGGAAGGCACCGTCCGTGATGTCGAACTCGCCGTCGCGCTTGACGGTGAAGACACCCTTCTGCGGCCCCTCGATGATCGCCGCGAAGATGTTGCCGGCCACATCCAGGCTCTTTTCCGACACCACCACCAGTCCGCCCTTCCCGGCGGAATAGGCAACAGTTTCGAAACCCCTGTTCTGGCGCAGCTCGTTGCGCGGCACCAGGAAATCGAGTTCGCACAGCGGCGGCTTCATGTTGTCAGGATCGATCTGGTACTGGGCGACGCGATGCATGCGCTCGAAGCCGACGGTGGCGATGCCGTCCTTGACGGCGAGACCCTCGGCATCGGCCAGCCACTTCTTTTCGAAGGCGATGCCCGACGCGTCGACCATCTGCACCATGCGGAAATTCTCGACACCTGTCGGCCGCAAGGCCGGGTCGCGGGCGATGCGGCCGAAGAACCAGAAGCCGGTATCAGCGACTCCGACAAAATCGCTGCCCGGTTCAAGAAAGCGAAACGCCGACAAGGCGCCAAAATTGCGCGACGACGAGGTCAGTTCGAGGCCGCCGACGAATTCGAGCGGACCGAACATCTTCTGGTCGAGGCCGATCTGGAACTGCGAGATCGGACGGGCGGAAATCTCCATCCGTTCGATGGCCGGCTGCTCGGCCCGCGAAGAGGCGCTGAGCATAGCCGATAGCGCAAAGGCTGCCGTTGCAGCGCACGCAAACCGCCGCAATCGGGCCGCGGAAAAGATCATCCCGCGTGCCGGAAGCCGCCGCGGCGGGTCTCGCGCGCGCGCTCTTCGCCGAACAGCGAAGCAAGCTGCTCGGTCATCGCACCTGCCAATTCTTCGGCGTCGACGATGGTGACGGCACGGCGATAGTAGCGCGTGACGTCATGGCCGATGCCGATGGCGAGCAACTCGACCGGCGAGCGCGTCTCGATGAGGTCGATGACAGCGCGCAGATGGCGCTCAAGATAGTTGCCCGGATTGACCGACAGCGTCGAGTCGTCGACCGGCGCACCGTCCGAGATCATCATCAGGATCTTGCGCTGCTCGGGCCGCGCGATCAGCCGCTGATGCGCCCACAGCAGTGCCTCGCCGTCGATGTTTTCCTTGAGCAGGCCTTCGCGCATCATCAGGCCGAGATTGCGCCGCGAACGCCGCCAGGGCGCGTCGGCGCTCTTGTAGATGATGTGCCTGAGATCGTTGAGGCGGCCGGGATTTGACGGCTTGCCGTCCTTCAGCCACTTCTCGCGCGCCTGCCCGCCCTTCCAGGCGCGGGTGGTGAAGCCGAGGATTTCGACCGAGACGCCGCAACGCTCCAGCGTGCGCGCCAGAATGTCGGCGCAGGTGGCAGCAACGGTGATCGGACGGCCGCGCATCGAGCCGGAATTGTCGAGCACCAGGGTGACGACCGTGTCGCGGAACTTGGTGTCGCGCTCCTGCTTGAACGACAGCGGCTGCATCGGGTCGATGACGACGCGCACGAGACGCGCGGGATCGAGATAGCCCTCTTCCAGGTCGAAGTCCCAGGAGCGGTTCTGCTGCGCCATCAGGCGGCGCTGCAGGCGGTTAGCGAGACGGCCGACCACGCCCGAAAGGTTGGCAAGCTGCTTGTCGAGAAAAGCGCGCAGACGGTCGAGTTCGTCTTCGTCGCACAGTTCCTCGGCCCCGACAGTCTCGTCGAAGGCGGTGGTGAAGACCTTGTAGTCGATTTCCCTGGGCAGGTTGGCAAAGGGATTGTCTTGGCGACGCGCCTCGCCCGGCGTCTCCGAATCGACATCGTCGTCGTCGGACATCTCGTCGGAGGTGGCGTCGGACGCCTCCATCTCGCCGGACTGCTCTTCCTCAGCGGACGATTCGGCATCCTCGGACTGAGCCTGGTCGGAACCGGAATCGTCCTCGCCGCCCTCCTCGCTCTGCTCTTCGCCCTGCGGCTGGTCGTCGTCCTGGTCCTCGTTATCCTCGGTTTCCTGGTCGTCGCCGTATTCCTCGGCCATCTCCAACGAAGCGAGCATGTGACGGACGACGCGGGCGAAGGCCTGCTGATCCTGAAGGCTGCCGAGCAGCCCGTCGAGGTCGCCGCCGGCCTTGTCTTCGACCCATTCGCGCCAGAGATCGACCATGCGCTCCCCGCTCTTCGGAACGGGCTGGCCGGTCAGCTTCTCGCGCACCATCAGCGCCAGCGCCTCTTCGAGCGGCGCCTCCGACTGCTCGGTGACATCGGCGAGATTTGCCTTGGCGTATTTGTCCTCGAGCATCGAGGTGATGTTTGCGGCAACACCGGCCATGGCGCGGCTGCCGATCGCCTCGACACGGGCCTGCTCGACGGCGTCGAAGACAGCGCGAGCCTGCTTGCCCTCGGGCGCCAGGCGGGCATGGATGCGGGTGTCGTGGCAGGCGCGCTTGAGCGCCATGGAATCGCCGAGGCCACGTGTGACCGCGATGTCGCCGGCCGACGCCTTCTTGGGCAGTTCAGGCAAGCGGGCGCGGTTGCCGGCAAGCGCCGGCCGCTCCTTGGCGAACGCGACTTCCAGCCCGTTGTCGCCCGAAATGGCACGCATGCACACGGTCACGGCGCGCTTGAAGCTGTCGGCTTCAGAGCCCGTCTTCGACTTGTTGCGTGTGTTGTCGCCCGGCCCCGCCATCTGAGCCCGTTCTTATCCCAGTACGACGTTGGCGGCGGATTCAGGCAGGTCTTCACCGAAGGCGCGCTGATAGAACTCCGCCACGACAGAGCGCTCGAGTTCGTCGCACTTGTTGAGGAAGGTCAGCCTGAACGCCATGCCGACATCGCCGAAGATCTCGGCGTTTTCGGCCCAGGTGATGACCGTACGCGGGCTCATGACGGTCGACAGGTCGCCATTGACGAAGGCCGAACGCGTCATGTCGGCGACGCGGACCATCTTGTTGACGATCTCCTTGCCCTTGGCGTCGCGGTAGTGCTTGGCCTTGGCAATGACGATGTTCACTTCGTTGTCGTGCGGCAGATAGTTCAGCGTGGTCACGATCGACCAGCGGTCCATTTGCGCCTGGTTGATCTGCTGGGTGCCGTGATAAAGGCCGGTGGTGTCGCCGAGGCCGACCGTGTTGGCGGTGGCGAACAGGCGGAAGGCCGGGTGCGGACGGATGACGCGGCTCTGGTCGAGCAGGGTCAGGCGGCCCGAGGATTCCAGCACGCGCTGGATGACGAACATCACGTCGGGGCGGCCGGCATCATATTCGTCGAAGCACAGCGCGACATTGTGCTGGTAGGCCCAGGGCAGGATGCCGTCCTTGAACTCGGTTACCTGCATGCCTTCCTTGACCACGATCGCGTCCTTGCCGACGAGGTCGATACGGCTGACGTGGCTGTCGAGGTTGACGCGCACCATCGGCCAGTTGAGGCGAGCGGCGACCTGTTCGATATGGGTCGACTTGCCGGTGCCGTGATAGCCCGACACCATGACGCGGCGGTTGTAGGCGAAGCCCGCGAGGATCGCCATCGTGGTTGCCTTGTCGAACAGATAGTCCGGATCGATGTCGGGTACGTGTTCGGACGAAGCGGCATAGGCCGGAACGACCATCTTCGAATCGAAGCCGAAGGTGTCTTTCACCGACACTGTCGTGTCTGGCAGGTTGGTGATGTCGCGATCGACCTTGTTCATAGCGTCTCCACGCGCGAGGCTTCAAACCACGCCGGCAATCGAATTTTCTTCGGGGGCGGTCTTAAAGCCTTTTCCGACCAGATGAAAGTTGGAAAAAGGCCGCGACCGCGGCTGGCTCAACACAATCCCGCTTGCTTGAGCACGCGATATGCCTGGAGCACATCCCTGAAGCGGTCTTCCGACCCCCGGTCGCCGCCATTGGCGTCGGGGTGGTGGCGTTTCACCAGTTCCTTGTAGCGCGTCTTGATGTCGGTGCCGGTGGCTCTCGAATCAAGCCCGAGCGTCTCCAGCGCCTTGGCCTCCAAGGGCTTGGCCTTGCGCTGGCGCGGCGTGCCATGCCCGCCAAATATGGTGTGGGGGTCGCGCATGCGGTTGTAGTAGCCGGCGCGGCCAGACCGCTGCTGGGCGAAGTCCGGCGCCGAGCGTGCCCCACCACCGGAACCTGCCGCAGCGTTGGAACCGATGGTCCAGGTCGGCCTGTGCCCGGTCAGCGCCTCCTTCTGGAAGCGCGCGATTTCGCCATCGGCCAGCCCGGAGAAATAATTGAAGCCCTTGTTGTACTCGCGCACGTGGTCGAAGCAGAAGCGGAAGTACTCGCCCTCCTTCATGCGGCCGACCGGCGCCTTGTGGGTGCCCGGCTGCTTGCAGCCGTCCCACTGGCAGATCGGAGCGTGCGACTTCACCTCCGCTTCCGGATCGGGCCGGACGCGGATCTTGTCGAAATATTTCGGATACGGCTTCATCGGATCATATTTACCGCCTCTTGGCGCGGCGAAACAAGAATTGACATTTCAAGGATGTTGGCCCTAACGCCTGATTTGCGGCCCAATTTTGCCCAAAGGCACCAATAGCCGCGGCGACACATGTGGTGAAAGGTGAGACCGATGTCCATACAGGCGACCATCGAAGACAAGCTGAACAAGGCATTTTCGCCCGAACGGCTTGCCGTGCTCAACGAAAGCCACCTGCATGCGGGCCACCATCACGTCGACGGTGGCCATGAAGCGGTCTTCGACGGCTCGGGCGAGACGCATTTTCGCATCCGCATCGTCGCGCCTGCATTTGCCGGCATGAGCCGCATCGACCGCCACCGCGCGGTCAACGACGCGCTCGCAGCAGAGCTCAAGGCCGGCCTCCACGCACTCGCCATCGAGCCGGCAGCACCCGGCGAAGCGACACGCTGGTAAGGGGGAGCCGGGGCGGTCATAGAAGTGTCACAGGAGGCGGGCACTGTGGGTTCGCCATGAGCCACAAGCCTTACAACGTCCTCTTTCTCTGTACCGGCAACAGCGCCCGGTCGATCCTTGCCGAGGGCATCCTGCGCAAGGACGGCGCGCCCAATTTCAACGCCTTCTCCGCCGGCAGCCAAGCCAAGGGTGCCGTCAGTCCGCTGGCGCTCAAAGTGCTCGAAAGCTACGGCTATCCGACCGACGGTTTTCGCTCGAAAACCTGGGACGAATTCGCGGTCGAAGGCGCGCCCCAGATGGATTTCATCTTCACGGTCTGCGACGACGCCGCCGGCGAAGCCTGCCCGATCTGGCCGGGCCATCCCGCAAATGCGCATTGGGGAATCGAAGACCCCAGCAACGCGGAAGGCAGCGATCTCGCAAAGGAGGCTGCTTTCGTCACCGCCTTCAAATACATGCGCAACCGTATCGGAGCCTTCCTCGCATTGCCCCTGACCAGCCTCGACCACATGGCGCTGACCTCCCATCTCGAAGAGATTGGAAAGATGGCCGGGGCGACGGGAAAGACCCCTCCGGGGGCTTGAAGCTCTTCAGTCCGCCCGTCGCGGCGCCACTGCCTCCACGGCCACCGGCCTGATCCTGATTCGCGCGAGGCGATTCTTGTCGCGTTTCATCACGATGAAACGTTTGCCGTGGAAGGTGAAGGCCTGCTTTTCCTCGGGGATCGACTGGGTCTCGTGAATGACAAGGCCCGCGATCGTCGTTGCCTCGTCGTCGGGCAGGTGCCAGTCGAGCGCGCGGTTGAGGTCGCGGATCGGCACTGTGCCGTCGACCACGACTGAGCCGTCGGCTTCCTGCTTGACGCCCTGGACGTCGATGTCGTGCTCGTCGGCGATCTCGCCGACGATTTCCTCGATTATGTCTTCGAGCGTCACCAGCCCTTCGACCTCGCCATACTCGTCGACCACGATGGCGAAGTGCTGCTTGCGGCGCAAAAAGGCGTTGAGCTGCTCTTGAAGCGTGGTGGTGTCGGGCACGAACCACGGCTTGGAGGCGACCTTCGGCACATCGACGCGAGAATAGTCACCCTCGACGTCGTTGAGCGCCCGCAGCAGGTCCTTGGCGTGGACAACGCCGACAATGTTGTCGATCGAGCCGCGCCACAAGGGCATGCGTGTATAGGGGCTCTGCAGTATCTCGCGGACAAGCGCTTCGGAGGCGATGTCGGCATTGACCGAACGCATGGCGGTGCGGTGGACCATCACGTCGGAGACTTCCAGCTCGTGGAGGTCGAGCAGGCCCCCGACCTGGTCGCGGTCCTGCTTGACCACATGGCCGTCGCGGTGGAACTCATCGACTGCGCCGCGCAATTCGTCATGGGCGGAACGCTGCGGCGTCAGCGCGATCAACTCATAGCCAAGGGAAGCAAGCAGACGGTCGCGGAAGGCCAGGACCACAAGGACCAGTCCCACCAGAACTCCCGCAACGATCCAGCCCGCTTCGCTCATCCCGGGTGATTCTCGTTGAGGAACGAGATCACTTCGGAGGCCGGCACGTCCTTGGCGATGAAGGACTGGCCAATGCCGCGCGTCAGGATGAAGGTCAGCGCCCCGCGCGAAACCTTCTTGTCCTGGGTGATGTAGTTGAAAAGCGCCTCGGCACCGGGAAGGCCGCCGGGAATATCGGCCATGCGCCAGGGCAGGCCGACGTCGCGCAGATGCGCCTCGACGCGCGCGGCGTCGTCTGGGCTTGCCAGGTTGAGCCGCGCCGAGAAGCGATGCGCCAGTGCCATGCCGATGGCAACGCCCTCGCCATGGACCAGGCGCGAACCATCATAGGCGGTAGCGGCTTCAAGCGCGTGGCCGAAGGTATGGCCGAGATTGAGCAGCGCGCGGTCGCCGGTCTCGAATTCGTCGCGGGCGACGACGTCGGCCTTGGCGCGGCAGGATTGAGCGATGGCCTCGATACGAGCCGGGCCGCCGTCAAAAACCTCGCGCCAGTTCTTCTCCAGCCAGGCGAAAAAGTCCGGCCGATCGATCAGTCCGTATTTCGCGACCTCGGCATAACCGGCGCGGAATTCGCGCAGCGGCAGCGTGTCCAGTGCTGCGGTGTCGGCCAGCACCAGCTTGGGTTGATGAAAGACGCCGATCAGGTTCTTGCCGCGTGGGCTGTTGATGCCGGTCTTGCCGCCGACGGACGAATCGACCTGGGCCAGAAGCGAAGTCGGCATCTGCACGAAATTCATGCCGCGCCGAACGATGCCGGCAGCAAAACCGGTGAGATCGCCGATAACCCCGCCACCCAGCGCGATTACCGCGTCGCCGCGCTCGAGGCGGGCAGCGATGATCTGGTCGACAACGGTTTCAAGCGAATCGAAGCTCTTGGTCTTTTCGCCAGCCGGAAGCTTGATCACCGCAGGCGCGTTGCCAGTAGCGGCGAGGTTCGCCACCAGCGGTTCGAGATGGGCAGCGGCGACGTTTTCATCGGTGACGATCGCCGAGCGCGCCTTGGGCAAGCGCTTCTGGATCAGCTCGCCGCCTCGGGCGATCAGGCCCGGACCGATCAGGATGTCGTAGGCGCGGTCGCCAAGCCCGACTTCGACTGTGACGATGCCTGTCATTCGTGATCCTCCGAGACTTCCGAGACGTGTATCCTGCCGGGCACGCCGAGATGATTGCAGAGTGCTTCTATGACCTCGCTGGCGATCGCTTCCTTGCGATCGTCCCGGGTAGCGACGGTGAGCTCGGCAAGCGCATAGACCGGATAGCGCTCATCCATCAGCTTGGCGAGCACGGCGCGCGGATCCGGGTTCTGCAGCAACGGCCGGTTCTGCTTCTTGGAGACGCGTTCCATCAGCAGATCGAGATCGGCCCTGAGCCAGACGGAGACGCCGTGAGCTGCGATAGCCGACCGCGTCTGCGCGTTCATGAAAGCACCGCCACCGGTCGAAAGGACCTGTGGGCCGCTCTCCAGCACCCGGCCGATGACGCGCTGCTCCAGCGCGCGGAACTCGACCTCGCCGTAGCGTTCAAACAGCTCGGGAATGGTCATCCGCGACACGCTTTCGATCTCGTGGTCGCTGTCGATGAAAGCAAGGCCCAGCGCCTGCGCTACCTTACGGCCGATGGCGGTCTTGCCGGCCCCCATCAGGCCGACAAAGACAATCGAGCGCGTGCCGAGCCTTTCGAGCAGCGCAGCTACGGAGCCTTCGGGAAATGGAGTCTGCACGTCGGGTGTCATGGCGTCCCTTTCGCCGGCGTATCGACATGAAAACCCCCGTTGCGTCAAGCGCATGGCGTCAAACGCGCCCTTGAATTGCAGGGAATGGCGTCCCATAAGGGCACAGGATAGGACAGACGGGCAAACACATCGATGCCGACACTTTTCCGGTTCCTTGTCACGCTCGCGGTTCTGGCGGGCATCGCTTACGGCGCGATGTTCGCGCTGGTGATGTTCGTCGAGCCGAAGAAAGCAGAAATGACAGTCCGCATCCCTCCGGAAAAACTCGCCCCCAAGAAATGAAAAGCGGCGCGCGCATCGAGGCTTTCCTCGAGATGATGAGTGCGGAGCGCGGTGCCGCCGACAACACGCTTTCAAGCTATCGCCGCGACCTCGAAGATGCCTCCGAACATCTGGGCGGACACCTCGCCGACGCCGATTCCGCTGGCATTCGCAGCTATCTCGACGACATCGCCGGCCGCGGCTTCGCTGCCACCTCGCAGGCGCGCAAGCTTTCAGCACTCAGGCAGTTCTTCCGTTTCCTCTATGCCGAAGGGCTGCGCGCCGACGACCCGACCGGCATCCTGGACAGCCCGAGGAAAGACCGGCCCCTGCCCAAGACGATGAGCGAGGCAGAAACCGGCCGGCTGCTCGACCGGGCAGCGACGGAGGCCAGCGATCCAGCCGGCAGCGACGCCCTTGCCAAAACGCGGATGCACGCGCTTGTCGAGGTGCTCTACGCCACGGGCTTGCGTGTTTCAGAGCTCGTCAGCCTGCCACTGACGGTTGCCCTACGCGACGAGCGCTTCTTCGTTGTGCGCGGCAAAGGCGACAAGGACCGCATGGTACCGTTGTCGGCCAAGGCGCGCACCGCGATGCGATGCTGGCTCGACGAACGCAACCGCGATCCAAAGCAGGCCGAGAGCCCATTCCTGTTTCCGGCAGCGTCGGAAAGCGGCCACCTGCCTCGCCAGGTTTTTGCCCGAGACCTCAAGGGGCTTGCCGCTCGCGCCGGCATCGCATCGACAAAAATATCGCCGCATGTGCTGCGCCATGCCTTTGCCAGCCACCTGCTGCAGAATGGTGCGGACCTGCGCGCCGTGCAGCAATTGCTGGGTCATTCCGACATTTCGACCACCCAAATCTACACGCATGTGCTGCAGGAAAGGCTGTTGAAACTGGTCAACGAACATCACCCGCTTGCCGATTAGGGTCCATATCGCTATGTGAGTGCCACGTTCCACTGGCGCGGCGCCGCAGTTTTTGTGCTCCCAGTGCCTCCTTTTTCAGCGTGGTAGTCCGCTCGCCAATGTACAATTACCTCGATTTCGAAAAGCCAGTCGCCGATCTTGAAGGCAAAATCCTCGAGCTCAAGAAGCTCGCCGAGAACGGCGAGGCTGTAGACGTCGGCGATGAGATCAAGCGGCTGGAGAAGCGCTCGCGAGATGCGCTGCGTGACGCCTACAAGGCGCTGACGCCGTGGCAGAAGGTTCAGGTGGCACGCCACCCCGACCGCCCCCATTGCCTCGACTACATCAACGGCCTGTTCACCGACTTCACCCTGCTCGCCGGCGACCGCAGTTTCGGCGAGGACAATGCCATGGTCGGCGGCTTTGCCCGCTTCCGCGGCGAGTCTGTGCTTGTGCTGGGCCAGGAAAAGGGTTCCGACACTAAGAGCCGCCTCAAGCATAATTTCGGCTCGGTGCGCCCCGAAGGCTACCGCAAGGCCGTGCGCCTGATGGAGATGGCCGACCGCTTCAAGATTCCGGTCGTCATGCTGGTCGATACCGCTGGCGCCTATCCAGGCGTGGGTGCCGAAGAGCGCGGCCAGGCCGAAGCCATCGCGCGGTCGACCTCGACCAGCCTTGGCCTCAAGGTGCCTTCGATCGCCATCGTCATCGGCGAAGGCGGTTCGGGCGGCGCGATAGCGATCGCTGCGGCCAACCGCGTCTTCATGCTCGAGCATGCGATCTATTCGGTAATCTCGCCGGAAGGTGCGGCCTCCATCCTGTGGCGCGATACGACGCGCTCCAAGGACGCGGCCACCAACATGAAGATCACTGCCCAGGACCTGCTCGGCCTCAAGATCATCGACCAGATCATCACCGAGCCGCTTGGCGGTGCCCACCGCAACGCGGAAGCGGTGATTTCGGCTACTGGCGACCTGATTGCCAAGACGTTCAGCGAATTTGCCGGCTCGAACATCGATTTCCGCGAGCAGCGCCGCGAGAAGTACCTGGCTATCGGCCGCAGCCTGTGATCGCGCAAACTGTGGCCTGAATGGGCCACGGCCCATTTTCGCCACAAAATAGCCGTCTCGGCGCGTTCAATGAACTTGCCGTGATCTTTGCGTGCGTGGGACGGGCCAGGAACTTGCGGTAAGGATTTTTCAAGGTTAACGGCCTTAGAGTCGAGGCAGTATCAGGACGGGCCGGTCGACGGCGTGCTTACGCTGTCGCCGATTTGAAGAAGACGACCTTTATCGATGATCGCCAATATCGCACGCGCTGGATTGCTCATGGCCGCTTTCGCGGTGGCCGGTTGTTCGGAATCTTCCGTGAACGATTTCGTGCCGCAGTATGCCAACAAGCAGCTGCCGGCCAGGATCGTGCAGGAAATGAACGCCAAGGGCATGACGCGCACCTCGCCTGTCCTGGCGCGCGTGTTCAAGGAAGAAGGCAAACTGGAAGTCTGGAAACAGAAGACCAACGGCCGCTACGACCTGATCGCCAGTTATGACATCTGCAAGATGTCCGGCAAGCTCGGACCAAAATTCACCGAAGGCGACCGCCAGTCGCCGGAGGGGTTCTACACCGTCCGCCCGGGACAGATGAACCCGAACTCGAGCTATCACCTGGCCTTCAACATCGGCTACCCCAATACCTATGACCGTGCCAACGGCCGCACCGGCTCGAATCTGATGGTGCACGGCGCTTGTTCTTCGTCGGGCTGCTTCTCCATGACCGATGCGCAGATCGAGGAGATCTATGCCTTCGCGCGCGACGCCTTCAAGGGTGGCCAGACAGAGTTCCAGGTACAATCGTTTCCGTTCCGCATGACCGCCGCCAACATGGCGCGCTATCGCAACGACCCGAATTACCAGTTCTGGGCGATGCTCAAGGAAGGCTACGACCACTTCGAGATCACCAAGGTGCCGCCGAAGGTCGACGTCTGCGAAAAGCGCTACGTTTTCAACGCCGAAGGCACGGGTGCATTCAACCCGACTGGCACTTGCCCGGCCTTCACCCAGCCGCAAGGCCTGCAGACGGCATACCAGGCCTATCAGAGCAAGTATGATGCTGCCTTCGCCAGCGCCTCGAAGGGCAGCGCCGATGCGCCCAAGCCGACGATCGCCGGCGTCAAGGAGGCGGCCATCGTCTCGGATTGGACCAAGAAGCGGGCGCGCGGCGAGCGCGTGCCGATCGAGCCACCGTCCATGAACCATGACGGCACGGTGACCGTGACCGAGCGCATGGGCCGCATCGATTCGGAAGCAGGTCGCCGCATGGCGGCGCTCGACGCCGCCGAAGCCGCAAAGAAGAAGGCCGCCGAACAAAAGGCAGCTGCCGCCGCCGCGGCGAAGGCGGCCAAGGCAGCATCTGCGCAGCCTGTTGTCACCGCGACCATACCGTCGCCATCGCCCGTGGCCGCCGAAGCTCCTGCGCAGGCTGCGGAGGCGGCACCGGTCGAACAGGCCGGCACCACCGCCAAGCTCAAGAACAAGCTGCTCGGGCTGTTCGGCAGCTGATCGCAGTGCACGAAACGGCAGATATCTATGATCTCAGGGGGCTCAACTGCCCCCTGCCCGTACTCAAGGCAAAGCGTCGCCTGGCCGACATGGTTCCGGGCAGCCTTTTGTGGGTCGAGACCACCGACGCGCTTGCCGTGATCGACATTCCCGCCTTTTGCCAGGATGCCGGCCACAGGCTGGTCGAGACAGCCGCCGTTACAGGCGGGCACCGCTTCCTGATCGAACGCGGCCCCTGAATTCCTGAAAATCGTAGGGCTTACAGGCCCGCTATCGCCAGCGGATTGTTTTCCATCGCCTGGCGATCGGGCGTGTCGATGGCAGGCTTGTTGACGAAGGCCGCAAACAGCCGCTGAACATAGTCCTGCTGCAGATCGATACCGATCAATACCAGCCGGGTGCCACGCACCGCGTCCGGCCATGCCGGCAGCCGCGCCGGCGGATGCAGCATCTTTTGAACGCCATGAATGACCAGCGGCCGCGCCGGGTCTTCCATCAGTTCAACGATGCCTTTGATGCGCAACAGCTTGTCGCCCTGCGTCGACAGCAAAAGGTCGAGGAACATCTCCAGCGTCGAAAATGGCAGCGCACCATCGTGCGTCAGCGAGAACGAACCGATCCGCGCATCGTGATGATGCGCATGCTCGTGGTGGTGATCATCATGGTCATGATCATGGTGGTGATGGTCGTGATCGTCCACTGCGCCCAGCCAACGGCGCACGTCGGCGGTCTTGGTCGCCGGATCGTACAGTCCGCATTGCAGAAGCCTTGCTACTCCTGCGCCCTCGACGGCGCGGATTTCAGCGCCCGGATTGATGCGGGCGAGCCTGACCTTCAGCGCTTCGAGCCATTCTGCATCGTCGACGAGGTCGGCCTTGGTCAGAACGATGCGGTCGGCGACAGCCACCTGCTTGACCGCCTCGACATGCGCATCGAGCGTCGCTGAACCGTTGACCGCATCGACGACTGTTATGACGCCGTCGAGCCGGAAGGCATGGATCAGGGCCGGATGCCCCATGATCGACTGCAGCACCGGCACCGGATCGGCAAGACCGGTGGTCTCGATCACCACGCGCGCCAGCCTGTTGATACGGCCGGTTTGCAAGCGGTCGACCAGATCGGCGAGCGTATCGACGAGTTCGCCGCGCACCGTGCAGCACAGGCAGCCGTCGGAAAGCTCAATGACGCCGTCCGAGGCCTTTTCGACCAGCAGATGATCGATTGCGACGTCACCGAATTCGTTGATGATGACGGCGGTATCGACCAGTTCCGGGTCCTTCAGGAGCCGGTTGAGCAGCGTTGTCTTGCCGGCACCGAGAAAACCGGTCAGCACCGATACGGGGATCGGAAAGACGGCTTGCGGGTTCACGACCTGGCTGCCCCCAACACCAGCGGCGCGGCTCCTGCCGGCGCTGGCCTGTCGGGCCGCCATGTCGGCAAGGGTACGTCGGCATACTCGATCAGGTCGCGACCGCCGAGTCCCTTGGGCTTGGGCCCGGTTGCGCCACCCAGGCTGACGGTCACCCAGTTACGCGGGCGCGTCATTTCGGGGATGATCGAAACCTTGTCGGGCGCAGCCCCCGCTTCGGTCGGCGCTGGGCCGTCGGAAGCCACATGCTTGGCCTTCTTGGAGCAGACCTCTTCGCGCATGTTGGTCACCAGATCGCGGCTTTCGCCATAAGGCGCCAACATGGCGACGGTGACTGAACTTGTGCCGCGGCTGAAGCCGCTCTGCAACAGCTTGGCCGCTTCTTCGGCACGGTCGTCAGGCGAGTTCGCGCCAAGCACGATCGCCGCGAGTGTCCTGCCTTCACGGGTGGCCGAGGCGATCAGGTTGAAGCCGGACTCGCAGACAAAACCGGTCTTCATGCCGTCGGTGCCAGGAAACCGGCCGACAAGCGGATTGAAGTTCTTGAGTTTTGCCTTGCCGGCGATGATGCCTTCGATATCGAAATAGGACGCGTATTGCGGGAATTCGAGGCGAATCGCCCGCACCAGGATCGCGAGGTCGCGCGCCGTCGTGTACTGGTCGGGGTCATGCAGGCCGTTGGCATTGACCCAGTGGCTGCCGGTCATGCCGAGCCGCTGCGCTTCCGCATTCATGCGTGCCGCAAACGCCTCGGTGGTGCCACCGACATTCTCGCCGATCGCCGCGGCGACGTCATTGGCCGACTTGACCATGATGATCTTAAGCGCGTTGTCCAGCGTCAGCACCGAGCCGGGCTGATATCCCATCTTGGCCGGCGGAAAGGCTGCCGCCTTCTTGCTGATCCTGATCGGAGAGTTGAGCGCCAGTTCGCCCGCCCGGACGGCGCGGAAGGCAGTGTAGGCCGTCATCAGCTTGGTCAGCGATGCCGGGTGCCAGCGCAGAAATGCGTCCTGGTGTTCGATGATGGCGCCTGAATTGATATCAAAAAGCAATGCAGGATTAGCGGCCGCGGGGCCGGCGCCAAGCGCGGTTGCGGCTGCAAGGCCAAAAAGCATGCTTCTGACGAACTGCATCTTCATCATCAAATCCGAAATCGCCTCTTGCCGATCATAGCCGGCCGTCCATAAGATTTCCGTAAACCGGGATGGCGACGCGCTGGCCGGCAAACAACCCATGGCCACGGCGTCGCCGCCGCTGCTAAATAGCCTATGTGACGCCAAGATGGCAGAGCCTGCGCGATCACAAATGCGAATCGGGACCTCTGGTCCACAAACAGGAAGTCGAGACAAACATGCCGATCCTGAACCGAGCCGCCGAAATGCAGGAAGAGATCGCCGGCTGGCGCCGACACCTGCACCAGAAGCCGGAACTCAATTTCGACGTCTTCGAAACCGCCGATTTTGTCACCGGCAAGCTCAAGGAATTCGGCTGCGACGAAGTCGTCACCGGGATCGGCCAGACTGGTGTGGTCGGCATCATCAAGGGCAGCCTGGGTGCCGGCGACGTGATCGGCCTGCGCGCCGACATGGACGCGCTGCCGATCGAGGAAATCACCGGCAAGCCCTATGCCTCGACCGTGCCCGGCAAGATGCATGCCTGCGGCCATGACGGACACACCGCGATGCTTCTGGGGGCGGCGAAGTACCTCGCCGAGACGCGCAATTTCGCCGGCTCCGTCGCCGTCATCTTCCAGCCCGCCGAAGAAGGCGGTGGCGGCGGCAACGAGATGGTCAAGGACGGCATGATGGAGCGCTTCGCCATCCAGAAGGTTTTTGGCATGCACAACATGCCAAGCCTGCCGGTCGGCCAGTTCGCCATCCGTCCGGGCGCGATCATGGCCGCGACCGCCGAATTCACCATCACCATCCAGGGCAAGGGCGGCCATGCCGCCATGCCGCACCGCGCCATCGATCCCATCGTTGCCGGCAGCCAGCTGGTGTCTGCCTTGCAGACGATTGCCTCGCGCAACACCGACCCGGCCGAGGCGATCGTCGTTTCGGTGACCAAGTTCATTGCCGGCTCGGCCTACAATGTCATCCCCGAACAGGCCGTGATCGCCGGCACCGTGCGCACGCTGAAGAAGGAAGTCGCAAAGCTAGCCCAGGAGCGCATGAGCGCGGCCTGCCGCGGCATTTCGGAAGCGACCGGCACCACGATCGAGCTCGACTACGACTCCAACTACCCCGTCACCGTCAACCACCCGGACGAGACGGTGTTTGCCGGCGATGTCGCCGCAACCGTCGCAGGCGAGACCCAGGTGCACCGGGCGATCCAGCCGCTGATGGGCGGCGAGGACTTCTCCTACATGCTGGAAGCCCGCCCCGGCGCCTTCATCTTCATCGGCAACGGCGACAGCGCCAATCTCCACCACCCCGCATATGACTTCAACGACGAGGTCATCCCCCACGGCGTCAGCTATTGGGTGCGCCTTGCCGAGACCGCACTGGCTGCCTGACGACTGTTTTTGGCGGGATCGTCAGGCCTTTGGCCGATCCCGCCATTGCCCGCCAAAAATCATTGGCGAATCCGCCGGAAGCCGCTATGTGTGCAGCCGAGTGGTCCCGTAGCTCAGTAGGATAGAGCGGCAGATTCCTAATCTGTAGGTCACAGGTTCGATTCCTGTCGGGATCACCATCCAAGCCCTTGAAATAGATAGACATTTCAAGATGCCGAAATGGTGCCGAGAGCCACTGATGCGGTCGGGACCAACTTGGGACCATCTGTTCAGGTATTAGTTCTAGCTGCGTGCCCGGTGCGCCTCTGCAGAGCCAATTCGCCGAGCCTCCCCCGCGAAATGCCTAAACACTCAAAGCACCGTTCTTTCCGCCTTCATAGGGCGGCCGCTCCGAAACGCTTATGGACTGGCGCAAGCGTGCCTGTGGCATCCAGCTAGCTTCGCTTTCCCGCCCTGTCGGGCTTCCAGAACGGCTGCATGGTGCAGCCGACATTGGAGGCCACAATGCTTCTCACTGCCAAGCTTCGCACCCATCTTCGCCGCAACGCCGCCACCTCCGAACGCGGCGAAGTCAATCACCGCCCCGTGGTGAAGTTCTTTCTCCCAGGTACCTCTGCGATCTGGCTCTTCACCGAACTCGCGGCTGACGACGACACCCTTTTCGGGGTCTGCGATCTAGGCCACGGCACTCCGGAACTGGGTTACGCGTCACTCGCGGAAATCCAGAGCCTTCGCGGTCCCAATCGTCTTCTGGTCGAGCGCGATCGGAGCTTCCAGAGCACCAAGCCTTTGTCCGAGTACGCCGCCGAAGCTCGCCGCCATGGCAGGATCGTCGCATAGCGACGGTCCCTCTCACCCCATCACCACAACACATGAGGAACATACAGAGAACATAGGATTGCATCTGGGAAGGATCATGACATTATGTCTCGGTCTTTCCCAGAATGATGATTCGAGGTTTTCATGTCCGAGTTCAACGACTTGCTCCGCCAGAGTGGACTAACGAGAGAGCAGGCCGCTGAGGAACTGGGCGTTTCAGCGCGCACCGTCAGACGATATGAAACGGGACAGACACAGCCGAGACCTCGTGATCTACGCGTGTTAAAGGGTCTCGTGGCAGCGGGCGCAAGACCGATCGCCAAGCCGACGGCTATACCCTTCCGCTTCATCGATCTGTTTGCCGGAATCGGAGGGCTCAGGCTGGGTTTCGAGGCAATTGGAGGCCGCTGCGTTTTCACATCGGAATGGGACCAGGGAGCACGCACGACCTACTCCCTGAATTTCCGCGACAACCACGAACTCGGCGGGGATATTAGAGAATTCTCAAAAGACCCAAGCAAAATACCCGAGCACGACGTGCTTTTGGCAGGATTCCCATGTCAACCGTTCAGTATTGCCGGGGTTTCCAAGAAGAATTCATTGAATAGACCGCACGGCTTTCTTTGTGACACTCAAGGAACTCTTTTCTTTGACGCAGCACAAATTATTGCCCATCGCAGGCCTGCGGCGTTTGTTCTTGAGAATGTCAAGAATCTTGAACGCCACGACGGTGGAACGACTTTCCGGACGATCATCAACGTCCTTAAGAACGAGCTAGGCTACCACGTCCAGCATCGCGTGATTAGCTCTGAGCCGTGGGTTCCTCAAAAGCGCGAGCGCATTTTCATCGTGGGCTTCCGGGAACCATCAGAGTTTGATTTCGATGCCCTTGAGATTCCGAATGCGAAGACCAGACCTAAGCTGAAGGACATCCTCCAGCCGCACGACGAGGTGGACCCGAAATATACCCTGACACCGCGTCTCTGGCAGTACCTCCAAGACTACAAGGCTAAACATCAGGCGAAAGGCAACGGGTTCGGGTACAGCCTGTTCGGACCGGAGGATGTCGCGCGCACGCTGTCGGCCAGGTATTATAAGGACGGATCCGAAGTCCTGATCGAGCAGCCTGGTGAGAGGCCGCGTCGCCTTACCCCATTGGAGTGTGCACGGCTCATGGGCTTTGACAGGGGCGATCGCCGCTGGCGGATCGAGGTTTCCGACACCCAGGCATATCGCCAGTTCGGAAACGCGGTCGTAGTTCCTGTCGTGGAGTTCATAGCGAAGGCGATCGAACCTCACATCCGCAAGGCTATCGGGCAACCCAATCAGGCCGAGCGCGCACCGCATGTTGTGCCAGTTATCACGCGGCCAGATCGAAGTGCGGTGGCAGCATAATGCCCGACATAGTGTCGCCCGATGTCCGCAGCCGTATGATGGCGGGCATTCGCGGCACAAATACAAAACCGGAATTGACCCTGCGCCGTGCGCTCCATGCCGCCGGGTTCCGGTACAGGTTGCATGACCGCTCCCTTCCCGGAAAACCGGACATCGTGTTTCCCCGATATCACGCAGTCCTGTTCGCGCATGGCTGCTTCTGGCATGGGCATGACTGTCACCTGTTTCGCATGCCATCGACCCGTCCAGATTTTTGGTCAGAGAAAATCGCTCGAAACCGTGAAGTCGACCGAAGGGCGGATGACGAGCTGAGCCGGGCGGGCTGGCGGATTGGTGTCGTTTGGGAATGCAGTCTGAAGGGTCGTACACGCCGGGACATTGCCGACGTGATCGGATTGTGTGCCGACTGGCTGCGTGGCAGCGAGCAGCGGCTTGAAATACGAGGCATCTGAATGGCCATACGGCGGGGGCTGCTTTCCGAGCATTTCGAGGGTGTGGCCGTCAAGCGGCTGGCAGCCGTCGATGCCAATCCGGAGTCTTCCAACCAGCATGAAGTCACCGGGTCGGAGCCGCTTCTCAGGATTCTCGGCAGCGAGGATCGCAAATTCCCGAAAGGTGAGACAGATAACCGCTTCTCCGCTACCTACATTTGGCTTGGTGGAGAGCAGGAAGCTTTGTCGGAGGAAGGCTTTCTGTCCTGGTACGATTCTCGCAGGAACCAGCCGAAGCGAAGTGCTGAATGGCGGCTCTATTACCAGAGCAACGCCGTCACCGAACTGATGAAGCCCGGCGATGTCCTCTTTCTTGCCAGGAAGCCAGACAGCCACATCCTTTTCATCGTAACACCCGACGAAAGCACCATCAGGAACCAGCTGCTTTGGCTCTTCGGCCTGGACGAGCAGATAGGCATGAAGTTCGAATCACAGGAAATTGGCGACGGTAACGATGCCGAACTGGATTTTGCAGCCCGGTACATCCTTGATGAGCTTGGCATCGAACTGGAAGAGAAAGAGGCCGACAAGCTGGACGGCCTTATCGAGAAGTTCGGACTGAAATTTCCGACGACCAGCGTTCTTTCTGGCTTGGCACGTTCGTCGCTCCTCGGTGTCAATGCAGCGGACGATCCGGACGAGGCCCTGTTGCTATGGATGGAACGGGAAGAACAGCTTTTCCGACGACTTGAGAGGCGCATCGTTGCCGAGCGTATCGCTCAGGGGTTCACGCTGGTTGATGGTGCCGATGTGGATGGTTTCATAGCGTTCTCGCTCAGCGTCCAGAACCGCAGGAAGGCCCGTGCCGGAGCCGCCTTGGAAAATCACATCGCAGCCGTGCTTGAGGCGAACCAGATCCGGTTCGCACACGGTGTCGAGACGGAAAACAGGAACAAACCGGACTTCCTGTTTCCCGGTCAGCCCGAATACCGAGACACGACGTTTCCAACCGCACGTCTGACTATGCTTGGCTCCAAATCCACCGTGAAGGACCGCTGGCGGCAGGTACTCTCCGAGGCCGTAAGGATCGAGGAGAAACACCTCCTTACATTGGAGCCAGGCGTTTCCGAGAACCAAACAGATGAAATGCGTGCAAAGCTGTTACAGCTTGTTGTGCCGAGGAAGTTGCATCAGACGTACAGATTGACTCAGCAGGCATGGCTCATGGACCTGTCTGCATTCATTACTGTGGTCATCGATCGACAGTCATAGCGAATCGCTGCAAGAAATGCCCCTTTCTGGAGGGGCAAAATGCAAGAATTCGATCGGCCATTTTTCAAACAGTTGGCAAAAAACGATACTGGCCAGGCAAAAGGCAAGCAGGCAGGAATAGTCATTGTAAAGGATCTGGCAGGCTTCTTCCCTCAGCTTGCGCTGCCTTCCGCCTCAAATTTTGCGCCTGACATTCGACTGAACGCCGCAATGTTCGACGGAGCTCATCAAGTTGGGTTGGCCAACACTCGATATCAGTATCAGTCATGGGGAGGCACCCGCCTTGAGCGGCGACTAACTGACAATCTTGGCCCGATCCGATCATTGGCAAAGAAAGATGATTTACTTGTCATGGAGCGCAGCCTCTCCGACCCGCTTTTCTATCGGCTGACGCTTCATCGCGCGGGAACTCCAAGCTTTCCAGCCATTCTGTCGAAGGCCGCCGGGAGGCCGTGGGGGCCTCTGGACACACTGGACCCCCCAGTTCCTGAGACAGAGATAGCTGCCTGCGAAAAGGACCAGGAAGAGCAAGAACTCCTGCCTTTCGACCTTTTCGACAACAGCGCCGCTCTTCACGAATCCAGAGTCAAGCGGATTGCTCGGAACAGGGCATTTGGACGGCGCGTCTTGCCTCTGTACGATCACCGTTGCGCTGTTTGCGGGCTTGGCCATGCTGGTGAAAATATTCAGGAGGCCGAGGCTGCTCACATTGTCCCCCGAGGCCTAAAAGGAGCGGACGATGCCCGAAACGGGTTGGCGCTATGCAGGTCTCATCACTGGGCTTTCGACGCAGGATTGTTTGGTGTCGGGGCTGACAGGAAGGTAGTCATCAATCCGAAGGCAGCAGCGGATGCCCGCAACACGCATCTGCTTCCTTTCGATGGACAGCCTATTCGGGATCCTTCGAATCTCTCGCTTCGGCCCGACCTGTCTGCCCTCGAATGGCATTTGAAGAATGTCGCAGGGCTATAGCTCTAGATGGCTGCTTGGCATGCCTGCCTTTCTTTCAAAAGGACCGCTCGTCGGGGTGGGTCGGTCCCGGTTCGCGTCTCCGCCGCCGCTATGCTGAACCTCCTACGGCACACCTATTAACCGAGCTCACGGCCGCGAATTGGCCTCCGCCATCGGTTTGGCTTGTCCGAATCTGCGGACATCCCGACGGCTCCGCTTTATGCGCTGCTCTTTCCTTGAGGGGGGCAGATGCGTGCGGCAGGCAAAGAAAAACCCGCCTCCGAGGGGCGGGCCTTCCTCTTTTACGGTCATCGCGTCCCCGCTGTACCGTGCTCCAAGGCTGACCCGTTGGCGGGCAAGGGTCAAGCGACATCGGCGGGTCCTTCCTCTTTTTTTTCTGTATCCCGGGAGCCAAGCCCCGCAGGGGCGCGGCGGGCAGAGCCCTTGAGACTTTCCTACGCCGCAAGTGCCGCGACCTCCGCCGCAGCTTTCTCTTTCCCTTTTCGCCTCGCTTTCGGCTCCGCCTGCCATTCCCGAAGGAGCCGCAGAGCGGCGCGGAGATCGGAACGCGTTCCTGTCGGCAGGGTGCTGAATCCTTCGGTGGCTTCCAGCGTCGCCAGTTCCATCGCCACATCCGCGAAGGTGCGCCCGCCCAGCAGCCGCCGCGCTCTGTTCGCCCGTGACTTGCAGTTCCGGACGGCTGCCTTGGAGAAGCCCCGCCGCAGCCGAAGCCATTGACCGAAACGGCCCTGAATCCCCGGAATGCTCTCACCTGCCTGACGAGCCAGGATCACCCTGCCGATGGCTTCCGCCAGTGGTGCAGGAACCGCGTTCGCGATCATCTGGTCAATGTCGCGCGAGCAAGCTGCCGACCAGTCCCAGCCGATAGGAAAGCCCTGAATACGCGCGACCTGATCCTGTGTCAGGATGGCAGCCTGTGAGGCTGGAATAGGATCGGCATGATGGGGGCTTGCCAAGTATTTCGGGCGAGGCCGCTCCCGCGTGGTGCGGATCACGGAAGGTGCGGGTTCGTCCAGTGTCCGGACACCACGTCCCTCATAGTAAGGGCGGGTGTAGAAGGCACCGCGCTCCAAGAGGTCCGCATCGGCTGGGTGCGGCTGATAGCTTGCAGGCATCGGCCGTCGCGAGGAACGGCACATCGTTGGGGCTGGACCGTCCGCGCTCCAAATACCGTGTCTCCCTGGCATACGCGGTTGCGCGTAGAAGGCATCACCGAGAGCGTCCCCGAGCATGTCCCTCACGGTCATTGGCCGAGTTGATCGAGCGGCCGCGAGGGTTGAGTCGAGAAAGCCATTAGCTTCGCCAAGTCGGCCGATAACAAATAGTCGTTTCCTTGCCTGCGGGACCCCGTAGAAACTGGCATTCAGCTTTACTTCCGTGAGACCGTAGTCCGCCTTTACCAACATCGCGCGGGCATCCGCCCAGGCCTTGGAACTCGCAGCCTGCGGGACATTTTCCATCAAAAACCACGTCGGCCGCGCGAGCGTGACCAGCATCGCGAAAGCCCGCGTGAGCGCAGCCCGCTCGCCTTCGACGCGCTCGCCAGCCGCAGAGAAATCCTGACAGGGCGGTCCACCGACGATGATATCCGGAGCAAGCGCCACGATCATCGGCGCGACATGGAAAATATCCTTGAGATCGTGCTGCCAGACGTGATGGCTGACATTGCGCCGATACGTTTCGACCGCTGGCGACCACGAGTCATAGGCCTGCACCAAGTCGAATCCTGCCCGCCTCAGGCCGAGCGACATGCCGCCCGCGCCTGCAAAAAGTTCAACTGCCCGCACCCTTAAAACACTCCCCGTCCGTAACTGAATTTCCAGTTACGGAATCGTCCCTTGATGGCAGGTAAAGATCAAGCGGGCCAAAGGGCAGGATTCGACCTTGCTGCCATTGGCGCATCCCTCCTGCAAGGACCGCTTCTGGCCCATGAAGGTTCGCTCTTGGGCAGCTAGTTGGCGGCGTTAGCGCGAGACGAGGGCTGCACGCGACCAGCCCGATACCGCCAGGGCCTCGTCAGTCATCTATATCTCTGAAGACGTTATCGGAAAGCGAAGGCTGAGTTGGAAGCAGACCAAGCCCGCCCCCTCAAAGGCCCGCGTCAGCCGAGTCCGATTGTCCACTTGCGCACAATTCTCTAAGGTCAGATGATTCTTGGGGAGTGAGGGGGATGGCTGAAGGCAATGGGCTTTTGTATAAATACCTACCAGCAGATCTAGCTGATGTGGTCTTTACCAAAGACAACCAAGTAACTCTGAAATTCTCAAAGCCTAAAGATTTCAATGATCCGTACGAGCTTTTTCTGGCTACGGATTTCGGGGGAGACCCTGAGATGCTTGCTTGCTATGCGGAAGCCATTGGTGAGCTTCCTCAGTACCCTACAACATGCTTTTCCCGATCCCCAATCGTGATACCGATGTGGGCGCATTACGCCTATAATCACAATGGTTTCGTGATCGAATTTTCAGAGGAAGCTATCCTTGAAAATTTTCCAGAAACCCGATTCGATAACGTTGCTTATCAAGATGGACCTTCCCACGATTTCTCGGATTTAGTTACAAGAGTTCTTCATATAGGAAAGCCTAGATATACATATTTCCTACAAGGAGCAGTTATTAACGCTGCTTACTTCACGAAGTCTACATGCTGGGCTTACGAGCAAGAGCGTAGGATGGTCGTGGGGGATGAGGATATAATAGTATCAGGTGATTTGATGCTCATGAACATTCCGGGGACATGTGTTTCTAGCATCATCTGCGGCGCGAGAGCTACGCACGAAACCAAAACTAGGCTCAAAGAGATCGCCCAGAGATTTTCCGCTGACTTCTATGAGCTCAGAATTGGAAGGACTTCTGCGGTCCCTTATCTGGTTGACTGGAGAGGAAAAGCTCATTCATTCATCGATGCTGAAATTGCGCCCAGCAAGAATTTTTGCGCTTCTTGCTCCGAGCCGATTGAGGAAGATGAAGAAGAGTGTGCTTGGTGTCAGATAACTGATGAGACCAAGCGAGCGGTAGCAATGAGAAATCCCTACCGGATCGTTGATCATTATGGCGGTCTAGAGGAGTATATTGCCGGAATGGATGCTATAAGTCGCGCAGCTAGAAAGAAAAAATGAGGCGGCTGCCCGCATGGCTGGAAGTCAACTAACTTAAGCATAGTGGGCTAATCGCCATTGTGTCCGAAATGGGTCGACTAGCGACGGCGATGACCCACCCTTGGCGCGTTCGCTTTCCGGTCAGATCTCAAGGCCCGCTGGTGCGCTTATCGGCCTCAGGTTTGGGACCATCGCAATGGCCGCTTCCCACTCCCTTGCAGACCTTCCTCGTCCTCCCCTTCGAGAGCGGCATTTCGGACTGGCTTTGAGGGTCGGAGGGGCGGTTTAACGTCATCCCGGCGGCCTCTCATCCCCATGTGATGGCCCGTCAGGGCCATAACTTGGGTCGGTAGCACTAAATGAAAGTCCGTTAGGACTTAGTGCTACCGATGGGCCGTTTTCCGCCAATTCCTCTCTCAGCCTCTCAGCCTCCTCCACTGTCACGACTATCCATTCGTCGTCAGAGCGCAGCAGAATCTCCCCAGACAGGTCATATCCGGCAATCGTCCCGTCCGGACGACGGGACAGGCCAATACCCGCATCGCGTGCGGCAAGGAAGAACAAGCGGCGCGTGCTTGTGAGCTTCACCCTCCGCCACGTCTTCGCCCGCTGCTCCTCCAGCTTCGTCTGGAAGGGCTGCAGGAATCCGCCCTCCTCCGCTATGTCGAAAAGTTCTGATCTGCTCGCCTTCCTGCTCGACAGGGTGAAGCGGCGAGCCACGCCGACAGCGCCGCGGATCTCGTTCCTTGTCACGCCGTAGACCGATTCCCGTGTCTCCCGCAGCGGTACTGGCGGAAGAGGGTCAGTGTCGCGCTCCCTGCCGTCCGGCAGTGCCCAGCGGCCTTGATTCCACTCCGTGACGGCATCGCTCAGCCACGCCAGTTCCGCCGAGTCCAGATCCGCGTCGGGCCACAGGCCTGATGCAATGGCGGCGTGCCAGCCATGAAAAGCAGCCAGGTCCGCCGCCTCGCGGGCCGAGGCCTCCGCCTCCGCCACTTCCTTCTCTGCCGCTGCTATTTCATCTGCCGATATGGACGCAGCCGCCGCGTTTAGTATTGCCAGGACCTCACGCGCTGTCTTTGCCGCTGCGCGTTCGATAGAGGCTTCTTCCGCCCATCTTCTCGCCGTCCGCATTTCCCTCATGCCGATGGACATGCGGGCATCCTCGACGGAGGACCAGCGGTGGTCCTCTTTCAGCGAGTTGAGCCAGAGCACGTCCCAAAGCTCCAGCGGTGCCCGCTGCGAATCCAGCCCGAGGAAACCCATGCCCCGCGCCCCGCGCAGCTTCTTCCATCCCCGGAATCGTTTCTGTTCCGAAGCGCCAGCGGCCGGCACGGCCGCCACCTCGCCTCCGGCATCGGCGGGCCGTGCCTCATACTTCGTTGAATAGCGAGCCGTGTATCGTGCAACGGATTCGGCCGTCTCCGCCTTGCCGTTTTTCCCGGGCTTCATCGCATAGTCCGGGTGATCGTCGCCGATTACGTAGGCGGAGCAACCCCGGTCCTGCCCGTCGTCCGTCTGGTTGCCTGTATCGAACTTCCGATGAAATTCGTCGCAGACCTTCCGTGCGTCCTCCAGCGTCTCGCACGCCGTGACATAATGACGGTGGGGAGTGCCCGACTGCTGCGGCTGCACGTTCCACCAGCCGTTCAGCCTCACGCCCTTCTCCCGTAGTAGGGCGAGAGTGCGGTGATGCCTGTCCTGGAGCTCCTTCGACGCTTCTTCTGGTCCCAGCGTCACATCCCATTTGGTGACCCGTTTTCCTTCATTTGTCGCGTTGGCGACGTATTCACCGGGGAGGGTCACGGTGAGCCAGCACACATGCCAGCCCAGCGCCGCCCACCGGGCCAGATGCACATCAATCAGCATCCGCTTTTTCGCCGCGTCGGCGGCTTTCGCCTTCCAGTGGAGATCCAGCATCGGAATCTGGACGCTGAGATCGCTCTTTTTGGCAAGCCGCTGTCTACCGAGGATTTCCAGCGTTCGTAGTTCCTCCGCCTCGCAGATCACCAGCCCGTAGTCAGATAGAAAGAGCGGCCTTCCCGGCACGGCAGGGCCGCCGACAGCCCCCACGGCCTGCTCTACGTAAAGCAGAGCCCTTCGCTGACGCTTGCGCAGCCTGCGAAGCTGCCATTTCTGACAGCGGCCCTTCCGGTGCTCCTGCTCCTGGTTGATCGGGGTCCCATCCGCGTCAGCTTTCGGAAATTTTGCCGCGTACCGGCGCGCCTCCTGATCTGCACGCTCCGCCAACAGCGTCGGCGGTAGCCCGAGGACTTCCAGCCCAGCCCATTCGACCTCTGCGAGAATGGCCTTCTCCCTCTCCACCCGCCGCTGCGGTCTCATGCGCTCAAGAAATTCGGCCAGTTCCGGCGGCAGAAACCGGGCAACAGCCCGATGGTTTCGCGCCTCCGGAGACAGATCGGACAGGCGTGGCGGAATGAATGCCGCGATGCCCGGAATCGGTCCGCCATTTCCGGCCTCCTCCCGATCGAGGTCCGCCATGTCGGCTACCAGCCGCCCAGCGGCGGTCTCTACCTCTGGCGGCGGAGTCCATGGCCGTGCGCTCGCAACCGCACTGGCGGCGCTGGCTGCCAGGAAAGATTTCCGAACGATCCCATGCCCGAGGAAACCCGTCGCCGCTGCAAGATCAGCGGGCCGGACACGAGAAACGTCCGAAACCCGCTGTCTTTTCAGGGCTCCGTCAACATTTTTGGTTTGAGGGGTAAAGTGGGGCTGTGATCTGGCCGGGGGGCATCCCAGCCGGGCCGTCACTCGCCGTTAGCGAGGGTCTTTACAGATGCGTGAATGTGAGTGATTCTCATATTCTCTCTCTGAAAACCCCCCGAGGCTGCCAGGCCTGTGACGGGGGTTTTTTTTGTTGCTGATCCATCAAGGGTCATCCGGTCGGCCGAATGCGGCAATAGCCGACGAACCCATTCCGCATCCGTAACGACTTTATCGGAGCGATGATTGGCCTAAGTTGGCCTCTCGGGGCTTCGCCCCTGCCGGCCGGGCCCTGCGGCCCTTGGCACCCCCACCTCATTGCCGGCGGGCTAGTCCGGCGAAGGGCAGGCCTGGTGCGGGGCTGTGCCCCTTCCTGTCTTGTCCTTCCCCGGTGTCGGCAGTGTCTGGTCGCTCCGGCCCGTCAATCGGAAAACCGCCGACCGTGGCTCGGGCTGAGGCCCTGCGCCCGCACAACCCGGCTATTTTCCGGTGTGACTGGCCTCCCGCGTCTGGGCGCGAACTCGGGCCTCGCCTTCGCGTCCAGCACTGCCGAAGGCACAAACTTCATACAGACCGCACAATTTTGTTACCCGTCCTGTGGAAAATCTGAAAAATACTTCGCTCTACTTGAATCCTTACGCGCAAGGATTCGCGTGAAAACGAGTCCTTGGCGGTAAGGATTCGACCCATTGTGAATCCTTGAAAGCACCTATGAATCCTTCATAACTAATTGTTATCGCGTTATTTTCTGACAATCCTCCCCCTGTTGACACGTCGCCTAGCGAGCTCGTATGCAGATGTCGGGCCAGCGTCAGAACGAGCCGACGGCCCGACGATACGAAAGTCGTGTCAACAATTATGGGCGTCACATGAAAGGATGATGGAATATTTTTCCGGATATCCGAAAACAACGAAGATCCATTTCGCCTTTTCCTTCTGTTTTCTCTTGTAGCCGACAGAAGTAGGCCTCAACATATTCATATGAGCGGCGGAAATGGTTCCGGCGCTTACCCAACGGAAGAGGACAGTATGCGTAGATACAGCTTCGAAATCGGCGGCAGCACCTGGATTGTCAGTGAAGGACCAGATCTCCGTGTCAACGGGCGGGCCGTCACGGAGTGGGAAGTCCGTAAGGTCTGCGAAGACCAGTTTGGACATCAATACTACCACCAGCGCGGCAATGCTCACATCGCCCGCCGGGCAACCAAGACTCAAATCCGCGATCACATCGCCCGTGTCTATTTCGATGACGCGGAACCAGGTCAGGTCTGGGCGGCCTGATGGCCGTTCCTCCCGCCGCGTAGGCGGCTCTGAAATATATCTGGTCAGCCGCCGGATGGCGGGAAGGTAGCAGGAGTGAAAGTCATGCATGCAGCGACATTGAAAGCGTTGGAAAAGACGGTGGCAAAGATCGGGGCCGAGATCGGCGATATGACGGACAATTGGGTCAGTGTGGCCGGCGTAGATTTCTGGAACACCAAACACGGCTGGGTTCGCGCATTGGAACTGCCTGACGGTTCCTATCGGACATCGACTTCGCGGGCTTATGCGAAGCGCACTGGCCTCGGCGGAGTCGTCGGGCGCAGCCTGGACGAGATCGCCTTCATGGGCGGAGTTCCGACTTACGAGTCTCCAGCCGCCGCTGTTCGCGCCTACTTCGGAGAAGCCGCCTGACACGGCAACCGGGGCACCCAGCCCCGGCCTTCCCCCGAGCCGTCCGGAGACGCTTCGGCGAGGGCCGGAAGCCCGAAAACAGAAGGAGCATTGACCGTGGATAGATCTTGGACACAGTCGCCTGAATGGCAGCGCGTGTTGGAGCTTCAAGAAGAGCTTGAAAGAGCCCGTGACGTTATGCACGGCACAGGTAGCGGTGTCCTCTCATGTCTACGCACGAAGGGGCTCGACACAATGCTTGGTCGGCAGGCGTGTGAGGATTACCTGCTCGCTTCTCAGACTTGCGATGATGCCTTCGCAAGGTGGCACATGGCGGGCAGAGCTTTCAAAGCCTCGCCCGCAGGCAAGGCTTACGCCCGCCGCCCCAAGAATCCAGTTGCCGCTGTTACGGAAAGAGAGGTCGCATGACATCCCATCATCGCCGCCCCGGCCGCCCGCTCCATGGCGGCAGCCCGGAGGCCGCAGCCGCTTCCCGCCAACGTCGTCGCGAGGACTATGCGAGGCTCCGCGCTGCTTTGAGCATGTCGCCGGCAGAGCTGGCCAGGCTCCTTGGCCTTGCTGAAAGCACGGTGAGAATCCTCCCCGCGTGGTCCAGTGCGTCGTTCGCGCCATCTGACAGAGCCCTCGACCTCATGCGTCAGGAACTTCTCCAGCGCACGAAGGAGAGACTCGAGGAAGCCCGAATCCGCCGCGAGATCGAGCGAGAATCGGACGAGGCCGAGTGCCGCGAACACCTTGCTTATTGCGGAATCATAGACCCCGACGACGCGATCGATGGCAACTTGGAGGACGCAGCGTGAGAAATGGCACGGTGGAAATCTACGTCGCCGGGCTGTCGTATGGTTGCGACGGCTGCCCGGCTCCAAAGCGGATTCTGAAAGAGGCTTACAATTTGGCCGCGCTCGGCACTCATCTCGAAAACTTGGCCGAGGATGTCGAGGACATGGTGCAGATGACCTGTGGTCCGTGCAGCGAATCTGTGCGGTGCGAGCGCATTGGCGATCGCTTCGAAATCGACATCGGAAAAGATGAGGAACAATCATGATCGTAGCAATTACCGTTCTCGCCGGCATCTCAGCCATCATCACCGGGCGCTACCTGTCGGCGCGCCCGGCCTTGTTTGACACGGTTCGGCTCCCGTCCGGAATGCGGTTTACGACAGTCGAAATGCAGGCTGTTGCGGCGGTCCTTCGTTTTGCCGGCTGGGCTGCCCTTGTCGGGCTCATCATCGCGACAATCGCGCAGTTGACGGGCCTCGCTTGACGTTCCTGGGCTCTCCCTTCGGCGTGTAGTAAAATCATGCCGGAAGATGCCTGTCTGGGGCGGCTTGTGTTGCAAGTGGCCCGTGGTTCGGCCCATGGCCTGCACCCGCGCCAGCCGCTTGCAAGCGCCGCATAGGCAGGCTGGAAAATGGCGGATTTTAACGCTGGTCGAAGGAGGCTCACATGAACGGATTTGCTACTACCGCTCTCGCTTGCGCGGTCCTCGGTTTTCTCGGCAACGCCACCATCCTGGCATACGCGGGAGCCCGGTACGCCGCTCAGGCATTCGGCTTCGGCTGGTAATCCAGCATTTCGTGACGCTACGAAAAAGGCCCCATTTCGGGGCCTTTCCTTATTTCTTGCGGGCTGTGACCCCGCCGATGGAGGCTTTCCCTTGGCCTCTGGAATCGCCGCCGTTGGCGTTCGGCCTTGGAACGCTCGGCAAGCCCGGCATTCCACGTCCGAGCGTGCCGGCCAGCCCTCCGGCCATCGCCACGAAGAGCGATTTATCGCTGAAGCCATGCGACGGTGCTCCGAACCAGGCCATGACGCGGTCGGGAACGTGGAAAATCTGACCGAAAATGTGCATCACGAGATACAGCGTTAGAAACGTTATCAGGACGTACCCCACGAGCAGCGCGGAAGGCCCGATCAACTGTCCGCCCGTCTGCCCGAAGAATGCAGTAGCCCATACGATTTCCAGCCCGCCGACGATCAGCGGCAGGAGAACGAAGGCAGCTTCAAAGGCAAGCAGGCCAAGGACTGGCATCAAGAAAACCTGAAAGAGCAGCATCGCGCCCATTTTCGATTGGTGCGCAAGGAAGTCCTCGCCATCCAGTCGAATGAAGCCGAATGCCCACACCACCAGGGAAATGGCGGCTTCCAGTACCGCCAGAAGCCACAGACCCATGAAAACCCAGACGTAAATAAATGGCAGCACGGGCAGCACATATGCACGCACCGCGCCAATCACCCACAGCGATCCGAGGATGGGCGTAGCCCATCCCATCGCCCACAGCGCAGCACCCCAGGCTCCCGTCGCAATGCCTACGCCCGAGAAGGCGAGCGCGATCGGGACGAAAGCGGCGACGATGCCTACTTCCGCGATGGACATGAACGCATGCCCGCTCGAAATTTGGTCTCCGATGGGGTCGGAGCGCAGCATCCTTTGGACCGTGGATTCGTTGGGATCTCCCTTCGACATTGCCCACTCGCCGAGGTCTCGCCAGATCGGCGAAAGGATGCGTGTCAGGATGCTCGAATCCTGATCGCCGCCCGCCGCGAAATCATTCGCGGTCAGCCTGATTTCCGCTTCCTCGCCCGCAACAAGATTCCGCAGCGTGGCAAGGGCAGCCTCAAGGTTCTTCTTCCCGGCGCTGCCGGCATCACCAAGCCGGATTCCGGTGCGTTCGTGTTTCGCGCCCGTGAGCGCCGACACTTGCTGACTCCGGCTGGAGATGTGCATCCAGTACATGCCCGCCGTGGCAGCTCCTTGCTGCCGGGCAGCGTCAATGAGGCGTTGCCGCCTCTCAGCCCCGTCCTCATCCAGCGCCATTTCTTTGGCCGTCGCAGTGGCGATGGCTGAGTCATATTCCTTGCCGAGCCCCCGGACTGCTTCCGAAAGCTGCGGCAGTCTGCCGTCGCGGATCGCGGTCATCGCCGCGTCGGCCGAAAGCGGCTCGCTCTGAACCCGGAAGACCTCTCCGAATTGGGCTGCGCCTGCTCGGACAGAGGTCACAATTTTGGCAACGGCCGCTTCCCTGTCGGAAGTGAAGCCCGGCTTATCCGGCAAAACTGGCAGTGCGATCCTGCCGCAGTCTGGCCCGTAGCTCCATTCCGTCCTGGCGTTCGTCGTCACCGGATTCCACCACCCCGAGACATCGCCTTTCCGCTCTCCGGCGACAGGCGGAATCCTGGCGCCCTTGAGCCCCCATGGCTGCGTCATGTTGTTGTGGATCGCCGCGCAGATTTCGGATTCGAGCACGTCCATAACCAGCATCGATCCGCCCGGCGACAGCGGTGCGATTTTGACCTCTTTGCCCGCCGCATAGTCGACGTAGGCGACCCAGTTTGCGTCAACCAGGTTGATCGCTGCCCGTCCGACGACATCACGAAGCAGATGATGTGACGATGAGAAGCTGGCGGCGATCGGGATCATCAATCCGATGCCGAAGACTATGCGCAAAGGCGCGTGAATCTGATGGAACTTATCGCCCAGGACCTTGCCGCTGTAGGCCGAAGAGACAAGGGCCGTGAGGAGATGGAGGCCGACGAAGAAGGTGCCGATATACAAGAGCGTGTTCGAAAACACGCTCATCGCGAAACCCCATGGCGACGACGTGTCCGAAGGCAGCAGAGCGTTGAGCCAGGCCCAAAGTATGTTGTGTTCGGAAGGTGTCGCGAAGAGGTCGAAAGCCATCGTTTTCACTCCCTCGCAACCGCGTCCGGCACGTCCGCCGCCGTCGATTCTGTTGCCACGTCCTCGACTTCAAACGGGCTTGCGACGAACAGCTTTTTGTCCCTGTCGGCGACGTGAATCCGCACCAACCGCTTGACGAAATCGGCGGGCACGTCGCCCGCCGCGACGGCAGCCAAGATCATGCCTCCGAGAACGATCTTCCGCCGCGTGTCGTCACGCCGAGCCACGTCTTTTTCTTTCGTCCGCAGCCGCGCGATGTCCGCTTCTAGCTTCGCTTTCCGTTGAAGCAGCCCGCGCTCCTTCTCCATGATTTTCGACAGTTCGACCATCCCGATTTCCTCCATCCATGAATCCGCCGGCGACTTTCCGAATCTGGCCGGCAGAAAAATCGCGCCCAAAATTGTTGAGCGACCGAGCGTTTCCGAGCCGAAATCCCACATCGAAAAACCGACGTCGATTCAATGATTTGTCGGCGACTTGCACGGCGCAAGGGTGCAGCCAAACATGAGGTGCAGGAAGACGTGACCAGGCCCACTGCGAAGTGCGCGATTAAGCGTCGTGACCGACGCATCGCGCCCTTTCAGGCGGGCCGTGAGCGGCCAGGAGACGAACATGAATCAAATTTGCTTGGTGTGGGGGCGCTTACCGGAGACATTCGTTTTGCTCACGGCCACCGGGCTGCCACCTGCCCAGCTTCGCCACTATGCCGCGCAAGCTGGGTTATCTGACGACGACGAGGGTTTTGTCATCGGCACTGATGAGCAGCGCGACGACCTGCGCAGCATCCTTGAAAAGACAGGGTACGAGATCACCGAGGAGTTCGTCCTTTGACCAGGATTCCGAGCATCCTCTATGATGTGCCTGTCACAGTCCATCACGATGGCGAAAGGCTACCTAGCCGCCTGACTGTTGCCCGTCGCGTCGATGGCGAGTTTTGGGAGGGCAGAGTCTACACCCGCCCCGACCTCCACATGACGATGGACCAGGTCGCGACACCTCGAAACGGCGGTTTCGGGCATCTGTCTTACGAAGATTTCCTGCATCACGTCCGCGTCGTTTTCAGCTTTGCGGGCGGTGCCCATTTCGACTTTGCGGACGATGAGTTTGGTCCGACCGGGAGGGGGCTGCATTGACAACCTCGCTCCCACCTGACTCCGCGATTTTCAACTTCCGAGTCTCCCTCTTCCAGCGGTCAGCAGGCCGCTCCGCTGTTGCCGCAGCCGCGTACCGGAGTGCCAGCCGCCTTGAGGACCGCCGCATCGGCCAGGTCTTCGATTACCGGAAAAAATCCGCTGAGGATTCGTTCATCCTTGCGCCTTCGGACGCACCGGGTTGGGCATACGACCGTAATGAGCTCTGGAATCGAGTCGAGCAGGCCGAGCGCCGAAGAGATGCTGTTGTGGCAAGGGAAATCCTTGTCACCATCCCGCGCGACATTCTGGAAGAGGATCGCCGCGCCTTCATCGAAGAAGCCGTGAAGCCTTACCTTGCAGCGGGTGCGATCATCGACATCTCCTATCACCGCCCGCGCGCTGCGGATCGTGAAGAGCAGCCGCACTTTCATGTGATGCTCTCGACCCGCCGCCTGGACGCTTCTGCCGAGCATGGATTTGCCCATGTTCGGAATGCGGAGCTTGCCGCGATGTTCGAGTCTGGCGGCCGGCACGGTGGCGAACGTGGCGATGCCCTGAAAGCCGAGCGCGAGCGCATGGCCTCCTTGATGAATGCGTTTCTGACCCGTGCTGGCAGCCCCCGCCGCGCCGATCATCGTTCGAATGCCGCCCGTGGGCTGCATGACCGCGAGCCCGAGCCGACCATGGGCGAAGGCCGGAAAAAGGCCGTCACGCGGCGGAGGACGCACGATCGCTGCACGGCGCTTGTTTCAAGCATGCGCGCATCAAGAATTGCAGAAAACGAACTCATCAATGTCGAGGAGGAAATCATGTCCGTAAACGCGACCCGACAAACCCGAGGCGGCATCCGCCCGCGCAGTAAGCAGGGCTTTAAAGAAAAGCTCTTCAGAGAGCGTTTTCCCGACCTCAGTCATTCGGCGGGCTGGGTCGAGGAATTCCATTTCATCGACACCGCGACCCCTGGTGTGACGCAGATCGCGACCAAGGACGGCGGGCACGTCGAGATAAGGGGGCGCATTGCGAAGGTTTTTGGAGCGCGGGGGGTTGCCGACGCTTTCGTGGCCGAACTCGATGGCATGATGGAAATCGATGCGATCGAGCGTCTTGAAGAACTCAAGTCCTTGCAGCGCAAGGGCTCCGGCCTCCGGCAGCGCCGCCGCACAAAAGAGGTTCCGCATCTTCCCGCCGACCACGTTGGATCCCTCGCGGACCGCTGGCGCAGCCGTGGGTATCACAAGATCACGGAAAGTCCGGACGGCGTTTGGATCACTATCGGCGCATGCCGCCTACAGGATCTTGGCGACGAGCTCCGTATCCACGGCCCGGCCGCGTCCGATGCCGCCTGCCGCGCGATGGTGGAAAAGGCCGCAGCCGAATGGGCTGGCGAAGTCGAAGTTTTCGGCGATCGAGCTTTCAAGGATTCGTGCTGGCTGGAAGCGCAGCGCCAAGGCGTTACTATATACGACCAAGCGACAGGCGCACCCTATCAGCCGTGTGACGACCTGCGCCGAAAATTCGAGGCAGACCAGACCCGATTGCGCGGCAAGGCCGAGGAAATCGATGAACTTAAGAGGCATAAGACGGTCGCATCCCTCCTCCTTGAGGCAGCCGCAAGCGACGTTGCGGCGCTAACGAAACTGGAAGCGAACGACAGCGACCTCGTTGATTTTGTGACCTTACACCTAGACGATGAGCAGCGCGGAAAACTGGTCAGCAAGTCGCATGCGGAAGTCATCGCCGCCCTCCCGGCTTTCCGAGATTATGGCAGGAAAGCCCGCGAGGTCCAGGCCGAGAGGTTCAGGACCAGGGCGTTTGAAGCCCCGCTGGATTTCGATCCAACGCGCAACGATACGCCTACATTGCGTGAGCGTCTGGCGCTCGCCATCACCGAGGAAATCGGCCTGGGGGAACCTAAAGCGGCGGACTTCACCCGGAGGCCACAGTGACAATTTCGTCACGTGACGAAATCGAAGTCGGGCAAGCCTTGCGCCGCTATGTGTCGGCGCGGGCGCATGGACGAACGCATCCGGAATATGCCCGCCTCACAAGCATTTCGGCTGCGGGCGGCGACCTTGCGGCGTGGGTCGGCACTAGCGAAGTTGAGGCCCGAGGCCGTTGCGACGGCCGCGACTTCTACCAGGTCCGCCGTCCCGGCCTGCCGTGGTGTCAGTGGCTCGGGCTGGACACCTGCATCGCCGGGGATCACGCCCTGCAAGCTTTTTTCGAGCTTCATGCCACCGAGCCGCATCACTGGCAGCGGCTCCTGCACGAAGTCTCCCGAGGCAAAGGGAAGGCCCTTCGTGAATGGCGGCAGCGCGGCCGGCAGGCCATCACCCACCTCACACGTCAGGCCGAGATCGGGCCAGACGTGCGCCTGCCGTCCGACCTGGCAGACGAATTCGCTGTGCCCGGCAAAGGCATGCGGAGCCTGCGGAAGTCTTTTGACGTAGTATAGTCGACGCGGTCTATCACTATCCTACCATTCATCCTCGTCAAATTTTGTATGCAGGGAGATGCTGGAAATCGAGGCGGAGCGGTACCGTAGCTTAGTGCCACTGAAGTGAACAATCTGGACCTTGCCCGATTGCGCTACCGAGGTGAGTTCAGCTAGGCGCTCTTGCGGCACGAAGACATAGGCCGAGAGCTCATCACCTTGTGCAGTCAGTGACCCGATAGAGCGCGCTCCTTCAGTGCGGACCTCCTCCATCATGTGGGACTTGCCGCTGAAGGTGGCAGTTGCCGTCTTGTACCTACAGTCTCTGGGCCGAATGATTTCCCCTTGGAAGGAAAGCGTGGCCAGCTCACCATACGGACCAGTCTCCCAGCGGCTTTTTGGATCGCTGGCATGGAAAGAATAATAGTAGTCCCAGTCTGCCACCCGAACGACATAGCTCGAGCTTTCTTGCCGCGCGGGGGTACGCCGTTTGTTTCGCCTTTTGCGAGGCCGAACTCCGGCCTTGCTTCCTTCTCCCTCCGTCGCAGTAGCTGGATGCTTCGGCTTAGCCATGGCACGCTCCTGCGCTTGTGGACCTAGGCAGGTTGCACTCGTAAATCCACTCCGCCTCGTCACTTAGCTCCTTCGACGGTATGTACCCGCGCCCTTTAGTTGGATGTAGCTTCCCCCTTTGGACCGGGAACTGGATTTTCCGCTGCTGCCTTTTCAGGCATCACAGGTATTGGCTGCTTGCTCGGAACTTGTGTCTGTTCACCTGGCTCGCGATTATCCAGCTGGCTTGGGGAAGAGGTCGACGACTCTCGCTCCAGCATCGACAGCCGCTCCTTCACGGAATTGAGTTCGGCCGCTAGTCGTGTGACTTCTTCCTTATCAGCCTTCCCCCCTTCAAGGACAACCGAAGGCTGCAAATAGGACGTGACAAGCTGCACCACAGCGAAAAGCACCGCCATGGCCGCCGCCCAGCCGAAAGCCCGATTACGCAGTCGCTCCATGGCCGTGGTGCCTGCTTGGTCGGCTATCTTCGATGTATCGAGAAATGTCTGGGGAAAGATCGTCGCCGCCGCGGTTTGAACGCCGCGCATATACTGAGCGCAGGACGGTGCCTTCCTCATTTTGTCGCTCGGAACAGGATCGTGCTCGAAAAAGCTGACGCGTAAGAATGCGTCGCCTTCAGATATTCCGTGATCAACCCTGCTATAATTGAGGAGTGTAGTCGAAATTGGTCCTCGCCAACCAGGATCAACAATCCCGACCGTCAGCGCCCAGATACCTTTACTGGTTAACGTGGTCTTGTAGGTAACATGCCCAGTCACATTGTCCGGCAAGCTAAACACCTCAGCCGATGCCACTTGTACCATGTGGTTTGGCTTCAGCGTGAACGGACCTGTGACCTTCTTTCCCTCGTGATCGTAAATGCTCCCCACCGTGAGGTCGAAGCTGGACCCTTGCAAACCGGGATTGCTGCCTTCCTCGAAAAATCTCTTCGGATCGAGAGCCTCTGCCGCTAGTAGTGTCATATTTTCCCCCTATCTTCCCGACACTCTTTGCTACCTTGCGGGTCCTACGATGGCAATTTCAGACTCTGACCGACAGTTCCTTTTCCATTGCGAGGAAGTAAAGCAGGCCAGTCACGACCCGCACAGGCAGGTCGGTGTCCTTATTGCCGATAGGCAAGGAAGAATAGTCGCCACCGGAACCAACGCGCCCCCGCTTCAGCTCGGTCTAGCGATGGAAGACAGTCATAGATCGATCGAAGCCGATCCTGAGTGGAAGTACTTTGTACTGGAGCATGCAGAGCGGAACGCGATCAACTCCGCTCGGGACAACGGACTTCGCCTGGACGGCGCAACAATGTATGGCACACTGTTTCCATGCGCTGACTGTGCAAGGGCGATCGTTGCGGCAGGTATATCGCGCCTTGTTGTGCCAGCCCCCGGGGGCAACTCCGCTCGCGACCGCAAATGGCTGGATCACTACCGGTATGCACGGAAGATATTCGATTTAGGAGGCATACTCGTCGAGTTTGCTCCTGCGGCCAAACAAACAGAGGAACAGGAAGGTGCGGCACAACCATTCCTGCCGTAGTCAGCGAATGGACGTGGCTTCATCAGGGAGTTGGAAATCTAGACGACAGGATATGCCAATGGCCCACCTCACTCCTCGTAGTCGATATCGCTATCCTTGGTCAGTCCGGCCAGCGACGGTCTACGCCGATCACTTCTTTCCCGCTCGATCCGCACATACCACGGCCCATCTGGCGAAAACGCCCCGCGACCACATTCTTCCTTCGCTTTGGCAACGACTGAAGGCAGGGGAGGCGGGACCTGTCGGAACGGCGACGGAGGCTTAGGTTTGTTGGCTGCCCATTCCTTTTCCACAGCCTCGAAGAGCATGCTCGTCCAAGTCTCCATAGCGATCGCTTTTAAGTCTAGTTTCTGGCTGTAATCGTACGCCAGCCTCGTCACTTCGGCCGACCGGATTAGCTTCTGGCCAGTGTCTATTCCGGCGTGGTCGAGGACAGCGGAAATGGCATCGCCACGCACGGACCTGTCGCTGCATGTCGTCGCAAAGGTGCGGCGAATGTCGTGCGGCGAAAAGTGGGAAACGCCCGCCGCCGACAGCAGATCCGGCAAGTCTATCCGGACTTCGCTTTCGTCCCTCCGCAGTTTGAGAGGCCGTCCACGCAAACGATCCAAGAGGTTCTTTGCGGACGAAATTGAGAGCGGCTTGTCGCCTCCCCCTTCCCGCGTGGCAGTCGCGGCGAATACAAACCTCGAATCCCGGCCTCCTGCCATCGCTCGCTCCAGGAGCAGGACAACACGTGGAGGAATGGGCAGCGCATGATAGCGCCTAGATTTCATTACCAGTTCGGACCAGAGACAAACTTTCCAGCCATCGCGTCCGTCAGGCCAAGGCAGAATATGCGCGCGTTCCAATGCTAACCCGGCACTTGTGCGCTGGGCAGTCAGCGCTATCCACCACAGGCCGCATAGGACCACCTCTGATGTCCCCCTGCTGTTCTTCCGGCCTTCGAGGACACGGTGCCTTTCCGCGAGATAGAGAGCCTTGGCGAGTTCCTTTGCGGTCGGCATTCGCGTTCGTGACGCGACAGCCGTTTCCTCCAGGATTTCAACACCGAGCCACCACGGCGCGACATCGCCGAGGCCGGACATACGTTTATGTTTCCGCTTCGCAAAAGACATCGCGGCACGTCCGTTGGAGATGAAGGCGCGAGAAGCCGTCTTGCGTCCAGCCTTCGCGCAATCGTCGCGAACCTTCTCGAAATCACCTTCCTCGATCTCCGTCAGGAGCTTCCCCTTGAGGAACTCGGCCTCCCAGACGGTGAGAGATTTCTTCGCCGTCTGTGCAGACTTTTCGGATGGTTGCCGGATGACATTGCCTTTGCCGAGGCGTGGCTTGCCGAGATACCCGTCCGTATATTCGTCAATTAGGCGCTCCCACGTCCAGAATCCTTCGGCGATGGCCGTTGCCTTCTTCGCCGAAGCTGTCGCTGCACTGTCGCTCTTGCCTACGGCCTTGCCTGTTAGGAACGCCGTTGGGTCTGTCCCGTCGCGCAGCATGGCGCGGACTTGTCCGGCAAGCTCCCGTGCCCGCGAGATGGTGACGATTTCTCCAGGCGCGGCCTTTTCTTTGTCGGCGGAGGCCGACAGGCTACCGATGGCGCGCGTCTTCCCGTTCCACTTGACTGCAAAGGCGGCACCGGATTTCCGTACGCGCAGAATCAGGCCATCGGCCTTTTCATCGGCGAACGTCGTTCCGTCTCCGTCGCCAGCCGCAACGAGCGCGCGCGCCTTGTCGAGGTGAGCCCCTGTAAGAACCGCTCTTATCGTCGCCATAGATGCCCCCTGCCTCGCCGCGCCTCCGTACCACGGGACCAAGCCGGGACCAAGTCTCCCGACTTGATCGGGCCGCTTACTGATGCCTTTCTTACGCGCCTGGTAAATGCTTTACGAGCTAGTTCACAGAAATCACTGCATTATCTCGACTGGCAAAGATTCAACGCTTTTCACCGACAAAGATTCCTAATCTGTAGGTCACAGGTTCGATTCCTGTCGGGATCACCATCAAAATCAAGAGCTTAGGTTCTGAATTCTGCTGGTGGCATGTTGCATCGTGTTGCAATTGAGTTCCCTTGATTTCCAAGGGTTTTCACTCACACTCGGCTAGTCGACGCGCCATTAAACGCGACATAGGGGATCAAATTGAATGAATTCTGGGCAGCGCTGGCCAGCGCGGTCGTCGGCTCGCTAGTCAGTGGGGCCATCTCCTATTTTCTGCAAAAGGCTCGTTTGAGGAGCAGAGGCGAGATCGGCAGGCTCTAGAGACGAACGAACGTCGCGCGTCAGGACACTCGCTCTTCTTCAAAGTCCTTTCGAACGCAAACACGTTGCAGCATCTCAAAAGCCATGTCGATGAGTGCAAGGCCAGGGGCGGCTGATCGAGGAGACGAGAACGACCTTCCGGCGACATATCTGTTGCCATCTTGAACGTCGGTGATCCCGTTCACCTAGTAGCCGAAGAGATGACATTGTTCCTATCAACGGGAGCAGATGATGTGTTCAATCGGGTTTTGGAGCTTGCTCCCATCCACACCAGCATTTTGCCGGTTTGGCATCACTATGCGGCCATGCGCGCCGAGCTTAACGAGAACTATTCGACGGGCATCGATCTCTCGACCGGGACAGGGCACGCAGCGTTTCCGGCAAACAGCCCGACTGCCGTCAAGTTCTTCGAAACAAACCAGGTTGCACAAGCGATTACTGAGCGCGAGATAAGGGACGAAGAGGACGCTCAAAACGCTTTGCTAACGAAGGTTCTGAACGACAAGGTGGGAACAGGCATCGCGATAGAACAGAGGCCGAAGCAATACCCGGCCTAGCCGCGTGAGGTGGGGTTCAGCCGATACAGGCTTCCGCCAGCTTGCGCACATGTGCGCTATCGTTCTCGTTGGGCTTGTACGTGCCCATTTCTTGCCCCCCGACGGAGATCGTAAATCCGCCGACAAGCAGTCTACCAAGCGACGGCTCCATCGTTGTTAGCCCGTCAAAGGCATAGCGACCGTTGTAAGTCTTGCCGGTGGCATCGATCGAACGGTTTGTGTCAGCGTTGCGCAGTTCGAGCTTGGCACTACGCCCCTCGGTCATGTCACCGGACTTCGGGTAGGACGCGACAACCACATCCGAGTATCCTGCGGTGCAGTTCAGCGAGAAGTCCACATCGCCGACGCTGGTTCATAGTAGGCGAGGGTCAACGTCGGAGACTGGTCTTCGTGCAGGAACCATCCTTTCGGGATTTCTGCCTGTGCGAAAGCCGCCGCGCTTGTGAGGGCGAGCATGACAACAGATGAGAGTACCGTCCTCATGCAATCTCCCCTTAGCCGTTTCGACAAGGTAAGCAGACGTGGCGCAAACTGACAAGCGGCGTGCTGCAAGGTGCTACCCATGCCCCGAATGCTGACGCCCCTCGACGCCGCCGCGTTCCACGGCGTCCAGCCCTTGCGCTGGCCTGCGGAGGGTGTTGACTTCCGTCCGCTTGGACAAAGTGCACCTACCCCGTTGGGCAGTTACGCGGCGTGTCGAATTCTGCCAGGATCTTCCTGCGACCCCTCAAGCTCGCACTGGTATGCCGCTCATGCATTTCGAGCCCCACAAGCAAGCACATGGGCGGCATACCTTCCTAAGCTGTCCAAGACCCGTTTTCCAACGCAGATCCGAGGCCAAGTCTCGCAGGCCCTCAGGGGCTCAAGCATCGCTGCGCGTCGGGTTTGGTGTCTATTGTCGCGCTCTGGCCGGATCATTTTAGCGGCGTCGACAACATGCTAGCTTATGTTCGTGCCTGATATTTCGACCATTCGACCCGCTGGCTCCGGCCGGCGGGTCTTTTTTGCGTTTAAAGTGCCGTCCACATCCTGCCAGGCGGCGGCCGCAGGCTTCACAATAGAAGACCTCCGACGAAGGCGACAATCTCGGCGTGGTAATAGCCCGCGAACGCAGCGGCCAACAACAAGAGGCCGATAAGGATCGTTCGCCACCGCTCCCCGATAAGGAAGAGTGTCGAAGGCGTCCATGTGGGCTCCAAGCCGATGAAGTGAGCGGCCCCGCTGACTGGAGTTTGGTAGCCACTTAGCCGAAAGCGTCCGGATTTATCCAGACGATCTTCCGCTTCGTCAGCACAGAAAGCAGCGGATTGCCATCATCGTCAGTCCAATCCTCTACCTTGACCGCAATCTGACAGTTGGGATCGGGATGCACCCGTCTCTCCAAGGCCATCTGTGATTCGTGGTAGTGCTGTTTCTCCTCAGGACTTAACTGACGACTTGCCATGGGCTGTCTCCGTGGACGTGCTCACGTGACTGTGAAGCCCTTGCAAAACAAAAGCAAATCACCCGAATGGCTAATCAGATGGCAGCCTCACCACCACCCGAATGTGACGCCGGACCACCCGTGCGTTTTGACGGCAGTCTAACGCAAGACAAGCGGTTTATTGACGCCGTCTTGGTACACTCTTTTCCTCAACGTCGGCCTCCCGACTGACTTGTGGTCTTCCATCGGGTCGACCGGCCTTAGTGTCGCTCTAATCAAACGGAGCTGAGGTGACGCTAAATCACACTGCGCAACGGATGAGGAGCCGCCTGCTGGATCCCGGCATCCTCTACAATTTGGGCAATACATTAGGTTTCGTCGTCGGGTTAGGCGTGGCACTCTCGGCCGATGTTTCCAGCGATGACGGAGCCACCGCATGGGATCAAGCTGTTGCTCATATTGTGGGCAGCCCGGCAGCTACGGCGTTAACCGCCGCCACCTGTGTGTTTTTCTGGGGTGGCATGGTCTATACAAAGGCTTGGTCGAACGGCGCGCCACCTGAGCCCAAGCTAAATCGACAAGGTGATATGCTCTCCGGCCTCGGAGCGATCCTTCTAGGGATCGGATTAATCATGGTGGGCGACCTTTGGCTTGCAGCTTCGGCTGGTGTTCTGCACGCAGCCGGAAAATTTGGCAGCGCCCTTGGTGGCACAATTACGTGGCGGCGATCCCGCATCCAGACGCGCCTGCCAGACCTCTGCAAAGACTTGGTCTTGGTAAGCCGTGCGCCTGCTGTTCTTGTAGGCGCCTCCGCATTTTGGCGAGAGGTCGTGCTTCTGGAGAGCACTCCGGGACTGTTGCTTTCCTTGAGCTTTATGGCCTGTTGCCTGATATGGGCCGCAGCCGACTGGATGCTGCTGTCGCCAGAGGGGTGGATCAAGACTGCTGCAACGCGCCTTTCCGGTCGAAACAAGCTAGAAATCTGATCGCCCAAGCAGGACGAGTGCGGCCGATCCCACTTCAAGAGACTCGCCAGCGCGATTACTTGAGAAGGCGCGAGCTGCCAACCGAACTTGCGCGTTACAGGTGGCATTTTGCATCGTATTGCGACCGAACTCCTTTGATTGCAAAGGATTCACTGGCCATCGGCTAGTAGGCGCGACATGGGCCATTGTTCAAGCAACCGCGGCTTGACGGAGCAAGCCGCCGTTCAGGGCCGAGCTTTTGGAGCGCCAGGTCGAAGACGAGCCGCTCGACGTGTTCGGGCCGCTAGAACGGGGCAGAGGCAGTCCATCGGCATAGAGAATATTCACTGTCTCAAGGCCGCAACGACGCAACCTTCTTCGCTCGCGAGCAGTAGTGCCAGTCGCGCCGGGGCCCAACATCGACGTGGACAATCCCCGTGGTGCAGTAGGTGCCGACGCCGCCAATTCCATGCAGGCTGCGCGCGTAGCTGGCAATCTGGCCCGGTTTGACGCCCGGAATTCTGATATCGGCGGCTTTGCACTTCGCGTGCATGGAGCCCCCCGACCTCGGACGATAGCCTGAGGTCACGACAGGCCGTTTTCCGAATCTTCGTTGCAAGATTGCCAGCACCGCGCTGAGCTGGGCTGGAAAGCAGTTGATCCTCACATTGTCGGTCTGCTTGGTGTAGGCGGCTTCAAGCTTGTTCTCGAAATCGGGAGTCAGATCCTGAAGACCTCTTGGGCGGTGAGCCTCCGGAGCCTGGCTTGCGTATAGCGAGGCGACGGACAGACCGCAGATCATGACACCAGCAACGACGGTTGTAGCTGTCGACATAGGCATTGGGGAAACTCCAAATCGAGTTGCCATTCCAAAGTGCCAGTAAGTCAGGAAGCACCCTCATTAGTTGCATCAAATTGGGCTCAATTGTGGCAACGAGAGGTGAGCGCCCTGCATCGTTCCTGAAGTCGGTTACAGGTTCGATTCCTGTCGGGATCTCCACTTTGAATCCCAACCGTTTCCGACCCCCCCCCCCCGACGAAAATCGCGCCTCTAGTGCCGCACAACATGCTGCCAGCCTTGGCTCGCACGTCGTCGGATTTTGCAAACATCTGCTATGCCGGAACATCATATCAGGATGCGCAGAATTCACTTCTCTGACTGACCAAACTTCCCTCAACTGACCAGGCAACTTGCCCGATGCGAGGAACGCGGGCCGGAAGCCAGATCGTGTCAATGAGAGGGGAAGACGTCATGACACCCAAGATGATTGCAATCGGCTGCTCATTCCTGGCGCTGACGGCCGGCATGGCCGCCGCCGAGGATTGGGGATCGAAGGTGCCGACCGAGATCAACATCACCGATCCCTATCTCAAGCAGTGGCACGACCTGACCTACGACAAGGCGCCGCCAGCACCAACGCCGGGCAAGGATTACGGCATGGACGCAGCCAGCGGCACTTTCGTTGCGCCGCGCGCCACGCCGCTGGGCGAAGGCCCCGCCTTCCCCGGCCAACTCGAAGCCTGGGACGATCAGAGCTACAGCCAGAATGTCGAGGAGATCGCGTTTTACCCGCATGTCAGCTCGCCCTGGCACGCCTGGCCCGATGTCGCCGACTTCGACGGCAAGCGCTACATGTATGTGCACGACCGCGACTACATGCGTGTGCTCGACATCACCGATCCGGCGAAGGCAACCGTCGTCTACTCCAAGGGCGGGGTATGGGGTCCCGAAGGCTCGAGCGAGGACTGGGACGCAAAGACCGTCCAGGACTATTACGGCGGCATCACCATCGCCTGGAGCGACAAACTTCAAAAGAACGTGGTGGTCGCCTCCTACGAGATCGGCCGCTTCGGCATCCTCGACAACAAGCGCACCCAGCCCGACATTGTCGAGAAGCTGCGCAAGTACAATTCGCTCAAGGGCTTCAAGGTCTTTGAGATGAACGGGCCGCTGCCCAGCGACTGGAAGCTGATCGCAACGCGTACCACCGACACCAAGAACCCCGAAGCACCTATCGGCCAGCAGGAGGGCTCTGGCTCGCTCGACGCGCCGGCATGGTTCGGCGGCAAATACATGTACCTGTCGGCGGCACCGGACGATTCTTACGCCCTCACCGAATACCCCGACTACCTGCATTCGCCGGGCTATCAGGTTTGGGACATGTCGGACCCGGCCAATCCGGTGTTCGTCAGCCAGGTGACCGTGCCGGGGCAGGTGGTCGGCGACAAGGCAAGCGAAAGCGCCTACCTGATGAACCCGCGCGCGGGAAACCGCACGTCATGGATGGGCTCGCGCATGCCGCCATTCCTGCCCACCCCGGTGGAAAAGGGCGGCAAGATCGCCTTTGGCGCCATGGGCGGGCTCGGGCTCTACACCTTCGACCTCTCCAATCCCGACAAGCCGGAGATGAAGGGACATGTCGGCATCGCACCAAGCTTTGCCGGCACCGAGTTCGACAATGTAGACACCAGCCAGTATGCGCGCACCGGCTATGTCTTGGCCAACGGCTATCCGATGAACTCGAACTGCTACGAGCCTTACAAGGACGTGCTGGTGATCAACGCCAAGGACCCGGCCAAGCCGGAAATCGTGGCGACCTTGCCGCGTCCGACCCCGCCCAAGGACGCAAAATTCACCGATTACTGCCAGCGCAAGGGCAGTTTCGGGCCGAAGCGCTCGGGCACGACGCATCAGCCCGGCCATGGCCGCGACGGGCTCGTGCCTTACGCCTTCTACAATGCTGGCCTGCAGATCTTCGACGTCAAGGATCCGACCGATCCCAAGATTGCCGGCTACTTCGTGCCGCGCTTCCCCACTGACAAGGAAATGCCTGATTACACCTACGACAATGCGAGCTTCGCTGTGTTCACCGAGTACGACCGCAACATCATCTGGCTGTTTGCGATCGACGGGGTCTATGCGCTGAAGACCCCGCTGCTGGGCGAGCCCAGGATGGGCATGAGCGACCACATCTGGCCGCCTCGCAACTGAGCAGGCCGACAATCTTCACTTCATCACAACCCCGGCCTTTCGCCGGGGTTTTTCTTGTTTCCTGCGACCGGCGCGCCCGATCAATGGCCGGGGTGCAGCGCGTCGTTCAGATACATGCAGGTCAGCATCGTGAAGATGTAGGCCTGGATCACCGCCATCAGCAGTTCGAGGGCGGTCAACGCGACCGTCATCACCAGCGGCAGGACGGCAGCGAAGATGCCGAGCGTGCCCATCCCGCTGAGGCTGACCACGAACCCGGCAAAGACCTTGAGCGTGATGTGACCGGCGAGCATGACGGCGAACAGACGCACCGAATGGCTGATCGGCCGCGAGATGTAGGAGACGATCTCGATCGGCACGATGATCGGCGACAGCGCCAGCGGCACCCCGGACGGCAGGAACAGGCGGAAGAAGCCGAGGCCATTCTTCCAGATGCCGTAGATCGTGACGGTGCCGAACACCAGCATGGCAAACGAGAAGGTCACGATGATGTGGCTGGTGACCGTGAAGGCGTAGGGGAACATGCCCGCGAGATTGGCGACCAGGATGAAGACGAACAGCGAAAAGACGAGCGGGAAGAACTTCATGCCGCCCTCGCCGGCATTGTCGCGCAGGGTTTTTGCCACGAACTCGTAGATCAGTTCGGTGATCGACTGCAGACGGGACGGCACCAGTGACCGACCGCTTGTCGAAAACATGAGGAACAACCCGCCGAAAACCGCTGCCCCCACCATATAGGCGGCCGAGTTGGTGAAGGCGATTTCCTGCCCCGCCAACTCGAAGAGCGTGAAGATTGGCTTGATTTCAAATTGTTCTATTGGTCCGGCCACAGCGCCTCTCCGGTCGGTTCGATTGGTGATGCGAAAGCGCGCGCACCGGAGCCAGATCCGGAAGCCAAAACTGACCAAGCGTGCCTACGGTCCGCCAAACGCGGTTCCGCAGCTTTTTCGCGATTTTTGAGATGAGTGTCGGTCGGGGTAGCAATGATCGGCGCCATCTTTTGGATGGGGCCGTCCCCGAGCGTGCAAGGCACTGGTCGTCCAGCGCGTGGGCTTGTTAGCCTAAGCTGCTTGCTTCGGCAAGATGGCAGGTGACGCGGCCCAAAGCCGCGTCACATCTCAGATATGCAGCGCATGCCCGAGTGTGCGAAGCGCAGCCTCCAGGAAGGCTTCGCTTTGAGTCGGGTGGGCATGGACGGTGCCAGCGATGTCCTCAAGCCTCGCTCCCATCTCGATTGCCAGGCTGAAGGCGGCCGACAGTTCCGAACCCCCGGCGCCGACCGCCTGGATGCCGAGCACCAGATGGTTGTCGGCGCGGGCAACGATTCGCACGAAGCCATCCTCGCTCGCCAGCGTCATCGCCCGGCCATTGGCCGAGAACGGAAACTGAGCCGACTTGATCTCGATGCCGAGGGTCTTGGCCTCATCGGGTGACAGGCCCGCGGTGACGATCTCCGGATCGGTGAAGCACACGGCAGGTATCGATCGCTTGTCCCAGCTGCGCTTGTGGCCGGCGAGGATCTCGGCGACCATCTCGCCCTGCGCCATGGCACGGTGCGCCAGCATGGGCTCGCCGGTGACGTCGCCAATGGCATAGATGCCCCGCATCGAGGTGCGGCACTGGTCGTCGATGCGAATGAAGCGGCCGTCGCGGTCGAGGTCGATCTCTTCCAGCCCCCACCCTTCGGTGACCGGCTTGCGCCCGACCGTCACAAGCACCTTGTCGGCCAGAATCTTCTGCTCGCTGCCGTCGGCCGCCTCGACCAGAAGCGCGTCGCCCTTGGAGGACAACCCCTTGGCCTTGGCGCCGGTCAGCACCTTGACGCCGAGCGCGTCGAGCCGCTTGGCAACCGGGCGGGTCAATTCGGCATCGTACTGCGGCAGGATGCGTGGCAAGGCTTCCACGACCGTCACTTTCGACCCGAGCTTGGCGAACGCGGTGCCAAGCTCCAGCCCGATATAGCCGCCGCCGACGACGGCGAGTTGCTGCGGCACCTGTTTCAGCGACAGCGCCTCGGTCGAAGAAATCACCGGCCCACCGAAGGGCAGGAACGGCAGTTCAACGGGAGCAGACCCAGTCGCAATGACGATCGTCTCGGCGCGGATGACCTGCAGGCCGGTCTCGGTTTCGACCTCGACGGTCTTGCCGTCGCGGAACCGGGCCCAACCGATCACCGCCTTGACGTGCGCCTTCTTGAGCAGGCCAGCGACGCCGGTATTGAGACGGCCGACGATGCGGTCCTTCCAGGCTACCGTCTTGGCGAGGTCGATGGCGGGTGCGGAGACGGTGATGCCGAAAGAACTCTTTCCAGCCGCCATCTCGCTCGCCATCAGATATTCGTCGGCCGCATGGATCATCGCCTTGGAGGGAATGCAGCCGACATTGAGGCAGGTGCCGCCGGCCTTGACGGCCTCGACGATGACCGTGTCGATGCCGAGTTGGCCAGCGCGGATGGCGCAGATGTAGCCGCCGGGTCCGGCGCCGATGACGAGAAGCTTGCAGGAGATTTCCTTCATCGCCTCAGCCCTCCACGAAGATCATTGCCGGCGTTTCGAGCAGCGACTTGAGACGCTGGACGAAGACCGCCGCATCCCAGCCGTCGATGACGCGATGGTCGAAGCTGGAGGATAGATTCATCATCTTGCGCGGCACGAATTGCGTGCCGTCCCACATCGGCCGGACCATGATCTTGTTGACACCGACGATCGCCACTTCCGGGTAGTTGATGACAGGCGTGGTGGCGACGCCGCCCATGGCGCCCAGCGACGTGATGGTGATGGTCGAGCCGGTCAGCTCCTCGCGGGTTGCCGTGCCAGCCTTGGCGGCATCCGCAAGGCGGTTCACCTCGGCAGCGCAATCCCAGAGGTCGCGCGCCTCGGCATGCTTGACCACGGGCACCACGAGACCGCCGGGCGTCTGCGCCGCCATGCCGATATGGACACCCGCATGGCGCTGGATGACACCGGCATCGTCATCGTAGATCGCATTGAGCTGCGGCTGCTCGCCGACGGCCTTGACCAGCGCCCGCATCAGGAATGGCAGGATGGTCAGCTTGGCACGGTCGGGTTTTTTCGTGGCGTTGAGCTTGGCGCGCAGCTCCTCGAGCGCGGTGACGTCGACCTCCTCGACATAGGTGATGTGCGGGATGCGCGACTTGGCCAGCGCCATCTTCTCGGCAATGCGGCGGCGCAGGCCGACGACCTTGATCTCCTCGACACCGGACTTTTCCTGAAGGCCTGCCACGACGACGGCAGCGCCCCGCGTGGCAAACGCATCGAGGTCTTCGTGGGTAATGCGCCCGGCCGGACCGGTGCCTGAAACCTGGCGCAGGTCGATGCCGGCTTCCTTGGCGCGCAGCCTGACGGCGGGAGACGCGAGCGGCCGCTCGCCCTCGGGGCGAGGTAGGCCAGCGGTCGTGGCGCGCGGTGTGGGCGTAAGTGCGGAGCTGACAGAGGCCTGTGCGGCTGTAGCTTTCGCAGGCTCTTGCTCTTTCTTAGCCGGCGCAAGTTCAGTCTTTATGGGCTGAGGCGCCGGTGCGTCAGGCTTCGATGCGGCTGGCGGAACTGGCTCAGCCGCCAGCGCATCGCCGGCAACCTTGATCCTGACGATGGGCGAGCCGACGGGCACCGTGTCGCCGATCTCGGCGCCGAGCCAGAGGATTTCGCCATCGACGGGCGACGGGATCTCGACAGTCGCCTTGTCGGTCATGACGGCGGCAAGCACCGCGTCCTCGCGCACGAGGTCGCCGATCTTGACGTGCCATTCCACCAGCTCGGCCTCGGCCACGCCTTCGCCGACGTCGGGAAGCTTGATGACATGTTCGCCCATGCTCAGGCCTCCATCGTTTCGATCAAAGCTTCACCTACGCGCTTGGGCCCGGGGAAGTAGTCCCATTCCTGCGCATGCGGATATGGCGTGTCCCAGCCGGTGACGCGGGCCACAGGCGCTTCGAGGTGGTAGAAGCAGTTTTCCTGCACCAGCGACACGAGTTCGGCGCCGAAGCCCGAGGTCAGCGTCGCCTCGTGCACCACCACGCAGCGGCGGGTCTTCTTGACCGAGGCGACGATGGTTTCGACGTCGAGCGGCAACAGCGTCCTGAGGTCGATGACCTCGGCGTCGATGCCGGTCTCCTCGGCCGCAGCCTGCGCGACATAGACCATGGTGCCATAGGCGAGCACGGTGACGGCGGAGCCGGGGCGGCGTATTTCCGCCTTGCCCAGCGGCACGGTGAAATGTCCCTCCGGCACCTCGCCCAGCTCATGCTTCGACCAGGCCGTGACAGGCCGATCATGATGGCCGTCGAAGGGGCCGTTGTACAATCGTTTCGGTTCCAGAAAGATCACCGGATCCGGGTCCTCGATCGAGGCAATCAGCAGGCCCTTGGCGTCGAGCGGATTGGACGGGACGACGACTTTCAGGCCCGAAACATGGGTGAACAGCGCCTCGGGGCTCTGGCTGTGCGTCTGGCCGCCGAAGATGCCGCCTCCGGTCGGCATGCGGATGACGATCGGGCAGGTAAACTCGCCGTTCGAGCGGTAACGCAACCGTGCCGCTTCCGAAACGATCTGGTCATATGCTGGATAAACGTAGTCGGCGAACTGAATTTCGATGCATGGCTTCAAGCCATAGGAAGCCATGCCGATGGCCGCGCCGACGATGCCAAGCTCGCTGATCGGCGCGTCGAAACAGCGCGAGCGGCCGTATTTCTGCTGGAGCCCTTGCGTGCAGCGGAAGACGCCGCCGAAATAGCCGACGTCCTCGCCAAACACGACGACGTCGTCGTCGCGGCCCATGGAGACGTCCATGGCGCTGCGGATGGCCTCGATCATTGTCATGCGCGGCATCGGCTACACTCCCGCCTTCTGGCGCTGGCGACGGAGATGCGGCGGCATCTCGGCATAAACGCCCTCGAACATGTCGCGCGTCGACGGCTTGCCGCCGGCATGCAGCGTGCCGTGGCTTTCGGCCTCCTTCTGGGCCGAGATGACCGCTTCAAGGATTTCAGCCTCGGTCTGCTTGTGGCGCTCGTCCGACCACAGGCCGCGACGGATGAGGTGGTTCTTCAGCCGGATGACAGGATCGCCGAGCGGCCAGGCGTCCGACTCGGTCTTGGGCCGGTAGGCGGATGGATCGTCCGAGGTCGAGTGCGCACCGACGCGGTAGGTAACGTATTCGACCAGGGTCGGGCCGAGATTGCTGCGGGCGCGTTCCGCCGCCCACTTCGCCACCGCATGGACGGCGAGATAATCGTTGCCGTCGACGCGCAGTGCTGGAATGCCGAAGCCAAGGCCGCGCGCGGCGAATGTTCCGGAGCCGCCACGGGCGATGCCCTGAAAGGTCGAGATCGCCCACTGGTTGTTGACCACGTTGAGCACCACGGGCGCCCTGTAGGTCGAGGCGAAGACGAGGGCTGCGTGGAAGTCGCTTTCGGCGGTGGCGCCGTCGCCGACCCAGCCGACCGCGATCTTGGTGTCGCCCTTGATCGCGGATGCCATCGCCCAGCCCACCGCCTGGATATACTGGGTGGTCAGGTTGCCTGAGATCGAGAAAAACCCGTGGTCCTTAGCCGAATACATGATCGGCAGCTGGCGGCCCTTGAGCGGATCCATCTCGTTGGAATAGATCTGGTTCATCATGTCGACCATCGGATAGCCCCCCGCGATCAGCAGGCCGGCCTGGCGATAGGTCGGGAAATTCATGTCGCCCTGAACGAGCGCCTTGCGGAAGGCGCAGCTGACCGCCTCCTCGCCCATGTGCTGCATGTAGAAGGAAGTCTTGCCCTGGCGCTGGGCCATCTGCATGCGCGCGTCGAAGGTGCGCAGCGTCATCATGTGGCGCAGGCCTTCGAGCTGTTCCTCGTCGGTCAGCGTGCCGGCCCAAGGGCCGACCGCGTCGCCCTCTCGGTTGAGCACGCGAATGATCGAATAAGCGAGGTCGCGGATAGTCCGGGGATCAACGTCGACCGGTGGCCTGTCGACCGAACCCGCCTTGGGGATCGGCACGTTGGAGAAATCGGGCGTACCGCCCGGGCGCACTTCCGGCTCGGGCACATGGAACTTCAGCGGCGCGGGATTGTCCGTCACGGATGCTCCTCCTGTCTCGCGCGCAGGCCAATTGGTCCTCCCTGCGCAGCAGACAATTTACGTCAGTAACGCTGACCTATTATCCGATCGTTTTCAGAACCGCAATGGGGTCTCGACGTCCCGACTTTGGCATTCTCTCGGCCTCGGCGAAAGGCCGTTGACACGACGCGGGTTCCGCGCCCATGTTTAGGGCTCACCAGGGGGGTCCCGACAAGGGGCTGAGATTCTGCTGGCTCGCGCAGCGCAGTGACCCGTTGAACCTGATCCAGTTCATACTGGCGTAGGGACGGTGCGAGGCGCAGCAAGCCGGTTCTCCGGCCAAGGTACTCGGGTCATGCCCGAAGTCCCCAGGCAAAACCTCTCTTCCATCTCATCGCATGGACTGGGTCTCCAGCTAGGAGGCTCACTCATGAATGCCCACACCCCGACCGTCACCGTTGGCGAACTTCCCGCGTCGAAAAAGGTCTACAAACCCGGCAAGATCCATCCCGGCATCCGCGTGCCGATGCGGGAGATCTCGGTCCACCCGAGCGCCGGCGAGCCGCCCGTCACGGTCTATGATTCGTCCGGCCCCTACACCGACACGTCGGAGACGACCGACATCGAGCGCGGCCTGCCCCGGCTGCGCGAGGAATGGATCGTCGCGCGCGGCGACGTCGAGCGCTACGAGGGCCGCGCGGTCAAGGCCGAGGACAACGGCTTCGTCTCGGCCGAGCGCCTGACGCCGGAATTCCCCGTCCGCAACGCCCCGTTGCGCGCCACCGGCGGCCGCGCCATCACCCAGCTCGCCTATGCCCGCGCCGGCATCGTCACGCCGGAGATGGAATTCGTCGCCATCCGTGAGAACCTCGGCCGCGAGCAGATCAAGGCGAAGCTTGCACGCGACGGCGAGAGCTTTGGCGCCGCCATCCCCGACTTCGTGACGCCCGAATTCGTCCGCGACGAGGTCGCCCGCGGCCGCGCCATCATCCCTTCCAACATCAACCATCCCGAAAGCGAGCCGATGATCATCGGCCGCAATTTCCTGGTCAAGATCAACGCCAATATCGGCAACTCGGCCGTCACCTCGTCGATGGCCGAAGAGGTCGAGAAGATGGTCTGGGCGACACGCTGGGGCGGCGACACGGTGATGGATCTGTCCACGGGGCGCAACATCCACAACATCCGCGACTGGATCATCCGCAACTCGCCGGTGCCGATCGGCACGGTTCCGCTCTACCAGGCGCTCGAAAAGGTCGGCGGCATCGCCGAGAACCTGACCTGGGAGGTGTTCCGCGACACCCTCATCGAGCAGGCCGAACAGGGCGTCGACTACTTCACCATCCATGCCGGCGTGCGCCTCGCCTACATTCACCTGACCGTCGACCGCGTCACCGGCATCGTCTCGCGCGGCGGCTCGATCATGGCCAAGTGGTGCCTGCACCATCACAAGGAAAGCTTCCTCTACGAGCATTTCGACGAGATCTGCGACATCTGCCGGACCTATGACGTCGCGTTTTCGCTCGGCGACGGCCTGCGCCCCGGCTCGATCGCCGACGCCAACGACAGAGCCCAGTTCGCCGAGTTGGAGACGCTGGGCGAACTTACCAAGATCGCCTGGGCCAGGGACTGCCAGGTGATGATCGAGGGCCCCGGCCACGTGCCGATGCACAAGATCAAGGAGAACATGGACAAGCAGCTGGAGGTGTGCGGCGAGGCACCCTTCTACACGCTTGGACCGCTCACCACCGACGTAGCGCCGGGCTACGACCACATCACCTCTGGCATTGGCGCGGCCATGATCGGCTGGTTCGGCACCGCGATGCTCTGCTACGTCACGCCCAAGGAGCATCTCGGACTGCCCGACCGCGACGACGTCAAGGTCGGCGTCATCACCTACAAGATCGCAGCCCACGCCGCCGACCTCGCCAAGGGCCATCCGGCGGCCAAGATCAGGGACGACGCACTGTCGCGGGCACGCTTCGAGTTCCGCTGGGAGGACCAGTTCAACCTCTCGCTCGACCCGGAAACGGCGCGCTCCTACCACGACCAGACCTTGCCCAAGGAGGCGCACAAGGTGGCGCATTTCTGCTCGATGTGCGGGCCTAAATTCTGCTCGATGCGGATCTCCCACGACATCCGCGCCGAGGCGCAGAAGGAAGGGCTGGCGGCGATGGCGGCGAAGTACCGTGACGGCGGCGACCTCTACATGCCGGTCGAAAGCGCCGAACCGGCGGAGTGAGCCGGCCATGAAAGTGCTGATCCGCGGTGCGGGCGTCGCCGGTCTGACGCTCGCAAATGAGCTGGCGACGCGCGGCGCCGATGTGACCGTGGTCGAGAAGCGCAGGCGGATCGCCGGCAATGCCTCGTGGCATGCCGGCGGCATGCTGGCGCCCTGGTGTGAACGCGAGAGCGCCGAGGAGCCGGTGCTTTCTCTTGGCCGGGACGCCGCCGACTGGTGGGAGGCCGCCCTGCCCGGCCACGTCATGCGCAATGGCACGCTGGTCGTGGCGCCAGCCCGCGACGCCGGCGAGCTCGACCGCTTCAGCCAGCGCACGTCAGGCTTTTGCACGGTTGACCTCGAGGGCATCGCCGCGCTCGAACCCGACCTCGAGGGACGCTTCGGCCGCGCGCTGTTCTTTGCCCAAGAGGCGCATCTCGATCCACGCAAGGCGTTGCTCGCACTGCAGGAAAAGCTTGTGCGGATGGGCGTACGTTTCGAGTTCGGCTACGGCGCCGTGCAGGCGTCTGGTCGGGCAGATGTCGAGGCTGACTGCACCGGCATGGCCGGCGCGAAAACCGGCTTGCGCGGCGTGCGAGGCGAGATGCTTCTTCTGAGGACACAAGAGGTCTCGCTGGCTCGCCCGGTGCGGCTGCTGCATCCGCGCATCCCCGTCTATGTCGTGCCGCGCACGGGCAACCTGTTCATGGTCGGCGCGACGATGATCGAGAGCGACGATCCGGGATCGATCACCACGCGCTCCTTGATGGAACTGCTCAACGCGGCCTACGCGCTGCATCCGGCCTTCGGCGAGGCCGAGCTGGTCGAGACGGGCACAGGCGTCCGCCCGGCCTTTGCCGACAACATGCCGCGCGTCGAGCGCGACGGGAGCACCATTCGCATCAACGGGCTCTACCGCCACGGCTTCCTGCTCGCACCCGCCATGGCACGGCAGGCTGCCGAAATGATCCTGGGCAACGAAGAAGGAGCTCGCCCATGAAGCTCACCGTTAACGGCGAAAGCCGCGAGGTCGCCGCCGGCACGCTGGCTGGCTTGCTTGCCGAGCTGGACTACGAAGGCGGCTGGCTCGCCACCGCACTCAACGGCGAGGTCGTGCCGGCAAGGGAACGCGACGGATGCGCGCTGGCCGACGGCGACCGCATCGAAATCCTCGCGCCGATGAAGGGAGGGTGAACGATGCTCGAGCTCTACGGACAACAGGTCTCGTCCCGCCTGCTGCTCGGAACCGCGCTCTACCCTTCGCCGGCCATCATGGCCGAGGCGATCGCCGCATCAGGCGCCGACATCGTCACAGTGTCGCTGCGGCGCGAGACCTCGGGCGGCAAGACCGGCGGGCAGTTCTGGTCGCTGATCCAGTCGCTCGATGTACGCGTGCTGCCCAACACCGCCGGTTGCCATTCGGTCAAGGAAGCGGTGACGACGGCGAAGATGGCGCGCGAGGTCTTTTCCACCAACTGGATCAAGCTCGAGGTCATCGGCAACCACGACACGCTGCAGCCCGACGTATTCGGGCTGGTCGAGGCGGCAAGGGTCCTCTCCGCCGATGGCTTCGAGGTATTCCCCTACACGACCGACGACCTCATCGTCGCCGAGCGTCTGCTCGATGCTGGCTGCAAGCTATTGATGCCGTGGTGCGCGCCGATCGGCTCTGCTCGAGGTCCGCAGAACATCGACGCGCTGCGCAGCCTGCGCGGCCATTTCCCCGACGTGCCGTTGATCGTCGACGCCGGCATCGGCCGGCCGTCGCATGCGGCAACCGTCATGGAACTCGGCTACGACGCCGTGCTGCTCAACACTGCCGTCGCCAAGGCAGTCGATCCCGTCGCCATGGCATCCGCCTTCGGCAAGGCGGTCGAAGCCGGGCGGCAGGCATTTCTGGCCGGCCTGCTCGAACCGCGCGACATGGCCGTTCCCTCAACCCCCGTCATCGGCATGGCAGCATTTTCATGAAGCTCGATCCATTCTACCTCATCGTCGATTCCGCCGCCTGGATCGAGCGGCTGGTGCCGCTCGGCGTGAAGCTGGTGCAGTTGCGCATCAAGGATATGGACGAGGCCGGCCTGCGTCGCGAAATCCGGGCTGCCAAGGCCGTCTGCGAACGCCACGACTGCCAGCTCATCGTCAACGACTACTGGCGCCTCGCCATCGACGAAGGCTGCGACTTCGTCCATCTCGGCCAGGAGGATCTTGCCGAAGCCGACGTGAAAGCGATCCGCAGCGCCGGCCTGAGGCTTGGCCTCAGCACCCACGACGATGCCGAACTCGACACAGCACTTGCCGCCGACCCCGACTATGTCGCGCTGGGGCCTGTCTATCCAACCATCCTCAAGGCGATGAAATGGGCGCCGCAAGGGCTCGACCGCATCGCCATCTGGAAACAACGCGTAGGTGCGGTGCCGCTGGTCGCCATCGGCGGGCTCAATGTCGAGCGCCTCGCAGGCGTTTTCGCGCAAGGCGCCGACAGCGCTGCCGTCGTCACCGACATCACCCTCAACGCCGATCCGGAGGCGCGCACGCGCCAGTGGCTGGCAGCGACGGCTGAGTGGCGATGACCCCGCATGTGCTCATCGTCGCCGGCTCGGATTCGAGCGGCGGCGCCGGCATCGTCCGCGACGTCGAGACGGTCTCGGGCTTCGGCCTGCGTTGCTGCCTGGCCGTCACCGCGGCAACGGTTCAGACCCATGCGCGCGTCGAGCGGATCGAGCAGATGCCACCCGAACTCGTCGCCGAGCAGATGCGCGCGGCGTTCGCCGCCAATCCGGTCGCGGCGGTCAAGATCGGCATGCTGGGAACGGCGGCGACGATTGACGCCGTCGCCTCGGCACTGGCGAGCAGCCTGCCTGTGCCTGTGGTGCTCGACCCCGTGCTTGCCTCGACTTCGGGACGTCATTTGCTCGACGACGACGCCATCGACGCGCTCAAGGGTAAGCTGTTTCCGCTCTGCACTTTGGTCACGCCCAACCTGCCCGAACTCGCGCTGCTGACAGGCCTGCCACTCGCCACTGACGAAGCCGAAATCGTCCGGCAAAGCGAAAGACTGTTCGACACGGGCGCACCTGCCATTCTCGTCAAGGGCGGCCACGCAACGGGAGCGAACGCGACGGACCTGCTGCTGCTGCCGGGCCGCGAGCCCATCCGGTTCGACGCCTCGCGCATTGCCGTCTCCATGCGTGGCACCGGCTGCATGCTAGCAAGCGCGATCGCGGCGCATCTGGCACAGTACGAAACGCTGGAGATCAGCATCGGCAAGGCGAAGCGCTACGTCTTCGCCAAGCTGCTTGCGTCAAGGCCGTGACGGCGGCTTTCGCTGCTCAGCCCAGGCGGGCGGCGTGCCACCTCAGGTGATCGTCCATGAAGGTCGAGATGAAGTTGTAGGAATGGTCGTAGCCGTCCTGCATGCACAAGGTGAGCCCGATGCCTGATTTCTTGCACGCGTCTTCGAGCAGCCACGGGCGCAGGCCCTCCTGCAGGAAGCCGTCGGCCGTGCCCTGGTCGACAAGGAACTCCGGGAAACGTTTGCCATCCTCGATCAGCAGCGTCGTGTCATAGGCGCGCCATGTCGCTTCGTCCGGGCCGAGATATTTTTCCAACGCCGGCTTCGACCAGCCCGCCGTGCTGGGCTGTGCGATCGGCGCGAAGGCCGAGCAGCTCTTGAAGCGCTCGGGGTTCTTCAACGCGATGGTCAGCGCACCATGGCCTCCCATGGAATGGCCTGTTATCGCCTGGCGCGACATGTCGGCGGGGAAGTTCGCGGCGATCAGGGCAGGCAATTCCTCGGTGAGGTAGGAATACATGCGGTAATTCTTGGCGAACGGCTCCTGCGTGGCGTCGACATAAAATCCCGCGCCCGAGCCGAACTGCCAATTGTCCTTCTCGTCCGGAACGCCCTCGCCGCGCGGGCTGGTGTCGGGGCAAACGATCATCAGCCCGAGCTCGGCCGCAAGCCGTCGGTACTCGCCCTTGTCCATCACATTGGCATGTGTGCAGGTCAGCCCTGACAGATACCACAGCACCGGCACGGGACCGTCCTTGGCTTGGGGCGGCACGAAGACGGCAAAGGTCATGTCGCAGGCGCAGGCCTCGGAGGCGTGGGAATAGACGCCCTGGACACCGCCATGCGACTTGGACGTGGAAACGGTCTTCATCTGCTTTGCCTTCTCGTCAAACAATCCAGCCCGGCATAACGGCCGAACTCCAGGCCTGCAACTTTCAAATGGATGCCGGCGCGGCCAGGGTTTGCAGAAACCAGCCAGCGAACGGCCACGCGCTTAAGAGACCGGCCATGGGGGCCTGGCCGGTCGAGGGAGCTCAGTAGACTACCACGCTGCGGATGCTCTCGCCGGCATGCATCAGCTCGAAGCCCTTGTTGATGTCTTCGAGCTTGAGCGTATGGGTGATCATCGGGTCGATCTCGATCTTGCCCGCCATGTACCAGTCGACGATCTTGGGCACGTCGGTGCGGCCGCGCGCGCCGCCGAAGGCGGTGCCCTTCCAGGTCCGGCCGGTGACCAGCTGGAACGGCCGCGTCGAGATTTCCTGGCCCGCACCTGCAACGCCGATGACGATCGACTCCCCCCAGCCGCGATGAGCACTTTCCAGCGCCTGGCGCATCACCTTGACGTTGCCCGTGCAGTCGAAGGTGTAGTCGGCGCCGCCGATCTGGTCGGCGCCGCGCTTGGTCAGGTTGACCAGATAGGGCACGATGTCGCCGTCGACTTCCTTGGGGTTGACGAAATGGGTCATGCCGAAGCGTTCGCCCCAGGCCTTCTTGTCGTTGTTCAAATCGACGCCGATGATCATGTCGGCGCCCGCCAGGCGCAGGCCCTGGATGACGTTGAGGCCGATGCCGCCAAGGCCAAAGACGATGGCGGTCGAACCGATCTCGACGCGTGCCGTGTTGATGACGGCACCAATGCCGGTGGTCACCCCGCAGCCGATGTAGCAGATCTTGTCGAAGGGCGCGTCGGGATTGACCTTGGCGAGTGCGATCTCGGGCAGAACGGTGAAGTTCGAAAAGGTCGAGCAGCCCATGTAGTGGAAGATCTTGTCCTTGCCGATGGAGAAGCGGCTGGAGCCATCGGGCATCAGGCCCTGGCCCTGGGTCGAGCGGATCGCCGTGCACAGGTTGGTCTTGCGCGACAGGCACGACGGGCAGGA